>NZ_CP015378.1:1410221-2820443 GCF_001629705.1 Fictibacillus phosphorivorans | reverse complement strand
TTATTCGGACAAACTAAAGAAAAAAGGAGTTTTTATATATGGCAAGAAGAAAGCGTCAGCCTATCGTCCCGGAAGCTAGAGAAGGGCTCGATCGGTTAAAGGCAAAAGTGATGAGAGAAGCGGGTTATAACGTATCAGATCAGTCACCAGATGATGTTAAGTATGAAGTGGCAAGAGATATGGGTGTGAACCTTGAAAAAGGATATAACGGTACGATCACGTCAAAAGACGCTGGAAAAGTCGGCGGACAGATCGGCGGAAGAATGGTAAAAGAACTTATCCAGCAGGCAAAAGCCAATTTAGGAAAGCAAGTTCGATAAGTTGGGGTTTAGATATACAAAACAGGGAATAGAATAGGTAAAAAACCAGGAGGGGTTCTTATGCAAGATGCAGTACTATATGGATCATTCGTCGTGATGCTGGCCTATTTCGTTTATGTTTCAATCGCTGAATAAAGAGTGTGAAGAAGTTCTTCTTGTTGAGGAGAGCTTCTTTTTTGTTTGCCTAGATAAACCAACTTCTATTTTTTAAAAAAATTAATCTAAAAAAAATAAACTTCATAGTCGATTTTTGTTTGAATATTTTTTATAATAAGAAAAGAGTGGAAATATGTACATATGGGGGAGAAATAATGTTATTACAAGATTTAAGACAAACATGGGAACTTGATTCCGTTTTTCCTGGTGGAAGTGAATCTAAAGAATTAGTAGCTGAAATAAATTGGGCAGAGAACGCAGCGAAAGAATTAGCAAAAAAAGCGAATTCTTTCACGTTTTCAAACGAAAACTTTTTATCACTTATTAAAGAACTTCAAAGTTTTTCTGAAAGATTATCAACTGCAGGAGCTTTTATCGGCTGCTTGATCGCTCAAGATGTAAAAGACAAGAAGGCGATGTCACTCCGCGGGCGATTGGAATCTGTATATGCAGCATTCTCTAACGTTGGATCAGTCATCGATCAGAAATTAATGGAAATCTCGGAAGATGCTTGGAAAGATCTGATGAGCCAACCTGAGTACGAACATATCGCGTTCTCGTTAAATGAGAGAAGAACGAATGCAAAAGAGAAGCTTGGTATCTCTGAAGAATCATTGATCAATGATCTCGCTGTAGACGGCTATCATGCTTGGTCAACTTTATACGATCTTGTGGTAGGTAGAATTTCAATTAAAGTTGAGATCGATGGAAAAGAAGAAGAACTTTCAGTAGGGCAAGCTGAGAATAAGTTTTCAAGTCCTGACCGTAACGTGAGAAAAGAAACGTTTAAAAAGTTTGTTCAGGCATGGGACCATGAAGGTGAATTCTGTGGAGCTTCACTAAATCATATCGCAGGATTTAGAAACGAGATCTACAAGCACAGAGGTTGGGAAGAGACATTAAAAGAACCACTAGCGATCAATCGTATGAAAGAAGAGACGCTTACAGCAATGTGGGATGCCATCACTTCTCAAAAAGAAATCTTCGTAAAATACTTAGATCGAAAAGCGAAACTCCTAGGTCTAGATAAATTAAGCTGGTACGATGTTGATGCACCGTTATCTTCTGCAAACAGTAAGATGAGTTATGACGAAGCGGCTCAATTTATCGTAGATCATTTCCGTACGCTTGCACCAAAAATGGCTGATTTCTCTAAAAAGGCGTTCCTAGACGGTTGGATTGAAGCAGAAGATCGTTCAGGTAAAAGACCTGGAGGCTTCTGTACGGGGTTTCCGACTAAGAAAGAAACAAGAATCTTTATGACGTTCTCTGGAACACCTAGCAACGTTTCAACTTTAGCTCATGAACTTGGTCACGCGTTCCATACGGACGTTTTAAAAGAGATGCCGTACTATGCAACGAATTATGCCATGAACGTAGCTGAAACGGCTTCAACTTTTGCTGAGATGATCGTTGCTGATGCAGCAGTATCAAACGCAAAAACAAAAGAAGAAAAAATTGCATTGCTCGAAGATAAAGCTCAACGTTCTGTAGCATTCTTCATGAATATTCATGCTCGTTTTCTGTTTGAAACGAGAATGTATGAAGAAAGAAAATCCGGTCAACTTTCCGTAGAACGTTTATGTGAACTGATGGAAGAAGCACAAAAAGAAGCTTTTAATGGTGCACTCGATGAATATCACCCATACTTCTGGGCATCAAAGCTTCATTTCTATATTACAGACGTTCCGTTCTATAACTTCCCGTATACATTCGGTTATCTGTTCTCTGCGGGAATCTATGCAAAAGCAAAAGAAGAAGGTCCTTCATTTGAAGAAAAATATATTGCACTTCTTCAAGATACAGGAAAGATGGAAGTGGAAGAGCTCGCACAAAAACATCTAGGGATAGATGTTACAAAGCAAGACTTCTGGTTAAAAGGTATCGAACTTGCGGCAGCCGATGTAGAAGAGTTTTTAGCACTAACAGAAGAATAAACATAGATACGGCAGTTCCTTTAAGAGGAATTGCCGTTTTTCGCTATATAGGGGTTAATTAATCATGTAGACTTTTGCTTGTTATTAAGCTACGCCAAGGTGTGTTGTAGTGGTAAATGGCTGAATGTGTGTATTGTCTTAAAGATGGGGTATTGGGGAATCATTTTTTACCGAATTTTGTCGACTCACCGATTTATCCTCAAATCTCGCCCTATTATTGCAAAAACTCGCTGAATTAACACTGAAATTTCTAGGATTATTTTTAAAATTTCTAGAATAAGCTAACGAAATGAACAATAAAAAAGCTTGGCAAATTCATGCCAAGCTTTCTTCAACAAATATTTATCTTTTTTCAATCGTGATAGTACTAATCATGAGGACAGATAATATGAACGTTAAAAACATATAAAGATATCCAGGTACTAGATCAACTGTCAGATAACCTGCAGCCATCAAACAACCAGCTAATGTGATCGGCACACCTACAAAAGAACCGGTAAACTCTGTAATGTTAAACCGAGCCAATCGAATCGCACCACAAACAATAAAGATAACGGTGAAGATCATGCCAGGAACACCAAACTGATGAAGGACAACTTGATAGATTAAAAACGCAGGTGCTATTCCAAATGAGATCAAGTCACAAAGAGAGTCTAATTGTTTCCCAAACTCGGACTCAATATGTAACTTTCGAGCTACCATACCATCAAAACGGTCAAACAGACCTGCTAAGAAGATTAAGATGAATCCTATCTTCAGATCACCTGATACCATAAATAATAAAGCTAAAGTTCCTAATGATAAATTGATCAATGTTAAGAAGTTAGCGGTTTGTCCCTTCACTTTCTTAAACGTTGAATCAATGCGCTCTCTTTCGAGCATGAACATACAATCACTCCTCAAACGGGTAACCGGCTAGAACGAAGGAAGTGTACAAATTAAAAGGAGATAGAGAGTATCGCCCTTTTAGATGAATTTATCCGTGTTCGTTCGTTGCTTAAAATTATATACCCATTCTAATCATTATATGACAACGAGTATGTGATGAATAGTCGCTATTATTTATGGAGTATTAGAACGATCTTTATTTTCAAGTTCATTAAATACTGTTTTTTCAGAGAGTGGCACTCCTGTTCTGTATGCTGCTCTTGAAATCATGTGTCCTGCTACTGGAGCAGTTAACAGAACAAAAAGGATACCTAATATTAATTTACCGCTGAAAACATGCATTTCAGACAACACATAGATAAAGGCTCCGATTAAAATTCCGGATACTCCTAATGTTGAGGCTTTACTTGCAGCATGAAGTCTTGAATATACGTCAGGAAAGCGGAGTACACCAAGTGTTCCTGAGAATATAAAAAAGGTGCCAGCGATGAGGAAGAAGCTAATCACGATCTTGATCAATGATAACACCCTTTTCTAAAAATTTTGCAACAGAGACAGTCGCAATGAACGTCAATATGCCGATAAGCAGAATAATATCGTTCAACTGAACAGTGTCTAATATGATCGCCATAATACCAGTGATCGCAATTAAGTTAATGCCGATCGTGTCTAGTGCTACTACGCGATCTGGATTTGAAGGACCCCTTACCGCTCGATAGAGAAGAAGCAGAATCGAGATGGTCGTTACGAATAAACAAACATGAACAACAATTGTAAACCAATCTGTCATCGTGTTACCTCCCTTATTGCTTTTTCAAAAGATTCCTTAATGCTTACGATGGTTTCATTAACATCCGGAAGATCGAGCGCATGGATATAAATATATCGTTGGTCCCTAGAAACATCCACAGACAAAGTTCCAGGAGTTAAAGTAATCAAGTTAGCAAGTAAAGTGATCTCCCAGTTTTTCTTCACGTCAATCGGAAGTGCGAGTATACCCGGCTGAAAATCAAGCTTGGGTTTATAAACCCATTTTAGAACTTCGATATTGGCTAGAAGAAGTTCTCTTATGAATAAAAAGATCAAATATAGAATCGCTCTCACATGTTTAAAATAGTACGAATCAGGAATGAAACGATTCAGCAAGAAGAGAAGTGCTGCTCCAATCACAAATCCAACTATAAAACTTGCGAAAGAGTAGCTCTCAGATAAAAACATCCAAATAACGCCGATCAGCAAATTTAGAATAAGTTGAAATGTCATGGAATTACTCCTTTAATACATAATCGATATAGATTTGCGGATCGATCAGACTGTCTGCTGCTGCCTGAACATACGGATAGAACCATTCTGCTCCAACACCAAGCAAGATAGAGATCGCGATCAGTACCGCAGACGCTGCTAATCCTGAAGTTCTCAAAGGTTGTTTCGGTTCTTCCTTTAGCTCACCCCAGAAAGCCCCAATAAAGATGCGAATCACAGAAAATAAGATTAACAGACTCGATAATAATCCGACCCCAGCAGCAATATAATGTCCTTCATCCATCGCACCTCTTAAAAGAAGGTATTTCCCAATAAAGCCACTAAAAGGCGGGATTCCAGCTAATATAAGAGATGCAACAAAGAACATCCAACCCATAAGTGGTGCGGTTTTTATATATCCGCCCATCTTTTTTAGGTTAGAAGTTCCAGCATGCCAAACAAGTAGGCCGGCAAGGAAAAATAAAGCGGCTTTAATCGCCATATCATGAACAAGATAGTAGATCGTCCCTGCAAGTGATTCTGCTGAGAATGTTCCTATACCGAGAAGCATAAAGCCGATCGCTGGCATGATATTGTAAGCAATGATCAATTTCACATTAGATGTAGAAAGCGCACCAATGACTCCTATAATCATCGTAATCGTAGCGATCCAAATGAAAAAAGTGTGTGTCAGCTCAAGTTTGTGTGAAAAAATGAGTGTGAAGACTCTGAGCATTGAGTACACACCAACTTTGGTCAATAATGCACCAAACAATGCAGAAACGATAGGTGACGGTACGATATACGATTTAGGAAGCCAAAAATACAATGGAAATAGAGCACCTTTTGTCGCGAAAACAATAAATAGTAATATCCCTATTCCGGTCAAGATACCTTGTTGCTCAACTTGGCCAACACGTTCCCCGAGTTGCGCCATATTTACAGTACCCGTAACAGAGTATAGGAAGGCTACCGTAGTAACAAATAGAATAGACGAAAATAAATTTAGTAAGATGTACTTTACTGATTCTCGAAACTGATGCTTAGAACCTCCAATAATGATCAGTCCATAGGATGCCATTAACAACACTTCAAAGAACACGAACAGGTTGAATAGATCACCTGTTAAGAATGCACCACTCACCCCAGCGATCAGTAAGAAGAACAAAGGGTAAAAATAGTGCTCTACCATTTTTTCCGTAACGGAAGAAAGTGCAAAGATCGCGGCAGTTAAAGCGATCACATTTACAGCAAGTATCATGATGACGGACAGCTTGTCAGCTACAAGGATAATTCCGTATGGTGCTTTCCAACCCCCAGTTTCCAAGGTGAGGGGTCCGTTCGAAAATACATGATAACTTAAGTAGAGCGATACACCGAAACTTAACAAGACCACTAGAAATGAAAGGTTAACCGTTGCCTTTTGTTTCTTATTAAAGAAAACAAGCAAAGCTCCGAAAAACAAAGGTATAAATATTGGCAAGAATACTAAATTACTCATCATCTGTTCCCCTTAGCTGATCCATCATATCTGTCTTGTTGCTTTGATAGGTTCGATAAGCCAGTACAAGTAGAAAGCTCGTAACCCCAAAACTAATAACAATAGATGTCAGTATTAGCGCTTGAGGGAGAGGGTCTGTATAGTTCTTGACCCCCTCTATTAAAATAGGAGGTTTACCACGGTTTAATTTACCCATCGTTAAGATAAACAAGTGAGCCCCATGTGATAAAAGCGCTGTACCAAGTACAATTTTTAGTAACTGTTTCTGAAGTATAAGATAAACGCCGGCTGCAAATAACGTTCCGGCAAGTATAGACATAAGAATTTCCATTAGTGGTTCATGTCTCCTTTATCCCGGTATTTTATCATGGCATAAATGCCTAGAGCAGCTAGACCAAGTACTGCAATTTCGAATAAAGTATCTAGTCCACGAAAGTCAACAAGGATAACGTTGACGATATTGTCTCCACCGCCAAGCTTATAAGAATTATCTACAAAATATTTCGAGATGCTGTCAAAATATTTAGAGCTATGAGCAGAGATCGCTACAATAGTTAAAAGTGCTCCCGTTGAAGCTGCAATTACAAAATCAACAAGTTTTTCAGAAGGTTTCTTGTCCGATTTTTTCAACTTTGGAAGATGCGCAAAACATAGCAAGAAGAGAGCGACCGTTATAGTCTCAACGATAAGCTGTGTTAATGCGAGGTCTGGTGCTCGGAAAAAAACGAACAATAAGGAAAGACCATATCCTACAACTCCGATTACAATGATCGCAGCGATTCTCTGTGTCATCCAGATCGTCGCAATAGCAGCAACAGCCATAACAAAACCGACTAAAACCTCTGGCCAAGTTACCGGTGCTAGATCATCGAAAGCTATTTTAAATCCGTCTGTAACATATATAAAGATTGAGGTAGCCAGGACCAAGAATACAAGAATAATGGATGTATACAATCGCAATGAACCCGTCATATAGAACTTCGTAAATTTACTTGAGAAACTCAATAGGCCGTTTACGATAGACTGATATATACGATCCGTTGAAAACTTTCCAGGTACTCTATTATAGATCGGCTGCCATCTTTTTAGCGTAAGTACAAGAATAGTTCCAATCACTACAACAATCAATGACATATGCAAAGGTGTGTTATCAAAACCATGCCAAAATGCTAAGTGAGTTAAAGCAAAGTCCCCCGTTACTGATCCAACTGCGGGTGCAAGTAACGACTCATTGATCAAGTTTGGCAATAATCCAATCAAAACGACAAACCCAATAAGGATAATCGGAGAAATGAGCATACCGATCGGCGCTTCATGAGGCTTTTTCTCAAGTTGATCCAACTTGGCTTTACCTGTAAAAGTGCCGAATACTAAATACATAGAATAAACGAATGTGAAGATACTTCCGATTACGGCTAGCCACGGAATCCACTCTGCAAACGTTCCAGCAAAACCGCTCGTCTGCTCTAATTTTAATGATGAATCAAAAAACATTTCTTTACTTAAAAATCCATTGAAGATCGGAAGCGGGACGCCAGCCATGGAGAATGCTCCAAAGAATGCTAGAGTAGCTGAGATCGGCATAAATGTATAAAGTCCGCCAAGTCTTCTAATATCCCTCGTACCTGTCTCATGATCAACAATACCTGCTATCATAAACAAGCTGCCTTTAAAGGTAGCGTGGTTAAAGATGTGAAAGATCGCTGCAAGTGTTGCGATACCAGTACCAAAGCCGAGCATCGTCATTATCATACCAAGCTGGCTGATCGTTGAATAAGCTAAGATCCCCTTCAGATCAGTCTGGCGAGACGCGAGAATAGATCCTAAACAAAGTGTAATCAGCCCCACTCCCGAAACGATGATAAAAAATACATCTGTTCCACTAAAGATGAGAGAGAACCTCGCGACAAGATATATTCCTGCTTTAACCATCGTTGCAGAGTGAAGGTAAGCACTGACTGGAGTCGGTGCTTCCATCGCATCTGGAAGCCAGCTGTGAAATGGAAACTGTGCCGATTTTGTAAAGGCACCAATCAGTAACAATATTAAGATTGGAATAAATAAATCACTCTCTATGATGTCAGACCGATTAGCGATCATCTCTCGTATGCTATTCGTTTCGGCTGTAATGGATAGCAGAATAAGAGCCCCTAGCATAGCTAGACCGCCAAAAACCGTTACAAGCATCGACTTTTGTGCACCATACGTGGAACGTTCACGATAGAACCAAAACCCAATCAATAGAAAGGAAGAAATACTTGTGAATTCCCAGAAAGTATAGAGCACGAACACGTTGTCAGATAGAACGACACCCAGCATCGATCCCATAAATAATAGTAAATAAACATAGAAATGAACGAGCTGTTCTTTTTTCGATAGATAAAAGATCGAATAAAGAACGACTAGTGATCCGATTCCTGTTATTAAAAGTGAAAAAAGCATGCTAAGCCCATCTAGATAAAAACTTAATTGGATGTCGAGAGATGGAATCCAATTCGCAATGCTTTGAACAATTTTCCCTTCAGCCAATGTTGGCAGTTTTGAGATAAACAGGATAAAAAGCACGGCTGGAACAGGCAGAACAAACCAACCAGTATGTATCCGGTCTACTTTTTTAGCAGCAAATCCAATTAACAAGGCTGCTAAAAAAGGTAAGAGTATGTAGATATGCAACATGAGTACCGGTAAACCTCCTTAAAACCCAAAAATAATCGTCATAGTCCATTACATTGTAAGCAAAACCTTTCCTTTTTAGCAAATACTTTACCAAACAGAAACTCTCAAATCAGATTGATTTTGCATCTCTTGAATATCCTTCCCAAAAAATACCTAACCTATTTGAGAGGTGATTGAAAATGAGACTACTACATACATACGGAATACTATTGGTTTTGTTTCAACTAACTGGCTGTTTTAATGATTCGATTTATAAAAAAGATGAGTCGAGCCCTGAGTTTCTACCAAGAGAATATTATCGAAAGCACATTAGTCTTTCTGAAGCAGGAGTTTCAACTGCATCTTCACTTGCTGAACAGATGAAACGTGAAATAAAAAAAGATAAATTTATTAAACGTGCAGTGGTTGTAAAGAAAGAAGGGAAATACGTAGTAGCGATACAGATGAAGTCTTATCATTATAAAAAGGCAGACTTATTAAGTAAAAAGTATAAACAAACATGGGAAGAACAGTGGAAAATTCCTATTGAAATAACTTTCAATCCAGAAGAATATCGTAAAGTTGAAAGAGAGCTGGCCACAAAAAAATAGAGCGTATATTTACGCTCTACATTAAAACTTGCTGTAATCTTGCATGAAGAGATCTTCTGTCAATCTCTTTTTTTATAAGTAGAATAAAGTCCTGACTAAGTTTCAATTCTCTAGCTTTTAAGTAGGATTCAATCAACAGGTCGTCTGAAAGTTTTTCCATAATATAGCCCTTACGAAGCGGCATGGTCACCTCCTGCTTTTGATAAAAATAATAATAAAAAAGTATTCTACATTCATATGGAATGAATAGGATGGTAAGTTCATGATTTATGTACTTGCTTTATGTACTTTGAAGCTTACCATGTATTGTAAAAAGGAACAACCGTTCGTTTATCCACAGTGTTTGGTGGATAAGTTGTGGGTAAAGTGTTAACATCTTTTAGAAAGATAACTCATACTTAGGGGAATAATGTGAATAAGATTATCCACATTTTGAGTAGGGGAACAAATTGTCGAAAACTTTTTGTTTTTCTAAACTATTTATAATAAATTCGTAGTGAGGTCTTGCAAAAACTTTGATTTAGAAGAAAAACCTTATGGGATGCTATTGATATTTATAGATAATGACAGGTATTGCAGAAAAATCGTTTGTACTTCCTTTCATTACTGGTAAAATAGATACGTTGAAAAGGAAACGTGAAGAGGTGCTAGAATGTTAAAACATTTTTTACCGGATCAACATGTTCAAAATATATTGGACATCACACCGGAAATGTTAGTTGAGCGTGGAGTAAAAGGTATTATTACAGACTTAGATAATACGCTTGTGGAATGGGACCGACCTGAAGCGACTCCAGAATTGATCGAGTGGTTTACTTCTATTAAAGAAAAAGGTATTTTGATCACAATTGTTTCAAACAATACACAACATAGAGTAAAGAGCTTCTCAGATCCTGTGGGTATCCCTTTTATCTATAGTGCTAGAAAACCAATGACCAAAGCTTTCAAACGTGCTTTGAAAGATATGAAGCTGAAAAATGAACAAGTTGTTGTGATTGGAGATCAGCTTCTTACTGACGTACTTGGTGGAAATCGATTAGGTTTGCATACTATACTCGTAGTACCAGTGGCTAGCAGTGATGGTTTTTGGACAAGGTTTAACAGAAAAATCGAACGCATCATTTTGTCTTGGATGAAAAGAAAAGGCATGCTGCATTGGGAGGAATAGGTTTGGAACAAGTAAAATGTGTGGGTTGTGGAGTTTCCATACAAACAGAAGACAAAGAAGCGCTTGGATACGCACCTCTTTCGGCACTGACGAAAGAGCTGCCAATTTGCCAGCGCTGTTTTCGTTTAAAACACTATAATGAAATTCATGACGTAAGTTTAACAGATGATGATTATCGTAAAATCGTCTCAAGTATTGGAGATGAAGATGCACTAGTTGTTAAAATCGTTGATATTTTTGATTTTAATGGAAGCTGGTTACCGGGACTTCATCGTTACGCGGGTAACAATCCGATTCTTCTTGTCGGTAACAAGCTCGATCTGCTTCCAAAATCAGTGAATCCGAACAAGGTGATCCATTGGATGAAGAAGGAAGCAAAAGAGCTAGGCTTGAAACCGATAGATGTAAAATTGATCTCTGCTGACAAAGGTTATGGTATTGAAGAATTGGCAGAATCTATCGACTATTACCGTCAAGGAAAAGACGTATATGTTGTTGGGTGTACGAACACAGGAAAATCTACGTTCATAAACCGTTTGATCAAACAATTTGGCGAGGAAGCCGCTGACTTAATCACAACTTCTCATTTTCCTGGTACAACATTAGATCTCATTGATATTCCACTCGACGGAAGAAGTCACATGTACGACACGCCTGGAATCATTAATCACCACCAGATGGCGCATTTTGTTTCAAAGAAAGAATTGAACATCATCATGCCTAAAAAAGAGATCAAACCTATGGTGTTTCAGTTGAATGAGCTGCAGACTCTGTATTTTGGCGGACTAGGAAGAATGGATTATATAAAGGGAGGCAAACAGTCATTTGTATGCCATTTTTCAAACCATTTGAATATCCATCGAACGAAGACCGACAAAGCGGACGAATTATATGAGAAACATCTAGGACACATGTTAGCTCCACCTGAAGATACCGAGAACTTTCCGAAGCTTAAACGCTATGAATTTGTTATAAAGGAAAGCAAAACAGATATTGTGATCTCTGGACTAGGCTGGGTAACTTTCCCAGAAGCTGGTGCAAAGGTCGCTTTTTATGCGCCAGAGGGTGTAGCAGTAACGGTTCGAACATCCTTAATCTAAGGAGAGATTTTTCATCATGATTAAAGCACTTGTCATCGGAGATCCAATCGATCATTCTTTGTCACCTGTCATGCAAACGGCGGCATTCCAGGAATCAGGTATTACGGGAACCTATGAAAAAAAACGTGTACCTTCAGATGAATTGGAGAAATTCGTTAAATTTCTAAAAGAAAGCAACTATGCAGGATGTAACATTACTATTCCTCATAAAGTAGCTATTCTTCCTCTTTTAGACGAGGTTGATGAAGAAGCAAAAGAGATTGGCGCAGTTAACACAGTCGTGAATAAAGATGGAAAGCTGATCGGGTATAATACAGACGGTAAGGGATTCTTATTAGGGTTGAAAGAAAAGATCAAAAAGCCACTTTCAGAGTTGAACGTTCTATTGATCGGAGCGGGTGGAGCTGCTCGATCTATCGCTTATGCCCTTAGTAAGGAAGCTCCTAACTATTTGGCGATAGCGAATCGTTCAGAAGAACGTCTTCAATCTTTATTAAAAGACTTGAACGATGATCGTATAGAAGGCTTTTCTTTACAACAAGCTGAAGAAGATACTGCGCGTTTTGATGTATTGATCAACACGACCAATGCGGGTATGCATCCAGATACGGAATCTATTCCGCTGAAACTTAACACTCTAAAAAAAGACGCAGTGGTAAGTGATATCGTGTATAATCCACTGACCACAAGGTGGCTTAAGGAAGCAGAGAAAAAAGGCGCCACAACAGATAATGGTGTATCTATGCTCGTCATGCAAGGAGCTATGGCATTTGAAAAGTGGACAGGTACTTTTCCTGATACAAATAATATGAAACAAGTCGTTATGGAACAACTTAGGAGGTAACTATGCTTACAGGTAAACAAAAACGTTTTTTAAGATCTAAGGCACACCACATTCAACCTATTTTTCAGGTTGGTAAAGGTGGAGTGAATTCAAATTTAATCAAACAGGTTGAGGAAGCACTAGAAGCGAGAGAGCTGATTAAAGTTAGCGTGCTTCAAAACTGCGAAGATGATAAAGATACAGTAGCGTCACAGCTTTATTCTGGTTCAAAAGCAGAGTTAGTTCAGGTGATCGGTAGTACGATCGTACTTTACAAAGAATCGATCAATCAAAAACGCATCCAACTCCCTTAAGGAGTGATATGTAATGAATAAAGAAATAGGACTTTTTGGAGGTACGTTTAATCCACCACATATCGGACATATGCTAATTGCTCAAGAAGCATTAACTCAATTGCACCTAGATGAAGTATGGTGGATGCCTTCTTCTGCACCTCCTCATAAAGAAAAAGACAATGAAGTCTCTGATGAGATACGCATAGAAATGGTGCAAAAAGCGATTGGTAACAATGAGCAGTTTTCCCTTTCATTGCTTGAATTTGAGAGAAGTGGACCTTCATATACTATTGATACGATACGTCTTCTAAAAGAAAAATACCCTTCTGTAAACTTCACTTTTATTATGGGTGGAGACATGGTTCATTCCTTAAGCGACTGGCATAAAATTGATGAGTTAAAGAACCTTGTTGATTTTGCAGGTGTCGGTCGTGCGGGGTATGCGGTTGACCATCATTGGGAGAGGTATCGGGTAAAACGTGTAGAAGTACCTATTATTGAGATCTCGTCATCGTTTATACGTAATCGGTCACGCGCTGGTCAGAATATTCGTTACTATGTTTCAGATCAGGTTTGGAATCATATAAAGGAGAACCACCTTTATGGAACGAAATAAAGCATTAGAAATTGTGAAAAAACAGCTCACAGAGCATCGTTACATCCATACCTTAGGAGTGGAAGAGGCAAGTCTTGTTTTAGCTAAAAAATATGGTGTAGATCTTAAAAAAGCTGAAATTGCTGCCATATTTCATGATTATGCTAAATTTCGACCAAAGGAAGAGATGAGAGAGATCGTACGAAGCGAGAGACTTTCACAAGACTTGTTACACTATGGTAATGAAGTATTGCATGCGCCGGTCGGAGCATATTTAGTGAAAAAAGAAGTGGGAATAACGGATGAAGCCATACTGCGTGCGATCTATTACCATACAACGGGTAACGGAGCGATGACTCTGCTTGAGAAGGTAATATTCTTAGCAGATTACATAGAACCGAACCGTAATTTCCCGGGTGTGGAAAGTGTCAGAGAGATGGCAGAGAATGATCTTGATCAAGCTTGTTTGATGGCAGTTCGGAACACGATTGCTTTTCTAATGAAACAGAATCAAAAGATCTATCCACTCACGTTTGAAGCGTACAATGGATTGCTTCAAGAGATTAAACTAAAAAAAGAGAAGGAGTGCACTGGATGAACGTAAAAGAGCTTATGGAATTGGTCGTAAAGACCGCTGATGATAAAAGAGCAGAAAACATTGCTGTTTTAGATATGGAAGGAATTTCACTTGTAGCGGATTACTTTGTTATCTGTCATGGTAATTCTGAAAAACAAGTTCAAGCGATTGCAAGAGAACTAAAAGATGTTGCCTTAGAGAATGATATTCAAATTCGCAGAATGGAAGGTTTTGACCATGCAAGATGGGTTTTAATCGATCTGGCAAACATCGTCGTTCATGTATTCCATCGCGATGATCGCAGCTATTATAATCTTGAGAAATTATGGGGAGACGCGAATAAGATTGATGTAGATGCTATTATTGCCCCACAACAAAACATATAGATGAGTTATCAGCGATTTGCCTATCTATACGATGAGTTGATGGAGGACGCTCCATACGATGAATGGCTTAACTTTGTTAAAACATCCGCCTCAAAGCATTTAGAAAATGGAAAGCGGTTTTTAGATGTAGGTTGTGGGACGGGATCGATGACGGTTCTACTTGCTAAAGAAGGCTTTGATGTTACAGGGGTGGATCTTTCAACAGACATGTTGATGGTCGCCAAAGAGAAAGCCGAACTCGAAAAAGTGAAACTGAACCTTTTTCAGCAAGATATGCGAGAGTTAGAAGGACTAGGTGTCTTTGATTGTGTAACGATATTATGTGACTCGCTGAATTATATCTTGACGGAAGAAGATGTAAAACGTACATTTCTTTCAGCTGGTAACCACCTGAAAACAGGAGGACTCCTTCTTTTCGATGTTCATTCCATACATAAGATCAATGAAATCTTTATCGGACAAACATTTGGAAGTAATGATGAAAAGCTATCTTACATATGGCAATGCTATCAAGGTGAGCTTGAAAACAGTGTGGAACATGACCTATCCTTCTTCATGCAAAACGGAGAACGATACGAGCGATATGATGAACTGCATACACAAAGAACATTCGCCATCGAGGACTATTGTAATTGGTTAAAAGAGTGTGGATTTGAACACTTAGATATCTCAGCCGATTTCAAAGGAACAGAGCCTACCGAAGAAAGTGAACGAATCTTATTTGTCGCGAGAAAAAAATAAAATCATGAGAAGGCAGCCTAGGTGCTGTCTTTTTTATTAGGAAGCGTTACAATTACACATAAGAATGATTACTTTTCTAGAGAATTAGGTGATATACATGTTTGATCAAGATCCATTGTTCAAAAACAACATTCTAGAGACGATCATCGATAGTGCTTACGAGTGGATAGTCGTTGTTGATCACGAAGGAATCGTCCGATACATGAATAAAACGTACTGCGAGTTTCTAGGCGAAAACCCTAAAGAAGTAATAGGAAAGCATGTTACTAAGGTTATTGAAAATACAAAAATGCACAGAGACGTTTTACAAGGAAAAGTTGAGATTGCGGATCTTCAGTTCATTAGAGGCAACTACATGATAGCAAACCGTATACCAATTCTAAATGATGGAAAAGTAATTGGAGCTGTTGGAACCGTAATATTTAGAGATACAGAACAATGGAAAAAGATGAACTCTCACATAAAAGCGCTCCTTCATGAACTCAATTTCTATAAAAAAGAGTGGGAAGAAATAAATGGAGCTTCTTATACATTGAACGACTTTGCCGGTACTTCAACAGAAGTTCAAAAAGTAAAGAAGCATGTGAAGAATATTGCCAGTGGGGATCTATCAGTATTGATCCGTGGGGAGAGTGGTACAGGAAAAGAGTTGCTAGCCCATAGTATCCACCAATTAAGTGAAAGAAGTGGAAAGCCTTTCATCAAACTAAATTGCGGAGCGGTTCCTGAGCATCTGTTTGAATCTGAACTCTTCGGCTACTCTGAAGGGGCATTTACAGGTGCAAAAAAAGGTGGAAAACTAGGTAAGTTTCAGCTTGCAGACGGTGGAACTTTATTCTTAGATGAGATTGGCGATCTTCCTCAAAGCATGCAAATAAAACTGTTGCGTGTTCTTCAAGAAAAAGAAGTAGAGCCAGTAGGTTCAGTACATACGCAAAAAGTAAATGTTCGGGTGATCGCTGCTACAAATCGCCCATTAGAGAGATTAATCAATGAAAATAAGTTTCGTGAAGACTTGTTCTATCGTATAAATGTTCTTCAAATTCAAATCCCACCACTTCGTGATAGGAAAGAAGATATCTGGCCACTCGCTGAAAACTTTATCCGCTTGAACTGTGCTGAAACTGGTAAACGGATACTAAGTATTGATGACGATGTAAAAGAAGCATTCTTAGCCTACAGCTGGCCAGGAAATGCTAGAGAGCTAAAAAACTTCGTAGAAGCAGCCATCCAGCTTACACATAGTGACCGATTATCGTTAGATGTTTTTCCTGATTTTTTAAAAGAAAAACTTGGAATCAATAGAAAGCAGCTGACCTTAAAAGAACACATTCAAGAAACTGAGAAAAATGTGATCTCATACTACTTGGAGACGATGAACGGAGATATTATGCGTGTCGCTAAACATCTAGGCATCGGAAAGACGAATCTATATGATAAGATAAAAAAATATAACATTCGATAAGGTACTCTGATTTTCCGAAAAACCGGAAAGAACTTCCGTTTTTTCGGAATGTTTCATTTTGTTAATTATAATCTGACGTATCAAGCCCGGTCCGCTTAATGTGGTTTTCTATAGTCAAATAATCTTTGTAACGTTTTATTAATTTCCGTTTTTACGGAAAATCTAAATTTTCTAGCTTACATCTTATACCTTTTGATGTTGGCATAAAACTTGCAAATAATTTACAGGGTGTAACCGATTTGGAAAGGTGATGATGCTAAAAAAATGAAAGCGCTTCAAAAATGTTAAATTGATAGAATGGGGGAATATGAAATGGACATTATTATTATTTTATTAGCATTATTCTTTTTAATGTTCGTAGCTTACAGAGGATTCAGCGTTATTCTATTTGCACCAATCGCTGCATTGTTTGCTGTATTGCTTACTGAACCTGGTCACGTACTACCTTTCTTCTCAGGTGTATTTATGGAGAAGATGGTCGGCTTCATCAAACTTTATTTTCCGGTCTTTCTACTAGGAGCCATCTTCGGAAAAGTTATTGAAATGTCAGGCTTTGCGAAATCAATCACTCAGTTCGTTATCAAACTAATCGGACCTGCAAGAGCGATGCTTGCGATCGTACTCGTTGGTGCGATATTGACTTATGGTGGAGTATCATTGTTTGTTGTTGCTTTTGCACTCTATCCATTTGCATCTGAACTATTTAAGCTTGCGGATATTCCTAAAAGACTTATCCCAGGTACGATCGCACTAGGTGCTTTTACATTTACGATGGATGCTTTTCCTGGGAGTCCACAGATACAAAATATTATCCCAACCTCTTTCTTTGGTACAACAACGTGGGCTGCACCTTGGCTCGGGTTTATCGGGGGAATGTTTGTTTTCATCACAGGTATGATCTATCTGGAATGGAGACGTAGACAAGCGGCTGCAAAAGGAGAAGGTTACGGAACAGGACATAGCAACGAACCTGAGAAAATGGATTCAGAAAATCTGCCTAATGCCTTTATAGCGATTCTTCCTCTTATTTTGGTTGGCGTGTTCAATAAATGGTTCACTGTTTTGATTCCGAAATATTACGGAAAGACGTTCGATTTTTCTGCGATTGGAATGAAGAATGTACCTGAGATACAAATTCCATCTTTAGCTGCAGTATGGGCAGTCGAAGGTGCTTTGATCATAGGTATCGTTACCGTTCTTTTGTTCTCGTTCAAGAGAATTAAAAACAACTTTAATAAAGGAATTAATCTATCGATCGGTGGAGCGTTGCTTGCAACACTAAACACAGCATCTGAGTATGGGTTTGGTGGTGTTATCGCAGCACTACCAGGCTTTACTGCTGTAAATTCCGCGATGTCGAATACGATTAAAGATCCGTTGATCAATGAAGCGGTTACGACTACAACATTAGCTGGTATTACAGGATCAGCTTCTGGTGGAATGAGTATCGCGCTCGCAACGATGAGTGAAACGTATATCGCACAGGCTGACAAACTAGGAATCGATCCAGAAGTACTTCACCGTGTTGCTTCTATGGCGAGTGGTGGAATGGATACACTTCCTCACAACGGTGCTGTTATTACGTTGTTAGCTGTTACAGGATTGACCCATAAACAAGCGTATATTGACATTTTTGCGATGACTATTATTAAGACGATTGCCGTATTTGTTATTATTGGTCTTTATTACGGACTTGGGATCGTATAACCAATTTCATAGAAAGGAGTAAGCATTTTATGAGAGCGTTCGTTGAGGGAAAAGTGGTTTTTATTACAGGAGCAGCAAGTGGGATCGGCTTACAGTTAGCAAAAGCATTCGCAGAACAAGGAGCTAAAGTAGCAATCAGTGATCTAGATCCTGAGCGTGCCAAGGATTCTGCACAATCGCTCGTGCAAGCTGATCTAGATGCGATTGGAATCGGCTGTAATGTGACACAAGAAAATGAGTTAACAGAAGCATTGGATGAAACATTGAAGCACTATGGTCGTATCGATGTGCTGATCAACAATGCAGGATTGCAGTTCGTGTCGCCACTCGAAGAGTTTCCAACAGAGAAGTTTCAACAGTTGATCAATGTTATGCTGACAGCTCCATTCATAGCGACAAAACATGTCTTTCCAATCATGAAAAAACAAGGGTTCGGACGTATCATAAATATGGCCTCAATCAATGGACTTGTAGGTTTTGCCGGAAAATCCGCATACAATAGTGCAAAGCATGGCGTTATCGGACTAACGAAAGTGGCCGCTTTAGAAGGTGCGCCACATGGAATAACGGTAAATGCGGTTTGCCCTGGTTATGTTGATACACCACTTGTAAGAGGACAATTAGAAGATCTGGCGAAAACAAGAAACGTTGAGTTAGAGAAAGTTCTGGAAGAAGTGATCTATCCACTTGTTCCTCAAAAAAGATTGTTAGATGTTCAAGAAATAGCAGATTACACACTCTTTCTTTCTAGTGAGAATGCGAAGGGTGTTACAGGGCAAGCGATTGTGATCGACGGCGGCTATGTTTCGCAATAAAGAATAGAGAAGTTATTGACATTCACTATATTTAGTGTCAAAGTAGATAATACAAAACTATATATGGAGAATTCAGGTGCCGGAACATCCGGCTTAAAAGGGAATTCGGTTCAATGCCGAAGCTGTCCCCGCAACTGTAATTGTGGACGAAATGGAATAGCCACTGTACAGATCAGTTAATAAAATGACTGCTGTATGGGAAGGCCCAAAGTAGGAAGAAGCAAAAGCCAGTAGACCTGCCTGAAGACTCCTATTTTCTTTTCCTCGGGGATTGGGAGAAAGAACTGCCGCTGTTTTATGCTAACTATCATCTAGCAAAATACATGTGATTCTTGAAACCCTCTTCCTGATGGAAGAGGGTTTTTATTATGACCTAAGGAGTGTTTTAACTATGAAAATGACAACTGAAAACTCTTTGCTCGGGGAGTGGTTAAGGAGTTGTGTCAAAAATTATCCGAACATACAAGCGGACAACTTTCTAAAACATGCGGAGAAATTAGAAAATCATACACAGGAATCAAGCTCACTTTATAGACAGTTAATCATGGAAGCATTAAATGGATTGGATGCAGAGAACCCAGAGTGGACGTTTGTGGCATCACAGATCTATTTAAGGCAGTTGTATGAAGAAGTAATGAAGAATCGTGTGGAGACAAGAAATAAGCCATATACGAACCTCTATGGGTTGATCACAAAGTTAGTAGGGATGGATATCTATGATGATACCATTCTCTCATCATACTCAAAGGAAGACTTGGAGAAAGCAGAAAATATGATCGATCCATCTAGAGATAAGCTTTTTACATACATTGGACTAAAAACGCTAGCGGATCGGTACTTGGCAAAAGGATTCAATCATGAAATCTATGAATTGCCACAAGAACGCTGGATGTTGATCGCGTTGTTTTTAATGAGAGACGAGAACAAAATGAATAGGCTTCAATTAGTCGAAGAAGCATACTGGGCTCTCTCCAATCTATATATGACGGTTGCTACCCCGACATTAGCGAATGCAGGTAAGAGTTATGGCCAGCTTAGCTCATGTTTTATTGATACGATCGACGATAGCTTAAGAGGGATATTTGATTCTAATACAGATGCTGCAACTGTTTCAAAAGGTGGAGGTGGACTCGGGATCTATCTCGGGAAAATTAGGGCTAGAGGTTCGGATATTAAAGGATTCAAAGGAAATTCATCGGGTGTAATACCTTGGATGAAACAGTTGAACAACACAGCGGTATCTGTCGATCAGCTTGGCCAGAGGCAAGGAGCGATTGCTGTTTACTTAGACATTTGGCATAAAGACATCCTAGAGTTTTTAGATGCAAAATTAAATAATGGTGATGAACGAATGAGAACGCATGACCTATTTACAGGTGTCTGTCTGCCGGACCTTTTCATGGAATGCGTGGAAAAACGCGAGGATTGGTATCTGTTCGATCCTCATGAGGTAAGAAAGATCAAAGGGTATTCCTTAGAAGATTTCTACGATGAAAGAATTGGTTCAGGTAACTTTAGTGAAAGATATAAAGATTGTGTCAACGATGAGAGACTTTCAAAAAAGTGTATTCCTGCTATTGAAATTATGAAACGGATCATGAAGTCGCAACTTGAAACCGGAACACCTTTCATGTTTTATCGAGATACTGTCAACCGGTTAAATCCCAATGCACATAAAGGGATGGTCTATGCTTCTAACCTATGTACAGAAATTATGCAAAACATGTCTGCAACAGTGGTCACGTCAGAGAAAGCAGAGAACGGAGAAATCGTCATCAGAAAAACGCCAGGAGATTTTGTTGTTTGTAATCTATCTTCTCTTTCGCTTGCTAAAGTCATCGGCGCTAACGTACTCAAAAGAGTTATCGATATCCAGATCCGAATGCTCGATAACGTTATTGATCTTAATCGTATAGATGTACCTCAAGCGGAGCTAACAAATAAGAAATATCGTGCGATCGGTGTAGGTACGTTTGGATGGCACCATCTCTTAGCAAAAGAGGGAATCAAGTGGGAAAGTGAAGAAGCGGTTACGTATGCTGATCATCTCTATGAGACCATCAATTATTATGTGATCAATGCTAGTTGTGAGCTTGCGAAAGAAAAGGGAAGATATCAAGCGTTTTTGGGTTCGGATTGGGAAACCGGAAACTATTTTTCAAAACGGAACTATTCCTCTAAAGAGTGGGAGAGTTTAAAAGAAAGAGTTAACATACATGGTCTAAGGAATGGATACCTCATTGCAGTGGCACCGAATTCATCGACTTCGATCATCGCAAATTCAACACCGAGTGTGGATCCGATATTTAAAAAATTCTATTCCGAAGAAAAAAAGAATTACAAGATCCCTGTAACAGCACCCGATTTGAATGCAGAAACAACATGGTACTATAAATCCGCGTTCTTGATCGATCAAACTTGGAGTATCGAACAGAATGCTGCTAGACAAAGACACGTCGATCAGTCCATTTCGTTTAATCTTTATGTTAATCACAACATCAAGGCAAAAGATCTGTTACACCTTCATCTGTTAAGCTTTAAAAAAGGGTTAAAGACTACTTATTATACTAGGTCTACTTCGATTGAGTTAGAAGGATGTGAAAGCTGTGAAAGTTAAAGAGGTTGAACACCTTAAAGAGAGAAGAATCTATGATGTGGAAGCTCCTAATCGATCTACAGGAATTATCAACGGTAAGAGTTCAAATATTTTAAACTGGGACGATGTGAGATATAAGTGGGCTTATCCCCTATACAAAAACATGTTGGCTAATTTTTGGACGCCGTTCGAGATCAATATGTCTAGTGATAGTAAGCAATATGTTAATTTGAGTGAAAAAGAGCAAGATACTTTTAATAAAATTATTGGTTTATTGGCGTTCTTAGATAGTGTTCAAACAGATTATTCGAGTAAAGTGGCAGCATATTTAACAGATTCCAGTCTTGCTGCGCTCATGGCGACTCTATCGTTTCAAGAAGTCGTTCATAATCAGTCCTATTCGTATGTGTTGTCCTCTTTGGTACCGAAGAGCAAGCAGGATGAAATATTTGAATACTGGAAAACAGATGAGGTGCTAAGAGAGAGGAATGATTTCATTGTTGAAGGGTATGAGGAATTTCTTCAAACCCCTACGCCTCGTACCTTTTTGAAATCTATTATTTACGACGTGATTCTTGAAGGATTGAATTTTTATTCCGGATTCAGCTTTTTTTATAATTTAGCCAGGAATCAAAAGATGGTTTCGACTTCAACGATGATCAACTATATTAATAGAGATGAGCAGCTGCATGTTTATCTATTTACTCAAATTTTCAAGGGAATATTAGAAGAAGATCCGCAATTAAGAGATGCAGAGCTGGAGAATTTTGCGAGGGACACGTTTGACAGGGCCGCTCAGCTTGAGATCAAGTGGAGTAAATATATTATAGGAAATTCATTTGAGGGCATTCGTGAAGCCGATCTTGAAGCATATATTAAATTTATGGCGAATAAACGGTTGAACGAGTTAGGTTTTAACAAACTATACCCAGAATACAATAAGAATCCACTTCCCTGGATAAAAGCATATTCTGATGTGAATTCCGGAAAAAGTGACTTTTTTGAGCAGAAATCGAGACAATACACGAAAGTTTCGGATGAAAACGGGTTCGATGAACTATAGAAAGCCGGGATTTAGATCCCGGCTTTCTTTTTTTATATGTTTTATAATGACGATAGAAATTACTTGAGTTCTTCTTTCACTTCAAACTGCTGACTCACTTTGTCGCATTCTTCATGATATTTTTCGTGTGTACGCTTAATAACATGGTCGAATACTTCATCGACCTCATTGCTCAGGATCTTGATCCCTTCTCCTGTGATACCACCCTTTACGCATACCTTTTGAATAAGTGTTGGTAACGTATAGATGTCTTTCTCAAGTAGTTTTCCCATTCCGATAATCATATCGCTTGCCAGTTGAGTTGCCTGTGCTTTTGTGATATCGGTTTGATCGACTGCTGAATTAATAAAGCATTGCAGAACATAACCCATAAACGCCGGCCCGCAACTCGCGATATCTGAAGAGATCCGAGTGATATTTTCATCGATAACGAGTGGTGTAGAAATAGAGCTCATTAAAGATAGAAGTTTCTCTTTGTAATCAGGGTGACACCTTTTCCCGAACGATACAAGAGATGATCCAGCTAGTGCTCGGTTATTAATGCTTGGGATAGCTCTTGCAATATTGCAATCTAGCAGATCTTCCAGCTGTTCACATGAAATAGGACTCGTAATCGAAACAAGCAATTGATGTTTAGAGATTGAATTTTTATTGCTAGAAAGCAATGAATAAAACTCGTGTGGCTTCACACATATAAACACAATCTCAGCGAATCGAAAAACTTCTTCAGGGGTATTTCCGACCTTCAACTTCGGATAGGCATTCTGCAGCCTCTCCGCTTTTGACAGTGTACGGTTAGTGACCATGAGCCTTGATGGCTGAATGGCTGAAGATTCGATAAAAGAAGAAGCAAGAACGCTTCCCATATTTCCGGTTCCGATAATTCCAACCTTCATATCTGAACCTCCTTCCTCTACGTTCAAATTTATGCACGTTGTGAATCAAATATGTTTTTTGTAAGTTCAAGCCTAATTAAGAAGGTGAAATGATGGAAAAATACAAGCAGCATATGAACTGGTTTATTGGCGGTGGCATATTATTGATCCTTGCAATTATTGTATCTCTAATGAATTATTTTCAAAGTGAACCAAATATGCCTACTACCTCACAAATACCTAAACAAACGGAACCGGAATCGCTAATTTCCACTGATAAGCCTAATGGAAAGAATGAGGAAAACAACAAAAGAAAGACCGAGATTATGGTTGATGTGCAAGGAAGTGTTAATCGTCCGGGAGTTTACGAGTTAAAAGAAGGAGACCGTGTGTTGCATGCGATACAAATGGCTGGTGGTTTTGAGGAAAGAGCAGAAATTCGTTCCGTTAATCAAGCGTTAAAAATATCCGATGAGATGATCGTGTATGTAGCAGAGAAAGGTGAAAAGTATGAGTTGCAACAAGCTTCCAGTAAACCTTTGGACGAAAACGGTACGGTGGTTAACATCAATTCTGCGGATGAAACAGTACTTCAAACGCTAAACGGTGTTGGTCCTGCAAAAGCTCAAAACATTATCTCCTATCGAGAAGAGAACGGTCCTTTCACAACTTTAGAACAGTTGTTAGAAGTTAGGGGAATCGGAGAGAAGACCATCGAACAGTGGAGAGATCAAATTAGCTTTGAGTAAGGGTTTTTATTGATTCTTTAAATGACGAATACTACACTAGGGTTATAGAAATAGAGGAGGCGGTTAGCGTTGCAGCGAATATCGTGGAACGAATATTATATGGCACAAAGTCAATTGCTTGCACTAAGAAGTACATGTACTAGATTAGCAGTTGGAGCAACAATAGTGAGAGATAAACGGATTATCGCTGGAGGTTATAATGGCTCGATCTCAGGTGGTGTTCATTGTATTGACGAAGGCTGTTATGTCATTGATGGTCATTGTGTGAGAACGATTCATGCCGAGATGAACGCCCTATTGCAATGTGCAAAGTTCGGTGTACCGACAGAAGGTGCCGAAATGTACGTAACCCACTTCCCTTGTCTGCATTGTTGTAGATCAATCATACAGAGTGGTATCAAAAAGATCTATTACGGTCAGGACTATAAAAATCATCCCTATAGCATTGAGCAGTTTAAAGAAGCGGGAGTCATCGTTGAAAAAGTTGAAATGAACTTCTTGCCTTCTACATTTCTTACGCATAAAGCATGAACCCAAGATATGCCGTCTTAAGTGCTGGCTCTGTATTCTATGGGATATGGCTTTCCAAGCATCCTTCGGTAACCGGGATCGTTTTGCTGGCTTTCCTGGTTATCGTTATTTTTATACAACTTAGACAAAAATCTATATATATCCTTATTTTTCTACCCATCTTTTTCACTTACTCTCATTACGATAGCACTCATAGTTTCACAAAGCTAACAGCAGAGCAGATCATGTTTTCAGGCAGTATTAAATCGATTCCCAAGATAGATGGAAACTTATTGAGTTTTGAACTTGTAACGAATGATGAAACGGTTGTAGTTTATCATAAAATAAAATCAGCGTTTGAAAAAGAACAGCTAAAAAAACTAAGTATCAACCTATCATGCATTATAAAAGGAAAACTTGAAAAACCCCGAAAAAAAAGCCATTTTTATGGAATGGATTATCGTGAGTATTTAAAGAACAACAAGATCTATTGGACTTTAAAAACGGTAGAGTTTGGCGTGGAGTACTGTAAGAAGACAAATAAGTTAAGTGTTCATGAACACATCAAGAGTTGGAGAAGTAAGAATATTAAAGAATTAGAACGTCATTTTTCCAATAACACAGCCGGTCTGATGAATGCTCTGCTTTTTGGTTATAGAAACGGAATTGAGGCAGAAACACTTCATTACTATCAAGGTTTAGGCTTGACCCATCTATTGGCGGTATCCGGATTTAATGTTGGAATTGTTACTTACTTTTTATACGTAATTCTTGTTAGGGTAGGTGTGGTTAAGGAAATTGCTTATGGATTGATCATCATTTTCTTACCGGTTTATATTGTTCTCACGGGAGCAGAGAGCTCAATCATACGAGCGGGTATGATGGGCATCATCGTGATATGTTTTATGATGTTAAGAAGAAAAATGCACCCTGTAACCCTGTTGTCAACGGTATGCATAGGGATGCTGAGCTATAATCCTTCCTTTGCTTTTAATCTTGGGTTTCAACTTTCTTTTTTGATGACATTCGTATTGATCACTTCAATTTATGTACTCGAAAAGGCTTCTCCTCTTAGATTGCTGATTTTGACTTCATTCATCTGTTCTTTATTTTCCTTCCCAATCATTTTGTATCATTTCTTTGAATTTTCATTGTTATCAATTCCCTTTAATGTGTTATACATCCCATTCGTATCCATGGTCTTGTTTCCCCTTTCTTTTTTTACTCTACTTCTTTCTATTTTTGCACCAAGAACCATTCCGATCGTTAACGAGATTATTGAATCCTTGTTTAATTTCTCTGTGTTGTTTATGGAAAAGGCTCAATTCCTCAAAATGGCTGTTGTTTTAGGCAGGCCAACAGATTGGATATTTGGTCTTTATTTTGTTGCGATTTTTTACTTACTCTATAGATGGGAGCTTACCAAACGCATTCACATAGTGTTCTCTGTGCCCTTCCTTTTTGTCTGCTTCATTCATTGGGGAGTACCATATGTGAACCCAAATGCAACAATATCATTTATTAATGTAGGACAAGGAGATAGCATCCTCGTTGAATTACCCTATAGAAAAGCCGTCTATTTGATAGATACTGGCGGTTCAGTTTCATTTGATCAAGAGGATTGGGAAAAAAGAGAGGAAGAATATGACGTTACAAAAGAAGTCGTATATCCATTCTTAAAAGCGAAAGGAATTCGACATTTAGATGGGTTGATGATCACACACGGAGATATGGACCATGCTGGGGGTGGTGAGTTTTTGCTTGAACATAGTAAGGTAAGTAATGTTTTTTTGCCATATAAACGAAAGAACAATAATCTTGAGAACCTCATCGAAACTACATCAGCCAAAAATAACATCAATGTGGTGAAGTTAGGTAAAGGTATGCAATGGGAATCAGCTCATTCCTCCTTTTTCGTTTTGCATCCAGGATCTCAAGAAAGTACTTCAAATAATAATTCTATCGTTCTTTGGCTAAAGATTTATAATCGTACATTTTTATTAACGGGTGATATGGAGGAGGAAGCTGAAAGGGAAGTCATAAATAGTTTTCCAAAAATAAAAGCGGATGTTCTTAAGGTTGGTCACCACGGTAGTGTAACTTCTTCAACGGCATCTTTTTTAGATAAGGTCTCTCCTCAATTTGGAATTATTTCAGCGGGGAAAAATAATTTATATGGCCATCCGGCACTAGAAGTTTTGAAAAGGTTACGTGAGAGAAACGTTACTATTTATCGGACAGATGAGCACGGGGATATTTCAATAATTGTAAACAAAAAGAGGATGAAAGTTAACACTGCACAATAAAAAAGGACCGAATAAATTCGGTCTTTTTTATGTATTATGCGATTGCTTTTAGAATGACTCCGATGGCGAAGATTACCGTAAAGAATCCAAACGATACAACAAAACCCATACCGGAATCAATAAGGTCGTTACGCTTACTCTGTACATCTTTTTCGAAATGGTTCATGTGACAACCCTCCTAATCCATCCTTAGTATACGTTATCAATTTTAAAAAATCCATACTGAAAATGCTTTCTTTTACGTGTTTTATCTAAAACTTACCAAAGATGAGATTCGTTGTCACCAATATTTTTAAAATGCATAGGATATCCTATTAAAGCTAGCCTTAAACGATTATATCGTTTTGGTGTTAGTGTTTATCATAAATGAAGGAACAGACATGCGCTGTTCCTTCTTTTGCTTGCAAATGCACTTAGTTCCTCATAGGATAAGAGATAGAGGTGAAAAAGGTGCTTACTGTAGATACGTTAAAAAAGAAAATAAAAAACAATGAAACATCCCCGGTCTATCTGATCTGGGGAACCGAAATTTATTTAGCAGAAGAAGCGATACAAACTATATCAGGCCTTTTGTCTCCCGACGAAAAGGACTTTAACTTAAGTGTACATAATCTGGACGAAATCTCTGTACAAGAGATTATTGAAGACGCAGAAACGATGCCTTTCTTGGGAGATCGCCGCGTCGTCGTAATAAAAAACGCAAATTTCCTAACAGCTGCAAAAGATAAATCAAAGATCGAACACGACTTCAAAGCATTTGAACAGTACATACAAAACCCTGCAGAATATACAACGTTAGTCATCGTAGTTCCCCATGAAAAACTAGATGAACGCAAGAAAATAGTAAAATTGGTAAAAGCACAATCTGAAATGATTCAGGTTTCAGAACTTAGTAACGATACGGCAGAAAAATGGCTACATAAGGAAGCTTCGAACTTAGAGGTATCCATTGATGTAGAAGCGGTTCAACTTCTTCTTTCAAGATTAGGAACGCGTATGGCAGTATTGGCAAAAGAAATGGAAAAAATGGCTCTTTTTGTAGGTGTGAATGGTGTAATTACGAAGGATACTGTAGATACATTAGTAGCAAGAACTCTAGAAGATGATGTCTTTGCATTAGTCGATCATGTGGTGCATAAACGAACAGAACAAGCGCTAAGAAGTTTTTATGATCTCATGAAACAAAATCAGGAGCCGATACAGATTCATGCTTTGATCACTAGGCAATTTCGAATGATAAATGGCGTCAAAGAACTGCAAAAGAAAGGATATGGAGAAAAGCAAATC
Source organism: Fictibacillus phosphorivorans (assembly GCF_001629705.1). Classification (GTDB taxonomy): domain Bacteria; phylum Bacillota; class Bacilli; order Bacillales; family Fictibacillaceae; genus Fictibacillus; species Fictibacillus phosphorivorans_A. Next base: position 2,792,074 of record NZ_CP015378.1, on the reverse strand, counting down.
GCTTCTTCTCTTAAACTGCATCCTTACGCAGTAAAGCTAGCGGCAAAACATGCGAATCGATTTCAAGAAGTTTTTCTTAGGAACTGTCTGAATGAATTTGCTGAAACAGATTATAAATTAAAAACGGGACAGATGGACAAAACACTTTTACTAGAGTTAGAGATCGTGAAGCTCTCACAAGGCTCATAAAAGGGAACGTCACTTGATGAGACTCAAGAATCTAAAAGGTGAGAGTAACGACATATTGTACAGAATTCAAAAAAATCCAGCTCCTCTATAAAAGGGGAGCTGGATTTTTAACATTTTGTGCAAAATAAAAAAACGACCTATTGGTGTAAGGCCGTTTTTCGGGTTTCATCCTTCAATTTATGCGTTAACACCGTTTAAAGCCTTAGCAAGACGAGACTTTTGGCGAGAAGCTGCATTTTTGTGGATAAGTCCTTTGTTTGCTGCTTTGTCAATCTTCTTAGAAGCAGTAACAAAAGCTGCTTGAGCACCTTCTGCATTGTTTGAAGCTGCAAGTGCTTCAAAGTTTTTGATAGCAGTACGCATGCCAGACTTTAGTGAAGCGTTGTGTGCACGACGCTTTTCGTTAGTTTTTACACGTTTAATCGCTGATTTAATATTAGCCAATCCATTCACCTCCCTAAATGAACCATGAGCAACAAAATTACTTTCCGTTGCAAAAAATAGGACACAAAGTATTCTATCAAAATCGCCTTCTAAATGCAATACAAGAATGAAAAGGAAGAGTTGCGGCAAAAATAATACAAAGGAAGGTGGTAGATTATGGGTAAGGATTTGGACCTCTCAGCCTATTCAGTGCGAACAGATCTGGCGATAGAAGCGCACGATATGCTATTGAAAGAAGATGAAGTTGTAAATAAAAGTACACTTGAAGGTGTCATCATACATGAAAAAGATAGGGACGGAATCAAGATCGTTAGAGTGGAGATCGATGAAAAGGGAGCGGAGACTACCGGGAAAAAAGCGGGCGTATATGTCACTTTCGAGGTTCAAGGAATCCGTGAAAAAGATTCAAAGCTACAAGAACGCGTGCAAGAAGTTTTTGCACATGATTTTAATCGTTTCTTAAAAGAACAAGGCATCAAGCAGGACGATACTTGTCTGGTTGTAGGGTTGGGTAATTGGAATGTAACTCCTGATTCTCTTGGTCCATTGGTTGTTGAAAATCTGACCATCACAAAGCATCTTTTCGAGTTAGCTCCTGAAAACGTCGAAGAAGGATTTCGTCCAGTCTGTGCGATATCACCAGGAGTCATGGGCATTACAGGTATTGAGACGAGTGATATCATCGATGGGATCGTGAAAAAAGCAAATCCGGATTTTGTAATCGCAATCGATGCTCTAGCATCCCGTTCAATCGAACGGGTGAACGCCACGATCCAAGTTTCAAATACTGGTATCCATCCGGGGTCGGGGGTTGGAAACAAGCGTAAAGAACTTAGCAAAGAAACGTTAGGGATACCGGTTATCTCTATCGGAATTCCTACAGTAGTCGATGCGGCTACGATTACGAGTGATACGATTGATTTTATTCTAAAGCACCTTGGACGTGAGATGAGTGAGAAGGATAAACCTTCTAAGTCCCTTTTACCAGCGGGTATGACATTCGGTGAAAAGAAAGTACTTACAGATGATGATCTGCCTGATGAAGGTCATCGTAAATCGTTCTTGGGAATTGTTGGGGTACTTGAAGAAGATGAAAAACTTAGGTTGATCCGAGAAGTACTTGCTCCAATCGGGCATAATTTGATGGTTACACCGAAAGAGGTGGATGTGTTTATTGAGGACATGGCCAACGTATTAGCGAATGGTCTGAACACGGCTCTTCATGGAGGCATCGATCAAGGAAATACTTCTTCTTATACGCATTAAAATGTAGGCATGTTTGGACAAGCTTGTGCATAAATTTAAATCGTATATCCCCGTATGGAGGAATGATCATGACAAAATTTATGTTAAAGTGTTTCGGACTGGTAACTATTCTTTTATTTGGGGTTTTATTTGGTATTCAAAAAGCGCATTTCGAGATGGATGAGCTTAAAGGAACTTCGCTAGAAAGTGTTGAATCGAACTCGACTCCTTCTAACGAGCAAAAAGAATCGAAACAGAACTCTGCTTCCGTAACAAGTCATGATATTAAAGCAAAACAAGAAACATTAAGTAAAATAGATTCGTTCAATGTATTTTCTGCGCTTGGGCAAAGACTCACGTCATGGATCTCTTCAGCTTTTGGGGTCATGATTTCGATATTTGGTGTTATTATTAGTGAGATGTTAGCTGTGTTTTCACCCTAGGACCATAAAGGATTCTTTCCTTTATTGGTTCTTTTTATTTGGGTGACTTCCATCTTAGCGCATAAAGAATTTGATAAACCTCAAAACGAACAGAACAATATTTTAGGTAAAAGTTACTGCAAACTTAAAACATAGCTTCACCCTATTTTTTAGGTTGTGATTGAAACGGATACTTTGTATTGCTATAATCAAAGCTAGTGACTTTTCCTAAAATTGTAGGAGTGAACGTATAATGAACAGAGAAGAAAAATTAAAAAGACAAGCTAAGATTAGAAATTTCTCCATAATTGCTCATATTGACCATGGGAAATCTACTTTAGCGGACAGAATTTTGGAAGAAACGAGTGCACTAACACAGCGTGAGATGAAAGAGCAGCTGTTAGACTCAATGGATCTTGAACGTGAACGTGGAATAACGATTAAATTAAATGCTGTACAGCTGCAATATAAAGCAAAAGACGGTGAGATTTATACGTTCCACTTAATTGATACCCCAGGACACGTAGACTTTACATACGAAGTGTCTAGAAGCTTAGCAGCCTGCGAGGGAGCATTACTTATCGTAGATGCTGCTCAAGGAATCGAAGCACAGACGTTAGCGAACGTTTACTTGGCTCTTGAGAATGACCTAGAGATCCTGCCGGTTATCAACAAGATTGATCTTCCGAGTGCAGAGCCTGAACGAGTGCGTCAGGAGATCGAGGATGTTATCGGTTTGGATGCTTCAGAGGCAGTACTTGCTTCAGCAAAAGCAGGTATTGGTATTCAAGATATTTTAGAACAGATCGTAGCAAAAGTTCCAGCACCACCTGGGGATCCAGAAGGACCGCTAAAAGCGCTTATCTTTGACTCTCTTTATGATCCTTATCGAGGCGTAGTAACGTATATTCGTGTGGCAGAAGGAACGGTTAAAGTCGGCGATAAGATTAAGATGATGGCGACAGGTAAAGAATTTGAAGTGCTTGAACTCGGAGTGTTCACCCCTAAAGCGGTACAAAAAGACTTCTTAACGGTTGGAGATGTAGGTTTCTTAACGGCTTCGATCAAAAATGTTGGAGACACACAAGTCGGGGATACGATCACGAGCGCAGTTAAAGGTGCATCAGAGCCTCTACCTGGTTATAGAAAGATGAACCCTATGGTTTACTGCGGATTATATCCAGTAGACACAGCGAAATATAACGATCTTCGTGAAGCTTTAGAACGACTTGTGCTAAATGATTCTGCTCTTCAATATGAGCCTGAAACCTCTCAAGCTCTTGGGTTTGGTTTCCGTTGCGGATTCTTAGGATTGCTTCATATGGAGATCATCCAAGAACGTATCGAGCGAGAGTTTAACATCGACTTGATCGCGACAGCTCCGAGTGTTATCTACAATGTTACGATGACAGATGGAGAAAAAATCATTGTTGATAACCCAGCTAACATGCCAGAAGCTCAAAAGATTTCTGTTGTAGAAGAACCGTATGTTAAAGCATCTATCATGACACCGAACGATTATGTTGGTACGATTATGGAGATCTGTCAAAAGAAACGTGGTATCTTCATGACGATGGATTATTTAGAAAACAACCGTGTAAATGTTCTCTATGAAATCCCTCTTTCTGAGATCGTGTATGATTTCTTTGATCAATTAAAATCGAGCACGAAGGGGTACGCATCTCTTGACTACGAACTGATCGGTTATAAGCCATCTAAACTGGTTAAAATGGAAATATTATTAAACAATGAAAAGATCGACGCATTATCGGTAATCGTTCATAAAGATTTTGCATATGAGCGAGGAAAGGTAGTGGTTGAGAAGCTTAAAGAGCTTATCCCGCGTCAACAGTTTGAAGTACCGATTCAAGCGGCAATCGGACAAAAAATCGTGGCACGTTCAAACATTAAAGCATTGCGTAAGAACGTATTGGCAAAATGTTACGGTGGAGACATCTCCCGTAAGCGTAAGCTTTTAGATAAGCAAAAAGAAGGTAAGAAGCGTATGAAGACGATCGGTCGAGTAGACGTTCCTCAAGAAGCGTTTATGGCTGTTCTTCGTATGGATGATACAAATAATAACAACAAATAAAAAGTAACTTAAGACCGCGAAGGCAATTCTAGCGGTCTTTCCTAATTTATGAGACAAAAAGGCGGTGAACAACTTGCTTAAAGCTGCATATCTGCATATCCCATTCTGTGTACAAATTTGTCACTATTGTGATTTTAACAAGATATTTATTCATCAGCAGCCAGTAGATGAGTATTTGCAATCTATGAAAAAAGAAATGATTCATACTACGACGAGGTTCAAGAATTATGAGATGGAAACCATCTTCGTAGGTGGTGGAACACCAACCGCTTTGAGCGAACAACAGCTGCAAACGTTTTTGGGTGATGTGAATGAAGTGCTCGGTAACAGATCTCTAATAGAATTTACGGTTGAAGCGAACCCAGAGCAGACAACAAAAGAAAAGATCGCAGTATTAAAAGCGAATGGAGTTAACCGGTTAAGTGTTGGTGTTCAGGCTTTTCAATCTTCCTTGCTAAAAAAGTTAGGAAGAACACATAACAAAGAAGATATCTATTCTACGGTTGCAGAGGCAAAAAAAGCAGGCATTGATAACATGTCGATCGATCTCATGTTTGGATTGCCCGGCCAAACGATGGAAATGTTTAAGGAATCGGTAGATGAAGCATTAGCATTAGATGTTCCTCACATTTCTTCTTATTCGCTGCAGATTGAAAAGAAAACCGTTTTCTATAACTTGGCTCAAAAAGGCAAGTTGGTTCTTCCAGAACAGGAGCTTGAAGCTGCGATGTATGAGTATTTAATCGAGGCTCTTGATAAAAAAGGATTCAAACAATATGAGATCAGCAATTTTGCAATTCCGGGGTTTGAGAGTAAGCATAATCTCCAATACTGGAATAATAACGAATATTTTGGCATAGGTGCTGGAGCTCATAGTTACGTAGAAGGAACAAGAAGAAGAAATGCAGGTCCCTTAAAACAATATATGAACTTGATCGAGGAACATGGTTTTCCGTATATTGAAGAACATCAAGTTCCACTATCTGAAAAGATGGAAGAAGAAATGTTCATGGGTCTTCGTAAAGGGGAAGGTGTTTCTGATGCAACTTTTATGAGTCGATATGGTAGATCCATGTTTGATATCTATAAAGAACCTATTCAAAGACTCATTCAAAAAGGTTGGCTTGAACAAAGAGAAGACACTCTCGTTTTAACAAAGGATGGAAGACCTTTAGGTAACGAAGTCTTTCAAGAATTTATTGGTGTAGTTTTAGATTGACAACGGAGAGTACCTTTTGGTAACTTATATTATAGATTTAGCACTCGCTGTTTAAGAGTGCTAACAAGTGGGGTGATGGTATGTTAACGGAACGACAACTCTTTATTCTTCGTGTTTTAATAGATGACTATATTAAGCATGTTGAGCCTGTAGGTTCCCGTACGATCTCTAAACGAGAGGACATTACCTACAGTCCCGCAACGATTCGAAACGAACTTGCGGACTTGGAGGATCTTGGCTTTCTAGAGAAAACCCATACATCATCTGGTAGAATACCATCTGAAAAAGGATATCGATTTTACGTGGACCACTTACTTCCTTCTCTATCTATGAAAGAAAGTGAGATTGGCCACTCAGAACTCTTATTTACAGAAAAGGTGCAAGAAGCAGAGGCGTTATTCGATCAATCAGCTAAGATTCTATCAGATCTGACAAACTATACATCTGTTGTGTTAGGACCTAACGCATTAGATATGAAGTTGAAGCATATGCAGATCATTCCGATCTCTTCCCAAGTGGCAGTTGCGATTTTTGTGACGAACACAGGGCATGTTGAGAACAGACAGATTGTGCTGCCTGATACAATTGAACCTTCAGAACTAGAAAAACTTGTGAATATTCTAAACGAAAGACTTGCAGGTGTTCGATTGATAGAATTGAACACACGTATACAAAAAGAACTTTCGGCGGTGTTTAAAAAGCATCTTAAAGATTATCAAAACATGTGTGTTTTCTTAGATCAGCTTCTTCTATGGAGCAAGAAGGAAAAGCTTTTTTATGGCGGGAAGACAAATATGCTTTCACAGCCGGAATTTAGAGATTTAGATAAAGTTAGACCGCTTCTAGATTTTCTAGAAACGCGTGATTTGATGGAAAAGCTTGTGTCATCGACACAAAAAGGGCTGACCATAAGAATCGGTACAGAGAACGAACACGAAGCGATGAAAAACTGCAGTGTGATCAATGCCTCTTATACGATGCATGGTAAACATATAGGTACGATCTCATTAATCGGTCCAACCAGAATGGAATATCAGAAGGTCATTTCTTTACTAGATTCATTATCAAAGGAAATGACGAACCGATTAAACGATTTTTCAAATTAGTGGATTATTTTAGGGAGGTGAAAGCATGAACAAAGAGGACATCACTCAAGATCAAACTCAAACTGATGTGAATGAAGAAGTAACAGAAACAGAAGAAGTTGTTGTTGAAGAAGTAGAACCTGCTTCAGAAGAAACTCTTACTGAAGAACAACAGCGCATCTCAGAGCTAGAAGCAAAGCTTGAGGAAGCAAGCCAAAAGAATCTTCGCCTTCAAGCGGATTATGATAATTTCCGCCGCAGAACGAGAGAAGAGCAGGCAGCGAGCCTTAAATATAAATCTCAAAGTCTTCTTGAACAGTTATTACCTGCACTTGATAACTTTGAGCGTGCTTTGAAGACTGAAGCTACAAACGATCAGACTAAAACCCTTATTCAAGGTATGGAAATGGTCTATCGTCAATTAGCAGATGCATTGAAACAAGAAGGTCTGACAGAAATTCCGTCTGTAGGTCAAACGTTTGACCCGAACCTGCATCAAGCAGTTATGCAAGTGGAGGATTCTGAATCAGAGTCCAATACAGTTATTGAGGAACTGCAAAAAGGTTATATGTTAAAAGATCGAGTTATTCGACCTGCAATGGTTAAAGTAAACGCGTAGATAAAACTACATATGAATGATGGAGGGAAAAAACATGAGTAAAATCATCGGTATTGACTTAGGTACAACAAACTCTTGTGTAGCTGTTATGGAAGGTGGAGAAGCGGTAGTAATTCCAAACCCGGAAGGTAACCGTACGACACCATCTGTTGTAGCGTTTAAAGATGGAGACCGTTCCGTTGGAGAAGTAGCTAAACGCCAAGCTGTAACGAACCCGAACACGATCATGTCGATCAAACGTTACATGGGAACAGATCACAAAGAAACAGTTGAAGGTAAAGACTATACACCACAAGAGATCTCTGCGATCATCTTGCAAAAGTTAAAGTCTCATGCTGAAGACTATCTTGGAGAAAAAGTTGAAAGAGCGGTAATTACCGTTCCGGCTTATTTCAATGATGCACAACGTCAAGCTACTAAAGACGCTGGACAGATCGCTGGACTTCAAGTTGAGCGTATCGTAAACGAGCCTACAGCAGCAGCTCTAGCTTATGGTCTTGAAAAAGACGAAGATCAAACAATCCTAGTATTTGACCTTGGTGGCGGTACGTTTGATGTATCTATCCTTGAACTAGGCGATGGATTCTTCGAAGTAAAAGCAACATCTGGTGATAACAAGCTTGGTGGAGATGATTTTGACCAAGTGATCATCGACCACTTAGTTAGCGAATTCAAAAAAGAGAACGGTATCGATCTTTCTCAAGACAAGATGGCATTACAACGTTTAAAAGATGCTGCAGAGAAAGCAAAGAAAGACCTTTCTGGTGTAACAACTACACAAATTTCATTACCGTTCATCACAGCTGATGCTTCTGGACCTAAGCACTTGGAATTAAACTTATCTCGTGCGAAATTTGAAGATCTTTCTTCAGAATTAGTTGAGCGTACGATGGGACCTACTCGCAGAGCACTTCAAGATGCTGGAATGTCACCTTCTGACCTTGACAAAGTAATTCTTGTTGGTGGATCTACTCGTATCCCAGCTGTACAAGAAGCAATCAAGAAATTTACTGGCAAAGAGCCGCATAAAGGAGTAAATCCTGATGAAGTTGTTGCTCTTGGTGCTGCTATTCAAGGTGGAGTACTTGCTGGAGATGTGAAAGATGTTGTTCTTCTTGACGTAACACCACTTTCATTAGGTATTGAAACGATGGGTGGCGTGTTTACTCGATTGATCGATCGTAACACGACGATTCCAACTTCAAAATCTCAAACGTTCTCAACGGCTGCTGATAATCAAACATCTGTTGATATCCATGTTCTTCAAGGAGAGCGTGAGATGGCAGCACACAATAAAACGCTTGGAAGATTCCAGTTATCTGAGATCCCACCAGCACCACGTGGAGTACCTCAAATCGAAGTAAGCTTTGACATCGATGCGAACGGTATTGTAAACGTACGTGCTAAAGATCTAGGAACGAACAAAGAGCAATCCATCACGATTAAATCTTCTACAGGTCTTTCTGATGAAGAGATCGATCGTATGGTAAAAGACGCTGAAGAAAATGCGGAAGCAGATAAGAAGAAACGTGAAGAGATCGACACTAGAAACGAAGCAGATCAGCTTGTGTTCACAGTTGATAAAACGTTAAAAGACCTTGAAGGCAAAGTTGACGAAGCTGAAGTGAAAAAAGCTGAAGAAGCGAAAGAGAGCTTGAAAAAGGCTCTTGAAGGTGACGATATCGAAGCGATCAAGAAAGAAAAAGACGCTTTAAGCGAAATCGTTCAACAACTTTCTGTAAAACTTTATGAGCAAGCAGCTCAACAAGCTCAAGCTCAACAAGGTGATGCAGAAGGACAATCAACGAAGAACGATGACAACATCGTTGACGCTGATTATGAAGAAGTAAACGACGACAAAAAGTAACACTTAGCAGATAAAAGTCAAAGTCAGGTCCTCTTGACTTTGACTTTTTTTCTGAGTTGAAGATGACAACATCGGACTTAAGACCGTAACAAAACCTTTGCACTTTTCGTCTTGAGTCAGGTGGTATTCAATGGTAAGATAACTTTTATGTGAGAATTCGGGAGTGTCCTATATGAGTAAACGAGATTATTACGAAGTACTTGGATTAGATAAAAATGCCTCAAACGATGAGGTGAAAAAAGCATACCGTAAACTTGCCAGAAAGTATCACCCAGATGTTAATAAAGAGGCAGATGCGGAAAATAAATTTAAAGAAGTAAAAGATGCATATGAAACACTAAGTGATCCTCAGAAGAAAGCGCATTATGATCAATTTGGCCATACCGATCCGAACCAAGGATTTGGTGGTGGAGGAGCTGGTTTTGATGGCTTTGGTGATATTTTTGATATGTTTTTTGGTGGAGGAGGAGGTCGCAGAAATCCAAACGGTCCTCGTCAAGGAAACGATCTTCAGTTTGGACTTAGACTTTCTTTTGAAGAAGCGGTTTTCGGTAAAGAAACTGAAATTCAGATTCCAACAGAAGAGTCTTGTGAAACGTGTCATGGTTCAGGAGCTAAGCCAGGAACGAAGCCTGAAACATGTTCGCATTGTAACGGTAGTGGCCAGCTGAACGTTGAGCAGAATACGCCGTTCGGTCGAATTGTTAATCGCCGAGTATGTAATCACTGTAGTGGAAAAGGGAAGATCATAAAAGAAAAATGTAAGACGTGTCATGGAAATGGGAAAGTACGCAAGAACAAGAAGCTTTCTGTTAAAGTGCCAGCTGGTGTCGATAACGGACAGCAGATCCGTATGTCTGGACATGGTGAAGCAGGAGTGAACGGCGGTCCTGCAGGTGATCTCTACGTGGTCTTCCAAGTGGCTGATCATGAGTTCTTCGAGCGTGATGGAGATGACATCCTTTGCGAGATGCCGTTAACGTTCTCTCAAGCGGCACTAGGTGATGAGATTGAAGTTCCAACATTGTACGGTAAAGTTAAGCTGAAGATTCCAGCAGGTACACAAACCGGAACTCATTTCCGCTTAAGAGGAAAAGGTGTTAAAAACGTTCACGGAAGAGGTCAAGGTGACCAACATATCCAGATCAAAGTCATTACACCGAAAAATCTAACAGAAAAACAAAAACAGCTTCTACGCGACTTCTCAGAAATCAGCGGAAGCATGCCAGATGAACAACAAGATGGATTTTTCGACAAAGTCAAACGCGCATTTAAAGGCGAGTAAAATAAGTTGTTCCTACATGCATTAAATAAGCTTTCATAATTCTCTTTCTAAAGCCTGTTGTTTTGTATGTATTAACATCTTTAGCAGGTTGATTGTAACGGAAGGTGGCGAGACTCCTGCGGGACTGGCGGTCAGGTGAGACCTTTAACGGCGCAAAGCGGCAAAGGGCTCACTGCCTGTCCCGCGGAAATCGAGCCACATGGAGTGGAAATCAACCACTCACAAGAGCAACAAAGTAATAACCTATAAATATGTTCTAAAAGCCAAACTAACAAACGGAGTTGATATGATGAAATGGTCAGAGATTAGCATCCACACTACTCAGGAAGCTGTTGAACCAGTATCGAATATTTTACATGAGGCGGGAGCTAGTGGAGTTGTGATTGAGGATGTAGATGACCTCTCTAAAGAGCGTCAATCCGTATTTGGCGAAATCTATCAGCTGAACCCTTCTGATTATCCTTCTGAAGGTGTCATTTTAAAAGCTTACTTACCCGTTAACAGTTTTTTAGGTGAAACCGTTGAAGAAATCAAACAAGCGATCACGAACCTTGTTAAATACGACATTGATATCGGTGCAAACACAATTTCGATATCAGAAGTGAACGAGGAAGAATGGGCGACCGCTTGGAAAAAGTATTACAAACCCGTAAAAATTTCGAAACGGATCACGATCACTCCTACATGGGAAGATTATAAACCTGTACATTCTGATGAACTTATTATTGAGCTTGATCCAGGTATGGCCTTTGGTACAGGTACACACCCAACAACAGTCATGAGCTTACAAGCTATTGAAAAATATATAGCTGAAGGGGATTCTGTCATTGATGTGGGAACAGGATCAGGTGTATTGAGCATTGCATCAGCTATGTTAGGCGCCAATAAAGTTGAGGCATATGATCTGGATGAAGTTGCAGTAAATTCTGCACGATTGAATGTGAAACTAAACAAAGTAAACGAAAGAGTGCATGTTGATCAGAATGATCTCCTAAAAGGGATTGAAGGTCCAGTTGACCTTGTAGTAGGAAATCTTTTGGCAGAAATCATACTCTTGTTTGTCGAAGATACAGCAAAAGTTTTAAAGCCAGGTGGTTATTTTATTACGTCTGGGATCATCCAAGGTAAGAAGCGCGACGTTAGAGCGAAATTAGAAGAGCATGGTTTCAAGATCGTTGAAGTATTAGAGATGGAAGATTGGGTTGCGATCGTTGCTCAAAATAAGGAATAGGATAGGAAGTGCATTTCATGCAAAGGTACTTTGTTTCAACAGAAAACTGGAAAGATGACTCTGTTACAATTACAGGGGATGATGCGAAGCACATCTTAAAGGTGATGAGAATGCAAGTAGGAGACGATTTCATCTGCTGTGATAACAAAGGTCGTACTTCTTTGTGTGAAATCATAGAGGTTGATGGTAACGAAGTACAGACGAAGATCGTAAAGGAAATTGAAAGAAGTGCTGAGCTCCCTGTCTCTGTTACCATTGCTCAAGGATTACCAAAAGGGGATAAGTTAGAGTATATCATCCAAAAGGGTACCGAACTCGGGGCTTTCTCCTTTTTTCCATTTGCAGCAGACCGTTCTGTAGTAAAATGGGATAACAAAAAAGCAGTTAAGAAAAAAGAAAGACTTGAAAAAATTGCAAAAGAAGCGGCAGAGCAATCACATAGAAACCGGGTTCCAGACATTTTGAATCCTGGTTCTTTTTCTGATTTGCTAAAAATGACAGAACAGTATAAGATAAAAATCGTTGCGTTTGAGGAAGAAGCAAAACAAAATGAAATCTCTCATTTTGCTTCTGCTCTAAGTACAGCTGAAATAGGAGACTCAATCCTATGTGTGATCGGTCCGGAAGGTGGCATCAGTGAGAAAGAAGCAGCCTTGCTTGATGATCATGGCTTTTTATTGTGCGGACTGGGTCCGAGGATCTTAAGGACCGAAACAGCACCATTGTATTTGTTATCAGCTATTTCTTATCATTTTGAATTAAAGGGGTGATCATCATGCCATCCGTAGCATTTCATACATTAGGTTGTAAAGTAAATCATTATGAGACTGAAGCGATCTGGCAGCTTTTCCAAGCTGAAGGATATGACCGTACTGATTTTGATAGTACAGCAGACGTCTATGTCATCAATACATGTACTGTAACGAACACTGGTGATAAAAAGAGCAGACAAGTAATACGAAGAGCTATCCGGAAAAACCCGGACGCTGTTATTTGTGTAACAGGTTGCTATGCTCAAACATCGCCTGCAGAAATTATGGCGATTCCAGGAGTAGACGTTGTAGTCGGTACACAAGACCGTTCTAAAATGCTTACTTACATTCAACAGTATAAAGAAGAACGCATGCCTATCAATGGTGTGTCTAACATCATGAAAGCACGTGTTTATGAGGAACTAGATGTTCCGGCATTTACCGATCGAACTAGAGCGTCGCTCAAGATACAAGAAGGATGCAATAATTTCTGTACGTTCTGTATTATTCCTTGGGCAAGAGGTCTTCTTCGTTCTCGGAAACCGGAAGATGTACTTTCTCAGGCTCAGCAGCTTGTGGACTCTGGTTATAAAGAGATCGTTCTTACCGGCATTCATACTGCTGGATACGGAGAAGATATGAAGGATTATTCTTTTGCGAAGTTGTTGGATGATCTTGATAAGAACATCTCAGGATTAAAACGTATCCGTATCTCATCCATTGAGGCTAGTCAGATCTCTGATGAAGTGATTGAAGTTATGGGTAGATCTGATAAAGTAGTTCCTCATCTGCACATACCCCTGCAATCAGGGTCAAACACTGTGCTTCAACGAATGAGACGAAAATATTCGATGGAGATGTTCGGTGAAAGATTAGACCGTTTAAAAGAGGCTCTTCCAGGACTTGCGATAACATCAGATGTTATTGTTGGTTTTCCGGGAGAGACAGAAGAGGAGTTTATGGAAACGTATCGTTTCATCGAGAAACATAAATTTATGGAACTTCACGTATTCCCTTATTCCAAACGTACGGGTACTCCAGCTGCAAAGATGGAAGATCAAGTTCCAGAAGATATTAAAAACGAACGTGTACACAAGCTGATCGCTCTATCTGATCAATTAGCAAAAGAATATGCATCCAACTATGAAGATACAGTTGTGGAAGTAATTCCTGAAGAGGCGTTTAAAGAAGATCCTACAAACAAACTATACGTAGGATACACTCCGAATTATCTTAAAGTTTTGTTTGAAGGAAACGAAGATATGATTGGTAAATTGGTTAAAGTGAAAATCACTGAAGCTGGGTATCCTTATAATAAAGGTGTATTTGTAAAACAAGAAATGGAAGAAATCCTAAAGCAAGCTGTTTCAAGCTAACATCCTGGAGTTCAAGCCCAGGATGTTTTTTTAATCAAACTTGAGGATTCGAAGTGTTAGCTGTCCCCTCACTGTAAATATTTTTATCGTGCTCGATTTATGTCGAAAAATTTGTTATGATACTAACGGTGTTTAATTTTTTTATTTAGAAAGGGTTTGTTGAAATGAGCAATTTAAACGTTGCAAGAATGATCGACCATACAGCATTAAAAGCTGAAACTTCAAAGAAAGAAATCTTAACTCTTTGTGAGGAAGCTAAAAAATATAATTTCTTTTCTGTTTGTGTTAATCCAACTTGGGTTTATACAGCATTCGAACAATTAAAAGATTCTGACGTAGCAGTTTGTACTGTAATTGGTTTTCCGTTAGGTGCAAACACTCCAGAAGTTAAAGCTTTCGAAACGAAGAATGCAATTGAAAACGGTGCAACTGAAGTAGATATGGTTATCAACATCGGTGCATTAAAAGATGGAAACTACGAGTTAGTCGAACAAGATGTTCGTGCAGTTGTTGAAGCTGCTAAAGGTAAAGCTTTAACAAAAGCGATCATCGAAACTTCTCTTCTTACAAACGAAGAAAAAGTGAAAGCATGTGAGATTGCAGTTAAAGCAGGTATCGATTTTGTAAAAACATCAACAGGATTCTCTACAGGTGGAGCAACGGTAGAAGACATTAAATTGATGCGTGAGACAGTTGGTCCGAACATCGGTGTGAAAGCTTCTGGTGCTGTACGTGACCGTGAGACGGCTTTAGCTATGATCGATGCAGGTGCTACACGTATCGGTGCAAGCGCTGGAATCGCGATTGTTGAAGGCGGAACTTCTACTTCCGATTATTAATTTTTACTTTTAAGTCATTTACCTTATCTCCTAAGACCAACTTGTTTAAATTAAGTTGACCGTACTGCAAGGATATATTATAATGGCAAAAGATATGTGACGCATCTTTACTTTATGTAAGGGTGGTCTGGAGGGAGGGAAATACAAATGGCAGAAACACGTATTCGCAAGAATGAATCCATTGATGATGCTCTTCGTCGTTTTAAAAGATCCGTTTCCAAAGATGGAACATTGGCTGAAGTTAAAAAGCGCAAGCATTATGAAAAGCCAAGCGTAAAGCGTAAGAAGAAGGCTGAGGCAGCAAGAAAGCGTAAGTTCTAAGCGGGGTGTAAGTTAGTAATATGAGTCTTCTTAATGAATTAAACCAAGATATGAAACAAGCGATGAAGGACAAGAACAAGCAGAAACTTTCAGTAATTCGCATGCTTAAGGCATCACTTCAAAATGAAGCCATCAAACAAGGACGTGAATTAAACGAGGAAGAAGAGCTTACCGTTCTTGTACGCGAAATGAAACAAAGAAAAGACTCCCTCCAAGAATTCGAAAAAGCTGGCCGCGATGATCTAGTCGCTGGACTTCAAGATGAAATCGCTGTTCTTACGCCATATTTACCAAAACAGCTGTCTGAAGAAGAACTACAAGAAATAGTTGCTCAAACGATTTCTGAAATTGGTGCTTCTTCTAAAGCGGATATGGGTAAAGTTATGGGGGCTCTTATGCCCAAAGTTAAAGGGAAAGCCGATGGTGGACTCGTTAACCGTATTGTACAGCAACAATTATCATAATTGAAATGACAAACGCTCTGTATTTATACAGGGCGTTTTCTTATTTTTTGAAACTTTTTTCCACAAATTAACGTAAAATAGAGTGAAGGGGGTGTTAGTTCATGAAAAGGGTTCGATTGTTCATCTATTTAATTTGTCTGATTTGGGGAATTTATGGTGTACTCTCAACTTCACAAGTATTTGCAGCAGGTAAAGGTAAGACAGTGACGTTCATACCTGTGGAACATGAGGTGGAAAGAGGCCTTGAAGCTTTCTTAGATCGCAGTATCCATAAGGCAGAGAAAGATGGAACCGATCATATCGTTCTAGAGATTTATACTCCTGGAGGCAGAGTAGACGCTGCACTACATATCGCAAAAGTCATGAGAGAATCAGAAATTCCAATCACAGCGTATGTGGTTAAGAACGCTTTCTCAGCAGGAGCGTATATCGCTTTAAATGCTGATCAGATAGTTATGAAGCCATCTACTACGATCGGATCTGCGGCAGTGATCGACAGTCAAGGGAATACCGCTGGACAAAAAGCTGAGTCTGCATGGAAAGCAGAAATGCTAGCAGCAGCAGAGCTGAATGAAAGAACTCCGGTTTATGCTGAGGCGATGGTAGACCCAGACGTTGAGATCCCTGAACTAGGCGTAGAAAAAGGGGAATTGCTTACGCTTACAGCCAGTGAAGCACTGAAAGTAGGCTATGCTGAAAAAATCGCAGAAGATCGTCAAGAACTCTTAGCTTATCTGAATCTGGATGAGGCTAAAGTTTTAGAATCTAATCCTACTTTTGCTGATAAGGTAGCACGCTTTGTTACTAACCCTGTCGTAGTGCCTATTCTCTTATCATTAGGAAGCCTTGGGCTCGTTTTAGAGCTTTACACACCTGGCTTTGGAATAGCAGGCTCTATCGGTGCATTATCATTATTGTTGTTCTTTTACGGACATATGATAGCAGGTCTAGCCGGTTGGGAAGCACTCATACTATTTGGTGTTGGACTTGTCTTGCTGATCTTAGAATTGTTTCTGCCTGGTGGTATAATCGGTATACTGGGGGTGTTGGCAGTGTTAACAGGATTGATCATGGCAGGAGGATCTTTATCAGGAATTTTGATCTCGATTGCAATCGCGATCGTTGTAACAATCATTGGATCTTATTTCTTTTTACGATCATTTGGCTATAACGGTTCTTTAAAGAAACTTGTTCTATTTGATTCTACTAGCTCTGAAAAAGGATACTTATCTCATAAAGAACGAGAAGACTTAACAGGCAGGATCGGCGTCACTGCTACAACACTGCGACCTTCTGGAAGTTTAAGACTTGATGATGAGTTCATAGATGTAGTGACAGAAGGATCGTATATTGAAAAAGGAACGCCTGTAAAGATTATCAAAGCATCAGGTGGACGTGTTGTAGTGAGAGAAATAGAAAATAATGAATAAAAAAGAATGGAGAGTGTGTAGATGTTAGAATTCGGATCGATCGCCAGCATTGTAGTCATCGGATTGATTGTAATCGCTCTAGCTGTGTTATTTACGTTTGTACCCGTCATGTTATGGATTTCTGCATTGGCTGCAGGAGTTAGAGTAGGAATCTTTACATTAGTTGGGATGAGGTTAAGAAGAGTTATCCCGAACCGTGTAATTAATCCGCTAATTAAAGCTGTAAAAGCGGGACTTGATTTAAGTACGAACCAGCTCGAAAGTCACTATCTAGCTGGAGGAAATGTTGACAGAGTCGTAAATGCTTTGATTGCAGCACATCGTGCCAATATTGAACTAAGCTTTGAAAGAGCAGCTGCCATTGATCTTGCGGGGCGTGATGTTCTCGAAGCTGTTCAGATGAGTGTTAACCCTAAAGTGATAGAAACACCGTTTATCGCCGGTGTTGCATTGGACGGGATTGAAGTAAAAGCAAAAGCAAGAATTACTGTTCGTGCAAATATTGATCGTCTAGTAGGTGGAGCTGGTGAAGAAACGATAATCGCCCGTGTAGGAGAAGGAATCGTTAGTACGATTGGTTCTTCTGCAACACATAAAAAAGTACTTGAGAACCCGGATCTGATCTCACAAACGGTCCTTTCTAAAGGATTGGATGCTGGAACAGCTTTTGAGATTCTATCCATTGATATTGCAGACATCGATATCGGCAAGAACATTGGGGCGGAACTTCAAACAGATCAGGCGATGGCCGATAAGAATATTGCTCAGGCAAAAGCAGAAGAAAGACGTGCGATGGCCGTAGCGAAAGAACAAGAGATGAAAGCTAGAGTTCAAGAGATGAGAGCAAAAGTTGTAGAAGCAGAAGCAGAAGTGCCAATGGCATTAGCAGAAGCGCTTCGTTCAGGTAACATGGGTTTTATGGATTATATGAACATGAAGAACATCATGGCAGACACTACGATGCGCGAATCAATCAGCAAGTCATCAAACCCTGATAAAGAGAATGATGATAAAGGACGGAAGTTGTAAGTATGAATATTATAGAAGCGATTATTGAAATTCTTTTTGCTAATATCGCTTTTGTTATTCTGATCGCAGGCGGAATTTATAGTGTCTTTAAACGCCAAAAAGAAATGAAAGAAACGAAACGTAAAGAACCTAATCGCCAACGAACAGAAGCACCCAAACAAACAGTTTCACCGTTTGGGGTGCCCACTGAGCCCCAAAAAATTAAAGAAGTTAAAGAAGCGATTGATATCCAAAAAAGTAAAATCGATCAAAAAGTATATGAGCAGTCTTCACGTGATGTGAAAAAGGCTCGAACAGAAAAAGCCTCTAACCGATATCAAGATAAAGAAGATAAAATAATGAACGATTTTAAAGTAGATCAACAAGAGTTACAAAAAGCGATCATATGGTCGGAGATTCTTTCTAAGCCTAAGGCACTGCAAAAGCGTTCTTAACAAAAGGTAACACGTAATAAGAGTGATAGTTTTACCCCTTCTCTCATAAAAATGGAGAGAGGGGGTTTTTTTATGGGCAAATTGCGGCAGCAAGTAAACAAATGGATGATGCAAAACCTTGAGCTACCTGCAGATGTAGTGATGGACTTACCCCGGATCACGATGATCGGACAACTGCACATCTATATTGAGAACCATAGAGGGGTTAAGGCCTTCTCGAATGAACAGCTCACACTCAAACTAAAACAAGGCGTGATTCATATAAAAGGAAGTGAGTTTGTGATCAAAACGATTTTACCTGAAGAAATTTTGTTAGAGGGTACGATCTCTTCAGTTGATTTTGAAAACGAATAATCATCTTAAAAACAGGGAGGGACAAGATGAAGACAAAATGGAACCATTTTAAAGGGTATGTAAGGCTAGAAATTATTGGACAAGATTCTAGTTCATTTATCAATACTTGCATACAATCAGGAATTGGAATATGGGATATACAACCTCTTGATCACAACCGCGCACTCGTCTCTATTTCTGTTTCAGATGTACAAAAAGCAAGAGCTATATTAAAAGAGAATAAATTAAAGATCAGGATAAAAGAAAAGAAAGGAACGCCTTTTCTTCTGAAGAGAATGTGGAAGAGGAACGGGTTTATCCTCGGTATGCTCTCGTTTATTTGTCTATTATTTTTATTATCTAATATGATTTGGAATATTAATGTCACGGGGGCAAATCCTAAGACAGAATACGAGTTAAGAAAAGCTGCGGTAGAACTTGGAGTAACAAAGGGGAAATTTATTTTTTTGCTGCCGAATGTTAGAGAGATACAGCGAGATCTAACAGAGAAGATGGATAATGTTACGTGGATCGGTGTTACTCAACGAGGTACATCATACCGGTTTGAAGTGGTCGAAAAGGAGATACCAGAAGCGAAGGAAATTACAGGACCGAGACATCTTGTCGCTACAAAGGAAGCTGTTATTCACTCTGTATTCGTGGAAAAGGGACAACCTATTGTAGGAGTTAACGACTATGTTAAGAAAGGATCATTGTTAGTATCAGGTTTGATCGGAAAAGAAAAAAAACCAGAGCTTGTAAGTGCGAAAGGTAAAATTTGGGGAGAAGTCTGGTATCAGACAGAGGTCGAAGTCCCGTTAAACACTTCTTTTCAAACATATACCGGTAAATATAAGAATAGGCATTATGTTTCACTTTTTGGAATGAATGTTCCTGTATATGGATTTTCAGAAGGTGAATTTAAAGCTAAAACGGAAACGAGAAATGAATCACCTCTTTATCTAGCTAAGTGGAAAACCCCGTTTTCTTATGTAAAGAAAGAGATCAGGGAAACCGACGGAGTAAAACGTTCTTATAGTAAAGCCGAGGCAATCGAAGTAGGAAAAAAGATGGCAAAGAAAGAACTTTCAAAAAAATTACCCCATGATGCAAAAATTAATGGTGAAAAAGTTTGGCAACAAAACGTCTCGAATGGTAAAGTTAAATTAACGATGCTCTACCAAGTAATTGAAAATATTGCATCTGCACAACCTATACCTATCCAACAAGGAGAATGAGTAGTTTGTCAGAAACGAAAAGACTTAATTCATTACAACTCGAAAATACGACAGAAGCAGCATCACTCTTTGGTCCTAACGATGCTTTTTTAAAGGTGATTGAAGACAAGCTCAACGTAAGTATCGTCACCAGAGGAGAAGACATTTTAGTATCAGGTGAATTGAATAAAGCAGAAATGGTTGAAGAGACATTGTCTGTCTTGTTGAAATTGGTTCGAAAAGGAATCAAGATCTCAGAAAGAGACATTGTTTATGCTGTTCAGCTTGCCGAAAAAAATATGCTTGATGAATTAAGTGAACTTTATGAAGAAGATATTGCAGTTACTGCAAAAGGAAAACCAATCCGCGTAAAAACACTAGGACAGCGTCATTATGTGCAGTCTATGAGAAAGCGCGACCTTGTTTTTGGTGTCGGTCCTGCTGGTACAGGAAAAACCTATCTTGCGGTAGTTATGGCAGTCAACGCGTTAAAAGAAGGTAAGATGAAAAAGATCGTGCTTACACGTCCTGCGGTTGAAGCAGGTGAGAGCTTAGGGTTTCTCCCGGGTGATCTTAAAGAGAAAGTAGATCCTTATCTGCGTCCGCTCTATGATGCTCTACATGATCTTCTAGGAGCAGAACATACTGAGAGGCTAATCGAGCGTGGGACGATTGAAATTGCCCCGTTGGCGTACATGAGAGGGCGTACCCTTGATGAAAGCTTTGTTATTTTAGATGAGGCTCAAAATACTACACCAGAACAGATGAAGATGTTTATAACGCGTCTTGGTTTTGGATCGAAGATGGTCATCACAGGTGATCTTACACAGATTGATCTTCCTCGCGGGAAAGAATCGGGATTAAAAGTAACCGAAAAAAGGCTTGAAAGCGTTAAAGGCATTGATTTTATATACTTAAAACAACTGGATGTAGTTCGTCATCCACTTGTGCAGCGGATTATCGAAGCATATGAAACATACGAAGATTAAGGACTCCATCCGTTTGGAGTCTTTTTTTATTCTGAATGGATCATTATACTCTTTCTGTATGTATGAAGGGATTTAGTGGAAAATTGAATACATATACCGATTAACCAAGCTTTTCTTTTTGAGAAGTACCATAATTGACCAACTTTTGCTAAGATTAGAATAGGATGTACAGTTTAAGGAGTGGTAGCGTTTGGCCAATTTCAGGCATCTTTTGTCTAATTACTTTCGTTTGAGTGTAGCAACAGTATCTTTCATCGTAATGGGTATCATTCTTTTTTCTCTTTTAGTCAGTAACGTAACTCCTAATGTTGTAGATGTTAACGTTTATGAGCGTTCGCCACGTGATATTCAATCACCTATCACGATTCCGTTAGAAGATCAGACAGAAGCCAGAAAGAAACTGGCGGAAGAAAGTGTTAAGAATGAGTATACGTTTAATAAAGACCTCGCTTTAGTGCAAGCCGAAGCTTTGGATGACTTACTTGATATAGTCATAACCATTAACGATTCTGAAGAGAAGAAAAAAAAGGAAGACGAGACGACTCTTAGTTTAGATCAAAAAGTGATTCAATTAAAAGATTCAATCAATAAATCAGATATATCTGATGAAACGTATATTGCACTTGCTGAAGCAAGTAAAGCTGAATTAAACAATGTGAAAAGTTTAGCTCCTGATGTTGTGAACAAAGTGTTATCAGAGCCCATCATGGTCGAAGAAGTGGAAGAAGCGAGAAGTGAAGCCATTCAGCTCATACGTGATAATAATCTCCCTTATTCCCTTCGAAATGCGACAGAAGAGATCACACGAAGTTTTATTATCGCCAATCGAACGTTAGATACAGAGAAAACACGTCAAAAACGTAAAGAAGCGAGCGACAAAGTAGAGGAAGTAGTGATCAGAGAGGGAGAAGTTCTCGTAAAAAGCGGTGCAGTGATCACGCCTGAGATCTTTGATCGGCTAAAAAAGGTTGGATTGTTAGATCAAGAAATGAAAACATATCCGTATTACGGTCTATTCCTTTTTGTATTGATCGTAATGGCTGGTTTATATTATTTTATGAAAGAAGAGCGTGAAAAAGAGCATTTTCGAAAATATGTAACCATCTATGCGCTTTTGTTTACCTTAACTCTCGTTGTGATGAAAGTGTTGAGTGTTAGTACCGAACTCGGTCTTATGAGCCTCATGTATGCTGTTCCTGTTGCAGCAGGTGCGATGATGATCAAGATGTTGTTCAACGAAGAGCTTGCAGTTGTGTCTACGATAATCTTTGCACTAAGTGCTGCACTGATCTTTAATGAACAAACAGCAGGAAATTTTAACTTTATCATGAGTATGTATGTCTTGTTTAACGGTATTTCAGGGATCGTGTTTTTAGGAAAAACGCAACAACGTTCGAAAATCTTGCAAGCTGGATTTTTCGTTTCTTTTATAGCCATCCTAACAGTAGCGAGTGTGCTGTTATTGCAAAACGGAAAATTCACATCACTGCAGATTGGTTTAGATCTTGGTTGTGCAGCCATATCGGGTTTTATTTCAGCTGTACTAACCCTTGGGCTTCTACCCGTCATTGAATCGTCGTTTAACATTTTATCTGTAACGAAGTTGATCGAGCTTTCGAATCCTAACCATCCCATCCTAAGAAAAGTTCTCATGGAAGCACCAGGCACGTATCACCATAGCATCATGGTCGCCAATCTTTCAGAAGCGGCGTGTGAGTCTATTGGCGCTAATGGTTTATTAGCTAGAGTAGGATCCTACTACCATGATGTTGGAAAAACAAAAAGACCACACTTTTTTATTGAAAATCAGATGAATATGGACAACCCGCATGATAAGATAGCACCACAGTTAAGTAAGACGATCATCACAGCACACCCATATGATGGAGCTGATATGCTGCGAGCAGAAAAGATTCCGAAAGAGATCATTGATATCGCCGAGCAACACCATGGAACGACATTACTAAAATTTTTCTATCATAAAGCTGTTCAACTCACAGATAAGGAAGTATCAGAATCAGACTTCCGATATCCTGGGCCAAAAGCTCAAACGAAAGAAGTTGCCATCATCGGGATCTCTGATGCTGTTGAAGCAGCCGTTCGATCGCTTTCGAAACCTACACCGGTTAAGATCGATGGAATCATTCGTAAAATTATTAACGACAGGCTAGAAGATGGTCAGTTCGATGAATGTGATATCACGCTGAAAGAACTAGACATAGTTGCAAAAACACTTACTGAAACGTTAAAAGGAATTTTTCATTCCAGAATTGAGTATCCAGAAGAAACAAAAAAGGTGGAGAAACAATGATGCTACATGTTGAATATTTGAACGAAATCGATGAAAACAGCACTGAATTTCAAGAGCTATTAAGCAATGTTCTTGAAAAAGCAGCAGAGATGGAAGAAACAGGTCAAGCAGAAGTATCCATAACGATCGTGACAAAAGAAAGAATTCAAGAAATAAACAAGGAATACAGACAAAAAGATAGTGTGACAGATGTTATTTCTTTTGCTATGGAAGAAATGGGTGAAGACGAGACAGAGATCATCGGCGGTGAAGAAACAAGGTTCTTAGGCGATATTATCATCTGTCTAGATGTTGCGAAAGAGCAAGCGGAAGAGTACGGACACTCATTAGAGAGAGAAATGGGCTTTCTTGCGGTTCACGGCTTCTTGCATTTATTAGGCTATGACCATATGAATGAGGAAGATGAAAAAAGAATGTTTGGAAGACAAGAAGAAATTTTGGAGCAATATGGTCTGAAAAGATGATCGATTGGAAAAAGTTGTTCTCAAGTTTTGGTTTTGCTTTTACAGGAATCATCTCAACGTTTAAATCAGAACAAAATTTTAAGATCCATACCTTTATAAGTGTAATCGTGATTATTTTCGCGGTTGCACTTGATTTTTCTAAAGAAAGATTCGTCCTTTTGTTTATTGTGATCGGAATCGTACTATCGCTTGAACTTGTGAACACAGCGGTTGAGAGCGTGGTCGATCTCATAACGGAGAAAAAACATCCACTCGCAAAAAAAGCAAAAGATGCTGCTGCAGGTGCAGTTTTGGTTTTTTCAATATTTGCTGTTATAATCGGTATACTGCTATTTATTGAACCGCTGATAGATAGTATGAAGCTATTTTTGTTAAGAAGGTGAAAGAGTAATGAATAAAGAACAATTGATGGAACAAGCAAAACTCGCACGTGAAAAGGCTTACGTACCTTACTCTAAGTTTCAAGTAGGTGCAGCTCTTCTAACGGCTGATGGTAAAGTATATAACGGAGCGAATATTGAGAACGCGGCCTACAGTTTAACATGTTGTGCTGAACGTACGGCATTATTTAAAGCGTATACAGAAGGTGACACGAAGTTCAGTGCAATCGCTGTTGTAGCAGATACGAAGCGACCTGTACCTCCTTGTGGGGCATGCCGACAAGTTATCTCTGAATTATGTCCGCCAGAAATGCCTGTTTATCTAACGAACCTTAAAGGTGATGTACAGGAGATCTTAGTAAAAGATTTATTGCCTGGTGCATTCTCACCGGAGGATCTAAATGACTAAAGAAGGCTATAAATCAGGTTTTGTAACGATTATCGGCAGACCTAACGTAGGTAAATCCACTCTTTTAAACAAAGTGATCGGACAAAAAATCGCCATAATGAGTGACAAGCCTCAAACAACAAGAAATAAGATACAAGCAGTTTATACAACAGATGAGTCCCAAGTTATCTTTATTGATACACCTGGTATCCATAAACCAAAACACAAGTTAGGCGATTTTATGACGAGAACTGCTCAGCAGACGTTAAATGAAGTCGACCTTATCCTATTTGTTATTAATGCAGAAGAAGGATATGGGCGTGGTGATCAGTTTATCATCGACAGACTTCAAAACGTGAAGAATCCAGTATTCCTAGTCATAAACAAAATCGATAAAGTACATCCTGATCAACTCTTGCCGTTGATCGATATGTATAGAAATAAGTTAGACGTTGCTGAAGTTGTGCCTATTTCCGCTCTTAACGGAAATAACGTAGACACACTTCTTGAACAGATCGTTTCTTATATGGAAGAAGGGCCACAATTTTACCCTGAAGACCAAGTGACCGATCATCCTGAGCGCTTTATTACGGCAGAATTGATACGCGAGAAAGTACTACATCTTACTCGTGAAGAAATTCCTCATTCTGTAGCTGTAGTTATTGAAGAGATGAAAGTACGGGAAGAAAAGAACGTCGTATTTGTAAACGCAACAATCATCGTAGAACGATCGTCTCAAAAAGGAATCATCATCGGTAAACAAGGAAAGATGCTAAAAGAGGTCGGAAAAAGAGCAAGAGCAGATATTGAAACTCTCTTAGGCTCGCGTGTCTTTTTAGAATTGTACGTAAAAGTACAAACCGACTGGAGAAACCGCCAAAAGCAGCTAACCGAGTTCGGCTTCAACGAGGATGAGTATTAATTTTTACTAAAGATCATACTTAATTATTTCTAAGTTTGTTTGTCATCATTGTATGGTTGATTGGAATGCAGGATGCGAGACTCCTGCGGGACGAGTGGGACAGGTGAGACCCCTCAAGGTGCGTAGCGGCAAGGGGGCTCACCGCCCGCCCCGCGGAAAGCGAGCATCCAGAATGGGGATCAACCACTTTCAATTTGGTGAATACAGCTAAAGTAAAAAACTGTTAAAATTTCCTTGACATGAAATAAACAATAAAGGTGAACCTAGTTATTAAGGAGAGAAACAAATAGAAAGGTGTGTCCAAACATGAAAGAATTTACTTGGAAAGTATTCTGTGAGACGGGCAGTATTGATACCTATTTGTTATACAAAGAGCTAGACCATGAAATAACAGCACTATCAGCAGTTATTCCTTATGAAGAGTCTCTTGAGGAACCTCCATTTCATTAATTGAGTAACTACGGTGCCTTCTTAGATTTGAGAGGGTGGTGATTTACCTTGCTTTATAAAGTGGAAGGAATAGTTATTAAAACCATTCCGTATGGTGAATCCAATACGATCATCACTTTGTATACAAAAGAATTTGGGAAACTCGGCGTAATGGCAAGAGGAGCCAAAAAGCCCAAAAGCCGCTTTACTTCCATTACGCAACTTTTTACATACGGAATTTTTGTTTTTCAAAAAGGTAGAGGGCTTGGAACTTTACAACAAGGTGAAGCCCTTTCTTCTTTTCGAAAAATAAGAGAAGACCTTGTAAAAACAGCGTACGCAGCTTATCTAGCAGAACTTTTAGATAGAAATACATCTGAAGATGATCTTAAACCAGACCTTTTCGGATGGATCAAACAATCCTTAGAATATATCAATCATGGTATTGATCCCGAAGTTATCACTTTTTTATTCGAAATGAAAATAATGAAAACGTCCGGAATCGTACCTGAACTGAGTAGATGTGTTTCATGTCACTCTACAGATGGCGATTTTTCTTTCTCTATCAGAGAAGGGGGTTTTCTTTGTGAGAGGTGCTCCTATAAAGATCCATACAGAATGCGGATCTCACGGGGAGCAGTAAAACTGCTTCATATGTTCTATCACCTTGATCTCGCGAGGCTTGGAAACGTTTCTTTAAAAAAAGAAACGAAAAGAGAGCTCCGAATGTTGTTTGATGCATATATGGACGAATATTCAGGAGTATTTTTAAAATCGAAGAAGTTTCTGAAACAATTAGATGACTTATCGTAAAAAACTGTGAAGCTTATATTCTTTACAGTTTTTTTAGTTCGCTTTCTCTCATAAATAGGTTATAATAATGAGAATAAGTATAACACATTGGATGCGGCAAAAGGTGGTGTACACGATCGAACTTAATAAGAGGCAGCAAAAAATCATTGAAATTGTTAAGGATAATGGGCCGATTACAGGCGAACAAATCGCAGATCAATTAGATCTCACAAGAGCAACGCTCAGACCCGATCTTGCCATTCTAACGATGGCAGGATATTTAGATGCAAGGCCAAGAGTGGGATATTTTTATACGGGAAAGACAGGTTCACAGCTCCTGACAGAAAAAATAAAAAAAATTAAAGTTGCGGAATTTACATCGATGCCTGTTGTTGTTCAAGATTCAGCAACGGTCTATGAAGCGATATGTACGATGTTCTTGGAGGATGTTGGCACTCTATTTATCATAAATAAGAACGGACATCTTGCTGGAGTGGCTTCACGAAAAGATTTATTAAGAGCAAGTATGGGGAAACAAGAGATCAACAGTATCCCGATTAACATTATTATGACAAGAATGCCTAATATCACATATTGTTTTAAAGAAGATTATCTTTTAGACATCGCACACATCTTGATCAGAAAACAAATTGATTGTCTTCCAGTTGTAAAACGCTCAGACGATGAGAGTGGTCTTGATGTAGTTGGCAGGATTACAAAGACGAATATTACAAAAGCATTTGTAGAACTAGCACATGACGAATTATTATAATTGAATGGGGAGGCCAACATGACAGGACGTCCTATCGTATATGTCGTCTCGGATTCAGTCGGAGAAACGGCAGAGTTGGTTGTTAAAGCGGCGGCGAGCCAATTTAATTCAAATGGAATAGAGATTAAGAGAGTTCCTTATGTGGAAGATAAAGAGACGATTGATGAAGTCATCTCACTAGCGAAGGATCACAACGGAATCATTGCGTTTACACTTGTTGTGCCTGAAATAAGCGATTACGTTGCGAAGCAGGCTGCGTTACACAACATCCCTACTGTGGACATCATGGGACCTATTATGAATCAACTGCAATCGAGGCTGAACCAAGTTCCGAGATATGAACCCGGAGTCGTGCATAAACTCGATGATGATTACTTTCGGAAAGTAGAAGCCATTGAGTTTGCCGTAAAGTATGACGATGGGAGAGATCCTAGAGGCATATTAAAAGCAGATGTAGTTTTAATCGGTGTTTCAAGAACTTCAAAAACACCCCTTTCACAATACTTAGCTCATAAACGTTTAAAGGTCGCGAATGTACCGATTGTTCCCGAAGTTGAACCACCAGAAGAATTGTTTAAAGTTTCACCAAACAAATGTTTTGGCCTTAAGATAACGCCTGAGAAATTAAACGATATTCGTAGAGAACGATTGAAAGCGCTGGGCTTGAACTCTGAAGCAAACTACGCAAACATGGAAAGAATCAAGCATGAGCTCGTCTATTTTAACAAGATTGTTGATCAGATCGGATGCAGAGTAGTAGAGGTCTCTAATAAAGCTGTCGAAGAATCTGCTAATGTGATCTACAATTTGTTTCAAGGAAAGTCTTATAAATAAAGCGCAAAGGATTTGCGCTTTTTTTATTTTCATCATTTTACTGGTAAAACGGGTAGAGTTTTATTATAATATTACATTGTGATTAAATTTTATAAGTTTGTCCAAAATAGTGATAAATTGAGTATGCTTATTCATGGTAAATGCTCTCATATGAAGGAGAATCACTGTCAAAGTAGAACATAAGAATATGGAAAAAATAATTGGTAATGTATTTGTAGATGCAGATGCTTGTCCTGTTGTGATAAAGGAAGAAATATTCAAGTTCTCCAAAATGTTTGATTTCGAACCCATATTTGTTACATCTTACGCTCACGCGAGTAACTCGGACCAACCTGGTCGCTGGATATTGGTTGATGCAAGTCCTGAAGAAGTGGATCTTTACATACATAATCATTCTAGAAGAAATGATCTTGTTGTGACTCAAGATCATGCCCTCGCAAGCCTTCTTCTTTCAAAAGGGGTTTACGTTATCACCCCAAGAGGGAAACACTTCCAAGAGAATGAAATGGAACAAGTTCTCCATGAACGTTACATGTCTGCAAAAGCGAGGCGTTCTGGTAAGCATTCAAAAGGACCTGCTAAATTTAAAAAAGAGGACACAGAAAGATTCTGCACAGTTTTTTGCGAAATCCTGTCGAATGTTGAAGGAAAATAGAATTGTGCCACGAATATATATCTAGTGTCTAAAAGAAACAGAGATTCTGTGGTGGTTATATGGAACGTATACCTGAGGATTTAATAGAGAAGGTCAGGTCATCAAGTGAAATTGTTGACGTGATCAGCGATTATGTTCCTCTAAAGAAACAAGGCAGAAATTATTTTGGTCTATGTCCTTTTCATGGGGAAAAGTCACCATCCTTTTCTGTCTCACCTGAAAAACAGATTTACCATTGTTTCGGTTGTGGAGCAGGAGGCAATGTTTTTTCTTTTTTGATGAACATTGAAGGGTACTCTTTTATTGAAGCTGTAACGCAGCTTGGGAAAAAAAGTGACATCGAACTTCCTCAAATTCATCAGCAAAACTTCTCCGAGAAAAGCTCTGACGAGAAAAAAGCGATGACTGAGATTCATGAGTTGTTGGCTAAATTGTATCATCACTGTTTACTTCACACAAAACAAGGTAGGCCGGCTTTAGAATATTTGGAGAAGAGAGGATTCACTAGAGAATCCATCGAGCGGTTCCAAATTGGTTTTGCGCCAGATTCATGGGAGACCGCATCCCAATTTCTCCAAAAGCGAGGAATGGATCTACACATCGCTGAAAAAGTTGGGTTGATCGGCAAGAGACAGTCTGATGGGAAACCATATGATCGATTTAGAAACCGAGTCATGTTTCCGATTTGGGATCGTACTGGTGCAGTGGTCGCTTTCGGTGGCCGGGTTTTAGACGGAAAGGACGAGCCGAAGTACCTTAACAGTCCAGAGTCAAAGATTTTCCAAAAGGGAAAGACTCTTTATGGTTTAAACCTTGCACGTGCAGAGATGAGGCAGAAACAACATGCTGTTATCTTTGAAGGGTATGTAGATACTATTGCAGCCTATCGAGCTGGAGTTACAAATGGTGTTGCTTCATTAGGTACTTCGTTAACGGATGATCATGCAGCCATTCTGAAACGAAATGTTCAATCTGTCACAATCTGCTATGACTCTGACCGAGCAGGTGTTGAAGCTGCGTTTCGAGCTTCAGAAATTTTAACAAAACAAGGCTGTACCGTGAAAATTTCACAGATGCCTGACGGAATGGACCCCGATGACTATATTTCGCAATTTGGAAGCGATTCGTTTTTAAAAGATATAATAGGGGCTAGCCTAACTGTGATGGCATTTAAAATACAATATTACAGACGCGGTAAAAACCTTCGAGATGAAGGAGAACGGATGATCTATATCGAAGAGATTATCCAAGAAATTGCGCGTCTGCCAAAAGCGGTTGAACGAGATCATTATCTCCGCCAGATCGCTT
Organism: Fictibacillus phosphorivorans; assembly: GCF_001629705.1. GTDB lineage: Bacteria > Bacillota > Bacilli > Bacillales > Fictibacillaceae > Fictibacillus > Fictibacillus phosphorivorans_A. The sequence goes on along the minus strand of NZ_CP015378.1, from coordinate 2,761,937 downwards.
CTGAATTCAATCTGTCATTAGATGCATTAAAACAACAGCAGACTCAGACTTTCAAGCAACTGCAAAGGTCTAAGGATAACGGCCCTAAAAAGCGGGATAATAATTTTAGAATACAAACACTTTTGCAAAAGTCATTGTTGCCGAGAAACCTGAATGCTGAGCGTATTGTTCTTGCTCATATGTTAAAAAGTGAGGAAGCCGCTTTTCTAATTCAAGAAAAGTTGGAATCAGGCTTTAATGTTGAAGAACATAATGCGATTGCTGCTTACTTATATGCCTTTTATGAAGAAGGAAATAAACCCAATGTAGGGTTGTTCATGCAGCGTATCGATGATGACAAATTAAGAAAGTTAGCTTCAGAATTAGCGATGCTTACAATCAGTGAAGAGCTGAATGAAATTGAGCTCGCGGATTATATTCGTATTATTTCTAGCTATCCTTTATTGCGAGAGATACAAGAAAAAGAAAAGCAGCAAGAAGACGCAATAAGAAGGAATGAAATAAAACTGGCAGCCCAAATTGCCCAAGATATTATGAGAATGAAAAGATCTCTTAAATAATCGGGATGTAGGATGGTTGAAGTTTTGGAAGGAGGGGATCGAATGGCTGAGAAACCAAACCGTCAAGGAACGGAAGGCGAATTAACCATCGATCAAGTTAAAGAACAATTAGTTGAGGCCGGTAAAAAGCGAGGACGGCTAACATATACTGAGATCACAAGTAAGCTAGCACCTTTTGAACAAGATTCTGATCAAATGGACGAGTTCTATTCATACCTTGAAGAACAAGGTGTTGAAGTTGCTGAAGCGTCTGAAGATGCAGAAGACGAAGAAGATCCTAAGTTCGAAATGGAAAAAGAGGAAGAAGAATTTGATCTAAATGACTTAAGCGTACCACCAGGAGTCAAGATCAACGATCCAGTTCGTATGTACTTAAAAGAGATCGGACGTGTAGACTTACTTTCAGCAGATGAAGAGATCGAACTAGCAAAACGTATCGAGAACGGTGATGAAGAAGCGAAACGCCGTCTCGCAGAAGCTAACTTACGACTCGTTGTAAGTATCGCTAAACGTTATGTTGGTCGTGGAATGCTGTTCCTTGATCTGATCCAAGAAGGTAACATGGGATTGATCAAAGCTGTTGAAAAGTTCGACTATGACAAAGGATTTAAATTTAGTACGTATGCAACGTGGTGGATCCGTCAGGCGATCACCCGTGCAATTGCTGACCAAGCTCGTACGATTCGTATTCCGGTGCATATGGTTGAGACGATTAATAAACTGATTCGTGTGCAACGTCAGCTACTTCAAGATCTTGGGCGTGAACCATCGCCAGAAGAAATTGGTGCTGAGATGGAACTAACACCAGAGAAGGTTCGTGAGATTTTAAAGATCGCACAGGAGCCAGTTTCATTAGAAACGCCAATTGGTGAAGAAGACGATTCCCATTTAGGTGATTTTATTGAAGATCAAGATGCATTAGCTCCATCAGAAGCTGCGGCTTATGAGCTATTGAAAGAGCAGCTTGAAGATGTTCTAGATACGCTAACTGATCGTGAAGAAAACGTTCTACGTCTTCGTTTCGGACTTGATGACGGACGTACTCGTACCCTTGAAGAAGTAGGTAAAGTGTTTGGCGTAACGCGCGAACGAATTCGTCAGATTGAAGCAAAAGCACTCCGTAAACTCCGCCATCCAAGCAGAAGTAAACGATTAAAAGACTTTTTAGAATAGAAAAGTTTGCCCAGTTCTGGGCAAGCTTTTTTTATTTCTTTTATTTTACTTATTATTCCACCTCAATGCAAACTCACCAAATACTCATTTTGCGAATGCTTTATCTACGAAATTCTTTTTGTAGCTTCCTTATTCTTCTTTATATTAAATTAAAAATACTTTAAATCTTGTAAAAATTCAGCCTTTATATCTATAATAAATATGTAAGCGCATACAAATAAAGGCGTAAATTTATTAAAGGGTGGGATGCAACCATGAATTTTACATTAACAGAAGAGCAGTTGATGATTCAAAAAATGATGAGAGAATTTGCAGATGAAGTGGTAGCACCGGGAGCTGAAGCAAGAGATAAAAATAAAGAATTCCCGGTAGAAATTTTTCAAAAGCTTTCTAAACTAGGAATGATGGGTCTGCCTTTTCCAGAAGAATATGGTGGAGGTGGAGCTGATACGGTTAGTTTTGCCATTGCTGTAGAAGAACTGAGCCGCGCTTGTGGTTCTACTGGAATTACATATTCTGCACATGTATCTTTAGGTGGAGCTCCCTTAAATCTATTTGGTACGCACGAACAAAAAGAAAAATATTTAACACCAATCTGTACAGGTGAGTCTCTCGGGGCATTCGGATTAACAGAACCAAATGCAGGATCTGATGCAGGTGGTACAGAAACAACTGCGAAAACGGATAACGGTGAATGGGTGATTAATGGCTCAAAATGTTATATCACGAATGCGAGTTATGCAAAGCACTTAGCATTAACCGCGATTACAAATAGAAATGGTAACGATAAAGAAATCTCAGCGATTATCGTACCGACCGATGCTAAAGGATTCCGGGTTATCGATAACTACGAGAAAATGGGTCTTCATTCTTCTAATACCACCGAACTCTTTATGGAAGATGTAAGAGTACCAGAAGAAAATCTTTTAGGTAAGCGCGGAGACGGCTTTAAACAGTTCTTGGTGACTTTGGATGGAGGAAGGATAGGTATTGGTGCGATGGCAGTAGGAATCGCTCAGGCGGCCTATGAGAAAGCTCTAACTTATGCGAAAGAGCGAAAACAATTCGGAAGATCCATTTCTAAATTCCAAGCGATTCAATTTAAACTGGCAGATATGGCGATGAAGATCGAATTGGCTAGATTAATGGTGTATAAAGCAGCATGGCTAAAAGATCAAGGTAAGAAATTCTCAAAAGAAGCTTCGATGGCAAAATTATATGCTTCTGAAGCTTGTATGCAGATTTGTTCTGAATCCGTTCAAATTCATGGTGGTAACGGCTATATGAGAGATTATCATGTGGAGCGCTATTTTAGAGACGCAAAACTTCTTGAGATCGGAGAAGGTACATCGGAGATTCAGCGTATCGTTATTGCAAGAGAGATCGGCTGCTAACAATCGTCAAAAGACCAAGTGATGGGGTGGATTATGGCTGAACTAATGAAAGTGACTGTAGGGGATTGTTTAAGAAAACAAGCGTTAGAACTTAAGGATCAAGAAGCTATGGTTTACAGCAAACTAGGAATTCGCTACACCTATCAAGAATTTTACGAGTTAACGACTAAAGTTGCCAAAGGTCTGATGGCGATGGGAATTGAAAAAGGCGATCATATAGCTGTTTGGGCTACAAATGTACCCGAATGGCTGCTGCTTCAATTCGGATCAGCTAGAGCTGGTGCTGTTTTAGTCACGGTCAATACGAATTATCAATCTTCAGAATTAGATTATTTATTGAAGCAGTCTGATGCAAAAGCGTTGTTCTTTATCGAACAATTTCGCACTACTTCTTACAAAGATATGGTGGATTCCGTTAAAGGTCGATTAGCAGAATTTCCTGTATTGAAACATTTCATTCAACTGGATGCTGAATCTTCATCTTATGAGACTTTCTCAGATATGTTGGAAGCTGGGAATGTCGTATCTGATGAAGATCTTCAAAGAAGAGAATCATCTCTTCATTGTAATGATGTGATCAACATGCAGTACACGTCTGGAACGACAGGGTTTCCGAAAGGAGTCATGTTGACGCATTACAATATTGTGAATAACGCGAGACAAATAGCGGATAGCATGAACTTGAGTAGTGCAGACCGATTGTGTATTCCTGTTCCTTTCTTTCACTGTTTTGGCTGTGTTTTAGGAACCCTTGCTGCCGTTTCAGTTGGAGCTACGATGGTGCCTATTGTCCAATTCGATCCTCAGGAAGTATTAGAGACCGTTCAAAATGAGAGGTGTACAGGGTTACATGGAGTTCCGACCATGTTCATCGCAGAATTGAATCTTCCAGATTTTGATTCATATGATTTAAGAACCCTTCGTACAGGGATCATGGCAGGATCACCCTGTCCGATAGAAGTAATGAAAAAAGTGATCGAAAAGATGGGAATGTCAGAGATTACGATCGCTTATGGACAGACAGAATCTTCTCCTGTTATTACTCAAACGAGAACAGATGACCCGATCGAACGCAGAGTTGAAACGGTTGGGAAAAAGCATGCTCAATTAGAAGCAAAGGTAGTCGATCCGATCACAAATAAAGAAGTGGGTCCTGGTGAACAAGGAGAACTTTGTACACGAGGGTACCATGTCATGAAGGGTTATTACAAGATGCCTGAAGCAACGACCGAAGCGATCGATGCAGATGGATGGCTTCATACAGGCGACCTTGCGACTGTTGATCGTGAAGGCTATTTTAAAATCACAGGGCGCTTAAAAGATATGATCATCCGTGGCGGTGAGAACGTATATCCGAGAGAAGTAGAAGAATTTCTTTACTCTCATCCATCTATCCTTGATGTACAAGTGATCGGTGTGCCAGATAAGAAATTTGGAGAAAAAGTAGCTGCATGCATCCAAGTAAAAGAAGGGCGAACACTTTCTGAAAATGAATTGAAGGCATATTGTAAAGGAAAGATATCGCACTTTAAGATTCCAGAATATTATCTCTTTCTTGAAGAGTATCCGATGACTGCTTCTGGAAAAGTACAGAAATTTAAGCTTCGAGAACAAGCGATAGAGGCACTTTCAGTTATACATGAATAGCCACCAGTAGTGTGGCTTTTTTCTTTTTTTATCTCTTCACAGTAAGTGAATGACTGAATCTACAAAAGTTAGGTAAAAAAGTTTAAAAAGTTAATGCTGTGACAAAACTGGGAAAAATAGAGTTTGTACTTCCCAAGTAAACGTTTTTACAGTACAATAGGTTATGGATTGTTTACTATACATATTAAGTTTATTAAGATCACAACACATGTAGTGTACAGACGAAGGAGGAATTTGCATGAAACGTAATCCACTCATTCCTTTTGCCATTATTGGAGTTATTGGAATTGTTCTTATGCTTACAATGGGCGGATATGGTATCAACAAAATTCATACGGCTAGTGAAAACAAAGAAAAGGCTGCTATGGATCCGGAAGCTATTTTTAAACAAAACTGTTCTTCTTGTCATGGACAAAATCTTGAAGGTGCTACAGGACCAGCACTTGATAAGATTGGTGGCAAGTATAAGCCGGAAGAAATTGCTGATATTATCAAAAACGGTAAACCAGGTGGAATGCCAGCTGGTGTAGTAAAAGGTGAAGAAGCTAAAATACTAGTTGATTGGTTAGCTGAAAAAAAATAAAATAAGAAGAGCTTCTTGTTATTTATAACAGGAAGCTCTTTTCTATGTATGATCCGACCAAAATCAAATTAAGGAAAAAATATTTATAGTGTTTCTAAGCTTGCTTTTACAAAAAATGATTGAAGTTGCAAATACTAAGACGAATAATCTAATTGAAACGGTGATGAAATATGAATTCAGAAAAGTTATCAAATCGACTCGAGCGTGTGGCTTCCTACGTACCTGAAAATACGATATTAGCAGATATCGGATCTGATCATGCTTATCTTCCTTGTTATCTCGGGCTAAAAAGAGGAATAAAAAAAGGAATCGCAGGTGAGATTACGGAAGGTCCTTATTTATCCGCTAAAGAGCAGGTAGATTTAGACAACCTAAACGATGTGATTGAAGTAAGAAAAGGTGATGGGCTCTCAGTACTTAACCAAGACGAAGCAGAGATAATTACCATTTGTGGCATGGGTGGTTCTTTAATCACATCTATCCTTGAAAAAGGGAAGGATAAGCTTGGACGAGCACAACGTCTTATCCTTCAACCTAACATTGGGTCAAAGACTGTAAGAAAGTGGCTTTTAAAAGAGAACTGGGTATTGATCGCTGAAGAGATTTTAAAAGAGGATGGCAAGATTTACGAAATTCTTGTAGCTGAACGTTCAGGGGAACAACCGTATACGAAACATCAAGAAGCGGAATTATTGTTCGGACCATTCTTATTAAAGAATCAGAACGAAGCGTTTAAGGACAAGTGGGCAGGGGAAGTCAAGCAATGGAACGCTATTTTGACTCAGATGGAAAATAGTTCAGGAGTAGCAGCAGAGGAAAAAAGAGATGAATTAAGAAGAAACATTCAATACGCAGAGGAGTGGATATCTTGAGTAAATGCGCAAATGGGCAATATATCATTTCTCTTTTAGAAAGTTTCGCACCTAAAAAGATGGCCGTAGAAGGTGACCCTATCGGTTTGCAAGTTGGTTCATTGAACAAACCCGTACAAAAAGTGATGATTGCACTTGATGTTTTAGAAAGTGTCGTGGATGAAGCGATTGAAGGAAAAGTTGATCTGATCATTGCTCATCATCCTCTGCTATACCGTCCATTGAAAAAGATTGATATCAGCACATCAAAAGGTAAGGTTATTGAAAAATTAATCAAGAATGATATAGCGGTTTATGCAGCACATACGAACTTAGATGTTACATCGCTAGGTGTGAACGAATGGCTGGCTGATCAACTGCAATTAATGAACACCGAAGTATTATCCACAACGTATGAAGATAAACTCGTAAAGTTATCTGTGTTCGTACCACGTACACATGAAGAACAAGTAAAGGATGCTATAGGTAATGCTGGAGCTGGTCATATCGGAAATTATAGTCACTGTACGTTCACAAGTAATGGTATTGGGACGTTTACTCCCCTAGAAGGTACATCACCTTATATTGGAAAACAGGGGCAGTTGGAGAAAGTAGAAGAAGTGAAGATTGAATCAATCCTACCAGAATCTATACAAAAGATGGTTATTTCGGCAATGAAAAAAGCGCACCCTTATGAAGAGGTAGCGTATGATCTTTACCCGCTTTTGAATAAAGGCGAGGAGCTCGGAATTGGGAAGATTGGAAAACTCTCAAAAGAAATGAATCTTCAGGAATTTGTAGAGCATGTGAAAAAAGTTTTTGGATTATCCCATCTTCGAGTAATAAAAGGTAAGAATTCTAGTATTAAAAAAGTTGCCGTCGTGGGCGGTGATGGCAATAAATATATTTATCCAGCTCTTTATAAAGGAGCCGATGTATTAGTAACGGGAGACATCTATTATCATAATGCCCATGATGCTCAAGAAGAGGGGCTTACAATTATAGATGCTGGACATCATATTGAACAGATCATGAAAAGTAAACTCAAAGATTTACTTGAACAAAAACTAATGAATCACAAATACGAGACGGAGGTTGTAAAATCAAACATCGTTACCGATCCATTTTCGTTTATGTAGACCATGATTTGAACCTCATACACTAAAAAAAAGAACAGCTGGAACACCCAGCTGTTTTTTTTATGACTTTTTCTCTTTAACTTTTGGAAGAATGCGATTAAGTGTTACCTTTCGTTCTTTTTTCCATGTTTCTTCATTTTTATCGTCAAAGTTTTTTAGGAAATCAATCACTTCTTTTGTTATAGGAGTTGGTGTGGAAGCGCCAGATGTGATTCCTACCTTCTTTACGCCTTCTAACCAACTTAGGTCGATTTCAGATACATCAGAGATTCTGTATGCTGTTGTTCCTGCAATTTCCTCTGAAACTTGTGCTAATCGATTTGAGTTATTACTTCTAGGATCTCCAACTACAAGTACCAAGTCACAATCACCTGCTTGGTTCGCAACAGCTTCTTGTCTGACTTGAGTCGCTAAACAGATTTCTTTATGAACCTCGGCAGAAGGATATCTCATAAGCAGTCTTTTAATGAGTTCTGCCACATCCCATTGACTCATCGTCGTTTGATTCGTAATGAGTATTTTGTCACTTTGAACGTTTAGTGAATCTAAATCATCTGTATTTTCAACAAGGTGTACAATATGAGGTGCGATTCCAATGGCGCCTTCTGGTTCAGGGTGACCTTTCTTACCGATATAGATGATTTCATATCCTTCTTTTTCTTTCTCACGGATAAGGTCATGTGTCTTTGTAACATCAGGACATGTAGCATCGATCTCATATAAGCCTTTTTCGTGAGCAATCCGTCTAACTTCTGGTGAAACACCATGAGCCGTATAGATAACCGTGCCTGATTCAATGTTTTTAATAATATCAAGTCTGTTCGCACCATCGAGGGTGATAATCCCTTCATCTTCAAAGGCATCTGTCACATGTTTATTGTGAACAATCATGCCAAGTATATAGATGGGTCTAGGTAATGTCGGATCATTAGCGGCTTGGCGTGCCATGACCATTGCGTCCACTACGCCATAACAATAACCTCGTGGAGATATTTTAACGATTTCCATATTGGATCTCTCCTTTATTTCATATAAAAGACAGCACAGAGATCTATGCTGTCTTGGGAGATTTACTTCTGTATGTGTTTATTATAAAGGAGAGACCATAAGAACTCAAACACTATACTCATACATATAGTTTAGGCCCCGATAGGTGGTAGCCTTTAGGTACGTTTGTTTTAGGTGCTGATGGTACAGCTTTAGTAGCAGCTGGTGTTTTTTTAATCATGGGTGGTGCCTCGGCCTGTATGGATGTCTTAGTAGATTTTGGACCAGCCACAACCACCTTTTCTTCCGTTTCTGTTTTCTTTTTTTCTTTCTTTTCATTTTTCTTTACAACGGTTTTTTTAGGTTCACTTTTTTCAATCGTTTCAGTGGCTTGATCTGTGTTTTCCGGTTTTTCGGAGGTATCTGCCTCAGGATCTTTTTCTGCCTTTGAGCTCGAACCGCTTTGGAAATCTTTAAGAGCTGTCATGATGGAAGGCAGATTTCTCATTGCAGGACCATATTGTTTGATCATAGGTCCCATCGTCTCAGCGACTTTTAAGACCTTTTGTACGTTGTTCAACATCGTAAACACACTTGTTCCACCTGTTATACTTCCACCGCTGCCAATCGTCCCCAAGAATCTGTCAACAGAACCCATCTGACGCGGCATACCATTCATCCCATTCATGTTTTGAAGATATGGATTTACTTGAAAGGGCTGCATAGGATGCTGAGGTTGATTTGGATATCTATAAAAAGGCTGCATAATTCCCCCTCCTTTCCAAAATAATACGCTCATATATAGAATATGAAATAAGAAAAACATGTGTGATATTTATCCCTGTTTTCTTATTAATCTTAAGGATGGTTGGCTTAAATGCAAAACTTACTCTATAATACTAAAAGTGAAGAATTTATATTTGAAAAGAAAAGGTGAGCGTATGAAATCTCCGTTTGAACGGTTAAAAATAAACGAATCGCTCCAGACCGCATTAAGTGGTATTGGATTTGAAAGACCAACTGATATTCAAGAGCGTGTTATTCCGGGAATTATTAACGGACAAGACATGATCGGACAATCGCAAACTGGTTCAGGAAAGACATTTGCGTTCCTGCTGCCATTGATGCATAGAATAGACATCACAAAAGACGAGGTACAAGCAGTAATTACAGCTCCTACTCGTGAGTTAGCACAACAGATCTACAACGAGTTTCTAAAGATCTCTGAGCATATGCCTGAGGATAAGCAAATCCGCGCAAAAGCAATCGTTGGTGGAACGGATAGAAAACGTATGGCTGAAAAACTGAAAACAGTTCCTCAATTAGTGATCGGAACTCCTGGTCGTATTAAAGACTTGGTAAACGCTCAAGAGCTAGTTGTCTTTACAGCGAACATGCTCGTAGTTGATGAAGCCGATCAGATGCTAGATATGGGCTTTATTGAAGATGTAGATCTGATCGCTTCTCGTATGGCCAACGAATTACAAATGATGGTGTTCTCTGCCACTGTTCCAGAAAAACTGCAGCCATTCTTAAAAAAATATATGCAGAACCCTAAGCATGTTCACGTTGAACCACAGCATATTACAGCAAAAGACATCAAGCACGTTCTTATTCAAGCAAAACACAATGACAAACTTCCTACGCTTATCAAAACAGCAAGAAACTATAATCCATATTTTGCGATTATATTTGCTAACACAAAAAAAGCAGTTGATGAGATCGCAGATGCTATGAGTGCTGAAGGAATGAGTGTTGAACGTCTTCATGGTGATATTCCGCCTCGTACAAGAAAAAGCATCATGAAACGTGTTCAAAAAGCTGAGTTTCAGTTTTTAGTAGCAACTGACCTTGCAGCTCGTGGAATTGACATCAAAGGTGTCAGCCACATCATCAACTACGAGTTCCCGAAAGATCTTGATTTCTACATTCATAGAGCAGGAAGAACGGGCCGTGCAGGAATGTCAGGAATCTGTGCATCTCTTTACGAGCAAACAGATCAGCATTCTGTTCAAAAGTTAAAAGAGAAGAAAATTATCTTCCACATCGAACAATATAAGAATGGTGAATGGGTACCTGTCAAGCCGAGCAAGAAAAGTACGGGTGCAAAAGAGCAAGATGGCGTTTATGTTCCAAAACCACGCAAAGTAAAGCCTGGTTACAAGAAGAAAATGGACGAGCAGAAAAAGAAACTTATGAAGAAGAAAAGAAGAAACATCAGATAGTAGGTTAGGGAAGAGGGGAAAATATGATTAAACTAGGATCTCACGTTTCAATGAGCGGTAAAAAAATGCTTCTCGCTGCGAGTGAAGAAGCTGTTTCATATGGTGCCAACACATTTATGATCTATACAGGTGCACCCCAAAACACGAGACGAAAAAAAATTGAAGACCTTAATATCGAAGCAGGAACGAAACACATGATTGAGAACGGTATCGTGGATATCGTGGTTCATGCACCGTATATCATCAACATCGGAAATGCTGTGAAACCTGAAACATTCGAATTGGGAGTCGATTTCTTAAGAAGAGAGATCGAACGAACGGACGCACTAGGAGCAAAACAGATCGTCCTTCATCCGGGGGCACATGTTGGTGAAGGTTCTGAGATTGGAATCAAGAAAATTATCGAAGGACTTAACGAAGTTTTAACAAAAGAGCAGAATGTTCAAATCGCACTAGAGACAATGGCAGGTAAAGGATCTGAATGTGGTAAAACATTCGAAGAACTTGCTCAGATCATTGATGGTGTATCGCTTAACGAAAAACTTTCTGTTTGTTTTGATACATGTCATACACACGATGCAGGTTATGATATCGTTCATGATTTTGATGGAGTAATGAACCAGTTCGATAAGTTGATCGGAATAGATCGTATTAAAGTTTTCCACATCAATGACAGCAAAAATGTAACTGGTGCTGCTAAAGATAGACACGAAAACATCGGCTTTGGACATATCGGCTTTGATGCCTTAAATTACATCGTTCATCACGAACAATTTAAAGATATCCCTAAAATTCTTGAAACACCTTATGTGGGTACAGATAAAAATAACAAAAAACCCCCATATCAATTAGAGATCGAGATGATCAAAGCAAAAACGTTCGATCCAGAACTTCAGAACAAGTTATTACAACCATAACTTTTTCATTAAAAGAAGTTAAAATGAAAAAGCCGCACAGCAGTGCGGCTTTTTGTTTTACCGATCAATATACGTTTGAATTAAGTATTGGATATAGTTCGCTTTTTCAGGGCTAACTTCTTTTGCGATGGTAGCAATGATCATCTTACGCTGTGATAGATTTTTGATATCAATCGTCTGCCTTCGCAATATGTTTACGATCTGTACGGCTTCTTTTTGTGAAATGGGAAGCTGATATTGCGCGGCTAGTGAGATCAGTTCGTTCGGACTGATCGAATTAAGTTTCTGATTTACAAAATGAACAATGATTGGATTCATTTAGAAACCCCCTCCCGACTTTCTCATTGTATGAGGAAGGAGTAAAGAAAGTGCTAAAAAAGACTTCGGAATAGAGTCCAAAGTCTTTTTGTTTATATTTTTATACGATTGTATGAAGAATAAAATTCATAAAGAATAAAAAGGCGATTACATACATGGGTGCTGTAACCTGTTTCTTCTGCCCTGACATCCATTTGACAAGTGGATATGCGATAAATCCAAATGCCAGGCCATCCACGATGCTGTACGTTAATGGTATTAACGCTATGATAAGAAATGCTGGAAACATCTCTGTAAAATCAGCAAATGGAATATGCTGAATCTGCTGAACCATCAGACCGCCAATGATAATCAAGATAGGAGCTATAGCTCCATCAGGAATATAGGCGATGAAAGGTGCTGCAAACATGGATAAAAAGAACAACACAGCTACTGTAATACTTGTAATTCCTGTTCTGCCGCCTTCTTGTATCCCAGATGCACTTTCTACCGTTGAGATCGTTGGACTAGTTCCAAATAAACCTGAAACGATAGATGAAGCTGCATTCGCTTGAAAAGCTTTTGGGAATTTCTCTTGATCAGGTAACAGGCCGTATAACAATCCCATGTTCTCGAATGTGATGATCATGGTTAATGAGAACGTTGCTATCCAAAAGGAAAGCTCTGTTATTCCTGAAAAATCAAATGCAAAAAACAATTCGCCAAACGGTTTAAAAGAGAAGCCATCAGACATGCCTTTCACTTCTTGAGTATGCCCCATAAAGAACCCTATAAGAGTTGTAAAGGCGATCCCGATTAAGAAGCTTCCTTTAACGTTCTTTAGAAACAGAGCCAGTGTTACCGAGAGGCCGATTACTGTTAGTATAGCGTCGGGACGATCTAGATGTCCTAACTTTACAAAAGTCGCAGAGCTCGCTTCTATGATTCCGCCCTTTTGTAACCCAATAAACGTTAAGAATAACCCGATTCCTACTGTAATGCTATGTTTCAATGATTGAGGTATACTTTTTGAAAGTATATCCTTTAAAGGTGTCGAAGCTGCGATTAAAAAGAATATCCCAGACATCACGACAGCAGCAAGAGCTTCCTGCCAACTTAAATTCATACCTTGCACGATGGTATACGTAAAGAACGCGTTTACCCCCATGCCCGGCGTTAATACGATCGGAGCCTTTGCATACAGCCCCATGATCAGACAACCAACTACAGAAGTAAGGATCGTAGCGAGAACTACCCCCTCATAGGGCATCCCAGCATCTGCTAATATTAGCGGATTAACGACAATAATATAAGCGATGGTGAAAAATGAGGTGATCCCTGCAAGTACTTCTTTCTTTAGTGAAACTTGATTTTGTTCCATTTTTTCCTTCCTTAAATCTTAAAAACATCCCTCTCCCACCCAGCAGTTTCCTGCCAGAGTTGATTATATAGCAAATGTAGAAATATGGCTAGAGAAAATCGTTTACAATCTTGTGTCCACACTATATAATTTGACTTAAGTAAAAAAGTTGCCTAAAGGAAACATTTTCTTCTTTAAAATTATTCACTTTCCTTCTATTCTTTTCATACAATTGTGAAGGGATTATTTTTTTAATTAAAAGTTGCGCTTGGGCAAAAAAAGTTACTGAACGAAAAAGGAGGTCTTTTTCAATGGATGAAGCATTAAAGATCGATCACTTATATGTATCTTACTTAGGAAATCAAGTAGTAAAAGATATTTCATTCTCAGTGGATAAAAGTAGTTTAGTTGGAATCATCGGACCGAACGGTGCAGGTAAATCAACTATGATGAAAGCGGCTTTACACTTAATACCGAAAGACAAAGGTGAGGTTCAAATATTCGGAGAGTCGCTCAAAAAATGGAGAAAAAAAATCGCTTATGTTCCACAGCGTTCAGATATCGACTGGGATTTTCCAATTACAGTATTTGACGTAGTTCTTCTTGGAACGTATCCGAAACTAGGATTGTTTAAACGTCCTACTAAAAGTGATAGAGAATGGGCTTATGAATGTTTGAAAACAGTAGGTATGGAAACATTCAGTAACCGACAGATCGGCGAACTCTCAGGTGGACAGCAGCAAAGGGTATTCCTTGCTCGAGCACTGGCTCAAAAAGCAGAGTTATTCTTTCTCGATGAACCTTTTGTAGGAATTGATGTGGCAAGTGAAGAAACGATTATTAATATTTTGCGAGAATTAAAAAAAGAAGGAAAAACCATTCTGGTCGTACACCATGATCTAAGCAAAGCAGAATCTTACTTCGATCATTTGCTGCTACTAAATAAAAATATGATTCATTATGGTGCTTCTGAAGAAGTTCTTCAGCCTGAGGTGATCACAAAAGCTTACGCTAATCAGTTTTCATTTCTTCAGCCTAAAGGAGTGAACGTAACATCATGAGTATCTTTGAATTTTTTCAAGCGTTGTTTCAATACGAATTCTTACAAAAAGCACTTTTTACTTCTGTAATTGTAGGAATCATTTGTGGAATCGTAGGGTGTTTCATCATCTTAAGAGGAATGGCCTTAATGGGAGATGCGATCTCTCATGCCGTGTTGCCTGGTGTTGCGATCAGCTACATGCTAGGAATTAATTTTTTCTTTGGAGCTGTGATAACAGGAGTCCTTACTGCGATTGGGATCGGATATGTAAGTCAGAACAGCAGGATCAAACATGATATGGCCATAGGTATCATGTTTACGAGTATGTTTGCTGTAGGAATCGTGATCATAACGATGATGAAAAGTTCTGCCGATCTGTATCACATTCTCTTTGGTAATGTTCTTGCGGTACGGATGAGTGACATGTGGATCACACTTGGAATTGGTGTATTAGTGATAGGGCTGGTTGTTTTGTTCTATAAAGAACTTCTCGTTTCAACATTTGATCCAACCATGGCACAAAGCTATGGATTGCCAAACAAATGGATTCATTATTGTTTGATGGCCGTATTAACGATGGTCACGGTTGCATCTCTGCAGACGGTAGGAATCGTTTTAGTAGTTGCGATGCTGATCACACCGGCAGCAACTGCGTATCTCCTAACGAACCGATTGTCGGTCATGATCTATTTGTCTGCAACAATCGGAGTAATATCATCTGTCTTTGGGTTGTATTTTAGCTTTACGTATAACTTGGCATCAGGTGCAACGATCGTATTAGTTTCAGCATTTCTGTTTGCACTCGCATTCTTCTTTTCCCCATCACAAGGAATCGTTTGGAAAGCGTACAAATCTAGAAAAAACAGACTGGAACTTTTAGAGAAATAGGGAGGATAGACGTATGTTTAAAAGAATAGCAAAGCTCGTTTTAACAGGGGCATTATTAGCCGCTGCAGCTGGATGCAGTGCTGGTGAAAAAGATTCAGAAAAGGTTCAAGTGGTAGCTACTTATTCTATTATCTATGACTTAGTTAAGAATGTTGGAGGAGACAAGGTCGAAGTTCATAGCTTAGCACCGATCGGGTCGAATCCACATGAGTATGATCCACTTCCTGAAGATGTACTGAAAACAACGGATGCTGATGCCATTTTCTATAATGGCTTAAATCTTGAAGAAGGAAATTCGTGGTTTAATAAATTGCTGAAGACGGCTGATAAAGATGGAAAAGATGCACCGGTTTACCGTGTAAGTGAAGGTGTGGAGGCGATCCACCTCGAATCGAAAGGTCTCGAAAAACAATATGACCCCCATGCATGGCTGAATATTGAGAATGGAATCAAGTATGTTGAGAACATTCGTGATGCACTCATGAAAGAGGATCCTGAAAACAAAGACTACTATAAAAAGAATGCTGAAAAATATATGGGTGAATTAAAGACACTTCATGATAAGACGATTGCAGAGTTGAATAACATTCCAAAAGAGAAACGAGTTTTAATTACGAGTGAAGGAGCATTTAAATATTTTGGAGAAGCCTATAACATAGATACAGCATATGTGTGGGAGATTAATTCTGAAAATCAAGGTTCTCCTCAACAAGTCAAAAACTTAGTTGATTATATTAAGAAGACAAATGTTCCTGGTCTTTTCGTTGAAACGAGTGTTGATCCAAGAAGTATGGAAACAGTGTCAAAAGAGACTGGTGTGCCGATAAAAGGCAAGGTCTTTACGGATTCCTTAGGAAAGCCTGGTAAGGATGGAGACACATATAAGAAAATGATGGAATGGAACACAGAAACCATTATAGAGGGATTGAAATAAGATGATAAAAAGAAGCTGATTAACAACGCAGCTTCTTTTTGTTTTTAATCACGCATGCATTATAATACATAGAGTGAAGTTTGCGATAAAGGTGGAAAAGATATGAGTATTAAAGCAGTCTGTTTTGATATGGACGGTGTGATTGTTGATACGATGCGTCACCATGTTGATGCTTGGCGTCATGCATTCAGCGAAAAAGGATATGACCATGAAGAGCTCGTCTTTTACTTAAGAGAAGGAATGCCAGGTAAAAAAACGATTAAAGATGTTTTTAACCATTCTAATGTGGTTGCTAACGAAGAGCTGATTGAAAGTATATATGTACAAAAAAGAAATTATTTTAAGAAACACGCCCAATATGATTTTATAGAGGAAACGGTATCTACACTAAAGGTCTTGAGTGATGAGGAAATTCCTATTGCAGTCGTTACGGGAAGTAGAAGAGAATTTGTTTCCGAAGTTTTAAGTAAACTGCCTGTTACCTTTGATATAATTGTTACTGGAGATGATGTCAAAGAAGGGAAACCATCGCCTGAACCTTACCGATTAGCTATGGATCGACATCCTTTTAAGCCATCAGAGTGGCTAGTTGTTGAAAACGCTCCACTTGGTATACAATCTGCTAAACGAGCAGGAGCTTTTTGCCTAGCTGTTGAAACGACTCTGGACAAAAAATACTTGGGAGAAGCAGATAAGATCATCAGCCCAAAAGATCTGCAATACCATGTGAAGAGTCTTGTAAATGGAATGACTTAAATAATTGAACATGCTCATAAAGCATGTTGTTTTACTTTGTTCATAATTCGTGTATACTATGAGACAGTTTAAATCGTACTCATTACTACTTATTTTTCGATTTCTCACGGAGGTTAATCATGAATAACAATATAGGATCGATAGCCATTCGTGTAGATGATTTATCGTTTCATTATGGCGATAAAAATGTTCTCCAACATGTAACGATGGAGATTAAGAAAGGATCCTTTCTTGGACTAGTTGGTCCGAACGGTTCAGGTAAATCTACACTGATTAAATGTATATTAGGACTTCAAAAGCCTCAAGAAGGAAACGTATATCTTTTTGGGGAAAAAGTGAACAAATTTAATGACTGGGAAAAGGTTGGGTATGTATCACAAAAAGCAAATAGCTTTAACACAGCCTTTCCTGCAACAGCCTTCGAAGTTGTATCGATGGGGCTCTTTGGTAAAGTAGGATTGTTTAAATTCTTAAAAGCATCTGATAAGAAAAAAGTTTGGGAAGCATTAAGGTCAGTGAAAATGGATCAGTACGCTCACCAGAATATTGGGGAGTTATCTGGAGGACAGCAACAACGAATTTTTATTGCTCGAGCTCTAGTCAGCGATCCCGAACTATTAATATTAGATGAGCCAACTGTTGGAGTCGATACGGAATCGTCAGACTCTTTTTATAAAATGCTTAAAGAACTTCATCGTGAGAATAGTATGACGCTTGTGTTGGTAACTCATGATGTCGGTGTGATGACGAATTACGTAACAGATGTTGCTTGTTTGAACAAACAGATTCATTTTCATGGAAACACGAAGGAGTTTGAAGAAAGTTCGTCTGAAAATATATCTGCTTTTTATGGTCATCATGTTCATGTTCTTCACCATGATCATGGGCACGAGTAAGGGGAGGAACACATGTTACCGTTTTTAAAATATGAATTCTTACAAAATGCCTTCTTGACAGGAATAATGGTTGGTTTGCTTGCTCCTGTGTTAGGGGTTTTTATTGTGGTAAGAAGACAAGCGTTAATTGCAGATGCATTGTCTCATATCACATTAGCGGGTATTGCTGCTAATTTACTGTTAGGAAAATGGTCTTCCTTCTTTGCTGCAGCTAATCCCATTTACATGGGGATGGCTTTCTCGGTAGGTGGAGCAATTTTTATTGAACAGCTCAGAAAAGTGTACAAACACTATGAGGAGCTGGCTATACCCATTATTATGTCAGCGGGAATAGGCCTTAGTGTTATCTTCATCTCAATGGCAGACGGTTTCAACACAGACCTGTTCAACTATTTATTCGGAAGTATCATTGCGGTTAAGCGTTCGGATGTTTGGACTGTTTTTGCCATTCTTATTGTTGTTCTTTTATTTGTATTTTTTATGTACAAAGAATTATTTGTTCTATCTTTCGATGAAGAGCAAGGAAAGCTATCTGGCATTCGAAGCAACTGGATCTTAGTTGCTTTTATGGCAATAACAGCTTTAGTTATCGCTGCTTCTATGAAAATAGTTGGCATTCTTTTAGTGTCAGCGCTTATGACGTTGCCCGTTGCGGCTAGTATCCGAATCGCTAAAGGATTTAAACAGGCAATCTGGCTCTCAGTTCTTTTTGGGGAGATCTCAGTCATTGCAGGTATGTTTTTATCTTATTACCTTGATCTTGCATCAGGTGGAACGATTGTTTTATGTTTGGTTGTTATATTGTTCTTAACTATTCTTTATAAAAAGTTTACAGGTTCCAGAAAGGTGGGTCACTTGTGAAATTTGCGATGACGATCGAACAGGCAATGGACCTTTTAAAAGAAAAGGGCTATAAGTATACGGAAAAGCGAAAAGATCTTCTTTCATTATTTGCTCGCGAAAAGAGATATCTTACAGCAAAAGAAGTTCAAGAAGCACTTAAAGATAAGTATCCTGGTCTGAGTTTCGATACGATCTATCGAAATCTAACCACTTTTGTCGAGTTAGACTTACTTGAAGAAACAGAGTGGGAAGGGGAGAAAAAGTTTCGATTTACGTGTTCACATAATGAACATCATCATCACTTAATCTGCCTAACATGTGGAAGTACGAAGTCCATTCATACATGTCCGATGGAAGTGTTAGATAGCGAATTGAACGGTTTTGACGTAACAGGACATAAATTTGAGATCTACGGTTATTGTAATGCGTGCAAAAATTAAACTTTTTACAACGAATGAAGTATGTATCTCCTTTTATTTAGCCAAGCTAAAGTGAAAGGAGGTTTTTTTTATGCCTGAAGTTAAATGTAATGTATCGAATTGCACGTATTGGGGGGAAGGCAACAACTGTGTAGCTGATGCCATTCTTGTTGAAATCGACAAGCATGCAAATATGTCTGTTGACATGAGTGCAGATGGGAGCCTCCATGGTGATGCGGCTCATAAAGATGCTGCCCACGATACAGCTGAAACATGTTGTCATACGTTTAGAGCTAAACATTAAGCAAAGAGGCCAATAACAGGCCTCTTTTTCAATGCCCATAAACTAACATCTATGAAAAAGTCACTTTAATGCCATAATAAGAACGCTCCTTACCACGATAAGAGGGGGAATCATCATGGCATACGAAAGAGATGACCGTACAATTAATAATAACGAAGCGGTATTTCGGGAAGAGATGGCCGCGGAAGCTGTACCAGTTCCTGTAAGAAGTGAGATGACGTTACCTGAGAACGAGAGACCTCGTTATTCAGATCGGGACGACCATCACAGACACGAACATGAAGATTCACGGGAAACAGCAGGAGGGAAAGCGACAGGAATCATCGCGATCATCTTGTCTGTATTATCTTTGTTCATACTTCCTGTGTTGTTTGGGGCAGCAGGTATTATTGTCGGATTCATTGCCAGAAGACAAGGTGCACATTCACTTGGTAATTGGGCGATCGGCATAGGTGTCGTATCCATTATCATATCGTTGTTTTTTGCACCATTCTTTTAAAGGAAAAAGGAGCAAAGGAGAAGCTAACCGCTTCTTCTTTTTTATTGAATAAGGCTGTTTTTAAAAAGGCATTTTACGCAGGCTTTGTTGCTTGTGGAAGTAATTGATCTCCGTTTCAGATGCTCGCTTTCCGCCCAGAGGGAAAGGAGTCTCGCACCTAGTACTCCGATCAACACATCTTCGAAGAATGAAAAGGCCATTTCTATTAGAGTGTTGCTTTAAAAACGTTTTTTTCATCCTCTAGCATGGTGATTGAAGAGGAAGGTTGCCGACTCCTATGGGACGAGCGGTCAGGTGGAGGCTCCTAAAGGCGCATTGCGGCAGTCCAAAAAGTGGAAGTGACTCGTTCAGCCCCGACAAGCAAAAGATGAATGGGCATGAAGGCGTACTTTGCCTACTTGACCGTTTACCTTTTGACCTCGAGGGGCTTGTCACTGCAACTAGACAGGAGGCTATCCGTTCGCCCCATGGAAACCCGAGCAACCTGGAGCGGAAATCAAATTCTTTCAGGATCGTTAAAAAAAGCTCCCGAAGATGGGAGCTTTTCAAAATTTATACTTGCTGAGCCGCAGCTTCAGCTTTTAACTTTTCTTCATGTGCTTTTGCTAAAATATCTACTTCTTTTTTCAGTTCATCTAAAAGCTGATCCTCTGGAATCTTCCTTACGATTTCTCCGTGGCGGAATAACAATCCTTCACCACGCGCTCCAGCGATCCCGATATCCGCTTCACGAGCCTCTCCAGGTCCGTTAACAGCACATCCAAGTACAGCGACTTTGATTGGAGCACGTACATTTGAGATATATTCCTCCACTTCATTTGCGATTGAAATGAGGTCGATCTCAATTCGTCCACAGGTCGGGCAAGAAATCAGTGTCGCAGCATCGGAAAGAAGTCCGAATGATTTCAATAATTCACGTGCAACCTTAACTTCTTCAACAGGATCTGCACTCAGTGAGATACGAACAGTGTTTCCGATCCCTTTATGAAGGATAGCCCCTAATCCAGCAGCACTTTTAACGGTACCTGCAAAAAGTGTACCTGATTCTGTAATCCCAAGATGTAATGGGTAATCAAAAGCTTTTGCAGCTTTTTCATAAGCTTCGATCGCGAGATTAACATCAGATGCTTTCATGGAAACGATAATATCATGAAAATCAAGATCTTCTAAGATCTTAATATGGTGAAGAGCACTCTCCACCATACCATCTGCTGTAGGGTAACCGTACTTCTCAAGATATTTTTTTTCAAGAGAGCCTGCATTAACACCGATTCGAATCGGGATGCCTTTTTCTTTTGCAGCTTTTACCACGGCTTCAACCTTTTCACGGCGACCGATGTTACCAGGATTGATCCTAATCTTGTCTGCTCCACCTTCGATGGCTTTCAGCGCAAGCTTATAATCAAAGTGAATGTCTACAACTAGTGGAATATTAATTCTTTTCTTTATGTCTGCGATCGCTTCTGCAGCACGCATATCAGGACATGCAACACGTACTACTTGGCAGCCCGCTTCTTCCAAACGTAAAATTTCAGCTACTGTAGCCTCAACATCGTGTGTCTTTGTTGTTGTCATACTTTGTACAATAACCTGATCAGTTCCACCTATTGTTAAGTTTCCTACTTTTACAGGTCTTGTTTTAGAACGGTGGGTGATTTCACTCATTGGTGAATCGCTCCTTTTTTCAAATTGACAGTATTATTCTGTCCTATCATCAGTTCATTTTAGCAGGGAACATTTTGTTTTGACAAGTAATGTTATCTGACTTATTTATGATACACAGGGAATTTGTAGGATTTACCTATTTGTATATTCTCTGGATTCACTTCAGGGTTTAATGATTTAAAGTCTTTTATCATAGATACTATTGAATAATTATTATTTGAATTCAGTTTCTCTACAACAGATATTAAAGTATCACCAGGCGTAACCTCATAGGTTTTAAACTTTTGTTTGTTCTTCTGATCTTGTTTCTTTTCTGTCTGTATTTCTGCGTTGGCAGAACTAGACTGAGGGAGTGTACCGATTTTTAAATCATAGGCTACCACATATAAGATAAGCATGATTACACAGACTCTAATGAATCGTTTCATATATTCCCTCTCCTTTCGCATATGTTACTATATGCCTGTCCATTTACTATATGACAAGTTTACAGTGACTTCTTTCTTGGGCATGGTGTAAAATGGAAAGGCAGGAAGGACAGAAAAAAATAATTTTCTGCGTAACTTTGTAGTTGTACCGATTGGAGAGGTGAAAGTAATGAAAAAAACAAAAGTACTTGCTCTGTTGTCTATAATGATTGCAGCGCTATTTATTGCTCCTTTAAAAATGTATGCTGATGCTGCACCTGGCGACATTATCGTAACGTTAGGTGAGAACTTAACAGAACAACAAAAAAGTGAATTGTTAAAAGAAATGGACGTTCCAGCTGATGTAGAATCTGTAGTAGTAACAAACGAAGAAGAGCATCAATATTTAGGCAACTATATTTCAAAAGCGCAAATCGGCTCAAAAGCGATCTCGTCAACAAAGATTACAATTGGCGATAAAGACCAAGGGTTGTCGGTTGAGACCAATAATATCAATTGGGTAACAGAAGAAATGTATATGAATGCTTTGACGACTGCTGGTGTGACTGATGCAGAGATCTATGTAACAGCTCCATTTAAAGTTTCAGGGACAGCAGCATTGACGGGTATCATAAAAGCGTACGAGTCGACAGCACAGATTGAGATTCCAGAAGCTCAAAAACAAGTGGCAAATGAAGAGATGGTAAAGACTGCTGAACTGGGTGAAAGAATCGGAACGAAAGAAGCCACCGAGCTGATGACACGTGTTAAAGAAGAAATTGCAAAAAATCCGGTACAATCAGAAGAAGATCTGCGAGCTTTGATTGAAAAAGTTGCAAAAGATATGGGGATTGAATTAACACAAGAAGAACTAAATGGATTGCTTGCGTTGTTCAATAAAATGAAAGAACTTAATATCGATTGGGATCAAGTTCAAAATGGACTAAAAGACATCAGTAATAATCTTGGTGATTTTTTAAAAGACGAGGAAACACAGTCTTTCTTCCAAAAGATTATCGATTTCTTTATGGCCATCATTGAAGCGATTAGATCACTATTTAAATAGAATTCAAAAAAGCGGCTTTTAGCCGCTTTTTTATTTTTTTCGAGGAATCTTAGTAATAGAGAGAGCGCATATGAGAAAAGCTAAAATCCAAAACCACAAAAAAGAATATGGGATATGAACATTAAAAAAGAATAATACCGTTAGTAACACGGATGGAATGGTGATGGAGTAGCAAGATAATACCCATAGGTGTCTGTATGATTGTTTTCTATTAAGAAGTTGTGCAACTGGAATGATAACGGCAGCTAGAATAGAAGCGCCAGAAAACAAGATTCCTGAGAAGAGTACATACATCACGACATAGATAACGGCAATAATGATAAGGAAGATGCCATCCAATGTGGAACCAAAGTTTTGCATTTGGTCAGTATTTAATCCAAAACTCTCAAAATTGTTTAGAGGTTGATTTTTAGATAAAAGACCAACTAAAAATAAGCTGAATACAGGTATCATACATAATAGTGTTAACAATAATACATACATGATGGTACTGCCGACCCCTAAGAAACGAAAAGATGCGATAGATTTGAAGGACCATAAACTTTTGATAAAACGAATATGTAATTTCATATGAGAAGCTCCTTTAATTGTTAGCATAATTAGTGTACATGAACCGGGAACTTTCGACAATATGCTTCAATTGTAAAGGTAATGTTACAAATGCTCTGTTTTTATTTACACAAACAATACAAATAGAGATAATGGCGTAGGTTGATAAATGATAGTTAATAAGGAGCTGTAAACATTGAATTATCAAGAAATGTTATTTCAATTTATCGGAGGACTGGGGATCTTCTTATTCGGTATTAAGTACATGGGAGATGGCCTTCAAAACTCTGCAGGAGACCGATTACGAGAAATACTTGATAAATTAACAACAAATCCGTTTATGGGAGTTTTAGCAGGGATATTTGTAACAGTATTAATTCAAAGTAGTTCAGGTACGACAGTTCTTACTGTCGGACTAGTGAATGCTGGTTTCTTAACATTACGCCAAGCTATTGGTGTCATCATGGGTGCCAATATCGGTACTACGATTACATCTTTTATTATCGGTATTGATGTTGGAGAATACGCACTGCCGATTATTGCAGTTGGTTCGATCTTGATCTTCTTCTTTAAGAATCCGAAGTACAATTATTTTGGACAGATTACATTTGGTTTTGGAGCATTGTTCTTAGGACTTGAACTTATGGGAGACGGTATGAAGCCCCTACGCAGTCTTCAATCATTTCAAGATTTAACCGTTTCTATGAGTGACAATCCGATTCTAGGTGTAGTAATCGGGACGTTATTTACGGTAATCGTTCAATCATCAAGTGCAACAATCGGAATCTTGCAAGAACTTTATTCTCAAAACATGATCGATCTAAAAGCAGCACTTCCTGTATTGTTCGGTGATAATATCGGAACGACGATCACAGCTATTCTTGCAGCGATCGGAACAACAGTTGCAGCAAGACGTGCGGCACTAACTCACGTTATCTTTAACTTACTTGGAACACTGATCTTCTTGATCATACTTGTTCCGTTCAGACACTATATTGAATTTTTATCAACAAAATTAGACTTAGAACCTGCTATGCAGATTGCCTTTGCGCATGGAACATTTAATGTAACGAACGTTCTGATCCAATTCTGGTTTATCGGGGCATTAGCTTTCATCGTAACTAAGTTAATAAAAGGTGAAGATGTTCTCATTGAATACAAAGCAAAACATCTCGATGAAATCGTATTAGAAACAGCACCATCATTAGCTATCAGACAAGCGAAACAAGAGATTATTCGAATGGCTAATTATTCGCAGAGCGGATTAAAAGAAGCGATCACTTATCTGAACGAAAAAGACAAGAAGAATGCAGACCTTGCCCTACAATATGAAGAAGCGATTAACAATCTAGATCGTCAAATTACAGCATATTTGGTTAAATTGTCTGCTCATCCATTGACTCCGCAGGAATCAAACGAACACTCAATGCTATTGGATACGTCTCGTGATATTGAACGTATTGGAGATCATATGGAGAATATTATCGAGCTCGTGGACTATCAGTTACGTAACAATGTACGTTTAACAGATACGGCAAAACAAGACCTTGATGAAATGTTCACGTTAACTGTTTCTACAGTAGATAAAGCAGTTAAAGCACTTGAAGAAGGTAATGTAGAACTAGCAACTGAAGTCTTAGGCTTAGAGGACAAAATTGATAAGATGGAACGTACACTTCGTAAGCAACATATCATGCGGATGAATGAGGGTCAGTGTGACGGAAATGCTGGTATCGTGTTTGTTGATATCATCAGCAACCTCGAAAGAATAGGGGATCACGCTGTAAATATTGCAGAAGCTGTATTAGAGAAGTAGAATGAAACCAAGAGGCATCATAGTCTCTTGGTTTTTTTAGTTCTATTGTTTATGAAGGAGAATTACATATGGATATCTTATATTGGATCATTATAGGTATAACCTTTCTAGTTAGCTTTATTGCGTTAATCTATCCGATCTTGCCAGGTGTATTATTTCTTGCCGCAGGTTTTGTTATCTATGGACTTGCTTTTTCCTTTGAACCGTTCACACCATTCTTCATTATTGTACAAGTCCTATTATTTATCAGTTTATTTATCGTCGATTATGTAGGGAATGCATATGCCGTGAAGAAAAAAGGTGGGTCGAAGGCTGCTCTATGGGGGAGTACAATCGGTTTGATCGTGGGACCATTTGTTATTCCTGTCGCCGGGATCTTGCTTGGACCGTTTATAGGTGCTGTAGTAGCAGAAATGATTTTTCAGAGGAAAGGACTCAAACCTGCTGTTTCAATCGGCATAGGGACAGTTCTGGCTTTTGTAGGTACCACATTAATAAAAGTGCTTACACAAGCTATCATGATTGGTTATTTTTATTTCCAAGTCCTATAAAACGTCCTTGCTAATTATGGAACACCGTGCTATATTATTTTTGTTCTGAAAAAGCACATGTGTTCGTTTAGATTAATTTCTAAAATGTTATTGACTTTAAATGCGAAATCGTGCTATAGTAGTTCTTGTCCTTAACAAACGTTAAGACGTTATTCCACAGTAGCTCAGTGGTAGAGCTATCGGCTGTTAACCGATCGGTCGTAGGTTCGAGTCCTACCTGTGGAGCCATTTTGGCGGTGTAGCTCAGCTGGCTAGAGCGTACGGTTCATACCCGTGAGGTCGTGGGTTCGACTCCCTCCGCCGCTACCAAAATGTTTTTTTACTCACGATGGCGGTCGTGGCGAAGTGGTTAACGCATCGGATTGTGGTTCCGACATTCGGGGGTTCGATTCCCCTCGTCCGCCCCATAACATTTACATAAGTATTTCATTGGACCCTTAGCTCAGTTGGTCAGAGCGGTCGGCTCATAACCGATTGGTCGTAGGTTCGAGTCCTACAGGGTCCACCATAATCGAGGAGGTATACCCAAGTCCGGCTGAAGGGATCGGTCTTGAAAACCGACAGGGGTTTAACGACCCGCGGGGGTTCGAATCCCTCTACCTCCTCCATTACATATTTAAAATTCTTGGCTCGATAGCTACGAGCGTTACAGCACGAGTATGCTACGAGTTGTCTCGACGGATACACACCAGGGTGAACGTGTAGAGGAAGAGACACAGTATTCGAATAAAAACCAATAATTTTTGGTTTATAAAATTTTTGGCTCGATAGCTCAGTCGGTAGAGCAGAGGACTGAAAATCCTCGTGTCGGCGGTTCGATTCCGTCTCGAGCCACCATTCATACATAACATCAACCTTACGACTTATATGTCGTAAGGTTTTTTTATGTTTAAAAAGGGTACAGTGTTTAAGAATTGAAAGTTCATTGTAAATTTGATAAGGTAAACATGTTGAATACTTTCTAAACAAGAAAGTTGATTAAATGGTTCCAATTTTCAAGTTAATCTTGAAAATGAACATAAATAATTACATATTATGAGGAGGAAATGAACATGGCTAAATTTGAACTGCCTGCATTACCTTATGAAACAAGTGCTCTTGAACCGCATATTGACAAAGAAACAATGGAGATCCACCACGGTCGCCACCACAAAACATACGTTGATAACTTGAACGCTGCTCTTGAAGGTCAAGCTGAGTTTGAAAACAAAACCTTAGAGGATATTCTAACGAATTTAGATGCTCTTCCACAAAGCATCCAAAACGCTGTTAGAAACAATGGTGGTGGACATGCTAACCACAGCTTATTCTGGGAAGTAATCGCACCAGGTGGAGCGAACACACCTTCTGGAGAACTTGCTGAAAAGATCAATAATAAATTTGGAAGTCTTGATGCATTTAAAGAAGAGTTTGCGAACGCAGGGAAAACAAGATTCGGTTCTGGCTGGGCTTGGTTAGTAGTAAACAATGGAGAATTAGAAGTAACGAGCACTCCAAACCAAGATACTCCGGTTATGGAAGGAAAAACACCTATCCTAGGACTTGATGTTTGGGAGCACGCTTACTATCTGAAATATCAAAACAAACGTCCTGACTATATTTCAGCATTCTGGAACGTTGTAAACTGGGATGAAGTTGAAAAGCGCTATAACGAAGCTAAATAAATTAAGTCATTAAGCCGCTGGCATGCCAGTGGCTTTTTATTATGCCTTTATCATGAATTTCATAATGATCAGATAGTGTTACAAGTAATTCATCTAACGTGAAGTTGCCATCACCAAAGGAAACAGTGGACTGAACAACAAATACGTTTTTAGCTTGAAAAAACCAAAGCAGTCGATGGTCAGTAGTTTCTTTCTTAGAACTCTGTAAGGATTGAAACAAGAGTTGTTGATCTACAAGATCAAATATCCAATACTCAAACAAATTCGTTCCCTCCTTATTTTTAGAAATATTGTTTCGTGCATTGCTATTTCTTTTCTTATTCATGTTGATGAAGCACAAGATTGTGAGTGGTCTAAATTCAAAGAGCTTTACAAACAGCCTTGCAAAAAAATCCAATTTTCTTAAAAGTGAATAGCTCCCTTCGTCTTGAAAGACACTAACGACGAAATGTAAGGGGGCGAAATCATGAGAATCAAAAAAATCATGGATACCGACCAATACCCTAGAGATTTGTATTTGTTGTTATTTGTAGGTGGATTGTTTACGTTAAGTACGGCTTTATCTAATACATTTGTTAACATATTTCTTTGGAAGCAATCGGGTAAGATCACGGATATTGCCTGTTATAACCTGTCAATCGTTGTTATGCAGCCAATAGCGTTCTATTTTGCTGGTTGGTTTGCGAAAAAGATCGATCGCGTCATCGTATTAAGGATTGGAGTTCTCATCCTTGCTATGTTTTATATCGGAGTCCTTTTTATGGGTTCGATGGCGAGTAATTACTTGATCTTATTAGGAGCCATGTTAGGTTTTGGATTGGGTTTTTACTGGCTCGCATTTAATGTTTTAACACTTGAAGTTACAGAACCTGAGACACGAGACTTTTTTAACGGATATTTGGGTGTTTTAAACTCGATATCAGGTATGATCGGACCGCTGAGTGCAGGTTATATCATTACTAGGATGGACAAACATCTGGGGTATGAAACCATATTCAGTATTTCAATGGTTTTATTTTTGATTGCCGTGGTCATCAGTTTCTTTTTAAAAAGGAGAAAAGCAGATGGACTGTATGGTATCAGAAAGGTTTTACAAGAACGTAAGCAAGATAAAGCATGGCTTCAGCTATTGAGAGCACACTTTTTTCAAGGATTCCGTGAAGGGACTTTTATATTTTTGATCGTGATTTGGGTTTATACCGCTTCTAAAAGTGAATTTGCACTTGGATCGTATGGATTCGTCCAGTCTTTTGTTTCTTTTATCGGATATTATTGTGTTTCACACTATTTACATCCCAAGAATCGTATGAAGGCGATATTTGGGGGAGGACTACTGTTATTCGTGTCTCCATTCATGTTGCTGTTTCCTGTTTCATTTACGCTTCTTATAATATATGGCGTTTCAGTATCGATCGCTTATCCCTTATTGTTAGTCCCTTATGTATCATTGACTTATGATATTATCGGGAAATGTCGTGGTATACATGAAAAAAGGATTGAGTATATTGTGGTACGTGAGTTGTATTTAAATGCGGGAAGAATCGTATCTATTCTTACGTTTATCATCGTAGTACATCTTCTGTCCGAAGAAAAAGGTATTCCTTTATTACTTCCTATTCTAGGAGCTGGGCACTTTTTTATTTATTTCTGTTTAAGAAAAGTTTCGATCACTCCCCGTAACTCTTCTTCAAAAACGATTGAGAT
Source organism: Fictibacillus phosphorivorans (assembly GCF_001629705.1). Classification (GTDB taxonomy): domain Bacteria; phylum Bacillota; class Bacilli; order Bacillales; family Fictibacillaceae; genus Fictibacillus; species Fictibacillus phosphorivorans_A. The sequence goes on along the minus strand of NZ_CP015378.1, from coordinate 2,732,801 downwards.
TGCTGAAACACAACAAGATGGGAACAATCCAAATAAACAATGATTTTCTTTTGACATAATAACCTTGGTAAGGATACTATATTATGTAGATATAATTACCGGTTCGCTTAAGACACCTTTTTTAGGGTGTCTGTGCTGTTTTAAAGGGAGATTTACAATATTATGAAAACAAAAGATAAGAAGAAAAATCATGTGCCCATTCGTATTAATGCCTTATTCATCTCTGTATTTTTTCTCTTTTCTGTTCTAGTTCTCCGCCTTGGCTATGTGCAGATTGTAAAAGGAGAGGAATATCAGCGAACGGCATATTTAACGGAAAATGTTACAACAAAGCTTGATGCTCCACGCGGGAAGATGCTAGACGCAAACTACCGTGTAGTTGTAGACAACGAACCTGTTTTCTCTATTACATATACGAGAACACAAGAAGCTGATGCAGAAGAAAGATATCAGTTGGCATTGAAGCTTGCAGATCTTATCGAAAAGCCAACAGATGAACTAACTGAGCGAGATAAAAAAGATTATTTTATTTTTCTTAATGAAAAGCAAGTAGAGTCAAGAATTTCTAAAGAGGAAAAAAAGGATACAGCTCCAGAAGAACTTTATGATCTTATGTTAGAGAAAGTAACAGAAGAAGATATTAACTCATTTTCGGAAAAGGAACTTGAGGTATTGGCGATAAAAAGTGAGATGGACCGAGGCTATACCTTATCTCCTCAGCGTATCAAGATTGGAGCGACAGAAAAAGAGATCGCTATGATCAGTGAACATTTGCCTGAGTTAGAAGGAGTGGACATTAAGCCGGATGCTGAACGCTCTTATCCGTTTAAAGATTCATTCCGAGATATATTTGGCCAAGTAAAACAAATTCCGAAATCGAGAATGGACTTTTATACTTCTCGAGGCAACGATCGCAATGATATGGTTGGAACAAGTTTTCTGGAAGAACAATACGAATCACTACTTCGCGGCACGAAAACAAAGATAAAATATGTAACAGATAAAAAAGGAAATCCAGTTGGAGATCCTGTTGAAGAAGAAGGAGCAAGAGGTAGTGATCTTGTACTAACAGTAGACATGAGTCTTCAACAAGAGGTCGAAAAAGTCATTGAAGAAAAATTAAAAGACGCCATTCGTGGAAAAAATGCATATGCAAACAGTAAGTTAGATAGTGCGTATGTCGTGATGATGGATCCGAACACGGGGGCTATCCTCTCTATGGCCGCTAAGGAATATAATCGTAAAACAGGAAAGTTTATCGATATTCCGTTTGGTAACGTTTATCATTCCTATGCGATGGGTTCAACCGTTAAAGGAGCTACCGTGCTCACTGGTTTGCAACAAGGTGTGGTATCACCAAATACTGTGATAAACGATGCACCACTTACATTCGGAGATGGACGATCTTTAAAATCACATGAAAGCATGGGCCAGGTTGATGCTGTGGAAGCGCTAGAGCGTTCATCAAACGTTTATATGTGGCATATTGCCATGAAACTTGCAGGCTACGATTATTCAAATAAACGCTTTAAAGAAAATAAAGTTCAAGAAGCGTTCGAAATTTTAAGGAACTCATACAGCCAGTTCGGGCTGGGTGTTCCAACTGGGATTGATCTTCCTTCAGAAGCAACTGGCTATAACACAGGAGTAAGTCGTGAACTATCACAAGCGATGTTCTTCTCTATCGGACAATTTGATACGTACACGCCGATGCAGATGGCTCAATATGTATCGACAATTGCAAACGGTGGATTAAGGATGCAACCTCACTTGTTAAAAGAGGTGCGTGAACCTTCTGTGGATCCAAATAAATTAGGTAAACTTCAGTACCGATTTGAACCGAATGTTTTAAATAAAATTGAGATGTCACCAAGTCAAATCAAGGTGGTTCAAAAAGGATTCTACGAAGTTATGCATGGCAACAGTGGTACCGCTGCTTGGAAGTTTAAGAATAAAGATTACAACCCAGCAGGAAAAACAGGTACCGCCGAGATCGATAAAGCTACAGGAATCGTCAATAAAACCCTGATCGGATATGCACCTTACGAAAATCCAGAAGTAGCATTTGCTGTTGTCGTGCCTGACATCAAAGAAGGAAATACGAACAGTGAGATTGCTGAAGGAGCCTTGGATGCATACTTCGCTATGAAAAAAGAAGGTGTACCAACAAAGCCTGATTCAAAAGAAGAAATTACTGAGGAACCGCGCTAATAAGTGCGGTTCTTTTTAGTATAGATAAATTTGGATTGCAAAGAATAAGAACATATTCATGGATAAACCAGTCTTAACAATACCTTTACAATTCATTAAAACGTAGTTCACATTCAAGGTTTATTGTAGAACATGTAAGAAAGAAACAAGCTCTTAAAAAAAGGGATCATGACCTGAGAAGAACTTCTCTAACATGATAAGACGAAATAATCATAATTTAGGGGGACCTATCAAGATGAAGAAAATGAAGTCTGTGTACCTTTTAGCAGTAATGTCGCTAATCCTAGTTTTCGCAGCAGCATGTGGAAACAAGAGTGAAGATGGAGCTGCAGGCGGCGGGGATCTTAGCGGAAAGATTAAAATCGATGGATCTTCCACAGTATTCCCAATCATGGAAGCTGTTTCTGAAGAGTTCCAAGCATCAAATCCTGAAGTACAAGCACCAGTAGGAGTATCTGGAACTGGTGGAGGTTTTGAAAAATTTGTTCGTGGAGAATTAGATCTTGCTAACGCTTCTCGTCCGATCAAAGACGAAGAGAAAAAAGCAGCTGAAGATAAAGGAATTGAATATACAGAATTTGAACTTGCGAAAGATGGTCTTTCAGTAGTTGTTTCAAAAGATAACGACTTTATTGATCACCTTACACTTGATGAACTGAAAAAGATTTTCTTAGAAGAAAACCCTGCTAAAACATGGGCTGATGTTCGTGAAGGATGGCCGAAGGAAAAAATCGAAGTCTTCTCTCCAGGAACGGATTCTGGTACTTATGACTACTTCGATGAAGTAATCCTTGAAGAAAAACCAATGCGTCGTGACGCACAGCTTTCTGAAGATGATAACGTTCTAGTACAAGGTGTTACTGGATCTAAAGATGCAATTGGATTCTTTGGATATGCATATTACCAAGCAAACAAAGATAAGTTAAAAGCTGTTCCAATCGATGGTGGTAACGGTCCAGTTGAACCAACGCCAAAGACAATTGAATCTGGAGAATATGCACCACTTTCTCGCCCATTGTTCACATATGTAAATAACAAAGCATTAAAAGATAACGAAGCAGTGTATGAATATGTGAAGTTTGCTCTTGAAAACTCAGGTGAGCTTGCTTCTTCTGATACGATCGGATACGTTTCTCTTCCAAAGGAAAAATACGAAGAGCAAATGAAAAAGCTAGATGAGCTTGCAGGTAAATAATTGTCCTTTATTGAAGTAAAGGAATAAGAATCATATAACAGGGTGAGGAGTGAGAAATCTCCTCACCTTTTCACCTGTTTAGTATTGTCGAATTATAGGAGGTCTTATTGGTGTCCAGAGATAAATCAAACCAAAAATCAATCCGCTCTATGATTCAGGAGAATAAGTCTTCAAGAAGTCAATCGGCGGTAATGGAAAAGGTAGTTCCTAAACTCTTTTTAATCTGTGCAATCATATCTATCTTTACAACAATAGGTATTGTTTTTACATTGTTAACAGAAACTTTTACTTTTTTTAATCGAATCTCAATAGTAGAATTTTTCACGAACACAAGATGGTTCCCTTTTGCTGCTGACGAACATGCAGACTTTGGAATCATTGCTCTCATCATGGGTACATTGACCGTTACAGCTATTGCAATGGTTGTTGCGATCCCAATAGGTCTTGCTGCTGCTATCTATTTAAGTGAATATGCATCTGCAAAGACGAGAAAAGTTATTAAACCGATCTTAGAAGTATTAGCTGGGATTCCTACGATTGTTTATGGATTCTTTGCTCTCACGTTCGTTACACCTTTATTAGATAAAATCATCCCAGGCGGAATTTCAATCTTTAACGCACTAAGTCCCGGAATTGTAGTTGGTATTATGATCATTCCGATGATCGCTTCATTATCTGAAGATGCGATGAATGCCGTACCAAACTCTATGAGAGAAGGTGCATTGGCTCTTGGTGCAACAAGATTTGAAGTAGCGATGAAAGTAGTGCTTCCAGCAGCACTCTCAGGAGTAATCGCATCTTTCGTACTAGGAATTTCAAGAGCGATCGGTGAAACGATGATCGTTACCATTGCAGGGGGGTCTAGACCAACTGCAGATATCAATTTAACAGAGTCGATCCAAACGATGACAGCTTATATCGTTCAGGTCAGCCAGGGTGACACGGGCTATGGTACAACGATCTATTACAGTATTTATGCTGTAGGTATGACTTTGTTCGTATTCACATTAATCATGAATTTACTTGCTCAATTCATTTCCCGCAAGTTTAGGGAGGAATATTAATGGCATTAATCAATAAAGAATCTGTTAAAAAAAGAATGGGAACTCGATTAGCAGCTAATGGTGTTGCTAAGTTCCTATTTATCCTTGCAACATGTTTTTCCTTACTCGTATTAGGAGTATTGATCTACCGAATATTAGCAGAAGGATTACCTTATTTAAGTTTAGATTTCATTACAAATTTTGCGTCTCGTATGCCTGAACGTGCAGGTATATGGGCTGCGCTGCTCGGTACCATTTGGGTGATGGCTGTCACTGCACCTGTTTCATTCATACTTGGTGTTGGAACCGCGATTTATTTAGAAGAGTATGCAAAAAAGAATGCTTTTACTAAGTTCGTACAAATCAATATTTCGAATTTAGCGGGCGTTCCATCGATTGTATTTGGTTTGTTAGGTCTAACGATCTTCGTTCGTCTACTAGGACTAGGATCAAGTGTACTGGCAGGTGGTCTGACGATGAGTCTATTAATTCTTCCTGTTATCGTCGTCGCTTCACAAGAGGCAATCCGCACGGTGCCAAGAGAAATTCGAGAAGCTTCTTTTGGGATGGGAGCGACAAAATGGCAGACGATTAGAAGAATCGTCTTTCCTGCAGCGCTTCCTGGAATCTTAACAGGGACGATTCTTGCTTTATCACGTGCTGTAGGTGAGACTGCACCACTTTTAGTGTTAGGTGCATTAGCGTATGTAGCGTTTGTTCCAGAAAACATTTTCTCACAGTTCACTGTATTACCGATTCAGCTTTACAACTGGACAAGTAGACCGCAAGAAGAGTTTCATATGATTGCAGCAAGTGGAATTATCATTTTGTTAATCATCTTGCTGATCATGAATTCAATTGCTGTATTAATCCGAAATAAGTTTCATAATCGCTTCTAATAGAGAGTAGGAGGACGAGAGCATGGATATTACAATCAACAAACAAATGGTTCAAAAGAGTGAAAAAGAACAGGATTTCACACCTGTCTTTAAGATTAATAACCTAAACTTATGGTATGGACAGGATCATGCCTTAAAAGATATTAAATTTGATATTCCAGAAAAGCAGGTTACGGCAATCATCGGACCATCAGGTTGCGGTAAGTCAACGTTTATTAAAACGTTAAACAGAATGGTAGAAATGGTTCCAATCGTTCGTATGTCAGGGGAAATTGTGTATCGAGAAAAGAATATTTTCACTCCTAAATACGGTGTGGAAGAACTTCGTACACAAGTCGGTATGGTGTTTCAAAAACCAAATCCGTTTCCTAAGTCTATTTATGAGAATGTAGCTTACGGCCCTCGTATTCATGGGATTAAGAACAAAAAGGTCTTAGATGAAGTTGTAGAGAAAAGCTTAAAAGGCGCTGCAATCTGGGACGAAGTGAAAGACCGTCTTCACGAGAATGCTTACGGCTTATCTGGTGGTCAACAACAGCGTTTATGTATTGCAAGATGCTTAGCGATCGAACCAGATGTCATTCTTATGGATGAACCTACTTCTGCGCTTGATCCGATCTCTACTCTAAAAGTGGAAGAACTGGTGCAAGAACTTAAGAAAGATTATAGCATCGTTATCGTGACACATAATATGCAACAAGCTGCTCGTATTTCAGATCGTACAGCATTTTTCTTAAATGGAGAAGTTGTGGAATATACAGATACAAGTACATTGTTCTCGAATCCATCAGATAAGCGAACAGAAGATTATATTACAGGTAGATTCGGTTAAACAAAGAAAATAGGAGTGAGATAAATGGTTGTTCGTGAAAATTTTCAGCTTCAATTAGAAGAGATGAAACAAGCGATCGTTCAGATTTCTAAATTGGCAGAGGAAGCATTAGAGCTCTCTGTCGAAGCATTAAAGAATCAAGATCTTGATAAAGCCCTACAGATTATTGAAAATGATAATCGTATCAATGTCCTTGAAGATGAAATCAACGACATGGCCATCCTCTTAATCGCTAAACAAGCACCTGTAGCATCTGATCTTAGACGAATCATTGCTGCCATCAAAATATCATCTGATATCGAAAGAATGGCTGACTTTGCGGTTAATATCGCAAAGTCAACCATTCGAATCGGGAAGCAAGAACTCATCAAACCATTAGAAGAGCTTCCTAAGATGGCGCATCATGCGATTGCTATGCTTACAACCGCTACAAAAGCATATGTAGAAGAAGATGTTGCTTTAGCGAAACAACTAGCAGAATTAGACGATGAAGTAGATGAAACGTACGGAAAGATTATAAAAGAACTATTAGAGCTCATGACTAAAAATCCTGATCACCTTTCTCAGATCAGTCAGCTTCTGTTTGTATGCAGATATATCGAGCGTACAGCGGACCACGCAACGAATATTGCAGAAAGCATCATCTTTCTTGTAAAAGGAAAGAGATACGGTTTAAACGATTAAACAAATAAAAGAAGCGAGCACTGCTCGCTTCTTTTATTATTGTACTTTTCTAAAAAATGTTACTTTAAACTCTTTGTCACCTTTGACAATTGATTGTAGTGAAAGGTGGGAGACTCTCGGCTAGGACAGGCGGGCAGGTGAGACACTTAAGAGTGAAACGAACGAATGTGGCTCACCGGCTGCCCCCCGGAAAGCGAGCACCTGAAACGGAAATCAACACTTTCAAAAGCAACAAAGTTTACGAAAACAGCCTTTATTATATTATGTAGAATTATGAACTTGTTATTTCTTTCGCGATCTCATCAAAGCTCATCTTGCTGTTTACTTGGTGAGATTCAGCTCTTACAGCGCCTTCTAAGTTATTCGAGCGAAGATATTTTAAGAACTCATCGCTATTTTTAATGATGTTCTCTTTTTGCAGAAGATCACATACTTCTCCTGTACTCATTCCTTGAGTAATCGTTAAAGTCATCTGATACACTTTTTCTTCCTCTTTTGGAGGAACAGCTTTTGGTTCTTCTATTGCAACCGGAGCAGCAACTGTATGATCCGTGTCTTTAAGTGAAGTATACTCTTCCTTTGAAATTGCTAACTCGCCTTTTTCAGAAAGATATTGAGCTACCGATTCTTCTGTTAGTTCAGAAGTTTTATCAGCATCATCAGCCGTATAATAAAAACCAGCCAAAATTCCTGTTGAAAGGATTATACCTGCTGAAAATCCGCGAAGGTTTTTGCTTGTCATACCCATTACCCCTCACAAATTAGTTCTTATCGTTAATCATCATTTCATCTTCAAGAACTTTTAGTTTCTTTTTTATTTGATAGATCTCTTTCATTAACTGAATAGTAAAGTTCTCGAGCTGTGTCTCAACTGAAGCTTCCTTGTTTTTTCTAAAGGAAAGAATCAAAAGAATAACACCTACTAGTAACAATCCAAAAATAGCAAACTCCATAATATCCTCCCTAATTTAAAGCTATACCCTTTACTTTTATAACATAGTATTTTGCTGTGGTATAGGTTTTTTCGCAAAAGTTTACACAAATTACTACAATTCGACTATTTTCTCATTTCTCTCCAATAAAACGAAGGAGCTAGGGATATAAAAACGACGGTTTTTGTCTTACTTTGTCAATTTGACAGAATAATCTGAGATATTAACCGGTTACAAAAACTTTACATATACGGAAATCTCAAGTGGGATAAGGAAGCGCCATTTTTCGACTTTTTTGACACATTGTATATAAAAATATCCAGTGATACGATTATAAAAAATATGGTAATAAAAAACGTTTATTAGAATAATTGATTAGGATGAGGTGATGAACTTGATCGAAGATATTGTGAAATTAAAGGAGAATGGTTTAACTCTTCAAGAGATCGCACAAAGAATGAACATGTCTTTAGGAAAGGTTCAGTATCGCTGGAATAAATACCGGCAGCAGCAAGTACCAACCACTCATGAACTTTCATCTCAACCCGTTCTTAAAGTAGATAAGTGGTCGATGCCTTTCGAATATGAAGAGGCTAATGTTCATTTGATGCCAAGGAGCCCTGATAGTTTGTATGCTTATTGGAGTTTTTCAGAATCAACAAAGCAGATGGCAGAACATCACTTTCGCACGAAATGGGAAGACCTTCCTTCGATATTAAAAATATATGACGTGACTGACATTGATTTCTTCGGACATAATGCGCATCGGACGTTTGAAGTAGAGCTTCCGCCGATGACGAACAACTGGTTCCTGCAATCCTTAGAACCTGGGAGAACATATATCGTTGATATTGGGACACGTACCTTCGATGGCAGTTTTTTTACTCTATTACGATCTAATCCTGCAGAAACTAGCCCTTCTTTATATAACAGTAATCATGATGAAAAAATCGACAGATGGAAACACCAAAGAGTTGAACAACCGGAATGGCTTGAAAATTTTTCGACCTATTCTTATTATCAAAAAATTAGATAGGAGAGTAAAACATGTCTAACGGGTATTTTTCATTAGTCTTGCACGCTCACCTTCCTTATGTGAGGCATAAAGAAGCAAATCGATTAGAGGAAAGATGGGTATTTGAGGCACTCACTGAGACATATATCCCGTTGTTATGGGTACTCGAAGATCAGCCTGAAAACTTGTCTTGGACCTTATCATTCTCATCACCTTTGTTAGAGTTACTCAACGATCCAGTCATACAAAAAAGGTATCTTGAACATTTAGACCTTACGATAAAACTTGTTAAAAAAGAAAAAAAGCATTCTACAAACAAGGAAGAACAAAAGATTATTGCTTTTTACGAAGACCGCTACAAAAGAATTATGGACACCTATCAAAAGTTTGATTGTAAAGTTACAGATGCTTTTAAACGCTATATGGATCTTGGGAAGGTTCACTGTATCACTTCCTCAGCAACCCACGCATTCCTTCCATATATTCAAACGGAGCAAGGAGTTAAAGCTCAAATCTTTGCAGGCGTTAAAACATTTGAAAAGTTCTTTGGGGAAAAACCTAAAGGATTCTGGCTGCCAGAATGTGCTTACTCTCCCGGAGTAGATAAAGCTTTAGCTGATGCAGGTATTCAATTCACTTTCGTAGATGAGGAAACTTTACTTAGGAGTAAACCTCTTCCATCAAAAGGGATTGGAGCTCCGGTATATTCACCGCACGGGGTGGCATTGTTCTCAAGAAATCAAACTATTTCAGAAACGATCTGGAATTCCTCTGTGGGCTATCCGGGCGATTTCGATTATCGAGAGTTTTATCGAGATGTCGCTTATGAGCGAGAGAACGATTATATAAAGAGCTTTATTCACCCAGATGGGATTCGAGTCGATACAGGTTTAAAGTATTGGCGGATAACAGGAAAAACCGAGAACAAAGACTGGTACCAAAGAGACTGGGCTTTAAATAAAGTACAGAATCATGCAGAAGACTTTTGTCATCGTATTAATGAGTATCTACATACCAACGAACAATCTTACCCTCCTCAACTAATTACTGCACCGTTTGATGCTGAGCTATTTGGACACTGGTGGTTTGAAGGACCAGAATTTTTACTTCAATCCATGAACGTTTCAACAGAACAAAACATCACGTGGATCACACCTCAAGAATTTTTAACAAGACATTATCAGGATTTAGAAACTGTAAGACCATGCTTTTCTACATGGGGAAGAAATCAAACAGGCGAAGTATGGCTGAATGAGTCCAACGCTTGGATGTACCGACACTTGCATCACTGTGAAAGAAAGCTGGTCCAACTAGCAGCTCGTCTTTCATATAACGAACCTAACATCGTTGTGGAACGATATGCAGACCAAATGGTTCGGGAATGGATGCTGGCTGCTAGTTCGGATTGGGCTTTCATTATTGAAGGTAATAGTGCAACAGAATATGCGAAGTCAAGATTTCAAGAACATATCGAAAGGTTTCATGAACTGAATCGATCGATTGAGAATAAAACGTATCATCCAAATGAGATAGCAGATTATGAAAACAAATATCCTTTCATGCTGACAACAGGTCTGTGGCACTACTTTAAGAATAAACATGATGAGTATGTGACGTCTCACTATAATGACCAAAATGGTAAAGGTAAAAAGAAGATATTAATGCTTTCATGGGAGTTCCCTCCTATGGTAGTAGGCGGGTTAGCACGGCATGTGTTCGATCTTTCAAGAAAATTAGTCGAACAAGGAACAGAAGTATATGTGATTACTTCTTCGGTTCCGGGATACCCGGAACATGAAGTGAATAATGGTGTCCATGTGTACCGTGTTGCTGGTAAACAGCCGAATTTCTCATCGTTTTTTCACTGGACAGGAAGTTTGAATATGGCCATCACTGAACAAGCTTTAGCATTAGCAAGTAAGTTTGATTTTGATTGTATTCATGCTCATGATTGGCTTGTTTCGGTATCGGCACTAGTCATCAAGAAAGAATTGAACCTTCCGTTGATCACCACGATTCATGCAACAGAACATGGAAGAAACAATGGGATAACCTCACCTCTTCAATACGAGATTAATCAGAAAGAATGGGAGCTTATGGATGGGTCAGACAGTCTGATCGTCTGCAGTGACTATATGAAGAATGAATGTACAGAGGTCTTTAGCATTCCAGAGGAAAAGATAACGATTCTACCAAACGGCATAGATCCAGAACAGATTACATTCGAACAAGGTACCTCTTTAGAGGATACGAAAAACGAGAATGAACTTCTTCTTTTTTCAGTTGGCAGACTTGTAAAAGAAAAAGGATTCCAAACGATCATAGAGGCTGCAGATCTACTAAGAAGTTCTGGCAAACACGTCAGGTTTGTAATTGCTGGAAAAGGTCCGTTAATGGATGAACTAAAAGAAATGATCAGACAGAGGAACCTAGAAGAATATGTTCATCTTACAGGATTCGTTAGCGATGAGGAAAGAAATAAATGGTTTGCAAAAGCGGACGCTGCCATCTTTCCAAGTCATTATGAACCGTTTGGCATTGTTGCATTAGAAGGGATGGCTTCAGGAAAACTGACCATTGTTTCTGATACGGGTGGGTTAAGGGAAATTGTAGATCATGAAAAAACGGGATTGAAAATATATCCGAACGATCCAGGCAGTATTGTATGGGCTGTAGAATATATCCTTAGCAATCGTGAACGCTGCCAAGAAATGGCCAGAAATGGTGAAGAAACAGCAAGAACCGTTTTTAGTTGGGATTCAATTGCTGAAAAGACTGCAGAACTCTATAAGACAGAACAAAATAAAACATCAAAAGTGGGAGGTATCGTTTAATGAAGGGTGTAATTATGGCTGGTGGAAAAGGTACAAGGTTAAGACCTCTTACATGCAATATGCCAAAACCAATGGTGCCGATGCTTCACAAACCCGTTATGGAATATGGGATCGAACTTCTGAAGAAATTTGGCATTACTGATATTGCCGTTACGGTTCATTACTTACCAGACGCAATTAAAAACTATTTTGGTGATGGTCGTGATTTTGGTGTGAACCTTCATTATTTTGTTGAAGATACGCCTCTCGGAACAGCAGGCTCCATTAAGAATGCTGAAGAATTTTTAGATGAGCGTTTTATCGTGATATCAGGTGATGCACTAACAGATTTCAACCTTGAAAAAGGTATCCAATTTCATGAAGATAAAGAGTCAATAGCGACGATCTTTATGAAACAAGTAGATTCACCCTTAGAATATGGTGTGATCATGACCAATCAAGATGGAAAAATCATTCGTTTTCTTGAGAAGCCAAGCTGGAATGAAGTCTTTAGTGATACGGTGAACACAGGTATCTATGTACTCGAACCAGAAGTGTTCCGTTATATTGAAAAAGATGTACCCGTTGATTTTAGTAAAGATTTGTTTCCGCTCCTTATGAAAGAAGATAAAAATTTGTTCGGTTACCAAGCAGAAGGATATTGGTCTGATATCGGGAGCCTTCAGCAGTATCGTCAATCGCATTATGATATGTTAAACGGATTAGTGAATCTACCCTTTGCGGGAGAGGAAAAAGAACCTGGTGTTTGGGTAGGTGAGAATGTTTTTATTGAAGATGGAGCTGTGATCGAAGCACCTGTAAGTATTGCAGATGGAGCAGTTATTCGTAAAGGCTCTCATATTGGAAAACTATCAGTTGTCGGAAAGAATAGTGTAGTAAGCTCAGGAAGCTCTTTAAAGAAAACGGTATTGTGGAACGATGTTTTTGTAGGTGATCAATGTGAACTAAGAGGAGCAACGATCGCGAACGGTACGAAAGTAGAAAAAGATGCCTCTGTTTTTGAACACGCAGTAGTTGGTAACCACTGTACGATTGGTAGAAATGCGACGCTAAAACCTGATGTGAAAATCTGGCCAGAAAAAGAAATCTTTGAAGAAGCACTTGTTCATACTTCGATCGTATGGGGCAAAAAAGCTACAAAATCTTTGTTTGGATCTAGAGGCGTTTCTGGAATCGCAAACGTGGAGATCACACCCGATTATATTGCAAGACTTGCATCGGCCTATGGAGCTGTTCTTCCTTACGGGTCACAGATCATCATCGCAAGTGACTCACATGACTTTTCAGTGATGATCAAGCAATCTTTTATTCAAGGACTTCATTCTTCTGGAGTTCATACGGTCGATATTAGTCCTACAGTCGCACCAGTCGTACGTTTCTCGATTGAAGAAGAACGCTTAGAAGGCGGTGTTTACGTAAGGTTCTCAAACCCTACGGGAGAAAAACAACTGATGATCGAATTCTATGATAATAAAGGACTTCCGATTCATTCTGATCTTGAAAGAAAGATAGAGAATGCTTATTGGCAGGAAGATTATAGACGTGCTTCATTTGATCGTATCGGTAAAGGTGCTATTCAAGCGAATAAACACGAAGATTACATTTCGGCTCTTTTAGAAGAAATACAAGAAAAGGGAATTCAAGAAGCTAAGTTTAGAGTTGTAGTAAATTACAATCATCAGCCGTATCTGAATTTTATCCCTAATCTATATAATCGATTGAACTGTGAGATTCTCACCGCTCCTTATCAGACGAAACCAGAGGAGATGGCCTCCTTTGTCAGAGTTACAAATGCCAATATCGGTGTTTTGATCGGAGAAGCGGGTGAAACACTGCGCCTCATCACAGAGACAGGTGAAGTGTTGGATGAAGAGACGATGCTAGCTCTCTATGTTTTCACGGCATTTTCTCAAGGTAAGCAAAAAGAGATGGCTATCCCTGTATATGGATCATCTGCTCTCGATTCCATAGCTGAACGTTTAAAAGGTAAGCTGATTCGTACGAAAGCAAATCCGCGTTCTATCATGGAAGTAGGAGATGGCGTTCTGAATTATCAATATGATGCTCAGTACGCGTTCGTTCATATTTTAGAGATCATGGCGATGCAGAAGATCACATTATCTGAACTCGTCGAGATGCTTCCTGACGTGCATATGCTACGGGAATATGTACCTTGTCCAAAAGATAAGAAAGGGCGAGTGATGCGCAGACTGATGGAGGATATCCGTGACAACAATGTAGAATTGCTTGATGGCATTAAAGTCTTTCATCCTGAAGGGGGCTGGACACTTATCCTTCCAGACGTAGAACAGCCTGTATTTACCGTATATTCTCAGAATACGGATCCTGAACAAGCAAAACAAGCAGCATCTCAATATATTGAAAAAATCCAGTTATATCAGCAGGTGTAACAGATGCCAAGACATTTGGTTTTAGGTAACGGAAAACTATTGATTAATTTAGATGAATATTTGCAGATCAGAGACATCTATTTTCCTTACGTCGGTCAGCAAAACCATGTCCAAGGACATGTTAACCGTCTAGGAGCCAGTATTAATGGCTCCTTTTCTTGGCTTTCTTCAAATGAATGGGTGATTGAGCCTGGGTACCATCTAGACTCGCTTGTTACACTCTCATACGCCAAAAACGTAAAAGAAGGCATAACGCTGAAGATTGAAGACGCCGTTCATCAAAGAGAAAATATGTTTATGCGAAGAATCACCGTTTTAAACGAATCACATGAAGAAAAAAGAATTAAAATTTTCTTTCATCAAGACCTATCTATTTATGAGAATGAAGTGGGAGATACTGCCTATTTTGATCCCGAAAAATCTGTCATTATTCATTATAAGAAGAATCGTTACTTTTTGTTTACAGGGTCATTCGATCAAAAGGGAATCGATCAATACACAACTGGTGTCAAACGGTTCTTAAGTGCTGAAGGAACTTGGAGAGATGCCGAAGATGGTCATCTTCATGTAAACCCGATCGCACAGGGGTCTGTTGATAGTACTTTTTCCGTACAAGGCATTGTTCCGCCACATGGAAAAGGAGACGTTAACTATGCTCTAACAGTAGGGAAAAGTAGAGAAGAGGTATTTTCACTCTATGATTATCTCATGGAGATCGGTCCATCGTTAACTCTAGATAAAATCGATGTGTACTGGAGAAGATGGGTAAACAAAACAAAAATCAATCCTTGCAACCTTTCTGATGAACTTCTCGATCTCTATAACAGAAGTTTGTTGATCATCCGTACACAAACCAATGAGAACGGTTATATCATAGCAGCGAACGATTCTGATATACAGCATTATAACCGTGACCACTATAGCTACATGTGGCCTAGGGATGGAGCACTAATCGCTGCTGCCGTTGCAAAAGCCGGCTTTCATGGAATGGTAAAGAACTTCTATCGGAGATGTGCAGATGTTTTAACAAAAGAGGGTTACCTTCATCATAAGTATAACCCCGACGGTTCGATCGGATCATCGTGGCACCCTATGATCGATAAAGAAGGTTCGAGCCAACTGCCGATACAAGAAGATGAAACGGCGCTCGTCCTATGGGCATTTTGGGAACATTATAAAGAAACAGGGGATATTGAGTTTGCTCAATCTCTCTATCGGTCTTTAGTGCGTCCAAGTGCAAGATTCTTGCTTCAATATATGCAAGAAGAGCTAGATCTTCCGTTGCCTTCTTATGATCTTTGGGAAGAAAGAAGAGGGATCTTTACCTTTACAGCAAGTTCTGTTTATGGTGGACTTATGGCAGCATATTCTTTCGCGACACTCTTCGGTGAAGATGATCGGGCAGACAGGTACAAGAAGGGTGCAGACCGAATAAAAGCAGGAATGGAAAAACATTTGTATGATGAAGATTCAGGCAGGTTTTTAAGAGGCATCTACCTGCTGGATGATAACGCCTATAAAAAAGACTTCACGATGGAATCTAGTATGTATGCTCTCTTTGCCTTCGGTGTTTATCCTGCCGATGATGAACGGATTGTCCGAACGATGCAGCTGATGAACGAAGAGTTGAGCATTAAGTCAGGTGTAGGCGGGATTGCCAGATATACCAATGATTATTATTTTCAGCAAACCCATGACATGACAAGAGCTCCTGGGAACCCTTGGTTGATCTGTACACTATGGCTTGCTAAATGGTATGTTCAATGCGCGAAATCCATTCAGGATCTGGAGCGTCCTCATGAAATTTTACGCTGGGTTCATGAGCATAGCTTTTCTACAGGTGTCTTACCTGAACAGCTTCATCCGTTTACAGGAGAGGCTTTGTCCGTTGCCCCTCTCACTTGGTCACATGCCACTTTTGTTGACGTTCTAAAAGAATATACAAAAGTCTATGAGAAACTTTCACAAAACTCACTTGCTCGTTAGAAAAGAATTTGTTATCATGTTATGGTATGGTTTAATAGAGAATATGACTGTTAGTAACCATGATAATGTACTTTGGTAAAGATGTGGAGGGAAACAACAATGCGTGTAAACATTACTTTAGCTTGTACTGAAACTGGTGATCGTAACTACATCACTACAAAAAACAAGCGTACGAATCCAGACCGTTTAGAGCTTAAAAAATACAGCCCGCGTTTAAAGAAATACACAGTTCACCGTGAAACAAAGTAATTTCACGTAGAAGCGCCTGAGACCCATGCAAATGAGGGATCAGGCGTTTTTTCATGCAATCAAACTCATGATATGATAAATATATCAAGGTATAGAGGGGTTTAATCCATGGATAAATCACAATGGCGAAAAGAGTTAAAACATGTGTTGCTTTCAATTGGAGAAGAGGAAAGAAAAGAAAAAAGCGAAGCGATTTCAAATCTTTTATTTCAAACAGACGAATGGAAAACAGCAGGTTGTATCGGGATTACAGTGTCACGAGGATTTGAGCTAGATACATCGTACATCATAGATCAAGCCTGGAGAGAAGGAAAGACTGTCGCTGTACCAAAGTGCTACTCTAAACATAAACAGATGGAGTTCAGAGAGATCTGTTCGTATGAGGAATTAGAAAATGTTTACATGGATCTATACGAACCTAAGGTAGAGGTTACTTCGTGCATAGAGCCGCGACAGATGAACATGATCGTCGTTCCAGGTCTTGTCTTTGATAGAGAGGGGTACAGAATTGGTTATGGGGGTGGATATTTTGATCGTTACCTACAAACTTATGACGGACCTAAACTTTCACTAGCATACACGGTGCAGACAATAAGATCTCTTCCACATGAAAGCTACGATATTCCGGTAGATATCATTATCACGGAAGATGGACGGTTTAAGTAGATGATAATCATGATAGTAGGTATCGCTCTTCTTTCCATCACTTCAGCTCTTCTACAATGGTTAACGGTCGCAGGAAGTGTAACAGCCTTTATAATGGGAGTGATTATTTACAAAGCCTTTGGCTGGCAAGGTTTGATCTTACTTGGTCTATTCTTCATAACTTCTACACTTTTGACGAAATGGAAGAAAGACAAAAAGCAGGATCAAGATGCCATACATACAGAAGACCAAAAAGGAAGAACAGCTGGTCAAGTGCTTGCCAATGGTGGGGCAGCCCTGCTTGCGGCAGTAGGTCACCTTACGATTACAGATCCTGTCTGGATCATTGTGTTCGCCGCAACCTTTGCAACAGCTACCGCTGATACGTGGGCTTCAGAGATCGGTGTTCTTTCGAAAAAAAGACCTTTTCATATTAAAGAATGGAGAAGAGTCGATCCTGGTTTATCAGGTGCCATTTCAAGTTTAGGTACAGTCGCCGCAGCGTTAGGAGCAACATTTATTGGCTACTGCTTTTATATACTCTATGATTCATCTATTGCGCTCGGGTTGTGTATTGTTTTCTCTGGATTCTTAGGAAACATAGCTGATACCTTTTTTGGAGCTTGGTTTGAACAAAAATATGTTTGTTCGATATGTAAACGAGAAACGGAGAGTCACGTTCATTGTGGGGTTAAGGCAGTAAAAGTATTTGGAAATCGTTTTTTCACAAACAATGTTGTGAACTTTTTATCTACCATTATTGGAGGTTTGATTGCAGGAGGTTTATCCTTATGGATCAAAAGTTGGTGATAGGCGTTGTTCTTGCAGGTGGGTTGTCTAGAAGGTTTGGAAGTCCGAAAATGTTCGCAAAATGCGGAGATGCGACTTTTTTTGAAAAAGCTGTAAATACGGTCACTCCATATTCAGACGAACTTGTTGCTGTTGTTCGCAATGAAGAGATAGAGAAATTAGATCAAAACCATTCCCATTCTGTTAAACTGATTTCTGATGTTGAAGCTTTTAAGGGTAAAGGTCCTTTAACTGGAATATACAGTGCGATGATGGAAGTGCATGGGCAATATTATTTGATCACGCCTTGTGATATGCCTAGGATGAGCAGTGAGATGTATGGAAAATGGTTAGACATTGCACTTCAGCAACCAGAGTATGATGCTGTTATCCCGGTATTCAACGGAAAAGTATATCCTTTAAACGGTGTGTACAAACGATCTTGTCTTTCTGAAATCAAAGAGAACTTAAAAAACGAAAACTTGAAGGTCTTATCTCTATTGAAACAAAAAAATACGAAATATATAGAGGTACATAAAGAAGACGCTCACTTTTTCAAAAATGTGAATACGAAGGAAGATCTTTTAAATCTCGGGGACGAATAAAAAATGCATTCCAAACAGAAAGTAGTAGCAAGGAGGTTTTCACATGAAAGGATTCGTGATTAAAAGCTTTTTGGTATTCCTTGCTATTGCGCTCGGCTACAGAATGAGATACCGATTGATGAATAGCGCTCTCGGCAATCCCTTTATTCGTCGTTTCTTAGTGGGAAGTGCCATGTCATTTCCAGGGTTGCGATCTAAAATGATGGATGAAATCATTTGACCATGCGATCGAAAAAAGCATTCTTCTTTGACTTAGATAATACGCTGTTTGATTATGAAGCCTCCTTTAAGAAGGCTTCTTTATTTGCATTTCGTTGCATCTTTTCTTTAGGTGATAATAACAAGAAGTTAGAAGAAAAATGGTTCCCTCATTATAAATCATATTGTGACCTCTATTGGTATGCTTATGAAAAAGCATGGATCACCCGTAAGGAATATCAGAGGAAGAGACTAGCCTCTTCCTTACATGCAGTAGGAATAAAAAATTTTAGTGACAAAGAGATCCAGCAATATCAACAACATTTTGAAGAAAATATCCATCATTTTGTAGAACCCTATCCGTGGATAAAGGAAATCATTCAACTCTTAAAACGCAAAAAGATCACGTATGGAATCATTTCTAATGGAGAAGCTGCCGTTCAGAGAAACAAAATAAAACATCTAGCTTTTGATATTCCTGAAAAACACATTTATATTTCATCGGAAATAAAAGTGGCTAAACCGAGTCCTGAAATCTTCCATGTTGTAAGAAAAAGTGTAAAAGCAAGTGCCTTTTACTATGTCGGTGATTCCTATTCATTAGATATAATTCCCGCGGTCCAAGCAGAGTGGACGGCAATATGGTGGAATCCATCAATGCTTTCTGTAACACATGACAAAGTTCTTTATCATAAATGTTTTTCAAGTGATGAATTGATCGAAATTATCACGAGATGTATTGAATGAGCTGGATGTTCTCGCCATTCGTTGTTTGAAAAAGAACGAATAGGTATTTTTTATCTTTGCTTACTAAGATGAAAGGCATGGAACTTCCGATCGGACTGATTCTCTGTCCATTCTTGGTAGTGATGCCTAAAAAGTAATTTTTATATAATCCTTCCCATAGCTTTCCGATAATTTCCTGACTTTTAGATAGAGAAAACCCAGATAGCGGTTTGTTGTTATAATCAGTTAATGACTCTAAAGAGATAACGTTATAATCATCGAGATTAATCTGATAGAAGTTTGTTGTTTGTGAAAGTGTTTGCTGCAGATATTTATTTGTTTTTTCATCCAGATCATTCTTTGCCTTTCGTTCAGTATTATCCTTAGGGATCTTAAAACCTGAGAACGTTCGACTGAGTTTTGCAGCATATAAATAATCATTACTCATTCTTTGTACAGAACGATATTTCTCCTCACTAAGATGGATCTCTCCTTGATGATAGGAGATGGCCTCCCATAGCGCTGGAACGGAACTTACTACATCTTTTTCAAGGTCTATTCCATCTGCAGAGGTTTTCCACTCTGTCATCTTATTGTTAAGCCTTCCGTTCTCAAATATCATAGCAATATCTTGCCTTAGATAAACACGTTTTGAAGTCACTGAGCGCACTTTCCAAAGTAATTCATAATCTGAAGGATTCCCATTCAGGAATGAAAGATTTGTTTTTGCTTCCGTAAAAGAGAACGTATTATCTATCGGGAAGAATGTAATGCTCTCTCGTGCTTCTTTTTTTACAAACGGCTGGTAGATGATACCTATTACAAGTATAATAATTAACAGATAAATTGAAATTCTCCACTTCATACAAATCAGCCTCCCTTTCGGACAACTTGTTCCTAAATTCTATGCAATCCTGTCCAAATTAGAAGGCTTAAGTTCAAGAAAACGTATGGAGCGGGTAAGCGAGAGGAGTTAGAATAATGCAAGTTGAAACAAAAGAGATCGTGAGTTTTATTAAAGAGCTCGTACATATCCCAAGCCCATCTGGGAATACAGAAGCAGCAATAAAGTTTATGACATCTTTCTTAGAAGAGAATCAGGTGTCATTCAAAACAACCAACAAAGGTGCTGTCATTGCGACCATTCCTGGTGAGGATGAATCGAAACACCGCCTGTTGACTGCTCATGTAGATACGTTAGGTGCTATGGTAAAAGAGATTAAAAGCGATGGCCGTCTAAGATTAGACTTAATCGGCGGATTCTATTGGAATACAATAGAAGGAGAATATTGTTCCATACATACGAATTCAGGAAAAGTGTATAGCGGCACGATCATGATGCACCAAACAGCTGCTCATGTATACAAAGGAATGAATGAACTGAAGCGTGATGAGAAGAACATGGTTGTTCGCGTAGATGAAGAGTTTCATTCTAAAAAAGATGTTGAACAAGCAGGAATCTCAGTAGGAGATTTCGTCTCTTTCCATCCTAGATTCGAACAATCGGATAGTGGATTTGTTAAGTCCCGTCATCTAGATGACAAAGCTAGTGTTGCGATTCTCATGCATGTGATCAAACAAATTAAGACTCATTCAATCAAGCTTCCTTACACGACTCACTTCTTGATCAGTAATAATGAGGAGATCGGATATGGTGGAAATTCTAATATACCAACTGAAACGGTTGAGTACTTAGCGGTAGATATGGGCGCGATCGGGGATGGTCAAGCAACAGATGAATTTACTGTAAGTATCTGTGCAAAAGACTCAGGGGGACCGTACCATTTTGGATTAAGAAAACACCTTGTTAATCTCGCTGAAAAACATGATATCGGATATAAAGTGGATATCTATCCTTACTATGGTTCAGATGCAACAGCTGCTATTCGTGCTGGTGCAGATATCGTGCACGGTCTGATCGGACCAGGCATTGATGCATCACATGCTTTTGAACGTACGCATATCAAGTCTTTAAAAAATACAGCAGAGCTTATTCACGCTTATTTGATGTCTCCGCTAGCTTAAACTAGAACTCCTTAGCCATAGCTAAGGAGTTTTCTTTTTTGTAACTATATTCGTTTTTGAACACTTAAAGGAGTTTAGGAAAATTCGTTGTTAACAAGGTATGAAACATGAAAAGAAAGTGAAGGATGATAGGGAGAGGAGTGATGAAAAAAATGTCATATCTGCCAAAAAAACAACCTCTTTCAACAAATTTTGAAGAAAACGTCCAGTATATGAAAAATCAACTAGGCGTTGACATCAGCTTTGATTGTATTCATCTTGACTTAGAGTATGCCGGAAGAAGAATGGCTTTATTTATGGTGGATGGATTCGTTAAAGATGATATTCTTCATTATTTAATGAAGTTATTAGCTGATCTTGAGCCCGGGCAATTAGATCCGGACCCCCTAGTAAAGCTTATGAAGACCTATCTACCTTATATAGAAATTTCTACGTCAGATGATCTGAATCAAGGAATCGATTGGGTATTAAGTGGCCCCACCGTTCTGATCGTTGAGGGAGTTTCTGAGATCTT
Source organism: Fictibacillus phosphorivorans (assembly GCF_001629705.1). GTDB lineage: Bacteria > Bacillota > Bacilli > Bacillales > Fictibacillaceae > Fictibacillus > Fictibacillus phosphorivorans_A. Next base: position 2,711,008 of record NZ_CP015378.1, on the reverse strand, counting down.
ACAGATCGATGCGAGAACTTACCCGGTTCGAGGGCCAGAAGAACCGGATGTTGAGCGCGTTGTGAGAGGTGCAAGAGACGGTTTCGTGGAAACAATCGTCTTCAATACCGCACTGACAAGAAGAAGAGTTCGTGATCGTTCGCTTCGAATGGAGTATATGAGTATTGGCAGACGCTCTAAAACCGATGTATGTATTTCGTATATTGAAGATATAGCGGATCCCCATATCGTTGAACGGATTAAAGACTCCTTAAAAAAAATTGATACAGACGGACTTCCGATGGGTGAGAAAACAGTCGAAGAATTTATTTGTGGTCGGCACCTTAATCCGTATCCGTTAGTGAGGTATACAGAACGCCCAGATACAGCAGCGGTACATCTATTTGAAGGACATGTGTTAGTTTATGTAGATGGATCTCCATCGGTTTTAATCACACCAACAACTTTTTGGCATCATCTGCAGCATGCAGAAGAATATAGGCAGAAACCAGTTGTTGGAGCTTATTTAAGATTTGTCCGTTTTTTAGCTGTATGGATTTCTATCTTTTTATTACCTTTATGGTACTTATTTTCCGTACAGAAAGAACTTTTACCCGTAAGTCTTTCCTTCATAGGTCCTGAAGAGATTGGTGTCGTCCCTTTGTTTTTACAGTTCGTGATCATTGAACTAGGTATGGATATGCTTAGAATGGCTACCATTCATACACCGACTTCGGTTTCCACGGGACTAGGATTAGTCTCAGCGATTGTAGTCGGCCAAGTAGCGATCGAAGCAGGTCTGTTCGTAAATGAAGTCGTGCTGTATATCGCCATTGCTGCAATCGGAACATTTGCTACTCCAACGTATGAGCTGAGTTTAGCCAATCGGTTATTGAGACTTTCCCTATTAGGATTAACAGCTTTGTTAGGTGTTCCAGGGTATATAGTGGGCTTTACAGTAGCTGTATTATTCTTTGTTTCGTTCAAATCCTTTCATATCCCCTACCTCTGGCCCTTTATTCCTTTTAATCCAAAAGCGATACGAGACGTAGTCTTAAGGATTCCAATGCCTCTAAAGAACAGAAGGCCGATCGTTTTACACCCGAAAGACCCCGATCGATAAATATTTTGACAGCTGACTATAGGTTAGCTGTTTTTTTTGTATGTAAATCTGTGCAAAGGCTTGCATTTTTCCCTATATAATTTGTTATAATGACATAGGTGATTATTATGAAAACAATGTATGATGTACAACAGCTATTAAAAAGGTTTGGAACCTTTATATATACAGGAAACAAGATCGCTGATTTAGAATTGATCCAAGAAGAAGTCAGAGAATTATACGAACAAAAACTCATTGATGTAAACGAATTCAAGAATGCGATCATCATTATTCAAGCAGCACACAATAAATTACAATAGAGGATGAGACAAGATGGAGAAATGGTTAGTTGGTGTTGATTTAGGTGGAACGACAATTAAAATTGCTTTTGTAACGTTAGACGGTCATATTGTAGAGAAGTGGGAGATTCCTACAAATATTAACGAAGATGGAAAGCATATCGTTACGGATATTACTGAATCCATCCATACAAAGTTAAATGACTTATCAGAACCGAAGGAAAAGCTTGAAGCAATCGGTATGGGAGCTCCAGGTTTTATTGATATGAAAACAGGATTCATCTACCACGCTGTCAACATCGGGTGGAGAGATTATCCTTTAAAAGAAGAGCTTGAAAAAGCAACAGGTCTTTCAGTCATCGTGGATAACGATGCTAACATCGCTGCGATCGGCGAAATGTGGCGTGGTGCAGGTGATGGAGAAGGTAACTTACTGATGGTTACATTAGGTACTGGAGTGGGTGGCGGAATCATCGTTAATGGACATATCATGCACGGAACGAATGGTATGGCTGGTGAGATCGGTCATATAACAGCCATACCAGATGGTGGTGCTGCTTGTAACTGTGGGCGTACTGGCTGTATTGAAACGATAGCTTCAGCAACAGGAATCTCCCGGATCTCAAAAGAAAAAGCTCTTAAAGACTCATCATCTTCTCTGTATAGCCTATTGCAAGAGAATGGTGAGATAAAAGCTAAAGATGTTGTGGCAGCTGCTGAAAAAGGAGATAAAGTGGCTATTGACACGTTGGATGAAGTAACCTTTCATTTAGGATTAGTCATAGCAAACCTTGCTAATAGCATTAACCCAGGTAAGATTGTTATTGGTGGAGGAGTCTCTAAAGCAGGTCACACTCTAATGGAACGTTTAGAGCAGAAATTTAAGCACTTTGCACTCCCAAGAGTTGCTGAAGGTGCTGAAATGAAAGTAGCTACTTTAGGAAACGACGCTGGTGTAATTGGAGGAGCGTGGTTAGCGAAACACAATCGCTAATCCAAGTTAAACTCTTTTTAAGAGGTTCAAAAATAAAACAAAATGTAAAATAAGGTCTTCTAGGTAATTAGAAGGAACTTTTTTTGCAGAACCTCATTTAAAAATTGATTTGTACGGCATATAAAGGGAAATTCTTTAAAAAAGAGGTAGATGGGGCGAACCGCTGTACGGCGGTTCGTTTTCATTTTTTTGAAACTTTTACGGATTAAGTTCGTCTAATGGTTTATGGATTAAAAAAAGGGGTAAAACTAATATAGTTTTGTTGTCCTATTTGTCAGAATCTTGAAATAGTACGTTAGGGTATTGAATTCTTGTTTGAAACCATTTAATATACTCTTTATGTAATCCTTTGGTTAAGGTTTTGTAAATATGTAAAAGATGAATTTACAATCTTATTCAATGCTTACCCGGATGCAAAGAGAGACTAGTTATAAGGTGAAAATGAAAATGAGAGTTCTTTTTGATTGAGGAGGTCAGAGAACATATGAAAGAAAAAATGAAACAAGCTTTTGCTGAATATAGATTTTTCTTTATAGCAATTGCTTTATTATGGATTAAGACATTTATCATTTATAAAACTGCATTTGAACTGCCGATGGACAACAAAGTTCAAGAGTTGATTCTGTTTATCAACCCGATCAGTTCTATTGTTCTTTTCTTAGGTATTACACTTTACTTTAAAGGAAGAACGCATAGAAGAATGATCGTGGCAGTCAGTGCCATCATGAGTTTTGTTATGTATGCTAATATGGTTTTCTATCGTTTCTTTAATGACTTTATTACCATTCCTGTCTTGTTTCAAACAAGCAACATGGGAGACTTAGGTAATAGTGTATTTGAATTGATTCAACCTACTGATTTATTAGTATTCATTGACATCGTTATTTTAGCTTATTTCATGAGACGAGCTGATTACCGACCTGCACGTGCTTCACGCAAGCAGATCACGATTACTTTTGCTGCTGCCATTGTTCTATTCATCGTTAATGTTGGTATCGCAGAAACTGAAAGACCACAATTATTAACTCGTACTTTTGACCGTGAGATGTTGATAAAAAACATCGGTTCATACAATTATCACATTTATGATTCCATCATTCAATCCAAAGCAAAAGCACAGCGTGCATTTGCCGATGGAAGTGAGATTACAGATATTGAGAACTATTCACGTGCAAACTATAAAGAACCTAATCCTGAAATGTTCGGGAAAGCGAAAGGTAAAAATGTTTTCGTTATTTCAGTCGAATCCACACAGAACTTTGTAATTAACGAGTCTGTAAACGGAAAAGAGATCACACCGTTTATGAATGATCTGATCAAAGACAGTTATTACTTCCCTAACTTTTATCACCAAACAGGGCAAGGTAAAACGTCGGATTCAGAGTTCTTATTAGATAATTCATTATACCCACTTCCTAGTGGAGCGGTTTTCTTTACTCATTCACAGAACCAATACAATGCAACACCAGAAATTTTGAAAGAGCAAGGTTACTATTCATCCGTACAGCATGCGAACAACAAAAGTTTCTGGAACCGTGATATCATGTATGATAATTTTGGTTACGACCGTTATTACTCATTAAAAGATTTCGAGGTAACACCTGAGAATTCGATCGGATGGGGCTTAAAGGATAAAGATTTCTTTAAACAATCCATTCCACATCTTAAAGAGATGCAAGCGATGAACAAGCCGTTCTATACGAAATATATTACGTTAACGAACCACTTTCCGTTCACTTTAGAAGAGGAAGATGAAATGATTCCAGAGTGGACATCGAGCGATGGAACCGTGAATCGTTACTTTACAACTGTTCGTTATACAGACGAAGCATTAAAAGAGTTTTTCGCAGATGTTAAAGAAGCTGGTCTATATGAAGATTCAATCTTTATCATGTATGGTGACCATTATGGTATTTCTGAAAACCATAACGATGCCATGGGTCAATTCTTAGGAAAAGAGATCACACCTTTTGAATCTACTCAATTGCAAAAAGTACCTTTGATCATTCACATGCCAGGTGAAAAAGGCAAGACGATGGAAACAGTTGGTGGACAGATCGACTTGAAACCAACCATTCTTCACTTATTAGGTATTGATACGAAGGGTGACATTCAGCTTGGCTCTGACTTGTTTTCAAAAGACAGAGAAGATTTCGCTGTCCTTCGTGATAATTCTTATATCACAAAAGACAATGTGTTCACAGATGGCAAGTGTTATGACAAAGCAACGGGTAAACCTGTTGAAGGTGAAAACAATGCTTGTGAGCCATATAGTGAACGCGCTAAGACTGAGCTCGATATGTCTGACAGAATTATTTATGGTGACTTATTAAGATTCTACGATAAAGATAAAGCAAAAGATAAAGCTGTTAAGCAAGAAGAAAAACAAAAACAGTAAGATCACAAAGCACTCAACTTCGGTTGAGTGCTTTTTTTTGCATAACTGCTTTGTGCAAACATACATCTTTAAGAGGAAGGTTAAAGGGAGGGCTCTGTTTGGAAATTGTCATGCGTAACGGCGATTCGTTCTGGTATTACTCACGTTTATTATCTATCCCTTACGTGTTGATTAAGGACTCAAATCCTAATGTAACAGCAGCGAACATGCTTGCAGGGGAGAGCGTTGAAGTCCCCGGAATGTCGTTAGAAAAATACAAGATCAAAAATGGTGACACCTTTTTCTCTATAGCAGATAAATTCGATCTACCTCTTGATGCGCTATATTTAGTTAATCCTACTGTGAAGCCAAAAGAAATATTTACGAAGGACATAATCAATATTCCAAGAATGTTGCCTTATCCTTCAATAAAATGTCAGAGGAAGTACGATACAGCTGCTCTCAATCACGATATAGATAAACTTCTTCATGTGTTTCCATTCATAAAAAGACAGCAGATCGGTAAATCTGTTCTCGAAAAACCTATAGATATGCTGGTGATAGGAAATGGAAAAAAGAAAGTTCATATTAACGGAGCGTTTCATGGTAACGAATGGATCACGTCAGGTGTCTTAATGAAGTTTATTAATGAATATGCTTCCGCGTTATCTAGTGATAAAATTTTGAACGGGTATAAAGCGTTGGACTTGTATAGAGATACTACACTTTATGCCGTACCTATGGTTGATCCAGATGGAGTCGATCTCGTTTTGAATGGTCCTCCTGAGAATTCGGAATGGAAAGAGCACGTATTAAAATTAAATAAAAGAAGCAAAGATTTTTCAGGGTGGAAAGCGAATATTCGAGGTGTAGATCTTAATAATCAATTTCCAGCAAGGTGGGAGCTTGAACAAGTGAGAAAACCAACATCTCCTGCTCCTAGAGATTACCCGGGTACGGCTCCGTTAAGCGAACCTGAAGCAAAAGTGATGGCAGAGCTTACCGAAAGAAACCAGTTTGACCGAGTAGTAGCTCTTCATACACAAGGAAAAGAATTATATTGGGGTTTTGAAGGAGAAGAACCTATGCCGATATCAGGTAAGATCGCTGATGAATTTGAGAGGGTGAGCGGATATAAAGCGATCAGGTATGTGGATAGTTATGCAGGCTACAAAGATTGGTTCATTCAAGAATTCAGAAAACCAGGATTCACGATCGAGCTAGGAATAGGGGTTAACCCGCTTCCAATAAAACAGTTCGATACGATCTATGAAGATACAAGAGGAATTCTGTTAGCGGCTCTATATATGTAATGGGTAAGTCCACCTAACTGGCTAGTTTGTTCTAAAGAAAGAAAAAACCATCAGAAACAAAATTCTGATGGTTTTTTGAGCTTTTTTAATGGCCTGTAGAGCCGCCGCTGCCTACTAAAACGTCAAGAACAGTCATGACTGTAAACCAGCCAAAAACTGCAAACGTTAAAAAGGCAAAACCTGCTGCCATTAAATTTTTAATTTTTAACGAACGCAATAATCCCAATGCAGCTAAAATAGCTACTAAGCCGAATATAATGGCTAATCCCATTATTCTGTGCCCCCTTGCTCTGGAGTAATACCAATCCTATGTATAACGCTTTCACACAGGTACAACCTTGTATTATTTTACTTGTTTTATTCGGGTTTGTCGAGTACACATTGGAACAAAATGAACTCAATTGTTAGTTTATAGGCAGAAGCCCACTTTTTAACAAGAGATCTATGCTGGTTTCCAACTACCAAATAACGTTGCTCATTCTCTATAATTTCAGCAATTAATTCTTCTTCTGTTTGAAGTAAAAACATATTTTTTTCTTGCTCTTTTCCTTCCTTGATATAGAAGACACATATCATATCAAGGTAAAGATACGTTTGATCTGAGTCGGATGTAAATCCATAATCCTCAAATAAAAGAGTCTTTCTTAAAGGTTGGATGGAAAGTAGGGGGATGGCTTCTAAAAATTTTTCACGGTTAGGTGTGATAATCAGATCTTCTTGTTGATCATGCACACCACAGATTGGGGTGGGCATTTCCATATTTTCGAAACCGAAAAATACTTTCATTTGTTTCCTCCGAAATGTTGATGTTTTTAGTGTAAGATAGAAAGTAATAACATGCAATTGGAGGTAAATAATATGAAATGGAAAAAGTTAACGGTTGGACCTGTACAAGAGAATACATATATTATCTACAATAATCTTAATGAAGCTGTAGTCATCGATCCAGGCAGTGAGGGGAAAAGGATCATACAAACGATAGAGTCATTAAAAGTGAAACCTTTAGCAATTTTATTAACGCATGCTCATTTCGATCATATCGGAGCTGTAGATGATGTGCGTGAAAGATATAACATTCCGTTGTATATACATAAAAAAGAAGCGGATTGGCTCAGTGATACAAAAAAGAATGGATCAAAATATTTTGGACAAAGCATTACGGCGAAGCCAGCAACTCATATTTTAACGAATACAGATAATACTTTAAAGATCGGCAATTTTTCATTTGAGGTGTTAACAACTCCTGGCCATTCTCCTGGTAGTGTCTCTTATTACTTGAAAAGTAGTGGAGCAGTTTTTTCAGGTGATGCATTATTTGCAGGGAGCATTGGAAGAACGGATCTACATGGTGGGGATCAAGATGTATTGATCAATAGCATTCATGAAAAGCTACTTCATCTACCAGAAGAAACGATGGTGTTATCAGGTCATGGGCCAGAAACAACGATTGGAATGGAGATGGATAGCAATCCATTCTTAAGCGGGTTCTAATCGTGCTCAAACCCAGTTTGCTGCAAAAAAAATTGGAACAAAGTGAATGGTTAACGATGGAAGAATACATGGAACATGCCCTGTATCATCCGCTAGAAGGCTATTACATGAAAGAGAACACAAAGATCGGGAAAAATGGCGATTTTTACACGTCTAGCCTCGTATCAGATGTGTTTGCTAATGTTTGGGCTGACTTGTTTATTAGGAAGATAGTAGATCAAGATCTTGAACCTATCGTCGTGGAGTTTGGAGGAGGAAGCGGTCATTTTGCTCTTCAAGTTTTGAAGAGATGGTCTTCGCGATCGGTCGAATATATCTCATATGTCATTGTAGAACCCAGTCCTTATCACAAACGTTTATTAGAAGCAAAGTTGGCTGGGTATCCTATTAGCATTTTAGGTTCATTGGATGAGCTCGTAGAGCAGTACCCATCATTCAAGGGAATTGTCTTTGCAAATGAAGTACTTGATGCGTTTCCCCTTCGCATTTTTCAACAAAAAAATGATGGATGGTATGAAAAAGGAGTCTCTTTTCAAAAAAAGACTGAAGATCTTTGTTTTCTTTATAAGAAGGTAGAAAATACATCTTTACATAAGAAGTTAGATGAAATTTTTCTTTCTAGAGATAAAACAAATGATCTTGAAGTGTCCTTTTCCATGCTTAATTGGCTAAAAACCATTTATGAATGGATTCAAAAAGACTCTTGCTTATTTTTTGTCGATTACGGATTAAGTGGCGAAGAGTGGAACACGATACGTTTAAAAGAAGGAAGTATTAGAGGCTATTATCGTCATCAAATACAAAATAACCCATTAGCATTTCCCGGGATGATGGATATTACATACCACATTGATTGGGAACAAGTGATAAGAGTAGCAGAGGATTCGAATGTTTCTACAATTCTCGTAAAGAATCAAGGAGATTTCTTATTAGAAGAAGGACTATTATCATGGTTACAGAATACGCAGAGCCTCGATCCGTTCTCGAAAGAACATAAAAGAAACCGAGCCATTCGTTCATTTCTACTCGATCACAGTTTAGCGCAAGGATTTCAAGTGATACAACAAAAAAAGCAGACCGTATTGTAACGGCCTGCTTTTTTGTGATGCTTTGGAGAACGTATTAATGTCCTCCACCAGCGCCAGGAGTCATCATAAACGTTGACCAGTATGTAAAACCAACAAAGAAAACAGTTAAATAAGCACCAAAGATATAAATATACATACGCTCAGATAAGTTCAAATACCCTAAAGAAACGAACATGATCGTTTGTCCTAAGAACAATAATGCCATGTCTTGCATATCACCTAGATATGCCATGACTCCGATGATTCCAGTCCAAAAGCCTAAAACCTTATACATTCTTGACATATGTATCCCCTCCTTTTTTCGCCAATACTTGTATCCTTTAGTATTATATATGAGTTTCCACTCACTTGTAAATGCCAATTGTAAGCGGATAAATACACAATTAAAAGATAATTCATGATTATTAGCTGTTTTTTGGTTTATTATGCCTCTTTTAAAGGTAATGTAAACCAAAAGGAGTGAGTCTTATGAGTTCTATAACATTTTACACATACCCAAGCTGCACTTCATGTCGTAAGGCAAAAATGTGGCTTAAGCAAAATAAAGTATCATTTGATGAAAGACACCTATTCAAAGAAACGCCATCAGTTGAAGAACTTAGAGAATTATTGAAACTAACAAAGTATGGAACAGAAGATATCTTAGCTAAAAGAAGTCAGTCATTCAAGTCCCTTGATGTAGATATCTATGATCTTTCTACGAACGAGCTATTAGAGTTGTTGACTAAAAACCCGAAATTGTTGAAACGTCCATTAGTGACAGACGGTAAACAGCTCATAGCGGGTTATAGTCCAGGTGATATGAAAAAATTATGCGCAACAAAAGAAAAAGAACACATTTCTAGTCATGTGTCCTGAACATAGCACTCTTTACTTCTAAAGAGTGTTATTTTTTTTGGCTGGGCTAGCTGGATTCGAACCAACGCATGACGGAGTCAAAGTCCGTTGCCTTACCGCTTGGCTATAGCCCAATGCAACAATACTAGTATGAGCTCTGTCGAAATTTATATACATACCTTTTTCGAAAAAAGGCAGGAATTGTCGTTTTATGAGAGAAATGATTAAACAATCAAATTAAAAGGGAGATGATAGTTCTTGCCGATTAAGTTGTTAGGCAATTCAATCCTTCATGAGGCTTCAGTCCAGAAAGCATCAGACATTCATTTTATACCAATAAAAAAAGGGGGAATCGTTCAATTTCGTATAGATGATCGGTTGATTGAACACCGAACTCTTTCTCAAGAAGAGTACATTAGGGTGCTGGCTCATTTTAAATATTCCGCAAGAATGGACATCGGTGAACATCGAAAGCCTCAGAGCGGTTCAATGGACGTTATGATCAATAATGTGAATGTACATCTTCGTTTTTCATCCATACCATCCGCCTTTAATGAATCACTCGTTATTCGATTACTTCCTCAGCAAGAAACATTAACTCTTCATGAACTATCCCTATTTCCTCACATGTTCCAGAAACTTTTATCCCTTATTAAACGATCCAGTGGTCTCTTGTTGTTCTCGGGTCCCACCGGTTCGGGAAAAACGACCATCTTATACTCTCTGCTTCATCACCTGCAAAAAAACTATAAACGACAAGTCGTCACATTGGAAGATCCCGTAGAACGTAAAGTAGACTCCTTTCTGCAGATGGAGATCAATGAAAAGGCAGGTCTGACATACGGCGAGGGTTTTAAATCACTTTTGCGACATGATCCCGATGTGATCATGATTGGTGAGATCAGAGACGAATCAACAGCTAGGCTCGTTATTCGAGCGTCATTGACTGGGCACCTTGTATTATCTACAATGCATGCTGCAGATTGTATCGGATGTATCGAACGTCTCCGAGAATTTGGCATTCAAGAAACAGAACTGCAACAAACATTGATGAGCATTGTATCTCAGCGTCTGATCTCCATTCCATGTCCTTTTTGCGGAGATGATTGTGTCGATTTTTGTTTTAAGTTTAGAACGTATAGAAGAGCAGGTATCTATGAGATGCTTTGTAATCAAGAATTATTAGATTTTTTAAGTAAAGTGGATTCTAACAAGCATGCTTACAAGAATCTCTCATTTTACTTTAACCATGCCTTTGCAGCAGGCTATGTAACAAAAGAGAGTTACGAAAGATGGATGGGAGGAGAAACGAAAAGTGAGAAGAAGGGACTGGAAACGGGCTTCTCAAGGGACATTTCTTTATAAGCTTGGTTTTTTGTTAGATCAAGGCTATACCATAAATAAGAGCATTGAACTAGTCCGGTCACAGCTACCAGAAAAACGGCGAGAAGTAGCAGATAACATGCTTGAGATCCTAGCTTCAGGTCATTCAGTTATCGATATTTTTTCTCCTTTACAACTGCCAAATGAAATAGTAAGTTCTTTATCGATAAACAGTGCGAATGGCAACTTAACAAAAAGTCTTATGGAGAATGGAACTTTTCTGAAGAAAAAAGCGGATTGGCGTGCGCGTTTGAATAAAGCCATAAGATATCCTCTCTTTTTGCTATTCCTCACTATTTGGATTGGGATCGTATTTTATCAATTCTTATTTCCTCAGTTTTCTATCCTATTTTCATCATTAGATGTTAAAACCCCTTTGTTTACTACATGGATGCTAACTTGTTTAGGAATCATGCCACTCATTGGGGGGTGTTTCCTCGCTTCAGGCATTACATTATGGATCGTTATGGTCATTATGAGAAAGAAAGCCAAGCCTTCTACTCAGATGGACCTATTCATGAGAATCCCCATCTTAAAACAATTTCTTATGTTGATGAACACGCACTTTTTTAGTGTGAATTTCGGCTCGATGCTGCAAAGTGGTTTATCTTTATCTGATGCTCTTCTTGTTATGGAAAAACATTTAAACAAAGGTTTTTATAAGGAGGAAAGTCAGAGGCTTCAGAAAGGTCTCTTAAATGGAGACGAACTAACTGAACTTTTACTAGCAAAATCATATTTCACAACTGAATTAGCTGAGATTGTTCGCTTTGGTTTAGCGCATGGAGAACTCGGCAGAGAGTTAATTTCTTATGGTGAGTGGATCTTTAAGGAGTTAGAAGAAAAGATCTATTCATCTCTGCAAAAAATTCAACCCATCCTGTTTGCAGGGATCGGAGTGTTTGTATTATTAATGTTTGCCTCTATGTTATTGCCTATGTTTAAACTTATGGAGGCATTATAAGGAGGAAGGATATGAAAAATGAAAAAGGATTCACATTAATTGAAATGATGATCGTTCTGTTGATCATCTCTGTGTTGATGCTTATCGCTCTGCCGAGTATGACGAAGAACAATAGTCTTGTAAAATCGTTAGGTTGTGAAGCGACCATTGATCTTGTGCAGGGACAAGTGGGAGCATATGAGGCAGAAAAAAACACGCTTCCTACGATAGAAGAACTAAAAGATGGCGGATATATTGATACGGTAACATGTCCTGACAAAAAGCCTTTGCTGATCGATAGTAAAGGAGTTGTTTCAGTGAGCGATGACGAGTGAACGAAGAGTTAGAGAATATAAAGAAAAGACAATCAGGCTTTAGTTTGATTGAGATGATGATTGTACTTTTGATCATTGCCACGATCAGTGCTGTTGCGTACCCTTCGTATGATCGTTTTAGAAAGAATCGGGAGACTGAATATTTTATTCGGACATTTCAAAAAGACATCGTTCACATGCAGCAGAAAGCAGTGAATGAAAACCGGATCTATAACTTATCGATTGATAATGAAAAACATATATACGAAGTGCGAGGGAACGGAAGTAAAGAACCTGTAAAAAAGAATTTTCCAAAGCATATCTGGTTTGAGAGCTATTCGATGTTATTATCTGTTCAATTTAATCAGAATGGTAATATCAGTCGTGCTGGGACTCTTTATATACATTCTGCTACTGCTTCGTATAAGATGGTGTTTCAACTTGGCAAAGGTAAATTTTATGTTGCAAAACAATAAGGGCTATTTACTGTTAGAAGCAATGTTCGGTGTTTTGTTGATCTCAAGTATGCTTTCAGTCTGTTTACCTTTTATCTATATCTCCTATCAAGAACAAAGAACATCAGAACAACTTCTATATGCTATGACAGAAGCAGACCATGTAGCTCGAACCAGAAATATGTCAAAGCTAATGCTAGATGAGCGGGAGTGGATAGATGACGGCATAGAGTATCAGCTTTTGACAAGAAAAGGTGGGACGGATGAATACGAAACTTGTATATCGTTCAGAGGTTCTAACCAAAAAGAGTATAAAACTTGTGCGAGTTCATTCTAGAGTCACCTTCAAAAATAACGGGTACACGCTCGTAGAATCAATGATTGCTCTAGGGGTGTTGATCGTAACGTCGTTCGTGATCACCCTATTGTTTACGCATCTACAAAAACAACCACAATCTGTTCAGTCTGAAGAAACAGCATTGTTTTTTTCTATGATCGGCAAAGAAATAAGAGAAGCAGCGACTGTTGAGGTAAGAAACAATGCTTTATTCATTTTATTACCTACCGGTGAAATGGTCAGTTTCACACGTTATCATTCTCTGATACGAAAACAAGTTAACGGATTAGGTCATGAAGTTTGGGTTCAAAATATTCAGGATATGAAAGTAGAAGAAATTGAGAATCAACATGTTTATGTCACGCTGACCGATCAGGATGGAAAACAAGCTCGTCGTAGTTATAGGAGGATCCATCATGAATGAGAGAGGGATGGTCTACCCACTAATCCTATCGCTTTGCTTTATCATTTTGATCTTCTTTAGTTTTCTAACAGAAAAAGTAGCATCGGAACGACAGTTTGTTTTTATGCAAGAAGAGCAACTGAGGCAAGTTCGATTGATTCAGCAAGGTGTAGATCGAGCTCTAATTTGGGTAGAAGATCTCTCCGTTTATCCGGCAGAACGTAGAGTAAACGTGAGTGAAGGAATATTAAAGGTCGTTTTCACGAAAATATCTGGTGATGAAGTGATGTTTTCGGTAGAAGCTGTTACTACTCGACAGTCTACAAAAAAGGTAAAAGTGTATTATAATGTAACCCAGAAAAGCGTTGCAAAATGGGTGGAGGGTTAAAATTGAACACCATATATTTAGTCGGTTTCATGGGTTGTGGAAAAACATCTGTAGGAAGAGAGCTCTCAAAGCGTTTAGAGGTTCCTCCATATGATGTTGATTCAACAGTTGAAAAAGATCGAGGACAAACCATAAAAGAGATCTTTAAAAATGAAGGGGAAGAGGCGTTCCGTAATTACGAATCTCTTGCCATTCGACAGTTGCCCGTACAACATGCTGTTGTGATGACGGGGGGCGGTGCTGTAGTAAGAGAAGAAAACTTAACGTACATGAAGAACAATGGCATTGTCATCTACTTAAAGACGAGCTTTCCAGTTTTATGGAACAGGTTGATGAAAGAAGAAGAAAGAAACAAGAGGCCGATCCTGTTAACATCTTCAAAAGAAGAAGTTCAGAAACTCTTTAACGAAAGAAGTTCACATTATGAACAAAGTGACATCGAGATCGTCACAGATCAATTAACGACTGAAGAAGTATGCGCTCAAATTTTAGATGAGTTAAGCCGTTTAAACATACGATAATTGGCCAAAACTAAAAAGTGATTGCTTCTAAAAGGGAGTTTTGCCAATGGCCGCAGGATCAGATGTTATCAAGTTTCTCACACAGAGAGTCGTTAAATATTTGGATGAGCCAAAATCAGTAAGAAAGGAAAGGCGTATCACAAAAAAGAATGAGCGAGAGCCTTTACTTACTTATCTATTTGGGGTAGTTCCGATGGGACTTGGTCTAGTGTTCCGAAGAAAGAAAAAGAAATAAGGCTGGAAAAAGGAAGAGCCGGGATACAGTTCCCAGCTCTTATTTTTTATGCCAGATAGAATAGTCCGCCATTTATGATCTCCACAATAATCTGTGGTTCATATTGAGTACGAAGTGCTTCTTTTTCAATGTGATAGGCTTCTGGTTTCGTTAGTGAATCTTCATAAAAACTTTCTAATAACTCAAGATCTTCATTCCATCTCTTTTTAGCATCCTCGGCCCACGTGTGGTCGTCTCTATCGATGACTTCCTGTATTTTATTTTCCAATCTTTTTATCGCACTCTGAGGCTTAATAAAAGGAGAGAGGGTATAACAAAAATCAGGTATTCGCTTCGTTAAAAGCATTTTTTGAAGACGTTGATGAAATTGATCTTCTATCGTCCCGTTGATCAGTTGTATCCCATATGAAAGGACTTGATCTTTCTTTTGATCACACTGATACGTGACTTTAACATTTAAACAAAGCCAAGGTTGCAGTGGTACTTGGGCTCCTTGCTGTGGAACAGATTCATAAAGTCGAATGAAAGAGGCAAGCTTCTTGGTCGACCCAAAGATCTGATGAAGTCGTGGTGAACCAAAGTGAATAAATTCACCTTTTCCATCAGGAGCTTGTTGTTGCCCCGTTACTAAAGTCAACGTCATCGGATTCGGGGTTCCTCCCGTTTTTTCGAGATAGTGCCAGTAGAACGGGCGATTCATTAAAACTTTATCTAGTTCAGTAGTCAGTTGAACTTTCATATAACTAAAGTTTTTTTCTTGAATCCTGCATTCGTTTGCGTCAAAATAGCGCTCAAGAAAGCGATGTATCTCGTGCTGCTGCATGCTCTTCCCACCCTTTCTGCTTGATACCGCCATCAAGGTTGATCAAAGAAGCAAGATTATCCATCTTTACTCGGATCTCACCCTCACTCTCAGAAGTATTCATGATGTCGGCGATGTGGCGTTCTATGTTCTTGATTTCAAATTTCGTTAAGATTTCATCGAGTTCCCCAATGACACTCTCAAACAGATTGATCTTGTTATACAGCAAGTTTAAGATGTGCTCTTCAATCGTATTCTGAGTGGCGAAGTTATAGATATGAACGTCACCTTGCTGACCGATGCGGTGGATACGTCCGATCCGCTGCTCGATCCTCATGGGGTTCCATGGTAGATCATAATTGATGATATGCTGACAGAACTGCAGATTTATTCCTTCACCACCAGCTTCTGTTGCGATCAACACTTGTGCTCGTGTTCGAAAGAGGTGAGTCATCCAGTCCTTTTTGCTTCGCTTGAATCCTCCTCTGAACGGTACAGAAGAGATGCCATGCTGCTGTAGAAACCATTGTAAATACAATTGAGTCGCGCGGTATTCTGTAAAAATGATGACCTTGGAATCGATCGATTGAATCAGCTCTAACGCTTTTAATGCTTTAGAATTTTGATCGACGAGTTCAATTTTTTTCATCAACTCTAAGACTCGTTGTTCCATTAAAGAGTTTGAAACATCTTTTTGGAGCATATTTTTCAAAGTTAGAAAAACAGCTTCACGCGAACTGCATGCTTCACGCTGCAGGGTGACGATTGAAAATTTACTTCGGTCAAAGTAAGAGTCTTTTTTAAGTTGAGAGATTTCATCGTAAAGTTCACGTTCTGTTTTTGATAATGTAATAGGAATGGTTTGAACAAGACGCTTCGGCCATTTCAGACCAGTCTCTTCTCGTCGATTACGGACCATCACTTTATTTACGAGCTGCTTCAGCTTTTCTTCATTTTTAAGTGAATACTTATCTTCTTTATAATCTTTGTCAAAGTTCTCTCGGTTACCTAGGTGACCTGGCTTTAATAGAGATACAAGATTAAAAATCTCCTCAACTCTGTTTTGAACCGGAGTTGCCGTTAATAATAAGCAGAACTTCTTTTTTAATAACTGTACAAATTCATAGTTTTTCGTCTTCTTGTTCTTTAATTTGTGTGCCTCATCAATGATAACAAGATCATAGTCTTGATTAAGAACGATGTCTCGATGCGGTGCGCGTTTTGCAGTATCAATGGAAGACACGACTACATCGCATTGCTCCCATACATACGCTTTTTTCTGAGCGATTGCCGGAATAAAGAACTTCTGATTCAACTCGTTCGTCCATTGAATGACGAGTGAAGCTGGAACGAGGATCAAAATTTTCTTAGCGAGCCGGCGTATCATGTACTCTTTTAGAATCAATCCTGCTTCGATTGTTTTTCCTAGCCCTACTTCATCTGCCAAGATTGCTTTTCCGTTCATCTGTTCAATAACGGTAGTCGCAACGTCCAGCTGATGAGGCAAAAAAGTCATCTGTGGGAGGTGATCTGGAGCTTGAAGGCCTAGGAAATCAGGAATTGCTAAGTGGTGTTCTGCTTCAAGAGCTAAATTATATAATTCCCAATTGGCCCAAGGTCCATCTTCTTCCACACGCTTTAAAAAGTCATCATGCCATTCTCGCTGAAACTGAACGTCGATTTTCATAACGGATTTCCTTTCTTTAAAAAAGTTCGTTGCCATTCCTTTTGTAATAATGATAGGATAATAATGTAGTAAACATAGTAATAGTATGTGCGACCTTGGACAATAACATACTCGCGAATGAAAGTAAGAGGAGAGACTGCGTTAGCGGCGCCGAAGGAGCAAACAATTGTGAAACTCTCAGGCAAAAAGACTCTTGCTAGACGCATCTCTGGAGAGTGCTTTTTTAATAGATGAAAGCCACCAACGAAGAAACTCAAGGGAGTTTACTTGAGAAACTTACAGGTTGCAGGACAGAGGATCCCAGTTTTAAGGGGTCTTTCTGTCCTTTTTTTGTCCAGAAAAGTCCGAAAATTTTTAAGTATGAAAAAGGAGGAGTTCACATGGCTACATTGTTACGAACACCGTTATTTGAGACTTACAAAGAACACGGTGGAAAAGTAATTGATTTTGGCGGTTGGGAGTTGCCTGTTCAGTTCTCAAGTATTAAAGAGGAACACGAAGCGGTCAGGACGAAAGCGGGTCTATTCGATGTCTCTCACATGGGAGAATTTGATGTTAGAGGACCGAATGCTCTATCGTTTCTGCAATATACGATGACCAATGATGTTTCGAAACTTCAAAACGGTCAAGCGCAATATACAGCTATGTGCTATGAAAACGGTGGTACAGTAGATGATCTTTTAATCTATAAAAGAGATGAAAACGATTACTTACTCGTTGTGAATGCCTCAAATATTGAAAAAGATTTCGAATGGCTTATGAGCAAAAAGCCTGAAGGTGTAGAACTTGTGAACGTATCTCCTGAATATGCGCAGCTCGCGATTCAAGGACCAAAAGCAGAAGAAATTCTACAAAAACTAACGGATACCAATCTTTCTGAGATCGGATTCTTCCGTTTTAAAGAAGATGTTTCACTAGCCGGAATATCGGCTCTTGTTTCCCGAACAGGTTACACAGGAGAAGATGGTTTTGAAATCTATTTAAAGACAGAACATGCTGAAAAACTATGGAGATCTGTACTTGAAGCAGGCGTTGAAGATGGATTGCTTCCTGCAGGACTTGGTGCGCGTGATACGTTACGCTTTGAAGCGAAGCTTGCTCTATACGGTCAAGAACTTACAAAAGAAATTACGCCGATTGAAGCAGGAATCGGATTCGCAGTAAAAACAGATAAAGAAGCAGACTTTATTGGAAAAGAAATATTAGCTGATCAAAAGAAGAATGGCGCACCACGTAAACTAGTTGGTATCGAGATGATAGATAAAGGAATTCCGCGATCCCATTACGAGGTGTTTAAAGGTGATGTGAAGATCGGAGAAGTTACGACGGGAACACAATCGCCAACTTTGAAGAAGAATCTGGGTCTTGCTCTCCTTGAAAAGGATTTCACGGAGCTCGGAACAGAGGTAGAAGTACAGATTCGTCAAAAACGCTTAAAAGCAAAAGTAGTCGCTTCACCATTTTATAAACGAGGAAAATAAGACATTTAAGGGGGAGAAACCATGACGTTCCGCTATTTGCCGATGACTGATCAAGACAAAAAGGAAATGCTTGAAACGATTGGAATTGAAACGACAGAAGATCTTTTTCAGGATATTCCGGAAGAAGTTCGATTTAAAGGACGCTTACAGATCGAGGAAGCTTTGTCAGAACCACAACTAGTTAAAGAGATGGGCCGCTTAGCAGCATTAAACAAAAATACAAAAGATCATGCTTCGTTCTTAGGAGCAGGTGTTTATGATCATTACACACCATCGATCGTTAATCATATGCTACTTCGTTCAGAGTTCTACACAGCTTACACACCTTATCAGCCTGAGATTTCTCAAGGTGAACTTCAAGCGATCTTTGAATTCCAAACGATGATCTGTGAGCTAACAGGCATGGATGTTGCAAACTCTTCTATGTACGATGGCGGAACAGCACTTGCTGAGGCTGGATTATTATCAGCAGCTCAAACGCGCAGAAAGAAAATTGTTGTATCAAAGTCCGTACACCCAGAATCTCGTGCCGTTTTGCACACGTATGCTAAAGGACAGCATCTTGAAGTCGTTGAAGTAGACACGGAAAACGGTTTGACATCTGTGGATTCATTGCGTGCTGAAGTGGATGAAGAGACAGCTTGTGTGATCGTTCAATATCCTAACTTCTTCGGTCAGATCGAGCCTTTAAAAGAAATAGAAGAGATCGTGCATAACGTTAAAGGAATGTTCGTAGTTTCTTCGAATCCTTTAGCACTTGGTGCACTGACTCCTCCAGGCAAGTTTGGTGCGGATATCGTTGTAGGTGATGCTCAGCCGTTTGGGATCGCACAAGGATTTGGCGGACCACACTGTGGATATTTTGCCGTAACAACAAAATTAATGCGTAAAGTTCCCGGCCGTTTAGTAGGTCAAACAGTTGATGAAGACGGAAAGCGCGGATTCGTTCTTACTCTCCAAGCAAGAGAGCAGCATATAAGACGTGATAAAGCGACTAGTAACATCTGTTCAAACCAAGCGCTTAACGCACTTGCAGCTTCCATTGCTATGACGGCACTTGGAAAACAAGGTGTGAAAGAAGTAGCGCACCAAAATATACAAAAAGCTCACTATGCGAAAAAAGTTCTTGAAGAAAAAGGATTCAAAACAGCTTTCACAGGACCTTTTTTTAACGAGTTTGTTATTGAGTTAAAATGTACAGCTAAAGAAGTAAATGCAAAATTATTAGAATCTGGTATCATCGGCGGTTACGATTTGGGTCTTTCGTATTCAGAACTTAAGAACCATATGCTTTTAGCGGTTACGGAAATGAGAACAAAAGAAGAGATCGATCAGCTTGCAAATGTATTGGAGGGATTAGCATGCGTACAGAACATCAGTCATTAATTTTTGAATTGTCTAAACCAGGTCGAGTAGGATACAGCATTCCTGAACTTGACGTTCCAGAGATTAACGTAGAATCAATTATACCTTCCGATTATTTGCGTACAGAAGAGCCGGATCTACCTGAAGTATCAGAACTTCAGATCGTTCGTCACTATACAGCGTTATCGAATCGAAACCATGGTGTGGATTCTGGTTTCTATCCACTAGGTTCATGTACGATGAAATACAATCCGAAGATTAATGAAGATGTCGCACGATTCCCTGGCTTTGCACATATCCACCCTCTTCAAGATGAAGAGACGGTTCAAGGTGCGATGGAGATGATGTACCGCTTGCAAACATCACTTGCTGAGATCACAGGTATGGATGAAGTTACGCTTCAACCAGCTGCTGGTGCACATGGTGAATGGACAGGACTTATGATGATCCGTGCCTACCATGAAGCAAATGGTGACTTCAATCGTACTAAGGTAATCGTTCCTGATTCAGCACACGGAACGAACCCTGCGTCTGCAACGGTTGCAGGTTTTGAATCGATCACAGTGAAATCTGATGAGCGTGGTCTCGTTGATCTTGAAGATTTGAAGCGAGTGGTCGATCAAGATGTGGCGGCGCTTATGCTTACAAATCCGAATACCCTTGGTCTTTTTGAAGAGCATATTCTAGAAATGGCAAAGATCGTCCATGAAGCTGGTGGGAAGCTATACTATGATGGAGCGAACGCAAATGCGATATTAGGATTTGCGCGACCTGGAGACATGGGGTTTGACGTTGTTCACTTGAATCTTCATAAAACATTTACTGGCCCTCACGGTGGTGGTGGACCTGGATCTGGACCAGTTGGAGTTAAAGCAGACCTGATTCCTTTCTTGCCAAAACCAGTTCTCGTTAAAGAGGACGATCTTTATAAGTTTGAATATGATCGCCCGCAATCAATCGGACGCGTGAAGCCTTTTTACGGTAACTTCGGTATAAATGTACGTGCGTTTACGTACATCATGACGATGGGGCCAGACGGATTACATCAAGTTTCAGAGAACGCCGTGTTAAACGCGAACTATATGATGCGCCGACTTGAGCCTCATTTCGATCTTCCGTTTACACAACACTGTAAACATGAGTTCGTATTATCAGGACGTCGTCAAAAGAAACTTGGCGTGAGAACACTTGATATCGCAAAACGTCTCTTAGACTTTGGCTATCACCCGCCAACGATCTACTTCCCGTTAAGTGTCGAAGAAGCGATCATGATCGAGCCGACAGAAACGGAATCAAAAGAAACCCTCGATGAATTTATCGAGAAGATGATTCAGATTTCAAAGGAAGCTGAAGAGACACCTGAATTGGTTCAAGAAGCTCCTCATACTACTGTTGTTAAACGACTGGATGAAGCAACAGCTGCCAGAAAGCCAATCTTAAAATATACAAAACAAGTTTAAACAAAAAAGCAGCTCGGGAGAATTCTCCTGGGCTGCTTTTACATATTAGTTTGATTTTACACGGCCAGTCCATTTGCGGAAGCCGCCATTTAGGTGATGAAGTTGGCCATACTTTTTCTTTTTAAGAAAATTGGCTGCACGAGCACTTCTGAACCCACTCTCACAATATAGATAAACAGGCTGATCGCTGCGCACTTCTTTTAATCTCTGTCTCATTTGAGAAAGAGGAATGTTACGTGCTCCTAAGATATGACCCTTTTTAAACTCTTCAGGCTCACGAACATCGATCAGTTGAGCTTTTCGATATCCTGCTTTAAACTCTTCCTCGTTTAACGTAGTTAGAAATCTCTTTTGATAAAGCCCCATACCGATTACATACGCCAATAATGCTACTACAATACCTGCTAAAACTATCCATCCCATAACGCTTGCACTCCTTTAAACAATCTACCCCAATTATAGCTGTGCAAGGCTATATAGGCAAAAGAAAAATCTGACTTAAAGCGATTGTTTTGACACACTCGCCGAATTTGGTACACTAGTTACGAATGAATGGCAGGGAGACGAAAAACGTGGAAAAAGAAAACTGGTATTATATCGATTCTGGAAATTGCGAACCTGCAATTAATATGGCAATGGACGAAGCACTGTTATCTTGGCACAGTGAAGGAAAGATTCCACCTGTTATCCGCTTTTACGGATGGAATCCAGCAACCTTATCAATTGGCTACTTTCAAAAAGTAGAAAAAGAGATTAACCTTGATGCCGTAAAAAAATACGGACTAGGTTTCGTAAGACGTCCAACTGGTGGGCGCGGAGTTCTTCATGATCAAGAACTTACGTATAGCGTCATCGTATCTGAATCACACAAAGATATGCCACAAAGCGTTACGGAAGCGTATCGCGTGATTTCAGAAGGGATTAAAGAAGGATTTCAAGGTTTAGGCCTTGATGCTTACTTTGCTGTTCCGAAAACAGAAGAAGAGCGTGAGGGATTGAAGAATCCTCGATCAGCTGTTTGTTTTGACGCTCCTTCATGGTATGAATTAGTCGTAGAAGGAAGAAAAGTAGCGGGAAGTGCTCAAACAAGGCAGAAGGGTGTTATCCTTCAACACGGGTCTATTCTTCTAGACTTAGATGAAGACAAACTGTTCGATCTTTTTAAGTATTCCAGTGACAGATTACGAGAAAGAATGCAAACTGCATTTAAGAAAAAAGCTGTAGCAGTGAACGCACTCCTAGATGTTCCTGTTACAATTGAAGACGCGAAGGTTGCTTTTAAAAAAGGCTTCGAGGATGGTTTGAACGTTAATCTTGTACCCTATACACTAACAGAAGATCAGTGGGCTGAGGTCGAACACATAGCTGAGACCCGCTATCGCAACGACGATTGGACGTTTAGACGTTAATAGAAAAAAATCGATATCTCAAAAGAGATCTCGATTTTTTATTTTTGCTCTGTAATTATCAGAAAAAAAGATGTCAAGATATTAATTTTTTTTGGAAAAAAGCAGGAATTTTTGAAAACCACGTGTTTGTACGGCTTTTCAAAACTACCAAATTATACAAATCTAGAATAAAGCCAATTCTTCAATAAAATCATAATAAATATACAAGAATCATGGAATTGCTGTAAAATCCTCATGATTTTAAGTTTGACAATTTTTTTTCTTTGACATGAGGTTTACGTATATATAGTATAAGGGTAGAACTTATACATACAAGATATAGATATGCATCCGTATGTGATTTGAATAGAGGAGGAGAAATATGGACACAGTCGCAACTGTTAAAAAGGGTATCAACATTGACGCTCTCAACAGTGATATAGCTCAATTTCCACAAGTGCACCCCGTAACTTCTACGATGAAAACAACACACAAAGGTGTTTCTCGGCTAGTGATGCTTGACCGATACAGCTTTAAAGACACAGAAAAGAAAACGTTAAAACCGGGTGACTTTGTTGTATTAACGGTAAAAGAGGACCCAAAATTTCCAGCAAGAGGGCTCGGGTTTATTCAATCTGTCAACTGGGACGATAAAAATGCAGTCGTATTGGTTGAAGATGAGTTTAAAGCAGTATTAGAGAAGCCTGAAGAAGCAGAATCTGGTTTGATCACTCGTTCACTTGATGTGATGGACAAGCCGTTAGAAGTTTACTACGAGCAGATCGCACTAAGAAATGCAACAGGCTTAGCATCAGTAGAAACGACGGAAGAGAGACGCCAAGAATCTTTCCAGAAGTTTTATAAAGAACTTTCTGAGATGAATTTTGTACCTGCTGGACGCGTTCTATACGGAGCAGGTGCAGAAACAGATGTAACGTATTTTAACTGTTATGTAATGCCATACGTAAAAGATTCACGTGAAGGCATCTCGGATCACCGTAAGCAAGTGATGGAGATCATGAGCCGCGGCGGCGGAGTTGGAACGAACGGATCTACACTTCGACCGAAAAACGCACTCGCTAGAGGCGTAAACGGTAAATCATCAGGTTCTGTATCCTGGTTGGATGATATTGCGAAGCTGACGCATCTGGTCGAACAGGGAGGAAGTCGCAGGGGAGCTCAAATGATCATGCTAGCTGACTGGCACCCTGACATTATTGATTTCATTATTTCAAAAATGCAGAATCCCCGCATTTTACGTTACTTAATTGAAAATACAAATGACGAGAAAATTAAACAAGTCGCACAAGATAAATTAAAATTCACACCGCTGACACCAGCTCAAAAAGCGATGTATGAAGGAATTCTTCGCTATAAGGATATTCCAGGAACAGGCGGATTTGACTCTGACGTTTTACGTGATGCTGAGACTATGCTTCGAGACGGAGGAACGTACAGCGTTCATAATTCTGAGTTTTTAACAGGTGCAAATATCTCTGTTACGATCACGAAGGAGTTTATGGAAGCTGTAGAAAATGACTCTGAGTATTTGTTACGTTTTCCAAGTGTTGAGGCTTACACGCCTGATGAAATGGAAGCTTACAACAACGAGTGGCATGAAGTCGGAGATGTTCGTGTTTGGGAAGAGAAAGGTTATGGTATTCGCGTCTACAAACGAATCCAAGCGCGTGAACTATGGAACCTCATCAACATTTGCGCAACTTACTCAGCTGAGCCAGGGATTTTCTTTATTGATAATGCAAATGACATGACGAACGCTACAGCTTATGGTCAAAAAGTCGTAGCAACGAATCCGTGTGGAGAACAACCACTTGCACCATACAGTGTCTGCAACCTCGCTGCAGTTAACCTTGGTAACATGGCTGACAAAGAAAACAAAACGGTGGACTTTGAAAAGCTAAAACAAACGGTTGAAGTTGGCGTACGAATGCAGGACAACGTAATCGATGCAACACCATATTTCTTAGAACCAAACCGCGTCCAAGCACTAGGGGAACGGCGTGTAGGGTTAGGAGTTATGGGATTACATGACCTTCTTATCTATTGCGAGACCGTTTACGGATCTGAAGAAGGAAACAAGCTTGTTGACCAAATCTTTGAGACGATTGCCGTAACGGCTTACCGCACTTCGATCGAACTTGCTAAAGAAAAGGGAAGCTTCCCGTTCTTAGAAGGCGAGACAGAAGAGACCACTAACGAGCTGCGTAGACGATTTACTGAAACGGGTTATATGAAAAAGCTTCCTGAAGATGTACGTGAAGACATTTTAGAATTTGGGATTCGTAACTCTCACTTGTTGACTGTTGCTCCTACCGGATCCACAGGAACCATGGTTGGTGTTTCCACAGGATTAGAGCCTTACTTCTCATTCTCATACTTCCGTAGTGGACGTCTTGGGAAATTTATAGAAGTAAAAGCTGATATCGTTAAAGAATATTTAGACAACAATCCTGGAGCGAACGAAAATGAGCTGCCTGAATGGTTTGTTGCTGCGATGGAGCTTGCACCAGAAGCGCATGCAGATACGCAGTGTGTCATCCAGCGTTGGGTAGATAGCTCGATCTCAAAAACAGTTAACGCTCCTAAAGGGTACACAGTGGATCAAGTTCAAAAAGTTTACGAACGCCTTTATAAGGGTGGAGCAAAAGGTGGAACGGTATATGTTGATGGAAGCCGTGACTCACAAGTTCTGACACTTAAAGCAGAAGAGACATTTGAACAGACTGAGATCGATCTTGGTATGGAAGAAGAAAAAAGTAAAGTTGTTATTTTAGATACGATTACTGATCTTCGTTCTACAGATGTAACTATTGGTAACGAAGTGGGTAACACTTGCCCGGTATGCCGAAAAGGGAAAGTGAAAGAAATCGGTGGCTGTAACACGTGTACGAATTGTAACGCCCAATTAAAATGCGGATTATAAGAAAGCAAGGGAAGGAACTGGAAAAGTTCCTTCCCTTTTCTTTTGTCGATATTAGCACATACTAACTCCATCATTTGTGATAAAAATTGTGGGGTGTGTGACTATGGCTGGTGCCAATAAACCGTTTATGCCGCAGTTGATCTATTTTGAACCGCGTGCACTAGAGTATCCGTTAGGAAAAGAACTGTTCGACCGTTTTAGCAAATTAGAAGTTGAAATCAGAGAGACAACTTCACATAACCAAATACGCGATCTGCCAGGAGATAATGATTTTCAAAAGTATAGAACAGCCAAATCAACGCTTGTAGTTGGTATAAGAAAGACATTAAAATTTGATACATCAAAACCATCGGCAGAATACGCGATTCCTCTTGCAACAGGATGCATGGGGCATTGTCATTATTGTTATCTACAGACGACACTCGGCAGCAAGCCATATCTACGAACTTATGTGAATACAGATGAGATCTTTGCTCAGGCAGAAAAGTATATGCAAGAGCGAGCGCCTGAGATCACGCGATTCGAAGCTTCCTGTACATCGGATATTGTCGGTATCGACCATCTTACTCATAATTTGAAAAGAGCGATTGAGTTTTTTGGTGCCACAGATTTAGGGAGACTTCGATTTACGACGAAATACCATCATGTAGATCATTTACTGGATGCAAAACACCAAGGAAGAACGCGTTTCCGTTTTAGCGTAAATTCAAACTATGTGATAAAGAACTTCGAACTCGGTACAAGTCCGCTTGAAGAGCGCATTAATGCTGCCATTAAAGTGGCTGAAGCAGGATATCCCTTAGGGTTTATCGTGGCACCTCTTTATCTTCATAAAGATTGGGAAGAAGGCTATAAAGAACTATTTGATACCTTAGAAGCAAAGATTCCAAAGCACTTAACGAACGATCTTACGTTTGAACTGATTCAGCACCGATTTACGAAACCTGCAAAACGAGTTATCGAAAAAAACTATCCAAAATCAAAGCTTGAGATGAATGAAGAAGAGCGGAAGTATAAGTGGGGAAGATATGGAATCGGAAAATATGTTTATCAAGATGATCAGGCGACAAGACTGCGTGAAACGGTAGAGAATTATATTCATACGATGTTTCCTCAAGCTAAGATTGAATATTTTACTTGATAAAATGCTAATATTGCTTCCCTTGTCACGCTTACCATTCTATAGTATCCTTTTTATAGAGACCAAGCTGGTTTAGTATAGGGAGTGAACAATTTGCCGCCAACCCCAAGTATGGAAGACTATATAGAACGCATCTATGCCCTAATCGAAGAGAAAGGCTATGCCAGGGTATCAGATCTTGCTGAGAACCTAGAAGTGCATCCCTCTTCAGTAACCAAGATGATCCAAAAGCTCGACAAAGGCAAGTATGTCGTTTATGAAAAATACAGAGGCTTCGTTCTAACACCAAACGGAAAAAAACTTGGAAAACGTTTAGTTTACAGACACGAGTTACTTGAAGAATTCTTAAAAGTTATAGGGGTCGACCAAGAGAACATCTACCAAGATGTTGAAGGTATCGAACATCATTTAAGTTGGAACGCTATTGATCGAATTGGAGATCTTGTTCAGTTTTTTGAAGAAGATGAAAATAGGATAAAATCATTAAGAGAAGTTCAAGCAAAGAATGAAGAACAAGAACAATCATAATTTTTTATGGTTGTTTTTTTATTTTGGATTTTTTGTGTGGTGCGGTGTGTAAGGAAACATGAATGGACAGTATTTTGTAAGAAGTGGACAGTAAAATCTGGAAAGTGGACAGTAAACGGGGGAAACCGGACAGTATTCTTGCAAAAAAGTGGACAGTATTCTTGTTAAACTACACCGCCGTTCACTGCGTGAACAAACCAACTTTTTGAACCTATAACAAAAGACTTTATTTTGAAGAATCGGTTATAAAGGACATCTTCTGCTGATTAGGATAGTAGTGGAGGAGATGTTTATGCGAATTGATGGAGTATTTTCGGGTGGGGGCATCAAGGCGCTTTCGTTGATTGGTGCTGTTGAAGCAGCTGAGAATCGAGGCCTCAGTTTTGAGAGGGTAGCTGGGACAAGTGCGGGGGCATTGATGGCTGCTTTAATCAAAGCAGGTTATACGTCGGGGGAAATGAAAGAAATTATTGATAAATTAGACTTTAGAAAATTTCTTGATACAAGTAAAACGATTGTGCCAGTACCTTTTATGAACTGGTTGAAGCTTTATTGGAAGCTTGGTCTGTTTAAGGGGGATTATCTGGAGAACTGGGTAGCTTCTCTTCTAGCGGCACGTGGAATTGTTACATTTGCGGATATTCCATATGGCAGTTTAAAGATTATTGCGTCTGATATTTCTCGAGGAAGGCTTATTGTTTTGCCAGATGATCTTGAGGAATATGGTTTGTTGCCAGAGCGTTTTCCAGTGGCAAGAGCAGTAAGAATGAGTTGCAGTCTTCCTTATTTCTTCTATCCGATCAAACTCTTCAATCGTGTTGGACAAAAAAGTTTTATTGTTGATGGAGGTGTATTGAGTAATTTTCCGATGTGGCTATTCCAAAGAAAAGATAGAGTGCCCGTTCGGCCGGTGCTAGGTTTTCAATTAAGTTCATATATCAACGACCACATTCCAACACACAATGTGAAGAATGCTGTTCATCTTTTTAAAGCACTGTTTGAAACGATGATGCAAGCTCATGATAACCGATACATTGATTCACACGACGCCAGAGATATTATTTTTATGCCTGTAAAGCATGTATCTGTCATCGATTTTCAATTGTCTTCAGAAGCGAAGAATGAACTGTATACGTTTGGTCATGATCGAGCGGAACAATTTTTGCAGAGCTGGATAACAAGTAAGAGATATCCGAATCCAGCATATAAAAATCGAGCCTAATCCTTAAAAGGAGGCTCGATTTTTTTTCTTGTTCTTTTTTCCTTCGATCACGGTTAAGTGATGTTCACGTGTTTTCTTTCTCTGAGCGGAACTCTTTGCAGTCTTTTTGCTCGGAAACAACGGAGAGGCAGCTTTAGCCGGCTTTTGGTTCGTGCCATAGCGTTTTTGTGATTGTTTGACTGCTTTTCTATACTTGCCGTTTACACCCGATGATGTTCTGCGGAAGATAAAGTAAAACACGGCGACCACTGCTGCTCCGATCAGAATGGTCGTAAATAATTGGCGAGGTGAAGTGACTAGTTGATAAAGAATACCGACAACAGCCAGTGATATAACAAACCAAATGATAGGATGCAATCTTCTATGATTCTGTTGCAACAGGTTCACCTCCTTATGATTAAACGATTTTGCTTGCGTTAAGTTCACTTTCATAGGATGCGTCACGACGTAACATTTCATTAAAAGAAATAATAGAAACCTCTATTTGTTTTTCATCAGGCTCTTTCGTTGTTAAAAGTTGAAGCCATAAACCTGGATAGCCTAGGTAACGAAGAACCGGAACATCTCTTAGTTTATTTGTTAACTGTAATACTTCAAAAGATACCCCTAAAACCACAGGAATAAGCGCAAGTCTGCATAAAATTCTTAACCATAACGGATCTGATGGAAAGAAATAATAGATAAACATGCCGACGATTACTGTAAATAGAATAAAACTGCTGCCGCAACGATAATGAAGTCTTGAATGCTTCTTCACGTTTTCGACGGTTAGCTCGTCTCCTGCTTCATAAGTGTTGATTACTTTGTGTTCAGCTCCGTGATACATGAATACCCTCTTGATCGCAGGTGTTAGAGAAACAAAATAGATATAGCTTAGTAAAAAGATAAACTTGAACAAACCTTCTAATAAATTCTGTCCTAAATGCCCAGGTACGATAAAACGAAATGCTTCTGCTAAAAAAACGGGTACAAGGGTAAAAACAAATTTTCCAAAAAGAAAAGATAAGACACCAATAATGGCTAGAGAAAAGAAAAAGGCAAATTTAGATGGTTTTTCTTCTTCCTCTTTTTCTTCTTCTCCTGGGTTAATGCCAAATCGTTCAGCTGAAAAATTTAAATGCTGTGTACCGTTCATACTTGCTTCGATTATGGCAATAAATCCTCTTAAGAAAGGAATCTTCTTTAATTTTGAAAGGATAGGAGATGGTTTCTTCTTTAGTTCGAAGTACTCGATCGTATCATCATTTCTGCGTATTGCCGTTACATATGTGTGCTTTCCGGCAAACATAACCCCTTCTAATACGGCCTGGCCGCCGTAAGCGGGCTTTTTCTCTTTTGTCATGTTGAACCCCCAGCCTAAAGTTTTGTAGGTACTTTCTATTCTACAGGAAAGCCGGATATTCCTCCACAAAGGATGATTGTATTTTTCCCATTTTATACATGTTTTACACAGAATATGATTGGTTGACGTATGAGAAGTTTGGGCAATGGTTTTGTGGACATACTAGTAGTGTTGGAGGTGGTCGTTAATGAGCGATTCAAAACTAGAACAAAATAAACAGGAAGCTCAGTCTTCATTCATGAGCAGAGTCGTAGGTGTCGGCTTCTTTGGAGGCTTAATCTGGGCTTGTTTCGGATTTATTGCCTACTATTTAAATTTTTCAAAGGTCGGTCCCGCACTTGTGTTAGCGCCATGGGCACTTGGGAAGTGGAAATCTCAGTGGATTGGACAACTGATCAGTATTTTGATCATTGCTCTGCTTTCGATCTTAGTCGCTATCGCTTATCGCTATGCATTTGCTAAGATCAAATCCATGTGGGCAGGCATCATTTTTGGTGTAGCGCTTTGGGGAATCGTATTTTTCTTGCTTCATCCAATCTTTCCAGGGTTGGAACCTATGAATACGATAGGGAAAAATACTATAACAACAACGCTTTGTATCTATATCTTATATGGTGTTTTTGTAGGTTATTCGATCTCATTTGAATACAGTGAACGTCATGGCCAGTCCCAAGGAAACAAGGAATCTACACAGAGTTCGTAACTATTCAAAAGAACAGACGCTATGATAGAATGTTTTATGAACATTCTATTTTTTTATGCGAAGGCTAGGTGTTTCAGGTGAATAACAGAAATTTTCTTGTAATAAACGGACCGAACTTAAACCGATTAGGTAAACGTGAGCCTGGCATATATGGTGCGCAAACAATGGAAGATCTTCAAACAGAACTCGTTTTATTTTCAAAAGAACTATTATTGGATCTTTCATTTGAACAGAGTAATAATGAAGGTGATCTCATCGACCTTATTCATGGAGCCGAAAATAAGTTCCGTGGTATCGTTCTAAACGCAGGTGCCTATACTCATTATAGTTATGCGATTAGAGACGCGATTGCCAGTGTAGATGTCCCCGTAATCGAAGTCCATCTATCAAATGTGCATGCGAGAGAAGAATTCCGACAGAAATCTGTTATTGCGCCAGTTACGATCGGTCAGATTTCAGGTTTTGGTTTTGATAGCTATAAATTAGCTCTTCAAGTTTTTCATAATCAACTTAAAGGGGATACGTTATGAATCGTGTAGAACGGGCAAGGCAATTATTTGATACGTTTGATATTGATGCACTTTTAGTTACATCTTCTTCAAATCGGTTTTATTTAAGTGGGTTTAAAGGAAGTTCAGGAGTTCTTTTGATCACGAAACATGAAGCCGTTTTAATAACTGATTTCAGATATAAGACGCAAGCAGCGGAACAAGCAGAAGGGTATCGTGTTGTGATGCATACAGATCCGATTCCGCAAGAGGTTGCAAAGTTAACGAAGGAGCTTTCAATTTCTAAGCTAGGTTTCGAGCAAGACCATGTTACATACTCTACTTATCGTACATACGAGACACAATTAGATGACAATAACACTGAACTTGTTGCTGTATCCGGTCTCGTGGAAAAGTTGCGCTTGATTAAGGATGAATCAGAGATTAAGATAGTAAAGGATGCAGCATCTATCGCCGATGCCGCTTTTTCACATATCATCGAGTATATACGCCCAGGGCTTACTGAGCGGGAAGTATCCAATGAACTAGAATTCTTCATGAGAAAAAATGGAGCTATCTCTTCGTCGTTTGATATAATTGTGGCTTCAGGCTACCGATCAGCCCTACCACATGGTGTTGCTTCGGATAAGAAGATTGAAACGGGTGAATTAGTAACCTTGGATTTTGGAGCATACTACAAAGGTTATTGCTCTGATATCACTCGTACGGTAGCCATCGGAAATGTTTCGGATGAGCTAAAAGAAATCTACCAGGTCGTATATGATGCGCAGATGCTAGGAATGAAAGGCATCAAACCTGGAATGACAGGTAAGGATGCAGATGCGTTAACACGTGATTACATCGCTTCAAAAGGTTATGGGGATTACTTTGGACATTCTACAGGACATGGGATTGGTTTAGATGTTCATGAAGGGCCAGCTCTATCAATGAAATCTGACACGATTCTTGAACAAGGAATGCTTGTGACAGTCGAACCAGGTATTTATATCTCTGGTCTAGGTGGAGTTCGGATCGAAGACGATGCACTCATTACAAAAGATGGCAATGAATCACTTACGCATGCTACTAAAACCCTCTTAACGTTAAGTTAAGGTATTCAGGAGGATAAAAACATGATTTCAGTAAACGATTTTAAAACAGGATTAACGATTGAGGTTGACAACGGGATCTGGCAAGTTCTTGAGTTCCAACACGTAAAGCCAGGAAAAGGTGCGGCATTTGTTCGTTCTAAACTTCGTAACCTTCGCACAGGTGGTATCCAGGAAAAAACGTTCCGCGGTGGAGAAAAAGTAGCTAAAGCTCATATCGAAAACCGTAAGATGCAATACCTATATGCATCTGGAGATACACACACGTTCATGGATAACGAATCATATGAGCAAATTGAACTTCAAGCTTCACAAATTGAGTACGAGTTGAAATACTTGCTTGAAAACATGACGGTTCACATCATGACGTATCAAGGTGAAACGATTGGTGTTGAACTTCCAAACACAGTTGAGTTAGTAGTGGCAGAGACTGAGCCTGGTATTAAAGGGGACACAGCTTCTGGTGGAACTAAACCAGCAACGCTAGAAACAGGCTTGATCGTACAAGTACCTTTCTTCGTAAACCAAGGGGACAAGCTGATCATCGATACAAGAAATGCGGCTTACGTTTCTCGTGCATAGTCTATAATAATGAACCTCATTCCATTTTTGGAGTGAGGTTTTTTTATGTTGTAATGATGCAGTAAATTTCAAACAGGACGCTAATGGATGCATGTTTGTTTGAAGTATCTGATTCCTGCTGATTGTCGATTCTTGTAGACTCGCGGATATAAGACAAGAACTCGCGGGATTAATGCTGAAACTCGCGGAATTAAGTCCGGTATTTCTTGAATGTTTATAAGGATTTCAGAGATTTATACCCAAAATACCCCATTCCGTATAGTTCCGCATACAGTTTTTAGAACCTTTGCTCACTATTTTGTATAGCTCCCATAAAAAATAACTTATAAACGATCGAAATTGGAAATAAACTTCATATAGCCCTATATTTATAAACAATCTGAACTTTTTTCTACTACAGTGGCTTCCGACTTATCTTTTCAATCAATTGATACCAATGGGCTTCCTACTATATGAGAAGCCCAACCATCAAGATATGCTCTTTTGCAGATGTTTTTATGAACAATCTATCAAAAACCTCTCTATCTTCCCTTCTAACTTCAAATCTACTTTTATTGGCATAAAGCTTAAATGACCACCATACTTTTATAGTACTAGCCTCTTAAAGGAGAAACGGGTCATGGAGACAATCTTTAGACTTTTTCCAGATAAGATTCAGAATACCTTAAGAAATTTGCCACCATCTGTCCTTCAATCTGTAGAAGAGATCAGGATTAGGATTGGACAGCCGATGGAAATTCTTTGTTCGGGCAAACCTAATTACCCGACTGAGGAATCAATCTCGGCTGAAGAATCACAAGTATTACTTAATCGATTGAGTCAACACTCTCTCTACGCCCTTGAAGAGGAACTAAAAAGGGGCTATATCACCATATCAGGCGGACATCGTGTTGGACTAGCTGGAAAAGTGATCACTGAACAGGGCTTCGTAAAAGCCATCAAGGATATAAGTTCGTTTAACGTAAGGATAGCGAGAGAGAAAATTGGCATCGCTGAACCGTTGATCTCTCATCTTTTTCAAAAAAAGTGGCTCAATACCTTGTTGATCGGTCCGCCGCAAACTGGGAAAACCACGTTGTTAAGAGACATTGCGAGGGTCATTAGTTGTGGCGTTCAACAAAGAAACATCCCTTCTTTTAAAGTGGGAATCGTAGATGAGCGGTCTGAAATTGCCGGTGCTATCAAAGGTGTCCCTCAACATACCCTCGGACGACGTGTTGATGTTCTTGATGCATGTCCGAAAGCGGAAGGGATGATGATGCTCATTCGTTCGATGAGTCCTCAAGTGATGATCGTCGATGAAATCGGTCGAAAAGAAGATGGCGAAGCGATATTAGAAGCGATGCATGCGGGTGTTCAAATGATTTTTACCGCACATGGCAGCTCTGTTGAAGATGCAATGAAACGTCCTGTGATGAAACCATTAGGAGATCTTTCATTGTTTGAAAGGTATGTTATCTTGAGCCGCGATAAAGGACCAGGAACGGTTCAAAGAATCTATGATGGAGAATTAAATGAGATCTACAGATCGTCTGGTGGTAGAGCATGATGAGTTGGATCGGTGCGATCGCCATTCTTTCAGCTACTACGATCTTTGGTTTTGAGTGGGCAAAACGAGTAAGAGAGCGTCCTAAAAAGTTGAGAGAACTAAAAGTGACACTACAAGCCTTGGAGGCTGAGATCATGTATGGATCTACTCCGCTTCATGAGGCATTTTTGCATATAGGAAAACCTTTAAAAGAACCGTTGTCTACCTTCTTCCTTACCATATCAGACACATTAGTAGAAGGTGAACTCTCGGTGCAAGAAGCATGGGATATACAGTTGGCTGTTTTGGCTAAAGAGACTTCTTTTAAGATGGGTGAGATTGAAGTGCTTCGCCAATTTGGAGCGACGCTTGGCAGGCATGACAAAGAGCATCAGCAGAAGCAGATTCAATTGACACTTGCTCACCTTAATCGTGAAGAAAAAGAAGCCAGGGACATACAAGAACGTTATGAAAAAATGTGCAAAAGTCTTGGAGTCCTCATGGGACTTTTAATCGTTATTCTCTTACTGTAAATAGGAGGTACCATCGATGGGATTAGATGTAAACGCAGTGTTTCAGATCGCAGGGCTTGGGATAATCGTCGCGATGCTTCATACCGTGTTAAAGATGATCGGCAAAGAGGATTATGCACATTGGGTCACTCTATTAGGTTTTGTTGTTGCTCTTTTCATGGTCATTACTCTTTTAGATGATTTGTTTCAAAAAGTAAAAGGCGTCTTTTTGTTTCAAAATTAAGGAGGGGGCCAGATTGGAAATTATCCAAATTGTTGGTTTTGGACTGGTTGCTGCTTTTTTAGCATTAGTCCTTAAAGAACAAAAAGCCAATTTTGCTTTTTTGGTCACACTCATGGTTGGTGCAGGAATCTTTTTATTCTTGATTGATAAGATCGGACAGATTCTAACGATGCTTCAACGACTTGCTATAAACGCAAACGTAAACATGGTCTATGTTGAAACGTTGTTAAAAATAATCGGTATCGCTTATATTGCAGAGTTTGGAGCACAGATCACACGAGACGCTGGTCAGGGGGCTATTGCTTCTAAGATTGAACTAGGCGGGAAGATTCTGATTCTAGTGATGGCGATACCGATCTTAACAGTTATTATCGAGACCGTGCTGACGCTTATTCCGAAATAAGAAAGCGGGTTGTAAAGATGCAGAAAGTGATGATGCGGACAAGTATTCTTCTATTCATATTCTTTTCCTCCATCCTATTTGGTCCCATAGATTCCGCATCGGCGAGTTCAATCACTTCAAAAATGGTAGATCAACAAGTTTCATCCATGCAGTTAGATGAGATCAAACAATATTGGGATAGCATCTCCAAAGAATATGGCGGTTTTTTGCCAGAAAGCCAAAAAGGGACATTCATTGAATTTGTAAAAGGAGAAAAAGATTTTTCCTTAAAAGGTTACATGTTGGGTCTTTTGAAGTTCATGTTTCATGAACTTGCTGTTCACGGAAAACTACTTGGAACATTAATTCTACTCACCGTATTCAGTATGCTTCTTCAATCCATCCAGAATGCATTTGATCAATCAGCCATTTCAAAAGTGGCGTATGGCATTATCTATATGGTCTTGATCATCTTAGCTTTAAACAGTTTTCACGTTGCCATCTCTTATGCGACAGAAGCGATCGATAATATGTTGAGTTTCATGATCGCACTCATTCCTCTTCTTCTGGCCTTGATGGCAACTGTTGGAAGTATCGCTTCAGTCGCTTTTTTTCATCCTGTTATCTTGTTTTTAGTAAATACAAGCGGTCTATTAATCAAGAATTTTGTACTTCCACTTCTTTTTCTATCAGCACTATTAAGCATCGTTTCTACGATGTCAGAACATCACAAAGTCACTCAGTTAGCCAAGCTGTTGCGTAATATCAGCATGGGAGCTCTCGCCTTTTTCTTTACAGTATTCCTCGGTGTCATGAGCGTACAAGGTGCAACAGCAGCAGTGGCAGATGGTATTACGATCAAGACGGCAAAATTCATAACTGGAAATTTCATTCCGGTTGTCGGCCGTATGTTTACAGATGCGACAGATACTGTTATGAGCGCTTCTATCTTACTAAAAAATTCTGTAGGCATAATAGGGGCTCTATTATTACTTCTACTCGCGATCTTTCCTGCCATCAAAGTTTTAATACTAGCTTTTATCTATAGCATGGCGGCAGCCCTTCTTCAGCCTTTAGGCGGTGGGCCGATTGTCGAATCATTAGGCATCATCGGTAAGAGTGTCATGTTTATCTTTGCGGCCCTTATGACGGTGTCCATCATGTTTTTCTTAGCTATAACGATTATCATTGCAGCCGGCAACGTTACGCTGATGGTTCGATAGGAGGTGAGTTATGGCATTTTTAACGGAATGGATAACCAATATTATTATTCTTGTACTTTTAGCAGGAGTCATCGAGCTGTTGTTACCTGGCAATCAATTTCAAAATTATATCAAGATGGTTGTAGGTTTGCTCATCCTGCTTGCCATGCTCTCACCACTGTTCAAACTAATAAACTCAGATCTCGATCAAGTGTTTCTTGCTATGGATTTACCAGCGGCTGAGAAAGAAGACGAAATAAAAAATTCGATAGAAGAGAATAAAAGTGAAATACAATCCGCTCAACGTGCATATATATTAGAGCAAATGGCTGTCCCAATGAAAAAACAAGTTCAAGAGGAGTTGAAACAGACCTATGAGTTAGAGATTGTTGATCTTCAAATTCAAACGGAAATCGGTAAAGAGCCGTTGGAACCTGAAGATATTAGGGGTGCCAAAGTGGTACTAGCCAAGTTTCACGATCAAGCAAGAATCTCTGAAGTAACAGAAGTAGATGTAAGCGTTTCTGGTCCAGAGAGAAAAGAATCTCTCGAACCACCGGTCTCAAGCGAAGTCATCCAGTTTTTAGCTGATCAATGGCAGCTGGATGCAGACAAAGTTGATATACATTTGGAAGGGGGAGAGGAGTCATCCCAATGAAACGTTCATTTTGGGAACAGATAAAAAAACGGCTGCAGCTGAGTGATAAAGCAGGGAATAAACAAAAGTACTTACTTGTCTTACTCCTATTGGGAATTTCTCTTATGTTTATTAGCAAGATGATAGACTCCCCTGCTCAAAAAAGTTCATTAAACGGGCTAGTGCCAGAAACAAAGGTTAAATCCGAGGCGGTTTTTAAACAAGCGAAAGAAGTCACAGACAAGAATATTAAAACCTATGAAGATCGTTACTCGAACGAACTGAAAGATCTATTAGAGCAAATGCAAGGCGTAGGCAAAGTGTCAGTCTGGGTTGAACTTTCTACAACGGAGAAAAAAGAGTTCGTTACAGATGATAGCACACAGAGTCAAACAACTTCTGAAAATGATAAAAATGGTGGCAAGAGAACGATAGAAGATCAAAAGATAGATGAAAAAGTAGTCATCATCTCTAATGATGGCAGAGAAGAGCCGATCATCGTTACAACAGAAAAACCAAAGATTAAAGGTGTAGCTGTGTTGGCACAAGGTGCAGAGAACATCCAGACAAAGTCTATGATCATAGAGCTCGTAAAAAAAGTTTTTGATATAGGTAGTGACCAGATTTTCGTAGGACCAAAAAATCCTGAGGGGGAATAATCAAATGTTATTGAAAAAACAAACCGTTTGGCTTCTAACTATGCTCAGCTTAATCATTGTGTTGTCGGTGTATTACATCACAGCGCCTGGTGGGACCGATGATCTTGCATACTTGGAGGCAGGAAAGAAGTCAGGTAAGGAAGCGACAGTTTCAGGTGTTGCAAACGATGATGTTTTTACAGCACTACGTCTTGAGCGAGATGAAGTGCGTGATGAGATGAGTGCTGATTATGTAGCGGTTGCTGGATCTGAGGACGCCTCTGCTGAAGTTCAAGCTGATGCTTGGGCGAAGATGACAGAACTTCAGTCACTTACGATGCAAGAATCAACAGTAGAAACATTGATCAAATCGATGGGATTCAATGACGCTTTAGTAAGCACGATGAACAATGAGATCAAAGTAATCGTAAAGGCGGATAAACTATCGAAAAAAGAAGTAGTTGAGATCATGAACGTTGCCAATGAACATCTTGGCAGCAATAAAACAGTTGCCGTTGAATATCATGCATCTAAATAAACGAAGAATTTGAAAGCCGGGATTTCCGGCTTTTTTCTTTTTGCGTTTTCATGATATATTGGATAGAAACTTATAGTGTCATTAATAGTTTGCATTTCTTAGTGAAGGGAAATGATAGAAAGATGTGAAGAGTATTCGTAAACGCTTACAATGTAAGGCGTTATCGTGTACTATTAACTTTAACATGATTCTAATGTATCCACGAAAAGAGAAATGTGGTATATTTACATGTGTTAAGACCTAGTCACAATAGAAGGTGCTAAATAAAAAACCTAAACTGGATAGGATTGTAAAAAGGAGTAGAGAGCATGTTAAAAATACAAGAAATCCGTGAATTGATTAAACTTATTGACAAATCAAGCATCAACGAATTCAAATACGAAAATGACGGTTCTAAGATTGTTCTTAAAAAGGACAGTGGATCAGTAGTTTCATACGGAGCTGAAGAAGTAGTTTCCCAGCCTGTAGTCACTCAAGCACCACCAGTAAAAGAACAAGCTCCAGCAGCTGAAACAGTGAAGGAAAATACCGAAGTTAAACAAGAAACGAAGAATGCAGACGACGACGCTAACTTACATAAAGTAGTTTCACCTATGGTAGGAACGTTCTATGCTGCTTCATCTCCAGATGTGGATGCATTCGTAAAGCCAGGAGATAAAGTTTCAAAAGATAGCATCGTATGTATCATCGAGGCAATGAAATTATTCAATGAGATCGAATCTGAAGTTAATGGTGAGATTGTAAAAGTATTAGTTGAGAACGGACAATTAGTAGAATACGGACAACCTCTGTTCCTTGTGAAAGCAGAATAGGAGGGTATGTCTATGATTAAAAAGCTATTAGTAGCAAACCGTGGTGAGATTGCTGTAAGGATTATTCGAGCATGCAAAGAACTTGGTGTTGAAACAGTAGCCGTTTATTCAGAAGCTGATAAAGATGCCCTGCATGTCCGTCTGGCAGATGAGGCTTATTGTATCGGACCAACTGCTTCAAAAGATAGTTATTTGAACTTCACGAACATAATGAGCGTTGCAACACTAACTGGTTCAGAAGCCATTCATCCTGGATATGGATTTTTGGCAGAGAACGCGGACTTTGCAGAACTTTGCAATGAATGCAATGTAACGTTTGTCGGTCCAAGTGCTGAAGCGATCAACAAAATGGGTATTAAAGATGTTGCAAGAGCAACGATGGCAGATGCCGGAGTTCCAATCGTACCAGGTTCTGAGGGGATTATTAGGGACAAGGAAGAAGCCATTGAACTCAGCAACAAAATTGGGTATCCTGTAATTATTAAAGCAACAGCAGGCGGTGGGGGTAAAGGGATCCGCGTAGCTAAGAACGAAGCGGAACTCTTAAAAGGCATTGCGATTACTCAGCAAGAAGCAGCAACCGCTTTTGGTAACCCAGGTGTGTATATTGAAAAATATATTGAAGATTTCCGACATGTTGAAATACAGGTGCTTGCAGATAACCATGGGAATGTGATCCATTTAGGAGAACGAGACTGCAGTATCCAAAGACGTCTTCAAAAGCTTTTAGAAGAGACGCCATCTCCTGCTATCTCGCCATCTAAACGCCAAGAGATGGGAGAAGCGGCAGTTAAAGCAGCTGAAGCTGTTCAATATTCTGGTGCTGGTACGGTTGAATTTATCTTTGATCATAATACGGGTGACTTCTATTTCATGGAGATGAATACTCGCATCCAAGTAGAACATCCTGTAACTGAGATGGTAACTGGAATCGATCTAATCAAGGAACAGATTAAAGTTGCTTCAGGCGAAAGATTACGTTACAAACAAGAAGATATCGAGTTTGATGGTTGGTCGATCGAATGCAGAATAAATGCTGAGAATCCTGAGAAAAACTTTATGCCATCTGCTGGGAAGATTGAAATGTACCTTCCTCCAGGCGGACTAGGTGTTCGAGTAGATTCCGCTGTTTATCCTGGCTATACGATTCCTCCATTTTATGATTCTATGATTGCTAAAGTTATTACTTATGGAAATACTAGGCAAGAAGCGATCGACCGTATGAAGCGTGCATTGAGTGAGTTTGTGATCGAAGGAATTCATACGACCATTCCGTTCCACCTGCGTCTGTTAAACCATGAGACTTTTGTGAATGGTGACTTTAATACAAAGTTTTTAGAAAATCATGATTTAACTTCAAAAAGCGAATAAGTACGGAGGTGTTTAATTGATGAACGAACTATCATTTGAAATGGAAAGTTACTCATCAGAATTAGGAAAAGTGGAGATCTCACCTGAAGTTATCGAAGTCATTGCAAGTATTGCGGCTTCTGACGTAGACGGTGTGGCTTCCATGAGAGGCAGCTTTGCAAGTGGTGTAGTTGAGCGACTTGGAAAGAAAACGCACGGCAAAGGCGTTAAAGTTGAACTCTCAGAAGCAGGTATTTCTATTGATGTTTACGTATCTATGAAATATGGAGTTGCGATTCCAGATGTAGCTCAAAAAATTCAAGATTATATCAGACAAGCTCTTCTAGACATGACAGCACTAGAAGCAACGGATATCAACGTATTCGTTGTAGGTGTTCAATTTGATTCAAAAGAAAAACAGAATGAAGCACCAGAAGTAGATTATTAAAAAGATCAAAGGGTGAGGTTCTACTTGCCCTTTGGTCTTTTTTCTTGTTGTTAAAAACGATGTTCGTTGAAATTATCTTGAGGCGGGGTATAAGTTGCGTAATAGTAGTCGAGTGATGTCGACTCGCCGCTATATGGGGAAATCTCGCCGAATTATTGTTCAAACTCGCCGCATTAAGCCCGGAATTGCTAGAATTATCTCTTCAAATTACTGAATAAACAGCTTAGATACCCCACTTGGTATTGAGTGGGAATCTTTTTATCTTTTTCTTTTTTGACTGTTGATTGGAGTGGAGGATGTGAGACTCTAGGCTAGGACAGGCGGGAAGGTGAGACACTTATACGGAAACGTACAAATGTGGCTCACCGTCTGCCCCGCGGAAAGCGAGCATCTGGAAAGGAAATCAACTCCCTTCAAAGCAACAATGAATTATAATACATCAGTATTTAGTTTTTTAACTATTTGACCCTTAATAGATTGAAAAAAACTGAATGTTCGGAAGGGTTAGTAAGTCCATTGTTCGGATTGTAACGAGTCCTCACAATATGGTATTATGCTAGATAGAAATTGTTCGCAAATAGAAAGGAAGTCGGATTATGAAACGCAGACTTGCCAGAGAAAAGGCATTTCAATCGCTTTTTCAAATTGAAGTAAGTGACATCTCAGCTAGTGAAGCTATGGAGCATGTTTTAGAAGGAGAGCCATCAGACGAATTTTTAACAAGTATGGTTCATGGTACGGTTGAAAAGAAAGAAGAAATCGAGCGTTTTCTAACGCCTTATTTAGAGAAATGGAGCTTTTCTAGACTAGCGAACGTTGAACGTGTCGTTCTTCAGATGGCTGCTTACGAATGGTTGTTCATGAAAGAGGTTCCAAAGAACGTTACTTTGAACGAAGCGATTGAAACAGCAAAAATCTTCGGCGGTGAAGAAGCAGGACGTTTCGTAAATGGAGTCCTAGGAAAAATAGTCAAAGATATTAACAATAATTAATTGAATAAAAAAACCAACTACTTTTGAGGGGGACTTTAGAATGGCTGTTTTAGACGGAAAACAAATTGCGAGAGAGATCAGAGAAAAACTTGCAACAGAGATCCAAGACCTTAAACAAGAAGGAATTGTTCCAGGTTTAGCTGTTATTCTAGTAGGCGATCACCCAGCGTCTCGTTCATATGTATTAGCAAAAGAAAGAACGTGTAAAGAGCTCGGTATGCATTCTGTACTGACTGAGCTTCCTGAAACTATTTCTGAGAATGAATTGTTGCAATACATTCAAGCGTTCAACAATGACGAACAAATCGATGGGATACTCGTACAACTTCCCCTTCCTTCACATATTAGTGAATCAAAAGTAATTGAAACCATTCTGCCTGAAAAAGATGTAGACGGTTTTCATCCGATTAATATCGGACGCATGCATGCAGGAGATGAGCAAGCTTTCATACCTTGCACTCCGCTTGGAATTTTAGAGATGGTTAAACAAACCGGTGAAGATATTTCAGGAAAACATGTTGTCGTTGTAGGCAGAAGCAACCTTGTAGGAAAGCCAGCAGGCCAACTTTTCTTGCAAGAAAATGCGACGGTCACGTTTTGCCACTCAAGAACAAAGAACCTACGTGAACAAACATTGCAAGCTGATATTTTAATTGCGGCGGTAGGAAAACCGAACCTTATTACAGAAGATATGGTAAAAGCAGGTGCCGTTGTTATTGATGTAGGGGTTAATCGCAAGGAAGATGGAAAGCTTTGTGGGGATGTAGACTATGAGGCTATTAAACCGAAAGCAAAACATATCACTCCTGTTCCAGGTGGAGTTGGCCCTATGACGATCACGATGTTGATGAACAATACGGTTCTTGCTTCAAAATGGAGAAAGCAGTTAAAGGAAGTACATTAATGCAAAATAACAATCGGTATGTTCCAATATCGGCTGTAACCCGGTATATTAAGAGGCTATTTGAAAATGATGGTAACTTACAAGACGTTTGGGTAAAAGGTGAACTATCCAATGTGAAGCTTCATAGTAGAGGACATCTGTATTTTACGCTGAAAGATGCAAACAGCAGAGTTTCTGCTGTTATGTTTGCAGGAAACAACAGACATCTCAACTTCAAACCTGAAGAAGGAATGAGTGTTTTGATTCAAGGTTCATTCTCTGTTTACGAACCTCAAGGACAATACCAACTTTATGTTAGAACGATGCAGCAAGACGGTGTTGGTAACTTGTTTCTAGCATACGAAAATTTAAAGAGTACGTTAGATCAACAAGGGCTTTTTGATCCGATACATAAAAAGCCGCTGCCTAAATTTCCTTCAACGATTGGTGTGATCACTTCACCTACAGGAGCTGCTGTAAGGGATATCGTGACTACCATAAAGCGGAGGTTTCCGCTAGCTGCTGTCACTGTATATCCAGTCCTCGTTCAAGGACCAGGAGCTGCTCTCTCCATCGTTCGGGCGATCGAACGAGCGAATGCTTTGAATGAATCAGATGTACTCATCGTTGGACGAGGTGGAGGATCGATAGAAGAACTGTGGGCGTTTA
Organism: Fictibacillus phosphorivorans; assembly: GCF_001629705.1. Taxonomy (GTDB): domain Bacteria; phylum Bacillota; class Bacilli; order Bacillales; family Fictibacillaceae; genus Fictibacillus; species Fictibacillus phosphorivorans_A. The sequence goes on along the minus strand of NZ_CP015378.1, from coordinate 2,667,472 downwards.
ATGAAGAAAGTGTCGCAAGAGCAATCTTTCAATCAAATCTGCCCATCATTTCTGCTGTAGGACATGAAACGGACTTTACGATTTCAGATTTTGTTGCGGATCTTCGAGCTCCAACACCAACAGCTGCTGCTGAAATGGCAGTGCCCCATCTAGATGAACTAAAAGATCGATTATTCCAAAGAAATGTGCGTCTAAAACGAGTGATGAATGAGTTCGTATCAGGTCATCAACAGCATTTATCACGACTGCAAAAATCGTATGCCTTTAAATACCCAACTCAATTGATCAAACAAAAAGAACAAGAACTGGATAGGTGTATGGATCAATTAAAACGTACGGTTGGAAGTTTTGTTGATCAACATCAGAATCAACTCTCGCAAGTCAAACGTCAATTATTGCTGTTTTCACCAAGAGGTCAGCTTCAAAAGGCAAACGAAAGAGTCGTTTCTCTGCATAAAACATTGTTAAAAGAAACAAATCGTCACGTAAGGCAACACCAGAGGGATTTTTCGAACAAGATTTCTAGGCTCTCTTCCCTTAATCCTCTAGCTGTAATGGATCGCGGTTACAGCTTGACGTATAAGCAAGGTAAAGACGAATTGGTCAAGTCTGTGTCGCAGGTTAAGGTTGGAGATGCATTAACGATAAAGTTAAAAGATGGACAAGTTGATTGTCACATCACTGGAACGGAGGCGTCTTTTACGAATGACTGAAAAAACAAGCAAACTTACATTTGAAGAAGCGATGATACAACTTGAAGAAATCGTTGAAAAGCTTGAACAGGGAGATGTTCCTTTAGAAGAAAGTATCGATCTGTATCAACAAGGAATGAAACTATCCAAGTTGTGTCATACGAAACTACAGAACGTTGAGAAGAAGATGGATACGATACTGCATGAAGACGGAAAAGAAGAACCATTCGCGATTCAGGAGGAAGATCATTGATAGCGTTTGAACAATATCTTCGAGATAAAAAAACATTGGTTGAAGAAAAGATGGTTGCTTATTTAGAAAACTTGGATGCTCCAGAGACATTAAAAAAGTCGATGCTATATTCCATTTCTGCAGGTGGGAAACGGATACGACCGATCTTAGCACTCGCGGTCTTGGAAGCATTTGAAAAGAATACAGAAGAAGTAGTAGACGTGGTTTGTTCAATTGAATTTGTTCATACGTATTCTTTAATTCATGATGATCTTCCTTCTATGGATAATGATGATTATAGAAGAGGGAAACTCACGAACCATAAAGTTTTTGGCGAAGCTCAAGCGATATTAGCAGGTGATGCTCTATTAACAGAGAGCTTCAGCTTAATCGCAAACAACTCCTATTTAACATCGGACCAAAAGGTTCAAATGATTTCTGTTTTATCTAAAGCTGCAGGTTCAACAGGAATGGTTGGTGGTCAAGTCGAAGACATAGAGGGAGAGAACAGAGACCTCTCGTTAACGGAATTAGAAAGCATTCATGAAAAAAAGACGGGCAAGATGCTCGAATGTTCGGTGATCATCGGAGGTATAGCAGCGGAAGCTTCTGATGAAGATCTTATGCATTTGACGAAATATGCACGGCATATTGGGATTGCCTTTCAGATTCAAGATGACATACTTGATGTAACTGGCAAACAGGAAGAAATAGGTAAACCTGTTGGAAGTGATGAAGCGAATTTGAAAACTACTTATCCTAAGATTCTAGGTCTTGAAGGAGCAAAGAAAGAAATGGAAAGCCATATACATATTTCTTTGGAACATTTAAACAAGATCAAAGGGAATACAGGCATATTAGCGTCCATTGCTGACTACATTATTAAAAGAAACCACTAAGAGATTGTTGCATAATTGGAATTATGATATGATATTATTTGCTTTGGAGTGGTGCAGTATTCTAGTCAGCCCCCCATTCCTGAAGGCGGGCCTAAAAATCCGCCAAAGGGCACATCGATGAAGTTCCTTGTATTGGCTTGAGGCGCCCAGCCTTGGGTCATCGCTGGGAGTTAAGGTTGAAGGGCGATCCACAATGGCATGTGGGCGAGGACCCTTCTTCCGCGGAGGCCCCCATATTTGCGGTTTGTGTTCAAAAGACCTTACTGCGAAATGGGGTTTGAACCTGCTTAGCTTTTTTTCTTGTTCACAGGAAAAGAAGGCGAGCAGCGTAGCCTGCCTTGAGTGGAGCTTGAGGGGATTATGGTGTGAAAAGCCTGTATCGGTTGGCCGCTGATTTTTGAGCTTTATACCATATGAAATCTTCTCTGCAAAAGAGGCTAGGGAATGTGCGCGAGGCTGTTGAGGAAAACTCCTAGACTGTTCTGCCCTGACACCTTTTAGGGATTATAGTGCGGACTAAGTGGTAATCTAGTCTAACGTTTGGCGACAGCGTTAAGAAGAGAGTAAAGGGAAACCGCGAACATGGCGACATTTCGTACTCTTCTGGGAAAACCTACTGGACCTAAGCCGCAGTCTTTACTTAATAAGGTGACCACTCCTTATTACATAAAGTGACCAAAAAGTGAGGAGTTATGCATGAAGCATTCCTTTACTAAAACACTCAAATGGAGTACAAGCATTGCCGTTATCACTCTTGTGTTAGCGGCTATTTTTACAGTTGTATCCTCTTTTTTGTTAAATGGCGTTTCGTGGGCGATAGGGATGGGAATCGTCTTTCTGATCGTATTAACGGGCGTTCTGTTTGACATTGTAGGAGTAGCATCAACTGCTGCGAAAGAAGTTCCGTTTCATGCGATGGCTTCTGAGAAGGTTCCTGGCGCAAGACATGCTATAATCATTACAAGGAACGCAGATCGTGTAGCGAATTTTTGTAACGATGTGATTGGTGACATTTCTGGAATCGTTAGCGGAACGGCATCGGCTGCAGTAGTAGTAGAACTTACACTTTCTATGGGGAATAGATCTGGATCAAACTCTGAGTATTTGATCTCAATCGTCTTCACAAGTGTAGTCGCTGCACTTACTGTTGGAGGTAAAGCGTTAGGAAAATCATATGCGATCAACCACTCAACCTTTATTATTTTTCAGGTTGGGCGTTTATTATATTTTTTAGAGGAAAAATTAAGAATTAAATTGCTATCGCCTGCTAAAAGAGAGAAGAAAAGGCGTTAATGGAAAGAGAGGCATATTCCATGAACCTGGAAGAAATTCAAGATCCTCAGTTTTTAAAAACGTATGAAACTGAACAATTAAATAAACTAGCTGCCGAAATTCGTTCTTTTCTAATTGAAAAGCTTTCAGTTAGAGGGGGTCATCTCGGACCTAACCTCGGTGTTGTGGAACTAACGCTTGCTATGCATAAAGTCTTTGACAGTCCTAAAGACAAGTTTATTTGGGATGTTGGTCATCAAGCTTATGTCCACAAGATCCTTACCGGGAGAGCATCTCAGTTCGATACACTTCGTCAGTACAAAGGTCTGTGTGGTTTTCCAAAGCGTATTGAAAGCGAACATGATGTTTGGGAAACGGGACACAGCTCTACATCACTTTCTGCTGCGATGGGTATGGCGATCGCTAGAGACCTGAAAAAAACCGATGATAAAGTTGTTGCTGTCATTGGTGATGGTGCTCTAACAGGCGGGATGGCATTAGAAGCGCTCAACCATATCGGACATGAAAAGAAAGACTTAATCGTTGTGCTTAACGACAACGAAATGTCGATCGCTCCAAACGTGGGGGCTCTTCATAACGTTTTGGGACGCATGAGAACAGCTAGAAAATACAATAAAGCAAAAGATGAGCTAGAATCATTGATCCGTAAGATACCTGCTTTTGGCGGTAAATTGGCTGCTACAGCTGAACGTGTTAAAGACAGCTTAAAGTATTTGTTAGTATCAGGAATGTTTTTTGAGGAGTTAGGCTACACCTATTTAGGGCCAGTCGATGGACATGATGTAGACGACTTAATCGAGAATCTAACATATGCAAAAAAGACAAAAGGTCCGGTAATCATCCACGTTCTTACGAAAAAAGGTAAAGGCTATGAACCGGCTGAGAGTGATAAGAAAGATAGCTGGCACGGTGTAGGTCCTTATAAGATTGAATCAGGTCAGCAGATCAAACCACAGCAAATTGGACCATCTTATAGCGGTGTTGTCAGTAAGACCCTTGAGACGCTCTCACATAAAGATGATCGTATTGCAGTGATAACACCAGCTATGACGATCGGCTCGAAGTTAACTGATTATGGAAAAGCGTTTCCGGATCGTTTGTTTGACGTTGGTATTGCAGAACAACATGCTACAACGATGGCAGCTGGACTTGCAACTCAGAATATGAAACCGGTCCTCTCAATCTATTCTACGTTCTTGCAGCGAGGTTACGATCAAGTGGTCCATGATGTAGCCAGACAGAACTTGAATGTTGTTTTTACAATAGACAGATCAGGCCTCGTTGGTGCTGATGGAGAAACACACCAAGGTGTATTTGATATAGCCTTCTTGCGTCATATTCCAAATATGGTGTTGATGATGGGGAAAGACGAGAACGAACTTCAGCACATGGTATACTCTGCTCTAAAATATGAAGATGGTCCGATTGCGATCAGATTCCCTAGAGGTAACGGTTCCGGAGTTCCGATGGATGAAGAGTTTGAGAATATCCCGATTGGTTCATGGGAAGTGCTGAAAGATGGAGACGATGTTGCGATTCTAACGTTTGGAACGACGATTCCAATGGCACTTGAAGCTTGGGAGATCCTGGCGAAATCAGGTGTGTCAGCGCGTGTGATCAACGCTCGTTTTATCAAACCGCTTGACTCAAAAATGCTAAAAGAACTTTATGCGGAAAATATGCCTATTCTGACGCTGGAAGAAGCTGTCCTTCAAGGTGGATTCGGAAGTGCGGTATTAGAGCATGCGGCTGATCATCAAGCCAATGTAATCATTGACCGGATGGGAATTCCAGATTGCTTTATCGAGCATGGAAGTGTAACAAAATTATTAGAAGAGATTGGAATTACAACTCCTGATCTTGTTGAGCGTGTGAAAGCACTTGTTAAACGAAAGGCAGAAAAGGGTCTTCTTACATGAAAAAAGAACGGGTAGATGTACTGCTTGTCAATCGAGGACTTTGTGAAACGCGAGAAAAAGCCAAACGATCGGTCATGGCTGGACTCGTGTACTCAGGAACGAACCGAATGGATAAGCCCGGTGAAAAGATAGAACTAGATGCGCCTCTTCAGGTTAAAGGAGATGTTATTCCTTATGTGGGAAGAGGCGGACTGAAGCTTGAAAAGGCACTTAAAATCTTTGATTTTGATGTCAAAGAAAAGATTGGAATAGATATTGGAGCTTCAACAGGTGGATTTACGGATTGTGCGCTTCAAAACGGTGCTTCCTATATTTATGCGATCGATGTTGGCTACAATCAACTCGCTTGGAAGCTGAGAAATGATTCTAGGGTAGCGGTGATGGAAAGAACGAACTTTAGATATGTAACACCTGATCAGCTACAACAGGGGATACCCCATTTTGCAACGATCGATGTTTCATTCATTTCTCTACGAATCATTCTTCCTGTACTGACTCAGCTCATGCCAACTGGTGATGTGATCGCTTTGATCAAGCCTCAGTTTGAAGCAGGACGTGAAGAAGTCGGTAAGAAAGGAATCGTTAGAGATCCAAAGGTTCATAAACGCGTGATCGAAGAGATAACAGATTTTGCCCGCAAAACAGGGATTAATCCGGTTTCGTTGTCCTTCTCACCTATAACAGGCGGGGATGGAAATATTGAGTTTTTAATGCATGGAAAAGTGAATAATGAGGACTGCTTGACGATAACTTCAGAGGATATTGAAGATGTGGTTAAGTCTGCTCATGAAACATTAAAGAAAGAGCGAGAATAAATTTTCTCGCTCTTTTCATCATTTCACTCATGAAAAATTTACATCCTATGCACAATAGTATAAGATAAAGGCAGAATGTGACAGTGTAAATTGAGGTGGAATCACGAGTGAATAAAGGACAACGACATATTAAAATACGTGAAATGATCAGCAATCATGATATTGAAACACAAGACGACTTGGTAGAACTACTCAAGAAAGCCAACTTTAATGTAACGCAGGCAACGGTTTCCCGTGATATTAAAGAACTTCATCTTGTAAAAGTACCGATGAACGATGGTCGTTATAAATACAGTCTTCCAGCTGACCAAAGGTTCAACCCACTGCAAAAATTAAAAAGAACGCTGACTGACAGCTTTATTAGTATTGATTATGCAGATCATCTAATTATCATGAAAACACTGCCAGGTAATGCAAATGCAATTGGAGCGTTAATTGATAAGCTTGATTGGGAAGATTTAATGGGAACGATCTGTGGCGATGATACAATCTTGATTATTTGTCGTTCTAAAGAGGTTAGTGCAGATGTTTCGCAGCGATTTTTAGATATGCTGTAATTTTTAAAATAAGGTGTGATGTAATTGCTGGCAGAATTAAGTATTCGTAATTTTGCTATTATTGATTCTTTGAGTGTTTCTTTTAGTAAAGGATTAACCGTACTTACAGGTGAAACAGGAGCAGGGAAGTCCATCATCATCGATGCGATCGGTCTTCTGATCGGTGGGCGTGGCTCTACAGAATTTGTACGCTATGGTACTCAAAAAGCAGAGATCGAAGGCTTGTTTCATATTCATCCGGGTCATCGTGTTTATAATAAATGTGAAGAATTTGGAATTGCGATTTCGGATGAAGATGAGATGGTCGTGCTAAAAAGAGATATTACGGAGAACGGGAAAAGCATTTGCAGAGTAAACGGGAAGCTTGTTACATTGTCTGTTCTAAAAGAGATCGGACAGGCATTAGTAGATATTCATGGGCAGCATGAAACGCAATATTTAATGCAGCCTGACAAGCATCTTTTTTTACTCGATAGCTTTGGTGATAAGGATTTTAAACAAGAGTTGATGTCGTACGAATCAACATTCAAAGACTATAAAGAAATTAATAAACAGCTGTCTGAGCTCTCTAGAAATGAACAAGAGATCGCACAGAGAATTGATCTGCTCGAATATCAATATCAAGAAATAGCAGGTAGCAATCTTATTCCTGATGAAGATGTTAAGCTTGAGGAAGAAAAACGAATGCTTTCGAATTTTGAAAGAATTCACGGCTCTCTTCAGGATGCTTATCATAATCTTTATGGGGAAGGAAAGGCACTTGAACTCGTTTCTAGTGCACTTGCTGATTTTTCACAAGTTGCAGCACTTGATGAGTCATTAAAAGCTGATGAAGAACAATTTGGAAACAGCTTTTATGTGCTTGAAGAGCTTACATATAAGATTCGGGACATGTTTGATTCCTTAGAATACAACCCGGAAAGGCTTAACAGCATAGAATCACGTCTTGATGAACTGAGTAAGCTTAAACGCAAATATGGTTCTTCAGTAAAAGAAATGATCGATTATAGTGAAAAGATCAAAAAAGAGTTAGAACTCATTCAAAATAAGGATAATCATATTGAAGAACTCAAGAAAAAGCAGGAAAAGCTTATAGGTAAACTTGAGGTATCAGGTAAGAAGCTGACTAAGCGAAGAACGGAGACCGCTAAAGTCTTAAAAAACAGCATTCAGCAACAGCTAAAAGAACTTTATATGGAAAAAACAAAGTTTGAAGTTGTGATGAAGCGAATTGAAGATGATCAATTTTTGAAGACTGGATTGGATTCTGTAGAATTTTACATCTCTCCGAATCCTGGGGAACCGCTTAAACCACTCTCAAAAGTAGCATCAGGTGGCGAACTCTCAAGGATTATCTTAGCGTTGAAAACCATTTTCTCTGAAAATCAAGGGATCACCGCGATCATCTTTGATGAAGTGGATACTGGGGTTTCTGGACGAGTTGCTCAAGCGATAGCGGAAAAGATCTATAAAGTTTCTGTCGGTTCACAAGTACTTTGTATTTCTCACCTGCCACAAGTTGCAGCGATGTCTGACACCCATCTTCATATCTCTAAGGACACACTTCAAGGAAGAACGGTTACAAAGGTCCTAACATTAAAAACAGATGAAAAAGTAAATGAGATAGGCAGAATGATCTCTGGTGTTGAGATTACTGATCTTACTAGGCAACATGCTCAAGAATTATTAGAGCTAGCAGCGTCCATCAAAAAGACATCATAAAACTTTATTCATGAAAAAGCTATCCATTTAAGGAATAGCTTTTTCTTTTTTCTAGGTTATAAACTCATGGTCCGTAGGCTAAATTAAAGGTACAGCCATGGTGAGGGTGTGAGCTAGGAGCGAGGAGAGTGTATGATGTATAAGGATTTACTTCGGCGAATGATCGGCGTTATTCTCCTTGGAAGTTTAGTGGGAATCGGTTTTTTGTCTCCTGTGCGTGAGTATGTAGCACTGCCGGAATCGATTACCTTTTTTGAAGGACAGCATGTCTTACAAGCCCTTCCTGTTGGTACAAACATAAAACAGGAAGAAGCGAATATTTATACGACTGCAATGGAAAGCGAACATAAAGTTTCGATACAAGCCAAAACAAACGGTGATAGCATGGCAACTCTCGAAGCAGCAAGTTTTCCCATAAAAAAGATGAATGTAAAAGTATTATCTGACCTTAAAGTTGTACCAGGTGGACAATCTATAGGAGTGAAGCTAAATACTCTAGGGGTACTGATTGTCGGACATCACCTTGTAAATACAACAGCTGGAAAACAATCTCCGGGTGAAATTGCCGATATTCAAGTAGGAGATATTATTACCAAAATCAACGGAAAAAATATTAAAAAAATGGGAGATGTAAGCCCATTTGTTAAACAATCTGGGGAAACTAGAAACCCTTTAGATGTAACCATTATTCGAGATGGTAAAACGTTTCATAAAACACTTACTCCTCTGCAGGACAAGAATGATCAGTCATATCGCATTGGACTATATATTCGTGACTCAGCAGCTGGGGTAGGAACACTTACGTTTTTTGATCCAGCATCATTTAAATATGGAGCACTTGGTCATGTTATTTCAGATATGGATACGAAAAAGCCAATCAAGGTAAACAATGGAGAAATCCTTGGATCTACTGTGACATCCATAGAAAAAGGTTCTAACGGCCATCCAGGAGAAAAGCTTGCGCGTTTTTCCAATGACCAAAGAGTTTTAGGGGACATTTCAAAAAACAGCCCATTTGGGATTTTTGGAAAGTTAAACGACAGTTTATCGAATGGAGACTGGAATAAACCATTGCCAATCGCTCTATCTCATCAGGTAAAAGAAGGTCCGGCAAAAATTCTGACTGTAGTCAACGGATCTAAGGTTCGAGAATTCGATGTTGATGTCGTAAGCTCTGTGCCGCAAAAGTTTCCCGCTACAAAAGGAATGGTCATTAAAATTACAGATCCCGAGCTTTTAAAAATTACCGGTGGGATCGTTCAAGGGATGAGTGGCAGTCCAATCATTCAGAACGGCAGGATTATTGGAGCGGTTACACACGTTTTTGTAAATGACCCAACATCAGGTTACGGTGTTCATATTGAGTGGATGCTTGATGAAGCAGGAGTAGACATCTATAAAGATGCAAAACAAGCGAGTTAAGATTTTTAAAACCGGTTGAAATTTACCGGTTTTTTTATTTTGATAATTTACTTTTAGATAATTTAGACAATCTCATGAAAATTTTGTATAATGAGGGATATAAAGAAAATTCGACAAAATGAATTCCAAAAATATAATAACTGTCGAAATTCAAAGGAAATTGAAGAAAATAGCTCTATCTGCTACAAAAACAAAATAATTTTAAAAAATTTAAAACAAAATAAAGGGATTTAAGATTTATTGTTGAAATGTTACATTGGGAAAAACAAGAAATTGTTGGATGGGGAGGAAATAATGGTGCAAAAAATTAAAGTTTGTCTAGCTGATGATAACCGTGAACTGATTAGTCTTTTGAGGGAGTATCTTTCAAGTCAAGATGATATGGAGGTAATCGGGGTAGCTTACAACGGTCAGGAATGTTTGTCCGTTTTAGAGAATAAAGATCCTGATGTGTTAGTTCTTGATATTATCATGCCTCATTTAGATGGATTAGCGGTGCTTGAGAAGATCAGGTCTAGCGATGATCTACCACAGCCGAATGTTATCATGTTAACGGCGTTTGGTCAGGAAGATGTAACGAAAAAAGCCGTAGACTTAGGTGCATCATACTTTATTCTAAAGCCATTCGATATGGACAATCTGGCGAGTCAGATCCGTCAGATCTGTGGAGCAGAAAAATCAACTGTTCAACGTGCGTCCGGAAACAATCGAAATAACTTCCAATCTACAATTAACAATAAACCACGCAATCTGGATGCGAGCATCACAAGTATCATTCATGAGATCGGGGTTCCCGCTCATATTAAAGGATACATGTACTTAAGAGAAGCGATCTCTATGGTTTACAATGATATTGAACTATTAGGATCGATCACGAAGGTTCTTTATCCAGATATCGCAAAAAAATTCAATACAACTTCTAGCCGTGTTGAACGTGCTATACGTCATGCGATTGAAGTAGCATGGAGCCGTGGAAACATCGATAGCATTTCATCATTGTTTGGCTATACAGTATCCATGTCAAAAGCAAAACCTACGAATTCAGAGTTCATCGCGATGGTCGCGGACAAGCTTCGAATCGAACATAAAGTTATGGCATAAATACTTACCACAAAAAATAACCATCTCTCTACACCGAGATGGTTATTTTTTTCTGTATTTTAACTGCACTTTATTTCTTTTGCGGTCTCTATAAAAGATGAATCCGCCAACAAAAGTTAAACCTGCTAAGAAACTTAAAAGTCCTGCGATGAACTGCAACCATAAGTATGGAAACGGAAACTGTAAAACACCGAATAACGTGTCCCTCATCCACTTTATACCCATTACGGCCATGATTCCAGGTATTAAAACAATCACCAATGCTGCATATCTGCTCATGAAGAATCCCACTCCTCTACTCGTCTTATTGTACATAAAGTTAAAATTAATGTCGATGTAAAATTAGTTTGCAAACCCTTTCATGGTAAGCTATGATAAAGTTGTGAAAAATATTGCATGTTATAATAAAAGGGTGGGCTAATTGTTGCAAAGGATCGTATTGTTGGCAGCGCAAGAAGAGATGGATTTGGTTCATGAGATCAATCAATCGAAACTTTTTGAACTTGCAGCTATCTTACAAGAACCTCTTCAATCGTTGCCGATCAGATTGAATAACACTCCGGTTTTTACATATTCGTCGGCACCGGATGAAGTAGTAGATGTTATTGTTTATACAGATACTCTTAAAGAAACAGCAGATTGGATTTGCGAAAATAAGTATCCATCGTCTGGAAGGCTGAATACTACTCAGTTTAGATTTTTGTTAACCCTATCAAATCAAACGGAAAACAAAAAAGACATCAGCCATTTGCAACAACTCAAAACAATTTTAGACAATACACACGACGGCATGATTGTGATCGATCAAGATTTAACGATCACGATATTTAACAAGAGTGCCGAGAAAATGACGGGTTTATCAAAAGAGCAAGTTTTAGGTAGATCTATTTTAGAAGTAATGCCTAATAGTCAGCTCCCAAGAGTTATGGATTCAGGCATAGAAGAAGTAAATCAAGAACAAATCTTAGCGAATGGTACAAAAATTTATACAACCCGAACACCTATTCTGAGTCAAGAAGGTCGAAAGTTGGGTGCTTTTGCAGTCTTTAAAGACATTACGGAAATCGTGGATCTGGCAGAAGAAGTAACGAATCTAAAAAGCATCCAAACGATGTTAAGATCTATCATCCAATCTTCTGAAGAAGCGATATCTGTAGTTGATGAAGAAGGAAAAGGGATAATGATTAATCCTGCTTATACGAAGCTCACAGGATACACAGCCGAGCAAGTGATCGGAAAGCCGGCTACAACGGATATCTCTGAAGGTGAGAGTATTCACATGCAAGTACTAAAAACAAGAAAACCTGTAAGAGGTGCTCGGTTACGAGTTGGGCCGAACCGCAAAGATGTGATCGTTAACGTTGCACCTGTTATCGTGGATGGCTTGTTAAAAGGCAGTGTAGGTGTCATTCACGATGTATCTGAAATAAAAGGACTTACTGAAGAACTGAACCGGGCAAGACAGATTATTCGGACTCTTGAAGCGAAATATTCGTTTGAAGACATTATCGGTTCTTCAGAAGAAATGAGTTTTGCGATCGATCAAGCAAAGCTCGCTGCTTCTACTCCTGCGACCGTTCTGCTTCGTGGTGAATCTGGAACAGGAAAAGAACTTTTTGCTCACGCGATTCATAATGCAAGCAGCAGGAAGTTTAACAAGTTTATACGTGTTAACTGTGCAGCGCTGTCTGAATCGTTATTAGAGAGCGAACTGTTTGGCTATGAAGAAGGAGCTTTTTCTGGTGCGTTAAGAGGTGGGAAAAGAGGGCTTTTTGAAGAGTCGAACGGCGGAAGCATCTTTTTAGATGAGGTGGGAGAGCTGTCCCAGAACACACAAGCTAAACTATTGCGTGTTCTACAAGAGAATGAAATCAGACGTGTTGGTGGGACAAAAGCCATACCGATAAACGTTCGTGTTATCGCCGCAACGAATGTAAATCTTGAAAAAATGATCGCAGATGGTACGTTTAGACAGGATTTGTACTACAGGCTCAACAGGATGCCAATCTATATTCCGCCACTAAGAGCAAGGAACAACGATATTTTGCTTTTAGCGTACCACCTGCTGCAGAAGTTAAATCAAGACTATGGAAGAAACATTGATTTTATTAGTAAGGATGCAGAAGAGTTTTTATTAGCCTATCATTGGCCGGGAAATGTTAGAGAGCTTGAAAACGTATTAGGCAGAGCGATCATCCATATGAGTCATACGGATTCACAGATCAACCGAAGTCATATTTCTCTGTTATCTTTAGAGCCACCAAAAAAAGCGGACGTTCATCTGCAACATATGACCGAAACGAAAGATGATGAGAAGACTTTGGCTGAACAAATTGATGCGTTTGAAAAGCGGATTTTAACAGAAGCTATAGAGAGATTTCGTGGCAACAAGACAAAGACAGCTAAATCACTAGGTATCTCACTTCGGAATTTTTATTATAAATTAGAAAAATACAACCTTGATGAAAAACTGCGCAAATAATTTCATGCAAAATATTGCAATGAACTTGCAAATAATTGCATGTATATGTCAAGGTATCAACTTTTTCGTACATTTTAAAGTTGGCACGAAAATTGCATTGTTAATATAGCGGTTAACAAGGGGGGATAGCATGCGTTTGCAAAACTTGGTGAGCCAAGCCAAAAATCAACAAGAGAAACCAGTCATCGCAGTGGCAGAAGCTGGGGATCAGGAGGTTTTGGAAAGCATACTGAAATCATATAAAGAGGGGATCGCCCATTTTATCCTGTTTGGAAACGGTAACAAAATTTCTGACTGGTTAGAAAGAAATGCAGATGTTCCATTAGATGGAATTAAAATTGTTCCTACCGATACTGCTTCGGCTGCATCAAAGGCGGTAAGAGCTGTTCATGATGGAGACGCTGATATTTTAATGAAAGGGCTCATCTCAACGTCTGCTCTTTTAAAAGCAGTTCTAAATAAAGAATTCGGACTCCGAACCGGTAAAGTGCTGTCACATGTTGCTGCGTTCGAAGTCGAAGGGTTTGAAAAATTGATCTTTATTACGGATGCTGCCATGAACATAGAGCCTGATCTTAATCAAAAAGTTCAGATTCTACAAAATGCTATTGATTTCGCGGTACGTACGGGTGTAGATGTTCCAAAAGTTGCTGTACTTGCTGCTGTAGAGAATGTCAATCCTGCTATGCAAGCAACATTGGATGCAGCCAGTCTAACGGTTATGAACCTTAGAGATCAGATTCAAGGTGGGATTGTAGAAGGTCCTTTGGCTTTAGATAACGCAATATCGAAGGAAGCTGCAGCTCACAAAGGAATTACAGGAAATGTTGCAGGAAATGCTGATATTCTTCTTGTTCCTAATATTGAAACAGGAAATGTATTGTATAAATCTCTGATCTACTTTGCTCGAGCAAAAGTTGGAGCAGTCATATGCGGAGCTAAAGCGCCAATCGTTTTAACATCCAGAGCAGATTCAGCAGAAAGTAAATATTATTCTATCGCTTTAGCGGTAAATTCAGTCATCACTGACCATTAAAACTTAGGAGGAAAACACAATGGAAATCTTTAAATATATGGAAACTTATGATTATGAGCAAATGGTGATCTGCCAAGATAAACAATCTGGTCTAAAAGCAATTATCTGTATTCATGATACGACATTGGGTCCTGCACTTGGTGGAACAAGAATGTGGACGTATGAAACAGAAGATGCAGCGATTGAAGATGCACTAAGACTTGCTAAAGGAATGACTTATAAGAACGCAGCTGCAGGATTGAATCTTGGTGGCGGTAAAACAGTAATTATCGGTGATCCAAAGAAAGACAAGAACGAAGAAATGTTCCGTGCGTTCGGTCGTTATATTCAAGGACTTAACGGGCGCTATATTACAGCAGAAGATGTGGGTACAACGGTTGAAGACATGGACCTGATCTACCAAGAAACACAGTTCGTTACGGGTGTATCACCTGCTTTCGGTTCTAGTGGTAATCCATCTCCAGTAACAGCTTACGGTGTATACCGTGGTATGAAAGCGGCAGCAATGGAAGCGTTCGGTACAGATTCTTTAGAAGGAAAAGTAATTGCTGTCCAAGGTGTTGGACATGTTGCTTATACACTATGTAAACACCTTCACGAAGAGGGCGCGTCATTGATCGTTACAGATATTAATAAAGAAGCTGTTCAACGTGCGGTTACAGACTTTGGAGCAAAAGCTGTTGAGATCGATGAGATCTACAGTGTAGATTGTGATATCTTTGCTCCATGTGCACTAGGAGCGATTATTAACGACGATACGATTCCACAGATCAAAGCTAAAGTTATTGCAGGAGCTGCTAATAACCAACTGAAAGAAACGCGTCACGGTGATGCGATTCATGAGATGGGAATCGTTTATGCACCAGACTATGTAATCAACGCTGGCGGCGTTATCAACGTAGCTGATGAGCTTAACGGCTACAACCGTGATCGTGCTATGAAAAAAGTAGAAACAATCTATGACAACATCGCGAGTGTAATCGAAATCTCAAAACGTGATAACATCCCGACATATCTCGCAGCAGATCGCCTTGCAGAAGAGCGTATCGAACGCATGAGAATGTCTAGAAGTCAGTTCCTATTAAACGAAAGACATATCTTGTCTAACCGATCTCGTTAAGAGTTCGTATCAATGGAGGTTTGAAACGTGCATCAAAAAGAATTTCGCATACTAGTGATCAATCCGGGGTCAACCTCTACTAAGATTGGAATTTTCGATAACGAACGGCCAGTATTTGAAAAAACGATCCGTCATGATACAGAAACCATCCATTCGTTTGATTCTGTTATTGATCAGTACGCTTTTAGAAAAGAAACGATCTTAGAAGCTTTAGACTACGAAGGCATTAATATTTCAAAATTGAGTTGTGTGGTCGGCCGTGGCGGTTTGTTAAGACCGATTGAAGGCGGTACATACAGCGTTAATGAACCGATGCTCAAGGATTTGAAAGATGGTTACGCAGGTGAACATGCTTCAAATCTAGGTGGAATTTTGGCATTTGAAATAGCGGAAGGTTTAAATATCCCTTCTTTTATCGTAGATCCAGTCGTAGTTGATGAGATGGATGAGATCGCAAGAATTTCGGGTGTTCCCGAAATGGAAAGAAAGAGTATTTTTCACGCGCTTAATCAAAAGGCAGTTGCACGACGCGTAGCTAAACAGTTGAATAAATCCTACGAAGCTCTTCGTCTTATTGTTGTTCACATGGGTGGGGGAATCACGGTAGGCGTCCACAAGGACGGAAGAGTAATCGATGTAAACAACGGACTGCATGGAGAGGGACCTTTCTCTCCTGAACGTGCAGGCACTGTTCCGATAGGTGATTTGGTTTCACTTTGCTTCTCTGGTGAGTTTTATGCAGAAGAAGTGATGAAGAAGCTCGTTGGCCAAGGTGGTCTTGTGGCTTACTTGGGAACAAACGATGCAAGAACCGTGGAAGAAAGAATCGAGAACGGTGACAAAAAAGCCGAGCTTATCTATGATGCGATGGCTTATCAAGTGGCTAAAGAGATCGGTTCTGCAAGTACGGTTCTTTATGGACAAGTTGATGCGATCATCTTAACGGGTGGTCTCGCTTTCGGAAAAGAATTTGTTAAGAAGATAACAGACCGAGTTGAATGGATTTCTGATTGTATTATTCAGCCGGGAGAGAATGAGCTTCAAGCGTTAGCAGAAGGTGGCCTTCGTGTATTAAGAGAAGAAGAAACAGCAAAAGTTTACCCTGGAGGAAAAACGATTGCTAGAGTGTCACTGGATTAACTAACAGCAAAAGGAGATATGAGCGATGTCAAAAGACTTTGATTTGGTCATATTGGGCGGAGGGACTGGCGGCTATGTAGCTGCCATCCGAGCTGCTCAATTAGGAAAAACCGTTGCAGTCGTTGAAAAAGGAAAACTTGGAGGAACTTGCTTACATAGAGGATGTATACCGAGTAAAGCGTTATTAAGAAGTGCTGAAGTATATAAAACAGCTAAAAAAGCTGCAGACTTTGGTGTTGAGATCGAAGGGCTTGGCTTAAACTTTTCCAAGATGCAAGAACGAAAGCAATCCATTGTAAATCAACTACATATGGGTGTACAAAGTTTGATGAAAAAAGGAAAGATCGAAGTCTATGAAGGAATCGGACGTATCCTTGGACCATCCATCTTTTCACCGATGCCTGGCACGATTTCAGTTGAGTTTAATGATGGCACAGAAAATGAGATTTTAATCCCGCAAAACGTAATTATTGCAACAGGATCTAGACCACGTTCGTTACCAGGGTTAGAGATCGACGGAAATCTCGTCATGTCTAGTGATGAAGCATTAGAGATGGAGTCTTTGCCAGCATCAATCATCATCGTCGGTGGTGGAGTGATCGGGATTGAATGGGCGTCTATGCTAAATGATCTTGGAGTAGAAGTAACGGTTCTTGAATATGCAGACAGAATCGTACCAACAGAAGACGAAGAGATATCGAAAGAAGCAGCACGCGTTCTAAAGAAAAAAGGCATCAAGCTTGTAACGAGTGCGAAAGTCCTTCCAGATACGTTAGAAAAAGGCGAAGGGGTAATGATTTCGGCTGAACATAAAGGCGAGACAAAACAATTTAGTGCCGAGAAGATGCTCGTTTCCGTTGGACGTATGGCGAACACAGAAGGAATCGGTTTAGAGAACACCATCATAAAAGTTGAAAACGGATACATTCAGACGAATGAATACTTCCAAACCGCAGAAAGCCACATCTATGCGATCGGAGATGTAATCGGAGGACTTCAGCTGGCGCATGTAGCATCTCATGAGGGAATCACAGCAGTAGAACACCTTTCTAACCTGAAACCTGAACCGATCAACTACGATAATATCTCGAAATGTATCTATTCAAGTCCAGAGATGGCAAGTGTAGGTCTTACCGAGAAACAAGCTAAAGACCAAGGTTTTAACGTTAAAGTTGGCAAGTTTCCTTTTAAAGCGATTGGAAAAGCTCTTGTTTATGGTGAAAGTGACGGGTTTGTAAAGATCGTTGCAAATAAAGACACTGATGATCTTTTAGGTGTTCATATGATCGGACCTCACGTAACGGATATGATCTCTGAAGCTGGTTTAGCGAAAGTTTTAGACGCAACACCGTGGGAGATGGCACATACCATCCATCCACATCCATCTCTATCAGAAGTATTTGGTGAAGCAGCATTAGCTGTTGAAGGAAAAGCGATCCATTTCTAAGGAGGTAAAACAAATGGCAGAATTACGTCATGAACAATTAGGTTTAACGAATGAAGATGTCATCCATATGTATAGAACGATGTTATTAGCAAGAAAAATTGACGAGCGTATGTGGCTGTTGAACCGCGCTGGTAAGATTCCTTTCGTTATTTCTTGTCAAGGTCAAGAAGCAGCCCAAGTTGGTGCAGCGATGGCGCTAGATAACGAGAAAGATTTTGTGTTGCCGTACTACCGCGACATGGGTGTTGTTTTGCAGTTTGGTATGACAGCGAAAGACCTGATGCTTTCTGGCTTTGCAAAAGCAGAAGACCCTAACAGCGGCGGCCGCCAGATGCCAGGACATTTTGGTTCTAAAAAGCTTCGCATCGTAACAGGTTCTTCACCGGTTACAACACAAGTTCCTCATGCTGTAGGAATAGCGCTTGGCGGGAGAATGGAAGGAAAAGACCTTGTAACGTTCACGACATTTGGTGAAGGATCATCAAACCAAGGAGATTTCCATGAGGGAGCAAACTTTGCTTCTGTTCATAAACTTCCTGTTATCTTTATGTGTGAGAACAATAAATACGCAATCTCGGTTCCAATCTCAAAACAGCTAGCTTGTGTGAACGTTTCTGACCGTGCGATCGGTTATGGTATGCCAGGAGTAACGGTGGATGGAAATGACCCACTAGCTGTTTATGAAGCTGTAAAAGAAGCTGCTGATCGCGGTAGACGCGGTGAAGGTCCAACTTTAGTTGAAACAGTTGCTTATCGTTTAACGCCTCACTCATCCGATGATGATGATCGTGCGTACCGAACTCGTGAAGAGGTTGAAGAAGCAAAAGCAAAAGATCCGATTCATACGTTTGCTGCTTACTTAAAAGAAAATAATATCTTAACAGAAGAATTAGAAAAACAGATCACAGACGAAATTCAAAAAGAAGTGGATGAAGCTACAGAATATGCAGAGAACGCAAAATATGCTGATCCTGAAAGCGCACTTCTTCATGTTTACGCAGAGTAAAGGGGGAAAACGAGATGCCGGTAATTTCATATATTGATGCTGTAACACAAGCGATTCGCGAAGAGATGCAACGCGATAAGCGAGTATTTGTAGTAGGTGAAGATGTAGGTGTACGCGGAGGAGTTTTCCGTGCAACGACTGGGTTAATTGAAGAGTTTGGTGAAGAGAGAGTGATCGATGCACCCCTCGCGGAATCTGCTATTGCAGGTGTAGGTATCGGTGCGGCGATGTATGGAATGCGCCCGATCGCAGAGATGCAGTTCGCTGACTTTATCATGCCTGCCGTTAACCAGATCGTTTCTGAAGCGGCTAAGATCCGCTATCGTTCGAATAATGACTGGACGTGCCCGATTACGATCCGTGCTCCTTATGGTGGCGGTGTCCATGGTGCGCTTTATCACTCTCAATCTGTTGAGGCGCTATTCGCTAACGTACCAGGCTTAAAGATTGTAATGCCTTCTACACCTTATGATGTAAAAGGTCTTTTGAAATCTGCTATCCGTGACGAAGATCCTGTTCTTTTCTTTGAACATAAACGTGCTTACCGACTGATTAAAGGTGAAGTACCGAGCGAAGAATATACATTGCCGATCGGAAAAGCGGACGTGAAGCGTGAAGGTGAAGATATTACCGTTATTACATACGGACTTTGTGTACACTTTGCTCTTCAAGCTGCTGAAAAGCTTGAAAAAGACGGAATTTCAGCTCATATTCTTGATCTTCGTACCGTGTATCCGCTGGATAAGGAAGCGATCATCGAAGCGGCTTCAAAAACAGGTAAAGTACTTCTTGTAACAGAAGACAACAAAGAAGGAAGCATCATGAGCGAAGTTTCTGCGATCATTGCTGAAAATTGTTTGTTCGAACTTGATGCACCTGTCCAACGTCTAGCTGGTCCAGATGTGCCTGCAATGCCTTATGCACCAACGATGGAAAAGCACTTTATGGTGAATCCTGACAAAGTAGAAAAAGCCATGAGAGATCTTGCGGCATTTTAACAATAGGAGGGGACTTTAATGGCTACAGAGAAAATTACAATGCCCCAATTAGGGGAAAGTGTAACAGAAGGAACGATCAGTAAATGGCTCGTTCAGCCAGGGGATACGGTTAAAAAATACGATCCACTAGCTGAAGTTATGACAGATAAAGTAAACGCAGAAGTTCCATCATCATTTTCTGGAACGATCAAAGAACTCGTTGCAGGAGAAGGAGATACTCTTTCTGTTGGCGAACTAATCTGCTACATCGAGACAGAAGGAGAAGGTGGAGGAAGTGCGACTGCAGCCTCATCTTCAACAGAAAAGCCTGCTGAGACAGCTTCAACACCTACAGAATCTTCACAGACGGGTGCAGCTAAGCCAGCAGCAAACGTTGATCGAGCGGCGAGAGGACGTTTTTCACCTGCAGTCGTTCGAATGGCATCTGAGCATGGCATCGATCTAGACCAAGTAGAGGGATCAGGACAAAGCGGAAGAATCACTCGTAAAGACCTTCAAAAGATCATTGACTCTGGCCAAATTCCTACAAAAGGTAACAAGCCAGCGACAGAAGAGGTTTCTTCTGCAGCACCTGTTTCTTCTCAATCTCAAGAAACGGCTACACCGCAACAACCATCAGCACCAGCATTAAAGCCGGTTGCGATTGACACTGTGCCTGGGGATATTGAAATTCCGGTATCGGGTATTCGTAAGGCGATCGCTCAAAACATGGTCCGCTCAAAGCACGAAGCACCACATGCATGGACGATGGTAGAAGTTGATGTAACGAACTTAGTAGAGTATCGTAATTCTGTAAAAGGTGATTTTAAAACTAAAGAAGGATACAACCTTACGTTCTTGCCTTTCTTTATCAAGGCTGTTGTAGAATCACTGAAAGAATTTCCTCAGATCAACTCCATGTGGGCAGGAGATAAGATCATTCAGAAAAAGGACATCAACATTTCGATTGCTGTTGCAACAGATGATGCACTATATGTTCCAGTCATCAAACACGCTGACGAAAAGTCTATCAAGGGAATCGCACGCGATGTCAAAGAACTAGCTGATAAAGTAAGAACGAATAAATTAGCTGGTGATGACATGAAAGGCGGAACGTTTACTGTAAATAACACAGGTTCTTTCGGATCTGTAATGTCTACGCCGATCATCAACTATCCGCAAGCTGCTATCCTTTCTGTAGAATCGATCGTTAAGCGCCCGGTTGTTATGAACAATGGCATGATCGCTGTACGAGATATGGTTAACCTTTGTCTCTCTCTTGATCACCGAGTTCTTGATGGCCTTGTTTGCGGACGCTTCTTAGCTGCAGTAAAAGCACGTTTAGAAAGCATGACAAAAGAAAATACATCCATTTATTAAAAAATGTGTTTTTTAGGTTTATGCGGGTTTCATTGCGGGTAGAGATAACTATCAACACCTCCAAACCCCATAACCCCCTAAGAAAAATGCCGTATATATATTACGGCATTTTTCTTTTTTATATGACCATAATTGAGTACAATAAGAAAGAAAGGAGCTGAATACAAATGAACTTTCAATTTAATCTTTTTAATGATGTAGTAGAAACGGCTCGTAAAGAAATGGTTGAGGCTGGTTATACACAGCTTTTTAAACCAGAAGATGTTGAAGAAGCTTTTAAAAAAGAAGGTACAACACTTGTTATGATTAATTCCGTTTGTGGCTGTGCTGGAGGAATTGCACGCCCTTCGGCTTCATATTCGGTAAAGCAAGACGTTCGTCCGGACCATCTTGTTACGGTATTTGCCGGCCAAGATAAAGAAGCAACAGAGAGAGCGCGTTCTTATTTTACAGGCTATCCGCCATCTTCCCCGTCATTTGCCCTATTAAAAGATGGAGAGATTCAAATGATGGTAGAACGTCATGAGATCGAAGGCCATGAACCGATGGAAGTTGTAAACAAGTTAAGAAGTGCTTTTGATACGTATTGTAAGTAAGGATTTAAGTGTGTATGAAGGAAGAAGCTGGCTCGAAATTGAGCCAGCTTTTTTTTATTGCCTATAAAATGACGGTGAATATGGATTTGTGAGCGATTCCAGGTATTTGTGAGCGATTCCAGGTATTTGTGAGCGATTCCAGGGATTTGTGAGCGATTCCAGGGATTTGTGAGCGATTCCAGGTATTTGTGAGCGATTCTAGGAATTTGTGAGCGATTCCTGGTATTTGTGAGCGATTCTAGGGATTTGTGAGCGATTCTAGAAATTTATGATTGTTCATTGAATAATGCTTACAAAATCTACAAATACGCTCTTAAACGAACCCCAGCCCCTTTTTTACAGCCCAAACATGGGACGAGTGAAATAGTATTTCTTCAGCTTGATCTATGTTCATCCACACTAGTTCATGATCTTGATCGAATGGCTCACTTGCATACTCTCCAAAAGAACCTGTATAAAAATACCCATTATTCATTAGATGTTCACCTTGTCTCGTCCTAAAATACTGCTTTGCATTTCCCAAAAAGTGATTCATCTGAAAAGTAAAGCCTGTCTCCTCGATACATTCTCTTATCAAACTAACATTATGATTTTCTCCGAGTTCTATTCCACCACCAGGCAAGAAGCCTTTGCCGTTTTGAATCATAACGGCAATATTCTTATGGTCATCTATTACTACGGCATATACAGCTTCTCGTCTGCGATAACTAACATCTTTTAACTTTGCACCAAATTCCAATGAAAACAACCACCTTGTCAGAATGCATATTAATACATTCAGAATTATTAAAATACTTAATTTTGCACATTTATGTGTTAATATTCATTTTAACGAATAAATATAAATAATTTATACAGGGGGAACAACACATGAAAAGAAATCTTTTTAGCATTTATTTTATCATAGTAATTGCATTCTTGGCGGGGTGTGGGGCAGTAGAAGAAAAGAGTGCTTCTAATACGGGGAGCGATTCCTCCGAGAAAACGTTAATCATGGCAACGTCAGCTGATTATCCTCCATATGAATATGTGGAAACAGCAAAAGGTGGAGAAATCGTAGGCTTTGATATCGATGTAGCAAATCATATCGCTAAAAAGCTAGGCTATAAGGTAGAGATAAAGGACATGGACTTCAACGGATTGATTCCAGCACTAGACAGCGGCAAAGCTGACTTTGTGATCGCTGGTATGACACCTAATGAAGAACGAAGAAAAACAGTAGATTTTTCAGATGAATATTATGCAGCTCAACAATTGATCGTTTCAAAAGACAAAAAGATTAAAAGTGTGGATGATCTTGAAGGGAAAACAATTGGAGTTCAGTTGGCTTCCATTCAAGAGAAAGAAGCAGATAAATTACTAAAAGACCACAAATTTGAAGTTGTACAGCGTAACAAAGTAACTGAATTGGTTCAAGAGATGAAATCGAACCGCGTAGATGCAGCGATTATTGAAGATGCTGTCGCTTACGAATTTTTGAAGAAAAATAAAGACCTTTCCTCGTTTGCGCTCCTAAACACAGACGCTGCAGGGTCGGCTATCGCTTTTCCTAAAGATAGTGAGCTGACAAAAGAGTTTAATGAGGAACTGAACAAGATGAAAGAAGACGGTACATTGGACAAGCTTGTTGAAAAGTGGTTCGGTGTTAAAAAATAGAGAAAGAGAGTGGTAGGCATGAACTTGGATTTTGCCCAGCTCGTGCCTTCTATTCCGTATATCTTATACGGAATATGGGTTACGTTGCAGTTCGTGGCGGTATCGTTAGTACTAGGATTCTTATGGGGAACGGTACTTTCCCTATTTAAAATAGGTAAGATTACGGTCTTAAGATGGTTTGCAGATGCATATACTTCGGTCTTCAGAGGAACACCTTTAATTCTTCAGATGTTATTGATCTATTATGCTGTACCTCAGTTGACAGGGATAGATATCGGCGCATTTTCAGCAGGGGTTTTGACGTTTGCTCTAAACTCAGCAGCTTATATATCTGAAATCATTCGTGCGGGTATTAATGCAGTCGACAAAGGGCAGAAAGAAGCTGCCATGGCTTTAGGTGTTCCATACCGAACGATGATGTTGAAGATCATTCTGCCTCAAGCCTTTAAGAACATTTTACCGGCATTGATGAACGAATTTATTACACTAACAAAAGAATCAGCAATCGTCTCAGTTATCGGAGCCCTTGATATTATGAGACGAGCTCAAATCGTTGGCGCAAGCAACTATCGCTTTTTTGAACCGTTATTATTAGCGGGGCTTGTTTATTATCTATTAGTTATGATGTTAACGTTGGCTGGTCGAGTTATGGAGAGGAGGCTGGCTAAGAGTGATTGATGTTCAAGGTTTGAAAAAAAGTTTTGGAAGTAATCAAGTGTTAAAAGGGATATCAACTTCTATCAAAAAAGGTGAAGTTATCGCTGTGATCGGACCTTCAGGATCAGGTAAGTCTACGTTTCTCCGCTGTTTGAACCTTTTAGAAACACACGATGAAGGATCTATTCTCCTAGAAGGCAAAGACATTAGCGAGATGGAACTTCATCTTCGCAAAAAGATAGGAATGGTGTTTCAGCACTTTAACCTGTTTCCTCATCTAACAGTGTTAGAGAATGTTACTTTCGCACCGCAGCAAGTTTTAAAGGTCTCAAGAAGTGAAGCTGATAAGGAAGCGTTAGATCTCCTTAAAACCGTTGGATTGAGTGATAAAGCGAACAGCTATCCTTCTAACCTTTCGGGCGGTCAGAAACAACGTGTTGCTATAGCAAGAGCACTCGCTATGAAACCTGAAGTTATGCTTTTTGATGAACCAACTTCAGCTCTAGATCCAGAGATGGTAAAAGAGGTGCTGCAAGTGATGAAGAACCTCGTTAAGCTTGGTATGACGATGGTTATCGTTACACATGAGATGGGCTTTGCAAAAGAAGTTGCCGACCGCGTCTTGTTCATGGATGATGGAAAATTAGTAGAAGATCAAGAACCTGCTATTTTCTTTGAAAATCCGAAAACAGATCGAGCTAAAGCTTTCTTAGAAAAAGTGCTATAATGCTTAAAAAAGGACTTCTTTGCTGAAGTCCTTTTTCGTTTCTATCTATCATTGAACTATGGAATAATGGTAAAAGATATAGAACGAGATCGGAAAGAAGGCATGCATTTGATGAAATTCACAATTGGCTATCGAACCTTGAAGACTGCAATCGGAGCAGGTCTGGCTATCGCCTTAGCAGAGTGGCTAGGGTTAGATTTTTATACATCAGCTGGTATACTAACCATTCTTTGTATAAAGATAACGAAAAAGAAGTCGATCATTTCTTCTTGGGAAAGATTTGCGGCTTGTATACTCGGAATAGGATTTGCGAGTGCAATCTTCTCGCTGTTCGGCTATCATCCTTACGCACTAACCATACTTTTAATCCTGTTCATTCCAACACTCGTTTCCCTTAACCTGAAAGAAGGCATCATCACATCGTCTGTCATCATCCTTCATCTGTACACCCTACAAAAGATCACATGGGAAATTGTGCTTAATGAATTTAGCATTATCGTTATCGGTATAGGGATGGGGTTAATCATGAATCTCTACATGCCATCAGTAGAAAAAATACTTTTAAACATGCAAAGGGAACTCGAAAAAAGATATAAAGTGATCTTTCACGAATTTCATTTGTATCTAGCTCATGATAAGCACGAATGGGACGGAAAAGAGATCACAGAATGCGCAGATCTCATCTCAAACGCAAAAAGCATTGCCTTTCGAGATATCGAAAATCATTTTCTTCGGTACGAAAACCAATATTATCTCTATTTTAAGATGAGAGAAAAACAGTTTGAGATCATTCAACGAATGCTTCCGATCATTTCATCCATCGATAAGACATATGTTCAGTGTGAAAAATTAGGAAGCTTTTTCGAACGCCTAAGCGCAGCCGTTCACCCAGGAAATACAGCCGTTTTGTTCTTAGATGATCTAGAAAAGATGAGACAAGAATTCCGAGAGATGCATCTGCCAAAAGACAGAGACGAATTCGAAACACGCTCAAAGCTCTATCAGCTACTCCAAGACATCGAGGATTACTTGATCATCAAAAGTAAATTTAAGAAGTAGGGGCTAAGATTTTTTTAAAATTTTTAACGTAATTTTAGACAAAGGTGTTAAATTTGATCACTTCTCATCACTGGTCAGTTGACTGTAGTGAAAGGTGCGAGACTCCTGCGGGACAAGCGGTCAGGTGAGACACTTAATGGCGCATAGCGGCAAGTGGCTCACCGCCTGCCCCGCGGAAAGCGAGCAACTGTAACGAAAGTCAACTCTTACAAAATCACCTAAGTAAAAACAAAAAAGTAACTCATGACTTCCCCTGCATTTACAAATACTAAGTAAAAAATGACAGGGTGATCAAAATGGGAAAACTAAAATTAGCTCTTATCTTGTTATTTTCACCAATATGGCCAATCGGAGACGCACATGCTTTAGGAGACCCTTATATAATCATTAATAAGACATCCAACAGATTAGCTTACGTTGAAGAGGGGACGATTAAAGAAATCTATAAAGTAGCAACAGGCAAGTCGAAAGAACTAACACCAGAAGGCGAGTTTACCATCACGGTAAAAGCTGTGGATCCGTATTATCGAAAAAAGGATATACCTGGTGGCGATAAAACGAATCCACTCGGTACCCGCTGGATCGGTTTTGATGCAAATGGTACAGACGGTCGCACTTTCGGAATACATGGAAATAATAATCCATCTGCCATCGGAAGATATGTCACCGCTGGCTGCATACGGATGTATGAAAAAGATGTTCAGAAGCTTTATAGCAAACTAAAGATTGGCACAAAGATAAAAGTGATTCACTCCCAAAAAAGCTTTGATTCTCTCATTAAACAGTAATGTAAAACCCCCAGTCCATCGAGGACTGGGGGTTAACTATTTTATAAGAAAAAAGCGACTCCAGTTAAAAGACTGCTTAGAACGAGACAGATAATCATAACGTACACAATCGTTTTTATTAGTTTTTGATTCAAAGCCATAACCCTCCTATAAACATTTCCTATTTAATTGTACCGTGTTTAGAAAGGAGAAACAAGAAATCCTAAAAGACCAAATTGCAAATTTAGTCGAAAATTTGCGCTTTCAAGCAGGAAAAAGCGCTTACAAAACGAAAGATGTTATGTTGAGACTATTTTTTTTGTTAAACAGGAGGCTTCTAATGGATAAACAACAGCGTATAAAAGAATGGCAAGAAAAGACTACACAATCAATGAATAGATTTCCAGAACGAAAAGAAAGATTTCATACTTCATCAGATATAGAGGTTGAAAGACTATATGGTACCGAGGATGAGCATTATCCGATGGAATCCCTCGGGCTTCCAGGAGAGTACCCATACACACGAGGCTCTCAATCTACCATGTACCGCGCAAGGTTCTGGACGATGAGACAATACGCAGGGTTTGGTTCAGCTGAAGAAACGAATAAACGTTTTCGTTATTTACTTGATCAAGGACAAACGGGTCTTTCGGTAGCATTCGACCTCCCTACACAGATCGGATATGATTCTGATCACTCAATGTCACGCGGTGAAGTAGGAAAAGTAGGAGTAGCGATCGATTCAATTGAAGACATGGAAGCTCTTTTAAAAGATATTCCCCTTGATAAGGTGAGTACTTCAATGACGATTAATGCACCTGCTTCTGTTTTGCTCGCCATGTATATCGCTGTTGCAGAGAAACAGGGTGTAGCTGCAGAGAAACTTTCAGGAACAATACAGAATGATATTTTAAAAGAATATATCGCGCGTGGTACATATATTTTTCCACCTAAGCCTTCTATGCGATTGATTACAGATATTTTCGGCTATTGTCAGGAAAACGTGCCAAAGTGGAATACAATCAGCATTTCTGGCTATCACATCCGAGAAGCTGGGGCGAATGCTGCACAAGAACTTGCTTTTACGATCGCAAATGGACTTGCCTATGTGGATGCAGCCATAGAAGCCGGACTAAATATCGATGACTTTGCTCCACGGTTAGCCTTTTTCTTCAATGCGCATAATCAGTTCTTTGAAGAGGTTGCAAAGTTCAGAGCAGCTCGTAGAATGTGGGCAAAACTTATGAAAGAACATTATGGAGCTAAGAATCCTAAGTCATGGCAGCTACGTTTTCATACGCAAACAGGAGGCTCGACTCTTACGGCTCAGCAGCCTGATAACAATATCGTACGTGTTACGACCCAAGCACTTTCAGCAGTTCTAGGTGGAACCCAGAGTCTTCATACGAACTCAAGAGACGAAGCACTTGCTCTTCCTACAGAAGATTCGGCTCGAATCGCTCTTCGTACTCAGCAGATCTTAGCGCACGAAACAGGTGTGGCAGATACTGTTGATCCACTGGCGGGTTCTTATTACGTAGAACATTTAACAGATGAGTTGGAACGAAAAGCAAACGAATATATAGAGAAGATCAATGTGATGGGTGGTGCTGTTGCTGCCGTCGAACAAGGATATATGCAGCGTGAGATCCACCATACGTCCTATGAAACACAAAAGAAGATCGAGAGTGGACAAGAGATCATCGTAGGGATGAACAAATTTAGTATTGAAAATGAACCTCAGCCCGAATTATTAAGAGTCGATCCAACTTTAGGAGAGAAACAGAAAGAAAAGCTGCAGGCACTGAAAGCCAAGAGAGATCAAAACCGAGTGAGCGCTCAGTTGGAATCGTTACGTGCTGCTGCTAAAAGTGATGATAACTTAATGCCAATCATCGTTGAATGTGTGAAATCATATTGTACGATCGGAGAAATATGCGGTGTGCTTCGTGAAGAGTTTGGAGAGTACACAGGGGTCTAAAAATAGAGAGGAGTGGAGAATGATGAAGAAAACAATCCGTGTTTTAATTGCTAAACCAGGACTTGACGGTCATGACCGAGGAGCTCTTGTTGTTTCTCAAGCGTTAAGAGATTATGGAATGGAAGTCATTTATACAGGATTAAGACAAACACCAGAACAGATCGCTGCTGCTGCTGTTCAAGAGGACGTGGATGCGATCGGCTTATCTTGTCTTTCAGGCGCGCACAACGAACTTTTTCCAGAAGTGATGAGACTTCTTCAAGAAAAAGGAGCAGACGATATCATAGTTGTCGGTGGTGGAGTAATTCCATGGGAGGACATTCCTTTCTTAGAGTCTAAAGGGATACAAAAAGTATTCACACCAGGAACACCGACGGTTGAAACAGCTAAATTTATTGAACAAGCGGTATATAAGCGTGATGGGATTACAGAAAACGTATTTTCAGGAGTGGCACCAGAACGGATCGACCATATCGGTATCGCTGTGAAGTCATTAGATGAAGCGCTCCCGTTCTATGTGAATGTTCTGGGATTAACACTTGAAGCGATCGAGGAAGTTCCTTCACAAAAAGTAAAAGTGGCTTTCATTAAAATCGGTGAGACAAGGCTAGAATTGCTTGAAGCTTTGACTACAGAAAGTCCTATCGCACAGTTTATTGAAAAGCGTGGGCAAGGCGTTCATCATGTTGCTCTTGGCGTTACAAACATACAAGATCGCATAGATGAGATGAAATCAAATGGCATTATGATGATTCATGATGCTGCTGTACCTGGCGCAGGTGGTGCATCCGTTGCATTCATGCATCCTTCTTCCACCCACAAGGTATTGTTTGAGCTTTGTGAGAAGACGAAAAGCAAGGAGGAAGCAAAATAATGGACATCTATGACAAGATTAATGAACTTTATGAAAAGAAGACAGAGATTGAATTAGGCGGCGGTGATGACCGCATCGATAAGCAGCATGAACGCGGAAAGTTAACGGCACGAGAACGTATCGATCTTTTACTTGACGAAGGTACGTTTGTTGAACTAAACCCTTTCATGGAGCACCGTTCACATGACTTTGGCCTTTCTGGAATGAAAGCGCCGGGAGAAGGTGTGGTAACTGGTTATGGAAAGATCCATGGTCGTCCCATTTATTTGTTCGCCCAAGATTTCACGGTTTTTGGCGGAGCTCTTGGAGAGATGCATGCAAAAAAAATCGCTGCTGTTATGGATCTTGCGGCTAAGAACGGAACTCCTTTTATCGGGTTGAACGATTCAGGAGGGGCTCGTATACAAGAAGGTGTCATGTCACTTGATGGCTATGGGCACATCTTTTATCGAAACAGCATCTATTCTGGTGTGATTCCTCAGATCTCCGTCATCATGGGACCTTGTGCAGGGGGAGCGGTTTATTCTCCAGCGATTACAGATTTTGTGTTCATGGTGGAAAAAACAAGTCAGATGTTTATCACAGGACCGAAAGTAATCGAAACGGTGACAGGGGAAAAGATTTCTTCTGAAGATCTAGGCGGAGCTGAAGTTCATGGCTCTAAGAGTGGTAACGCACATTTTACTGCACCATCTGAAACAGAAGTGTTAGAAGATGTTCGACGTTTAATCTCTTACCTTCCGCAGAATAATAAAGAAAGAACACCTGTCTTACCTTGGGGAGATGAAGAAGATGATCGCCCTGAACTGACAGAGATCATTCCATTTGATTCAACTCGGCCTTATGATGTAAGAACGGTTATCCAAGAAGTGGTGGATAAGGACTCATTCATGGAAGTGCATGCTCAATTTGCAAGAAATATAGTTGTAGGTTTTGCAAGGATAAAGGGTGAAGTGATAGGATTAGTATGTAATCAGCCAAAAGTCATGGCTGGAGGACTAGACATTGATTCTTCAGATAAAGCATCGCGTTTTATCCGTTTATGTGACTCTTTCAACATTCCGATCATCACGTTTGAAGATGTAACAGGATTCTTTCCAGGAGTCAAACAAGAACATGGTGGCATTATCCGTCATGGAGCAAAGATTCTTTATGCATACTCAGAAGCTACGGTTCCAAAGATTACGATCATCCTGCGAAAAGCATATGGCGGTGCATACGTAGCTTTAAATAGTAAGTCTATTGGAGCAGATCTAGTATTCGCATGGCCGAATGCAGAGATCGCTGTTATGGGGCCGCAGGGAGCTGCAAACATCATCTTTGCCAAAGAGATCGAACGAAGCGAAGATCCTGAAGCGACGAGAGCCGCTAAGATTGAAGAGTATCGTACCAAGTTTGCTAACCCTTATATCGCTGCTGCAAACGGGATGGTAGACGATGTGATCGATCCGAGAGACACGAGAATCAAGTGTATTCAAGCGCTTGACATGCTGCGCAACAAGAGTGAAGACAGACCTTACAAAAAGCATGGAAACATACCACTATAAGAAGCGAGGGAATACATAAATGGTAAATGCAGACCGTTTGTTAAACGAATTTTTAGAGCTTGTTCAAATTGACTCAGAGACTAGACATGAGAAAGAGATCTCAATCGTACTTAAAAAGAAGTTTGAAGAACTTGGTGTTGAAGTCTATGAGGATGATGCTGAATCTACGACAGAGCACGCTGCAGGAAATTTAATCTGTACGTTAAAAGGAAATAAAGAAGGCGTGGACACGATCTATTTCACTTCTCATATGGACACAGTTACTCCTGGTAACGGGATCAAACCTTCTATAAAAGATGGGTATGTAGTAACAGATGGTACTACGATTCTTGGAGCGGATGACAAAGCAGGTCTTGCTGCAATGTTTGAAGCGATTAAAGTCTTAAAAGAAAAAAATATCTCTCACGGTGATATTCAATTTATTATTACAGTAGGAGAGGAATCTGGATTAGTGGGCGCAAAGGCAATGGATGCGTCAAAGATCACAGCAAAATATGGTTTTGCCCTAGACAGTGATGGTCCTGTTGGGGATATTATCGTTGCTGCTCCTACTCAGGCAAAAGTGCGTGCAAAGATTTATGGTAAATCTGCACATGCCGGTGTTGCTCCAGAAAAAGGAGTTTCAGCCATCACGATTGCAGCTAAAGCGATCGCTCGCATGCCACTTGGCAGAATTGATGAAGAAACTACAGCTAACATTGGTCATTTCCACGGTGGAGGTACTGGGGAGCAAACAAATATCGTTTGTGACACTGTTTTCGTACTAGCTGAGGCACGTTCATTGATCAACGAGAAAATGGAAGTTCAAACAGCAAAAATGAAAGAAGCTTATGAATCAGCTGCGGCAGAATTAGGCGGACGTGCAGAAGTTGAGATCGAAGTGATGTACCCAGGATTCAAGTTTGGTGAAGGGGATCATGTTGTAGAAGTTGCCAAAAAAGCAGCTGAGAAGATCGGACGCCCTCACAGACTTCTTCATAGTGGTGGTGGAAGTGATGCGAACATTATCGCAGGTCATGGCATTCCAACTGTAAATCTAGCTGTAGGTTATGAAGAGATCCACACAACGAACGAAAGAATGCCGATCGATGAATTGACGAAGACGGCCGAAATGGTACTTGCGGTCATTGGAATAACAGCAGGCGAATAAGAAAAATGACGAAACTTGGCGGATTTTCGCCAAGTTTTTAGTGTTTAATAGGCCTTGTTGCCTGTTTTTGTTGCTCTATAAAACAAAATGTCGCAAAAAGTTGACAGTCACTTTAAGATTTATGTAAGATGTTTTTATCATGTAAATGAAAATATTGGTAATTTAAAAGAATCTTATTTCGGGGGAGGAAATGGGATGAGTCAACTATCTGACATGCATATGATGGTAAATTATATGCGTGGCGTGTATAAAGTTTTGGAAGAAGATTGGCAAAAAGCTGCGAAAGCCATCGGGTTAACTCAGGCAGAGCAACATATTTTATGGATCGTTTCGCTAGAAGAAGACATTACGATCTCTAAGATCGCTTATTACGGATTGTGGGATGTATCCACAGTTATGCAAGTAATCAAACGTCTAAAAGATAAAGGCTACGTGAGATTAGAGAAAAAGAACGATGACCGCCGAATATCTTATGTTTATTTAACAGATGAAGGAATGGTTAAACATAAGGAGTCTACAAGTTTCAATTGCCAAATCTATGGCTTTCTTCAAAAATGGATGGAAGATGAAAGTAAAAAAGAATTCTATCGAGATCTTATTCAATTACATAAAGATTTAAACAAGCATTTTCATGGTGAAGAATTTGTTGAATGGGTAGAGGATACTGGAAAGCGGCTTCACAAGGCAAGGTAGATACCTTGTCTTTTTCTTTTGTTTTTAAAAGGTGTTCTAACATATACTAATAGATAAGTTTTTTGATAAAGGGAGTGTTCATGTGTATCAGTCTCCTGGGTCTAAAAGAAGAATCATATTTCATGTGGACATGAACAGCTTCTATGCTTCAGTAGAGATGGCTGAAAACCCTGAGCTTCGAGGAAAGCCGGTTGCGGTAGCTGGAAATGTAGAAGAGCGAAAAGGAATCATCGTAACTTGTAGTTATGAAGCGAGGGAAAAAGGCGTAAGAACGACGATGCCACTTTGGCAAGCTAGAAAACTTTGTCCAGATCTTGTTGTTGTTCCTCCAGACTTTGAAACATACAAAATGTATTCATCACGCATGTTTCAGCTTCTGCAGGAATATACAGAAAAGGTAGAGCCTGTTTCCATAGATGAAGGATATATGGATGTGACAGACTGCCAAGAGCCGCTCGAAATGGCAAAGGAGATTCAAGTTAGACTGTTGAATGAGCTGAATTTGCCATCATCAATCGGGATCGGTCCGAATAAATTTTTAGCTAAAACAGCATCAGATATGAAGAAACCGCTCGGAATCACAGTTCTTCGAAAGAGAGATCTCAGAGAAAAGCTCTGGCCACTGAAAGTCGGGGAGATGCACGGAATCGGTAAAAAAACCGAAGAAAAGCTAAACAAGTATGGCATCATAACAATTAAAGATCTGGCAGATGCTGTAGATTATGAACTGAAACATCGTTTTGGCATCAATGGTATAAAGATGAAAGAAAGAGCTAACGGGATAGATACGCGTCCCGTCGATCCAAGTGCTGCAAGTGATTATCGATCGATCGGAAATTCTACGACATTGAGTGAAGATCTTATCTCTGTTATGGAATCAGAAGCTGTTTTCAAAAGGCTCGCGGATAAAGTGTCGTCTCGGCTTAAAGTAAAAGGGTATGTAGCACTAACTCTTGCGATCACCATTCGTTATAGCGATCGTAAAACGATTTCGAGGAGTAAGATGCTCGCAAACGGAACACAGCATGCAATAGATATTCAAAAAACAGCGGTTGCACTCTTTCGTCAACATTGGAATCAGGAACCTGTTCGATTATTAGGCATAACAGCTACAGAAGTAGTGGAAAAAGAACAAGCTACTTATCAGCTTGATCTGTTCTCTGTCGAAAAAAACGAAAAAGATGCTCTGCTTCACGATGTATTGTCATCGATCGAGAGAAAGCATGGAGAAAGCATCATTAAAAAGGGAAAAAAGTAACAGGAGCTGATCGTTTCATGATCTTTAAGAACAGCGTGATTAGAACAGTAGCGTTAACTGCTCTTTGCCTAGGGATTTTTATTCTGTTTGCTTCTGTTTACGAACATTCAAGAGTAGAAGTTCTTGATGTATGGGCGATGAAAAATGTGTCTGTTATCCATCAGCCTGCTCTAAATGATAGCTTTACATTCCTGACAAACATGGCTTCTCGGCCGTATCAATATGCAATCTTTCTCTTTTTTGCTGTAATCTGGCTGATCGGTGAAAGAAAGTGGATCGAACCGTTCGTGTTAGGCGTTTGTCTCATCGGAATTCGCTTTGAAAATCAATGGTTCAAAGAATGGTTTGAAAGAGATAGACCGATGTATGATCGAGTCATTGAGATTACGGGTTATAGCTTTCCTAGTGGCCATGCCATGATCTCCATCGCTTTTTTTGGTTTGCTTACCTATCTTCTCGTACATAACTATTCGTTGTTGTACAAATATCGAAAGTTCATGTATGGCGTTACGGCACTTTTTATAGGATCAGTCGGTTTTAGTCGAGTATATTTAGGTGTTCATTATCCTACAGATGTTCTAGGTGGGTTTGCGGCTGGAGGAACCTGGCTTTTAATCTGCGTTTTATTGTATAAAGGATTGAATCATTTTCTCAAGAGGAATGTGTCATATAAATAGAAAAAAGCTGACTCTAAAGAGCCAGCTTTTTCCCATTCTTACCAACCACGTTCATATTGTTTCGGACTTTCGATCTCTGTTCCAAGGTCTTGGGCTGCTGATCGCGGCCAATACGGATCTTTTAAAAACTCTCGACCGATAAAAATAAGGTCAGCTCGCTTGTTTTGTAAGATTTCTTCCGCCTGTTTGCCTGTTGTGATCAAGCCAACAGCTGCTGTTGCGATTTCAGCTTCGTTTTTAATCTTGTCTGCAAAAGAAACTTGATACCCAGGGAACGTCGGAATCTTTGCCGGTACAACAGCTCCTGAACTGCAGTCGATCAAATCGACCCCATCTTCTTTCATCCACTCCGAATAGGTTACAAAATCTTCTGGTGTATTTCCTTCAGGGTGATAATCGTTCGCTGAGACACGAACAAACAGCGGACCTTCCCATTCTAATCTGACAGCAGCAATGATCTCTTGTAAGAAACGGTAACGATTTTCTTGGCTGCCTCCATAAGAATCACTTCTTCGGTTAGATAGAGGAGAGAGGAATTCATTGATCAAATACCCATGCGCCCCATGAATCTCGATCACATCAAATCCAGCTGTTTTCGCTCTTTTTGCAGCACTTCGAAATTGACTGACTGTCTCTTCGATCTGCTGAAGTGACATTTCTTCTGGCGTCTTCATCTTTTCTGAAAAAGCGATAGCAGATGGAGCGATGATCGGTCCATCTATCATAGCCTTACGTCCTGCATGGGCGATTTGTATCGCTGCTTTGGAGCCGTTTTCTTGAATGGATGAAACCAGTTGAGATAACCCTTCTACATGGCTGTCATCCCAGATTCCTAAGTCTTCGGCACTTATTCTTCCTTGTGGGCTTACAGCGGCTGCTTCTGTCATGATTAGTCCTGTCTGACCCATTGCTCGAGACGTGTAATGAGTCATATGCCAAGGGGTCACAACTCCATCTTGTTCATAACAAGAGTACATACACATAGGTGACATGACGATCCGATTCTTTAGTGTTACATCGCGGATGGTCAATGGTTGAAACAATAACGGTTGAATATGAAACAACTCCTTTTTCTTTTAAGAACAAGCTTTTTTTAGCATCATAACTTTTCTTTCTCATTGTAGTACGTTCTATCACTATTTTTGAAGAAATCTGCTCTTTGAATGTGGTGGAAGGCTGTTCAACACATCTCTTGCTAGAATCGGATAGTCGGTTATGATCGCTTCTATGTTCCACTCAAAAAAATACTTCATCCACTTCTGACTGTTAACCGTATAAGGACGAACAGGAATATTATTTCTTTTAAAGCCTTTCATGATGTAAGGATGGAGAGATTTATAGTTCGGATGCGCACTTTGTGAACAAACGGCTTTCACATACTCCCACGGTTCAAACAATCCCGAAGAGTAAAGAGGTGCCGTCTGAACATAACGGTTCAATCTTCTGATCTTGACTAAACTATAATGATTGAACGATGAGATCACAGTTCGATCCATCATCCCATAGTGATGCAACAATTGAAGTACCTTTTCTTCGAGTCCGTTATATTCGACGATATTGTTTTTTAATTCAATATTAAGCAACATCGGCAGCGGTGCTATCCATTCTAAAAATTGTTGAAGAGAAGGAATAGATTCTTTGCTGTACTCTTTTGAAAACCAGCTGCCTGCATCTAATCGTGCTAGTTCATCTTGGGTAAAATCAACAACATAACCTTTTCCGTTAGTCGTTCGATCTATTTTCTCATCATGAATGATGACCGGTACACCATCTTTAGAAAGCTGTACATCAAGCTCGATCCCATCAGCGCCGTCTTTAAATGCTTTTTGGAATGCAGCCATCGTGTTTTCCGGACAATCCTTACTAGATCCTCTGTGAGCAAATATATAGGTCAAGAATGTAAGCTCCCTTCATAAAAAAAGATATAGTCAGTATAAGGTAAATGAAAACGGAGATAAAATGAAAGGCTTCGTGCTTTTTTAAGTTTGTTCCTTTTGGTGGTAGTTTATTTCTGTGTCAGATGCTCGCTTTCCGAGGAGCAGGCGGTGAGTTTCTGCCGCTACGCGTCCTTAGAAGTCTCCACCTGTCTAGTTGCAGTGGCTAGCCTAGAGGTCAAAAGTTGAACGAATCACTTCCACATTTCGAACTGACCGCTCGTCCTATAAGCGTCGGCATCTATCGCTTCAATCATCTCGCATGAAGAAGAGGAAAAAGAAAAAAGTCTGCTATTCAACCGTTTTATCAAGAGGGTTCTTTTAAGTTATTGTACTCTAGCTTTGACTTACAAACTAAGGTTCCTAAGTGCCTCAAGCATTCACTATACCCATCACTGATTAGGTTGATTGGAGTGTAGGGTGCGAAACTCCTGCGGGACGAGCGGTCAGGTGAGACACTTAGAGGCGCAAAGCGGCAAGTGGCTCACCGGTCGCCCCGCGGAAAGGGAGCACTTGAAACGGAAATCAACCACTTTCATCAGGAACAAAGTTATAGCCAGAATGAAAGAAACCCTTCCTGTTTGAAGAGGAAGGGTGAGTTATTTTCTGCGTTTTGAACGCTTCTTTTTTTCTTCTCTGTTGTGTTCTTCAACAGTGGCTCCTTTTTCTGTCAGCCAGTGGATAAAAACAAGCTCTTTGTCAGTAAGAGATCGTTTCGTGAACTTTTCAAACTGAACGCGCAATTCAAGGTATCTTTGGGAAATTTCTACTTCGGTCACACAAATCCCTCCCTAAATCTAGCTCTAGCTTCTACTTAGATGATAAAGAGTAAGTAAAGGGCTTGTCAATTTTTTCTAATCGTCAATTTCTGCAGAGAAAACGAGAGAATTGGTGCAAAATAACGAAAAGGAGTTGGTAGTATGAAGATTTCCAACAAGTTATTCTGCTTCTTGATGGCCGTTTTTCTAGTGTGTAGCTCACTTCCGATTAAGGTTTTTGCAGAAACTCCAAGAGTACAAGAACCTGCTTATGCAAAATGGGGAAGGCTCGCTGTTTTCGAAACAGGGAAGCGCTACCCCGATTACGATATTGTAGATTATTTATATGTTGGACGAACGACCGTTCAAAATGGAGATGATGTCGAAAGATTTAAACTTTGGATCAGGAAAGGTGCTACGGAAAAAGGAGTTGTTATTACAATCACGTTAACTCCAGGCGGTGCATTTAAGAATATTTCATTCCAAGAAACAGCTCGTTAAGAGTTCAGTTCAATCTTCCTAACTCTTCAGACCGTTTCACCGCTCTTTTGATGCAAGCTAAAAACGCATCTTGAACTCCAAATTGATCTAGCTTGCCAATCCCTGCCTCTGTCGTGCCTCCAGGACTGGTTACTTTTCTTCTAAGCTCAATCGGGGAATCTGTTGTTTGTTTAAGCATAAGAGAGGCACCTAAAAGCGTTTGAGAGATTAAAGTCTTTGCTTCTTCTTCGGAAAGATTTAATTCTTCAGCCGCTTTTTGCATGGCTTCCGCGATATAGTAAACATAGGCAGGGCCGCTTCCTGAGAGGCCGGTAACAATATGAAGTTTTTCTTCTGGTACAAGTGTAACCGTTCCGATCGTCTCAAATAGCTCAAGAGACTTTTCAATATGTGATTGCATGGCAAACTTTCCTGAGGAGAGTGCAGTAGCAGAATATCCGATCGATGCAGATGTATTTGGCATCGCTCTCATGATGGGATTTTGAAGGTGAAGCCAATCTGTTAACGTTTCAGTGGAGATGCCTGCCATAACAGAAAGGATCAGCTGATGACTCTTAACAAATGGTTTGATATTATTTACCGCATCGTGCGCATCTTTTGGCTTCACAGCAAGAATAATGATATCAGCACCAGCAACAGCTTCTTCTATCGTAGACGCAGGCACGACACCATACTTAACGCGTAGTTCATCCACTCGTTGTGTATTGCTTCGATTTTTTATCGTAATCAGATCAGCTTGCCATTTTTCTTTTTTGATGAGCCCTTCCATAATGGCCTCAGCCATAGATCCGGCACCAATAAACGTAATTTTTTCTGTCCCCACGGTTGATCCCTCCCAGATTTTTGAGTATAAAAAAACTCCCAGTCCTATATAAAGGACGGATGGGAGTGATCCGTGGTACCACCTTTGTTGGCATATTAATTGCCCGCTCAAGATGTCTTTATCGCAGAACTGCGCCAGATTTCTCCAGACTGCTCCAGGGCAGGTTCGGTAATTCCTTTACGGTGAAATCTTGCAGCCTATGGATTCCACTCTCTAAACGGAGGAGATTACGTACTAATCCCTTTCAACGCATTTATTTATTGGCCATAATTGGCATTTCTTTTATATTTTAAAAAACATTATGCTATGATTTCTATATGTATGTCAACTAGTTATTTTATTTGGAGGAAAAGATGACTCAAAAAACAGCAATTATCCCGATTACGCTTCCTACACCATTTGATGTAGGTCCTGTAAACTGTGTCCTCCTAAAAAGTGATGCGGTTACGCTTGTTGATTCCGGAGCAAAAACCGAAGAAAGCAGACAACAGCTTCTCTCTATCCTTAAGGATCATGGGCTCACTTTTAAAGATTTAGATTATTATATCTGCACGCACTACCACCCTGATCATGCAGGTCTATCAAAAGAGATTCAAGAGAGTGGTGTTCCGACCCTCATGCTTAGAGAAGCCGTTCCTTATGTTAGTGGCGACCGTAAATTTATTGAACAGGGAGAAACGTTTTATACCGACCTCTATCATTCTTTTGGAGTGCCAGATACTCTTGGAAGAATAGAACTTTTAAAGCTGCGAAAGTATCGTACGTTCTCAAGCGCGTTTGTTCCAGACACCCTGCCTTTACCTGGTGATGAAGTGCCTGGTCACGAGGGATTCATCTTTTTAAAGACGCCCGGACATGCTCCAGACCATCTTTCTCTCTATCATGAAAAAGACGGTATCTTAATCGGCGGGGATGTGCTGTTGCCTCATATTTCGTCTAATGCCCTATTAGAACCGCCGGCTTTGAACGAAACCGAGCGGCCAAGAACCTTGCTTCAATACCGAGAGACATTGCAATACCTATACACGCTGAACTTAAAAACAGTATACCCTGGACACGGCGAGCCTTTTACGAATGCAGCACAGTTGATCACAAAACGCTTACACGATCATACCGAGCGTGCAAAGACGCTTGAACATCTGTTGAGCGATGAGCCGTTAACCGTTTTTGAACTGTGTCGACGTCTATTTCCAAAATTATATGAAAAGCAACTCGGATTAGTAGTATCTGAAGTTGTGGGACACCTCGATCTGCTTCAATCAGAAGGAAGAGTGCGAGTAGAGGAAGAGAAAAAGATATCACATTATCGCAGAACAGGAGTTATAAGATGAGTACATTAAGAAATAAAGTCGTGTTGATAACAGGAGCATCAGGGGGACTCGGCGCTCACCTAGCTATGGATGTTGCTAAAAAAGGAGCAACGCCCATCCTTACTGCAAGAAGAGAAGATCAGCTAAAAGTGGTACAGGAAGCGATCTTAAAAGCTACGAATATAAAAGCCCCTTATTATATTTTAGATGTTTCGAACACAGACAGCGTTGAGGAAGTTTTTTCAACCATCCTTAGTGAACATCAAAACATACATATTTTAGTGAATAACGCGGGTTACGGCATTTTTGAAGAGTTTGTGGATTCGCCATGGAAAAATATCGAAGGAATGTTTTCAACGAACGTTCTGGGGCTGATGGCTTGTACGAGAGCTGTTCTGCCTCATATGCTTCAAAGAGGAAGTGGTCATATCGTGAATATTGCTTCTCAGGCCGGTAAGATCTCAACGCCAAAATCCAGCGTGTACGCAGCAACGAAACATGCTGTGTTAGGATTCTCAAACGGGTTGCGTTTGGAAGTCGCACACAAAGGGGTAGACGTGACCACCATCAACCCTGGACCGATCGCGACCAACTTCTTTACACTTGCTGATCAGTCTGGCAATTACGTTAAAAACGTTCAAAAACTGATGCTCCAGCCTTCGCATGTCTCAGACAAAATTGTTAAAGCGATGGAGCGTCCGGTTCGTGAGATCAACCTCCCATGGTGGATGAACGTTGGAAGTACGATGTATCAAGTCATGCCAAAATTGATTGAAACACTAGGTGGAAAATCGTTTCGACAAAAGTAAGTTGCAATAATTTTATTATGTAAACAAAATGGAGAGTTATAAGACTTTTGGAGCTGATGATGAAACTCGTGGATTGGAGCTCGAAACTCGTGGATTGGGGCTCGAAACTCGTGGATTGGGGCTCGAAACTCGTGGATTGGGGCTCGAAACTCGTGGATTGGGGCTCGAAACTCGTGGATTGGGGCTCGAAACTCGTGGATTGGGGCTCGAAACTCGTGGATTGAAGTCCGAAACTCGTGGATTGAAGTCCGAAACTCGTGGATTGAAGTCCGAAACTCGTGGATTGAAGTCCGAAACTCGTGGATGACAGCCTGAAACTTATGGATTGCCGCTTAAAATCTCATCGATCACAGTCCAAACCTCTCACACCAAACATCAAAAATAGCAGGTTCCCTCTTCAAAAGACGGAACCTGCTTATTTATTTGTAAAATAGGTATAGAGAACGTCCTGAATGATGCTGTAAACAGCTTCATTTTGGTCATCCTCTTGTATCTGGCGCAAAACTTTTTCTTCTAGATCGGCCCATTCTTTCTCCGTTAATATACAATTTTCTTCTTCCCATAAATAATCCTTCAACGAATGTTGAATCATTTTTCTTATCAATAAACGATTCATTTCTTCACCTAACTTTCCTTATAAATCCTAGACTTTTGACTCAAAAACGTCAATCTGCAAAATTTGCTGAAAAAATTACCATTGTTATAAGAACATACATTCGGTTAAAATGGGTATACATATAAAGAACAGATGTTCGTAAAGTGATGAAAGGGGTGTGTCGAATGAACTATGATGAAATGCCTAAGCGAACGATTTTATGTATGGATATGAAAAGTTTTTATGCAAGCTGTGCTGCTGTTCGCTTAGGGTTAAATCCGCTGACATGTCATTTGGCAGTAGTAGGGGATACGGAGAGACAGGGAAGCGTGGTGCTTGCAGCGTCACCGAGGCTGAAGGCTGATTTTGGTATTCGTACAGGCAACCGGCTGTTTGAGATTCCAAAGAATAAAAACATTATCGTTGTAAACGCGCAGATGGCTTATTTCCTAGAAAGATCGATGGAGATTACGAAGATGCTGCATCGGTATGTTCCACCAGAGTCGATCCACACATATAGCGTGGATGAAAGTTTTCTTCAAGCTGACGGAACAGAAAGGTTATGGGGAAGTGCACAAGAACTTGCTGAGAGGATCCGCCGTGACATCTGGCGAGAGTTTGGATTGCCGTGTGCGATCGGAATCGGACCGAACATGCTCATGTCAAAGCTTTGTCTCGATCTTGAAGCGAAGAAAAAAGGAGTGGCGCAGTGGGGGTATGAAGATGTAGAGAAGAAACTATGGCCTCTATCCCCGCTAAGCCAGATGTGGGGAATCGGATCGAGAGTAGAGCGGACTTTAAACAGGATGGGTATTGTAACAGTCGGTGACCTCGCGCATTATCCTCTTGAACTTTTAGAGAAAAAATTCGGGATCATGGGAAATCAGCTCTATCACCATGCATGGGGCATCGATCTGTCTGAAATCGGTGCGCCCATTATGCAAGGTCAGGTCAGCTACGGAAAAAGCCAGATTTTACTTCGGGACTATACAGATATAACGGAGATCAAACATGTCATCTTGGAGATGTGTGAAGAGGTGGCAAGGCGTGCGAGAAGGGCAAGAAAAGCAGGAAGGACGATCAGTTTTGGGCTAGGGTACAGCAAAGATGAAGGTGGTGGCGGCTTTCATCGTTCAAAATCGATTGATCAGCCATCTAATATTACGATGGAGCTGTATGAAGTGTGTCTTGAACTTCTTCAAACCTTTTATCGAGGAGAGACGGTGCGTAAGATTTCGATCGCTCTTTCTAATGTTTGCGAAGATACAGAAACACAGCTGACTTTGTTTTCTTTAGACCATCCAAAGAAAAGAAAAATCGGCTACGTTATGGATGATATTAGGCAAAAGTACGGCTCCAATTCTCTTTTGCGGGCTGTTTCTTATACAAAAGGAGGAACAGCACTATACAGAAGCCGACTTTTAGGCGGACATAAGGCATAAGGGGGCGGAAGAACGGTGATTCGTGACAGAGGAACGATTAAGTGGACGGCCATGATGCTGCCTGAGCACGTTAAAATGTTAAGAGAGCATCAGGACGCTCTAGATTATGGAAGAAAGCCAGAATTAGATGAACAAAAGTATGAAGAATTCAATGAGACCATCTGTTTTGCAATGGAAGAGAACCAAGCGCTGAAGTTTACGTATTTTGAAAAAGGCAAAG
Organism: Fictibacillus phosphorivorans; assembly: GCF_001629705.1. Classification (GTDB taxonomy): domain Bacteria; phylum Bacillota; class Bacilli; order Bacillales; family Fictibacillaceae; genus Fictibacillus; species Fictibacillus phosphorivorans_A. The sequence continues at coordinate 2,624,198 of NZ_CP015378.1, read as the reverse complement.
TGCTCGTACTTATAGGCTATGTGCATTATATGGACGAATATAAAAAAGAATTAAGGGTGCTCAATGAAGAGAAACGGATGCATATTTTAAAAGTGACTGACATTATGGACGTGGAGTACACATAGATACGCAAAAATAGGCATAAAAAAAAACAGCAAAAACTAAGGTAGAAGATAGTTTTTGCTGTTTATTTATCCAAAGATTTGAGTTAAGTAAATCATGATCAAGAGCCCGGCGATAAAGGATAAAGTAGCAGATCGGGCATGACCGTCACCATGGCTTTCAGGGATGAGTTCTTTGTATACGATAAAGAGCATAGCACCGGCTGCAAAGGAAAGCCCATACGGTACAAGATTCTCTACATAGGAAGTGAGCACATACCCAAGCAAAGCTGTAACGATTTCAACAGCACCCGTTAATGTGGCAATAAGGAATGCCTTGAATCGATTCATATTTTGATGAATGAGAAAAAGGGCAACTAACAGACCTTCTGGTGCGTTTTGAAGTCCGATCGCAAATGCGATCAATCCGCCAAGTCCTGTATTGTCACTTGCATAACTGACACCAACAGAAAGGCCTTCCGGCAGATTGTGCAAGGTAATCGCAGCAATGACAAGAAAGGCTTTAGCATCAATGCCTTTAAATATCTTAGAATGATCAAGATCAACGTGCGGAACGAATCTTTCTAAGAGTAAGAGTGTTAGGGTACCGAGTGTGATACCAATCGTAAGGACTGTTAAGTTTGATAGTTCAAGAGCTTGAGGAATCAAGCTGAACGTTGAAGCAGCGACCATGATACCTGCGGTAAGAGCAAGCAAGATGTCGCGAAACCGGTGTGTTACCTGAGACCAGAAAAGAACAGGCAGTGCACCAAAACCGGTTGCTAATGCAGATAAAACACTTCCAAATAAAGCAGCTTCCATTCTGTTACCCACCTTAGTCAAATATCCAATTTTATAAAAATAGTCATATGGCTCTTTTAGTATACCGCCAAATCCTTTTTAATAGAAGTAAGCGCCATTTTCATTTTAAAAAGCGCTTCTATTGGAGAAATAAGAAGGTGACAATTTGAAAGTCATAATCATTGACCCGGGCCATGGAGGTAATGATCCAGGAGCGGTAAATAAAGAGCAATTTGAAAAAGTATATAATCTGGCAATCGCCAAAAAGATACAGAGTAATCTTGAAAACAACTATGAAGTGACGGTCATCATGACTCGAACAGGTGATACAACCGTATCATTAGAAGAAAGAACAAATTTAGCAAACAGCAAGAATGCAGAACTGTTAGTGTCTATCCACCAGAACATCGGTGGGGGAGAAGGCTTTGAAAGCTATGTGCACCAGCGAGCGGGTGCTGAAACGAAAAAGATACAAAACGTTTTACATGCATCAGTCGCTGCTGTTATGAGTAAGTACGGTGCGCGCGACAGAGGACAAAAACAAGCTGATTTTCACGTGCTTCGTGAAACAAAAAAGTCTGCCGTCTTACTAGAAGTACTTTTTTTGGATAACGAGAAAAATTTGGCTCTTTTAAAAAGAGAAGATTTTCAAAATGACGTGTCTATCGCCATTGCAAAAGGAATCGCACAAAGTCTTTCTCTTCCAAAAAAACAGGTACAGATTACACAAACACAAATTTTCAATGTGATCGCAGGAGCATTTGAACAAAAAGAGAATGCGGTAACTCGAGTTTCACTTCTAGCCAAACAAAACATTACAGCCTTTATTGACGAAATAAAAAGCGGAAACAAAACGTATTACAGAGTTCAAGCTGGAGCTTTTCAAAATCGAGAGTACGCAGAGAATTTTGCTAAGACGATTCGTTCGCAAGGTGTCGTGGATGCTTATGTGGTAGAGAAGAGCACAAATCAGCAGCCTCCAGTCCAAGAACCGCCAAAGCCAAGTCCAGTGCCACCAAAGCCAAATCCAGAACCGCCAAAACCAGAGTCTCCAAAGGGACTGACGATTGGAGGTTCAACGTTACTCACAGCGGATGAGATGGATCGATTTGTTAGGAAGGTAAATCCGAATGCGCCTTCTGTAGCTGCTCTTTACCTTCAAATCGGACAGGTGTACGGAATTAGAGGAGATGTGGCATTTGCTCAGGCTGTTCAAGAAACAGGATACTTTCGCTTTGAAGGCAACGTAAAGGCATCGCAGAATAATTATGCAGGAATCGGTGCGACAGGCAAGAACGAATCAGCTGTGTTTAAAACTCCTCAAGAAGGCGTCTTAGCCCACATCCAGCACTTGTTTGCTTATGCTTCAACACAGCCTCTACCTTCCCAATATCCTCTCGTTGATCCCAGGTTCCAATATGTCCAAAGAGGCAGTGCCGTGACATGGGGGCAACTGAACGGAAAATGGGCCATTCCAGGAACGACATACAGTACTATGATATTGGATATTTACAAAAAAATGCTAAATGAAGCAAAAATCCCGTTACAAACAAGAATAAATTCGTTGAATGCAATGTTGAGCGAATTATAAAAAACGTTGGTCTTACGAGTGTTTCTTCATAAACAGGAAAAAAATAAGGCTTTGCATGCGATTCATTTTCATGCGAAGTCCTTATTTTTGGTCATTTTTGTATGGAAGATATTCAGCTAAAAAGCGTAAAAGTGTTTTACATTGCATCCAGCATCATCAAACTTAGTCAGGAAGAATTAGCCAAAAACGAGTGATCTGTAATAAGATAAAATAAGAACAATAGATTAAGATTTACAGCTTGCGAAAAGTCCAGACGAAAGTATTTTTTCTTTTAATTCTGTATTAGGCGGATCGCATATAATTTCAATGAAGTCATCAGGATAGATAGACAATGCGATGATACCGAGAAAACTCTTTCCGTCAGCTGTTCGATCTCCTTTTTGTAGATAGATGGATTCTGTAAAGCTGCCAGTAAGTTCAACAAGTTTGGCAGCACGTTCTGCATAAATAGGTCGAGTTGCTTTTACGATCATAATCAATAACCTCCTTTGCCAATCACACTATGTATGGATATGTGCATAAGAAGGAAAAATGCTTACTAAATGAAACTTTCACATGGAGGAAACATGAAACTTACAAAAAAGTGGCTATATCTGATGTTATTAGTTGCGGGTTTAATCATTTTATTTCTCTGGCTGCAAAAAAACTATAAGGGATTTAGTCCTGAAGAATTTAGAAATTGGATCGTACAGTGGGGATGGATCGCACCTTTTATCTTTGTTGTTCTCTATACATTGAGGCCGTTTGTGTTATTTCCATCTTCCATATTTGCCATTACAAGCGGTTTGTCGTTTGGCTTTTATTGGGGATGTCTGTATACATATCTCGGATCGCTAGGAGGAGGACTCCTTACGTATTTCGCGATCAACCGCCTTGGCCGTTTCAAGAAAAATAAACAATGGAAAAACGAAAAATACGAAAAAGTACGTAACAAGATCGAAAGTGAAGGCGTTCGTTTCGTTCTGTTATTAAGGTTGCTTCCGGTATTAAATTTCGATCTCGTGAGTTATTTAACGTCCTTAACAAAGGTAAGATTTAAAGACTATGCGATCGCTACTGCAATAGGTATCATTCCGGGAACAATCGCTTATACGTATTTAGGTACATCCATGACGTCTGGAAGTAAAAAAGTCGTTTGGATCGGCACTACTCTTTTATTTGTCCTTGTCGGTCTACCCATGATATTTAAGAAGAAGATGAAGGCAAAGGTAGGGTTGTAGAAATTACGAAGGTTGCTCTGGAGGTAAGATCAGACTCATCGCTGACTCAGCATCAGCACCTTCAACGATATAAAGAAAAGAATCTCCTTCTTTTAACGTTAAAAAGAATGCTACGAGCTGTGATAATCCTGTGGCTTGAATGGTAATACCATCTTTACTTAAAAATAGCTGGCTGTTAAGTCTCTTAGCAGAATGCATAATCTCAATGGCTTTACTCACTGTATATTTAGCGGTAACGATCACTTTTTGAGAGCAGATTTGTTTCATAATCTAAAAGCCTCCTGTATGAGATGATTGCTGATATATTTCCCATAAGTAGGAAGGTCGAAACAAGGTCTATAGTCCCGATGTGCAAAATGATGGAAAAGTATGTAGTGCTTTAGAATAAAGAAGGGTACATATAAAAACAGATTCGCTTCATGTAAAGAGTTGATCTAGAGATAAGGAGATGAAGAGGGAAACGAACCAATAAACAGGGGGCGTTTGATTGCGAATTTCATTTAAACTTTTCGTCATGACTGTTTTACTTTTTAATTTGTTACAAACTTATGTGTTTGCCTCCTCACAGATCGTTGCTGAGAAAAAGGCAGGAGGCTTTCACTATAGGATAATAGCAGATGGAGAAATCTTGACTTGGAGTATTGGAGACGGTAAAAAGCAGAGTGAGCTTCAAGAAGGTAAAAAGAATCAGAGAGAGCTAGATCAATTTAGGGAAGCAGTTAATGAGATGAGCGTACAAAAATTCTCCTTAATTATCTATATTTTGTATCTGATCTTTATTGGAATTATGGGGTACATCCTATATAAAAAGGTTGCGAAAAAAAGGGAAGAACTAATGGCAATCGTTACGCTGTTCGCTATGTATGCCATATACAAGTCCTATATCGCTTACGAGTTTTTTGTAGAAGCTCAGTGGGATGCTAAATATTATTTGGCAGTTCTTACATAAAGCAAAAAAGAGTACAGCCGGCATGTAAACCGGACTGTACTCTTTTTTTATGAATTTAATTTTGCTTTTTCACGTTTTGCCTGTCTTCTGAAGAATAACTCATATAGGACAGGTACGATGATCAATGTTAATAGTGTGGAAGTTGTTAGACCACCGATTACAACGATCGCCAATCCTTTAGAAATCAGCGTTCCTGACGAGGTTGTTAATGCAAGCGGAATTAATGCTGCGATCGTCGCGAATGCTGTCATTAATATTGGACGTAAACGAGTTTTACCAGCTTCTAATAGCGCTTCACGAACCGGCATACCTTTAAGTTCACGGTTTTGCCCGATGCGGTCTACTAATACGATCGCATTCGTTGTAACGATACCGATCAGCATGAGTATTCCGATCATCGCACTTACAGACAATGGTTCGTTAATTAAATATAATCCTCCGATTGCTCCAACCGGAACGAATATGAGAGAAGAAAGGATGATGAATGGAATACGAGCTCGACCAAACGTGATCAACATCGTTAAGTAAACGAGACCGATCGCAACTAGCATCGCTAGGCCAAGATCTTTGAACGTATCCATCGTTTCTTCGCTTCCTCCACCACCTTCTGTAGATACAGAAGAGGGAAGGTCTACATTATCTTCAACGCCTTTAATGACGTCTTGAGTCACTTTTTGTACGTTGTCTCCTTTTACTTGTGCAGAGACTTGCGCATAAATTTTACCATCAAGCTTTTGAATTCCAGTTACGGTGTCTTTTTCCGTTACCTCAGCAACATCTGAGATCTTAACCGGACCAGATGAACCAAATACAGTCAGCTCTTTGATCTCATCGAGAGATTTAACTGCTTCATCATATTCAACTTTTACATTCTTTTGATCGCCGTCTAATGTAAGTTCTCCTACTTCAACAGGTTTCGTTACATCTGATACAGCTCCTAGAATAGCAAATCCTGATACGCCTTTTTCAGCTGCTTTTTCGGTATCGATTTCAACAGCCCATTGTTTTTGTGTATCTTTGAAGTTGTTGGATACATACTTGATCGAATCGATCGTCTTCATGTATTCTTCAACTTCACTTGCTGCTTTTTGTAGATCATCTAGGTTGTTTGAATACAGGTCAATATTGACTTCGTTGTTTGCTGGAGGTCCACCGCTCGAAACTTCCTGTAAGCTGATTACGGTTCCTTCTGCTTTTTCGTCTGTTATCTTCTTAATATCTTTTTCTAATTCTTTTAGTTCTGTATCAATGTTTGCATCTTTTTTGAGGTTAACAAAATAGTTAGCCACATTTTGACGCTTAAGCCCGGTTTGGAAATCACGAGATCCGATACCAGCTGTTACGTCTTCAATCGTACCGCGCTTAGAGAGGTAGTCTTCCACTTCTAGTGACACTTCGTTCGTCTTTGTTACATTTGTACTTGCAGGTAATTCAACGTTAATCGTTAATGTTTTCTGCTCTTCATTCGGTAGGAACACCATTCCAAGCTTTGTTGCAAGGAAGAAAGATCCTCCTAAGAGAATGAATGAAGTGATAAGAACTAGAATTTTATGGTTCAATGAAGCTTTGATTAGTTTTTCATAACCACGCTGCAAAGGACCATCGTTCTTTTCTGGTTTTACGGTTTTAAATGCATATTTTGCTAAGATCGGTACGATCGTAACAGCAACGATTAATGATGCTAATAAGGCGAATACAACCGTTAATGCGAACGGCAAGAAAAATTCACCTGTGATACCGCCGACAAGACCGAGTGGTAAGAATACAACGACGGTTGTAATCGTAGAAGACACGATCGCTTTTAAAATTTCCCGGGTAGAATCGATGATCAGCTCATCGCGGTCGTAGTCACCATCTGTTTTACGGATTCTTCTAAAGATATTCTCGATAACTACGATACTATCATCTACCACACGTCCGACTGCTACTGCCATTCCACCCAGTGTCATGATGTTTAAAGTAATATCAAGACGGTCTAAGAAGATAGCTGACACGAGCAGTGAAAGCGGGATTGAGATGATGGCAATGATAGTTGCTCTAAAGTTTCGAAGGAAAATGAGTACAGCTAAGGAAGCGAATAAAGCTCCGAATAATCCTTCTTTAACTAGCGTGTTTACAGAGTCTTTAATGCCTTCTGCCTGGCCGAAACCAATCGCATAGTCTAACTTATCATCGTATTTATTCTTGTTGAGTACTTCTAAAACTTTGTCAGCCACTTCGACCGTATTTGCATCTTGTTTCTTTGTTACAGCCATAGAGAGTGAAGCTTTTTGGTTATATCTTGTGATCTCGCTAACATCATCTGTTTCTTTAACTTCAGCAAGATCACCAAGCTTTAAGTTTGCTGGTGCCTGAGGTGCTTGTGCTCCACCAGGTGCGCTTTGTCCTCCTGGTGCTCCGCCTCCAGCTCCGGGTTGAGCTTCGCCAGGTGCGCCTCCGCCAGGTCCTCCCGGAGATTGTGCAGGTGCGCCTTGACTTGAAGAAATAGTGATTTCTTTAAGCTCGGCTACTGTATCGACCACTTCTTCAACACGCACTGGAACTGTAATCGAGTCATCGGTTACGGTACCAGCAGGAAAAGAAAGGTCACGGCTGTTGATCGCTTCTTTAACAGCGTTTAACGTAATACCAGCTTCTTTTGCCTTTTCTTTATCGAGTGTGATCGAAACGAACGTCTCTTTAACACCACCTACAGATACGTTGTTGACACCTTGGATCTTTTTAAGTTCTGGAACCAATTCGTCATTAACGAACGCTTGGATGTTTTCTCCTTCTTTTTCAGGGAATAAAGAGATATTGTAGATAGGAATCGTTCCAAATGAGAAACGGCTTACTTCTGGCTCTACATCTTCAGGAAGATCTGTCTCTGAAATGATCGATTTGACTTGATCTTCTACCTCATCCATATTTGCGGTGAAAGGAAAATCCATACTAATGATAGAGATGCTTTCGTTTGAAGAACTCTTAATGGTTTTTACATCCTCAACTTGCTTCAGTTGAGTTTCAAGTTTGTCCGTGACTTGCTCGTTCACATCTTCAGGAGATGCTCCTGGATAAACAGTTTGAACGGTAAGCTGTGGAAACTCAACGTTTGGGAGCAGATCCACTTTTAAGTTCGTGAATGAGAAGACTCCACCAACAATGAGTAAAAATGAAAAGATAAATATTGCTACTGGATTTTTTAGACTGAATCGTGTTAACCAGTTCATTGTTTCCTCTCCTACGTTTTTTTATTTATATGTGTATTTTCACATATGTTTATCTATAATATAATAGCTGTATAAGATTTATATCAAGTATTAAGAATAAAATATTTGTGAAAAATGTGTTACAATGCAAAACAGAACAGAAAGAAAGAAGGGTATCAAATGGCGTTAAGGTATGCGCTGTTAGGTTTATTGGCGAAAAATGAAGCAACAGGTTACGAGCTTACACAGCAATTTAAAGAAACAGTTATTCATTTTTGGACAGCCCATCACACGCAGATCTATAGAGAACTCTTAAAGATGGAAGAAGAAGGACTCACACAATCTAAGACCGTACAGCAAAATGATTATCCAGATAAGAAGATATATGCGATTACAGATAAAGGTTTTGAACAACTGCTCGAGTGGATGCTGAATAAACCTGTAAATGCACCAAAGCTGAAAGATGATTTGTTATTGAGGGTATCCATGTTTCATTTTATCCCGACAGACAAAGCCATCAATTTTTTAGAGACGAGTAAGAACCATCATAAAATGGGTCTAGAGATGACGAAACAATGGTCAGATGATCATTTTCCAAACGGAACGTACAAAGAGAATGAGTTGGGTGAATATTTAACGATCGAGTTTGCACTCCGATATATGGAAAGCTGGCTGTCCTGGTGTAATTGGGCGATTAAAGAATTAAAAAAGAAAGGTGAGTTAGAAAAATAAAATGGAAATCGAATTTACTGAAACAGCATTAGAACGATTAGAAAAGAAGATTCAAGATAGTAAAGGGTATTTAAAGCTCAAACATGATACAGAAGGCTGCGGCTGCGTAGTAAGTGGTGTAGCTGCTCTTGTCTTAGTCGATCAGATAGAAGACAACGATACAAAAATTGAAACGAATGGACCAGATCTATTCCTGGAATACAACACAGCTGTTTTCTTTGCTGAAAAGATGACGATCGATGCACCAGCGGGTAACCACTTCGCATTAAAAAGCCCTGGTGAGATGTTGAACCCTTCAATGAAATATTATGACAGAACGAAACAAAACACGGGCGTGTAAAATGCCCGTGTTTTTGTTTGTTAAGGCTGAGGAACATTCTTTAACAGTTGAAACTGCTTACTCGTAACAGGTTTTGAAAGAAGAGGGGATATGTAGGCTGCTGCTTCAAGAAGTTTATCGAGATGAATACCTGTTGAAATTCCCATTTGAGAAAGCATGTGTACGACATCTTCAGAAGCAACGTTGCCTGAAGCTCCAGGTGCGAACGGACATCCGCCAAGCCCTCCAGCAGATGTATCAAAACGATCGATGCCTGCTTGAAGACTCGCAAAGATGTTAGCAAGAGCCATTCCTCTCGTATCATGAAAATGAGCGGTTAAAAGTGTTGTTCCACGCAGGTGATGTTTTAAAAGTGTAAACAGTTCAAAACACTCTGCTGGATTGGCCATACCGATCGTGTCTGCCACACTCAGTTCATCTACACCCATCTCTTCAAAATCTAAGCAAATTTTTAAAACGTCCTGTTCATCGATCTTTCCTTCAAATGGACAATAAAAACTAGTAGAGATACAAGCCCTCACGAAAAAACCTCTTCGCTTTAAATCTTCAATCAGAGGTCTTAGTTCATTCATGCTCTCTTCTGTTGATTTGTTTATATTCTTCTTATTGAAGGTATCACTGACACCTACGAAAACAGCAATATGCTTCACTCCAGATTCAACAGCTAAATCAATTCCTTTTTGATTTGGAGCGAGGACAAAATTTCGTTGATCGTCCAGGCAGTTATCAATGATGACAGAGGCATCTTGCATTTGAGGAACCCATTTCGGTGACACGAATGAGGTGAGCTCCATCTCTTGAAAGCCGGCATTTTTTAATAGAGAAATAAATTGTATCTTATTCTTTGCAGGTATTAAATTCTTCTCATTCTGAAGACCATCTCGCGGTCCAACTTCTATAAGCGTAACCCGTTCAGGTAAGTCCACTAGTGTAAACCCCTTTCTTGAAAACGTTTTCCTATCATTATTTTAACTAAAAAAAATCGTCTGTTGCAACACATTTAAATTGTTATGGTATGATAAAAAGGAATTTTCAGAAATTTAATAGAGATCTACAAGGAGGAGACTAGGAATGGTTTCAAGGGAGAGAGATGCTGTAGTTGTAAGCGCTGTCAGAACACCGATCGGAAGCTTTATGGGAAGCTTTAAAACGGTTGCGGCAACAGAATTAGGAGCGATCGCGATCAAAGATGCATTGAAAAAAGCTGGTGTCCCGAAGGATTCAGTAGATGAAGTCATCATGGGCAATGTGCTGCAAGCAGGCCTCGGACAGAACCCAGCCCGACAAGCTGCTATTAAAGCTGGTTTACCGAACGAGGTATCCAGTATGACGATTAATAAAGTGTGCGGTTCAGGTCTCAAGGCGATCCATCTAGCGTGCCAAGCGATCTGGCTGGATGAAGCAGATATTATCGTTTGCGGTGGAATGGAAAACATGAGCCAAGCTCCTTATCTTTTGAACGGGGCGAGAGATGGTCTCCGAATGGGTAACGCTCCGATGGTAGATTCCATGATTCAAGACGGATTATGGTGTGCATTTGGTGATTATCATATGGGAATCACTGCAGAAAATTTATGCGAGACGCATTCATTGTCCCGTGACGAGCTGGATGAGTTTGCAGCAGAAAGCCAAAGAAAATGTGCACAAGCACAAGAACAAGGAAAATTTAATGACGAGATCACACCGGTAGAGATTCCTCAACGTAAAGGTGATCCGATTATTGTTGATACAGATGAATATCCAAAACCAAGTTCAACGGCTGAAAAGCTAGGGAAGCTACGCCCTGCGTTCAAGAAAGATGGAATGGTAACAGCAGGTAACGCATCAGGCATCAATGATGGTGCAGCAGCACTTGTTGTGATGAGCCGAAAGAAAGCAGAAGAACTAGGATTGAAACCAATTGCCGTTGTAAAAGCGAATGCGAGCGCTGGTGTTGCGCCAGAAGTAATGGGAATCGGACCAGTGGAAGCGGTTAAAAAAGTGTTAAGAAAGACAGAGTTGAGCATGTCTGATTTTGACTTGGTTGAAGCAAATGAAGCATTTGCGAGTCAATCTCTAGCGGTTGGCAAGGATCTTGAATTTGATAAAGAAAAATTAAATGTAAACGGTGGAGCGATCGCACTTGGGCATCCGATCGGAGCAAGCGGTGCAAGAATCGTTGTGACATTGCTTCATGAGATGAAACGCAGAAACGCCAAACGAGGCCTTGCGACGCTTTGTATCGGTGGTGGCCAAGGGGTAGCGTCAATTTTTGAGAACGAAGCAGAATAAATGACTGTCAAAAGACAAAGATCGTATGAAAAGGAGAGAGAAAAATGAAACCAATAGTGAACTCAGCACTTGAAGCTGTAGCGGAGATAAAAGATGGATCTACTCTTTTAGTTGGAGGTTTCGGTCTCGTTGGAATTCCTGAAAACTTAATTTTAGCCTTAGTAGAAAAAGGAACAAAAGATCTTACCGTCATCTCAAACAACTGTGGAGTAGACGACTGGGGTCTTGGCCTTCTATTGAAGAACAAACAGATCAAAAAGATGGTAGGCTCCTACGTAGGAGAAAACAAAGAGTTTGAAAGACAAGTATTATCAGGTGAGATTGAAGTAGATTTGATTCCACAAGGTACACTTGCTGAAAGAATTAGAGCAGGAGGTGCAGGCATTCCTGCGTTCTACACACCAGCGGGAGTAGGAACACCGATTGCTGAAGGAAAAGAAACGCGTACGTTTAACGATAAAGAATATCTCCTTGAAGAGGGAATCGTTGCTGACTTTAGTTTGATTCGTGCGGCAAAAGCAGATAAAGCAGGCAACCTGATCTATAACAAAACAGCTCGTAACTTTAATCCGATGATCGCAGCAGCAGGAAAAGTGACGATTGCTGAAGTAGAAGAGATTGTTGAGATTGGTGATCTGCATCCTGATTACATACATACACCAGGTGTATATGTTCAAAAGATGATCGTCGGAACTCAAGAGAAACGTATTGAACGACTAACTGTAAAAAAAGGATAAGAGGAGGGAAACCATTATGAATATTAGAGAAAGAATAGCCAAAAGAGCTGAGAAAGAGATCGAATCAGGATTCTACGTAAATTTAGGAATTGGAATGCCAACGATGGTTGCCAATTTTATTTCCGACAATAAAGAGGTTGTTCTACAGTCAGAGAACGGTCTTTTAGGAATCGGCCCTTATCCGCATGAAAATGAAGTTGATCCCGATCTGATCAATGCAGGAAAAGAAACCGTAACAGCGATTAAAGGTGCTTCTTACTTTGACAGTTCTGAGTCGTTTGCGATGATCCGCGGCGGTCACATTGATATTGCGATTTTAGGCGGAATGGAAGTTTCAGAGAACGGAGATCTAGCCAACTGGATGATTCCAGGAAAGATGATAAAAGGAATGGGCGGGGCGATGGACCTTGTGCACGGCGCAAAGAAAATCATCGTCATCATGGAACATGTGAACAAAGCAGGAGAGAGTAAAATCTTAAAACAATGTCAGCTTCCACTAACAGGAAAAGGTGTTGTAGAACGCATCATTACCGACCGAGCTGTTATGGACGTCTCTGATCAAGGTCTCGTGTTAAGAGAAGTAGCAGAAGGATACTCTGTAGAAGATGTAGTAAGTTCAACTGAGGCAAAACTAACGGTTGCAGAGGATGTTAAGCTAAACGCCTATTAATAAAATCCATTCTCTGCTATATGCCATGCACGAAGAAAGTTTATGATCAATACAAAGTTCTTAATCTTTTAAATAAAGAGGTGCAATCACATGGCTATCTATATCATAGAAGGGGCTAGAACGCCGTTTGGATCATATGGAAAATCCTTGACAGGTGTGAGTCCGACAGACCTGGGTGAGATATCTGCGGTAGAGGCGATGAAACGTGCCCATATTTCTCCAGCAGATATAACGGATGTCGTTTATGGTAATGTTATTCATTCGAGCAAGAATGCCGCATATGTAGCGCGGCATACTGCATTAAGAGCAGGAGTGCCATCAGACGTTCCTGCCATGCTCGTCAACCGCTTATGTGGTTCTGGCATGCAAGCAGTGGTTTCATCCATGCAGAACCTACGTGATCAGGAAGAAGGAATTGCACTTTGTGGAGGCATAGAAAATATGTCACAGTCGCCACACGTTTCTTTTCACCACCGGTTTCATAATCAAAAGTTTGGCCCGATCACGTTTGATGATATGCTTCTTCAGACGTTAAGTGATGAATACATCGGGTGTGGTATGGGTATTACAGCTGAAAATTTAGCTGATCAATATTCCATTACAAGAGGAGAGCAAGATGAGTATGCAAGTCTTAGTCATAGAAAAGCGGCTGAAGCAAGAGAGAGTGGAAGATTTACAAAAGAGATCGTTTCAGTACCTTTAAAAAACGGTGCTCTTTTTACAGAGGATGAAGGAATCAAACCAGAAACATCTGTTTCTTTGCTTGGAGAATTGAGGCCGTCTTTTCAAAAAGACGGAACAGTTACAGCAGGAAATTCTTCTTCTATTAACGATGGGGCCGTGTCACTTATTCTTGCTCACGAAAAATCGGTTAAAGAGAAAAGGTTAAAACCGCTTGTAAAGATTGTTTCTTGGGCAGTAACAGGCGTCGATCCATCAGTGATGGGAATTGGTCCTGTACCTGCGATTCAAAAACTCCTGCAAAAAACAGGTCTTTCCATCGACGACATTGGGTTGTTTGAAATTAACGAAGCGTTTAGTTCTCAATATTTAGCTGTAGAAAAGGAACTAAAGTTAGACCGCGAAAGAACGAATGTAAACGGAGGAGCGATTGCGCTAGGCCACCCTGTAGGTGCGAGTGGTGCTAGGTTGCTGCTCACTCTAAGTTATGAAATGGAACAGCGCCAAGAAAAGTACGGAATAGCGAGCCTCTGTATTGGCGGTGGGCAAGGAATTGCGATGTTACTCAAACGAGTATAAAAAAAGTCCCGTGAAGCGATATCGCTTTAGCGGGACTTTTTCTATTGAATTATTCTCGGTGCGTTTCGTAGATTTCAGCAGGAAAAAGAGAAAGTAATGACTCTGACTCCACTTCACTTAAAGGTCGAGATTCAAAGGTTTTAATATTTTCTAAAAGTTGTTCAACAGAGCTTGCACCAGCAGCCGCAGTTGCCACCGGCTCTTGTTGCAACACATATTGCAAAGCTGCATGTGTGATGTTTTTATCACGTAAAACATCTTTAGACTTATTGATCTTTTTTTGTATGTCAGCGCCGGTATAATGAAGAAACTTGCCATCAGTACTCTTTTGAAATGCTTTTTCACTCAACCATCCTTTTGCAACAGGACCTCTTGCGATCACGCTTATATTTTTTGAATTGAGATATGGAAACAGTTCTTCTGGACGTCTGTCTAACAAACTATACTGCATCATGATACTTTGAATATTAGAGTGCTCTGCAAAATATTTAATCGTGTTCGGCCGTATAGAAGAAATACCATAATAACGAACATATCCTTCAGCGACGAGCTCATCAAATGCTTCGATCGTTTCATCAAGCGGATCATCGACCGTCCCTCCGTGAAGCTGGTAGAGATCGATGTAATCGGTTTGTAGACGCTTCAGGCTATCCTTTAACGCAGATTTAATATAAGCTTTCGAAGGATTCCAATTCCAACCATCTCCAGGCTGACTCCAATCGTTTCCACCTTTTGTTGCAAGGATGATGTCTTGTCTAACGTCTTTTAGTGCTTTTCCAATAAACTCTTCATTCCACCCGAAACCATATAAATCGGCTGTGTCAAAGTAATTAATACCATGATCGAGTGCTGTCTTTACGACTTTCTCGTTCTCGTTCCCAAGTTCAGGGGCAAGGGACATACATCCTAAACTGAGTTCACTCACATACAGATCAGAAGAACCTAATCTTCTTTTCTTCATCCTTTTCACCTCTACTTCATTTCATTTGTTTCTGCTTTAAACCTATCATAATGATCTAAAAAAAGAAAAAAGTCCGCACAAAAAAAGATGCGAATAAAAATTCACATCGTTTGCCGTAAAGCTACGTTTATTTTTTGGGAGAAGTCGCGTTGATCCAGTCTTGAACAAGTTCATGCTGCTTACTATAATTTTGTAGCATATATTTAATCTGCCAGGCCTTACCCACAAGCGTGATTCCTTTTGGTTGAAGATAGATCTTCATCTGCTAATCCTCCTTCAATGTCCTATTAAATGCAGTATTCCAAAGTATGATAGACTTTATGTAGAAAAGAAGATAAATAGACCATTGGAGTGTGAAAAATGGAAAACTTATACGAAAAAACGATCAGCAAAGAACAGATATACAGCGGTAAAGTTATCGATCTTTATATAGAAGAAGTTGAACTGCCGAATAAGAAGATAGGGAGACGAGAGGTTGTTAAACATCCTGGAGCAGTTGCCGTACTAGCAGTAACAAATGAAGGTAAGATATTAATGGTAGAGCAGTTCCGTAAACCACTCGAAAAGACGATTATCGAAATTCCAGCAGGTAAGCTTGAAAAAGGAGAAGATCCTTTAGAATGTGCCAAGCGTGAGTTGTTAGAAGAAACGGGTTTTGCTTGCGAATCTATGGAATCCATCGGCTCTTTCTACACCTCACCAGGATTTGCAGATGAACTGATTCATCTCTACTATACGAATACTCTTATAAAACAAGGTGATCAAATGACAGATGAAGACGAATTCTTGAACGTACTTGAATTAAGCATAGATGAAGCGAAAGAATTAATGAAGAAACAACAGATTCATGATGCAAAGACAGCTTACAGTGTCATGTATATGGAGTTAACACGTGCACTCAAAAAATAAACTTCTACCGTTCTTTGCAGATATGCATATTCACATCGGAGCATCTCAAACAGGAAAAGCGATCAAGATTACAGGTTCAAGATCCCTGACGCTTCGCAATATTTTACACGTGGCTAAACATGTAAAAGGGATGGATGTTATAGGAATCATCGATTGTCATTCACCCGAAGTAATCCAAGAATTAAAAGAGCTTAAACAAGAGGGTTCCTTGAAAGAGCTAGAAGAAGGCGGCTTATCGATTGATGGATTAACGCTGATACCTGGAGCCGAGATTGAGATTAACGATGAACATTGTAAAGGGCCGATCCACGTTCTTGTATATATGCCGAGTCTTTCTACGATGGAGAGTTTAAGTGTATGGCTCACCTCTCGAATGAAGAATATCCATTTAAGCTCGCAACGGATGTATGGCAGTGCCCGCGAACTTCAGCAGTTCGTGAAAAATTCAGGTGGATTATTTATTCCTGCTCATATTTTTACTCCATTTAAAAGTTTATACGGAAAAGGAGTAGATTCTTCTCTAACGGAAGTGTTAGATCCTTCTATGATAGATGGTGTTGAATTGGGCTTAAGTTCGAATACAGAGATGGCATCCCGACTAGAGGAGCTTTCTTCATTCACCTTCCTAACGAATTCAGATGCACATTCATTAGAGAAGATCGCACGTGAATATCAGATGCTTTCCTTGAAGGAACCGACTTTTAAAGAATTTAAAATGGCTCTACAAGGAGTGAATGGTAGAGAGATTATTGCAAATTATGGCCTGAATCCTTATCTCGGAAAATATTATAATTCGGTCTGTGAAGCATGTTTAGAAGTTTTTCTTCCGAACAGTGAAAGCTGCAATAAATGCGGAAGTAAGAAGTTTGTAAAGGGGGTCAACGACCGGATCAACGAACTACAAGGTACAAAGACAAGTCAAGTAAACAGACCACCTTACATTCATCAGATTCCACTGGAGTTCATATCAGGATTAGGTCCGAAATCTCTATTGAAACTTCGTGAAGCGATTGGGACAGACATGGATATCATACATTCTTCTACAGAAGAACAACTAAAAGAAATTGTTAAACCCACAATAGCCAAACAGATTCTATCTGCTAGAAACGGAGAACTCTCTGTTCAAATAGGTGGTGGTGGAACTTATGGAAAAGTAATCTCAAACCATCCTAGTAAAACGAAAAAATAAGACATACCTTCTCCTCTGATTCATAGAATAGGATTAAGAGATTCGGTGGAGGAGGCTTACATATGGAGAGTGCGCGCTATTACATGCAGCGGCATCTAGAAGAGAATAAGACCTTGTATGCGTTTGTTGGTGTTCTCTTTTTAATGGGTGTTATTTTTGGAGCAATTATCGTAAATTCGTTGAGTCTGAATCAAAAACAAGATTTATACACGTACTTATCACGTTTTTTTGTTCAAGCGGCAGAAGGTGGTTTTACGAGCAAAACGGATATGTTCTTTCAAAGTTTTGGACATTATCTCAAATACATGGGTCTGATGTGGATTCTAGGATTATCCGTGATCGGCCTGCCTGTTATCTTAGTCATGCTGTTCTTAAAAGGAGTTGTGATCGGTTTTACTGTAGGCTTCTTAGTGAATCAAATGGGATGGTACGGATTTTTATTATCTTTTGTTTCAGTTCTCCCTCAGAATGTACTATTAATTCCAGCTTTCATCATCGTAACAGTAGCAGCAGTTGCTTTTTCTTTTAAAATGATCCGTCAACTTGCTTTTAAGAGGCACCATATGCCGTTTTTACCACAGCTATTAAGATATACACTGTTGGTTGCAGGTGTAGGAGTAATGGTTCTGCTTGCCTCAACGATGGAAGCGTTCTTTACTCCAGCCCTGATGGAGCAAGTTATCAAGTGGTCCATTTAACAAAGGAATAATAATTCTTTGTTTATAATAAGTTTAAATCGTTAATTAAAATGAGTTTAAATTGACAACTTTTTTCTCCATGCTTATAATTATCTTGTGCGTACATAAGGAGGAAAAGGGTATGGAAAGCAGAATCGACCGTATCAAAAAACAGCTGCATTCACAAAGTTATAAGCTGACTCCACAGCGTGAGGCGACAGTTAGAGTCCTCCTCGAAAACGAAGAAGATCACTTAAGTGCGGAAGATGTTTATCTGCTCGTAAAAGAAAAGGCGCCAGAAATTGGTTTGGCGACCGTTTACCGTACTCTAGAACTCTTAACCGAGCTTAAAGTAGTAGATAAGATTAACTTTGGTGATGGGGTTTCCCGTTACGATCTTAGAACAGAGGGTGCGGACCATTTTCATCATCATCTCGTTTGTATCGAATGTGGAGCGGTTGATGAAATACAAGAAGACCTTCTTGGCGATGTGGAAAAAGTGGTTGAAGAAGGCTGGAATTTTAAAATTAAAGATCACAGACTGACATTTCATGGAATCTGTCACAGATGTCATCCTAAGGATAATAATGAAGGCGAAGGAAGCGGAGAGTAACGCTTCCTTTTTGTTTTTTGCTCAATCATATCGAGATAGCTGGGTAATTTCAAAGAGATTTCATACTCAGTTAGAAGATATTAGGCAAAGAATATTTACAAAGTCCCAAGAATCGGGTAACGTATGAGGTGTAGATTTAAGTTTTATGTATAATCGGGGAACATGTGGGCATAACCTGTACTATATGAGGACAGGGGTGGACATGATGATTTCCTGGATGAAAATTGTTTGGAATACAACTAAAGTGTTCTTTGCTTTTTCAATTTGCACGCTCGTGTTTTATTTCGGTTTGCTTTGGATCAATCAAGAATATGAAAACTATCATAGATATGACGAACCTAAAGGGAAAGCTGTTAAAGTTTTTAACCTGAGTTCTGACAAAGATTCAAACGCTGTTAAAAGGTTATTTTATTTTTATCAGACGGGTGAGTAAGGAGGGGTAGAGTGAACGAACATGTTCAGGATTTTCTTCAATATATCATTGTAGAACGAGCCCTCTCAAAGAACACAATCGACTCCTATAAGAGAGATTTAACTCAATATGTACGATATCTCGAAAAAGTCGAATCGCTTGAAACTATTCATGAGATTGACCGTAATCATATAATGGGATATCTTTTATTTTTAAAAGAGAATGGTAAGGCTTCCACGACGCTAGCGCGCAACATTGCGTCTATTCGGTCTTTTCACCAGTTTCTTCTAAGAGAAAAGGTGTCGAGTCAAGACCCTTCTGTACATATTGAAACACCTAAGACAGAGCGGAAGCTTCCAAAAGTATTATCCACAGAAGAGGTTGAAGCTCTATTAGACACACCTGCTGCGAACGATCCTTTTTCTCAAAGAGACAAGGGCATGCTCGAGCTATTATATGCAACAGGCATTCGAGTTTCAGAGCTTGTTCAGCTTAACATAGGGGATGTGCACTTAGATATGGGATTCATCCGTTGTATAGGTAAGGGGAATAAAGAAAGGATCATTCCTCTTGGGAAGATGGCGCAAACAGCCATCGAACGTTATTTGCAAAATGGACGTTCGATCCTGTTAAAAAGTAAGAAGACGGATGCACTCTTTTTAAACCATCATGGAAATCGTTTATCTCGACAGGGATTTTGGAAAATATTAAAGCAACTAGCTAGAAAAGCTCATATTGAGAAGGAACTCACACCGCATACACTTCGCCACTCGTTTGCTACTCATCTATTGGAAAACGGTGCTGATCTACGTGCAGTTCAAGAGATGCTAGGACATGCTGATATCTCCACAACTCAAATTTATACCCATGTCACTAAAACAAGATTAAAAGATGTATACTCCGCCTTCCATCCGAGGGCGTGAGCTTTCTTTTTCTAATAAGATGTCAGACTTCTGACATCATTGAGAATTTGTTTGTTGTTTCTGCTATAAGGAAATAGTAAATAAAGTGAATGCACGAATTTCAGGAGGACAAGATGAAACAATCACGTTTTAAAAGAACTTTTTTAGTCGTAATGGATTCTGTAGGAATCGGTGAAGCACCAGATGCAGAGAAATTTGGTGATAAAGGAGCTCACACACTAGGGCATATTGCACGTGAGATGAATGGCCTCAACGTTCCAAACATGGAGAAACTAGGTCTTGGTCATATTGATTCGAACATGGAGGGTGTTGAGAAAGCAGCGAATCCAATCGGTCATTACGGAAAACTACCTGAACTTTCAAATGGTAAAGATACAATGACGGGGCATTGGGAGATCATGGGACTTCATATTAAGGAACCTTTCCAAACGTTTCCGGATGGATTTCCTGATGAATTGATCGATATGCTTACCGAAAAATGGGGCAGAGGAATTCTTGGTAACAAGGCAGCTTCTGGCACAGAGATTATTACTGAGCTTGGAGAAGAACATGTGAAGACTGGTAAACTCATCGTGTACACGTCTGCTGATTCTGTGCTGCAGATTGCGGCTCATGAAGATGTTGTTCCATTAGAAGAACTGTATGAGATCTGTGAAACAGCAAGAGAGATGACACGTGAAGGCAAGTATATGTTGGGAAGAATCATTGCTCGTCCGTTCAAAGGTGAACCAGGAGCATTTGAAAGAACTTCTAACCGTCACGACTATGCATTAAAACCTTTCGGAAGAACGGTTATGAACGAGTTGGAAGATGCAGGATACGACAGCATCGCACTAGGTAAGATCTCTGATATCTTTGACGGTGAAGGTGTGACAAAAGCTATTCGCACGAAATCAAACATGGATGGAATGGACAAGCTTGTGGAATCCATGGATGAAGACTTTACAGGTCTTAACTTTTTGAACTTGGTCGACTTTGATGCCTTGTTCGGACATAGAAGAGATCCTAAAGGATACGGTCAAGCATTAGAAGAATTCGATGCTCGATTGCCAGAAGTCTTAGAGAAGCTAAAAGAAGATGACCTGCTTATCATCACAGCTGACCATGGAAATGATCCTGTTCACCACGGAACAGATCATACACGTGAATACGTGCCATTGATGGTGTATTACAAAGGTATTAAAGAAGGTAAAGAACTTAACGTAGGTAATACGTTTGCTGATATTGGTGCAACCATCGCAGAGATCTATGATGTGAAGAAACCTAGTATCGGACAAAGCTTTTTAAATCAACTTTAAGGTTTAAGTTAAGGGGGAAACGAAACATGTCAAAATTACAAACGTCTGCTGATTTTATTCAATCAAAACTTACTTCTGCTCCAAAGATAGGTCTGATCTTAGGTTCGGGTCTAGGAATCCTTGCTGAAGAAATTCAAAACCCAGTTATTATTCCCTACTCAGAAATTCCTGAGTTTCCTGTATCGACTGTAGAAGGTCACGCTGGACAACTTGTTATTGGTGAACTAGCAGGAAAGCAAGTAGTCGCGATGCAAGGGCGTTTTCATTATTACGAAGGATACTCAATGGAAAAAGTAACGTTCCCTGTTCGAGTAATGAAGTTGATCGGAGTAGAAACGATCGTTGTAACGAACGCTGCAGGCGGAGTCAACAAAAACTTTGAAGCTGGAGATCTAATGTTGATCACTGATCACATCAACAACTTCGGGAACAACCCGTTAATCGGTGCGAATGACGATTCGTTTGGTGTTCGTTTTCCAGATATGAGTGAAGCTTATACGTTGTCTTTACAAGATGTGGCGCGTAGTGTGGCAAAAGAATTAAACATCTCCTTAAAAGAAGGTGTTTACGCTGGAAATACTGGCCCTTCATACGAAACACCTGCTGAAGTGAGGATGCTTCGAGTATGGGGAGCAGATGCTGTTGGTATGTCTACAGTTCCGGAAGTCATCATCGCACGTCATTCGGGAATGAGAGTACTTGGAATTTCTTGTATTTCTAACATGGCTGCAGGAATCCTAGATCAACCGCTAACACATGATGAAGTAATGGAAACAACGGAGATGGTAAAATCCAATTTCCTTTCTTTAGTTAAAGGAATCGTTAAAGAAATCTAAGGGTTCAGCCCTATTCATTTTTAAAATAAAGTGTTTTAATTCATTTCTAAAAATATGTTCATATGTAAAGTGATAAGAAAGTGGTGCTATTAACATGAGAATGGTTGACTTGATTCAAAAAAAGCGTGATGGAAAAGAACTAACAAAAGCTGAGATTGATTTTATTATTCAAAACTATACAAGCGGTGACATTCCTGACTATCAGATGTCTGCATTTGCCATGGCAGTATACTTTAAAGATATGACGACTGAAGAACGCGCGCATCTAACAATGGCGATGGTTGAGTCGGGCGATCAGATTGATCTTTCAGCGATTGAAGGAATTAAAGTAGACAAGCACTCAACGGGTGGAGTTGGTGATACAACGACTCTTGTGTTAGCTCCTCTAGTTGCTGCGCTTGATGTGCCTGTAGCGAAAATGTCAGGAAGAGGACTTGGCCATACAGGTGGAACAATCGACAAATTGGAAGCTGTTCCTGGATTCCACGTGGAGATCGACAACCAAGAATTCATTGACCTTGTAAATAAAAATAAACTTGCTGTTATCGGACAAAGCGGAAACCTTACACCTGCTGATAAAAAGTTGTATGGTCTTCGTGATGTAACCGCAACGGTTAACTCTATTCCATTGATCGCGAGCTCGATTATGAGTAAAAAGATCGCAGCTGGTGCTGATGCGATTGTACTTGACGTAAAAACTGGGGCAGGAGCATTCATGAAAACACCAGAAGATGCGGAAGAACTAGCGAACGCGATGGTGAAAATCGGGAATGCGGTTGGTCGTAACACGATGGCTGTTATCTCTGATATGAGCCAACCACTAGGACTTGCGATCGGAAATGCTTTAGAGATTAAAGAAGCAATCGATACGCTTAGTGGTAAGGGACCAAAAGACCTTGAAGAACTTTGCTTAACATTAGGTTCTCACATGGTATATCTTGCTAAAAAAGCAGATTCATTAGAACAAGCACGTGAGATGTTGAAGGAAGTAATCGCTTCTGGAAAAGCGCTTGAAACATTAAAAGTATTCTTGAAAGCTCAAGGTGGAGACGAATCTGTAGTAGATCATCCAGAAAGAATGCCACAAGCTGCACATACGTTTGAGTTGACTGCAGACGAAGATGGCTATGTTTCTGAAATTGTTGCAGATGAGATTGGTACTGCAGCGATGATCTTAGGTGCAGGACGTGCAACAAAAGAATCTGTGATCGATCTTGCTGTTGGTCTGATGCTAAACAAAAAAGTGGGAGATCAAGTTTCAAAAGGGGATTCACTTGTTACGATCTACAGCAACACGGAGAACGTAGAAGATGTGAAGAAGAAGATCCGTGATGCTTATACGATCTCAAAAGAGGCTGTAGAAGCTCCGCCACTTGTATACAAAGAAATTAAAAAATAATATAACGAAAGATGCCTCAAATTTTTTTGAGGCATCTTTTTTAGTTTGATGCTGTGTGTAATATTACTTTGTGTAGATCAAAATATCATCATAATCTCTGAAATTTTTATCTTCTAAAAAATATTGGATCATTTCATTAAATTCGTGTACTTTCATTGTGCTAAGAGGATCAAATGCATTTTTAAATAG
Source organism: Fictibacillus phosphorivorans (assembly GCF_001629705.1). GTDB lineage: Bacteria > Bacillota > Bacilli > Bacillales > Fictibacillaceae > Fictibacillus > Fictibacillus phosphorivorans_A. Next base: position 2,600,932 of record NZ_CP015378.1, on the reverse strand, counting down.
AGCTAGAGTTGAGAAAGGAATATGATTGAAAAGAATTTCTGAAGCTTTACGTTCGTCTACTCCCATGACTTTTTTATCGCCTCCCATCACTAATGTAGGTACGCTTATACCATGTAGCTTATCGGTATGGGTTGGGAAATCAGAACTTTTCGCAAAAATAAACATGTCCTTGTCGAATGTAAAAGAATTCCGTAAGACCTTCTTGGTATACTCATCCTTTCTATATGTCTTCAAAAGAAGGTTGATAATTGTTTTATAAGACAGCCTTTTAAATATAAAATTGGATAGGCTCAAAACCCAACCAGAGACTTTGGTAGGAATTTCACTATACCCATTAGATAAGATTAATTTTTCAAGGTAAATTGAATACTTGCAAGCAAATAATTGCGCGACAACAGAACCGTAAGATAATCCGACCATATACGTTTTTTCTATATTCATCTTATCTAAGAATTGTTTAATATCTTCTGCCATAACTTTTGCAGAAAATTGATGATTAGGAAACGATTTAGTCGAGCCTCCATGACCTCTTAAATCAACCATAATCATCTGATACTTTTTAGAAAAAGCTTCTATTTGAGGCTCCCACATCTTCCAGCTTGCTCCTAACCCATGTAAGAACACGATGGGTTTACCACTACCTCTTACCTCATAATTTAGCACGACATTATCCATTTCTAAAGTAGGCATTACCGAACATCCCCCTGTTGCTTTTAAAAGTTAGTTAACATATATATCCATATTTATAATAAAATTATCAAATTTATTGAATGAAGTCTATATGTTAAGATTTCTGTGCAATTTGCAACTATAAAATTCCAAACGGAAAATGGGATATAGTGAGAATTTTTCTAAATGATTTAGGTGGAAGATCCGGTATAAAGTGAAAAATTATGGAAAAAATAAGACTATATGAATGGAGGGAACTGTATGAAAGGCGTTATTTCAGGTCTACTAAGTATTTGTTTGCTGGCTTCTTTTGCAATTCCAAAGGCAGATGCAGCAGAAAAAGCAAAAGAAAAGATAAAGCTTGCAGAACAGAGTCACTCAGCCATTTTAATGGAACAAGATAGTGGAAGCGTGCTGTTCGATAAGAATAGCCATGAGAAACTTCCGCCAGCGAGCATGACAAAAATCATGACGATGATATTGATCATGGAAGCTATCGATAAAGGTAAGATCAGCTGGAACGATAAGATTCGTGTAAGTGAATATGCGGCAAGCATGGGCGGATCTCAAATCTTCCTTGAACCTGGTGAAGAGATGCGCGTAGAAGACATGGTAAAAGGTATAGCTATTGGAAGCGCAAATGATGCTTCTGTCGCTATGGCTGAACATATTGCTGGTTCTGTTGATTCTTTCGTAAATCGTATGAACGATAAAGCGAAAGAACTCGGTTTAAACGATACGTTCTTTAAAAATCCTACAGGGCTTCCTGCAGCAGGTCATTATTCGTCTGCTCATGATATGGCGATCATGGGAAAAGAGCTTCTTAAGCATGAAGAAGTTACAAAATTCACAGGACTTTATGAAGATTATTTAAGAGAAGAAACAGAAAAGAAATTTTGGCTTGTTAATACAAACAGACTTGTTAAATTTTATCCTGGTGTTGATGGATTGAAAACAGGTTTTACAAATGAAGCAAAATATTGTTTGACAGCTACAGCGAACAAGAACGGGATGAGAGTAATCGCAGTCGTGATGGGAGCACCTTCTCCTAAAGACCGAAACGCACAAGTCACTTCCATGCTTGACTATGCCTTTACACAGTTTTCAACGAAAAAACTCTATGCCAGACACGAGATAGTAAAAGAAGTTAAAGTGCAAAAAGCAGAAAAATCTAAGCTTCCTGTCGTTACTTCTGAGCATATTTCTCTTTTACTGAAAAAAGGGGAGACAGCAAAAAAAGTAAAAACAGAAGTAAACGTGGATAAAGATTTGAAACTACCCGTCAAAAAAGGACAGCAGATTGGTTCTTTAAAAATTTATAACGGGAACAAGCTGATTACAGAGAGTCCAGTATTGGCATCAGAGACTGTGAAAAAAGCATCTTGGTGGAAACTTTTTAAACGAACAGCAGGACAAATGTCAAAATCCTCATAACTTACATGATTTCTTGACAGTTATAGGCGAATTCCCACTAGTTTTGTCAAGAGTGAAGGAATTCGTCTTTTTTTATAGAAAATTCACGTTATCCAAAAAAGAAGGAGAGGATAGCGTGGGATTAGCTGTCAATTTGGAACTTAAACACACCGTATTATGCATCCGCTTAGACGGAGAACTTGATCACCATACTGCAGACATGCTTCGTTCACAAGTTGAAGAGTATTTGAGGAAGCATACGGTAAACCATATTGTTTTAAATTTAGAAGGTTTGAGTTTCATGGATAGTTCAGGGTTAGGCGTTATATTAGGGCGCTATAAACAGATCAAGAGCCAGAATGGTGAGATGGTGGTATGCGCCATATCTCCAGCAGTTAAACGTCTTTTTGAGATGTCAGGACTATTTAAGATTATCAAGCTTGAAGAAGATGAAGAGCTTGCCCTTCAGGCTTTGGGGGTGGCTTAAAATGAGAAATGAGATGAAGATTCAGTTTTCAGCGTTAAGTCAGAATGAGTCCTTCGCACGTGTGACGGTTGCAGCATTTATCGCACAGATCGATCCTACTGTCGATGAACTAACAGAGATCAAAACAGTTGTATCTGAAGCGGTGACAAATGCGATCATTCACGGATACGAGAACAAAGCTACAGGCATGGTTTATATTGAAGCCGCCATTGAAGAAGATACGATCCACCTAACGATTCGAGACGAAGGATTAGGAATTCGTGATCTTGATCAAGCAAGGCAACCCCTTTATACGTCTAAGCCTGAGTTAGAACGCTCAGGTATGGGTTTTACCATCATGGAGAATTTTATGGACAGTGTAGAAGTCATCTCAGAACCGTCTTACGGAACAACGATTCATTTGACAAAATACTTAACCAAAAATAAAGCTATGTGTAATTAAGGGAGTATGTCTATGGATGTCGAGGTGAAAGGCAGCAAAAGTGAACCGTTTCTTAAGGATGAAGAGATTAAGTTATTGATCAAACAGAGTCAGGATGGAGATCAGTCAGCACGTGATACGATTGTTGAAAAGAACATGCGGCTTGTCTGGTCTGTGGTTCAGCGCTTTTTAAACAGAGGTTATGAAGCAGACGACCTCTTTCAAATCGGCTCTATCGGGCTATTAAAATCTGTTGACAAGTTTGATCTTTCTTATGATGTGAGGTTTTCTACCTATGCAGTGCCTATGATCATCGGTGAGATACAGCGCTTCATCAGAGATGATGGAACAGTCAAAGTCAGCAGATCATTAAAAGAGACCGGTAACAAAGTGCGTAAAGCAAAAGATGAACTTTCTAAAAAGCTTGGGAGAACACCAACCATTTCAGAAGTAGCAGAATTTCTAGAAATCGCGGTGGAAGATGTGATTATGGCGCAGGATGCTGTACGAGCACCACAATCGATTCATGAAACTGTTTATGAGAACGATGGTGATCCCATTACGCTGCTCGACCAAATCTCCGACCACTCAGAAAACAAGTGGTTCGATAAGATCGCTGTAAAAGATATTATGGATAAGCTTGACGAGAGAGAGCGGCTGATTGTGTATTTAAGGTATTTCAAAGATCAAACTCAATCCGAAGTTGCCGACCGGCTGGCCATTTCTCAAGTACAGGTATCCAGGCTTGAAAAGAAAATATTACTGTTTATGAAAAACCAGATGGAGACTTAAACGTCCTATCTGGTTTTTTTGCTTTTTTCAAGAACTTGTAAGAGAGTTGATCTCCGCTCCAGGTTGCACGCTTTCCATGGGGCGAACGATGTTCGAAGAGTATGTGTGCTCCTGTGTCTACAAGCAAACCCTACCGAAGTGTACTTCCTCGTCGCATACCTTACGAGAAGTTCCTCATGTGGCAGGAAGGCAACCTTCCGCTCCAATCAACTTTCAATGAAGTTGAAAAAAACATCTAAAAGCAAAAACGCTTAGAAAAAGCCTTTTTTTTTTCAGGTGTTACATCAAGAGGATTCGTTCAAGTTATTCCACATTATAAAAGTTCCTACAGCCTTTAGCGATACCTTATAAACATCACTAATATTGGAGTGTAAGGTGCGAGACTCCTGCGGGACGAGCGGGCTGGTGAGACACTTAGAGGTGCGAAGCGGCAAGGGGCTCACCGGTCGCCCCGCGGAAAGGGAGCACCTGAAACGGAGATCAACCACATTCAAATACATCAATGAATCCCAAAACGTTTTTTTGTGGTAGTTTTTGGATGATGTTACATGTGAAGCATGATAAGAATTCCATCATCGCATACTAAACACAAATGCGCTTAGAAAGAGGTGAAGTGAAAATTGGATAAAACGGTATACCTGCGTATGCGTCAACGTGTACAGGTCATTCAGCATCAGAAAGTCACGATTGGTGAAGTTGCACAGATCGTAGCATCTGATGAATTAGAAGAAGCCATCAAGGGATATATTATCCACGAAGTAACCCCTGAAGATAAGCATTTGATTGTGATAGATGTCATGCGTGTGATCGCTACGATTCAAAAGAACAAGCCAGGCTTAGACGTCCAGACCATCGGACCAGCCCAATCGATTCTGGAGATACAGATGCAACAAAAAAAGCTTGCACCTGTTTATTTTGTATTGGTATGGCTTCTTCTATTTACAGGATCGGCTCTCGCGATCATGAATTTTCATGAAGATGTAAGCATGCAGCTTGTTCACCAGAAAATCTATTTCATGATAACGGGGCATTATAAAGAGCAGCCTCTATTACTCCAGATTCCCTATTCGTTCGGTCTTGGTCTAGGCATGATTCTTTTTTTTAACCATCTTTTCCGAAAAAGACTTAATGAAGAGCCAAGCCCGTTAGAGGTTGAGATGTTTAATTATCAGCAAGACCTCGATCAGTATGTGATCGTGCATGAAAACAAAGAAACAGAGAAAAAGATCAATGGGAATTAAAGTGTTGCTCGTTGCCTTTATCGGTTTTGGCGGTGGAATCACAGTAGGCTCTGGACTTGTCGCTCTCATTACAGTTCTTGGGATTGTACCTAGGCTGATGCAGCTCTCTAAGACATATCGATACATTAGAGGGTATGAGATGAGCATCATATTAGGAGCTGTGATCGGTGGTTGGATGAATTTAAGAAACGCTTCGATTGGGTTTCCAGCGTTCTTTCTTGTTCCGATCGGTCTGTTTACAGGAATCTTTATTGGAATGTTAGCTGCAGCATTAACAGAAGTATTGAACGTACTCCCAATTCTTGCGAAAAGAGTAGGATTTGGAGAGAAAATTATCATTATACTAATGGCGATTGTACTAGGGAAAATCTCAGGATCTTTGTTTCATTGGATGTACTACATTAATCTTTAAGGATGTGATTGTAAGATGGCAACTAAAGAAGAACAGCAGGCATATGCCGAGAAAATTAAATCGATACAGCCGAAACCTCCATATGTTTTAAATTGTTTAAAAGCATTTTTAGTAGGTGGAATCATCTGTACGATCGGTCAAGCAATACAAATGTTTTATATGACTTACTTTAATTTTACCCAAGAAACAGCGGGAAATCCGACTGTTGCCACACTCATTCTAATCGCAGCACTTTTAACTGGGCTCGGGGTATACGATAAGATTGGTCAGTTTGCCGGAGCAGGTTCTGTTGTTCCTGTAACTGGATTTGCTAACGCGGTAACGAGTGCGGCATTAGAACATAAAAGTGAAGGGCTAGTACTTGGGGTTGCTACAAATCTGTTCAAATTAGCTGGAGCAGTAATTGTATTCGGAGCGGTTTCGGCTTACGTTTTTGGTATGATCCGCTACATCTTTCAGCATTTGATATAAGGAGTGAAGGTATGAATTTATTAGGAAGACAAACATGGAAATTTGCAAATAACATTTATTTAAATGCTGCAGGTACAGCGGTAGGTCCGATGGAAAGCGAAGGACCATTAGGAAGCTATTTCGATAAAACGTATAACAACCTTCACTGCGGACAAAAAAATTGGGAACTTGCTGAACGTCAGTTAATGGAAGATGCGATCGATGCTTGTTTACAAAAAGTAAAGATGAAGCCTGAAGATATCAACTTCTTGTTGGCAGGTGACTTGTTGAACCAGATTGTTTCATCCAACTATACAGCCAGAGGAAACGGTATACCTTTTTTAGGGGTATTTGGAGCATGTTCAACTTCCATGGAGTCACTCGCATTAGGTGCAGCTTTAGTAGATGGCGGGTACGCCAATCGAATCGTTGCAGCAGTAAGCTCCCACAACGCTACGGCTGAAAGGCAGTTTAGATACCCTACCGAGTACGGTGGCCAAAAGCCAGATACAGCTACATTTACCGTAACAGGTGCAGGTGCTGCGCTTGTCAGCAAAGAGCCCTCTGATATTCGAATCACTTCAGCAACGGTTGGAAAAGTAGTGGACTTAGGAATCAAAGATCCTTTTGATATGGGTTCAGCGATGGCACCTGCTGCTGCTGACACGATCGCGGCACATTTGAAAGAGATGGATGTACAACCTGATGAGTACGACCTGATCGCGACGGGTGATCTCTCTGGAGTCGGGGCACCGATCCTTAAAATGCTATTAAAAGAACAAGGATATGATGTGTCAGATAATCATCGAGATTGTGGTTTGATGATCTATCGTAGTGGCCAGCAGGTTTTTGCCGGAGGAAGTGGCTGTGCGTGTTCAGCGGTCGTCACGTACGGTTATATCTTGGATGAGATTCGAAAAGGCAATCTAAAGAAAGTTTTAATGGTTGCAACGGGTGCATTGTTAAACCCTGTAATGGTCCAGCAAAAAGAGAGTATTCCAACGGTTGCTCACGGCGTAGTTTTAGAGCGAGCGGAAGGAGGGCAATAAGATGGAATTTTTTTGGGCGTTTTTAATTGGAGGAGCAATCTGTGTGGTCGGACAGTTGATGATGGATGTTATGAAGTTGACTCCCGCTCATGTCACGACTTCCTTCGTAGTGATCGGTGCACTTCTTGATGCTTTTGGTATCTATGATAATCTGATTAAATTTGCGGGTGCAGGTGCAACGGTTCCGATTACAAGTTTTGGTCACTCCCTGCTTCACGGAGCGATGGCTTCAGCAGAAGAACACGGGTTTATCGGGATCGCCATGGGAATTTTTGAGTTAACCTCTGCAGGAATCTCATCTGCTGTTTTGTTTGGATTTTTAGTCGCAGTCATCTTCGAACCAAAGGGGTGATCACATGGTGAAAAAACGGGTCATTTTCATAACGGATGGAGATCTGTATGCACTACGAGTCGTGGAGCATGCAGCGAAACAAGTTGGAGGACGTTGTATTTCACAATCTTGGGGAAATCCAACCCGAAAAAACGGGATAGAACTGGTAGAGATGATCCGAAAAACACCTCATGACCCTGTACTTGTCATGTTTGATGATTGTGGTTTTAAAGGAGAAGGTCCTGGAGAACATGCGATGAGATATATTCATCAGCAGAAGGATATAGATGTGATTGGTGCCGTAGCTGTAGCTTCCAAAACGCATTTTACAGAATGGACAAAAGTTCATTGTTCGATGGACCGATATGGAGAATTAACTGAGTTTGGTATTGATAAGAGTGGAATTCCAGACCTTGAAACAGGAAGGATAAACGGAGATACCGTTTACATCCTCGATGAATTAGATCTTCCATTCGTTGTCGGTGTTGGAGACATCGGAAAAATGGCAGGTTTTGATTCTATTGAAAAAGGAGCTCCAATCACAGTTAAAGCGATTCAACTCATTTTAGAAAGGAGCGAATCAATTGGCAACCGAAAAAAATAAAACGCCGATCAGTAAAAACATCGAAGATACGGAAAGGTTTTTAAAAGAGCGACTCGGCATTGGCGTGAGTTTTGATGTTGGTGTCAGAAAGATCTTTGTATTAAAAAAAGAACTACAGCTGTATTATTGTACGGGACTTTGCGACAGTGAGTTCATCATCATGATCTACCGTGAACTAATGGATATGGATCATGGGCATCGCGCGCCGGCTAAAGTAAAAGATCTCGTACATAACCACCTCGCACATCAGCAAGTCGAGATTACGAAGTCATTGGATGAAGCTGTTGATCGAATGCTTTCCGGTCTTATCGTGATATTCATAGACGGTGAAGAAGAAGCCTTCGTTGTAGATGTAAGAAGTTATCCAGGAAGATCACCAGAAGAACCAGACATTGAGAAAGTAGTAAGGGGAGCTCGTGATGGATACACGGAAAATATTATCATCAATACTGCTCTCACGAGAAGACGCATCAGAGATGAGCGATTAAGACATGAGATTCTTCAAGTGGGTGAACGTTCGAAGACGGACGTGTGTCTCGCGTATATTCAAGATGTGGCAGACCCTGGTCTCGTTGATCTTATTAGAAAAGAGCTTAACTCCATTGAGATCGACGGGATTCCGATGGCCGATAAAACAATAGAAGAGTTTGTTGTAAAACAAGGCTGGAATCCGTTTCCTTTAGTCCGTTACACTGAAAGACCTGATGTTGCAGCTCAGCACTTGATGGAGGGCCATGTATTAATCATCACAGATACATCTCCAAGTGTTATCATTACACCTACAACACTTTTTCATCACGTACAACATGCAGAAGAGTTTAGACAGACACCGTTCATCGGAGCATTCTTAAGATGGACCCGTTTTACTGGAATGCTGGCTTCTGTATTCTTAGTTCCGATGTGGCTATTGTTCTCGATGGAAGAGCAGTTGCTACCACCTTTCATTGATTTTATAGGTCCGAATAAACACACGAACATCCCATTGTTTCTCCAAATTATTTTTGCAGAGATCGGGATCGATATCTTAAGACTTGCGGCCATTCATACACCTAGTGCACTATCGACCGCCATGGGCCTAATTGCAGCTGTATTGATCGGCCAAATTGCGATAGATGTAGGTTTATTCGTCCCAGAAGTTATTTTATACGTTGCGATTGCAGCGATCGGAGCGTTCTCTACACCTAGTTACGAGTTAAGTATTGCCAATAGGGTTTTGCGGCTCTTTCTGATTATAATGGTCATGCTCTTCAAAGTTCCTGGGTTTATCGTTGGTTTTACGATTATGATCATATATATGGCAACGATTAAGAATCTAAACACGCCTTATTTATGGCCGTTCATACCTTTTAATCCTAAAGCATTCCTGCAGATCGTTATTCGAGTAGCCGTTCCACTCTCTAAAGTTCGGCCGAGCATCGTACATCCGCAGAACACCAAAAAACAGCCAACTAATTAATCTGTCCCTTGCTGATTGTTGAAAATTATGTTAAATTCATAACTAATTAAATATGCCTCATATGAGGTAGAGGCGCAAAACGAATGAGTAGCATATGGAGTTCTTGGAAGACGATGAAATATGTTGAAAGGTCAATTTGCCGAAGTGTAAGAAGAGCTCCATCTCTTTTTATGCTGGGCCGCTGCTGAACAAGCAACGGACTGTCACTACAACTGTAGTGGAGAGCTATTCCGACATGAGGGTACGGTTATGACAGCCTGCCTTAGTTGCGGCTGTCTTTTGTATTTGTCGGGATTGAATTCTCTATCAACAACGAGAGGGGATTTTTTGTGAATTTACACGGAACATCAAGAATTGGAGATAATCAGCATCTTTGGATCGGTGGTTTAGATACGGTAGAGCTTGCAAAAAAATACGGAACACCGCTTTATCTATATGATCTATCCTTAATTAAAAATAGAGCAAGTGGCTTTAAAAAAGCATTCGAGGAAAATGGAGTTGGATATCAAGTCGCTTATGCTTCAAAAGCTTTTTCATCGATCGCTATGTTTCAGATAATCGAGCAAGAAGGATTAAGTCTCGATGTTGTTTCAGGCGGTGAACTTTATACAGCACTTCAAGCTGGATTTCCACCTGAAAGAATACACTTTCATGGAAACAACAAGAGCTTAGCAGAATTAGAATTTGCACTTAGTGCTGGAGTCGGCTGTATAGTAGTGGATAACTTTCATGAGATCTCATTGTTAAAAATGATGAGCAGCAAACTGAACAAAAAAATAGACATCTTACTCCGTTTAACTCCAGGAATCGAAGCACATACTCATGATTACATCATTACAGGTCAAGAGGATTCTAAGTTTGGATTTGATCTAGGAAATGGTCAAGGAGACAAAGCACTTCAAGAAGTACTTGCATTTGAAGGCTTTCGCGTTTTAGGTATACACTGTCATATTGGATCTCAAATTTTTGAAACAGAAGGATTTACACTGGCGATTGAAAAATTATTCGGTCATTTTAAGAAGTGGGAAGAGAACTATAGCTATTTTCCAAGTGTCGTAAATCTTGGAGGTGGGTTCGGTATACAATATACATCAGAGGATACGCCGCTTTCTCCTGAGCAATACGTATCTGCGATGATTGAAGAAGTGAAAAAGCAGATGATTCACTTTGAAGGGCAAGATCTGCCTGAACTTTGGATTGAACCAGGCCGTTCACTTGTAGGTGATGCTGGTACGACGATCTATTCAATCGGCTCGCAAAAAGAGATCGAAGGAGTTAGACACTATGTTTCCATTGATGGTGGGATGACAGATAACATTCGTCCTGCACTCTACCAAGCAAAATATGAAGCATTCGTAGCGAATAAGATGAACGCAGAACTAACTCAAACGGTATCAATCGCAGGCAAATGCTGTGAGAGTGGCGATATGTTGATCTGGGACATCGACCTGCCGGAAGTATGTGATCACGACTTCTTAGCCGTTTCGTGTACCGGTGCTTACGGTTATAGTATGGCGAGCAACTATAATAGAATTCAGCGTCCGGCTGTCGTATTTGTAGAGAACGGTGAAGAACAACTGGTAGTTAAGCGTGAAACGTATGAAGACCTTATCAAGAACGATGTTCCGCTAAAATCGAATGTTTTTGTGTAAATTAGTTTACGGAGCAGCGATTTAACCGTACAATGGTAGTTGAATGAAGTAGAAGGAGGCCAGTTTTTTTATGAAAAAAGGTTCAATTGAATTTGAAAACGGCGAAAAAATTGTGTTTGATCTGTATCAGGAGGAAGCACCTGGAACAGTAGAAAACTTTGAAAAACTTGCAAATGAAGGCTTTTACAACGGTGTAACGTTCCACCGTGTGATCCCTGGATTTGTAGCTCAAGGTGGAGATCCAACAGGAACTGGAGCTGGCGGCCCTGGTTATTCGATTCCTTGTGAAACAGAAGGGAACCCGCATAAGCACGTAGCAGGATCTCTTTCAATGGCGCATGCTGGACGTGATACAGGTGGAAGCCAATTCTTTATCGTACATGAGCCACAGCCGCACTTGAACGGTGTTCACACTGTTTTTGGACAAGTTACAGAAGGTTTGGAAACCGTTCTTCGTATTAAACAAGGCGATGTAATGAAAGAAGTTAAAGTTTGGGAAGAATAATTTCTATACGAAGAAAAGCTCCGGTATCGATATGATCCGGAGTTTTTTTATATTGATTTTTTGATTATGTCGACTCGTCAATATTGGATGATAAATGGTCAAATTAATCATTTATTTCGTCAAATTCAGATGTAAACTTGCCGAATTAAAGTTCGAAATGCGACGATATAGCATATGGCATATGCCGGTGTTTATAAGATTCTGTTTTTCTTCTGTTTTTGCTTCTTTCGTTCTTCAATAACAGAAGAGCGATCTCTTAAAGAGTGCTTATGAATGATAGTATCATCCGTTTTGGTTTGTAACACCCAAGTTTCTTCTGTTGCGTTTGCTTCGGTTAAGCATGCTTGAAATAACTCCGACGATAGGGGAAGTCCTATAGACTCAAAAGGTTGCTGTCGCTCGATCCTTTGTACACTTCTATCCAGCAGTTCGAGAAATGGTTCAACTTCTATTCCGAGTTCTTTCAGTGCTGATTCCTCTTTTTGCAGCTTCACTTTGCAACTCAAAATCATTCGTCTAGCTCCATTATAGTTTCCGCGGCGGTGATGATATTGAGCTACTGCAAGCTGGATCAATCCAGGCCACAGATCTCCTTTCATTCCCTCGTCCTTCCAATGGTCCTCAAGCACTTCATGACATTCAAAGTAATCTTGGTCTCTATGAAAATACACCAAGTATTGTATCCATGGTTTTGGATAAGTCACTGATCGTTCACGCCCCTTAATAAGCTCGACTTTAAGTTTACCATATGCACAGCATGAATAAAAACAAGCCGCGTGACGCACAAAATATGATATAATTTTATAATACAAAATCGCTGAAAAACTGGGGAAATGTTATGCAATATAGTGTGAAGCTTGATGGATTTGAAGGTCCGCTAGACTTACTGCTTCATTTGATACAAACCTACGAAGTGGATATCTATGATATTCCGGTAGCCATCATAACTGAGCAATACCTTCAATATATACATACGATGAAAGAACTGAAACTTGATGTAGCAAGTGAATTTTTAGTCATGGCAGCTACACTTCTTGCCATTAAGAGCAAGATGCTGCTACCAAAGCATGAAGAAGAGCTGTTTGAGAATCAAATGGAACTCGAGATGGAAGAAGATCCAAGAGATGAGTTAGTAAGAAGACTCGTTGAATATAGAAAGTACAAGCATGCTGCTGATGAACTTAAAGAGAGAGAATCAGCAAGAAGTTTAATTTACACCCGTCAGCCAGCTGATCTTTCTCAGTTTGAAAAAGAAGAGTCAGCAAAACAAGTGACCAACGTAACACTTTATGATATGTTGCAGGCGATGCAGAAGGTCTTTCAAGAAAAGGTGACGCGAGCACCAAAGCAAACGACCATCGAACGGCAAGAGATTCCGATCGAAAAAAGGATGGAACAAATAAAATCCTCTCTTCTTTCGGTCGGTGGAAGAAAGAAGTTTACAGACCTTTTTGATAAAAGTACGAAAGAACATGTTGTTGTGACGTTTCTTGCTATATTAGAACTTATGAAAGTCAAATCAATTAATTGCGAGCAACAAGATCATTTTAGCGAAATATATATAACGATGTTAGAGGAGTAATACGATTTGGAACGAAATGAATATAAAGCGGTTGTTGAGGGTTTGCTTTTTGTCAGCGGAGATGAAGGAATCGACAGAAAACAGATCGCTCAAGTACTGGAGATCGATAGCAAAGAATTGGATCCCGTCATTGAAGAGTTAAAACAAAGTTATGCGTCATCAGAAAGAGGGATGTCTATTGTTGAATACGCGGGATCTCTTCAGTTTGTAACAAAACCTGAACACGCTGCATTTTACGAACGCCTTGTAGAAACACCTGGTCATGCTACACTTTCTCAAGCAGCCCTTGAAACACTTGCGATCATCGCCTATAAACAGCCCATTACAAGGTCAGAGATCGAAGAAGTTAGAGGGGTGAAAACAGAGAAACCGTTGCAGACACTATCTGCAAAAGGATTAGTAAAAGAAGTAGGTCGAGCAGAGGGAACGGGACGGGCTATTCTTTATGGCACTACAAAGGCGTTCTTAGAACATTTTGGTCTGCAAAGTGTAAAAGAGTTGCCTCCGCTTCCTGAAAACATTCAGGAAGAAAATGTAGAACAAGAAGCTGATTTGTTCTTTTCTAAGTTTCAAGAATCACTATCTACCGATGAATAGCAAGGGGGAGTCATGCATTGTTGATTCAGCATATCGATGGAATGGAGTTAGAAAAAGAAAAGCCGAATACATCGGAGGATTTTTTTAACCGTTCAGAAGTGACCTATGAGTGGAACGGAAAAACACAAACTTTTCATCTGCTTTATGTACGTTATTTTGAAGAGAAACTTCAAGAAGAATTAACGCAGCATGAGTTTTGGAAGGAATTCTTGAGCTTCTATAAGATAACTGAAATTGCAGCACTTACCGCACTGCTTAAAGACTCAGCCTATTTAAAGCGCAAACGAAGCTATATCAACAGTTATGATGAATTCAGAGAGCTATTTAATCAACCGAACGAAGAGTTGTTACGTTCACATCTTAATACAATAAAACAAATAACAAAGTAAACAGCCTTATTTTTTAATAGGCTGTTTTTTTGTTTGTATCTTATTACACACGTTAATTGGAGCGGGAATCAACTACTTCCAACTTAAATACGAACAAATCTTTTTGGTCTTCGTTTTAAAAGGCTTTTTAAGGGTAAATTATTAAAAAAGGATATGCAGCCGAAGGAGAGAGATCAATTGCCAAGAATAGCAGCAGTAGAAACGATACATCCGCCTCATAAACTTTCTCAAAATCAAACAATGGATTTTGCAAGAAACCTATTTCAAGATGCGTTCTCCGATATTGAACGTTTGCTCAAAGTATTTCAAAATGGTGAGATCGAATCACGCTATTTCGCGATGCCTATAGATTGGTTTAAGGAAAAAAGAAGTTTTCAAGAGAAAAATGATTTATACATAGATTTTGCGACAAATTTAGGAGCAGAATGTATTGAAAAAGTGATGTCTGACAAAAGACTAAAAGTGTCATATGAAGATATAGATGCTATTTTCTACATCTCGAGTTCGGGTCTGTCCACGCCGAGTATCGAAGCTAGAATTATGAACATTCTTCCATTCTCATCACATACGAAGAGGATTCCAATCTGGGGTTTAGGATGTGCAGGTGGTGCTTCAGGATTTTCAAGGGCTTACGATTATTGCAAAGCCTATCCAAAATCAAATGTACTCGTATTAAGTGTAGAGCTTTGTTCACTAACATTTCAGCATGAAGATCTTTCTAAGAGCAATTTAGTAGGTACCTCTTTGTTTGCAGATGGAGTGGCTTGTGCGTTAATCTGCGGAGATGAATCCGACGCGTCCAAAACATCAGAATTATCACCTTACATAAAAGATACGATGTCCACATTAAAACCACATTCTGAAGACGTGATGGGATGGGAAGTAAAGGACACTGGTTTGTATGTTGTATTCTCAAGAGATATCCCAAACGTCATCCGAACGTGGCTGAAACCGAACGTCGATGAGTTCTTAGACCGAAATCAGCTTGCTGGAGAACAGATCAAACATTTTATTGCACACCCTGGCGGTAAGAAAGTATTACAAGCATACGTGGATGCGCTAGGAATTCCGTTGTCCAAGACAGATGTGTCGAGAGACGTCTTACGGGAAAATGGAAATATGTCCTCTGCTACTGTTTTCTATGTATTGAAACAATTCATGCAAACAAAAAAAGATGAGGGAGATCTTGGTGTGATGGCTGCTTTAGGACCAGGTTTTTCTTCTGAACTTCTTTTAGTGGAATGGAGGAAGTAGATGAACTGGTTTCTTCTGTTTTGGTGTTTTCTTATCGTACAAAGATTAGCAGAAGTAAGGATCGCTAAATCTAACGAAAAGAAGCTGTTGAGCAAAGGTGCCGTTGAAGCGGGAAAAGATCACTATAAGTGGATGGTCTCGATGCACGTAGCGTTCTTTGTAGTTTTCTTTTTAGAAGTCTTTGTGTTTAATGCACAGCCACCTAGTTGGTGGATCGTTCCGTTTGTATTGTTCCTAATGGCTCAAGTGATTCGAGTATGGGCCATTTCGTCATTAGGTGAGTTTTGGAATACGAAGATCATTCTATTACCTGGTGCAAATGTCGTAGCAAAAGGTCCGTATCGTTTTATGAGACATCCAAACTACACGATCGTCTCGTTAGAACTTTTAGTGATGCCCCTCATTTTTGGGGCTTATTTTACAGCTGTTTTGTTCACGATCTTAAATATCTTCATGTTAAGAGTGCGGATTCCAGCTGAAGAAAAAGCACTCATGGAACTGACAGACTATGAAAAAAGCCATGGTCAAAAGCAACGTTTTTTCCCTACTCAATAACTTGCGGAAGTAAATCCCATTCATAACCTGTCCTTGTTTGCATAAACTTTTACAAAACACCTAAAGGGCGGGATTATGAATGAAACGAATCTTAAAACGAAAACCATTGCTGCTCGTTTTGATCGGTATGCTTATCCTTGCTGCATTCCCGCAAGAAGCAAAAGCTGAACCCGGTGTATCAGCAAGTGCTGCTGTGTTGATGGAGCAATCATCCGGAAGAGTCTTGTATGGGCGCAATGAACATCGTCCGATGAGAATAGCAAGTATCACAAAGATCATGACGGCGATTCTTGCGATAGAGTCAGGAAAGATGAACGATACGGTTACCATAACGGAATCTGCATCACGAACAGAAGGGTCATCTCTATACTTAAAGCCAGGTGAAAAGATACCCTTAAAAGATTTAGTGTACGGCTTGATGCTTCGATCTGGAAATGATTCAGCCGTTGCGATTGCTGAGCATGTTGGAGGAAGTTTAGATGGCTTTTCTTATCTGATGAATCAAAAAGCTGAAGAGATCGGGATGAAACATACACGTTTTAGAAATCCGCATGGACTCGACACTCATGAAGATCATTATTCAACCGCTTATGATATGGCTGTACTCACAAGGTATGCAATGAATAATGATACGTTTAAAGATGTGTCATCCACAAAGGTCTATCGATCAGAACAAACTGGAGAAAAATGGGATAGAGTGTGGCGGAACAAGAATAAAATGTTGAAGCTGTATGAATATTCCACTGGTGGCAAAACAGGATATACAAAACGTGCAAAACGAACATTGGTATCCACTGCTGAAAAAGATGGAATGGAACTGATTGCTGTCACATTAAACGATCCTAATGACTGGGACGATCATCGCAATTTGTTTGAATGGGGATTTCATTCGTTTAAAATGACAGAACTGATCAAAGAAGGCGAAATCTCTGGCATCAAAGATAAGGGATATAAAGGGAAGGTAGAGGCCGCTCGAACGTTTACTTACCCTTTGCAAAAAGAAGAGGTCGGACAGATCTCTTCTTCCATCCAGTTATATGAATTACCTAAGTCGGGCAAGTGGGAGAAAGAAAAGGTACCTAAACCTGTCGGTAGGTATTTCGTAGATTTAAAGGAAACGAGAATCGCCGATCTTCCACTTTACTACGATGGCAAAGCATTAATCAAACCTGATCAGGGAGGTCTATGGTCGTCATTTAAGAGCATATTCAACAGATTGTTTTTTGTAGCTAAGGAAGATAATCGCCTATGGTAAATTACATCTGGGTCGGAATGATGGTAATCGGCTTTATTGTGGCAGGAATAAACGGCACGATGGATAAAGTGAACGAAGCGATTTTTACAAGTGCCAAAGAAGCGGTCACGTTAAGTTTTGGCATGATTAGCATATTAGTATTCTGGTTAGGAATCATGAAGATCGCAGAAAAAGGAGGCTTATTAGAAGTATTGGCCGTCGTGTTTCGTCCGATCGTTAAACGACTTTTCCCTGATATACCAAAGGATCACCCTGCTCAAGGGTATATCCTTTCAAATATGGCAGCTAACTTACTTGGACTCGGAAACGCAGCAACACCTATGGGGATTAAAGCGATGGAACAGCTTAAGATACTAAATGGCGGCAAAAATGAAGCCAGTCGTTCGATGATCACACTTCTTGCGATCAACACATCGAGTATTACACTCATACCAACGACGATCATCGCGATCAGAATGAGTTATAATTCGGCGTCGCCGACTGATATCGTTGCACCAACCTTGATCGCGACTGCCATTTCAACAGTAGGAGCTATATTAATAGATCGATATTATTATTACCGTTCTTTGCCAAAAGGAGGGAAATAGATGTCGATCGTCCAATCCTTTTCCATATGGTTTATTCCTTTTTTAATTGGTTTTATCCTTTTATATGGAACATACAAAAAAGTGCCGACTTATGAGACTTTTGTAGAAGGTGGAAAAGAAGGTTTTTCGATTGCGATCAACATCATCCCCTTTTTAGTCGGTATGCTTGTTGCCATTTCGGTTTTTCGTGCTTCTGGAGCTTTGGATTATGTGATGATGGCGATGCGTCCGCTATTTTCATTGTTTCATATTCCAGCAGAAGTTGTACCGCTGGGGCTGATGAGGACGATCTCAGGGACCGGCGCTCTCGGGATGACATCAGATTTAATCGCAACACATGGTCCTGATTCGTTTATCGGAAGGCTCGCTTCTACGATACAAGGAAGTACAGATACAACGTTTTATGTATTGACCGTCTATTTTGGAGCGGTAGGTATCAAAAAGATGAAATACGCGCTTAAAGTAGGATTATTAGCTGATCTGATCGGCTTTTTAGCATCTATAGCAGTGATCTCTCTATTGTTTTACTCATAATTCGACAAAAAAGAGCCGATATGGCTCTTTTTTACGTTTACTGAGGTTGAGAATTACGAATAATGAAGGTATGATGAGACATGAGGTGAAATCATGGAACGATTGCAAAAAGTAATTGCACAAAGCGGCGTAACTTCCAGAAGAAAAGCAGAGGAGTTAATTCGTGAAGGCAAAGTAAAAGTGAACGGAAATGTAGTGACCGAACTCGGCACAAAAGTAGGTACAAAAGATAAGATTGAAGTGAATGAGATTCAAATTCAACGGGAACAACCCGTTTATTTTTTGATGTATAAACCTTCTGGTGTCATAACGGCTGTTTCGGATGATAAGGGAAGAAAAGTAGTAGCTGATTACTTTAAAGACATTATTGAACAGCGTGTGTTCCCTGTTGGAAGATTGGATTATGATACAACAGGTGTCATCATTATGACGAACGATGGTGAGTTTGCGAACGTTCTTATGCATCCGCGTTATCAACTTGATAAAGTGTACATTGCTAAAGTAAAAGGAATTCCTTCAAGAGAGAGAATCAAGCAACTTGAAAGAGGAATTCGCTTAGAGGACGGAATGACAGCTCCTGCCAAAGTGAAAGTAACATCGATTGATAAGAAAAAGGGAACGGCGATCATCGAACTAACCATTCACGAAGGAAAGAACCGTCAAGTTAAGCGTATGCTTGAAGCGATTGGGACGCCAGTTATGAAATTAAAGCGTGAAAGATACGGCTATTTAGATCTAAAAGGCCTTAACCCAGGTGAGTTTAGAGAACTTACTCCACATGAAATCAAACAGCTAAGAAATCTGGCTGTCACACAAACGTCAAAAAAAAGCCGTAGATAGGCTTTTTTTTCAAGTTATAGTAAAATGGAAGCGGCTTAAAGGAGCGGATGGATGTTGAAAAAAAATAGGTTGTGGTTTCGCTCTGCTCTGCTTGCCATTTTAGTTGTTGCGGTCGGTTATACGATCTACAACAGTATGAATGAAGAGTCAGGTACATACATAAGTAAAGGCGATAAGGCTCCCAATTTTGTACTAACCGATTTGAATGGCAAACAAGTAGAGTTAGAAGATTACCGTGGTAAAGGTGTTTTCTTGAATTTCTGGGGTACGTGGTGTAAACCGTGTGAACGAGAGATGCCCTATATGCAAAGACAATATGAGAAGTACAAAGATCAAGGTATAGAAATACTTGCTGTGAATGTCAGCGAAACGAATGTATCCGTTAAAAATTTTGCTGATCGCTATCGAATGAGCTTTCCTATCCCTATGGACAAGCAAAGAGAAGTAACAAAAGCTTACGGTATAGGACCGATTCCAACTACAATCTTGATAGATAAGAACGGAAAAGTAGTGGAGCGGACGAGTGAATCATTATCAGAGAAAAAAATTATTTCCTTCATGGAAAAAATAAAGCCGTAACGGGGTGAAATGATGCAAACGATAACATGTGAATGCGGCCACTCTAACCCATACGGAACAAGCCTTTGTCAAGCATGCGGTAAACCGTTGAAACAAGATGTTGAGATACTATCTAGCATGAGATATGAAGGAAGCGCAAGACGATCTCAGACCTATAAACAAACGTTTGTGGATAAGATTTGGAATTTCTTTTCTTCTGTAAAAGTCGGAGTTTGGCTTATTGTTATTATTTTAGTAGCAGCAGCGATCGGGACCATTTTTCCACAAGAGACATTCATACCTCCAAATGTTGATCCTGCGACTCATTATGAAAGCGAATACGGTACGCTCGGACTCATCTATTATTTGTTAGGCTTTCATAACCTATATGGTTCATGGTGGTTCATCCTTTTACTAGGAATGTTAGGACTCTCTATCATTATTGCCAGCCTAGATCGGGGTATACCGCTTTATAAAGCTTTAAAGACACAAAGAGTAACAAGACATGATCAATTCATGAAGAATCAGCGCTTGTTCTCAAAAAGCAGTGATGTGGAACTTGATGAGATCAAGTACACGCTAGAATCTCTTCGTTATAAAGTTCGAGAAGAAAACGGAAACCTTTTTGCAGAAAAGGGACGCTTTTCAAGATGGGGTGCTTATGTAAACCATGTTGGACTCATTATCTTTTTAACAGGAGCGATGCTTCGATTCTTTCCAGGAATGTATGTTGACGATATCTTGTGGGTTCGTGAAGGAGAGAAAGCTTCGATTCCAGGCACTTCAAGCGAACAAGGACAGTATTATCTAGAAAACAACGATTTCATACTTGAGATGTATGATAAGGAAGAAAAGAAGTTTAATAGTGCACTAAGCTCTGTAGATGGAGAAGTTGCAAAGAACTATCAAAGTAACGTAACACTCTATAAAACAAAAGAGAACCATACGATTGGAGCAGAGCCAGAGCTCGAAAAAGTGAAGAGCGGTGAGATTCGAGTGAACGAACCGTTTAAGTTCGACTCGTTTGCTCTATATCAAACGGACTTTAAGCTTAATGAGTTTTACAAGATGAGCTTTGAGCTCGAAGAAAAAGCAACAGGTAATAAGTTTGGTAAATTAACCGTTGATCTTCATGATCCTAAAAAAGAGTATGATCTTGGGAAAGGCTACAAAGTTAAGATCGAAGAATATTTTCCGAACTTCGTACTAAACGAACAGAATCAGCCATCGACCGTTAATAATTTGCCAGATAATCCAGCGTTTGTATTCTCTATGTATTCTCCTAAAACACCAGAAGGAGAAAAAGCATTTGTAGGGATACAGAAAAACATAGATTCAGGTGAAAATCAGTTTAAAATGTCTTTCGCTGGTATTGAAACGAAAGACCTAACGGCGCTTACAGTGCGAAAAGACCATACGCTTTGGATCATCGCTCTTGGCGGAATCATCTTTATGATTGGTGTTACCCAAGGGTTGTATTGGAACTATAGAAGAATATGGATCAAACAAAACGCAGGTGAAGTATGGGCCGCTGCTCATACGAATAAAAACTGGTATGGCTTAAAAAAAGATGTGGAATTTCTGTCTGATAAGACCAATCTCACACCTTTAGAAGAAAAAGAAACAGCTTCAAAGTAAAGCTGTTCAAGCGGGAGGGTTAATGATGGCTGAAATCAGCAGTACACTTTTATATAGTGCATTTATTATTTACTTGTTCTCTACTCTATTCTTTGCAATGTCTATTTCTGATAAAAAGGGAAAAGATGCGGCTCATACAAAAAAATGGGGAAAAATAGGGTTCATTAGTTCTTGTGTAGGTTTTGCAGCTCAATTAGGCTATTTTATTACAAGGTGGATGGCTAGTGGACATGCTCCTGTAAGTAACTTATTTGAGTTTACTACGTTTTTTGGGATGATGATGGTACTCGCATTTATTATTTTGTATATGATCTATCGAACGAACGGTCTAGGCGTGTTTGCGATGCCGATCGCCGTTTTGGTCATCGCGTACGCGAGCATGTTTCCGAGAGATATCTCTCCACTGATTCCTGCACTACAAAGTGACTGGCTGAAAATTCATGTTACGACAGCAGCCTTAGGAGAAGGAATCCTTGCGATCTCTTTCGTATCAGGACTGATTTACTTGATCCGTACCGTTGATCAAACGGTTTCGTCAAAAAAGACTCTATGGTTAGAGATCATCCTTTACAGCTTGATTGCTGTTGTTGGGTTTATCTTCGTTTCCATTGGGTTCAAAGGTGTTGGGTATGAATCAACATTTGAGATGATGGATGATAACAATAAAGCAGTTAAAGTAGTTTACGATATGCCGGCTATCGCTGGTCCAAGTAATGGAGAGCAACTCGACGATTCTTTCGGACCATTATTTTCTACACCATCGTGGATGAACGGTGTTGATGCTTCTATCAAGCTAAATACGTTCATCTGGTCACTACTCGCAGGAGCTGTACTTTACGGCTTGCTTCGTTTGATATTAAGAAAACGAATAGCAGCAGCTCTACAGACAAAAGTGAGAATGAAACCAGATCTTCTGGATGAGATCAGTTATCGAGCAGTTGCGATTGGTTTTCCTATCTTTACGCTAGGAGCACTTATCTTTGCAATGATTTGGGCTCAGCAAGCTTGGTCAAGATTCTGGGGATGGGATCCAAAAGAAGTATGGGCTCTTATCACGTTCTTGTTCTATGCTGCTTTCCTTCATTTGCGATTATCAAGAGGCTGGCACGGAGAAAAGTCTGCTTGGCTTTGTGTGTTAGGGTTCTGGATCATCACATTTAACTTGATCGCGGTAAACCTTGTTCTTGTAGGATTGCATTCATACGCTTAAAGATTTTAAAAGTCTCTCTTTCATTAGAGAGACTTTTTTAAAAGCGCTCTTGTCTAAACGGTTGTATTATTAAAATCGTTGTCTTCTTAGACAGTTGATTGGAGTGGAAGGTGCGTGCCTACCACATGAGTTACTCCTTGCAAGGCATGCGACGAGGAAGCTTACTACGAAGCATCACTTGTAGACGCAGGAGCAAGGAACTTCTTAAGGCGGGCAGTCCTAAAAGTGTAAGTGGCTCGTTTAGCCACTGCAACTAGACAGGTGAGACACTTAAGAGTGAAACGAACGAATGTGGCTCACCGCCTGCCCTGCGGAAAGCGAGCACCTGAAACGGAAATCAACTACTTTTATGAAACAACTTTGATACATACTTAAAAGAAAATAGATAGACAGCATGTCCGGTTTGTTTAGTGTACTTGGTTTCATGTATGATAGAGACAGGAAAAAATCTTGTTTATCAGATTTTAAGTGGAGGATTGAATATGGATACAGAAGCTAAAATTCTAGTTGTTGATGATGAAGAAAGAATTCGAAAACTATTAACGATGTATCTTGAGCGTGAGAACTACGAAGTTCATGAAGCAGAAAACGGTGAGGATGCGCTACAGATGGCAGTATCCATTAATTTTGATCTGATCTTGCTCGACCTTATGCTTCCGGGTATGGATGGGATTGAGGTTTGTGAAAAATTAAGAGAGAAGAAAGCGACTCCTGTTATCATGTTAACAGCTAAAGGAGAAGAGCTTAATCGTATAGAAGGATTCGAAGCAGGTACGGACGATTATATCGCAAAGCCTTTCAGCCCAAGAGAAGTTATTCTGCGTGTAAAAGCACTGTTAAGAAGGTCTTCTCCTACAAAGTTCCTTCAAACCGAGACCGTTGCTAAGAACGTGGTTGTGTTTAAGCACCTTACGATCGATCACGATGCTCACCGTGTAACAGCTGGCGGAAAAGAAGTTAACTTAACACCAAAAGAATATGAGTTGTTGTACTATTTAGCAAAGACACCAGATAAAGTCTATGCACGCGAACAACTTTTAAAAGATGTTTGGAACTATGAATTCTTTGGTGACCTTCGAACAGTGGACACACACGTGAAAAGACTTAGAGAAAAGCTTAATAAAGTCTCACCGGATGCAGCATCCATGATTGCAACGGTTTGGGGAGTAGGATATAAGTTTGAGGTTGGGAATGAATGATCTGGAGAAGTGTAGTTGGTAAACTTTGGATAACGATACTTTTATTAGTCTCCGTCGTTTTAACGCTTCTTACCATTCTTCTTACACAGTTCTTTGAATCGTTTTACGATGACCAAGCGCGTGATCAATTAACAAAGATGGCAGATCGAGTAATGTTGATTATGGAAAGCGACGAGAATAAGGAAGAAGCAATACGTATCACGAGTGAGATGGCTGAAGCTTATTCCATGTCTATTATGATCATAGACGAAAATCAAGAATCGTTTATGTCTAAGAACTCTTACGATGATGCACCTTATATACCTGTTTCTGTTTTCAGAGAGAATGAACAGTTATCAACTGTCGCAGAGAGTGGTAAAAAGATCTATGTAAACGGAGATTTTCCCGTTCTGAATAAAAACGATGAGACGATGCAAACGATGATTATCTACGGTGAACCTTATGGCTCAGGAGAAAATGCAGGGGCCGTTTACGTCTATCAATCCATTGAGAATGTGGAAAAGACGACGAATCATACAAAGTATCTTATCTTTTTAGCAGCTGGAATCGCGATTATCTTAACTACGATCTTTGCGTTCTTCTTATCTACCCGAATTACAGCACCACTTAGAAGGATGAGAGAAGCGGCTACTTCTGTAGCTAAAGGTGAGTTTGATATGAAAGTGCCGATTTTAACTCATGATGAGATCGGCGAACTTGGTATGACCTTTAACCGGATGGGCAGACAGTTAAAAAACAACATCACAGCATTGAACCAAGAAAAAGAACAGCTTACAAGTGTTTTAAGTTCAATGGCTGATGGTGTGATCACCTTTGATAGAAAAATGAACATTCTTGTTACAAATCCTCCTGCTGATCGATTTCTACAGGCTTTTTATTACGAATCAGGCATGAAGACAGAGGTTAACGGAAACGTACCCGAGACGGTTAGACAGCTGTTTGGACAAGTTGTTGCTCTTGAGAGTGAACAGATGACTGAGATCGCGATACAAGGCCGTTCATGGGTAGTCGTGATGACGCCGTTGTATGACCAATCTTTGATTCGAGGAGCAGTCGCTGTTCTCCGAGACATGACAGAAGAACGACGAATGGACAAGCTTAGAGAAGATTTTGTAGCGAATGTTTCACATGAATTGAAGACGCCGATTGCTATGCTCCAAGGATATAGTGAAGCAATCGTAGATGATATTGCAGAATCTGAAGAAGAGAAGAAAGAGTTAGCAGGAATCATCTTAGATGAATCGAAACGCATGGGAAGACTAGTTAACGAACTTCTCGATCTAGCGAGATTAGAAGCGGGTCATATGAAGCTTCACTACAGCTCTCTTCCAATTATTCCTTTTGCAGAAAGAATCGTGCGAAAATTTCAAGGTCCTGCAAAAGACAGAGAGATTCAGTTAAATCTAGAGTTTAAGAAAAATCTTAAAAGTCTACAAGAGGAGATGGATATCGATCCAGACCGGATTGAGCAAGTTTTAACCAATTTGATTGATAATGCGATACGTCATACTTCTCAAGGTGGATTTGTTAACCTGACTGTCGAAGTGAGCGAACAGAACGTGAAGTTTTTGGTTAAAGACAATGGGACAGGTATTAAAGAAGAAGATCTACCATTTGTTTTCGAACGCTTTTATAAAGGTGATAAAGCAAGAACAAGAGGAAAATCAGGTGGAACGGGTCTTGGACTTGCCATTGCAAGAAACATAGTGGAAGCACATGGTGGTCAGATCAGCGTTCACAGCAAGAATAATGAAGGCACGACATTTTCTTTCGTTATTCCGCGAACGTTGAAATAAATTAGCAATACGTCCCGATTAATCTTGTTTCATAAGGAACAATAGTCGTTTTTAAAAAAGGATTTCACAAATTTCTCCAATATGTTTATAATAGGAATTGTGATTTCATAAAATTTCATAAGTGTTAAACAGGTGCAGTCCTTTATTGGACGAGCTTAAAAGGGAAAACGGTTAGATTCCGTTGCGGTCCCGCCACTGTAATTGTGAGAATCCTATAGTTTCGCCACTGTGAAAACGGGAAGGCGTTAGGAGACGATGATCAAGAGCCAGGAGACCTGCCTGTTTGTTACATGACATGACCTACGAGGATAGGGGGGTGTTTAACAGTACCGGGGCCGGTTGCTGTTTTCTGCCTGTATACTATTAATCTCCTTCGTAGCCGAAGGGGATTTTTTTAGTTGCGTGATTTTCTGAGGAAGTATTTTACATATTGTTACTTTTAAGAAAGTGGTTGATTTCCGCTCCAGTTGCTTCGCTTTCCGCGGGGCGTGCGGTGAGCCTCCTTGCCGCGTTGCGCCTTAAGGGGTCTCACCTGACCGCTCGTCCCGCAGGAGTCTCGCATCTTCCGCTACAATCAACATTATCGAGGAAGTTTAATGAACAATAAGTAAAGCAAAAATCAATGAAATAAAGAAAATTATTTAGGAAGAGGTTAATCATGAAAAAATTACTTTTAGTATTAGCAACAATGATGATGATTTTAGTAGGCTGTGGAACGACTGAAACGAAAGAACCAGCGGATCAGCCGAAACAAGAAGAAACGAAGAAAGAACAAGTAACGGTTCAGATCACAAAAGATAACGGTAAAGAAAAAGTTACGGAAAAGAAAGTCGATATCGCAAAAGATGCGACGATCATGGAAGTGATGCAAGATAACTTTAAGATCGAAACACAATACGATGGTGCATTTATCAGCAGTATTGAAGGCGTGGCTGGAAGCGAACAGGAGAAAACATCTTGGTTTTTTTCTGTAAACGGTGAAGAAGCGATGAAGGGTGCTAAGGATATTACATTAAAACCTGGTGATGTCGTAGAATTTGACCTTCACAAGTATGAATAAGCTGACAGTCAAACGAATTACGATCATCGCCTTACTTGCTGCAATATTGACAGTAGGCAGAATCGCCTTTTCAATGATACCGAATGTTCAGCCGAATACGACGATACTCATACTCGCTTCATTCGTACTCGGTCCAGCGCAAGGACTGTTACTCGCAATATTAAGTACGATCACAACCAACCTATTTTTAGGACATGGCCTGTGGACGTTCGGTCAGATGTTTGCATGGGGGCTGATAGCCGTTATGAGCGCATACTTAGGCAGATACCGACATAAGATACCTTGGTTGTTGCTCCCTATCTATGCAGGATTCTGTGGCTTTCTGTTTGGTTTCATCATGTCTGTTCTCTTTGGTGGAATCATCATGCAGAAATTCTGGCCGTATTACTTAGCGAGTCTTCCTTTTGATCTAAATCACGCTATTGGTAACGTAGTGTTCTTTATCGTTCTTTACAAACCACTTCTGTATGTGATGGAAAATTATATAAATAAGGATGTTAGTCAAAAAGCTGCCTTTGAATAGGCAGCTTTTTTTCTTTAAAAACCGGTTCAAAAAGTTAAAAAGCTGAATAGGATGATAAAGTTGATTTTATTTTTACCTAGGAGGACAAAATGCGAGATTATCTGAACCGTTTTTTTGCTGTGATCTTTTTAATGATGTGCTTAAGCGTCTTATTTATCGGAGGTAAATTGGGAGCATAAACTCTTGAACGAACAAGGAATTCATGGTACATATGGTAAAACGTTTTAAAAAGGAGATTAATATGCTAACAGATTACCATTCTCATCTCGAAAAAGGAACATTAACGATTGATTATCTAAAACAATTTGTAGACACGGCAAAAGAGAAGGGAATACAAGAGTTTGGGATCTCGGAACACGCGTATCACTTTTATGAAACAAAAAACATCGTATCAAAACCATGGATGGAAGAAAGACGCTATTACAAGATGGACGATTATGTGGATCTGTTCAAGCGTGCAGATCAGTTAGGAATGGACGTCCGCATGTCGATTGAAATGGATTATACACCAGGAAAACATGCCGAGATGGAGGCTTTCATAAAGTCCTATCCATTCGATTATGTGATCGGCTCTGTGCACTGGGTCGAAGATTTCGGGATAGATCTTGCCGAATACAGAAAAGAATGGGACCGTCGAGATCTTTATGACACGTATCGTTCGTACTATGATCAAATTGTAACACTTGCAGAATCAAATCTATTCGATATTGTTGGACATATCGATCTAGTCAAGATCTTTAAATATGTTCCGACTGACCAAGAATTTTTATTAGAACAGTATGAGCGCATAACCGATGCGTTGAAAAATTCAAAAACGTGTGTAGAGATATCTTCAGCGGGGCTAAGGAAACCTGTCGGAAGAATCTATCCAGAGCCAGAACTTCTATCCCTTTGCTATAAAAAAGGCATACCGATCGTACTCTCATCTGATGCCCATGAGCCTCACCAAGTGGGAGAGAACTATGAGTCATCAATAAAGCTTGCAAAAGAAATAGGGTACACAAAGCTGATGACTTTTCAGAATGGGGAAAGAAAAGAAGTAGATCTAGGATAAACACAAATAAAAAAGCTCTGCAATCATGCAGAGCTTTTTGCTATCTCTATATTACAAATCCAAAGGTTTGCAAACAAGAAGATCCTCGATGCTCCTGAGCTCTTTCTGAGTAGATTCTGGAAGCTGCGTGTCAAAGGTAAGGACCATCATCGCCTCACCACCTGCTGATTTACGGCCGACGTGCATCGTTGCGATATTAATGTTTCGTTCTCCTAAAAATGCTCCTACTTTTCCGATGATTCCTGGTGTGTCACGATGTTCGATGTACAGAAGTGATCCTTGTGGAACAAAATCAACCGTGTAGCCGTTCAACTTGATGATCCGGCCTCCAAAGCCTTTAACGAGTGTTGCTGAAAGTGTAAACGTTGTGTTCAGACCAGTAACTTTTACGTGGATGATATTTGGATAACCGTGATCATCTGTCCCGTGCTTTTCACCGACTACAATTCCTTGTTCCTTAGCCGCCACCATACTGTTTACATCGTTAACAGGGCGATCTAGTCTTGTTTTTAAAAAGCCACACAAAAAACTGCGTGTAAGGGAGGAAGTATCCGTTTCAGATAAGGATCCACCATAGCCGATTGAAATCTCTGACACAGGTTCTTTAAAGAACTGAGTCGTAAAAGAACCAAGAAGATTTGAGAAATCGTAATAAGCAATCAGTTTCTCATAAGTATCTTTTGAAAGTGAAGGGAAATTTACAGCGTGTTTCAAAGGTTGATGTAAAAAATGAGAACGAATCTCGTCACTCGCCATATAAGCAACATTCTTTTGCGCTTGCACGGTTGATGCAGCGATATGAGGTGTTACGATTACTTTAGGATGATCGACTAAAGAGCGGCTGACGGGCGGTTCTTGTTCGAAAACGTCAAGAGCGCATCCAGATAGATGTTCGTTATCCAAGTAGTGTAGAAGAGCTTCTTCATCGATGATGCCACCACGAGCACAGTTTAAGATAAACGCACCTTTTTTTGCATACTGCAAGTTATCAAAATTTAATAGTTTATGGGTATCTTTTGTAAGCGGGGTATGAACGGTGATAACGTCACTCTGTTGGATTAACGTATCAAGGTCGACAGATGTTACAGATAATTCTTTTTGTTTTTCTTTCGGAAAATAAGGGTCGAATACAAGTACGTTCATGGAAAAGCTTTTTGCACGCTTTGCAAGTTCAGAGCCGATCCTTCCCATGCCTACTATTCCTAGTGTTTTTTGATAGAGCTCTTGGCCCGTGTACTTTTTGCGGTTCCATTCACCTTGTTTTACCGATTGATTAGCTTGTGGAATGTTTCGGACTAATGCCATCATCATGGCCCAAGTATGTTCTGCTGTTGAAATGGTATTTCCTTCAGGTGCATTTACTACGAGCACACCTCTTTTTGTTGCTGCATTCAGATCGATATTATCAACACCAACACCAGCTCGTGCGATGATTTGAAGCGCTGGTAGCTGATTCAATACATCTTCTGTAATCTTAGTTGCACTTCGTACCATGATTCCTTGAATGTTTTCTGGTTGGGTGATTTCGTCAAGTTTTCCGAAGATCAGCTCAACACCTTCAAGTTTTACTAACGGTTCAACACCTTCACTCGTTATTCCATCACAGACTAATACGGTTGCTGTCACAGTTCCACCCCTTGTCAATCTTTATGAATAGCATCAATATTTTGATAATTTATCACATTCTGACGATAGGCACAACAATGATTTTTAAGATAGCGGTTTCAAAAAATAAGAAAACTAATTGACAATGAGAATCATCCTTAATAAAATAAATAAAAAACCCTCTAATGAAAGAGGGTTTCTAGTATGATTAAAACTATTCGAATTTTAATGCATCACCATCGAATGACTCATCAGATACTTTGATGGAGTCTGTAGGACAGCCTTCGAATGCATCTTGCATATCTTCTAACAATACATCTGGAATTTCAACGATTCCTTGGTTATCGTCAAGAGTTACAAACGCAATTCCTTCGTCGTCATAATCGTAAATGTCTGGTGCTGCAGCTCCGCATGCTCCACATGCGATACAAGTTTCTTTGTCAACAATCGTATACTTTGGCATAATGAATACCTCCTAAGGAATTGAAAAAATACCCGCTTACATATTTAACCATTTTAAATTAAGGGTCTACTAATCATATTGTAATAAGTATCCCTCTACATTTCAATAGAAAATTAGGACCTCGTCATATCTTTTATTCCCAATCTTCCTCTTAATATAACACTTTTACTCTTAAATTTCCTTAAATCTGATAAGATAGATTATATGATAAAGTGTGGTGATTTATTATAGATATTTGTCATGTTGTTTTTTTAGATATCTTTGGAAAAATAAACGGTAGTAGAAAAAGCTCAGGCGTCTATTATATGGTTACAGGAAAGAAGACAGCTCAATCCTTGTCTGACAGTCAATGGTTTGGCATTGAACGCTATTATGCTGCTTTTAAAGGCATGGCACATGATACTTTTACTCAGTCGATCCTTGGCTTGATAAAAGAAGAGTATATGAAGACTTTAGAGGATCATGTTTACGTTCTTACTGAAAAAGGTGAAGAAGTTCTTGAGTATGAGAATGATAGATTATCCTATTTAAAACATTTAAACGGACTAAAATATGCCTCGATCGAGACTTCATGTTGGCAAGTGATTACGTTATATGTACAAGCTCTTTCTAATTCGCTATATGGTCATTTTAATTATTCACCAGTAGTTAGAGATTACTCTGTAATCGGTAAAGTAAAATCTATCTTTCCTAAGTCTGAGTCAGAAAGAAAGACTCATGCGGAAAAACTTTATCGTGAAGTATCTCGAATACTGTTAGAACATGAACCTAAATCAGCTGATCTATTTGTTAAGAAACTATCTGGTTATCATAGAATCGGCAGTACTTTTGAGCAGTTATCACGGGTTGAAGACTTGAGTCAGGAAGAGACAATCCTACGTTTCCGGGCGGTATTGCATGCTCTCATAAACAAAATCGTTTATGAAAAGAAGAATTTTCCGATGCTTCACTCTTTAATAGGTTCCTATACAGAAGCTCCTGCGTTAACGAATTCGGCATCACTAACTTTTAAAATGTTAAAAAATCATAAATCCATAGAAGAAATCATGAATGTTCGAAATCTTAAGATGAGTACACTGGAAGATCATCTTGTCGAGATCGCAAGAGAAGTGCCTGATTTTTCGTTAATACCTTACATCGATGAACAAGAAGTTTTGAAGTTGAAACACTTCTACAGCAAAACGAATGAAACGAAACTTCGTCCATTTAAGGACGCCTTTCCACATCTGTCTTATTTTCAAATCAGGTTAGTACTCGCAAAAGAAGGTGGTAAACATGCAACTGGAAGCAGTGCTTAAAGAATTATACGGATTTTCAACGTTTAGAGCTGGCCAAAAAGAGATTGTGGAAGACCTGCTTAGGGGAAATGATGTGTTAGGAATGCTGCCTACCGGAACGGGGAAAACCCTAATCTACCAGATGACGGCACATCTACTAAAAGGAAGAGCTCTTATCATTTCTCCGTTGGTTTCATTGATGGAAGATCAAGTAGATCAGTTCAAACAAGCTGGGTTTAAGAGAACGATCGCTCTAAACAGCTTTTTAGACCAAGGTGAAAAACAGAACGTCTTAAAGAGGATACAAGATTATCAGTTTGTGTTCGTGAGTCCTGAAATCCTGCAAAACTCTTACATCCGTTCTATCCTGCTGTCAGTTAATTGGTCTTTATTCGTAGTTGATGAAGCTCATTGCATCTCACAATGGGGTCATGAGTTTCGTCCCTTTTATTTAGAGTTAGCAGATATGAAAAAAGCGATGGGAAATCCGCTTAGTCTTGCATTAACAGCAACTGCAACAAAAAAAGTACAAGATGACATCCTTCATCATCTCGACATGAAAAACGCAGAAGTACATATTCATAGTGTGAACCGTCCGAATATATCTATCTTTGTTGAACGCTTTGATGAGCATGATGAAAAAGTGGAGCGAGCGATCAGCCTTGTTCAGCAGCTCAAAGGCCCAGGCATCATCTATACGAATACCAGGATTGCAGCAGAAGGGCTCGTTCAAGAATTTCAAGATCATGATATAGAAGGAGTGGCTTTTTATCATGGTGGTATGAACGCAGATGAACGACTTCTTGTTCAAAAACAGTTTCTTGAATCACAACTGAACATTATTGTTTGTACGAATGCGTTCGGAATGGGAATTAATAAATCGGACATCCGATTTGTGATCCATTTTCAAACGCCTTCTACGATTGAGGGGTATATTCAGGAAATAGGGAGAGCGGGCAGAGACTCGAAACCTTCTGTCGCCGTCTTGTTGTATCATCAAGCTGATCTTGAGGTACCGTACCATTTTATTGACCAAGAACTGCCTGATCTCACACAAATCGATTATTTATTTTCTGACCACGAACAAATAAAAAAACATACGTATAGAGAAAAACTGAAACTTGTTGGACTATCCGAAACCGGTCAACGGTTCATGGAATATCATTTTAAAAAAGCGGGTGTACTTGATAAAAAAAATCTAGAGGTTCATGAAAAAAATGTGCTGATCTCAAGAATAAAAACTACGATTGAGAATAGAAAAGCTGATAAAATAGAATCATTAATGGCGATCGAAAAGTGGGCGACGAGTCATACATGTAAAAGAAGTGGGCTGCTGAAATATTTCGGAGAACCTGAACCTAAACCTGATACACATTGCTGTGGTCATTGTGGGACAGAACTTTCGCACTTTTATGGAAAACAAGCGTCACTTAACACATCTTATGGATTATGGGAAGATGAATTAAGACGACTTTTAAGACAGGAAGTGTACAACTAAAGGATGAGGAATTCTGAAAAAAACAATTGGATCGACCAGATTACACCAAGAGAACTTTTGTTAAATGTCTATTTTTCACAAAGTTTGTTTATCGTAGCCGCGTTTGCCCTAGCCTTTTTCTTTAACGTTTCTTTTCCATGGAAGCTGAATGACCTTGATCTTTCCGGGTACGAATGGTTGATTGCAATAAGTACAGGGTTACTTCTACCTTTTTTATCCATTCAGCTAAGAAAGTGGTTGCCTGAAGAATCGTTAGATGATGGCGGAATCAATGAAAAGATATTTGGTTCTCTCTCTTACATTCATATCTTTTTCCTCACGGGCGTAATTGCATTTGCTGAAGAGTGGTTATTCCGCGGTGTCTTACAATCTTTATTGGGTCTAGTTCTAACGAGTATGATTTTTGCTGTCCTGCATGTTCGTTATATAAAGAAACCTGTTCTTTTTAGTATTGTATGTGGTTTGAGTTTTTGGCTAGGTCTGATCTATGAGATGACGGATAACATTTGGGTACCTTTCATCGCTCATTTCTTGATTGATTTTATTTCTGGATGCTGGATAGCTAAACAAAACAATAGTAATATCAATATCACGAACAGCGAGAGTGGGAGTGTGGATCAGGATGAAGAATGATCAGGCGGAGAGTTTGAGAAATAGAACAGCAGACCATGCTACTGCTTCTGTACAACATGTTCATTCTTTACCTTCAAGAACGGAAGTGCACGGGAAAAAGAGAGAAAATGAAAGAAAGCAAAAAAATGCTAAAAAAGAAAAGAGGAATACCACTTTTTTAGTGACACGTTTGCTATTAGCTGCATTTATCCTATTGATCGGAATTACGGTTACCTATAAATTATGGTCAAAAGATCTTTATCTACCTGTTCAAAGCGAAGATCGAAAAGGTGTTGAACAAGTAGAAATCGAAGAATAAAGACCGTCTGGTGAAGATACTCCAGACGGTCTTTATTTTGTTAAGAGTATTTACGATTTTTTAAAAACGATCGTTGGTGATTTGATCGGTTTAGACAAGAATTAATCTTTAAGAGACGATAAGTCTAATAGCTATTTTTAAAAAGCATGAATCTGCTTGTATAGGCATAGTAATGTGTACAGGAGGTTATGCGTATGAATGCACTGAATCACTGGAAGATAAAGCCCTTTGTTAATGAATTGACAAGTATTGTTTTAGCACAGCTTGTTGATAAAAAAGTTGAAAAAGACAAATGGAAAAAAGCCATCAACCAATGGGGATTATCAATGATTTTTGTTGTACTAGCGACCTTCGTCTACCTTTACTATTATAAACTTCCAACAGCCTCGAGATTTTCAAATCCATTAACGTTGTTATTCTCTGATGAGATGGTATGGATCTGTACAGGTTTTATTATTTTTTCGAGCTTTTATATGATCTGGATGAAAAAGAAATACAAAAAAGCTGACGATGATTTTGAAGCGATCAGAAAAGATTTTATCGATCGTAACGAAGAATGGTGGAGTGATGAGGAACAATGGAACCAGAGGCATGTCGTTTTTGAGTTTATGAAACAAGAATACAACATCAATATTCTTCACAAATAAAGAGAATTACTGACAAGGGCAACCAAAAAACAAACAAGAATTTCGATCGTGGCGCTGACCTTGAATAACGACTGTCATTTCACAAAAATGATCGATTCTTCCGAAAGCGAGCGTTTCGTGTTTTTCTGTACAATACACTTCGATCGGAAGGCCGAGTCGCATACTATAAGACAGCTCCGGGTCTGTCACGAGAGATTTATTCTTCAATTTAGTTAATGTCATGATGTTTTTCCTCTCCTCTTATTTTGGTTAATCATGTAAATTAATCATACGTGAAATTTACATTTTTTTCAACAGATCTTTTTTAATATTCAAAAAATTAGCAGCGGATTGTTCTGCATAGGACGCATAAATGAAAATATGATATGATCATTTAAATTCATATCAGGGGGGCACAATGATTTTCTTTTATTTATTCACCTTAGCTGGCATATCACTTTTACTATATATGTATATTGAAGCGCATCGAAATCGTGTCATATATGATTCAATCAGGATTTCAAAACTACCTAAGTCTTTCGAAAATTATAAGATCTTTTTTATTTCTGATGTTCATAAGCGGATAGTGTCAGAAAAGATTATTAAGAAGTCAGGAGAAGCAGATCTTGTGGTGATCGGTGGAGACCTTGTTGAAAAAGGAGTTTCCATGAAGAAGGTAGAAGATAATATTAAGCGCCTATCAACGATGGGACCTGTATTTTTTGTATGGGGAAACAATGATTATGATGTGGATACGAAACAGTTAAGTTCCACGATTGAAAATGAAGGCGCAACAATCTTGGACAATACAACCTTTTCTATAAAAAGAAATGATGAAATCATTGATTTAGTTGGAGTGAATGATACATCATTAGGATTTGCCTCTTTAGAGGATGCTCTTAAAGAAAGCCGATCTTCTTGCAGAATATTAATCAGTCACAATCCTGATATCTCCAAACGGATCAGCAGTGAAGATAACATACAGCTTGTCTTAACGGGGCACACTCATGGAGGACAGATACGAATCGGACCGCTTGGTATAGCGAAAAGAGGCGGATGGTATGATGAGTTAACACATACGCTATTGGTAAGTAACGGCTATGGAGCAACACATCTACCTTTACGGTTAGGAGCCCCTAGTCAAACACATTTGATAACCTTAGTACGGTAAAAAGTTTACATTACAACGTTTTATTCGATATACTCTTCTTAACCTATTTATTGGAGGAAGAACGGATGCCTAGTGAAGGGAAGTATAACATTAAAGCGGTTTCGAAGATGCTCGGCATTCAAGCAGGAACTTTAAGAGCTTGGGAAAGACGCTATTCAATCGTAAAGCCGAACAGAAACGAGGCTGGCCATCGACTATACACCGACGAGCAAGTATACATACTAAAATGGCTAGTGAATAAAGTTAATCAAGGTTTTACGATCAGTCAAGCGGTTGACGTTGCCCAAAATGGGGAACTTTATAAAGAAGCAGCTCCTTTTACAATTGAAAATACAGATCGTGCAGCTGAAATGGGTAATTTGATATTAGAAGCTCTTTTATCTTTTCAGGAGAAAAAAGCTAACGACCTTTTGAGCCAAGCTTTCAGTATGTATAATTTGGAAAAAGTCATTATTGATATTTTGGGTACATTATTAGTACGCGTAGGACACCTTTGGGAAGAACAGAAAATTACTATTGCGCACGAACATTTTACTTCATCCTTTTTACGTAGTAAGATTGGACAACTTATTCAATGGCTTCCCTCAGATCCATATTTACCAAGGGTTATTGCTGCTTGCGGTTTAGATGAAGAGCATGAGCTAGGGTTACTAATGTTTACATTGTTCTTAAGAAGAAAAGGATTTGAAGTTATATACTTAGGACATGGAATACCGAAAAGAGACTTTGAGGTTGTGTTAAAAGAAGTAGAACCTAAGATGGTATTTTTCTCATGTACGATCGCTGAGAATTCTAAGAAAACCTTGGAATGGGCAAACAGCTTGAAAAAAGAATTTCCGAATACCGCCATTGGTGTCGGAGGTGCAGCGATCAATCATATCTCTTCAGAAACGCAAAAGAAGTATGAATCATTCTTAATCGGCAATACGAAGTTAGAATGGGACGACTGGATTGCTCAGAAGCTGAAAAATTAGCTTAGGTTTTATATTTTCTTGGATGTTTATCACCAACTTTTTGCAAACTCATATATTGATGTTAAGACATAATAGCGCCGATCGTAAGGGGGACCAGAGATGCGGGTAGAACGGTTAACCTATAACAAAATAAAAATCTTCCTAACTTTTGATGATCTGAATGAACGTGGTATTTCTAAGGAAGAAATATGGCAGGATATTCCTAAAGTTCATCAGCTTTTTCGTGATATGATGACTGAAGCTGATGATGAAGTAGGATTTAAAGCTGATGGTCCTATTGCGGTTGAAGTTTTTTCACTTCCAGCTCAAGGTATGGTCGTAATCGTTACAAAAGGAATAAACGAGTACGAACTTGAAGAAGAATATGATGAAGATTATATAGAGATGCAAGTCACGTTAGATGAAAACGATGAGATCTTTTATGAGTTTTCGTCTTTCGAAGACGTTATATTACTTGCGAAACGCCTTCACTCTCTAGAGATAAAAGGTGGTACTCTGTATTCATTTAATAATCACTTCTACTTAAAGTTTGAAGAAGATGAGGTCCAACCATTAGACCTTGATCTATTCATAGCTCTTCTTGCTGAGTTCGGAAGCTCTTCAACGATTACAAGCTATCGAGTCATTGAGTATGGAAAAGAGCTAATGAAATCCGATGCAATAAGCGAACTTTATCGGTATTTTAAGTAAGTGCAAAGAGAGGGGCGCAAATTTTTTGCGTCCTTATTTATTTGGAAAAGATTCTTTTCTAAAGCGATTTTTTAGGGATTGTTTCTTTTAAATTCTTCTCTCCCTTGAAAGTTGATTAT
Source organism: Fictibacillus phosphorivorans (assembly GCF_001629705.1). Taxonomy (GTDB): domain Bacteria; phylum Bacillota; class Bacilli; order Bacillales; family Fictibacillaceae; genus Fictibacillus; species Fictibacillus phosphorivorans_A. The sequence continues at coordinate 2,563,465 of NZ_CP015378.1, read as the reverse complement.
AGTGCAAGGTGGCAGACTTCTGTGGGACAGGCGCGCAGTTTGAAAAGTGGAAGTGGGTCGTTCAGCCCCGACAGCAAAAGGTGAATGAGCAAGGAAGGCGCACTTTGCCTTCTAGATCATTTAGCTTTTGACCTCGAGGGGCTAGCCACTGTAACTAGAAAGGTGAGACACTTAAAGTGAAACTTACCAATGTGGCTCACCGCCTGCCCACGGAAAGCAAGCACCTGGAACGAAAAATCAAATACTATTACAGTGCAACACGATATAAATAAAAGAATGAACATAAACGAAAATGTCATGTATATATCATTGTGAATTTAGAGACAAAACATGTTATGATTATTAATATTTTTTACAACCTGAACCGATATGACGGCAGGGAATATAATATATACATAAACTTTTGGGCTAGGAGTGACCATTAAGATGAAAATAGCAGTATTATATGGCGGTGTTTCTGCAGAAAGAGAAGTATCCTTATCAACAGGAAAGCAGATCATCTCTGCGCTTGAAAGCAAAGGTCATGAAGTAACAGGAATTGACTTTCACCCTTCACGACTTAAAGAATTGTTAGAACTTGAAGCTGACGTTGTTTTTCTAGGACTTCATGGAAAATATGGAGAAGATGGAAGGTTACAAGGTCTTTTAGATATGATGGGAGTTCCTTACGTAGGTTCAGGGGCACTAGCATCAGGCATTGCTATGGATAAGGCGAAATCTAAACAGTTCTTCAAAGATACTGGCATTAATATCGCAAAAGAAAAAGTACTCTATCGAAAATCATATGATGAAAAGCAGTTAGAACTTTCTTTCGATTTTCCTGCTGTGGTAAAACCGAATAGAGAAGGATCAACAATCGGTCTGACTATCGCACAAAATCATGATGAACTTTTAAAAGGAATCGCTGAAGCCTTTTTGCATGATGATACGATTCTCGTTGAACAATTCGTAAGCGGGAAAGAGGTTACCGTAGCAGTTATGGGGGAACATAACAACTATAAGGCACTTCCTGTTGTTGAGATCGAACCTAAGAATGCTTTTTATGACTATGAGTCTAAGTACGCAGAAGGTGGTAGTATCCACTATGTTCCTGCAAGACTTGACGAGAATACAACAGCTAAACTAAAAGAACAAGCAGTTCGTGCACATGAAGTCTTAGGCTGTGAAGTGTATTCACGTGTTGATTTTATCGTACCGCATGACGGTTCAGAACCTGTCATCTTGGAAGTAAATACTTTACCAGGCATGACGCCGACCAGCCTGTTTCCAGATGCAGCAAAAGAGATCGGGATGGATTATCCAACAATGATTGAAAAATTAATCGAGCTATCTTTAAAAAAGTAATTAAGAACAATCATGTTAATCTCCACCTTCGTTACGGGGTGGAGATTACATAATAAAAGCAGTGGACATGCCACATAGGTATATTGGCAGAAAATTAGCTATTTTCTCAACAGTCCGTGACTTAAGAAAGCGTTTACTTTTTAGGTGAAAATCACTAATTTTCTCTTCTCTTTGCTTATACAAAGGTGTATACTGACGATGAAGCTTGACTAAACTCTAGAGGTGACGAATATGGGAGGTAAACAAATGACAGCCCAAAATAACACAGACCAAAAATCCGACAATCATCATGAAAATGACAATGTACTCCAATCCACGCAATCCGTAATCGCGGATGCGCTCGATAAATTAGGATACTCTTCCGAAGTTTATGAGTTATTAAAAGAACCGATTCGTATGTTGACCGTTCGAATTCCGGTTAAGATGGATGATGGCAGTACAAAGATTTTTACAGGATATCGTGCCCAGCATAATGATGCTGTTGGTCCAACCAAGGGCGGCGTTCGTTTTCATCCGAATGTATCAGAAACAGAAGTAAAAGCGCTATCAATCTGGATGAGCTTAAAAGCAGGTATTGTTGATCTGCCGTACGGTGGAGGAAAAGGCGGAATCATTTGTGATCCGCGTACAATGTCATTTAGAGAACTTGAAAGATTAAGCCGAGGCTACGTAAGAGCGATCAGTCAGTTAGTAGGACCGACAAAAGATATTCCGGCTCCAGACGTATTTACAAACTCGCAAATCATGGCTTGGATGATGGATGAGTACAGCAGAATCAGAGAGTTCGATTCTCCTGGATTTATTACAGGGAAACCACTTGTACTTGGTGGGTCCCATGGCCGTGAAACAGCAACTGCTAAAGGTGTTACAATCTGTATCCGTGAAGCGGCAGTGAAAAAAGGTATCCAGCTTGAAGGTGCTCGTGTAGTCGTACAAGGATTCGGTAACGCGGGAAGCTTCCTTGCTAAATTCATGCATGATGCTGGTGCAAAAGTTATCGCGATCTCGGATGCGTACGGTGGTCTATATGATCCAGAAGGGTTAGATATTGATTATCTACTTGAACGCCGTGATAGCTTTGGTACCGTTACAAAGCTCTTCAAAGATACGATAACAAATCAAGAACTGTTAGAGCTTGATTGTGATATTTTAGTACCTGCAGCGATTGAAAACCAAATCACTGAAAAGAATGCAAACCAGATCAAAGCTTCGATTGTTGTTGAAGCAGCGAATGGGCCAACTACACTTGAAGCGACAAGAATCTTATCTGAAAGAGGAATTCTTTTAGTACCGGACGTTTTAGCAAGTGCAGGTGGGGTAACCGTTTCTTATTTTGAATGGGTACAGAACAACCAAGGTTATTACTGGACCGAAGAAGAAGTAGAAGAGAAGCTTGAACGAGTGATGGTAAAATCGTTCGAGACCGTTTATACAACAGCTATGAACAGAAAAGTGAACATGAGATTAGCCGCTTATATGGTTGGTGTTCGTAAGATGGCTGAAGCATCACGTTTCAGAGGCTGGATTTAAATTTTTGCAAACTCATAACAAATCTCCTATCATATGATGATAGGAGATTTTTTTTGGCATGCTATGTAAGAATAACAGTGTTTTTTGGAGTGATGAAAAAGTGAATATAGACGTTTGTATTATTGGTGGAGGGCCTTGCGGATTGGCTGCAGCTCTTGCACTACAGAACAAAGGGATCTCGTATTGTGTGATCGAAAAGGGAAACGTAGTCAACACCATCTATCAATATCCAACACATCAAACATTTTTTAGCTCGAGTGAAAAACTTGAGATCGGCAACTTTCCTTTCGTTCATGAACAACGAAAGCCAAAAAGAATTCACGCACTTACGTACTATCGTGAAGTGGTCAAAAGGAATAATCTTCATATTCGAACATTCGAAAAGGCTAAATCCGTTACAAAACAAAGTGATGGAACGTTTAAGATTGAAACAATCAACCGGAAAGACGAAAAAATTTGTTATGATGCCAAATTTGTCATTATCGCAACTGGGTATTATGATAACCCCAATCAACTGAACATTGAGGGAGAAAACCTTCCGCATGTTCATCATTATTTTAATGAAGGTCATCCTTATTATGACCTTGATGTAGCGGTGATCGGTGGAAAGAATTCAGCGATCGACGCCGCGTTAGAACTTCAAAAAGCAGGTGCACGTCCACACGTCTTCTATAGAGGCAGCACATATTCACCTAGCATCAAACCATGGGTACTCCCAGAATTTGAAGCATGTGTTAAAGCAGGAAGTATTCAGATGACGTTTGATTCTTGCGTAAACAAGATAACAGACGACGGCATATATGTGACTCAAGGGGAGGATGGATCAGAAACATATCATCCGTTTCATGCAGTGTTTGCTATGATCGGTTATCACCCTGATCATTCGTTTCTATCTAAGATGGGTGTAGACATCGATACAGAAACTGGACGTCCTTCTTTTTCAGAAGAAACGATGGAAACAAACGTTGATGGATTATTTATCGCAGGAGTCATTGCTGCTGGTAACAATGCAAATGAGATATTTATTGAGAATGGAAGGTTTCACGGTGAAGTCATAGCTGAAACGATAGAGAAAAGAAATAAAAACCGATAACGATTTTAAGTTATCGGTTTTTTTCGTGAATCTGTAATTAGGTGAAAGAATAAAGCCAGCTAATATTGTCTTTTTTTGTCGACTCGTCGATATATGTGTTGAACTCGTCAAATTAAAGGATAAACTGATCAAATTATCACAAACATTTCTTAAATTATCTTGATAATTTTCAAATCACATAACCGATTTCCCATGTCTACAAACTAAGTCTTTATCCTTCATATACATTCATGCAATTAATTGAAGAAAATATCCGTTATTGCAGAAAAAGTCGTTGCAACTGTTCGGGGTCACTCGTATTTTCTAAGGCGATCATAAGTTTTAATCGTGCTTTTTGTCCGTTTAGTCCGTTCGAGAAAATGGCACCAATCTCTTTTAAGTGCTTTCCTCCACCTTCATAGGAGTAGATGTCTTGAGCGATTCCGTTAAAACATCTAGATACGAGTACAACAGGGATGCCGTTTGAAATGAGTTCTTTTATAGCAGGTACGGTTGCTGGAGGCAAGTTGCCCTGACCTAATGCTTCGATTACGACCCCATCTGCTGTGTTCGTTGCAGCTTTGATCAAATTACCGTCCATGCCTGCATATGCTTTAAGTAAAACGACGTTCTTAGAAAAGTTCTTCACATGAAAGAAGCTTGAACGAATAGGTGTGTGATGGAAAAGTACTCCTCGTTTTGTAACGATACCGATTGGTCCATATTGAGGACTTTGAAATGTCGCGATGTTGCTCGTGTGCGTTTTCGTTACATTTTTAGCAGCGTGGATCTCATCGTTAAATACAACAAGAATGCCCTTGCCTAATGATTGTTCTTCACACGCGACTCGTACAGATGAGATGAGATTGTATGGTCCATCTGAACCGTGCTCGTTACTTGATCGCATGGCACCAGTAACAATCACGGGGATGGATGTTTGCAGTACAAGATCTAATACATAGGCTGTTTCTTCAAGTGTGTCTGTTCCGTGAGTGATGACGACTCCATCGAACTTTTCGGAATTCGTTTGTGTCGTAATGAATTGCGCTAACTCCAGCATATGGGTAGGAGTAATATGAGGAGATGGGAGATTCACATAATTTTTCACCGATATTTCTGCTATGTCAGACAGTTCTCTGAGGGTTGCCTCGAGTGGATGTGTCTCTTTCGTATTTACGCCGCCTGTGGATTTGTTTTCTTCCATAGCGATCGTGCCGCCAGTATGAATTAATAATATCTTTTTCAAGATGACCGCCCTCCTTATTCTTCGTGTTCGCTATTCCACTTCTTAAAATATCATGTTACGATATAAAAAAACAGTAGAAAAGAGGCAGGACATGCTAGCTGTAATTTCTGCAGCGGTGGCTCCGGCTATTGCTCTATTATCCTTTTTTTACCTAAAAGATAAATATGAGACCGAACCATTATCATTGGTGGTCAAAGTATATATATTTGGCGTTCTTCTTGTCTTTCCGATCATGGTTATCCAGTTTGGAATTACCGAAGAGATGAACGTTCCTTCCTTTGTTGAAGCTTTTTTTGTCAGTGGCACATTAGAAGAGTTCTTTAAATGGTTCTTGGTGTTCTATGGAGCATATCTACATGAAGAGTTCAACGAACCCTATGATGGAATCGTGTATGCAACCGCACTTTCTTTAGGATTTGCTTCTTTAGAAAACATCTTTTATCTCTATACGTTCGGGATTGAAGAAGCATTAGTTCGTGCGCTTCTGCCTGTAAGTGGTCATGCTTTGTTTGGAGTGATTATGGGCTTCTATTTAGGAAAAGGTAAATTCTCGACAGGTAGAAAGAAGAAGATCTATCTTACTCTTTCACTCCTTTTACCAATTGTACTGCATGGTACGTTTAATTTTTTATTATTATCGAGCACGAAATATATTTTCTTTTATATGTTCCCTTTTATGATCTTCTTATGGTGGTTTGCACTTCGGAAGGTAAGAATTGCTAATACGGCATTAACTCCATATTCAAATCCTGATGCGAAGACCGGAATTTAACCGGTCTTCTTTTATTTCACTATCAGAAAGTATAACTTGTTAGCACGATGTTATTCGACGTGGCAACAAGTTAAGGTAGATAGTATAAGCGCGACTAAGGCAGACCTGAAGAGCTTGGCGCAAGCCAAGTTTTCTTTATTGTGAACCATGAGTCTTTGAAAGCTGAATAAAAAAAAACAGATTACAAATGATATCTGTATAACACGAAAATGGAGATTAAATTACAGGAGGCTTACTTTCTCATGAAAAGAAATTCAGCTTACATAAAGGGAGTATTTTTTGCGATCGCCCTTTGTTTTGGGCTTTTAGCTGGATTTGGTCAGAACAATGCACAAGCATTTTCAAACCAAGTCGTTCAAGTGGGAGCTACGGGTGAAGATGTAGTTGAACTTCAGTCGAGGCTTCAATATCTAGGTTTTTACACGGGGAACATCGATGGTGTTTTTGGATGGAGAACATATTGGGCATTACGAAACTTCCAATATGAGTTTGGTCTACCGATTGATGGATTAGCAGGTGGAACAACAAAGAACAAGTTAGCAAAAGCTTCTAAGTACGATAAAGCTTGGGTAAATAAGCAGATCGATACTGGCAAGAAGTTCTCTTATTATGGCGGTGAGAAGAAAAGCGCAAAGAGTGGAGCGGCTAAAGGCGGCACTGCAAAAAGTGGCACGCCAAAAGCTGGTACTGCAAAAGGAGCAGCAAAACCTAAAGCAAAGCCTGCTCAAGTTAAACCGGCAAAGAACATTCCTAATGGTTATTCGCAGAACGATGTTAATTTGATGGCTAATGCTGTATATGGTGAAGCTCGTGGTGAGCCTTATATCGGTCAAGTCGCGGTAGCAGCAGTAATCATCAACCGCGTGAATAGTGCTTCATTTCCTAACACCGTTTCTGGTGTGATCTTCGAACCAGGAGCATTTACAGCAGTTGCTGATGGTCAGATCTATCTGACACCAAATGCACAAGCGAAAAAAGCGGTAATGGATGCATTAAACGGTTGGGATCCAACAGGTGAGGCTGAATATTATTTTAACCCTGATACAGCTACATCAGGCTGGATATGGACTCGTCCTCAAATCAAAAAAATCGGAAAGCACATTTTCTGTAACTAATAAGGGGTGAACTGATATGATACGCACAATCCTAATTGTACTGTTGTTCGTTGCTGTAGCAGGAACAGGCTATTGGGGGTACTCGGAACATCAAGAAAAGAATGCAGTACTTCTTCAAGCAGAAAACAACTATCAACGCGCTTTTCATGATTTGAACTTCCATATGGATTCCCTTCATGACAAGATCGGCGAAACGATCGCTATGAATACACGTAATCAACTATCTCCCGCGTTGGCTCAAGTTTGGAGATTAACATCAGAGGCTCATAATGATGTAGGTCAACTGCCTTTAGCGCTATTACCATTTAATAAAACGGAAGAATTTTTAACAAAAATGGGTGAATTCAGTTATCGAGCAGCAGTACGTGATCTAGATAAGAATCCGCTCAGTGATAAAGAATATAATACGTTAAAAGAATTGTATGCAAACTCAACTGAGATTCAAAACGAGTTAAGAAAAACAGAATCACTCGCACAGAAGAACAACTTGCGTTGGATGGATGTCGAGATGGCACTAGCAACAAACAAACAGCCAGAAGACAACACGATCATCGATGGATTCAAGACGGTTGATAAGTCAGTAGAAGGGTATTCAGACGTTGACTTTGGAACTGAAGTATCCAATATGGAGAAAATGAAAGACCGTGATCTTAGCCAGTTAAAAGGTAAAAAGATTACAAAAGAAGAAGCAAAGAAGATTGCGATCGACTTCTTCCAATTAAAGAAAAACGTGAAGATCACGGTCGAAAGCACAGGTAAAGATGCTAAATATGACGCTTATTCATTAACGTTATATAACCCTGATACAAAGGGTACAACTTACATGGATCTTACGAAAAAAGGTGGATATCCACTGTATGTCCTCTACGATCGTAACGTTGGAAAACCGAAAATCTCACTGAATGAAGCGATGCTTCAAGCTGATGACTTCTTAAAGAAGCACATGGAAAGCAAAATGGAGATGGTAACGAGTGATCAATACGATAATATCGGTGTGTTCACTTATGCTCGACTCGACAACGGTGTAAGAATCTATCCTGAGACGGTATCTGTTAAAGTAGCCTTAGATAACGGAGACATCATGGGTTATGAAGGCACAGACTTCTTACTTGCACATGTGGATGATAGAACGCCTACGTTCAAGATCTCAGAACAAGAAGCAAGAACAAATCTTAATCCTAAGTTCCAAGTAAAAGAAACAAGCAAAGCGTTGATTCGAAACGATATTAACGAAGAAGTGTATTGCTACGAATTCTTAGGAATTCTAGGTAATGATACATTCCGCGTATTTATTAACGCAGAGAACGGAAACGAAGAAGAAGTAAGAAAGCTTAAAGAAGCAGAGCCATCTTACAACGATATCTAAAAGTAATCTTTTCTAAGAAGTCTTTCTCACTTTTTTGATTATTAATTTGGTTCTTCTACCCTCTGCCTTGCAAGTTGGTTGTAGCGTAAGGTTGCCGACTCCTACGGGACGGGCGGTCAGGTGGAGACTCCTAAAGGCGCGTAGCGGCAGGAGGCTCACCGTTCGCCCCGTGGAAAGCGAGCGACCTGGAGCGGAAACCAACTACTATCAAGGAGCTACTATATATTAGAATGGTTATTAAAAGAATAAGAAAAAGCAAAATTTCGCAACTTGAAATTTTGCTTTTTCTTTTATTTCGAAACTGTCATAATAAGGTAGAAAGATTAGAAAGCAATGTATGGGGGAAGTTTGATGATTAAAGTGGGTGAACCGCTATATTTGGAACCGTTGTTTTCCGACAAAAAAGATAAATATCGTTGCAAAGTGTTTGATGTGAAAGACGATCATCTTTATATTGATTATCCCAGTAACGAGAAAACAAATCGCACAGAATACTTTTTTGATGGAACACAGTTTAAAGCCTCTTTTGTAGATAAAGAGAGGAACGTTTATACGTTTCGAACAGAACTTCTAGGTAGAAAAATCGAAAATATACCAGTATTGATGATTACTTCTCCAAAAGAAGAAGAGATACATAAGATTCAGCGAAGAGAATATGTAAGGGTAGAGACGATGATAGATACGTCTGTTGTTAACCAAGAGGATGCTTATCCACCATTTAACTCTGTTATTCTTGATCTGAGTGCAGGAGGGATGCTTCTATCTCTCCCAGTCGTGCATTCCGTCAAGAACGAGGATCGATTGAACTGTTTAGTCGTTTTTCCTATGCAATCTGGAGAAAAATTATATCTGGAGTTAGATTGTACAGTATTAAGAGTATTCAATGGCGGAGCAGGTGGACGTCAGAAAGCATCCCTTCAATTTGAGAAGATTACACAACAGAATCGTCAACATATTATCCGATTCTGCTTCGAACAGCAGCTCCTTAAGAAGAAAAAAGAGAGCATGACTCTATAGAAGTGTATAGAGTGTTTCTTTTTGGGAAAAATACTTCCGAAAAGAAGGTGAAGTACTGATGAAACGATTTGAACGAATATTGATCCAGCTTGCAGTAGTTCATTTTATTTTACTAGTTGCTGCACAATTTTTGCTTGAGATTCCTTCCTTTAAATTATATACCAACAAGAGCATCTATTACGAAGGAGTCCTCAAGAACGAACAACAGCCCACTTTGGAAACCATAGACCGTTAAACATCATGTATGGTAATATACATATAGATTAAGTCTGATAAATTCAGATTTACACACTGAAAAAAGCAGGGGATACTCACCTGCTTTTTATTGCTATGTATGCATAGTCATAGGTATGGGGTAGGAGGAAACATGAAAAAATTATTATCAATCGCCATTGATGGTCCGGCTGGAGCAGGAAAAAGCACGGTAGCCAAGCAAGTAGCTGAACGTCTTTCTTTCATTTACATTGACACGGGTGCCATGTATAGGGCATTAACGTATAAAGCTCTTCTTAAGGGAGCAGATCTTAATGATGGACGAGAACTAGAAATCGTTTTGAACGATACAGATATTAAATTAGTGATCACCAATGGTGGACAAGCTGTTCTTCTTGACGGAAAAGACGTATCCGAAGAGATCAGAACGAGTGAAGTAACGAATAATGTATCTTTCGTAGCAAGACAGCAAGAAGTGCGTACCGAGATGGTAAAAAGACAGCAACTCTTAGCTGAATCTGGCGGAGTGGTCATGGATGGCCGTGATATCGGAACACATGTCATGCCGAACGCAGAACTGAAAATTTTCTTGATCGCTTCTGTAGAAGAACGAGCTCGCAGACGTTATGAAGAAAACATAACAAAAGGGTTTGAAGCGGATTTCGAACTTTTAAAAAGTGAGATTGCACTTAGAGACAAACGCGACAGTGAGAGAGAAGTAGCTCCACTCAGAAAAGCAGAAGATGCTATCGAACTGGACACAACAAGTATGACGATCGAAGAGGTAGTTTCAAGCATTCTTCATTATGCAAAAGAAAGGGCTTTGTAAAATGATGCTTTATTCTTTCGGAAAATGGCTTTGTGGGACATACTTCAAAGGAACATATAAGCCAGAAATCGTTGGAGCAGAAAACATGCCAAAATCAGGTGGCGTACTTCTATGTTCCAATCATATCCACAACTACGATCCACCTCTTGTTGGGGTCGCTTCTCCACGAGACGTACATTTTATGGCGAAAGCCGAGCTCTTTTCCGTACCTGTCTTAAAACATATCCTACCGAAGATCAACGCATTCCCTGTAAAACGTGGGATGAGTGACAAAACGGCATTAAAAACGGGAATGAATCTTTTGAAAGCGGGAAAAGTTGTAGGATTGTTTCCGGAAGGTACTCGCTCAAAAACGGGAGAGATCGGAGAAGGTCTAGCAGGAGCAGGCTTCTTTGCCCTTAAATCTGATGCACATATCGTTCCATGTGCAATCGTTGGAGAATACCAAAAAGGAAAAAAACTGAAAGTCGTATTTGGCAAACCGATCGACTTTACACATTTTCGGGAGCAAAAAGCTTCCGCAAAAGAAGCGACAGAGCTTATAATGAAACATATAGCTCAGTTAAAAAAAGAGCATGAATAAATTACTTACTTATCTTTAAAGATGAACTTTGAGTTGTTTTGTAAACTTCTTTGAATATTGATTGAAGTGCAAGGTGCGAGACTCCTAGGGGATCAGTGGGCCAGGTGAGACTCTTAACAGCACATAGCGCTAAGAGGCTCAACGCACACCCCCAGGAAAGCGAGCAACCTGAAACGGAAATCAATTACATTCAAAGGTCTACATCTTTCAAAAACAACTCATTCATGATCGATGTTAATGTTCTTTCATACCGAAAGTTCAATAAATTACTTTTCTAATTTTTGAGGAGGTCACGAACATGACAGACGAAATGAGCACAAGTTTAACAAATGCTTCTATGGCTGAAAAAGGTGAAATCATTAAAGGTACTGTACTAAAAGTGGAAGACAAGCACGCGTTAGTGGATATCAGCGCTAAGCAAGACGCTTTTTTACCGATTAATGAAGTTTCAAGTCTTTTCATTGAAAAGGTAAGTGACGTGTTGAATGAAGGCGATCAGATCACGGTTAAAGTACTTTCTCATACAGAGGACAAGCTTCTTGTTTCAAAGAAAGCCGTGGACACTGAAAAATCATGGAGCGAACTAGAAGAAAAGTTCGATTCTAAAGAAACGTTTGAAGTCGTAGTTCACGATGTAGTAAAAGGTGGACTAGTGGTAGACCTTGGTGTTCGAGCGTTCATTCCAGCTTCTATGGTCGAATCACATTTCGTGGAAGATTTTTCGGATTACAAAGGAAAATCACTTTCTGTGAAAATCGTAGAGCTAGATGCAGAGAAAGGTCGCGTTATCCTATCCCACCGTGCAGTAACAGAAGAAGCAGCGGTAGCTAAGAAACAAGAGATCTTAGATCGTTTAGCACCGGGCGAGATCATTGAAGGTAAAGTACAGCGTTTAACAGACTTTGGTGCTTTTGTAGATATCGGTGGTGTGGATGGATTAGTCCATGTTTCTCAGCTTTCACATAATCGTGTGGATAATCCTTCAGAGGTTCTTAGTGAAGGTCAGACAGTAAAAGTAAAAGTTTTATCTGTTGATCGCGATAATGACAGAATTTCCTTGTCGATCAAAGAAACACAACCAGGACCTTGGGAAGAAGCGAGTGCTTCCATTCAAGCTGGAAGTGTTATTGAAGGTACGGTGAAGCGCATCGTAACGTTCGGTGCATTTGTAGAAGTTGCACCAGGCATCGAAGGCTTAGTTCACATTTCTGAGTTAGCGAACCGCCATATCGGAAATCCGAGTGAGGTTATAAAAGAAGGTCAGCAAGTTTCTGTAAAAGTTCTTGAAGTGAACAGTCAAGATAAGCGTATGAGCTTGAGCATGAAAGCTGTTCAAGATGAAAAGGAAAAAGCGAACCTGAAAGAGAACCTTCCTAAAGAAGAAAAAGGCTTCTCATTAGCTGATATGATTGGTGATCAACTAAAAGGTTATAAATAATATTCGACTTATTTACAGCTCTTGATGATTTCATCGAGAGCTGTTTTTTCTTGCGGTTAGAAGAGGTCCTAATGTGGCAATAATGCTATCGAGGTGACTAAAGATGAACGATGGCATACTTTTTTATTGGTTCATGTGGATGGGCTGGATTGTTTCAACCTTTCTTATGAAAAAAGGACAATTCAGAAATCAATGTGTTTTTATGATGCTCTTAGGAATTATTTTGTCTGGTGTCAACATTCAACTTTCAATAGGTATCATGAATGCTGCATCTGTGTTCTTCTTATTGATAGGTTTCATTCACGTGATTCAGAATAGTCATCAGCTCTTTTTTTTCGTTACTAGCAGTTTTATAATGGCAACCGCTTATGTGTCGATCGAATTATTTGCTCTATACGATCCCGCGAAACTGTTTGTGCAAAAGGAGATCATGATCCTTGTATTCCTGACTACTTTAGCGATTACGCTAGCAAGAAATAAAAAAGATCTCTTCAGTTTGATCGCCATCGGTCTTTTTATTGGCGATGTGGCTTATCAGCTCATCATTCTTAGACTCGTTGGCCGAATGGAGATCGGATCTTTATATGTGATGGATTTGTTGGCGTCAACTTCTATGATGCTCTTATTTATGGTAGTATTGGTAGATATGTTCAAAAAAATAAGACGAACAACTTTAAAAAGGGTTACTTCAGCAAAACAGATTTAGTAGAGAATCAGTTGTCTAAACCATAAGTAATTTGCTAAAATAAGTGGACTTGTCTAATTACAAGAAAATGATAGAACATATAAAAAAAGAAAATTTGATGATTGACTTGATCAGGAAAAAAGGGAAGTGTCTGCATGACGAAACCAGTTTTAGCCATAGTAGGGAGACCGAACGTAGGAAAATCTACTATTTTCAACAGAATTGCCGGAGATCGTATCTCGATCGTAGAAGATATGCCGGGTGTAACGCGTGACCGTATCTATAGCTCTGCTGAGTGGTTGAACACAGAATTTAACTTAATTGACACGGGTGGTATCGAGATCAGTGATGCACCATTTATGAGTCAGATGAAAGAACAAGCAGAACTTGCGATTGAAGAAGCGGATGTTATCCTTTTCCTCGTAGATGGAATGAACGGGATTACAGCTGCTGATGAAGAAGTAGCAAAGATGCTGTTCCGATCAAAAAAACCCGTCGTTTTAGGTGTAAACAAGATCGATAATCCGGAACGTAAAGAGTTGTTATATGAGTTCTACAGTTTAGGAATGGGAGAGCCGATCGGTGTATCAGGTACACATGGTATCGGGCTTGGAGATCTTTTAGATCAAGTAGTAAGCCATTTCCCTGAAACTGTAGCTGAGGAAAAAGAAGACGATACGATCTACTTCTCTTTGATCGGACGACCGAACGTAGGGAAATCTTCTCTTGTGAATGCTATCTTAGGTAAAGAACGAGTTATTGTGAGTAATATTGCAGGAACAACAAGAGATGCGATCGATTCTAGTTTTGAGCGTGAAGATCAGAAGTACGTGATCATCGATACGGCTGGTATGAGAAAGCGCGGAAAAGTCTATGAGACGACTGAGAAATATAGTGTTATGCGTGCGATGAAAGCGATCGAACGTTCTGACGTTGTCCTTATGGTCATCGACGCTGAAGAAGGGATCATCGAACAAGATAAGAAAGTCGCTGGATTTGCACATGAAGCAGGTAAAGCAGTAGTCATCGTAGTAAATAAATGGGATGCTGTTGAAAAAGACGATAAGACGATGCAAAAGTTCGAACAAAAGATTCGTGATCATTTCTTATATCTTTCTTATGCGCCGATCGTTTTCGTATCTGCATTAACGAAGCAGCGTCTTCATCAGTTGTATCCAGTTATCAATCAAGTGGCTGAGAACCATTCACTCCGCGTTCAAACGAACATCTTAAATGAAGTGATCATGGATGCTGTTGCGATGAACCCGGCACCAATGGATAACGGAAAGAGACTGAAGATCAACTATGCGACGCAAGTGGCTTCAAAACCACCAACGTTTGTAATCTTTGTTAATGATCCTGAACTTTTCCACTTCTCTTATAAACGTTTCCTGGAGAACCGTATTCGTGAAACGTTCGGATTTGTTGGGACGCCGATTAAAATTTTTGCTAGAAAGAAAAATGACTAATCTTCTATGATGACGATTGTACTCTTCGTTATTTCTTACTTGATTGGAAGTATTAGTTTCAGTTATTTGCTGACTAAAGTATTGAGAAATGAAGACATAAGAAATCATGGAAGTGGTAACGCCGGTGCTACGAATACGCTAAGAGTGTTAGGGAAAAAACCGGCGATCGCCGTTTTGCTCTTAGACTGCTTTAAAGGGATCTTGGTGGTTTCGGTTGCTTTATGGATCACAGGTTCTTCCTTCATCGCAGTTCTGTGCGGTCTGATCGCCGTACTCGGTCACAACTATCCCGTCTTTTATGGATTTAAAGGCGGGAAAGGCGTGGCTACAGCGATCGGTGTATTTGCTGCTAGTGCATTCTTACCGTCACTAATTGCTGGTGTAATCGCGATCATAACCATTTGGGTATCCAGATTTGTTTCATTAGGTTCTATTGTTTTTTTAATTCTTACTCCGTTTTTCATGTTGTACCAATTTAATCTGTCACTAGAAGCAGTATTAGCAAGCTTTGTTCTTTCATTCGTTTCAATTTGGAAGCATCGTGGAAATATAGCAAGGATCTGGAGTGGGAATGAACGTAAAATTTAATAGTGGAGTGTGACATGTATGGATAAAGTTGCTGTTTTAGGTGCTGGAAGTTGGGGTACTGCTCTTGCCATCGTTTTGGCTGACAACGGTCATCACGTTTCCCTGTGGGGTCGCAGAGAGGATCAGGTCAGCGAGATCAACAACCATCATACAAATGAGAAATATTTGCCAGGCGTTGAACTCCCTGAAAACATACAAGCAACAACTCAGTTGAGCGAATGTGTGAAAGAAGCTGACACCATTGTACTCGTCACGCCAACAAAAGCGATGAGAGAAGTACTCGGACAAGTAAAGAACGAATTGAACGCTCCTGTTACAATCGTTCATGCTTCTAAAGGCATCGAACCTGGTACATATAAACGTATTTCTGAAATCATAGAAGAAGAGCTTCCAGCTTCGGTTTTAGATTCTGTGGTTGTGCTCTCTGGACCAAGTCATGCGGAAGAAGTTTCTTTAAGACAGCCCACAACCGTTACGGTTTCTTCTGTAAATATGGAAGCTGCTGAAAACGTACAAGATCTTTTTATTAACCAAAACTTCCGTGTCTACACGAATCCTGATGTTGTCGGAGTTGAACTCGGTGGTGCCTTGAAGAACATCATCGCGCTAGGCGCTGGACTTTCTGATGGACTAGGTTATGGAGATAATGCGAAGGCAGCTTTAATCACGAGAGGTCTCGCTGAGATCGCTCGACTTGGTACACATATGGGCGCGAACCCACTAACTTTCTCTGGTCTAACAGGAATTGGGGATCTGATCGTAACGTGTACGAGTGTTCATAGCCGTAACTGGCGAGCTGGTAACATGCTTGGAAAAGGAATGAAGTTAGAAGATGTTCTTGAGAATATGGGCATGGTCGTCGAAGGGGTCAGAACGACTCAAGCTGCGTACGAATTGAGTAAACGTGAAGAAGTGGAGATGCCGATCACACAAGTGTTATATGATGTATTGTTCAATGGCAAGGGTGCAAAACAAGCGGTTGACGATCTGATGCAGCGTTCTCGTACACATGAAGTGGAAGATGTATCTTCTTTAAAAAGTTAGTGAAACACACAAAGTCGATAGGCGAATGTCTAAAAAAAATTAGGTAATCGCCTTTTTTTCTTTCACGCTTCCATTCCACCTGCATACGATAAGGTGAAAAGGAAGTGGGAGGAGGACTTCAGGTGGAACGTGAACAACACTTTTTTGATAAGATCGAGAAGAAAACAAGTGTAAAAAAGGATGATATTTTTAAACTTGCTCAATCCGTAAGCGGGTCAAATCTTCGTGACGAGCGCACGATTCGTATGCTGATTTCCCAAGTATCTTCTATGGCGGGAGTAGCAGTTTCCAAACAAAAAGAAGATCAGATCGTTCAAGCTGTTCTTAACAATAACATCCCTCTTGACTTAGCAACATTATCTAAGATGTTTGAAGGTAAGTAGGCTCAATTTTATAATTGTATAAAGCGGATAAAGCACCTAAATCATGGAAGTGTCTCTTCGGTACAGGAAGTATTTAGTCGAACACCCGGTCATACCCGGGTGTTTTTTTGTTTGTTTTCAATGTTTCTTTCTTCTTAAAAAAGTTTATACTCATGCAAAATTCCAACTTCCGAAAAAGTAAAAGAAATACCAAGAATTATGCTATAATGTACGCTGTGGACAAGGAGGATACATATGAGTGAAGGTTTGTTAAAAATGTGGGTGGCACTATCAGCCATCGGTTTAATGTTTGTTGCTGTTTTCTCTATCATGTTTAGTCGAGCGAAATTATCTGGTATTTTTCAGACGATCGTTTCACTGTTCGCCTGGATCTGCATGATCGTTGCAGGAATTCTAATCGTTATCGTCGTGTTCAGCGGACCAGTGCAAGGTTAAAGGAGGAACTCTATATGTCTAAAAAATGGTGGATTCCTTTATGTTTACTATTATTTACGCTTTCAGGATGTTTGTATCCGGAAGAAAGAAAAACACAGAATCGAGTTCCTTATCAAGACCAGATTACTGCGGTTCAAGAAGCCGTTGAGAGTTTTCAAAAAGATACGGGTGTTCTGCCGATTAAAACAAAAGAGGCAGATACAGATATCTATCAAAAATACTTGATCGACTTTAATAAACTAGTTCCAAAATATATGCAAGAACCTCCCGGCAATGCTTTTGAAAAGGGTGGAACCTTTCAATACGTACTGATCGATGTAGAGACAAAGCCGACTGTAAGGCTTGCAGACCTGGTTTTAACGGACAAGGTTCAGGATATACAGGTTGCTTTAAATATCTATATGGCAGAAAACGACTACCCGCCATTTAAAAAGATAGAAGCACAAGGCAGGCATACCCTTGATTTTAAAAAGTTAGGTTTTAAAGAAGATCCGTACGTCACAAGTCCTTTTACAGGCAAGAAATTGCCATTGATGGTCAATGGTGATGCTAAGATTTTTATAGATTATAGAAAAGATCTAAATGCAGCGATCACAAGCTACCAGGATGAATTGGATAAACACGAAGACATACGTCACTTATTAGCCGTTCATTCGTTTTTTGTGCCTGTCTATTCCGTTCCTTATACAGTTGAAAATAATAAACCTATTTTTTTAATAAAATAGGCATGAACTCTCCCTTTTTCTAATACATTCATAGAAAAGGCGGAGAGATTTTTTTTGGAAATCCTTTTAACGAAACAAGCTTTATAGTTTCATCGGTAGGCACTCTTGTGCGCCCTCCCGTTTTTATGGAACTATACAACCGAGAAAAGCGAGGATCCAATAAAAATTTCCGTTCCTTTGTCATAATCAATAGGACAAAATCATACGATGTATTGTCCAAGACTAGCATCCGGAACTTTATTTGGATCGGGAGGGAAATGAATGGAGAAAATCGATATTTTCAAAGATATCGCCGAACGGACAGGCGGAGATATCTACTTGGGTGTAGTAGGAGCAGTTAGAACAGGGAAGTCCACATTTATTAAGAAGTTTATGGAGCTTGTGGTGCTGCCGAACATTGATAATGAAGCAGAACGCCAACGTGCTCAAGATGAATTACCGCAGAGTGCAGCTGGACGCACCATTATGACCACTGAGCCCAAATTTGTTCCAAACAATGCGGTGAAGATCAATGTAGGTGATGGGCTAGATGTTAACATACGTCTCGTTGATTCAGTCGGTTATGCGGTTCCGAGTGCAAAAGGGTACGAAGATGAAAACGGCCCACGAATGATTCATACGCCATGGTATGATGAGCCGATTCCGTTTCATGAAGCAGCTGAGATCGGTACTCGTAAAGTTATTCAAGAGCACTCCACACTTGGTGTAGTCGTAACAACGGATGGCACGATCGGTGAGATTCCAAGATACGATTATGTGGAATCTGAAGAACGAGTGGTTGAAGAGCTGAAAGAAGTTGGAAAGCCGTTTATCATGCTGATCAACTCCACGCAGCCGCACCATCCAGATACGCAAAAACTTCGCAACGAGCTTTGTGAAAAATATGATATTCCTGTACTCGCGATGAGTGTTGAAGCGATGACGGAGCATGATATTAACAATGTGTTAAGAGAAGCGTTATACGAGTTTCCGGTGCTTGAGGTCAATGTTAACCTTCCTAGCTGGGTGATGGTCCTTCGTGAGAACCATTGGCTGCGTGAAAGCTATGAAGAAGCAGTAAGAGAGACGGTTCAAGATATTAAACGTCTTCGTGATGTTGATAAAGTCGTTGGATTCTTCGCTGATTATGATTTTATTGATGATGCAAGACTCGCAGGAATTGAAATGGGGCAAGGGATTGCTGAGATTGATTTGTTCGCACCAGATTACCTGTACGACCAGATCCTAAAAGAAGTGGTGGGCGTAGAGATTCGAGGAAAAGACCATTTGCTTCAGCTGATGCAAGAATTTGCTTACGCTAAGACGGAATATGATCAAGTGGCAGACGCTCTTCGCATGGTGAAACAAACAGGCTATGGAATCGCAGCACCAGCCATTACCGATATGAGCCTCGATGAGCCGGAGATCATCCGTCAAGGATCTCGATTCGGTGTACGACTGAAGGCAATCGCACCTTCCATTCATATGATCAAAGTAGATGTAGAATCAGAGTTTGCTCCGATTATCGGCACCGAAAAACAAAGTGAAGAGATGCTAAGATACTTGATGCAAGACTTTGAAGAAGATCCGCTATCAATCTGGAATTCTGATATCTTTGGAAGATCGCTTAACTCGATCGTACGAGAAGGTATCCAAGGAAAGATATCACTGATGCCAGAGAATGCAAGATATAAATTAAAAGAGACATTAGAACGTATTATAAATGAAGGTTCAGGCGGTTTGATTGCCATTATTTTATAACTTATGGACTCCTATAACCAGGAGTCTTTTTTTTGTTTTTCTAGAACAAATGACCTGTGTTACGAGAGTGACTTTATTACCTCGAACGGGCGTATTTTTTGTAAAAAAAGGTCAAAAAATAAGGAATTTTAAGGGTTGAATAGCGAAAAACGCCTAAAAAAGATTGAATTTCTCAATGTAATCGTATAATATAAGGCTTGTCACAGATATAATTAGTAAAATCTTGTATATTACATAAATGAAGGAATCATGATTCAAAAGTTGAATGATGGTGAATAGAACCTTGAGAGGAGGTGAATGGAATGAACAAGACTGATCTAATCAATGCAGTATCTGAGCAAGCTGAGCTTTCTAAGAAAGATGCATCTAAAGCAGTTGACGCTGTTTTCGAAGCAATCACTGGTACACTACAAAGCGGTGATAAGGTTCAACTTATCGGATTTGGTAACTTTGAAGTTCGTGAGCGTGCAGCTCGTAAAGGCCGCAACCCACAAACTGGTCAAGAGATCGAGATCTCTGCTAGCAAAGTTCCTGCTTTCAAACCAGGGAAAGCCCTTAAGGACGCTGTTAAATAAATCATACATAGGGCAACTTAAAAAGACCGTGAATCTTTCACGGTCTTTTTATTATGGATTTAAAAGAGTGAGACGATATATCGGCAAGAATTAAAATATATCAGCAAGAATTGGGATTATATCGGCAACAATTAAAATATATCGGCAAAAATCCGATTTTATCGGCAACTCAGGTTATGATTCGCCAAGATCCACTCCTCACACGGCGTAAGGGTTTTCTCTTTTTGCTATTCTTTCTTCATTATGCTAAAATTTTTCTATTGTGTGAATGGAATTGGAGGACAACCGGCGTGGCAGAAGTTCAAAAAGAAAAAATTGAGTTAGCTGTAAAAATGATATTAGAAGCGATAGGTGAAGATCCTGAGCGAGAGGGTTTAATAGATACACCAAAACGAGTTGCGAAAATGTATGAAGAAGTCTTTCAAGGATTGAATCAAGATCCTAAAGAGCACTTTGCTACTATTTTTGGAGAAGATCATGAAGAATTAGTGCTTGTAAAAGACATTCCTTTCTACTCCATGTGTGAGCATCATCTCGTACCTTTCTTTGGCAAAGCGCATATCGGATACATACCTAAAGGTGGAAAAGTAACAGGATTAAGCAAGCTTGCGAGAGCTGTGGAAGCTGTTACAAAACGACCTCAACTTCAAGAAAGAATCACTTCAACGATTGCGAACAGCTTGTTGGAAACTTTAGAACCTCATGGTGTGATCGTTGTGATCGAAGCAGAGCATATGTGCATGACGATGCGTGGTGTAAAAAAACCGGGCTCTATGACGGTTACTTCAGCAGTGCGTGGAGTATTTGAAAAAGATCCTGCGGCACGTGCAGAAGTACTAAGTTTAATCAAAAACTAAGGAGGTAACTTCATGAAATCAGAATTTGATTTTTTCGTGATCAAAGCGAAAGAGAACGGCGTAAACGTGATCGGCTTAACGCGTGGTACAGAAACAAGATTTCACCATTCTGAAAAGCTTGATAAAGGCGAAGTGATGATCGCTCAGTTCACTGAACATACTTCAGCTGTAAAGGTTAGAGGAAAAGCAGTGATCTACACGAAACACGGAGAAGTAGATACAGAATCTTAAAGATAACTTTCGGCGGAACACGTGCCAAAAAGCTGGGCTAAAGATAAGCCTAGTTTTCTTTATGTCTTTTAAAGAGGTTGAATCCTAATAATTTTGGCGACTATGTTATAATAAGAAAGCACAATTTTGCTGTGTCATTGGAGGGATTTGATGAACACCATGGAACAAATTCAACGTTTAAAACAACATACACTTTTATTGATGCAGCACAGTTATGTAGAACGATATATCCAACCTCCAGTCTTTAATGAATCCAAAGTATTCATCACGTACTGTCTGCTGCGTGAACTCGAATTGGATGAAGCTGTAGAAGCCGAGTATTTTAGTTCGATTACGCTCATTCAGTCTGCATTGGACCGTCATGATGACATCTTAAAAGAGGAAATCAACGAGAACAAAAAGAACCGTCAGCTTGTCGTGTTGTCAGGCGATTATTTTAGCAGTCTCTACTACTTACTTTTATCTCACTGTGAAAATCTAGATCTGATCTCAAAGCTATCGAGTGCGGTTCAGGAAATTAACGAACTGAAGGCAGATCTGCATAGTCAGAATAAGGACAAGTTTTCAACCACGAACGTTGAATATTTAAAAGCCGCGCAAAAGATAGATAGTCTTTTATTAACTAAAGCTGCTGAATCGTTTGGTCTTTATACATATATACCTTTTATTGAGAGGTACCTACTTGTGTCACGGTACCATAGTCTTGATTCGAGAAGACGATTGAGTGACGATCAGTTGAACTACCTTAAGACATGCGAGAAGGAACTTAAGAATAAAGAAGTTGAGATGCCATTGTTGTTTCATAGAGAAGGATACAATATGGTGGATGCTAACAAAAATGACTTAATGTTAGGAGAGGGTTAATCCGATGTTGAGTAAAGAAGAACGGGTTCACTCTGTATTTGAAAAGATTTCAGATCAGTATGATTACATGAACGATCTGATCTCTTTTAAACAGCATAGTAAATGGCGTAAAGATACGATGAAAAGAATGAAAGTACAGCCTGGTAACCAATGTTTAGATGTTTGTTGTGGGACAGGTGAATGGACGTTCGCTCTAGCTGAAGAAGTTGGTACTGAAGGAAAAGTAGTCGGCCTAGATTTTAGCCAGAACATGCTGAATGTTGGGATCGAAAAGTTAAAAAAACGCCGATCTCCTGGAGTCAGCTTCATCCATGGCAACGCGATGGAACTTCCGTTCGATGATAACAGCTTTGATTTCGTCACGATCGGGTTTGGTCTTAGAAACGTTCCTGATTATCTTCAGACACTGAAAGAGATGGCACGAGTTGTGAAGCCGGGTGGCAGAGTGGTGTGTCTAGAGACTTCGCATCCGACGGTTCCGGTGTTCAAGCAGCTCTTTAAGTTTTATTTTACCTATATCATGCCAGTATTCGGTAAGCTGTTCGCAAAAAGTTACCAAGAATACGCATGGCTTCAAGAATCAACAGAAGCTTTTTTAACAAAAGAAGAACTAAAAGAACTTTTCAAACAAGCGGGTTTGTCTAACGTTGAAGTTAAATCGTATGCTTTAGGTGCTGCGGCCATGCATACAGGGAAAAAACAGCAATAGAAGAGAGCGTTGCAGTGTGTGGAATAAAATTAAAATAATTTTAGAAATGATAAAGTTTGAACATACCATCTTTGCTCTACCCTTTGCGTTTCTTGGAGCGATCATGGGAAACCTTGTGGAAGAGGGGACAGTTCCATCCTTAATGGAATGGATTTGGATCACACTAGCCATGGTAGGTGCACGAAGCTCTGCTATGGCCTTAAACCGTGCGATAGATTCAGAGATTGATGGAAGAAATCCTAGAACGAAAACAAGAGCGATACCAGCTAAGCTTTTGAAAAGAGGGGAAGTCTATCTTTTCATACTGATCTCATTAGCTTTGTTGTTCGTTAGTGCTTACCAACTAAATGCACTTTCCGTAAAGCTTTTGCCGCTTGCGGTCTTTTTTCTTGTTATCTATTCGTATACGAAGCGTTTTACGTATTTGTGTCATATCGTGTTAGGTGTCACGATCGCCATCGCACCACTAGGCGGTTGGGTAGGTGCGACCGGAACATTAAGTCCCGAAGCCTTTTTACTATTTATAGGTGTATTGTTTTGGACAGCTGGTTTTGACGTGATCTATGCGACACAAGATGCTGAATATGATAAAACACATGGTCTGTACTCTATTCCATCTTCATTTGGTATCGCAAATGGTCTGATGACTGCTAGATGGCTGCATGTTGCTAGTTTCATAGCTTTCGTCTCACTTGGCATTGTATCAGGAATGGGCTGGATCTACTACCTAGGTGTGTTCATATCTGGTGCGATCATGGTGTATGAGCATTCACTCGTTAAGCCTCATGATCTTTCTAAACTAGATGTGGCCTTCTTTACGATGAACGGAGTATTGAGTGTTGTCATGTTTATCTTTTCAGTGGGAGATTTGTTGATATGAAAACTTTTACAATCGGAATAACAGGAGCGAGTGGAGCTGTATACGGAGTAAGACTTGCTCAAGAGATCTTAAAAAGCGGACACAAGTTACATCTTGTTGTAACGGAAGCAGGTTGGCAAGTGTTCAGAGAAGAATTATTGTGGAATACAGAAGACCGCGAACGCTGTATAGAAGAGAATTTTGCTTCATATGGCAAAGATCGTCTTCATTATCACACACTTCGTGACTTTAATGCACCGATCGCGAGTGGCTCGTATCAGAACGACGGCATGGTCATCATTCCTTGTTCGATGGGAACTCTCTCTGGGATCGCTCATGGTGCTTCAGGAAACCTGTTAGAACGTACAGCAGACGTTATGCTGAAAGAGAGCAGAAAACTAATCTTAGTGCCAAGAGAAACACCACTTCATAAGATTCATCTTGAAAACATGTTAAAAGTAACAGAAGCAGGAGGAAAGATTGTTCCTGCGATGCCTGGTTTTTATCACCTGCCAAAGTCGATGGATGACATAGTGAACTTTTTGGTAGGTAAAGTACTAGATAACTTAGGTGTACATCACGAATTGTTTACACGCTGGGGAGACTGATAGATTATGAACATCGGGGAAATCAGCTACACGAACATCATACCCCTTTATTTTTATTTAGATAGAGAACGCCTGATGGATCAAGGTGCGACCATTACACAAGCGGTTCCATCACGGGTAAACGCTTTAATGGAGAAACAGTTGGTCGATATTGGAGGCATCTCTTCGTTTTCATACGGAAAGAACGCTCATAACTATAGTTTGGTTCCAGATCTTTCTGTTTCTTCGTTCGGAAAAGTAAACTCTATCTTTCTTTTTTCAAAGTTTAAGATCGAAGAGTTGGACGGTAAAAGAATCGCATTAACATCTAGTTCAGAAACATCAGTCGCTCTATTGAAAATCATCTTAGATCGTTTTTATGGTGTAGAGGTTGCTTACAAGACAGAAACACCAAATTTTGAAGCTATGTTGAACACATATGACGCATGCCTTTTGATAGGAGACGATGCAATAAGCGCATACCGAAAACGAGGCTCTTATAACGTATATGACCTAGGCGAGATCTGGTATCAACAGACAGGATTACCTATGATCTTTGCCGTGATGGCGTATCGAAATGAAATGGAGACCGAACAGGGTGCGTTGTTGTCTTACGTAGGAAGAAGTATGATAGAGAGCAAAGAGAGATGTCAAAGAGAAAATTTTGTTCCAGTCATCGAGCGAGCGATAACAGAACATGGAGGCACTTTTCAGTTCTGGAATTCTTATTTTAATGGATTAAATTATCAATTTAGTGGCGAACATGAAAAGGGACTCAACCTTTATTTTCAGCTAGCTGTAGAGTGCGGATTGTTAAAAACAATGCCCTCTATCATTAAATATTCGTATAAGTAACGGGCGATAGGGTGAAACAAAAGTGAAGTTAAAGGACTTATACTCATTTCTAAAAAAAGATTTGCAGCAGATTGAAGATCAGCTCGTAGAATCCGTTCGTTCCGATCAGAAACAGATTCATACGGCAGGAGCTGAACTTTTAAAAGCAGGGGGAAAGAGAATCCGCCCTGTGTTTGTTCTGCTTTCCGCTCAGTTCGGCACATATAATATTCAACAAGTAAAAAAGCCGGCTGCAGCTCTTGAACTGATCCACATGGCTTCGCTCGTTCATGATGATGTTGTGGATGACGCGGATATGAGACGCGGCAGAAAGACCGTAAAAGCAAAATACGATAACAAGATTGCCATGTATACAGGCGATTTTATTTTCGCATCCGCCTTAAAGCTGATGTCTGAGATCGAAATTCCGCGTGCGCACCAGATTTTGGCACAAGGCATGAAAGAGATGTGTCTTGGGGAGATCGAGCAGATCAACGAACAGTACGACACAGATCAAAACATTCGAAAATACTTCAAACGAATCAAACGAAAAACCGCACTTCTAATCGCACTGAGCTGTCAACTTGGAGCGATTACGTCAAAAGCAGATGTTTCTCTTCAAAAGAAGTTGTATGATTTTGGTTTCTCTGTTGGAATGGCTTTTCAGATCACAGACGATATCTTAGACTTTACGGCTTCTGAAAAACAGCTCGGTAAACCAGCAGGAAGTGACCTGAAGCAAGGAAACTTAACATTGCCTGTGCTGTACACGATCTATCAGTATCCAGAGATGAAAGAGAAACTGGATGCTTATTATGAGTCAAAAAATCCTGCTCAACTTGCAGAACTGTTGAAAGATATCAAAGAGTTAGGCGGAATTGATTACGCAACAAAGATATCTGATAAATATTTAAAGCGCGCTAAATTAGCTGCCGAGTCTTTGCCAGAAACGGATGCCAGAGATAGTTTGTTAAAGGTTGCAGACTATATCGCTGGTCGAAAATTTTGAGTGATTGCTAATTTTTAAAATTTTTGGTACGATTTCTCTGGGGAACTTGTCCCACATATACATAGATGATAGGAGAGGGAATGCATGGAAAAAACGTTTTTAATGGTAAAACCTGATGGTGTCCAACGTGCGTTAATCGGAGAAATCGTATCCCGTTTTGAAAAGAAAGGTTTTCAACTTGTTGGTGCTAAACTAATGAACATTTCTGAAGATCTTGCAAAAGAACATTATGGTGAGCACAAAGAGCGTCCGTTCTTCGGCGAACTTGTTGATTTCATTACATCTGGTCCAGTATTTGCTATGGTTTGGGAAGGTAAGGACGTTATTCTTACAGCTCGTAACATGATGGGCAAAACAAATCCTTCTGAAGCTGCTCCTGGTTCAATCCGCGGAGACTATGCTGTACAAGTAAGTAACAATATCATCCATGGTTCTGACTCTGCTGAAAGCGCTGTCCGTGAGATCGGTCTTTTCTTTAAAGAAGAAGAACTTGTTTCTTATGATAAAGCAGTAGCGGTTTGGATTTAATTTTACATGGAAATGAAAGCGTTTTAACCGGCCTGTGTGCCGGTTTTTTATTATTTATAGCGGTGAAATTTACCGCATTGTGAAGAAAAGTGAGTGAGATTGCTCTATTCGTTACTATATTGAAGCAGAGAAGCAGGTTTTGAGGTTGTCAGTTAAAAAAATTCGTTTTAACACCAAAATCTAGTGTCTATTATGTATTTCCTAACCTCCTACATGAAAGTTTTTGAAGTAATCCCGCAAGTTTACAAGTTAATCCGGCGAGTTTTAAGGATAATCCAGCGAGTTTTCGCATTATATCGGCGAGTCGACATTTGAACGATGTCCAACCGATAACGCAACAATTTAGTTTTCGATCCGATATTACACATACATAGACGAAAATTTTTAATGGAATTGAATTGGAGAGAGACATATGGACCCGGACTACGAAAGCTTTAAACAGAGCATTTATGAACAAACAGGAATTGACCTTTCTCTATACAAAGAAGCACAAATGAAACGAAGACTCATTGCACTGAGGGACAAACGATCATTTACAACGTTCTCAGAATACTTTCGGGCACTCAAAATAAATCCAGAATTGCTTCTTGAGTTTTTAGATCGTATGACCATTAACGTGTCTGAATTCTACCGAAATCCTGCTCGTTGGGATGTACTGGAGAAAAAAATCATTCCTCTGTTAATGGGTGACAGGTCATCGTTAAAAGTATGGAGCGCAGCCTGCTCTACAGGAGAAGAGCCTTACAGCTTATCGATGTTGTTATCCGATTACAAAAAGGGTTTATCAAAGTTTTCAATACTTGCAACCGACTTAGATCAACAAGTGTTAGATCAAGCAAAAAAAGGATTTTATTTTGAAAAAGCGATTAAAGATGTGCCGAGCGATAAAAGAACACGACATACAACAAAACAGGACCTTGGTATAGGTGTTTCAGACTCGATTAAAAAGCATGTAACGTTTAAGAAGCAGAACTTGCTTTCAGATCGTTTTGATTCTGATTTTGATCTGATCGTCTGCCGAAATGTGATGATCTATTTTACGGAAGAAGCAAAGACCGTTCTGTATCAAAAGTTTAGCAAAGCCCTTCGAAAAGGCGGTGTTCTATTCGTCGGAAGTACCGAGCAGATATTCAATCCCGCGTTATACGACTTAGAATCGGTAGAACCGTTCTTTTATCGAAAACTCTGTTAATAATAAAAATTGATCCATTGAAATCAGTTGACAGAATTACATCAATAGTTTAATGTAACTGATAAGTTTAGAGCACATGAAATGGTGCACAATAGTTTAGAGTTTAGAGCCTAGTTGAGACAAGTTGAGAGAGTTTGAGTGGAGCAGAGCCGAGAATGGATATGTACATATGCCATGCGGGTTATTTCTGCATGGCTTTTTTATATGCTTCTTAAAGAAGTATGTACATGTTCCCTTATAGATCGACCTCTTATATCCTCCTCATTCTCCGTATAAAGCGGAGGTGCAGATATGACAATAACCCATCCGATACCTCCTTGAACGTTTTTGTTTGTACCCAAAACAACCAAAACGATTAAGGGGTGTTCATATGATTTCAAATATCATTCAAAAAATTATGAAACACGAAACATTAACAGAAGGTGAAGCTTTTTATTTCATGGAGAAATTAGCGAATGGTGATGTAACAGATGCGCAAGGAAGTTCTGTTTTAACCATCATGAGTTTTCGAGGTGAGACGATCGATGAGATCGTTGGTTTTGTTAAAGCGATCAGAAAGCTCTCAAGAGCAACAGATTCCACCCAGCACGGTGAACTGATGGATACCTGTGGCACTGGCGGTGATGGAGCATCGACATTCAACATCTCTACAGCCGTTAGCATCATACTCGCTTCATTAGGGATAAAAGTAGCCAAACACGGTAACAAAGCGGTCACTTCAAAAAGTGGAAGCTCTGATGTGTTAGAGGCTTTAGGCATACAAGCTGCTAGCAACCACTTTGAAGCGAACTACCAATTGAACAAGCACGACATCGCGTTTTTGCACGCTCCATACTTTCATCCGGCACTAAAAAAGGTCGCCTCATTGAGAGGGGAGCTTCCATTTCGAACGATCTTTAATTCTATCGGACCGTTGTTAAACCCGATGGCACCTGCATATCAACTGATTGGAGCGAGTAATGAAGAAGTTGCTCACAAGCTCGCTAAAGTGATTCAGAAGCTTGGAATAAATCGAGCATTGATCGTTACAGGTAAAGATGGACTGGATGAATGCTCGATTACTGGTGAGACCCGGATGTTTTTAGTGGAGAACAACACGATAAAATCCTTCAACTTTACACCTGAAGAAGCGGGGTTGAATCGAGGAGATCTACAGGATCTTACCGTTTCGAACAAACAAGAAAGTGCAGAACTCATCCGTTCCATCTTACAAGGAAAAGGAAATGAATCAGCACGTAACATCGTTATCCTAAACGCTGCTGCCGCACTTTTTGCGTCTAAAAGAGTTTCAAGTATCAGAGACGGCGTGGAAATCATCAAACAATGTCTACAATCAAAATCTGCGTACTATCATCTTGAAGAAATGACGAAAGAAGAGGCGAATGCACATGTTAACTAAAATATTGAAACAAAAAGAAAGAGAAATAGCGGTACTTCCTTCATTCAAAAAAGGGGAGCTGGATTTTACAGATAAAGATCATCGCCCATTTGCGAAAAGAATCGCTAACTCTCAGAAAAGACCTGCATTGATCGCAGAAGTGAAAAAAGCTTCACCCTCTAAAGGAGTCATAAAAGAAAATTTCAATCCTATAGAGATCGCAATGGATTATGAAAAAGCAGGAGCAACTTGTTTATCCGTCTTAACGGACACAGAGTTCTTTCAAGGAGACCTTCAATATTTAAAAGATATTCGAAATCATGTCTCGCTACCTTTATTAAGAAAGGATTTCATCATCGATGAAAAGCAGATCATTGAAAGTGTAGAGAACGGAGCAGATGCGATCCTGCTGATTGCCGCTTGCTTACCTGCAGATCGATTAGGAACGCTTCACGCACTGGCAACGGAATGCGGGTTAGAGTGCTTGGTCGAAGTTCATTCAGAACAAGAGATTAAGCAAGTTTACGACGTTTGCGATCCATCTATGATCGGGATAAACAACCGTGACCTTAAATCGTTCACAACCGATATCGAGCATACGTTTTCTCTTCTTCCATCTATTAAAAACGAAACACTCGTAATCAGTGAGAGTGGTATCAAAACAGCATCAGATGTTAAGAGTCTGTTCGATCATCATGTGAACGGCATGTTGATCGGAGAAACATTGATGCGAGCGGACTCTATCGAAAAGAAAATCAGAGAGATCTATCATGACTGTTCAAATTAAATATTGTGGTTGTCAGTCCGAAGAAGACTACAAACTGCTCATCGAAACAAAAGCAGACCTGATCGGTTTTATCTTTGCGGAAAGTAGAAGAGAAGTTGATCCAAAGAATGTGAACAGCTGGATCGAGAAATACGGAAAACCAAAAAAGTTGGTAGGTGTATTTCAAAATGCAACTCTACAAAAGATCAAGGATGTTATGAACACAGTACCCATTGATATCATCCAGTGTCACGGAACTGAATCGATTCATCAGCTCAAGGAAATAAGAAATCACTGCAACAAAGAAATCTATAAAGCACTTCCTTTTGGAGAAAATATCATCGAAGATATAACGGCATACGGCAAAGTATCAGATGCCATTATCATAGACTCTGTATCTCAAGGAAGATTCGGAGGGACGGGGATTCCATTTTCTTGGAAAGAAGTGCCTAACATGATGAAAACAGCAGAGAGATTAGGAATCTTGTGTTTCATTGCTGGAGGAATCAAACCAGAAAATGTTTCGGAGCTACTGAGACAGCATCCACATGGAATCGACTTAAGTGGTGGTATCGAAGAAAACGGCAAAAAAAATGTACAAAAAATAGAAACGCTTGAAAGGATGATCATGTCATGACTACAGCTACAGTACCTGATACTAGAGGAAGATATGGAGTGTTCGGCGGAAAATACGTTCCAGAAACGATCATGTTCGCACTCGAAGAGCTTGAGGCTGCTTTTGATGAAGCGATTCAAGATCGAGAATTCAATGAGCTTTTTCAACGTGAACTTGCCATTTATTCTGGTCGTCCTACTCCCTTAACGAAAGCAGACCGATTGAGTGAGTCGAACGGTGGAGCATCCATCTATTTAAAAAGAGAAGATTTAAACCACACAGGGGCACATAAGATCAACAATGCCATCGGTCAAGCACTTTTAGCCGTGAGGATGGGAAAGAAGAAGATCATCGCAGAGACCGGAGCAGGGCAGCATGGTGTAGCTGCAGCAACTGTAGCAGCGAAGTATGGACTGTCTTGTAAGGTTTATATGGGAAAAGAAGATATAAGAAGACAATCTTTAAATGTGTTTCGCATGAAACTGTTAGGAGCTGAAGTGATCGAGGTCACGAGCGGAAGTCAAACGTTAAAAGATGCTACGAACGAGGCGATCCGAGAATGGGTTGCTGCGGTTGAAGATACGTTCTATCTGATCGGTTCTGCTGTAGGACCATATCCATACCCGAAGATGGTCAAACAATTTCAGCAGGTGATCGGTTATGAAACAGAAAGTCAGTTTAAAGAGGTTCAACAAGGAAAGCTTCCAGATGCTGTTGTAGCTTGTGTAGGCGGCGGCAGTAATGCGATCGGCATGTTCGCCCCTTTTATTGAGAAAGATGTACCTCTGTACGGAGTAGAGGCTGCAGGGATGGGTGTAGAGACTGCTCAGCATGCGGCAACGTTATCTAAAGGGTCGAATGGTGTGATACACGGTTCGTTAACGAAGCTTCTTCAGACGAGCGAAGGACAGATTACAGAACCATACTCGATCTCAGCAGGACTCGATTATCCAGGAATAGGACCGGAACATGCATACCTTCATGAAACAAAAAGAGTAACGTATGAAGCAGTCACAGATGAAGAAGCGTTACACGCTTTGAAACTTTTATGTGAGAACGAAGGGATTCTATGTGCGTTAGAGAGTGCCCACGCCGTAGCTTATAGTCTGAAGCTAGCAAAAAACATGCGTAAAGATCAACAGGTAGTAGTCTGTTTATCAGGAAGAGGCGACAAAGATGTTCATACATTGATGGATTTTGAAGAAGGGGGAAATAAAGATGAATAAGAGATGGGAAGCCTTTCACGATTCTTCAGATTATCGTTTCACTCCGTATATCATGGCCGGTGATCCATGTGAAGAAGCAACGATCGAACTGTCACTCGCTCTTGAACAGTGCGGAGCTCATGCTCTCGAGCTAGGTGTTCCATACTCAGACCCTTTAGCTGATGGACCTGTGATTCAGAGGGCAGGCATGCGAGGTTTGGCACAAAACATGAATCTTGAGAAAACGGTAAAGCTCGTTTCAAAGCTTCGTGAAAGAGGATTGAAGATTCCGGTAATTATCTTTACTTATTATAATCTTTTGTTACAATTAGGAGAAAATCGTTTCCTGAAGTTAGCAGAGGATAGCGGAGTTGACGGGGTTTTAGTCCCTGATCTGCCGTATGAAGAAAGCGGATATTTACAAAAGATGTGTTCAGATCATAACCTTGCTCTCATCTCGCTTGTTTCACCTACAACACGTGAAGAGAAGCTTGTAAGACTCGGTAGTGAGGCAGAAGGCTTTTTATATTGCATCTCGTCATTAGGTGTAACAGGCATCAGAAATGAGTTTCGAGCAGGTTTGGACGATTTTCTAAAAGCCGCGAAACAAAACAGCCGCGTTCCAGTCTTAGTAGGGTTCGGACTGTCTACACGAGAACAGATCCAGCAGTTTGATGGCAGCAGTGATGGTTTTATCGTTGGCAGTGCGATCGTGAAAAAGATAGAGGAGCTAGAGAGTGACCTGCTAACGAACAGAGAGGAAGCGATCAAAACGTTCAAATCGTATATTGAGTCATTGCTGCCTGTCTATAGTCGTTAAAAAGGAGTGGGAAAATGCAGCCGAAACAGCAGTTGTTATCGTTAAAACCTTACAAACCAGGTAAACCAGTAGAAGAAGTGAAACGTGAACTAGGTCTAGAGAAAATCGTGAAACTCGCTTCAAATGAGAACCCTTATGGTTGCTCTGACCTTGCAAAAGAGAAAATAAATGAAGAGTTATCACAACTTCACGTTTATCCAGACGGTTATTCAGCTGAACTTAGAGAAAAACTCTCGAATCAACTTCAAGTGAAGCAAGAACAGATCATTTTTGGAAACGGATCAGATGAAGTCGTACAAATTCTTTGTCGTGCATATCTTTCACCTGAAACGAATACCGTGATGGCAGCGCCTACTTTCCCGCAATACAGACATAATGCTGTTATTGAAGGAGCTGAGGTGAAAGAGGTTCAGCTGGTCGAAGGCAACCATGATCTAGATGCTATGCTTCAAGCAATTGATCAAGATACGAGAATCGTCTGGCTTTGCAACCCGAACAACCCGACTGGAAACTATATCCCAGAGTCAGAGTTTGTAAGTTTTATGGAAAAAGTTCCGTCTGATGTAGTCGTAGTGAGTGACGAAGCTTATTATGAATATGTATCAGCTGCTGATTATCCAAACACACTAGATTACTTGGATAAGTATCCGAATCTAGTGATCTTAAGAACGTTCTCAAAAGCTCATGGACTAGCTGCGCTTCGGATTGGTTATGGAGTCGCTAAGTCTTCTATCATCCAGTCTATCGAGCCTGCTAGAGAGCCTTTCAACACATCCCGAATCGCTCAAGCTGCAGCGATCGGAGCATTGGAAGATGATACGTTTATTAGAGAATGCAAAGAGAAGAACAGAAAAGGTCTTGAAACGTTTTATGCATTTTGTGATGAAAAGGGATTGTTGTACTATCCTTCTGAAGCAAACTTTATTTTGATAGACGTTAAATCTGATGCTGATCAAGCGTTTGATTATCTTCTGCGTAAGGGATATATTGTGCGTTCAGGAAGTGCGTTAGGTTTTCCTACTATGATCCGTGTGACGATCGGTGAAGAAGAACAGAACAAAGAGATCATCGAACACTTAGGGGCGTACATTGACTCTATTGTAGAGAAAGTTAATTAATAAAATACCAACAAAAGCCCGATAATCTTTATGAATATCGGGCTATTTTCATAATTTTCAAAAAAGTGTTGCATTTTAAATAAGCTCTATTTATAATGAATGTAATATGGTTTCTCTCCACTCCTATCCATATTATACTTTCCTGACAGCGCTTACATGTCAGGACTTTTTTTGTCCTCATTTTTAATTTCTCTTAAATTTTTCTATCATAAAAGGCTCATCTCTATCATAACTTGTCTTATAGAGAAAAAAGGAGGCGAGCTATGCGATATATAATTGAGCGCCCGCTG
Source organism: Fictibacillus phosphorivorans (assembly GCF_001629705.1). GTDB lineage: Bacteria > Bacillota > Bacilli > Bacillales > Fictibacillaceae > Fictibacillus > Fictibacillus phosphorivorans_A. Next base: position 2,529,433 of record NZ_CP015378.1, on the reverse strand, counting down.
CAATCGCTCGGTACAGACACTGTTCTTTCTTATCTAGTAGACTCTCAAAAAATCTCCTATGTCTCACAGGGCCCTCTTAGAATGAATGTGATGAAGATGTCTATGCAAGGTGTAAAGATGATTCCTGGGCATATCAGTCCTCTTATGTCATTGAATAGATTGCCTATCGAAATGGTAAGACAGAATCTAAGTGAGAGAGTTAGAAGTGGTACCACTACACTGTTAACATCTGCTGAGATCAACTATTTACATGAAGCCGAAACAGAGTTGAAGCGAACGAGGCATCTCTTAATATCAAGTTCAATAGACTATTGCATCGGCTTAAGCATGTCTCCAGAAAAGATTACGCCACAGATGATGAGTTTTTGCCGTAAACAGAAAATTCCGTTCATCCAGTTGAACTGTAAAGATTTTGCTCAGTTAACACATGTGATCTGGGAGAGGATAAGTGAAGCTAATTTCAGTTATGGTACCGTGATCTTTCCAACCTTTCCATCGAGCATAGATCAAAAGTTGAAAAATACGTGGCACAAAAAATGGAACGAGCTATCGATCAAACGCCAGATCCCAACACTTTTTCATGATCTGTGTGAATCTGAGCCCATCTCGTTACCTAGTTTAAAAATGCTCGGTCTATATCCTGTAAAAGGCGGTCTTTTTACAGGAAGCGATGCGGATTATTGTATCTACCGTACTGATGGACTGCGTGATGCGTTACAAACTGTAATCGTTAGAGGCAGAATCGTTTTTACTAATCATGACAGAGAACAACATCAAGGGTACGGCAAAGAAATTATCGTAGTAAAGCCCCGTCGTTTTGGAGAATCTCTCGTATCTCGTGTATAATAGGCACAAGAATACAAGGGATAAGGGAGTTTTATCAGTGAACGAAATCCAAGATGCAATCAGGCTTGTTGAACATGGTGATGTTGAAAAAGGAATGTCACTATTAGATAAAATAAAACAAACAGCTCAAGACCCAGAAAAGTTTGAGATCGCAGAAATCTACTTGAACTGGGGCCACACATCAGAAGCAATGAAACTTTTTAATGAGTTGCTTGAAAAGTATCCTGGAGACGGAGAACTACTCGTATCCATGGCAGAGTGCTGTTTAGATGAAGGAATGGATGAAAAAGCGATTGAGTATTTAGATCAAGTAAGTGAAGAAGATGATGAATATTTAAGAGCACTTATTCTTCAAGCAGACCTGTATGAAAGTCTTGGACTAACAGAGGTGGCAGAACGTAAGCTTACAGAAGCGCACCAAAAGGACCAGAAGCATCCTGTACTCGCTTATGCTTTAGGTGATTTTTATTTAAGACAAGGGAAATTTGATTCAAGTTTGCCACTATTAAAAGTAGCGATCGACGAAAAAGCTGAAATCGAAGATGTTACATTAAGATATGCCGAAGCATTAAGCAGAGCCGGTAAGTTTGAAGAATCACTTCCATACTACAGAAAAGGTCTGGATCACCATAAAGATCTATACAGTTTATTTGGTCACGGGGTAACTGCTTTTAAAGCAGGTGAGTTTAAAGAAGCGATCGCAAGCCTTGAAGAACTAAAAGACATGGATCCTGATTATACGACCCTCTATAGCGTGCTATCTGAATCCTATGAAGAAGAAGGAGCTTTAACAGAGGCATATGACGTAATCACTGAAGGATTAAAAAGAGATGAACATAACGAAAACATCTATCTTCAGGCTGCAAGGTTAGCTTATAAACTGCACAATCCTGATCAAGGTGAACAGTGGGTGAAACAAGCACTAGAACTCAATCCAACTCTTATCGAACCACTACTACGTTTAGGAGATCAGTACATTCGTGAAGAAAGATTTGAAGATATACTCAGTCTCTACAAGTCACTTGCAGAAACGAAAGAAGAGATTCCGCTCATGTACTGGCATCTAGCTACAGCAAATAAAGAAACCGAAGATTATAGTGAGGCTGCAAAATGGTATGAAAAAGCATCTCTATTGTTTACTGAGGACCCGGTGTTCTTAGAAGAGTATGCCTATTTCCTCATCGAGGAAGGTGAGCAGAAGAAAGCGAAGATCATTCTGCAGAATCTTTTATCAGAAAACCCTGAACGAGATGATATTGAGGATGTTTTAAACCGACTGGAAGATTTTTAAAACTTTCTGAAGTGAAGAAGGATTTTACGAGCAGTTAGAGAATATATTTAGTATCAAGATGACGTGTTTTTGAATGATGGGGGGATTGCAATGAGCAGCACCGTTTCGGTCCTTGAAAAAAAGGATTTTATCAAATGGTTCCTTAATCATTATCAGTTAAAGAAGCGCGAATGTGTTTGGTTATTAAACTATTTAGTTAGTGATGACCAACTGATGGAGAAGGTACATTTTGTAGAGAAAGCTGAATATTGTCCAAAGGCCATAATCATGTCAACTCAATGCACAGACGGAGTTCCATTCCGTTTTTACAAACAAAATGTTCTAACGACTGATGCCGAAAAATCATTTCATGACATCCGCTTAAACCAAGAAGAAGAGATCTATCTTGAACTTAATTTTAACGCATCACGTCTGACGCCCGAGTACGCTTCTGTATTAGAAGAAAACCCGCACTTACCTCAGAATATGTCGATGGACAAAAAGTACGGCATATGGGCGGAAATGGTATTAGAAAAGTCGATCGAAACCTATCGCAAGAATGATATCATGGCGAAGATCGATGCTGCACTAGATCAAAAGGATTATGACAGCTTTACAAAATGGACCAATGAACTAAAAAACTTAGAAAAACAGCCATCCTAGTTGTGTGAAGGCGACTCTTTTGATAGGGTCGTCTTTTTTGTGCCTTATGTTGCTAGGGGGCTAACGTGTGCATAAACAATATGGTTGTTCTTTATTGAATGATTTGCACCCAATCCATAAATTTCTGCTTTGAATCCACAAATTTTAACTATCAATCCAAAAGTTTGGTCACTTTATCCACGAATTTTTTACTTTTATCCGCAAGTCGACACTTGTAGACTTATTTCGACATCTATAAATCTACCTATTTTGCAGACGAAACACCTTGCCAGCTAGCGAAATATGGTACGATAAGAAGCAGTACATACCAAGTAAGGAGATTTTTTTATGAAATGGAAAACAAAAGACGCAGATGTATTCTTGAAATCTGGTGAGTATGTGGACTCGATTCTAATTCCGTTGACACCAGTGAGTTTCTCTCACGAGTTCAAATCGAGCGTGACAATGTCTGAGTATACGGAGCTCTTAACGTCAGAGATCGAGCGTCAGCTTCATGGCAGATTGTTTTTATCACCTAATTTTACATATGTTAAGAATGAAGGAGCTCTTGAACTATTAATTAGTTTCTTAGAACACGTAAAAAACTCGGGACATTTCAAACATATTTTTCTGATGACGAGTGATGTGTATTGGAAGGAGTTCGAGCAGCAACTCTCAGGTCAATTATTTTGGGTACCCGCTCTGCCGCTTGAAACAATGGACGAGAAGTATAAACTAGAAGTGATAAAAGAGCAGGTAAAACCCTTGTTTCAGCTAATTTTCAACGATTGGCAGAGGAGTATAAATTCGTAATATTTACCACATGTCATATTGACATTAAAAGACAACATAAGCTATCATGTTTATGTCCTAGTAATATGTGTGTAAAAGTCCGGATGGACCGTCATTTACAGCATAAGGGGGGGAAAACAATGTCAAAGGAAGATATTTCAAGACGTCAGTTCTTAAACTACACATTAACTGGCGTAGGCGGATTTATGGCTGCCGGCATGCTTATGCCAATGGTCCGTTTCGCCCTTGATCCGATTTTGAAAGAGGGAACAGATCAAGAATTGGTAGCGGTTACGAGCATGGAAGAGATCGCTAACGAACCAAAGCGTTTCGATTTTAAAATCAAACAAAAAGATGGCTGGTACGAGTCTGATGTCACTCAATCTGCCTGGGTTTATAAAGCGAAGAATGGTGATATTATCGCACTTTCTCCAATCTGTAAACATCTAGGTTGTACGGTAGACTGGAATACAGATCCATCGCACCCTAACCAGTTCTTCTGTCCTTGCCACTTAGGCCGTTATACGAAGGATGGAACTAATGTTAAGGGAACTGCACCTCTTGCACCGCTTGATGTATATGACAGCCAGGTGAAAGATGGAAAGCTTTATTTAGGAAAGGCAAAACCAAGAAAGGGGGCGTAATGAATGCTACAAAAGATTTATGACTGGGTAGATGAGCGCCTGGATATTACGCCGCTTTGGAGAGATGTTGCAGACCATGAAGTACCTGAACACGTAAACCCCGCACATCATTTTTCTGCGTTCGTTTACTGTTTCGGTGGATTAACTTTCTTCATCACGGTTATCCAAATTCTTTCAGGTATGTTCTTAACGATGTACTATGTGCCTGATATCGTGAATGCTTGGGAATCCGTATATTACCTGCAAAATGAAGTGGCATTTGGAGTAATCGTACGCGGAATGCACCACTGGGGCGCGAGCCTTGTTATCGTAATGATGTTTTTACATACATTGCGCGTATTTTTCCAGGGAGCTTATAAGAAACCTAGAGAATTAAACTGGGTTGTTGGAGTACTTATTTTCTTTGTTATGTTAGGTTTAGGTTTTACAGGTTATCTATTGCCTTGGGATATGAAAGCGCTATTTGCGACGAAGGTAGGAATTGAGATCGCTATGACGATTCCTGTTATTGGTCCGATTGCGAAAACATTCCTTGCCGGCGGAGAGATTATCGGAGCACAGACGCTCACGCGTTTCTTTGCGATTCACGTATTCTTCCTTCCTGCAGCATTGTTAGGCTTGATGGGTGCCCATTTCTTAATGATCCGTAAACAAGGTATTTCCGGACCGTTGTAAGAACAAACATAAGATTAAAAGTTTCATAAGAGCAAAGGAGGGAAATATATGCATCGCGGTAAAGGAATGAAGTTTGTCGGTGACTCTCGTGTCCCTGCTGAGCGCAAGCCGAATATCCCAAAAGACTATTCGGAGTTTCCAGGAAAAACGGAAGCGTTCTGGCCAAACTTTCTTTTAAAAGAATGGATGGTAGGAGCGGTATTCTTAATCGGATACCTTATCCTAACAATCGTCCATGAATCTCCTTTGGAGAAAAAAGCAGATCCTACCGATGCTGGATATATTCCTCTACCAGACTGGTACTTCCTATTTTTATACCAGCTTCTGAAGTACAAGTATGCGGCAGGGGATTATGTTCTTATCGGTACTGTTATTATACCGGGTCTAGCGTTTGGTGCTTTAATGCTTGCACCATTCTTAGACAAAGGGTTGGAGCGACGTCCTTCTAAACGTCCGATCGCAACTGGATTAATGTTATTAGGTTTGATCTCTGTTACATATTTAACATGGGAATCTGTTGTGACTCACGATTGGGAAAAAGCGAAGACTCAAGGTAAGATCGTCGATGTTAGTTTTGATGAAAACGATCCTGGATATAAGATCTACCAAAAACAGAGCTGTGTAGGCTGTCATGGTAACACGTTATCAGGTGGAGCGTCAGGACCATCATTGGTCGGTACAGGGTTAAAACCTGAAGAGATCATGAAGATCGCAAAAGAAGGTAAGCCACCAGCTATGCCTCCGAATGCGTTTAAAGGGTCAGATAAAGAGCTAAAACAATTAGCTGAGTTTATCTCAAAACTTGAAAAGAAATAATAGATAGAAGCCGGCTCAGTATGGGTCGGCTTCTTTTCTGAACATCGTAATAAAAGGAGCATGTGATTATGTCCTGGATTCGAAAGATCATCATGGATCGAATGTTTTTATTAATATTACTCCTAATCAACATACTAGGCACGATCTACGGTTATTATTGGTATCTTTATCAGCTTCAAGATACGCCTTGGTACTTTTTACCTTTCGTGCCAGACAGTCCAACAGCATCTTTGTTTTTTGTTTTTGTTATCATCGGCTTTTTGAGAGATAAACAGCACGGGTTAATCGAAGCATTAGCTGTGGCGTCACTTTTTAAGTATGGCATATGGGCGGTAGGGATGAATCTTGGTGGTGCTCTTGTTGGGACACCTCTCGATCTTATCAACTATATGCTTATCTTTTCACACCTCGGTATGGCGGTCCAAGGGCTACTATATGCGCCGTTTTATAAGATCAAGGGTTGGCATGTAACCATCGCAGCACTCGTCCTTTTTCATAACGAGATCATCGATTATGTGTTTGATATGATGCCTAGGTATGACATTTTAGATCCGTATCAAGATATGATCGGATACTTGACCTTCTGGTTATCGGCTCTGTCGATCTTCATTGTATGGAAGATGAGAAAAGCGTGAGTACGCTCTAAATCCTTAATTCTAGGTCTATCCTTGTCCTAACTCTCATACGTTTTAAGTATAAGGGTACAGGAGGGACAACGGATGAGAAGGTTTGGATGGGCATTGATGGTTCTTTGTATGGTTTTTGGACTTGCTATGCCAGCATTTGCATCAAATCATACAAAAACAAAAGAATGGTCTGAGATCAATGAGCTAACGAGTGAGATCTGGGAGCTTGGTAAGATAGAACGGTATGAAGAAGCTGCGGGAGTGTTGCAGTTTACTTCTGACAACATCATTCATATCGAAGATGTCTTGTCTTTGAGGCCAGAACAGAAACGTCTCGTTGAATATACGTTTAGAGATGCTGTGTCTTCTCTTCAGAATCCCGAATGGTCAAAAGAAAAAAAGTTAAACAAGCTTACAGAGGTTCGTTTATTAGTGGATGCCCTTCAGACCGACTATGAACCGTTATGGAAGAAAACAGGCCTTATGATGCTAGAGCCGTTTATCACGATGGAAAAAGGAATCAGTGAGGACGATTCTGTGGCGTTTCATCAGGCGGCAAATCTTTTACTTGAACGGTATGAAACGGTCAGACCGGCACTCATGGTCGACCTGAAAGATGAAGATCTTCAAAAGCTGGATGAACACGTTTCTTACGTTGATACGAACCGCAGTCAGATTTTATCAAATGCCGATCACCAAAAACAGCTTGAAACCGCTGCAGCTGACTTTGAAGCACTATTCTTTGCCAAAAAAGACAACTCGGAGCCATCACTGTTCTGGCTAATATTTTCAATCGGTGGCATCATATCATCAACACTAGCTTACGTTGGATGGAGAAAATACAAAGGTGATCAGCAAGATGGATTACGAGTGCCGGATGAACGATAATGGGTCAGGAGTCATGCGTATTCTTTGACAAACTGTGAGCTGAAAACGTAAAATGTGAGTATCAAAAGCTTTTTATATGGAGGAATGCCAACGATGGGTGGATTTTTAATCTACTTCGCAATTTTGCTTATCGTTCCAATCTGGGCACAGATGCGAGTGAAGAGCACGTACAAAAAGTATTCAAAAGTGAGTAACAGCACAGGGAAGACTGGTGCAGAAGTAGCAAGAGAGATTTTAGACCAAAATGGACTCTACAATGTTCAAGTAGAGCCAGTTAGAGGGATGCTATCCGATCATTATGACCCTCGCAGTAAAGTTGTTCGTTTATCTGAAGATAACTATTACGGAAGTTCGATTGCAGGTGCAGCGGTTGCTGCCCACGAAGTAGGGCATGCGATTCAAGATGCTGAAGGTTATGCGTTCTTACGCTTCAGACATGCGCTAGTTCCTGTAGCTAACATCGGATCTAACTTCTCGTTTCTATTGATTCTTGGTGGTATGCTTTTAAGCTCGATGAACATGTTCCTTCTTGGAATCATCTTCATGTCAGTAGCTGTATTGTTCCAGTTCGTTACACTTCCGGTTGAGTTCAATGCAAGCTCTCGTGCGATGGACCAGATCGTATCAACGGGTCTGATCCGCAACAACGAAGAGCGAGGAGCACGTAAAGTACTAAACGCTGCTGCATTAACTTATGTAGCTGGTGCTCTTGTAGCCTTACTTGAACTAGCACGATTCATCTTCATGTTCATAGGGATGAATCAAGACGACTAATCCTAATTTAACAGCAAAGCTCCCGATAATGGATCGGGAGCTTTTTTCTATCTACCTATCGGATTTTTATCAGCATCTAGTGTGAAACCTTCACCGATCACTTCATGAACATCGTTAACCGTTACAAAGGCATGTGGATCGATACGTTCGATCACCTGTTTAATACGAACGATCTCGTTCTTAGCAATTACGCAGTACAATACTTCACGGATATTTCCTGTGAACGAGCCCTTACCGTTTAGGATTGTAGCACCTCGGTCTAGTTCTTTAATGATATCCGCTGCGATCTCGGTGTTTTTATCTGAAAAGATCATGACTGCTTTACCAGCATAAGCACCTTCTTGCATAAAATCAATCACGCGTGCGCCGATGAATACAGCAACGAGTGTGTACATCGCTTCTTTATAGTCTAAGTATACGAGAGAGATCGCGATAACAACGAAATCAAAGATGAACATCGTCTTACCCATGCTCCAACCTAAAAATTTATGTCCGAGTCTTGCGATAATATCTACTCCGCCAGTCGTACCTCCGAATCGGAAGATGATGCCTAGTCCGACTCCTATAAATACACCAGCAAATAAAGCGGCAAGTGTCATATCTTCCCTCAGATTGATCGTAACGAATGAGAAGCGCTGAAAGATAAACAAAAACACAGAGACGGCAACTGTTCCGATGATCGTATAGATAAAGGCGTTTCTTCCTAGCAGCTTCCATCCGACAAAGAACAATGGAATGTTGAGTGCAAGGTTAGAATAAGAAGGATCGATCGAGAAAAGAAAATAGAGAATAAGGGTGATCCCTGTAAAACCACCTTCTGCTAAATTGTTCGTCATGTTAAAATGAACGATTCCAAAAGAAAAGATGGCTGCGCCTAGTAAGATGAATAAAATATTTTTTAGTTTGATTGGATAAGTCATAAGGAGTCCTACTTTCTACAAAAATACTAAGGTTGTTTTTAGTCACGCCTTCCTATTATAAGCGAAATTTCATGAAATTTGTCAAACAGAAAAAATACCGATAACATATAGAAGACTAATATTGAATGAGGAGTGTCAACATCATGGCCAATCGTACATTAAAAGAGAGTCAGGACGTTGTAGATCAATACATATCACAGTTTAAAGAAGGCTATTTCAGTCCTTTAGCTATGCTTGCACGATTAACAGAAGAACTAGGTGAACTTGCTCGTGAAGTGAACCATCACTATGGTGAGAAACCGAAAAAATCAACAGAGGATAAGAAGACGGTGGAAGAAGAACTTGGAGATATGTTCTTCGTTTTGATCTGTCTTGCAAATTCATTAAATATAGATCTGGATGATGCGTTAAAGACCGTTATGAATAAGTTTGAAACTCGCGACAAAGATAGATGGACAAAAAAAGAGGGAGAGACGACACATGAATAATATTCGTATCATACTTGCAGGACCACGAGGAAAAATGGGGCAAGAAGCGTTGAAGATGATCGAGGATACTTCTCATTTTGAACTTGTGGCAGCTGTAGATTCAAAAAATGATGGACTTCAAGTAAAAGATCTTTTAGGTGCACCTCAGTCTTTAGAAGCACCTGTATATGATGATATGGAAAACTGTCTTGCTTCTATTGAAGCAGATGTGGTTGTCGATCTTACGCGTCCAGATATCGGCAAAAAACACCTTGAGTTAGCACTTAACAAAGGTCTGCGCACGGTAATTGGAACAACCGGTTTTTCAAATGAAGACTTAGAGCGTCTTAAAGCTCTTGCTGAAGAAAAACAAACAGGTGCTATCATCGCGCCAAACTTTGCGATCGGTGCAATTTTAATGATGAAATTTTCCCAAATGGCAGCGAAATATCTACCGGATATCGAGATCATTGAAAAGCATCATGATCAAAAGCTAGATGCGCCGTCAGGTACGGCATTAAAAACCGCACAATTGATCACAGAAGTGAGAGAGGAAAAGAAACAAGGTCATCCGGATGAAAAGGAAGATCTTAAAGGAGCACGAGGCGCTGAACTAGAAGGGATTCGTATTCATAGTGTAAGATTACCTGGACTGGTCGCTCACCAAGAAGTTATTTTCGGAGGAGAGGGTCAAGTATTAACGATCCGTCACGATTCGATGAACAGAACGTCATTCATGCCAGGCGTTCGCCTTGCAGTAGAAAGTGTAATGAACATTGAAGGTCTTGTATACGGCCTTGAAAATATTATGGAATAAGAGGGGATACTATGAAAATAGCTCTTATTGCGCACGATAAGAAAAAGAACGATATGATCAACTTTACCGTTGCATACGCACCGATTCTAAAGCATCACACGTTGTTTGCAACAGGAACAACAGGATTTAAAATAAATGAAGCCACCGGGCTTGATATCAAACGTTTTCAATCGGGACCATTAGGTGGAGATCAGCAGATCGGAGCATTGATCGCAGAGAACGATCTTGATCTTGTCTTGTTTTTCAGAGATCCGTTGACTGCACAGCCTCATGAGCCTGATGTTTCAGCTTTGATGCGTCTATGTGATGTGTATCAGATTCCGCTCGCAACAAACGTGGCTTCAGCAGAACTTTTTATTCGTTCACTCGAACGAGGAGATCTGGATTGGAGAAAAATAATAGATGAAAGAGAGTCAGACAAAAAATGACCGTTGAAAGCTGGTTGGCCTTTGGCGCTCATTCCGATGATGTTGAGATCGGCATGGGAGCTACGATTAAAGCAGAAACAGATAGGGGCCGTGACGTGATCATCTGCGACTTAACAGAAGCAGAATTATCATCGAACGGTACCGTAGACATCAGAAAAAAAGAGGCAGAAAGAGCAGCTGGGATTTTAGGAGTTAACACAAGAAATAACCTACAGTTGCCTGATCGAGGACTTTATATGAAAGAAGAATATATCCTAGAGCTCGTTTCCGTTATTCGTGAACACAAACCTCAATATGTGTTCGCGCCCTATTGGGTCGATCGTCATCCAGATCACGGAAACTGCGCACGTCTTGTAAAAGAAGCGGTCTTTTCTGCGGGTATTATAAATATTCAAGACCCGAATCATCTGCCTGCACACAAAGTAAAAAATATTTTTTATTACATGATCAACAGTGCAGAGAGACCACAGCTCTTTGTCGATGTAACAGGATCTTACAAAGCAAAGATTGAGGCGTTGAGCGCGTATCCATCTCAGTTTGTGAAAACAGTGGATAGTATCGATACACCGCTTACGAATGGTTATATCGAAAGAGTCGAATCTCGTGACAAACTGTTTGGTCTTGAAGCAGGTGTCAGTTATGCAGAAGGATTCATTCCAGAACAAACGTATATAACTAACCATCTATAAGGAGAAAGTCTATGACGTTAAAAATCGGCATCACCTGTTATCCAACTGTAGGCGGATCAGGGGTGGTTGCGACAGAACTAGGAAAACTATTAGCAGAAAAAGGACACGAGATTCATTTTATTACATCAAGTGTTCCTTTTCGTCTAGGAAAATTTTATCCGAACATCTTCTTTCATGAAGTAGAAGTGAACCATTATTCTGTGTTTAAATATCCGCCTTATGATCTAGCTTTAGCGAGCAAGATGGCAGAAGTGGCAAAACGAGAAAAGCTTGATCTTCTTCACGTTCATTACGCGGTGCCTCATGCGGTATGTGCGGTATTAGCGAAACAGATGCTAAACGATGAGATGAAGATCGTCACTACTTTACATGGAACGGATATTACGGTACTTGGCTACGATCCTTCACTAAGTGAAATGATCAAGTTCGGCATCGAGAAATCAGATGTAGTAACTTCGGTTTCTCATCAACTGAAAGCAGATACGTTAGAGCTGTTGAATATCAACAAAGAGATCATTCCTGTACATAACTTTGTAGACGAAAGAGTGTATTACAGAAGAAGCAACAATGCTGAGCTAAGAGAAACATACGGAATTCATGAAAACGAAAAAGTCATCGTTCATATCTCTAATTTTAGAAAAGTAAAAAGGTTAGAAGATGTGATCAAGTCGTTCGCCTTAATCCGAAAAGAACTTACTTCAAAGCTGTTATTGATCGGAAACGGTCCAGAACTAACGACTGCGTGTGAACTCGTGCGTGAGCTGGATATTGAAGATGATGTGTTGTTCTTAGGTAAACAAGAGAATGTGGGCGAATTGTTCTCGATCTGTGACCTGAAGCTCCTTTTGTCTGAAAAAGAAAGTTTTGGACTCGTGCTGCTAGAAGCGATGGCATGCGGCGTACCTGTTATCGGAACCAATATCGGTGGAATTCCAGAGGTGATCGTTGATGGCGAGACTGGTTATATGGTCGAGCTGGGGTGTCCAGAAACAGTAGCAGAAAAAGCGATAGCTCTGTTACAGGATGAAGAAAAATTAATGACGTTCCGGGAAAATTCTGTTAGACATGTAAAAGAGAACTTCTTATCCGACAAAATCGTCTCGATCTATGAAGATATCTATTATTCATTATTAGAGGATCATTCGGTATGAACGAGATGTTCGAAAACGCTCTACCGGTATTAAAGAGGTTAGAAGAAAAAGGATACAGCGCTTATTTTGTTGGAGGTTGTGTACGAGACCTTTTGCTTCACCGTCACATTAAAGATATCGATATTGCGAGTTCTGCTAGACCCGAAGATGTCCAGAGGATTTTTCCAAAGACCATTCCGGTCGGTATTGAACATGGAACGGTTATCGTGAGACACGACTCTGTGTCTTATGAAGTTACAACGTTTAGAAAAGAAGATGAGTATAAGGATTATAGAAGACCGTCAAACGTGTGGTTTGTCGATGACCTGAAAGAAGATCTCTCTAGAAGAGATTTCACCTTCAATGCGATGGCGATGGATACTTCTTTTCAGTTGATCGATCATTTTGGAGGCCGAGATGACCTAGAGCATAAACAGATTCGAACGGTTGGAGATCCGAATCTGCGCTTTTCAGAAGATCCACTACGGATCATGAGAGCGTGGCGGTTTATGAGTGTATTTGACATGACGATCGAAAGTAAGACCATCAATGCGATCAAAGATAAAGCACATTTACTGAAGCGTATCTCTACAGAACGAATTGCGATCGAATTTATCAAGTTGCTGCAAGGTGAACAACCGGGTAAAGTTCTACAATTTATGAAGAAAACATCTGTACTGGAGTATTTGCCTACTACGTTGCAAGAAAAGACAAACGATAGCTATCAAAAGTTTGAGTGGAACAAGTTAATTTCCGATGACCAGAGATGGACAGCGATCCTGTTATTATCTGTTGTGAGTGATGTTAGATCATTCTTGAAAAGTTGGAAACTTCCTAATCACATGATTAAAAAAGTTGAGATATTAAAAATTGCTTTTGAAATTGAATCTTGGAGCAAGATGGATTTGTATTGCTATGGCTTAGAGGTCGCATTATCAAGCATCACGTTAAAAAGTGCGATAGAAAAGAAAGATTATGCTCACGTGAAGGAACGACTTCATGAGCTACATAGCGAGATTCCGATCATCTCAAGAAAAGATATTCCGCTAGATGGCCAGGATTTGTTAAAGATTACGCAACGTGAGCCAGGTGTATGGTTAGGTAAGCTCCTAGAAGAGATGGAAAAAGAAATCGTTGAGGGAGAACTATCACTCGACACAGCTGCACTAAAGGATTGGGTAAAAAGGTGGGAGCCATGATGAAAGAAGCATTGTTGCACATGCTTACAGAGCAAGAAGGAGAGTTTGTTTCAGGTCAAGAGATCTCAAACAGACTAGATTGTTCAAGAACAGCGATCTGGAAACACATTTCTGAACTTCGTAAGAGCGGCTATACGATTGAAGCGGTTCAAAAGAGAGGATACCGACTGATCACGTCACCAGATGCGGTAACCGCAGAAGAAGTTTCGTTATATACAGGTAACGGCACATTCGGTAAGAAGATCACATACAGAGAATCAGTAAATAGTACACAAGAGATCGCACATGCTCTTGCTAGAGATGGTGAGGTTGAAGGAAGCATCGTACTTGCTGACGAACAGACCGGTGGGAGAGGAAGGTTAGGAAGAGCGTGGCAATCTCCTAAAGGAACAGGAGTTTGGATGAGCTTGATCTTAAAACCTAACATTCCTCTTCAAAAAGCTCCTCAGCTAACATTGCTAATAGCGGTAGCTGTGTCAAAAGCGATCGAAAAAGTATCAGGCATCGAAGCAGCGATCAAATGGCCGAACGATATTTTGATCAGCGGTAAAAAATCAGCTGGGATCTTAACAGAACTTCAAGCTGAAGCTGACTCTATCCATTCGGTCATTGTCGGCATTGGGATTAATGTGAACCAAGAAAGAAACCACTTTTCTGATGAAATCGCGGAGATCGCTACAAGTCTAGCCATTGAAGGCGGACAAACATACAAGCGAGCTGAAGTGGTGGGCGTGCTTCTTCAAGAGATCGAAACCCTATACCAACAATATTTGGAGAACGGTTTTGGCATGATCAAGCTGCTATGGGAATCTCGTGCGTTCAGTTTAGGAAAACGAATCACAGCGAGATCGATAACAGGAGCGATCACAGGTTATGCAAAAGGAATCACTGAAGAAGGTGTACTGCTCTTAGAAGACGATCATGGCGTTGTACACTCCATCTATTCAGCTGATATCGAATTTCCTTCTACTTAAGGAAAGTCCGTGATAAAATAATGTTGTAGGCGGTATCCGAGTGGAACTGCACTAATCTTGTCTAGTTTTAACCACAAACCTTATATCTGCCTAGATCCAAATTTAGGACCGGGACAGAGGGAGCAAACAATAAAAGTCTAGGATTTTTTCCTATGCCTTCTTCCTCTATTGGAAAGAAGGTTTTTTGCACTTCTGGCCCTGTTAGAGGCATTTTTCTGTTATGCAATGTTGCTTTTGAGAGATGTTGATTTTCGCTCCAGGTTGCTCGCTTTCCGCGGGACGACCGGTGAGCCCCTTGCCGCTTCGCGCCATTAAGGGTCTCACCTGACCGCTCGTCCCGCAGGAGTCTCGCACCTTGCGCTTCAATCAACTTGCTGTGATGACTTAGGTTAGGTTCATAAAGCAATAACCATTGAGAAAGAACCTATCAAAAGACATCGAAAACAACATTGTATGCTATGGAAAAAGTCAAACCAAAAACAGGGAGGCTTTATAATGAAAACGACGAAAAGTTTTCTTAAGATGAAGAGTGATGGCGAAAAGATCACGATGGTAACGGCTTATGATTACCCTACTGCCGTGATCTGTGAAAAAGCGGAGATGGATCTTTTGTTAGTCGGAGATTCTCTTGGCATGGTCGTACTTGGGTATGATTCAACGATTCCCGTGACGATGGAAGATATGATCCATCATACAAAAGCGGTAAAGCGCGGCGCTCCGAACACGTTTATCGTGACGGATATGCCGTTTATGACGTATCACGGTTCGATCGATGAGACGCTCAATAACGCACGAAGAATTCTTCAAGAAAGCGGTGCATCAGCAGTCAAAGTAGAAGGCGGAAAGAAGATCGTTCAGACCGTTGAAAGATTGACGGATGCAGGCGTTCCTGTCATGGGACACCTTGGTCTTACACCTCAGATGGTAGGTGTGATGGGTGGTTATGGTGTTCAAGGAAAAGAAGAAAGAGATGCAGAACGACTGATCGAAGAGAGTTTGTTGCTTGAAAAAGCTGGAGCGTTCGCTATCGTTTTAGAATGCGTTCCGCAACAGCTGGCTGAGATCGTAACAAAAAAATTAAGAATTCCTGTTATCGGAATCGGTGCAGGTAAACATACAGACGGGCAGGTCCTCGTCTACCATGATATGATCGGCTACGGTTTTCACCATGTACCAAAGTTTGTGAAAACATATGGAAACGTGAAGGATGTCATGGTCGAGGGACTTTTAAAATATAAAGAAGACGTAAGAACACAGCAGTTTCCAGAAGAAAGTCACAGCTTTAATATGAAGGCTGAAACGCTTCATTCTCTGTACGGAGGAGTTCAATCGTGAAACAGATCAATTCTATAAAAGACATGCAAAAACTGATCGCTGAAGAAAAAAGAGCGGGAAAAGTGATAGGATTTGTACCTACGATGGGTTATCTGCATGACGGTCATCTATCTCTGATCGAACGCGCGAAAAAAGAATCTGATGTGATCGTTGTCAGCATCTTTGTTAATCCGCTGCAATTCGGTCCGAACGAAGATTTTGACAGATACCCTCGTGACCTAGAGCGTGACGAAAAGTTGGCATTAAAAGCGGGAGCAGATGTGTTGTTTTTCCCAGATACGAAAGAGATGTACCCAAAAGAATCCGTCGTTACGGTTTCTGTAAACAAACGAGTGGATGCGCTATGCGGAGAAAGTCGAGTAGGGCACTTTGACGGAGTGGCGACAGTATTAACGAAGCTTTTTCATATCGTTTCTCCCGACTACGCTTATTTTGGATTGAAAGATGCGCAACAAGTGGCTGTGATCGAAGGGCTTGTTGAAGACTTTAACTTCCCGATAAACGTGATCGGGTGTGAGACAAAGCGTGAGGTTGACGGTCTTGCGATGAGTTCTAGAAACGTTTATTTGAATGATAGGGAAAGACAAGAGGCGGTGCATCTGAATGCATCTCTTATAAAAGCGGAAAAATGGCTTTTAGAGGGTGATAGTGGTGAGACCGAACAAAAGATGATAAAATACTTGGAGGAACATACGAGCGGTGTTGTTGATTATTGCAAGATTCTTTCGTATCCTGAACTTCTTCCTCCTACACCCCAATCGAAAAGATTGATCATTGCTGTAGCTGTAAAATTTAGCAATGCCCGTTTGATTGATAATGTCATCTTAGACAACATTTTATGTAGACCAGAAAGCGAGGAAGAAACATGTTCCGTACGTTAATGAAAGGCAAGATCCACCGTGCTACGGTGACTGAATCCAATTTAAACTATGTTGGCAGCATCACGATCGATGAAGATATTTTAGATGCTGTTGATATGATTCCAAACGAAAAAGTTCAGATTGTAAATAATAATAATGGTGCGCGTTTTGAAACGTATATTATCCCTGGTAAACGAGGATCTGGTGTTATGTGCTTAAATGGCGCTGCAGCACGTCTCGTGCAAGAAGGGGATGTTGTTATTGTTATTTCCTACGGAATGTATGATGAGACCGAAGCAAGACATCATGTACCGAAAGTTGCGATCATGGATAAGAACAATCGTGTACAAGAGATGCTCGGAGTTGAACCTGAGGCTACTATTTATTAATTCCATATATAAACCAGCCACAGGGGAATGAGGTGAAGGCTATGACACGGCGATTTGTCGTTATCGATTTTGAAACAACAGGAAATTCAGCAGCAAAAGGAGACCGAATTATCCAGATCGGTGCGGTCGCCGTAGAGGCAGGACAGATAACGGAAAGATTCTCGACGTTCATCCAGCCAGGCGTTCCCATCCCCCCATTTATTGAGCAATTGACGGGCATCAACGATGAAATGGTGAAAGATGCCCCGTTGTTTGAAGAAGTGGCACCAAAGCTCCTTCAGATGTTAGAAGGGGCTTATTTTGTTGCCCATAATGTGATGTTTGATTATTCGTTTCTGCAAGGTGAACTCGACCATGCTGGCTATTCCAGACTATCCATGCCGCTGATCGATACGGTTGAGATGTCAAGAATGCTTCTTTTAGGAGCAGACGGCTACCAGCTAGGGATGCTTGCCGATTATTTAGGGTTAGAACACCTTAACCCCCATCAAGCTGATAGTGATGCAGAAGTAACGGCGAGACTTTTGATTCATCTACTAGAAAAGCTAGAAAATCTTCCACTCGCAACACTTGAGAGGCTCACACCTTTTCTAAAGAAACTTCAGAGTTCATTAGAAAGCATCGTAGGGGATATGATCGCGGAGAAGTCAGCTTTTTTAGCAGATGAAGAGACATATGATTTTTATCGTAAACTCGCTCTTAAAAAGAGACCGGATTTTGTACAATCTTCAGATGATGATTTTACAGAGTTTAAAGACGAAGAAGTTCATGATCAGCTTCAGCAGCATATGCAGCATTATGAAGTGCGAAAAAGTCAGCAGAGAATGGTCGAACTCGTGGACGAGGCGCTTCATACGAATCAGCACCTTGTGATTGAGGCGGGAACCGGTGTAGGAAAATCACTCGGTTATCTCATACCGGGTATACGACATGCGAAGGAAAAAGACCGTCCACTTGTCGTTTCCACACACACAGTCCAGCTGCAGCAACAGCTGTTAGAACGCGATGTTCCTCTCTTAAAGAGGATCATGCCGTTTGATTTTACAGCGACTCTTCTTAAAGGAAGAAATCATTATCTATGTTTAAGAAAATTTGAACATACGCTGATGGATCATCACGATGACAACTATGATATGAACTTTACAAAAGCGCAACTCATCGTCTGGCTCACAGAAACGGAGACGGGGGATGTAGAAGAACTTTCGATGGCGTCAGGCGGAAAGCTGTTTTGGAACACGGTCAAAAGTGATGCCAATTCTTGCTTGAATCATAGATGTCCTTGGTTCTCCAGATGTTATTATCATAAGCAGCGAAGAGCAGCACATGAATCTGATCTTGTGATCACGAACCATGCGTTGTTGTTCACGGACTTAAAGTCTGAAAATCAACTGCTGCCCGCTTATAAAGAAGTCGTCTTAGACGAGGCTCATCACGTAGAAGAAGTCGTAAGTGACCATTTTGGAAAAGAGACCGATTATTTTTCATTTGTTAAGCTTCTAGACCGTTTATCGCAGACGGATGGAGACGGCATGATGAATACGTTTAGGGAGATTTGTGATCTTCTTGAAGTTCCAAAATACGAACATCATCTTGCCAATTGGGATACACTCTTCTCTGATGTGAAGAATGAGCTTGATGAGATTTTCAAGCAAATTAAGAACATCTGTCTAAAAAAAGCCAAATCATCTCGATCTACAGAGTTAACGAAATTAACGCTTCGTTATACAAAACAGGATATTGAAGCTGCCGCTTGGGAACCGGTTCTAGAGATGGAAGCACGCGCGCGTCAGTTTATGGGTGATCTTGTGAAACCTGCTAAACGTGTGTTAAAGAGCTTTGATCAGTACGAAGAACATTTAACGGTTCAGCAAAAAGGATTCTTAGTCGATCTAGAAGGCATCTTAAACGATCTGCAAGACGAGATGACAGATCTTCATCATTTATTGTCTTGCCCGTTATCGGAAGAAGTGTACTGGATGGAAGCAGAATCAAAAGGTCCGAGGCACGCGGTTACACTCTACGCGAAGCCGGTTGAGATCGATCAGATTCTAGCTGATAAGTTCTTTGGTAAGAAGAGCTCGGTCGTGCTCACTTCTGCGACGATGAGTGTAAAGAACAGTTTCCGTTATTTGAGTGAGAGACTTGGACTATTAGACTTTGGTCCGATCAGTGCACAGCTGCCTTCACCATTTCAATATGAACAACAAGCGAAGCTGATGGTACCAACTGATATTCCGCTCATTAACGAGGTGGATCAGAAAACGTTCGTTAAAAAAATCTCGTCTTCTCTGTACGAGATCGCAAAAGTAACGAAAGGACGCATGCTCGTTCTGTTCACTTCGTACGAGATGTTGAGAGAGACACATGGAGCGTTCAAAAGCTTGATGGATGCTGAAGAGTTCGTGTTGATCGCCCAAGGTGTAGATTCAGGAAGCCGGGCGCGTCTTACAAAGAACTTCCAGCGTTTTGATAACAGCATCCTGTTTGGGACGAACAGTTTTTGGGAGGGAATCGATATCCCGGGTGACGATCTTTCTTGCCTCGTGATCATCCGACTGCCCTTCACACCACCTGATCAGCCTGTGATGGCCGCGAAAAGCGAGAAATTAAAAGCAGAAGGCGGAAATCCGTTCTATGACCTTTCCCTTCCGCAAGCGATCATCCGCTTTAAGCAAGGGTTCGGACGATTAGTAAGAAGCAGTCGAGATAAAGGAGCCGTGTTCGTGTTCGACCGAAGAATGATCGAAACAAGATACGGAAAATCCTTCATTCAATCTCTGCCAAAGCTTCCGGTATCGATCAAACCGATCGATGAACTCGTGTCAGAACTGGATGATTGGATGGAATAAGATGAAAGAAGAAGCAGATTTTTTGCTTCTTCTTTTTTTATTGTTGATTGAGATTCTTACTTGTTTCTTCATTGAAAAGTTGAATGTAGCGTAAGGTTGCCGACTCCTATGGGACGAGCGGTCAGGTGGAGACTCCTAATGGCGCAAAGCGGCAGTCCGAAAAGAGGTAGTGACTCGTTCAGCCCCGACAAGCAAAAGGGAAATGGGCGAGGACGGCGCACTTTGCCTTCTTGACCGTTTAACTTTTGACCTCGAGGGGCTAGTCACTGCAACTAGACAAGAAGCTCACCGTTCGCCCCATGGAAAGCGAGCAACCTGAAGCGGAAGTCAACAGCTTTCATAACAAACAATCTTATTGCCGTTCGATCGACTGTCACAGAATCATGCTTTTGAGTAGTTTAAAGCGAGACAGAGCTCATCAGTTCTTTGAACGAGAAGGCTTTGATGGTTCTGTTAGTAGAGGCTTTAAAAAATATTTGTAGGCATTAACTTTAAAAGCAATCATCTCTTTCTACTAGAGATGATTTTCTTTTTGAAACCAAATAGTTACGTTTCTGATTTTTTAGGGCGTTTTTTGGTTCTTTATATGTTCCTAATAATAACCAAACAAACTTGGCTCACTGCTTTTTATTGATAGACAAGCTTTCCCTCTTTGGCATGTATCTTGCATAAAATAAAATGAATTTTCAAAAAATATTATAGATTCTCTTGTAGAAGTAGCTTTTTTGAAGAGAGTTCTATGAATGGAGGAGAAAGAATCCTTGAACAAAAAATGGATGTCTGTAACGTTGGCTATGACGCTTGGCTTATCACTAACTACCTCATCAATAAGTTTTGCTAAGAAAAAGGATGATTGGAAAGGAAACCTTGTGATTGCCGGAGGAGCTCTAGGGAGTAGCAATAAGGAAGTATATAACGAATTTATCAGTTTAGCAGGTGGTAAGAAAGAGGCCAAAATTGGAATCATACCTGCAGCAAGTAGTTCCTTAAAATCTTCCCAAAGCTTTAAAAAAGATCTCATTACATATGGGTTACATGAGCATCAGATCGAGATCGTTCCTCTAGCAAATCAAGATTTCAGCGGTACATCAGAAGATGAATCCAAATGGAGAAAAAACGCAAACAGGAAACGAATAGCAAACAAGATTGAGAATTATAGCGCGATCTGGTTTGTTGGTGGAGATCAGCTGCGAATTACAGATACATTAGTAAAACCGAACGGCCATCGGACGAAAGCATTAGACGCGATTTGGAAGATGTATAAGGAAGGTGGTGTCCTTGGAGGAACGAGTGCTGGTGCAGCCATCATGAGCGATGTGATGATTACCGGTGGTGACAGCTTAGGCGCACTAAACAAAGAGTTTGTTATGAAGAATAACCTAAAATCAGGTGAAGAATACGAACCATTGCATATTGAAAAAGGGCTCGGATTCTTTAAGTATGGCATTGTAGATCAGCATTTTGATGAACGTGCACGTCTTGGGAGACTGGTAATGACGGCACTAAAAGAGAAAACGAGGAATCAATTTGCTTATGGTGTAGATGAAGATACAGCTCTTATCGTGAACAACAAACAACAAACAGTAAAGATAGTCGGAAGAAGCGGCGTATCTGTTGTTGATGTTAGCAAAACGAAGGTGATTGATTCTGATAGTGCTCATTTTCAAGATGTTTATATCAGCCATCTCGTTTCAGGTGATACTTTGAATGTTTCTACTAAAGAATTTTTCATAAGCGATCATAAAGATGAGACGAACGAATATGAGTATTACGAATTCAAACCGCTTGATGCAACAGGAGTTTTTACTTCTTATGGAAGGTTGAAAGAATATCTCTCGTATTCCCTGATTGATAATACGACAACGAATGCTGTGAAAAGTTATTTGTACGATTCTAAAGGGGAAGGATTTCAGCTTACTTTTAGAAAAACGGAAAACACAAAAGGCTATTGGGGTTATAAAGACGGACAAAAAGACGACTATTCTTTTACAAACGTTGCTTTTGATGTAGCTCCTAAAAAGGTAAGTTTCAAAAAGAATGCAAATGCATTCACTGAGTACAAAAAGTCTTCATTTATCCCTCCAGTCATCGATCGCTCAGAACCGGTTAAAGGAAACCTGTTGATTGCTGGAGGTGCTTTAGGAAGCAGTAATCAGGACGTGTATAAAAAGTTCATTGATCTTGCTAAACAAAAAGAAGATTCCAGAGTCGGAATCATACCTGCTGCAAGCTCTAGTTTAGTTTCATCTAAGGCATTTAAAGAAGACCTCGTCCGATACGGGATGTCACCAGAGAATATTGAGATACTTCCTCTCGCTGTAACTGACGACAAAAAAACACCGGAAGATGAATCAAAATGGGCTGATTTAAATAAGAACGATCAAGAACTTGCAAAGAATGTTGAGAGACTAGATGCGGTTTGGTTTGTAGGCGGAGATCAGACAAAGATTACAGATTCGTTATTGAACAAGAACGGAACAAATTCAAAAGTATTGAACGCGATTTGGAAATCGTATAGAAACGGGGCAGTGCTTGGTGGAACGAGTGCTGGGGCAGCAATAATGAGTGATGTAATGATTGCCGGTGGAGGCAGTCATGATACACTAGCATCCGGATTTACGAATACGTATGACGGAATGCTGCAGCAAGAGGGAGGACCAGGTTATCTAGAACGAGGGCTCGGTTTTTTTGAACACGGCATCATTGATCAGCACTTTGATAAGAAAGCACGTCTTGGACGCTTGATCGCGGTAGCAGATGAAAAAGGTGAACCTAAGAATTTATCATATGGTATAGATGAGGACACGGCTCTTGTCATATATAACGAAGATAAAAAAGCTGAAGTTGTTGGAAGAGGAGGCGTAACGTTAGTCGATCTGTCTCAACAGCTAAGAAGTCCAGATTTTGGTCAAAGTCAATTTAAGAATATTAAACTATCTTGGATCAATCAAGGAGACATCCTCGATCTAAGAACGAAGAACATAATCATTAATGAGAAGAAAGAAAGCACGAAAGGCTACGAGTATTACGAACATATTGTCCCGCCTCATTCAGGTGTATTGAGTGGTCACAGCGTGTTAAACAAATTCATCTCTTATAATTTAGTTGATAATGCTGGAGCGGAGAGTGTAAAAAGCTACAGCTTTAATAACGGAAGGGGATTTGAGTTGAACTTTCGTAAGATCGAAGAAACAGAAGGTTATTGGGGATATACGGACGGGCAGAAAGATGATTATTCGTTCGTGAATGTTATTCTTGATATAACTCCGGTAAATGTAAAAATCAATTCAAAAAAATGATATTTCCATTTGTGACCGACCATATTTTATATCTGGTCGGTTTATTTTTGTTTACCTCTTGATTTAGGAAGCTAGTTTACAAAGTAAGCATAAACAAAGTCATTTTTCCTTCTTATTAAAGGATTCTAAAGTACCTTTTTCACCGATTTTCTGCTATAGTAAACAAGGAAAAGATTGATGTAAGAGGAGGAAGAACCGTGGAAAGCAAAATTGAAGTTCTTTCGACGCTAAAGGTGGACAAGTCGAGTGACTTGTATAAAGTAGTATCTGAACTGAACAAAACATTAAAGCATCAAGATTTAATGTTTGGGCTCGCGTTAGATGACGATAATAAAAATAAGATGATTTTTACGATCTATCGCACATAGGAAGGCTTAAATATGGGAAAAAAGTGGATACTTGTTGTTATTGGCATTCTAATCTTAGCAAGCTGGCAAGCTTATTATCTGTTTAATGGTGTTCAAGCAAAGCCCGCTAAGAAAGAAGCAGAAGCGGTTGAGATCGCAAAGAAAGAAGAGGACCTCGTTTCTATTACAAATGTGGATCACTTTTATAAGAATGAGACGTATTATGTAGTAGAAGGTAAGAACAAAAAAGGCACAAACAAGATCGTTTGGGTCGATAAAGACAAAAAGGTCACCTCTTTGAACGCGAAAGATGGACTTTCAGAGAAACAGATCCTGAATTATGTGAAACAGAACCATGATGCAAAGACGATCGTCGACAGCCGTCTCGGTATGGAAGACGACATTCCATTATGGGAAGTAGTCTATTATGACACGAAGGACCGTTACACCTACTTTTACGGCTATTTTGAAAGTGGTGAGCGATACGAAATCTATCGTCTGAAAGAATCAGATCAATAGAAATCAGATGAATAAAAACGTGGAGGGATTTAGTAGTATGAAGCTTGCAAAACGTGTGGAGGCATTAACTCCTTCAACAACTCTCGCAATCACAGCAAAGGCAAACCAATTAAAGGCAGACGGGCACGATGTAATCGCACTTGGTGCAGGTGAACCTGACTTTAATACACCGATACATATTATTGAAGCGGCTTATGAGTCTATGAAAGAAGGACACACGAAATATACAGCTTCTGGCGGTCTTTTGTCACTAAAAAAAGCGATCGTGAACAAGCTGAAGCAAGATCAAGGGTTAACGTACGAACCGTCTGAGATCATTGTAAGTACAGGAGCAAAACATTCGTTGTACTCTCTGTTTCAAGCGATCCTTGATGAAGGAGACGAAGTGATCATCCCGATACCATATTGGGTGAGCTATCCTGAACAAGTGAAACTCGCTGACGGTACGCCAGTTTACTTGGAAGGAAAAGAAGAGAATGGATTCAAGATCACAGCAGAAGATCTTAAAAAAGCAATCACTGAACAAACGAAAGCACTTGTATTGAACTCTCCAAGCAACCCGACAGGATCGCTTTATTCAGCAGAAGAGCTGCGCGCGATTGGTGAAGTGTGTCTTGAGAATGATATCTTAATCGTTTCTGATGAAATCTATGAAAAACTCGTTTACGGCGGAGTGAAACATACATCAATTGCAGAGCTTTCACCAGAGCTGAAAAAGCAAACAATCATCATCAATGGTTTGTCTAAATCACATGCGATGACAGGCTGGAGAATCGGTTTTGCAGCAGGTGACGCTAAGATCATTAAAGCAATGACGAACTTAGACAGCCATAGTACATCGAACCCAACAACAACATCTCAGCACGGTGCACTTGCAGCCTATAACGGCACACAAGAGCCTGTTGAAGAGATGCGCAAAGCGTTTGAAGAACGTATGAACAAAGTGTACGACCGTCTGATCACGATTCCTGGCATCACTTGTGTGAAACCGAACGGAGCGTTCTATCTGTTCCCGAACGCAACAGAAGCGGTTAGCATGACAGGATTTAACTCTGTTGATGAGTGGGTAGAAGCTCTTTTAGAAGAAGAAAAAGTAGCATTAGTACCAGGTTCAGGATTCGGTGCGCCTAATAACGTGAGACTTTCTTATGCAACGAGCCTTGATACGATCATGGAAGCTTTAGATCGCATCGAACGTTTTATCAACTCAAAACAGAAGTAATGATTGATTTTTAGAAAGTTCTCCTTCATAATTTTTTTTGGTAGATATTGATAACGTACAGTGGAGGTACATGTAGTGAAAACAACGATTAATAAGCTTAGTGAACACGTAGGCAAGACCGTAAAGATCGGTGCTTGGCTCTCTAATAAGCGTTCTTCAGGTAAGATCGCTTTCTTACAGCTTCGTGATGGATCTGGATTCGTACAAGGAGTTGTTGTTAAGAGTGAAGTAGGCGATGAGATCTTTGCAAAAGCAAAAGGACTTACGCAAGAGTCCAGTCTTTATGTAACGGGTATGGTTAAAGAGGACGAGCGTTCAGCTCTAGGTGTAGAACTTGAAGTAACAGATGTTGAAGTGCTTCATCAAGCGGTAGACTACCCGATCACACCGAAAGAACACGGAACAGAGTTCTTGATGGATCACCGTCACCTTTGGATCCGTTCTAAGCGTCAGCACGCGATCTTAAAGATTCGTAACGAGATTATTCATGCAGTGAACGAGTTCTTCTACAACAACGACTTTGCAAAAGTAGATCCTCCGATCCTTACAGGAAGTTCTGCTGAAGGAACGACTTCATTGTTCCACACGAAGTACTTTGAAGAAGATGCGTATCTTTCACAAAGTGGACAACTCTACATGGAAGCGGCAGCGATGGCACTTGGAAAAGTATACTCGTTCGGGCCGACGTTCCGTGCAGAGAAATCAAAGACTCGTCGTCACTTGATCGAGTTCTGGATGATCGAACCTGAGATGGCATTCGTGGAACACGAAGAATCACTTGAAATTCAAGAACAGTTCATCTCACACATCGTTCAATCTGTGATCACACGCTGTGAGAACGAGCTAAAGACACTTGGACGCGATATCTCTAAGTTAGAGAACGTAAAAGCGCCTTTCCCTCGTGTTTCTTATGACGATGCGATCAAGATGCTAAAAGAAAAAGGGTTTGACGATATTGAGTGGGGAGACGACTTCGGTGCGCCGCACGAAACAGCGATCGCGGAAAGCTTCGACAAGCCTGTTTTCATAACGAACTATCCGAAAGACATCAAAGCGTTCTACATGAAGCCAGACCCTAACCGTGAAGATGTTGTACTATGTGCAGACCTGATCGCTCCAGAAGGATACGGAGAGATCATCGGTGGAAGTCAGCGTATCGATGACCTAGCATTAATGGAACAGCGTTATGAAGAGCACGGGTTAACGGACGATGCCTACAAATGGTATCTAGAACTTAGAAAATACGGAAGCGTTCCACATTCAGGATTCGGTCTTGGATTAGAGCGTACAGTAGCTTGGATCTCTGGAGCGGAGCACGTTCGTGAAACGATTCCATTCCCACGTCTATTGAACCGTTTGTATCCTTAATTAATAAATTTAAAAATCTCCCTGTTATGCGGGGAGATTTTTTTTTGTTTTCGAGGGTGTAGAAAGTGTGGAAAACGTGAAATTAAGTCGTTTTGAGGAAGAATTAAGTCGTACTTGGATGCGATTGAGTCTAAAATGAAAAAATTAAGTCAAAATCGGAACCAATTAAGTCAAAAAAAGTAAATAAAGGCGGTTCTGCAAATTTCGACAAGCGACTAGCATATGCTCATCACGCTCAAAAACTACTTTTTTTCTCAACATTCACCAGTACAGTGAAAATAAAAAACCTAGTTTTATATGCTATAATGTTTCAAGAGGTGTTTTAGTGATGAACGGTAATTTATTTGAACGATGGATGGCTGAAGGATCAGTCAGCATCCCTAATATGTTAATCAAAACGTACAAACAGATCGGTCTATCAGACAACGAATGCATGTTGTTTATACAGCTTCATGTTTTTATAGAATCAGGAAACTACTTTCCGACACCTGTCGAGCTATCTGAACGAATGTCCGCTTCGAGTGATGAAGTGTCTGCTATGCTGAGGACGTTAATCGGCAGAGGTGTACTCGGTATGGATCAGTTCGAAGATAAGGAAAAAGGCGTCTATTTTGAAGCTTATACGCTTCAGCCCCTTTGGAACAGACTTCTTCAAAGTTTGAAAGAAGAAGAGCAGGTTAAAAAAGAGGTACATAAGGAGCACCAGGAACAGAACGTATTCGTCCGATTCGAAAAAGAGTTCGGCCGTCCTTTATCTCCGATGGAACTTGAAACACTTAAGATCTGGATGGACGAGGATCAACAGTCTCCAGAGTTGATTCTAACAGCATTAAAAGAGTCTGTTTTATCTGGGAAGCTGAACTTCCGTTATATTGATCGTATTTTATTCGAGTGGAAGAAAAACGGCATTATAAGTCCAGAAGCAGCTAAAACGTATGGTGAAAAATTTAGAGTCAGACAGCTACAAAGAACGGGGAAACAAGAGCAACCAAGGAACGACTCAGGCATCAAGCGTCCCCAATACAACTGGCTGGAATCATAAAACATGAAATGGCCTTATACTAGGGTCTTTCTTTTTTATAACAGGAGGTCACGTAAACGTGTTAAACAAAGCACAGATTCAATTTTGTTTAGAGCAGATCGAGGACATGTTTCCAGACGCTCATTGCGAACTTCACCACTCGAACCCGTTCGAGCTGACAATCGCGGTGCTTCTGTCAGCGCAATGTACAGATGCGCTCGTTAACAAAGTAACACCGAAGCTTTTTGAAAAATATAAAACACCGCAAGATTATCTGAACGTTACGATAGAAGAGCTGCAGGACGATATCCGGTCGATCGGATTATACCGAAACAAGGCAAAGAACATCCAAAAACTGAGTGAGCTCGTGATCAACGAGTACGGTGGCGAGATACCAAAAGATCGAGATGAACTGACGAAACTGCCTGGCGTAGGACGAAAAACGGCAAACGTTGTCGTATCTGTCGCTTATGATGTTCCTGCGATTGCGGTCGATACGCATGTTGAACGGGTTTCGAAAAGGCTTGGTATCTGTAAATGGAAAGACTCTGTTCTGCAGGTAGAAGAAACACTGATGAAGAAGATTCCAAAATCATTATGGGGCGCAACTCATCACCGTCTGATCTTCTTTGGCAGATATCACTGCAAAGCACAAAATCCAAACTGCCCAGAGTGTCCACTTCTCTCCATCTGCCGAGAAGGTAAGAAGCGGATGAACCAAAAAGAGAAAAAGCTGACTCAGAAAAGATAGCTTGAAACCGTAACTGATGGAGTTACGGTTTTTTCTTTTGCCTTAGACTCTTGGTAGAGGGTGTATAATATTCGGCACTCATAGGGGGTATTTAGTGAGGTGAGGATGTCGTGATTTGTCGACTCGCTGATATAAAGTGAAAACTCGTCGTATTATCGTCCAATCTCGCCGTATTATAAACAATATTTCAAGGATTATTGAGTTCATTTCTTGAATTGCTCTCATATATACGGATGGAGGTATACGTGCCAACCTACAATCAACTGTTTAATGCTTCCATCTAAACTTAATAACAAAAATTCTGCACAGAATTACCTACAAAACATTTCAAAATCTGCACAAAGACCCCATATGTACAAGCATTTTCTCTCTTTCTACATACGTTATAGAAAGGGAGTGATGTTTTCGTGTCATATTCAATCACATATGACTATATCAAGTTAGGTAATGCAAGACCCGGTACGAAGTTGGACGGGCCATTCTTTGGAGTAGCTCATGATACAGGAAATCCAGGAACTTCGGCCAGAAGCAACCGAAACTATTTTAACAATCAACAGCCGAGTGCGAGCGCACATGTTTTTATTGATGATAAAGAGATCCTAGTGATCATTCCGCTCGATGAAAAAGCGTATCATGTTCAGTATGGAACAAGGTTGGACAACGTCCGTTTTGGTCGAGAGTCAAATGATGCCGCAATCGGTGTGGAACTCTGCTGGGGTGGGGGAATCAATTTTCAAGAAGCGTATAAACGTTACGTCTGGTTCTGGGGTTATCTTTGTAAAAGATACAACTGGAGACCAAAAGAGAAGATCGCGAGTCATAAACAATTAGATCCTGGCCGAAGAACAGACCCTGATAACGCTTTGAATCGTTATGGCATCACATTCGATCGGTTCTTAAAAGATGTTGAGAGTTCCATTTCCAATCAAGCAATTCCTACACCAACACCTCAACCAACACCCGGTACAAGCAATACCGTATTAAAGAATGGAAGTACAGGTCAAAGAGTTCTCGATCTGCAGAACAAACTAAAACGTGCAGGATACACACTTCTGGCGGATGGAATTTACGGTCCGAATACAGAGAAAGCGGTAAGAGCATTCCAAAACAAATATAAACTAGCGGTTGATGGTGTTGCAGGACCAAACACAATAAAAAAATTGGATGTTGTGTTAAAACCATCTACAAAACCAACTAAACCGGTAGCACCAATACCAACTAACTCGAACGGAAGTGCTGTCGTTCCTTACCCAGGTTATGTTATTAAGAGAGGTTCAACGGACAGGGCAAACGTTAGCAGAATTCAGCGTGCATTAAGTATTGCAGCAGATGGTAACTTTGGTCCACAAACAGAATCTGCCGTAAAAGCTTATCAAAAAAGAAAAGGGCTCACTGTGGACGGAATCGTTGGACAAGCCACTTGGAATACCCTGTTTTAAAGAGGTACAATAACTTTAGATAAGAGATTATCTTTTGATAAGCTCTTTTTTGTTGTCTACAAATGGAGGCTAAAATAGATGAGTGAGAATACAGCAGAGAACATTTTTACAGAGTGGAAAGAAAAATCGGAGGAAATCGCACATCACTTTAAAAATCGGGATAGAAAAAGTGCGAAGAAACCGATGGTGTATTTTTTTCAACAGTACTTGAAAACGATCTATCTCGTAAATGGAGGACAACCTAATGATCTTTCGAATTACAAAAGCGATCTAAAAGGATTTCAGCACTTGCCTGTGAACGTGATCGAGAGGCTTTCGTTCATTGAAGATCAGCCAGATCACTATCAATCGTACATACAGCTCAGTGCGTTATTTTCGGAATGGGAAAAGAAAAGTGTCATACTAAAAAAGCACGGTACATAAGGACAAGACACTTGGACATATGATGATGACATGAGACGTTTTTTTAGGAGGGGTATCATGCAGATTCATGTGGTGAAACGAGGCGATTCTCTTTGGAGGCTGTCGCAGTACTATAAATTGCCGTGGCAGGAGCTTGCTACGGTTAATCGACTGTCAGAAAAAGACGTACTAACAGTAGGACAGACACTCTTTATTCCAACACCTTTTACGTATACCGTTCAGCCTGGTGATTCATTAGAAGAGATCGGAAACCGGATCGGTGTATCTGTCGCAGAGCTGCAACAGGCGAATCCTGGTTTAACGGACAGCAACCTGCGGCCAGGAACGCAACTGAACGTTCCAGAGCGTACGAAGAAAACAATCGTGACGAACGCGTTTGCAGAACCAAATCCGAAAGCTCAAGCCAATTTTGATGCGGCTGCTAGAGCGCTCACGTATATCACGCTTTTTAGCTATGAAGTGAACGAGAAAGGCATATTCAAACCACTGAATGACACTGAGTTCTTAAAAGATGCAAAAAATAGAAACGTGCGCCCAATCATGGCCATCACGAACATAAAAGACGGCGAGTTCAGTGAAGAAGTGGGAACAGAGATTCTAACGAATAAAGAGATAACTGATAAAGTGATAAACGAGTCGTTACGTATCATGAAGCAAAAAGGATACGAAGGGATCTCGGTGGACTTTGAGTACTTAGGTAAACAAAACAAAGAAGCATACAATCAGTTTTTAAGAACGCTCACAAAGAAGATGCATCAAGAGAATTACGTTGTCATGACTGCTGTAGCACCTAAGATTTCGGGCACACAACAAGGTGAATGGTACGAATCTCATGACTATAAAGCTCACGGTGAGATCGTCGATTATGTGATTCTGATGACGTACGAGTGGGGATATAGCGGAGGACCGCCGATGGCTGTTAGTCCACTTCCTTCTGTTAAAAAAGTGCTCGACTATGCAGTGAGCGTGATCGATCCGAAGAAAATCCTCATGGGCATCAATCTGTATGGCTATGATTGGACGTTACCTTATAAACCCGGTGGTGAGTTTGCAAAAGCATTGAATCCGGTTCAAGCCACTCAGCTAGCAGGCAAGCGGCAAGCTGCTATTAAATACTCGAGAAAAGATGAAGCTCCGTATTACCGGTATTGGGATAAACAGAAGAAAGAGCACGTCGTATGGTTTGAAGATCTGCGAAGTATGAGAGCAAAATTTGATGTGGTCGATCAGTACGGCTTTGCCGGTGTGAGCTTTTGGAATCTATCATTTGGTTATCCTGTATTTTGGAACTATCTGCTTGATCGCTACAACATTCAATAGGTGTTCAGTTGAGTAGCAGTAAATTTCACTTGATAAAAAGAACAAAAAAGATCCGTCAGCAAAATGTGCTGACGGATCTTTTTATCTTTATGGGTTGAGAGGAGGGACGAGGCCTCCACCTCCACCGTTTCCATTTTGTTGTCTGCCTCCGTTTTGCCCAGGAGGTGTAGGTGTCGTAGTACCAGGCTCACCTTCTGTAGGTGGCTCGCTTCCAGGCTCTTGACCCGGAGGAGTACCTGGTTCGCCTTCGCCGCCTCCTTGATCTGGAGGAGTACCCGGTTCACCTTCTGCAGGTGGCTCTGTTCCAGGTTCTTGACCTGGAGGAGTACCTGGTTGTTCGCCTTCACCTTCTGTAGGTGGCGGTTCTTCACCTTGAGGGCCTTCGATCGTAATCGATGTTCCTGCAGGTTCACTTTCTGTGTTGTTCTCACTGTCGATCGCAATGACTTGGAACGAATATTTACCAGGAGCAGGTGATGGAACAACGAATTTCGTATCGTTGATCGTTGCACGTTCCTGCATCGGTCCGTCGTTATAGCTTGCGAGAACTCTAAAGGTTACACCTTTTTTCTTACCATATTTCCATTTAACTTCGATCTCGTTCTTATCTTCCTTGTACTTCGCTTCAAGCCCTTCGATCGAAGAAGGCTTTTCATAGCTATCACTGATACCAGGAAGGTCCGTTCCTTTAACGAAAAGCTCGATGATCTTCTCAGAATCAGGTGTGAACTCACTTGCACGTTTACCTGTTCCTTTTTCCATCGCAACTTCTGTTACGGATTTCGGTTTCTTAAAGTCGTTGTTCTTATGATCCAACTCACTCATGATGTCACGGAAGATCTGTTTCGAATAATCCGCTTCATTGTCGCTTAAGTAGAGACCTTCTTTCATATCAGCATATCCTGTCCATACAGCAGCTGTATAGCTAGGTGTATAGCCGGCCATCCAAGCATCTTTCGTCGCACCATCAGGGATGCCGTATTTATCTCGGTCGTCTTTAGAATAGTTTGTCGTACCCGTCTTACCAGCTAAGTTAAGTCCGCTAACGTTCGCTTCACGACCAGTACCTCTATCCATAACATCTTTCAGCATATCTGTGATCATATAAGCGGTATAATCTTTCATAGCCGCTTTTGGTTCTGAATCCACTTCGATCACACGACCATCAGGGAATTCGACCTTACGGATCGTTGTCGGTTTTGAATAGATTCCTCCGTTACCGAACGATGTATAAGCACCAGCCAGTGTAAGAGGGGAGATTCCTTTCTCAAAACCACCAATCGCATAAGATGGATACGTCGTGTCAGGATCTAGATCAAAACCTAATTTGTTAGCAAAATCAGTTGCTTCTTCAGCACCAACTTCTTGGAACGCACGAACAGCAGTCGTGTTCTTGGATTCAACGAGCGCTTGACGCATTGAGATATCGCCAACGTTACGGTCGTTAAAGTTGTTGATCGTAATGTCTTTCAGTTCAACTGGTTCATCTTTCAAGATGTAACCTGTGTTCCACTTTTTGTTCTCAATGGCAGGACCATAGTCTAAGATCGGTTTAATCGTAGAACCAGGCTGACGCTTGATCTTAGATGAGAAATAGTTACTCAATTCATCTCCGCGCCCACTTCCTACTGCACGAATGGCACCTGACTTCGTATCAAGTAATGCAACA
Source organism: Fictibacillus phosphorivorans (assembly GCF_001629705.1). Classification (GTDB taxonomy): domain Bacteria; phylum Bacillota; class Bacilli; order Bacillales; family Fictibacillaceae; genus Fictibacillus; species Fictibacillus phosphorivorans_A. Next base: position 2,496,025 of record NZ_CP015378.1, on the reverse strand, counting down.
CCTGATTGAAGAACCTTGTTTTCGTTCTCTAATTTAGCTCTTAATACGTCCTCAGTCGTTTGCTGTGCTTTTGGATCTAAGTTCGTATAGATCTTAAGTCCAGATGAGTAGATATCTGCTTCTTCAAGTCCTTCGATATCTTTTAAATCATCGATTACTTGTTTGATATAAGCATCATAAGGACGTGTTTCGGTTTTTAAGCTTCCTTCATCGATCATGTCTTTTACTGGAATACTCTTTGCTTTTTCCGCTTCTTCTTTTGTAATGAATTTATGCTGAGCCATCAGATTCAAAACAACGTTACGGCGATGTTCAGCTTCTTTCGGATTTACAAGCGGGTTGTAGTAACTAGGCGCTTTTGGTAGTCCAGCTAAAAGAGCAGCTTCTTGAACTTCTAATTCAGAAACATCTTTGTTGAAATAAACTTTTGCTGCTGTAGCAATACCGAATGCTCGATTACCAAAAAAGATCTTGTTCAGATACATCTCTAGAATCTGATCTTTAGAATACTTCTGTTCTAGTTGAACAGAAAGGTATGCTTCACGAATCTTACGCGTAAGAGATTTTTCATTCGTTAATACCGTATTCTTGATAACTTGTTGAGAGATCGTACTCGCACCTTCAGCTCCAAATCCTTCTCTTACGTTAGCGAAAGCAGCACCAGCAATTCGTCGTACATCTATACCGCTATGTTCCCGGAAACGAACATCTTCTGTTGCGATAAAAGCATTTTGTACATGCTCTGGAATTTCGTTGATCTTAACACGAATCCGTTTTTCATCACCTGCGACGAGTGCTGCTTCTTCGTCGTTCATATCCATAATCTTAGAGGATACCGGTGTTTCTAGTTTCTTAGGATCTAATTTAGGAGAAGTTGCGGCAATCACACCGACTGTTAATAGTCCTAAAACTCCTAAGATAAGAGCAAGGATCAACAGAGTCTTCTTCCAGTTACGTCCTCGTCTCGGTTTTTTTGTTTTTGATTTATTTGCCGGTTTAGAAGCATCACTAGTCTGTCTGCGTTCCATACGGCTTCGGTAATCTTTTGACATTGTTTTACCAACCTTTCAACTTCATAAAAAAATGAACTCGTTCAATTATTCGACGGCATTTGACAATTTATGAACGACTAAAAATAGACAGAATCTACCACCTGTAAGTAATTAAGCCGAGGTTGATACCCGATAGTAATAGAATGTCCTTTTTCCTCGATTTCACCCTTAGGAATCGATTTTCTGCCTTCCTTCTGTTCGTTCCAAAACGAGATCAAGTGAGAACTATCGAATAAATAGCTCTCATCTGTTTGAGAGAAACGAAGGATGACGAACGAGATCCCACCATGATCTAAGATGTGCCGCATATGAAGTAACTGATGTTCATGAAAGTTCTTTAACGGGAAGCTCGTCTTATTCTTTGTTTCTTTTGCCTCAAAGTCAATGTATCTTCCTTTATACACCCCATTGTAATCTGTCGTGGAAGCAAGTTTGAAGTATGCTTCTCGAATGACAGCGGCAGATCGCTTTGGATATTCTACATTTACGATCTGGACCGGAGTAGGTTTCTTATGGATGATCGCTTGATTGGTTAAAAGATAATATTCGTTGCTCTGATTGATATCATCTTCTAACGACATTCCCCTGTTGCTGTACGAGATATCTTTTTTGGTAGAAGATGAAGATTGTTTTTTCACGATAGAAGTCACTTTCTTACCGTTCGGATAATGAAAGGTACCCATGATTCATCTCCTTTACAACGAAAGATGGCTATGCGCATGAAAAAACGATACACATAGCCGTTGGATGTTTACTTTTTTAGTAGTCGAGAAAGTTCTTCTTCTACAAAACCCATGACAACTTCTTTTGCGTCCTCCGTTTCAATAACGGTAACAGGAGTTGCAGAAGCGCCGAGGTCGATCACTTCTTTCATATAAGCATCGTTTTTACGAATATCTCGTTCTTCAAAAGGAATCTTGTTTGCTTTTAGCCACTCTTTTTCTGCAAAGCATGGAGGGCACGTTTCTTGTGTGTATATGATCACTGTCTTCGCCAAAGGTCTATGCCTCCTTTTTCCAAATACATCTTTCATAACCATTAGTTTACTCTTTTTTCTTATATGACACAAATATTTTATAACATGAAAGCGAACGATAGAAAATAGGACAAAAAGCATGGAGGAAGAGCGTGGCACAGCACATGGAGGAAATCATTCAACACATTGGGAAACTCACGAATTCACAGAATCGTGATAATATTTCACGTACCGTAAGCTATGCTACCTTTTATAAACATAACCCTGAGATCAGGTGGGCGATGCTCGCAAGTCTTGTTTCGAGAAATGCAGGTTACAGCATGTGTGACCTAAAAGGGGACTGGTTCCCGAGGCTGTTGTCTAAAGATACTAGAAAGCATTTATTCTTAACGTATGAACGCGCAAACTGGCTGATCTTTCAAGATGCGTACCCACAGCTTTTGATCTATGAGTATTCCAAAAAACAAGGGAAGCCTCATTTTGATCTGCTCAGATACTTTGGCGTTTCTACATTTATGGTTCATGAGTGGGAACGTTTCTGGCATGAGAAAGATTTGAAGCGAATTTGTACATCTTTAATCATTAATGAACAGCACGTTATCGAACAGCCAGTTATAAAGGATGGATTTTACAAAAAGAGAATTTTTTCAAAAGTGCCATTTCTCTTACAAGATTATATGCATTTTAGTACCGTGCTTTTTCCTGTCGAGAGTGGAGAAGTGATTGGAATATCCGTTCATGGATTTAAGAAGACAAAAAATAGGATCGAAACAGGTAAAAAGCTGTATACCATCTTGTTCGAGTCAGAGTGGAGTGAAGAGATCATAGCTTTTGCTGATAAAGTGACTCATACTGGATCCAGACATGATTTTGAAACCTATATTTATCCTGGTAAAAAAAGAGAAACCCCGTTCCTACGGCTATCGTTTCCGGTCATCGAGCATCATAAAGCAAACACAATGGATTGGTATCAAAGACGCATGAACACTGAAAAGTTTTATGAACCGGTAAAACCATTGCACGGGATCGTGTTAACCGATTGGTATAAACAAAAGCAAAGGCAGTTGAAGATAGGGATCCTCTTAAAAGAATGGATGATGCATGCATAAAAAAAGACGGCTTTTTTTGAGCCGTCTTTACTTCATTATGTGCTAGGGATATCTGGGCCGTTCAGCTTCTTATCACCATAGCCAGTGCTGTTACTTTGTTCTCTTTTTTGAGTACCCGTTTCTTCTTGGCTCGTATACTGATCCTGCTGTTTTTGCTGTTTGCTGTCTTGGTTCATGTAGGCACCTCCTTTTTGTATCACCTGAACTGTTCTTAGTTTTGGAGTTGTTGCGACTGAATATACAAACAATCAACAAATTGAGTGTCGAAATTGTAGTGATTCCGTTGTATTCCACTTTCTTTGGCGAATGAAAACTAGTTTTGTCAGGTGTGAAGGGGATGGGAAGATGATGCTCGAAAATAGTACTCACAAGAAAACGGGGAGGGATTCATGATGGAAATGGTGTTGATGAAAACCAAAACGGTCTCTGAGGAACTTGGGGTGAATCCAACAACAGTTCAGCGTTGGGTCAGACATTTTAACATTCAATGTGACAAGAATGAGCACGGTCATTATCTGTTCAGACAAGATGATATCGATCAGTTAAGAGAGATTAAGGCACAGCTCGATAACGGACTTTTGATGAGTGATATTCAAGTTCAGTCGATGCAGTCAACAGAGCAATCAATGGAGCTGCCAATCCAATTTGAAGATAAGTTTAATCGTTTGAACGCTGCCATAGAGGCATTAGAAAAGAAAGTGGAGGAAAAAGCAGATGGGGTCGTTTCCTATCAAATGTTACAGCATGCGACAGAGCTTGAAGAACTCATCAAAAAGATGGAGAACATGGAAGCCCGTCTGCAAGATATTGAAGTCGCACTTCTGAAGCAAGATTATCCAGAAGAGCGACTGTACGTAAAAGAGAAATCAAAGAAGAACTGGTTCGTCAGTTTGTTTACTCTATAGATGCTTTTATAAAATCCTCTTTCATAACTAAGCGGCTACTATCTATTGATGTTATTCTTTCTTCCTGATTAGTTGATTGAAGTGGAAGATGCGAGACTCCTACGGGACGTGCGGTCAGGTGAGACACTTAGAGGCGCAAAGCGGCAAGTGGCTCACCGGTCGCCCCGTGGAAAGCGAGTATCTGGAACGGAAATCAACCACTTTCAAACGCTTCAGAGAGTATCAAAATAAAGCTAATTAAAATCAAAAAGTGTAAGTCTCTTCATTCTTTGGTAGGATATAAAGAATGGGGGGACTTTTTTAATGGACCATTTATATACATTAACGACAAAACTAATCGCTGATATAGATGAAGCGTTTCATATTTATAAAACAGAAACGAAAACGAGAGAAACGGAAGCGGACTTTTTTACAGAGGTGAAACCATTCGCCGATCGCATTCATTTTCGTGTAAAAGACTGGGAGCCACTCGCGAGAGATTGGGTGATCGCCAACAAGCCCAAATATCTATACCCGATTCAGATCAAAACGGCTGCTGAAAACATCGGTTATCTTGGCGTTTATGTCTTTCAAAAGAAAATGAAAGACAAACGTATCACAGAAATGGTGAAATCTGTTCTCTATGTATTGAATCAGTTAAAGAATCAAATGGCGGAAGACGAAAACAAATAATTTCACATACCGTACTTAAATATTGTTTTTAAAAATAGGGAGAGAACAAGATGTATCATCCATCTGTTTATGATAATCTAAAGGTTGTGCTCGAAGGAGCTGTGTATGATCTTGATTTTTCAGGAGAAATTGAGATCATTAATCGTAAAGACATAATGGATCAAGCTATCATTGAAAGAAATTATCATATTGATTTTGTGGTTTCCTCAATCGGGGAAGCGATGAGAGGGGCTATTTCGTTAACTTCAAATCTAGAAGATTTGGCTATGGAAAAGTTGAACGATAATCCCGACGGAGCGGGCAGTAAACTATCTGTTGTAATTGAGACTCCGGTTTACGAGATAGAAACAGATTGCAAACAGCTTCAATCCATCCTGAAAAAATGGGGCAGCGGAGATTTAAAAGGTGACATTCAGCAAAAACTTACTTATATATATGGTCAACCACGACACGTATTTACTAACACAATCTCTATACAACTGCAAAAACCTGTTTCTGAAGAAGAACCAGAGCGAATCTCATCGGTGCTTGAAGAATTAATAGGGTCAATGAAAGAAATGAATGAATATTTTAAGGGGTATAAAAAATGACACAATCGCTACAAAGTTTTCCAGAATTCATCCAAAATGCATGGAACAAAAGCGGCTTTTCCGCATTTACAGACATTCAAGAAAGAGCAATACCTGAACAATTAGAAAACAAAGATTTGATCATCGAATCGCCAACTGGTACAGGAAAAACTCTAGCCTATGCATTACCAGCACTATCGAAGTTAAACCCAGAAGTGAAGAATGCTCAAGTTCTCTTTTTAGCGCCAACGCGAGAACTAGCGATGCAAATTTACGATGTTTGTCAAAAGTTCACTGAAAATAGCGGACTTAGCGGGGCATCCCTTATCGGTGGAGCCAATATGCAGCGTCAATTAGATAAATTGAAAAAGAAGCCACAATTTATCGTAGGTACGCCAGGACGAGTAAAAGAGTTGATACAAAACAAAAAACTAAAAGTGCATGAAGTGAAAACCATCGTAATCGATGAAGCTGATCATATTATTGAAGCTGGATTTAACGGAGATGTTGAACAAGTAATCGCAGCTACGTTAAAAGACCGTCAGCTTGTATTTGTATCTGCTACGATCAACAATAAGACAGAGGATTGGTCAAAGAAATTAGCGGTAGCACCAGTTATCGTTAAAGTAGAAAAAGACTTAGTGAAAAGTGAAGTCTCGCATACGTTCATGGTCTCTGATTACCGTGACAAAGTAGAAAACTTGCGTAAATTGATTCGTCACACACCTGGCATCAAAGCAATGGTCTTCATCAATAGCTCAATGAAGATGGATGAGTTCGCAACTAAACTTGAGTACAAGAAAATAAAGCTTGGTGTATTAGCGGGGAATTCCACTAAACAAGATCGACAAAGAGTGATCAACGACTTTAAAAATGGAAAGATTCCTGTACTTTTAACAACAGATGTTGCGACACGTGGATTAGATATTCCTGACGTTACACACGTAGTTCATTTTGAAATGCCAGAGGACGTAAAGCAGTACGTCCACCGATCTGGAAGAACAGGGCGTATGGGAAAAGAAGGGACAGTCGTTTCTTTAGTAACGAAAGCAGAACTAACTTCTGTGAAAAAATGGACAGCGAAGATGAACGTACCTCTTCAAAAGCAGCTGCTTGAAAGAGGACAAGTTATCGTAGAAGAGGGTGTTAGTAGAGGACCCTCTACTAAACGCACTACTCCAACAAACGAAAAGAATACGCAGAGAAAGTCTGACGGATTTAAAAAGAGAAGATAATTACAGGGTAAAGGATTTTTCATAAAACAATAGAATTCTTTCTCTAAAGGAGAGAGACATATGGAAGTCACTGAATATTTATATCAGATTAAACCTGTAAGATCAGATTTCATGGAGAATCAAACACAAGAGGAACAGGAAACGCTCCAATCTCATTTTCAGTACCTTCAAAATCTATTAGAGAATGGCAAATTGGTATTGGCAGGACCTTGTCTGGATGCTTCGTTTGGTGTCGTGATTCTTCAAAATACACATGAAAAAGAAGCACAAGAAATCATGGGAAATGATCCAGCAGTTAAGGGAAAGATCATGACTGGCCAACTATATCCATTTCGCGTTTCATTAATCAAGAAATAACAAAGTTCTTTGCACTGTAGCCATTGATTGGTTGCAGTGTTTTTTATTTTAAGAGGGTTTTCTTTTTTAACCAGAGAATACATGTATCATTAAAGAAGAGTTTCTGGAGGCGTTTGAGATGTTTGGTTTGTTGAATGTTGGAAGTCTCGTGTTAGGGTTAATAGCTTTGGTTTTACCGGTTGTAAATATATTCTTGAAGAAAAATAAAAGCTGGATGATGTTTTCGATTATTAGTATCAGTGCTTGTGCGGTTTCATTAAGTTTTCAAATTTTTTATACTTACCATAAAGTGACGATAGAAGATTGGAGTGCACTCAATGATACGATGTATACCACTGCGTATGCTTCAGCAGCTCTTTTACTCATTACTATCATTTTAAATGTAATGACATTGGTTGTTTATCGTGGCAAAACAGCTAGTTAAACGAAAAAAAAATTGGTGTAGAAGATAGAAAAAGGGAAACTAATCAAGATTTCCTTTTTTTTTTGACTTTTCTTCTCATAATACTCATACCTTAATCTGCGCTGACGACTCTGCTCTATTTGCCAATCCACAACTTTAATGAGAGATATTACGGCAAGAATAGGTAATCCAATATATATAAATAGAGTTAAAAAGAGAACTGTGTACGTTATACCCATACTTTGAACATAACCCCCAATAAACCTTTAATAATATTATCCTTATTTTACCATAAATAATTGTAAAATTCAGTAAATTTAACTATAATTAAATTATCTTCTAAAATAACTATTTTTTATTTAAGAAAGGTGGAATGTTATGTTTTGGATCTTATTGGGTATTGCAGGTATCACACTTTTATTCATATTGTATGTAGTGCTAAATGGACGACGTGAATTTTATTTAGACCAAGCAAAACCTTCCAAAGATAGTTCTTTAAAGCGATTTGTGAGGTACGGCAATATAGTTATACGTGCAAAAGGTAATTAATCTTACATCAAAGTATAATCTTATATTCTGAGTGGATTATAGAGAAAGGAAGTGAACTCATGTTTTGGTTATACTTTTTAATCCCTTTAACGATTATCATTGTTTTAGCTATTTTCGTTGATAAACAAAATAAAAAGAAGGGTCTGAAAACAAAAGTAAAGCATAGTGACATTAAATATTTATGTATGCAAGAACCTCCAGAAAGCAGTCGCACAACAAGATAAATTTTAAAGACTTTTTATGAAAACACAGCAAACCGACCTGTTCCATACGGGTCGGTTTTTTTATTTAGAGCATTCTTTTAACCTTTACCACCTAACATTCCGATATTGATGAACGTACGGAGTATCTGGATATTGATCATACTGCAACTGCTGATAAGTTTGGTGATAACTTTGGGGATAGGTATATTTAGCGTTTCGCTGACAATTCGAGTATGGTCCTATATAAGTAGAAGGTTGGACAGGTGCAACGGTTTCTTTCCATTGATTCTCGTCAAGACAATAGGTATGCGCCATAACATTGGCAGGGGTGAATCTAAGTATATCTGAACCAAGAATAACTTGTGGAGTCGGTGCATTAAATATGGCTAGAATATGAGTGTTATCTTCTAGTGCGATTTCATAGTGCCACCATCCTTGAGGAACATTGGCTACTTGCCCTGGTGTGATCTTGAAGTTCAATAACTGTTTAGTAAATGGATTCAGGATCGATACAAGAACAGAGCCTGAGATACAGTATACAAGTTCAGCAGCATTCTGATGATAATGAGGTTCAACTACATTGCTCGTACTCATAAATATATCTAATAATGATACCTTTTCTAAAGTATTTAACTGGTTGATACCCAATACATTGATATAATTTTGGCTGTCTTTCTTGAACAGTGGACTCGTATTTACATCAAACGTATATTGAGTAGAGGGAGATGTATAATCCATATATGATACCATAAGGTGCTTCACCTCTTCATAGGCGTTTGCCCGACTTTGTAAGTATGGTATGCAAACACAAATAATTGGGTGTTAACCGAAAAGCTTCCTTGTATTTCTAACGATTGAAGGACTAATTATTTGTAACTACGAATGTGCCTATGATAAATACAATGCCAGTAGAGATCAGTGAAAGGATTAGACCAATACCAGCCATAATCTTTTTCTCTCTTCTCTTAAATAAGGTGTAACCACACAGCATTAATGACAGAGGAGAACCAATAGCAACTGTATAGATCAAAAAACTGCCTCTTGTACTATACATGGTCAGAATTAAAAATAGTGAAATCAATAAAGAAGCATAGCTCAACCAAGAAAAACGTTTATCCTTCTCACTTCTATCTCGATACCACGCAAAAATACCTATTAATAAGCCTAAAAGCATAAGTAGGATAAAAATTAAATCCAATCAAATCCCCTCTTTTCAGAAAAAGTCTAACATATCATCCATCATATGCTCAGGAGTATAACATATTTTGGAAATTATAGTAAAAACATTCAGGGTTAAAAACTGAAGTTTTTAATTTACTAATCTAAAAATGTCTACAAAAACCCATCATGAATGGGTTTATTTCATGATTATTATTTTTCAGTGATTGACGACACATTTATTAGGTGATAGAATTCGAAATGTAAATCGTAATGATTACGTTTATTAAAAGGTGAAGAAGAAGCATTTTATAAGAGGAATTTAAGTTCCGAGATTAATGGATACATAGGTATGACTTTCTTCAGATTTCATTTTTTTTACGTAATAAACCGTAATGATTACGATTATAAACCAATAGGCAAGGAAGGTAAATGAATGAAAAATTATAAGAATATTTTAGTAGGAATGTTATGTTTGGTTCTTGTATTCATCGCTGGTTGTTCAACTACGCAAAACAGCTCAGAAAAACAAGAAGAAAAAGAGAAGAAAGTTAACATGATCTTCAGTTTTAAAGCAGCTAACTTAGACCCGCATACTGGCTTTATTCCCATTCGTGCTGGACTTACTGAAACGTTATTAAAACTGGATGATAAATCGAATATTGAAGGCTGGCTAGCTGAAAAATGGGAAACAGCAGATAACGAGAAGTGGGTCTTTGAAATCCGAGATGATGTAAAATTCCAAGATGGTAAAAAACTTGATGCTGAATCTGTCAAACAATCATTAGAAAGAAGTATTGAAGCGAACGAATCGTTAGGTGATTCTCTCAAGATTAAATCAATGGAAGCAGATGGACAATTACTTACGATCCATACGACAGAGCCTTATCCTGCACTTCCATCGGAACTTGTAAATCCTTATACATCAATTGTAAACATGGAAGCGGCTAAGAAGGATGGAGAAGAGGCGTTTAAAAATAACCCAATCGGTACAGGTCCGTTTAAAGTAAAAGAATTTAAATCCAATCAATTTGTTGAAGTTGAAAAAAACAAAGACTATTGGGCTGGAGAACCGAAACTGGACTCAGCAAAAATAAAGTTTAATGAAGACGCTAACGTAAGAGCACTTGCCCTACAGTCAAAAGAAGCTGATGTTGTGTACAATCTCCCTGCCGAAAGTCTAGATACGATAGAAAAGGATAATAAATTGAGAGTTGAATCTATTCCTGGACTTCGAGCGCATTTTATTCTATATAACAGTCAAAGTAAAAATGTTAAAGATTTAAAGGTCAGACAAGCTCTAGACCTCTTGATCGATCGAAAGAGTGTTGTAAATGACATCATGCTCGGACACGGCCTTGAAGCTAACGGTCCATTTAACAGTACACTGCCGTTTGGATTAGATGAAGAAGTATCAGAATTGAACGTGGAAAAAGCTAAAAGTCTTTTAACTCAAGCGGGCTACAAAGAGAATGCAGGAGGTTTAATGGAGAAAGACGGTAAACCGTTAACTCTTGAACTCGTTACGTATAAAGCTCGTCCAGAACTTCCTTTGATCGCACAGCTGTTACAGTCTGATGCAGGAAAAGCAGGAATCAAAATTGATATTAAAACAGTTGAAAATGCAGATACGCATCTAGTTGAGAACAAGGATTGGGATCTAGCGACTTATAGTAACAATACCTCTCCAAGAGGAGACGGAAGCTACTTCTTTAACACTGCTTTCACAGAAACAGGAGCGTTAAATGTTGGGATGATCAACATTCCTGAACTTAACACTCTAATTGAAAAGTTAAATAGAACGACAGATTTAGATGAGCGTACAAAGCTGACACAAGATGCGTCTAAGGTAATCAACAAAGAAGTTGCCCATAGCTATGCCGTTTATCCAAATATCATTATTGGAATGAACAAACGCATTGTGAACTGGGAGCCTACAGCAGAGGAGTATTATATTCTAACACACAATATGGATGTGAAATAATGTGCTTACGATTATAAAGAATAGGGTTACTCAGCTGGTTGTTGTTTTATTCATTCTTTCCCTATTTACGTTCACATTAATGAAGATGGCACCAGGTGATCCGGTTCTTACCATTCTAAATGCCGATGAGATGGTCGTAACAGAAGAAGATCAAGCCGAGCTTAGAAAGAAGCTTGGCTTTGATCAGCCTCTGTATATACAATATGGCAAATGGATGTTCAACCTCGTGCAGCTTGATCTAGGAAAATCATACATGTCTGGGAAACCAGTTACTGAAGAACTGTTAACACGCATTCCCATTACTGCGGAACTTACATTTTTTGCAATGACTATCATGCTATGCATTACCGTTCCACTTGGGGTGTGGTCTGCAAAATATGTAAACAAATGGCCCGACCAATTCAGTCGGATTTTAGCATTAATAGGAGCATCGATACCTAATTTTTGGCTCGGACTCATCTTAATCTATCTCTTTGCGTTTAAATTAGGTGTTCTACCTTCGTCAGGAATAGGGTCCTATTCTCAGATCATCTTACCTGCCTTTACATTAGGTTTTACGTTTGCAGTAGTTTACGCAAGGCTGCTTCGAGCAGGCCTGTTGCAAAGTTTGTCTGAGGACTATATTTATGCAGCAAGAGCAAGAGGTGTCAAAGAGTGGAGAATTCTATGGTTGCATGCGTTTAGAGCTGCTGTTCTTCCTGTTCTCACGATTTTCGGCTTAAGTTTAGGTAGCTTCTTAGGTGGAGCAGTAGTAGTTGAAATTTTATTTTCTTGGCCAGGATTAGGAAGCCTTGCCGTTGACGCTATATTTAACCGTGACTATCCGGTTATCCAAGGATATGTTTTATTAACGGGGGTATTTGTTGTATTAACAAATCTCTTAGTTGATTTATCTTATTATGTGATCGATCCAAGAATGAAACGAAAAGAGGAGGCATTATGAAGATAAGTGTTCAGATGCCTAGAAGAAATCAATTTCCATTATATTTTAAAAATCAAAATTTGATGATTCAGTGTGGGGTTATATTTTTTATTATCATCACTTTAGTCACATTGATTGGACCGTTTATCGTTCCGAATGATCCTCTCACAGCGAACATGGCTGTACGGCTTGCCCCACCAAGTTCAGCATATCCTCTAGGAACTGACCATATGGGAAGATGTATATTTTCAAGGCTCATAGTCGGTGCTCAGTCAACACTTGGAATAACGGCACTCGTTGTTGCGACTGTTGCACTCATCGGGATTCCGCTTGGTCTCGTGATCGGTTACATTGGTGGTCGATTGGATACAGTGTTTATGCGTGTAGCAGATGGTATTCTTGCTCTTCCCGAATTTATTCTAGCGATTGCGATTGCTGGATTCTTAGGACCAAGTTTGACGAATCTCATGATATCGATTGTTTTTGTTAAGTGGATTGCTTATACAAGGGTCGTAAGAAGTATTGTAATCACTGAACGAAACAAAGATTATGTCCAAGCTGCAAAAGTTGGGGGAAGCTCCAACTGGAAGATTATAAGAAGACATATGTTTCCGCAAATTGTTTCTCCTGTCCTTGTTCTAGCTACCTTGGATATCGGAAAAGTGATTCTTACAATCTCTTCCTTATCTTACCTTGGATTAGGTGCACAGCCACCTGCTCCAGAATGGGGAGCGATGTTGAATGATGGAAGACCTTATTTTCAGAGTGCGCCAGAATTAATGATCTACCCGGGTTTAGCTATCTTTTTTGTGGTATTAGCATTTAACTTAATGGGTGAAGGATTGCGAGACAAATGGGATGTTAAAAGTCGATAGAGAGGAGGTTTGCAATGATTGAGAACAAAACGACAGCAACTTCTGAAAATAATCTACTTGTAGTGGAAAACCTTTCAGTGACTGTCCGTAACAGCCGGGAAAAGTTAATTCGTAATCTGCATTTTTCTATTCCTCAAGGTGAAATTTTTGGCTTAGTCGGAGAGAGCGGCAGCGGAAAAAGTTTGACGGCCACCGTGATTTTGGGAATGCTTTCTAAGTCTCTAGAAGTTACAAGCGGATCTGTTAAACTCGGTCAATCAGAGATCACATCGTTAAGTGAAAGAGAGTTAAGAAATATTCGAGGTAAAGAGATTGCTTACCTCTCACAAAACTATCAAAGCTTCTTCACTCCATTTATAAAAGTTGGAAAGCAGTTTATTGAGATTATAAGATGTCACACGGACATGAGTAGAAAAGAAGCAAGGAAAGTGGCTATTCATTGGCTGAACAAAGTTCACTTACCTGCGGAACGTGTATTTAACAGTTTTCCCGACGAACTTAGTGGCGGACAATTGCAGAGAGCAGCAATCGCATCAGCCATTATGTTTCGGCCGAAACTGATCATTGCAGATGAACCAACGACTGCTCTAGACGTGTTAACCGGAGAAAGAATTCTAGATCTCCTGTCTGAGCTTAAAGAAGAGTTGAATTGCTCTATTCTTCTAATCTCGCACGACTTAAAACATATTATTAATCGAACACGAACAGTAGGCGTTATGTACGGCGGTCGAATTGTAGAAATAGGAAAAACCAGTGCTGTATTGGCGAATCCTATCCACCCTTATACGGATCTATTACTTCAGTCGAGGCTAAGATTGAACAAGCATATCCAACATGAGTTGCCGACTATGCTAGGTGAACCTGGATTAATAGCTGAGGAGGGGTGTCCTTTTTCTAAAAGGTGTCCGAGTGTTAGGGAATCCTGCAGCAACAAAGTCCCAATGAGTAGCTTAGGAACACACCATTCCGCCGCTTGTCATCTGGTGAATGCAGAAAGGGAAGAACGATATGTTACACGTTAATTCAATCTCGAAGACGTATCACTCAAAACCAGCTTTAAATAATATTTCACTTACCGTTCAACATGGTGAAAGTATAGGAATCATTGGAGAGAGTGGTAGCGGTAAAAGTACTCTTGGCAAGATCATCTTAGGGCTTGATAAGCCTGATCAGGGAGAAGTCCATTTTAGAGGTAATAACCTTCACACGTTAAACGGAAAAGCTTTGAAAAAACTCAGGCGTCAACTTCAAATCGTGTTTCAAGATTCTGCCGGGTCATTAAACCCCAAACTTCCTGTGTGGAAGTCTGTGGTTGAACCGTTAGAAAATTATCCAGATGTTATCCCTTCATTTTTAAAAGAAGTAAGACATAATCGTAAGAAGATGGCCGAAGTCTTGTTTCAAAAAGTGGGCTTGTCACCTGAACTTCTGGAGAGATATCCACACCAACTAAGTGGTGGACAAAAACAAAGAATAGCCGTAGCGAGGGGAATTAGCTTAGAACCAGATCTGCTCGTTTGCGATGAACCTACTTCAAGTTTGGATGTTTCTGTACAAGCACAAGTCCTCAACCTGTTAAAGAAGTTACAGCGAGACTTGAATCTCTCTTTTCTATTCATCTCGCATGATATCGCCGCTGTCCAATTCATGTGTGAACGAATTGTAGTATTAAAAGAAGGACTCGCAGTTGATTCATTTTTAACGGAGGATCTTTTTTCAGAGTCTCGTCATCCCTATACTAAACTATTGGTAGAGATGAGTATGGAACAAGAGTATAACTAGAAGAGAACCAACACTTTTACACGTGAAGTGCTGGTTTATTTATTTTGGAAGGATGAACGTATTTGAATCATTCAAGATATCTTGGATTGGCACTACCGCTGATTCTTACAACCATAACGACTCCTCTTCTTGGTGCAGTAGATACGGCTGTTGTGGGGCAGTTAGATGATTCCTCTTACATAGCTGGTGTAGCGGTGGGCACGATTATTTTTAATACGATGTATTGGCTGTTTGGATTCTTGAGGGTGAGTACATCTGGATTTGCTGCACAAGCACATGGAACAAAAAATGAGGACGATCTCTTACGTTCACTAAGTAGACCATTGCTCTTAGCACTCGGCATAAGTGCTTGTTTAGTAGCGCTTCAATATCCGATCAAAGAGCAGTTTTTGCCACTTCTTACTTCAGATCCAGCCGTTAAGTCTCTAGCCATAGAATACTTTGCAATTCGTATATGGGGTGTACCATTTGGACTGCTCAACTATGTAATCATAGGTTGGATGATGGGACTTGCAATGATTAAGAAGACTTTGTTTCTTCAAATGTATATGAACGTAACGAACATTGTACTTGATATTCTATTTGTTAAAGTCTTTTCATGGGGTGTAGCAGGGGTTGCAGCGGCTACATTGATTTCGGAGGTTTCCACTTTTGTAATCGGTCTTTTTATCGTGTGGAAAGCGATTCCCGCTAACCAACGTAAGAAGATTTTCCAGATAAAATCAATCGACCTGTCTTCTTATAAAAAAATGATGAGGATGAACAGAGATCTATTCATTCGAACATTATGCTTATTAATTGTGTTTAATGTTTTTACGGCAAAAGGAGGCACTTTCGGTACAGAGATTCTTGCGGCAAACGCCATCTTGATTCAGATCCACTACATCATGGCTTATATGTATGATGGATTCGCCAATGCTTCGAGTATATTAACTGGAAGAGCAATAGGTTCTAACGATAAGGCACTCTATCGATCAACGATTAAACGTAGTTTTCAATGGGCAATTATCTCCTCACTAAGCATCTCGAGTGTTTATTTTATATTTAAAGACCGGATACACCTATTGTTCACCTCTTTACCTGAAGTGTTGAATGTAGTAGGAACGTATGAAGCGTGGATTATCATCTTCCCGATCGTATCCAGCTTTGGTGTCGTCCTTCACGGTATTTTTGTAGGAGCAACAGAAGCGTCTTCACTACGTAACTCTATGATTCTAGCTTTAATTGTTTTCTTGGTTTCTCTTTATTTAGCAACACCAGGTCTAGGTAACCATGGGTTATGGTTAGCATTTATTCTTTTCAGTACCGCCCGATCGTTGTTCCTAATCCTGCATGTGCCTAAATTATCACGAACACTAGGATTTCATGAAGTTCGTTATGATGGAGAGAATAAGGTATTCAATAATTAGTAAAAAGCAGAAGTGATGTTAACAGGTATTGGAGTCCCAAAATTTAGTCATAAAAAAACTTCACCTCCAATTGTTAGTTGTTTCTAACAATTGGGGGCAGTTAGCCTGTTAAAGTGATATCTTTTCTTAAGATAAAGTTATAAATAAACATAAAAGAAAAGCGATACTTGAAAATGGTGTCATCATACGCCTTTCTTTCTTACTCTGAGATAGAAGGTTTGTAATTGTATTTGTACCGAGAAATATCGTAATAATCCAAACTAAAGTGTTCGTAGGTAAAAAATTAAAACCATATAAGACATCCGTATGTTTAAGAAATACAATGCCCATAAATAATAGAATGATAGCATTAATCATACTCATAATACGTAATTTTTTCGGTAGAACCTTATAAAAACCTCCCATCGCAAATTCACCTAATGGATAACCGAGCGAAAGTAATACCTGGAAGACCGAGATGGACACAAACATAATGGCAACAATAATCGAAGAAAAATAAACAAACTCTGTGGCCATTCTTTCCCTCCTCGCTAATTCCTTCTTATACTTATATTCAATCTTTAATAAAATTATCAAAACCGAATTGCACTCGATAGCAGCATACCAAAGAGATCGAATATTTTAGAAACCACTTCGGCACAGAATAGAGCAATTAATAACATTGTTTTTTATCATTAGCTGGAAAAAAATACAACACACCCTTGTAATACGATGTACATCGTATTACAATACAATTAGAAAATATTGGAGGGTGAACATGGATAAAGAACTTTTGAAGGGAAGTATAGATATCTTACTTCTTTCACTTTTGGTGGATGGAGATAGTTATGGATACGATATGACAAGGAAGCTGAGAATATTAAGTAACGAAGAATTCTCTATGAATGAAGGAACCCTTTATCCGGCTTTGAAACGCTTAGAGAAAAAAGAGTGTGTGACTTCATACTGGGAACATGGACCTGACGGAAATCGTCGTAAATATTATTCTTTAACAACAACTGGACGAAAGATCTTAACAGAAAAGCGTAGAGATTGGAAACAAATTAATGACCTGATGGATAAGACGCTGGAGGGGTTGTTATGAAGAATTTAAATCAATATATTGATGTGATCGTAGCGGGTTTGCCAATAGAAGAACAAGAGGACATAAAAGAAGAGATCACACAGCACCTCAACGATCATATGAATGAGTTAATGATAAAAGGATACACAGAGCAAGAATCGTTAAAAATTGCAATAAAGGCGTTTGGAAACGGAAAAAAGATGAATTGGGAAATGAAAAAAGCAGTCTATCCTTTTTATAAGATTACGCGTTTTCTTTGGAACACCGTATTCGTTACCTTCGTCTTTTGTTTACTTTCATATTTTATCATGGAACATTACAACCCCGGAGCGGATAACACTGCACCTCTTTCCAGTGTAATAGGAGGTTTCTTTATCATTCTCTTTATAGCTGGGATGGCTGAACTGGTTTATGAGGCTATACAATTAAGCCAAGTGAAGATGAAATATATAATGAATCCTTGGATATTCTTTTTTACTCCCTCCATTTTTATCGGTGGCATAATGTTTTTAGCTTACTTTCAGCAGCCAGAAAACTATCAAAATGGAATGTGGGTTGATCTATTGGTAGTTCCTATTGGTGCTTTTTTCTACGTGATAGCCCGACAAATTTATAATCAACTTTTTAACCGTTCTATCTAAGCCGCGATAAATGGGAGAGGAGCAGGTGTAACATGAAGAGACAATGTCTACATATGTTAACAGGATTCTTGTTTATCCTTTTATTAACCGCCTGTATAGGAGAAGACTATGATGCTGGTCCACCAGAGTTAAGACTTAGTGTTGAAGAAGATCTATATGCTTTAAAACAAGCAAATGTTGACTGGAAAACAGAAGAAAAGGAATTTAAGAATAAAGTAGAACACTTCTTAACGTTAGGCAGTGAACAAAAGGAAATTAAACTTTCACCTAATCAATCAGCAGAATTAATCTTACTTGAAAATAAAGAAGATGATGGGGAATATACAAATGAGACTTTGGAAATATCCCTTTGGAAAGAGAATGAGAAGATTGAGTTGACGACGAAATCATCAACTGATTACTCCTTTTCCTTCCCAAGTGATCCGGGTCAATATGTGTTAGAAGTTAATTTTCGCACTAGCAATGGTCGTTCGCAATATGTAGGAAATATCACATTAAAATAACGTAAAGAAGGGGCAGCCGCAAAGCTGTCCCTTCACGTCTATTAATGACAATCCCAGTTAAATAAAACGCGAGAGAAATCTTTGTTTCTTAAATCTTCTTTTGTAATAAAGAAGTTACCTACACCAGCATCTCCCCACATGATGTCGTTCTCACCTTCATCATCTGTATCGATCTGAAGCAAAGTAATGCGGTAATCATCAAATTGCGCTCCATAATCACGTGGATCTGTTTGTGAAAAGTACGCGTATCCGCCTATTTTGTGTCCCATGTTCTCAACATGTTCACAGAAAAGGTCATAAAGCGTTTCTTCTCCCCACATATTTGTTTCACCAGTAGCCTGATCCATATCAATAGATTCATAACTTTCTTCAAAATGAAAATCACTTACACCAAGTGCTTCTTTTGACAAGGAAAAAGATAAACGGTATTCACCATTAAAAGGCAGGTGTTCCTCTTCGGTTTCTTTGGAAACATAAGAAGCAGAAGTGTGAGACAACGCTAGATCCTCATGATAAACCACACGGAAGTTACTTTGATTTGTAGGGTTATCAAAATCCATTCCCATCACATCATCATGTTTTGAAAGAAAGAACTGCAGAATCCCTTGCTTTGGGAAGTGTTCGAGGGGAGGAATTTCTTCAAAATTAAGTTGGCAAAGAAGAGCCATTGGTTTTCCAGAAGAATCTAAGGGATAAGAGAATCCTTCTGGCAAGTAAGGCGATCCTCCAATTTTGCTGTCTTTTACCTCGGTAGACTGACGCGTTGCTTGTATTGAAACAAAAGGAACAACTGTGTTCTCAATGTCTTTTCGATAGGGTTCTAATGCTTTTGGAAGTGATAAAGTCATAATATACGAATCTCCTTTTCTTTTAAGTGTAAGTTTCCTGGAATTGTATTACAATATCAAAATACACTGAAGTAACTTAATCTAGAGCTTTTATCTGTATAATTGAGGTGTGAAAATGGGGATAACCCGAAAAAGTTTCTATTATTTTATATCTATATATTTAACCCTTATTGCGTTTGACTTTTTCAAATATAAAAGTCTACAGTTATTAGAAAATTTAATTATACCTTCTCTTTATGTGTTGGTCATCTTGATACTAGAGTGGTCAAAGCCTAAAAATAAGGAAGATAAGAGCTAAAACATCAAGTAAGATATTTTATTGCAGGTAATGTTACAAATTTCTTGAATGTATGAAGTAAGTTATTCATATTGGAGGGATTTCAATGACAGAGAAGCATTCTGTAATGACTGAAGCTCAACCTTTTTACTTTGAAGGAAACAAAGTGGGTATATTAATTTCTCATGGCTTTACTGGTTCTACCCAGAGCATGCGCCCTTTAGGAGAGGCATACGCAAAGGCAGGATATACCGTATGTGGTCCGAGGCTGAAGGGGCATGGTACCCACTATGAGGATATGGAAAAGACTACATATCATGATTGGATTGCTTCTATTGAAGAAGGTTACCAATGGCTCAATGAACGTTGTGATACCATTTTTGTTACTGGTCTCTCTATGGGAGGAACACTAACGTTACACGTTGCAGAAACATATCCAAATATTAAAGCAATCATTCCAATCAATGCAGCAATCGACATCCAAGACATGGAAAACATGCAACATTCCAACGAACGATTTCTAGATGCCATCGGTTCAGACTTAAAGAATCAGGATGTGAAAGAACTTGCCTATGACAAAACTCCGGTTCAATCTCTAAAAGAAATTGTATTGTTAATGAAAAAAGTAAAAGAAAGTCTTCATACTGTCACCTGTCCCGCACTCATCTTTGTTTCAACAGAAGATCATGTCGTTCCACCCGACAACTCTCAAACCATCTATGATTCCATTTCATCACGAGACAAACAGATTATTTATTTAAAGAACAGTTACCATGTGGCTACACTCGACAACGACCAACAACTAATCATTGATGAAACACTGAAGTTTATAGACAAGATATGTAATAAAATTAATGCGTAAGGCAATTAAAGAAACCCGAGCGGTAAGCAACAATTCGGGTTTTCTTCGTGTTTAAAACTTAGTCGTTATTCAAATAATGGCGAGCTGAACGGGAAGGAGAAAAACTTACTCTATAGGAATCTCCAACCTCTTTCTGTATTTTTGATGAAAGAGATTGACCCATTTGATTATGCTCTTTTTCGAGCTCTAGACCATTTTCACATAATTTATCGTTATCCCAATCGATCCATTCTCCGTATTGCACAGCCCAATCTCGCAACTTCTCTTTTTGTTCTAAAGAAATAGGGAGTTCATCAAGTTCTAAGTTACAGCCGCACCGATTACACCAAACAGGATCAGTATCAACATCAGCTTCTAATTTTAGTTCATAGATTTTCATATTTTCGCAACAACATTCCATATGCAACACTCCATCAAACGTTCTGTTAATTTTGTTTTTTAATCTATAATAATCATTAATAACCATAATGGAAAAAAACAGAGAAACGAGAATGGATCGTATAAACTTGAATGAAAAAAAGTTAGTCATAAAGGTAGGAGAGTGAAACGTATGGTCCATGTAAAACATCTTTTAGCCGATCAACTGTTAGCCAATGCCAACGACGCTAGCTGGTATCTGCCATTTAATGAATCAGTAGAAAATCTTTCTGAAGAAGAAGCTTTTTGGAAGCCGAACAATGACTGTCACAGTATCGCTGAAATTGTTCAGCATCTTCTTTATTGGAATAAGACGTGGCAAATCCGTTACAACGAGTCTCATGTTCAAGCAGTGCCTTCCATTGGAGATAACGACAAAAGTTTTGTGATTCCAGAACATCAAAGTTTCTCACATTTAAAAGAAGAACTGCTAGATGTTCTTTTGCAATGGCAAGGTCTTCTTTTAGAGGGAAAAGTAGAAAGTGAAGTGATGGGTTTTCCTGTACCCGCAAAATGGTGGGAGATCATTGGGAATGCAGCTACACACAATGCGTACCACATCGGACAGATTATCATGATTCGTAAGCTGCAGAAAAGTTGGAAAGTGGAAACGGTAGAAGTTAAATAGTAAATGAAATCAACGCTGTATTTCCATCAATAGAAGGGGAGGTGCAGTTTTTTTATTCCTTAAAACTTAAGAAATCTTAAGGATTATTCCTCTTAATTCTTTAGGTTTGAATTATAGAATGACTATACATTCAAACAATCGGAGTGAATAATCGTGAAATTTTTGTCTTTTTTAGCACAGTATATAAGTAATCCCCGTTCAGTAGGGGCCATTCTTCCAAGTTCAAGTTATCTAGCTGATAAAATGGTAAAGAGTATCAATTTTGAGCAGGCAAGATACATTCTAGAATACGGACCGGGAACTGGTGTTTTCACAGAAAAGCTGCTTCAGAATCGAAATCCTAACACGGCTATTATCTTAATTGAAAGCAATGAGGAATTCTACAAAATACTTGTACAGAAATACAAAGAGGTGGATAATCTCTTCATACATAATGGATCAGCTGAAAAGGTTGACTGGTACCTTGAAAAATGTGGCATTCCCTATGTAGATTACGTGATATCAGGACTTCCCTTTGCCAGCTTACCAAAGGCTGTTTCACATAGAATCTTGTTTAAAACTTCAAAAGTATTAAGAAAGAATGGAAAGTTTGTTACGTTTCAATATTCAAACGTAATGAAAGCATATATTGAACAGTTCTTTTCAAAAGTGGACGTAAGTATCGAGATCAGAAATGTTCCACCTGCTATGGTATTATGTTGTTCATTAGAAGAAGAAAAGATGGAGGTGACTTATGCAATCTAGAGTCTTAATCGTTGATGATGATAGTGATATTCGGAATTTGATTTCCGTTTATTTAGAAAATGAAGGAATGTATACGGTTCAGTCCGAAAATGCAATTGATGCGTTAGCACAATTGGAGAAGAAGGATTTTGATCTTATCATATTAGATATTATGATGCCAAAGATGGATGGGATCCAAGCGTGTATGAGAATAAGGCAGGAGAGAAATATGCCGATTATTATGCTCTCTGCCAAGTCTGAAGATATGGACAAGATTCAAGGTCTTGCTGCAGGTGCAGATGATTACTTATCCAAACCGTTTAATCCTTTGGAGTTAATGGCACGTGTGAAATCCCAGCTCAGAAGATATCGAAAATACAACCAGGATACTGATTCAAGTAGGGAGTTCATTGAGATTGGAGATCTGAAGATCAATACAGAAACCCGTCAAGTATGGGTGAGAGGGAAAGATGTCAGACTCACACCGAAAGAGTTCTCTATTTTAGAGCTGCTTGCCCTCAATAAAGGCATCGTTATGAGCATTGAGAAGATATATGAAGCGGTGTGGCAAGAAGAATTCTATAAGTCAGACAGTACTGTCATGGTTCATATAACAAAGATAAGAGAAAAACTTGAAGAAGATCCGAAGAGACCCATCTATATTAAAACGGTTTGGGGAGTCGGCTATAAAATATGAGAATAAAGCGGATTAAAATATCATTACTTGTAAAACTTCTTGCAGCAGTTGCTGTTAGCTTTTTTGTATCGACTGTGGTTATGATTATTATCTCTCAAATTATTTTGCATTTCTTTAATCTTCAATTTCTTACGATTGAAGATATTGGTGCAACTACTTATAATGTTATCGTATTTCTGATTTTTACTTTTGTTATTTTTTCTTTTATTGTTACCTTCTTAGCATTGATACGGAACAAAATACTTTATATAAAGCGTATTACAGAAAGTATTAATGAAATCGCCAACGGAAAGTTGGGATTGACGATTGAAATGGAAGGAAACGATGAATTAAGCAAGCTTGCCGAAGATGTTAATAGTATGTCTAAGGAATTATCAAGTAAGTTTGAATATGAAAGACAACTTGAGATAGCGAAAAATGAATTGATTACAAATATATCCCATGATTTGCGTTCCCCTTTAACATCCATCATAGGGTATTTGGACTTGTTGCGAAAGGGGAATTATTCTGGTGAAAATCAACTAAAAGATTATCATGATACGACTTACTCAAAATCAAAGCAGCTTGAAGCTCTTATTAATGAGCTTTTTGAATATACTCGTTTAACAAGTCCAGATGTAAAATTAGACATTAAAGATGTAGACATGACAGGTTTATTAGAACAATTGATCGGGGAATACGTTCCGATCTTTGAAAAGGAAGACCTAACTGTTGTAAAGAAAATACCAGAAGATGAAGTTCTAACTTCTATAGATATTGAAAAAATGGTCCGTGTTTTTGACAATCTTTTTATGAATGCTATTAAGTACAGCACGAAACCTTCTATTGTCAAAGCTACCTTTGACATACAATCCAATTATGCTGAATTTAGGCTGTCCAATCAAACAGAAAGACCAGATGTACAAGATATTAATCAATTATTTGAACGTCTTCTAGTAGGAGACAAAGCCAGAAGCGAGCGTGAAGGAACGGGACTTGGACTTGCTATTTCAAAAAGGATTGTAGAACTTCATGACGGTCATATTCGAGCGGAGTATATGGATGGCTGGCTTACGATTATTATCAAACTTCCAATTTGATCAAAGCTTATGAAGCATGCTTCATAAGCTTTTTTCGTTGGAAAAAGTTAAGAATCGTTAAGAATATTCCTAAGCTTTTCTTAAGATTTGTTTTACATAATAAATGTAACAGAAAGAAAAGGGGTTGGATGTTCATTGAATTTAAAAATGCAACGAAGTACGTTTTTATATAAAATCGTTAATCCAGATAGGTATGGCTTTATAACACATTTAGGAATACTGTTAGTTTCCATTTATCTTCTTTCTCAATCGTTAGCTACATTTGAACCATCATATAAAACAATTTTTCTAATCATTGGGTGTAGTGTTATCTTCCTTCTAATAGCATCTTATAGTTTGAAGTGGGACACATTTTTCGGAAAAATGAAGACGGTTTCGATTGTGTATAGCCTATTAATGACAGCCGTTTTTCTCACATATGGTTTGAGTAGCTTAATTGTTACTCTTGATAACAAAGGGTTAGAGACGATCCTAAACGAGAACATGGAACTTGCCAAGCTTCTCTATTTTTCTGTGTGTTATGCTCAACCCATTATCTTGCCAGTTCCTGAAATCGTAACTGTCGTAGCAGGAAGTGCTACTCTAGGCCCTTTTACCGCTTTTATCTTAGGATTTATAGGCGCTGTGTTAGGGATTCTAACGATGTTTTATTTATCTCGAACTTTTGGAATGAAGATGGTGCAACGATTAGTAAATGAAAAACAATTAGATCAATATCATCGTTTTGTTAAGAAGAATGAAACATGGATTTTGATTTTGTTGTTCATTGTTCCTGTGTTGCCAGATGAAATCATTTGTGTTGGAGCAGGAGTGAGTGGTGTTAAAACAAGACGCTTTATAATGATTGCTATATTAGCCAAGCTAGTTACTACATTCTCGTTGGCTTATTCTTTGGGGTTGACGGAGTTATTCTGAAATTTATACATCTATAGTGCTTTTCTTAAATAAAGGCCGATTCACATAAAAGAATCGGCCATTATTTCTATCAAGTTATATTATGTCTTTGGAAAAGTAAATCCTTCACCAAACACATCTCTTACATCATGAACCACAACAAATGCTTTTTCATCAACGCGTTGAATCATCTTCTTTAATAAGAATAGCTCTTGTTTGTTGATCACGACGTATAATATATCTTTTGCTTCCTTCGAATAATGTCCTCTTGCATTAATAAGGGTAACGCCACGGTCCATCTCATCGCTTACTTTTTTTGCGATTTCGTCAGTATTATTCGATATAATCGTAACAGCTTTTCTTGTATCGAACCCGTCAATCAGGTAATCCAAAATCTTAGTGCTAATATAAATGGATATTCCCGTGTACATCGTGTTTTCAATCCCAATAACAAAGGCGGAACCCCCAACGACAAGAATATCGAAAACAAACATCGTCGTACTAACACCCCAGCCAAAATGCTGATTCAGCATTCGTGCAATGATGGTTGAGCCTCCAGTTGTACCACCTGATCGTAAGACAAGGCCTAATCCGATACCGATGAAAACTCCGGCAAAAACAGTTCCTAACATAATATCAACTGGTTTTCCTAGACCTTCTGTTAAATGAATAAAGAGAGAAGTAAAGAAGATGGCGATCATCGTATACCAAGTCACTCGTTTATTTAATACTTTATAACCAATGGCTAGAAGTAAACCGTTCATAACAAAGTTTGTTAGTCCCGGTGACCAACCTAGTACATAATAAAGAGTCATTGAAATCCCGGTAACGCCGCCTTCACCAAGTTCGTTTGGAATGGCGAACCAATTTACCCCAAGTGCAAAGAATAAGGATCCAATAATAATTAATGTAATTTCTTTTCCTGTGTGGTTCATCATATCACTCCGTTCAAGCTAAATACCTTGGATAATATATCACAGAGAAATAGTTTGAACAAGATTGTTCTACAATTTTGTTCGAAATTATATGAACTATGTTAGAATGAGGGAAAAGAACAATTAGGCAGGT
This sequence comes from Fictibacillus phosphorivorans, assembly GCF_001629705.1. GTDB lineage: Bacteria > Bacillota > Bacilli > Bacillales > Fictibacillaceae > Fictibacillus > Fictibacillus phosphorivorans_A. Next base: position 2,470,165 of record NZ_CP015378.1, on the reverse strand, counting down.
AATATAAATGCGTAAAGAAACAGTTGAACAAAGAGTTTATCATTTAATCAAAAACGCCATTTTAAATAGACAGATTGCACCAGGTAACCAGTTGTTTGAAAGTGCCATTGCACAAAAGGTTAATGCGAGCAGAACACCAATCAGAAGTGCCATCATGAAGCTAGAATCAGAAGGACTAGTGAATGTTATTCCGAATAAAGGAGCATTCATCGTCCAGCCTACGATTGAAGAGATGGTTCAAGCCTTTGAGATGAGAAAGACGTTAGAGGAAATGGCCATTAAGACTGGTTTCTCCAATCTTGGAACGGAAGAAGTCAAAGAACTCAAACAACTCCTTAATGAAATGAAGAGTGCATATAAGGAACGCAGTATCGTACCTTACCAAGAGAAAAATAATGAATTTCATCTCGTAATCGCTAAAGCTAGTGGAAACAGCTATTTAATTCAATTTATGAAGAAAATTTTGAGTCAGATTACTACTTATATGGTTCTATATGATGTTTTTAATGGAAACTCTAACAATGAAGAGTTAGACATTCTTGAACACGAACAAATGATACAATATATTGAAAATGGAGAAGAAGAAAACATACGCTCCTTAATTCTTAAACATCTAGATGCAAGTTTAACAAAGCTTCAGCAAGATAAATTAAATTATCAGTCTTTAACAACTTTGTTTTAATACAGGCGATTTGTCAAAGAATAAAGGGGATTTTGTATGGATCAAACACGTTTGCCAGGAAAGATTATTATTCTAAATGGTACACCACGATCAGGTAAATCAAGCATCGCCTCTGTCATTCAAAACAATTTTGAAGGAGTATGGATGAACATAGGCGTAGACCGAATCATGGATATGACACCAGAGAGGTTTCAACCAAGTATAGGTTTACGACCAGGGGGCGAGCGGCCAGATTTAGAGCCGTTCATACAAAAGGTGTATGTTGCCATGTACAATTCCATTTTGGCTTTCAGTCGTGAGGGTTTAAATGTCATCGTTGATGTGGGCCACCATGAAGGGTATTCGGTAAAGCTTAAAATTCTTCAACAAGCTGCTCATATTCTTAGTGGCATGCCAGCATGGTTGATTGGTGTACGGTGTCCGATCGAAACTGTCATGAAGCGGAGAATAGAGAGTTGGAAAATAGGCTACACATCAGAAGGTGAGGTTCCAACACCTGTAGCACTTTGGCAGAAACTTGTTCATGAACCGGGTATATACGATTTAGAAGTGGACACCTCAATACTTACATCAGAAGAATGTGCAGAGCAAATTCGTGAAAGAGTATACAGAGGATCAAAACCTAAAGTCCTCCAAAACATACAGAATCTCACTTGAGCTTTAAAAATAGTTAATCATTTTTGATTTTCGAACACATGATTTATAATAGTCACCATAATAACTTGTGAAAATCTGAGGGATGTACAATTGAAAATGAAAGATAACAAATCCAAATATTACGCGAAAATTTCATTAGGAATCATGGGTGGAGGTTTTTTGGCTACCTTTCCTTTTCAAGATTCTATAGCGGGACAAGTTCTACAAGGAGGATTTGAAGCAGGCTTAGTTGGCGGTTTGGCAGATTGGTTTGCAGTTACTGCACTATTTCGTCATCCTCTAGGACTTCCAATACCTCATACTGCGCTGCTTCCGAAAAATCGCAATCGCATGCTCAAGGCTATCATTAATATGCTAGAGAACGATTGGTTAACGAAAGAGAGTATTCAAAATAAAATTAAAGATATGAATATATCTGCAAAAGCAGTAGAAGAGTTAGAACAAAGGTTAGATTCATCTTCCTTTCATAAAGGGGTACAGTCTTTAGTCATTCATCTCCTAAACGAAATAGATCCAGAAAAACTTTCACCAGTTTTAGAGAAAGAATTAAAAGGTTATCTACAAAGTGTAGAAATTGAGCCTGTCCTAGACAAAATGGTGAACGAAGTGCTTAAAAGAGAGTTGGATGAAAAAGCATTGGATTATGTGTTGGTTGAAACTGAAAAATGGTTGAGGAAAGAAGATACCAAAAACAAGATAGGAACACTAGCCAAACAATTGCTTGATAACACGAAGGCAGATGGCTTTATGAAGATGGCCATTCAATCTTTTAGTCAAATGATTAATGCCGAGAAGTTAGGGAACATGTTGCAACCTTTCTTCCTTAAAAGAATTGTTCTTCTTCAAGAGGCAAATAATCCGTATCGAAAAGCGGTTCTTGATAAAATTCACAGTGAGATTAAGAATGTGAAGGAGCGAAGAGAATTAATAGCAGAACTTGGAGAGTGGAAGAACACCATTGTAGAAGAGTGGAATCCGACAGATCAGTTAAGTTCTATACTAGTTAAAACAAAAGAAAAATTTATTAAACTGGCTGAAGATGAAGATTGGATTAATCGTCATATCATCACGATTTTGAAGAATCAAATTCAAGCTCTAAAAGAAGATTCAAGCAGAATGATGAAAATCGAAGGCTGGATTCAAAACCAACTTTCGCTCATGGTGGAGAAGTATCATGCGAAGATCGGACAACTAGTTAAAGAAAACCTTGAAAAATTGGATAATGAGACTTTGATCAACATTATTGAGAACAATGTTGGAAAAGATTTGCAATGGATCAGGGTGAACGGGGCAATCTGTGGATTCTTAATTGGAATTGTTTTAACTTCTTTTAAAATGGTCGTTTAACTTTTCCAACATATGAACAAAAAGAAGGCCGAACTAATAATATTAGTTCGGTCTTTTCTTAAGCTTACGTGCATTTAACATAAAGATTTATCCGATACGGGCGAAGAAAGCCTGATTAATGTTGAAGGTTGTCCAAATGTCATAGAATCATCTATAAAACGTTCTAAAGACTCTACGGAATGGGTAACAATTTTAATGAGGTAGTTATATTGTCCTGCTAATCGGTGGCATTCGATTACATCAGGATGGTCTTTGCAGAATTCAACAAAAGGTTTGCATTTCGTATTGTCGTACAAGATGAATGCCATGATGGGTTTATTCATTTTTTCTGGATTAATTATTGCCTTATATCCCTCAATAATTTGTTTATCCTCAAGTTTCTTAACACGTTCGTGAACGGCAGGATTGGAAAGACCCACTTTCTTACCTAATGCTGTTATGGATAAGCGAGCATCTTGCTGCAAATGTAAAAGGATCTCTTTATCAATTTCGTCCATACTTATTTCCTCTCGACTTTAAATATTCAGGTATAATTCATCTTTTTCCGAGAGTTTTAATAAAAATCATTGGAAATAGCGTGATTATTCCATGTAAAAGCATTTCTGGAAAAAATATAATATATCTAGGAAGTAATTACAACAAAAAGGGGTTATAAACAATATGTTAGAGATGAGAAAGCAATGTGAAAAATGTTCTGTAGAGCTTCATGACAAGGCGGATGCATACATATGTGTTCATGAATGTACGTATTGTGAAACTTGCACTTCAGATATGAATCATGTTTGCATGAACTGTAACGGTGAACTAGTAATGCGCCCAAAACCAGGGGCGAAGATTATAAGTTGCTCATTAAGTAAATAAGACTAGGGAAGTCGCATTTTAGCTTATCAATAAAAAATATTACTAGAATGGGTTTAATAGGTTACGAGTTTGGTAATAATACTAATAACAATAAACTCATTTTAGGAGGAACTAAAATGCTAACAACAACTGTAAACTTGACTGAATATGCTGGGAACAAGGATTTTGACTTAAATGGTTACATATCTCAATTAATTTCTACACCTTCACAAAAGAAATAACAAATGGCAGCCTATAAGGCTGTTTTTTTGTTTTTGTTTGATAATCTGCAAATTCCATAAAACTGTTAGACTTTTGTTCCTTTGATTGACACTGTATGAAAACCCCTAGAATCAGGACCTCTTACTAACGAAACATCATTAAATCCAGTTTCCATCATGAATGGCATTACTTGATTCTCGGAAACTTCTTGTACACTTTTCCACGTTTTATCATCTTTACCATTGGAAAAAGTAATAACCACCATTCCACCAGGCTTAAGAACGCGATAGATTTCTGAAACGATTATATCTATCTCATCCCAAAAATAGACCGTCTGAATACTGAACACCTTGTTGAACATTTTGTCAGGAAACGGAAGAGCATTAAAATTCGCTTGAATCAGTTTGGTTCTCTCTTTATTAACTGTCTTTTTGTTGCGAGTGGTAGCCGAACGAATGGCTGTCGCAGAAAAATCAATACCGACAATTTCCTGTACAAGATATCTTTCAGAAATTATTTGTATCGCATAGCCTGCCCCACAACCAAGCTCTAAGACATGATCTTGATCTTGCAGTTCTAATAAATCGATGGTCCAATCTGTTTCAGGTTTGTGTTGTCTGACCATTTTTTCTACAATATATGTACCGATCAATCCTTTTGGCGTTTGATAGTTCTGATTTACATACTCTTTTATGGAAGTAAGGAATTTCATAATTTTCTCCTTTGAAATAAAAAGCTTGTACGTATACTTATTCGCTTTATTCTAAGGTACCCCTTCCTCTATAAAATTTTATGCATATAAAAATAAAATACCAGGAATCAGTTCATAACATTGTAAGGACAGGTACCTGGTATGCATATGGATTTTTATATAGTGCTAACAATTTCACAAGATGTAATATTCAAAGTCCAGCCACCGCTAATACTACCTGTATCAATAAAAAAATAATCTTGGACGAAAAGACTCCATAAACCATTAGGAAGTGTATCATTAAAAACGGACAGTTGAGTTCCATAAGGTGGAGTCGGGGCAGGTGAACTGTATGTGCGTGCACAAAAAATACTTGGCTGATAGGTACCAGAAACGATTGGTGTCGGGACTTGATTAGGAGCACTATCATCAAAAGTAAGGTTTGCGTTTACAGCATTTATGCTACCACCCGCACAACTCATTAGTTCAACGGTTTGTCCTTGAGGACCAACAAGCAAGAATCCAACATCTTCTGGAAAAGTATGGCTAAAGCCATTTGTAGTTGCGGTTACTTTACCAATTCTTCCTGTTAGTCCGGTTACATTGATTTGAGAAGGATATGGAACTCCTGTTGATAAATCGGGAATTGCAATAGGTGTTGTATTAGTAAAAGTCGTTGTTCGTTCAACGCAAGGAGGAACAATCCCAATAGAACATATACAATCGCAATCAAGTAGAATAGGTGAACCATTAAGTAAACCGATTAAACAATGACCATTGAATCTAACAAATGATATTCGTAGGGTCTCAGAAGCACCATTCAGTAAAACTTGAAGAATTGTACCAGCGCGTAAAAAACGAAATGTATGGCAAACGCAATTTGTGTTAATTTTAAATTACCTCCAATAAAATTAAGGATAAGCTATTGTATGTTGTACAATGAAAAAATGTGAGGGAATTGAAAGGATTGAGACAATTGGAGAATAAACAATTTAAAATCATACCTTATATACCTGAATACGCAGAACAAACCGTTAAAATGTGGCGGGATAGTAAACTCAAAGCCATAGGCATAAGGGAAATTCATAGTTTTGAAACTCATATCTATTTTCTGAATAACATCTTAATGAAAGAATTTATCGTTGAGTTAGCGATCGTTAATGAAAAGGTTGCTGGAATGATCGCTTATCATCAATCAGAAATAAGCCAGCTGTATGTACATAACCATTTTCAACAATTTGGGATTGGTAAAACATTGCTACAACGAGCAAAGGGAACATCTACCGGAAGGCTTATACTTCGCACATTTGAGGTGAACAAGAAAGCGCAACGTTTCTATGAAAAGAATGGGTTTACGGTTATTGGAAGAGGACATGAGAATGAAGAGAATTTACCTGACCTTCTATACGAGTGGAAAGCAAAAGCATAAGTGGTTTAGGAAGATGCATCTACATTTGGCCAATCGACTTACCACACAAAATAACTACTCACGGAGTGCACTTCTAAAAATTAGAAGTGCGCTTTTCTTTATGACCAATTGGAAGAAGGAGGGATTCGAGATGTAGATTTAGAATTAATCCATATACTCATGTCCAACCAATGAGGAGAAAAGGATATGTTCAATAAATTTAATTTTGATACCATTTATGATAAACAGAATGCGATAACACCTTTAGTCGTGATGATGTGTGGCGTAGCCGGTTCCGGGAAAACTACTTTTTCACAACAGTTAGAGAAGAAGGGTTTTGTTCGTCTTTCAATTGATGAAGAAATATGGTCTACCCATGGTCGTTGGGGCATTGATTTTCCAATGGGAAAATTCGAGGAATACAGAAGAGAAGCAGAAAATAAATTACGACAGCAACTCATTCAATTAATACACGGTAAACAACAAGTGGTTATCGATTTTAGCTTTTGGGACCGATCAAGAAGGATTCAATATAAAAAGCTAATTGAAGAAGCTGGAGGTAAATGGATGTTGATCTATTTAAAGGTTCAGCCAGATGAGTTACGAAAGCGGCTAAAGTTACGGAACAAACGCTTTGATGCGAATTCTTTTCCGATTTCAGAGGAACTATTGGCTTCTTACCTTAATGGATTTGAAGTTCCAAAAGATGAAGGGGAAATCGTAGTTGAAAATTAATTCATACATTTAGAAGGGAAAGTTCATATGTTATCGACTCATTGTTATACCTATAAAACTAAAGGTGAAAGAAAAGTAACAGTAAGAGAGGCTTCCATAGAAGATGCTGAGAAGATGTTAGTGGCTGCTCCAAAAGCATTGGTGGACGCTCCTTACATGTTAACTACTATAGAGGATCTTGAAAAGTTAAGCCTAGAAAATATTAAAAAGGAGTTAGAATACTACTCCACAAACCCAAATAATCTCAAACTAGTAGCTGAATATGAGAATGAGATTGCAGGTGTGATTGATTTTAAAAACGGAAATAAGGAGAAAATCGCCCATCAAGGTTCTTTTGCGATGACTGTGTTACCCCAATTTCGAAATCTAGGGGTTGGAAGAGCACTGTTAGAATCGCTGATTTCTTGGGCTAGAAACAACAAAACAATCGAAAAGATTTGTCTGGAAGTTATGGAAGACAACCAAGGTGCCATACACTTATATAAATCACTGAATTTTGTTGAAGAAGGAAGAAAAGCAAAAGCGGTTAAAATGGACGACCAATATCAAGATTTAATCCTGATGGCTTTATTTGTTTAATCCAAAAACTGATTTTTACATCGAACTGCCTAACAAGGATAAAGATTTGTAAATAACTATATAAAAAGGACAAGTAAGAGAGTATCATCTCAACTTGTCCTATTTTGGATTATCTTAGCTAAAATTTATATAGTTTTCATTACTCGTTTTCTTTTATTGAAAGTCACAATCTCTGAATAACCTGAATTTTTTAAGGTCTTTAAGTTGTCTGGTACGTGCTTCCCTAAATCATCTGGAAAATGAGCATCAGATGATAAAGTAAATAGGACGCCTTTATCAACAAGAACCGATAGGAATTGTGGACTTGGACACATCTCTTTTACCGGATAGCGATAAAAGAGACCTGCATTGATCTCGGTTGCTGTGTCTGTTTCAACTAAAGCATCGGCAATTTGATGATAAAAAGGCATTAGCTTCTTTTCATCTGGGCGATGGTTAAAGACCTTAAGATTATCAAGATGCGCTACAAAGTCAAAGAGGTTACTCTTTATCGCCATTTCAACTACTCCAAAGAACTCTTCATACGTTTTGAGTAGGTCTAAACTCTTGAATCGGTCTTGTGTTTCAGGGTTGTCAAAACCCCATCCGTTCAAGAAATGGACCGATCCGATCACATAATCCCACTCTACCAGTGATAATAGTTCTCTGAGCTCATCCTCACATCCAGGGAAATAATCACTTTCTATACCCAATCGGAGGATAACGCCTTTTTGTTCCCATCGTTTCTTTGCCTGATTAATAGCTGTAACAAACTCGTAGATGGATTCTGTCATAACCTGGTCAAGCCACTTTTGTTGAAGAGCTCCGATCTCCGGAGAAGTTACATCCATATATTTTTCGTAATAAGTCCTGGTTTCACGGAACCGATAAAGGTGGTCGACGATTCCCACTTCTTTGATTCCCTTATTAAGAGCTTCTTCTAAATAGAGATCGAGCCATTCTTCTGAATAACATCCTTTATTTAATCTGTTATTGATTCTAGATTCCGCTTTTTTTAACCACTCAATCGTATGTGGTTTTTCTTGTAATGGATGAAAGTGATCTAATGAAAGGTTAGTTCGGTCTAGCCATCGAAAGGAATATGGCCCTTCTTCTAGATGTAAATGATAATCAACTTTCAATAGATGCCGCCTCCTTTGCTACAATCCAATCTATCCCTGTCTCTTCAATGTAATGATCCCAGCCTTCAATAGAGGGAACATCCGTAATGATATGTTGAAACCGCTCAATGGGTGCAATTACTGAAAAGGAATGTCTGTTAAACTTTGAATGATCGGCTAACAAATAACTGCTTTGAGCAATCTCAATCATCTTTTTTGATATAAGAGCTTCCTCGTTATCATAATCCGTTACAACATCCATAGAAACTCCACCACATGAAAGATAAGCTTTATCGACCCTATATTGTTCTAGAAAAGCAATAGCCATAGAACCTGAAACGGATTGTTGCGCAGCGTTCAATGTTCCACCGATTAAGATCACACTGCCTTCAAACCTTTTAGTAAAAAGGGAGTTATTTAAGACGTGAGCGGCTGCCATCGAATTGGTCAATACGGTAAGTTGTTTCACACCCTTGATGCCTTTTGCTAGTTCTAGGGTAGTAGTTCCGCCATCAAGGACGATAGTTTCGCCATCATTAATGGTGGAAGCTGCTTTTTGACCGATTTTCTTTTTTTCATGAGCGCTTGTGTTCTGTCTTTTTGTAAAAGGTGGTTCATAATGCATGCTAGCAGATTTAACCGCTCCTCCATGCACACGTTTCAAGATACCTTTTTGTTCTAATTCATGTAAATCTCTTCTGATCGTCTCGGGTGTTACTCCAAAATCATCCGCTAATTGAGTAACAAAAACTTTTCCGTTCGTCTCGAGTTGATTTAAGATTTCAAACCGTCTTTTCTCTGAAACGATGTTCATGTTAGTGGAATCACATCCTCTTTTGAGAGATAAAGGGTTTTAACATCACCGCTCTTCGTATACTCTTGACTTCTATGCAGATGTTCTGCAGAAAAATGTTGGGTGCCCGATCTTAACTGATACCGAACAACATTACCGAGTAACGATACTTTCTGTACTTCACCTGTAACTGTAAGGGCGTTAGCGTGAATGTTCGTTTCGGTAAATGCTTCAGGGCGAATACCAAATAGATTTCCCTGGAATCCAGCATCAAAACCTATAATCTGTTGTAGCTCGTCAGCATGCAACACGTTATAATGACCCATAAAACGTGCAACAAACTCACTGTTTGGACGTGTATATATCTCGACAGGAGAGCCACTCTGAGCGATCTCTCCATTATTCATTAAGAATATACGATCAGAAATCGCCATTGCTTCTTCTTGATCATGAGTGACGAAAACCATTGTGATTCCTAGTTTTTGTTGGATGTCTCTGATTTGATTCTGAAGTCTAGCTCGAATCTGTGCATCTAAAGCACTCAGAGGTTCATCTAATAGAAGAACTTTTGGTTCTACCACAATGGCTCTAGCCAACGCTGCCCGTTGTTGCTGTCCTCCTGATAGCTCACGTGGATAAGAACTTTCCTTTCCGTTTAAACCGACTAGGTCTATCATATTTTTCACTTTCTTTTGAATCTCGCCTTTGTTCAACTTTTTCATTTTTAAACCAAAAGCAATATTATCTTCTACGGTTAAGTTCGGAAAAAGAGCGTATGATTGAAACACCATACCTACTTCTCGGTCCTTTGGATTCATCGATATGACCTCTTTATCATCAATAACAATAGATCCATTGTCCGGATCGACTAATCCTGCAATGGAGCGGAGGAGGGTTGATTTCCCACATCCACTCGGGCCGAGGAGGGTGACGAGTTCACCTTCTTCAATGGATAAAGAGAGTTCTTTTAATACTTTTACTTCACCAAAGGCTAAAGAAAGGTTGTTGATTGTTAAAAAACTCATACGATCGGCTCCTTTTTCTTTAATTTCAAGGTTCCTCTACGACTAAATCTAACCATGATCCAACTTAGTACGAGTAACAATAAGAAATATGAGACGACAATAGCACTCGATAAATGTCCAGATTCTCTCAATCGACGGTACAAATAGATCTGAATCGTTTCAAAACTTCCACCTACTAAGATATTGGCAAGAACAAACTCACCAAACAATACTGAAAATGATAAGAGTGAACTCACCATGATACCAGGTGTTATGTTCGGTACAATCACTTTCCAAAAAGCTGTACTTCGAGATGCACCTAAAAGTTCAGCTGCTTCTACAAGTGTTTTTGCGTTTACTGTTCTTAAACTATTTCTCACACCTTGATACATAAAGGGAAGGATTAGAACAAAATAAGATCCTGCAAGAACAATAACCATTGGTATACTACTCTTTGAATAAATACTTAATAACCCAACTGCGGCTACTACTCCTGGCATAGCATAAGGAAAAAGAACGATGGTCTGTAACCATTTTTCATATTTGGGAGCATAAACCGTAATGGCGAATATAGCAGGAACCATGATTAAAATAGAAACGATCATCGTTCCTCCTGTAAGTTGGATCGTTCGCCATAGTGCGTCAATAAAACGTGGATCGTTATATAGGTCTACAAACCATTTTAGTGTTAATCCTTCTGGAAGAATCGTCTCGTTCCAAGTTGTAGATAAGGAATAAAGAAAAGTCGCTAACAATGGAATAAATAAATACAAAAACGTAATCGTTACAATGATTTTATGGGTACGCTTGTTTTCCTTCACGCTAAATCCCTCCTTACAAGACGCATAAGCCATTCATTGATCAGAAGAGCGATAATCATCGAAACTCCTAAAAATACAGCTAGCGCACTACCTAATTCAGGTTGTGCGAAAATATCACCTGATATCAAAGCTCCAATCCTTATAGGAAGGAGATTGAAATTACTCCCTACAAGAGCATAAGCAGTCGCGTATGCTCCCATCGCATTCGCAAAAAGGATACTAAAAGTCCCAGCGATTCCGGGTAAGATGAACGGAATACCGATCTTCAACCAAAATTGCAGGGGAGAAGCTCCCAATAAGGTTGCTGCTTCTTTCCACCTTTTTTCTATCCCGAGATAGATCGGGTATAAGAGCATGATAGCAAGCGGAATCTGAAAATAGATATAGATAATGACTAATCCAAACCAAGAGTATAGATTAAATCCTTGAAGAAAACCGATGCTTAGTTCGTTAAATAATATCGTAAATAATCCGCTTGTCCCTAATAGAACAATGTAAGCAAATGCCAAAGGGACTCCAGCGAAGTTTGAAGTCATATTCGCGAGTAACAACAATCGCTCTTGAACTTTTGGTGAGAACTTTGTAAACGAGTAAGCAACGAATACGGCTACTATTATCCCAATCAAACTGGCAGTGAAAGAGATCAATACCGAATTTCCTATTGCCTATAGATAAAATTTATTTGTAAAAACTTCAGTGTAGTTAAATAGAGAAAAACCGGCTTCGCCATTTTTTTTAAAGCTTGAGATGATCATCGCAATGAACGGAAGAAATAAGAAACCAATAATCAAAACAAAAAAAGGTGTTGCGGATAACCATAAAAATCCATTTGTTTTTTTCTTCATCTGTTATAACCACCTTACGTTACTGATTCAATAAACCAGGAAGTTCAACCTTTATCATCTCTTTAGAAGGTGTTATCCCTAACAAGTGACAAGCCAACGGTGCCAAGTTTAACTGTTTGACCACCTGATCATAATCATCAGGTCGTACTTTGTCTGAAATCACGAGAAGAGGAACATCCCTAACATCATTCAATGTTCCACCGTGGTCACCGTCATCGTTCATGCCATGATCGGCCGTAATGATAATTTGATAACCGTTTTCTATCCAAAGAGGTAAGATATTAGCTAGTATAATATCCGCACGAATGGCTGATCCTCTGTACTCTTTAGAGTCTGCTGTAAATTTATGTCCCGTATCGTCAATGTTCATAGAGTGAACATATAAAAAATCAGGTTGATATGTTTCCATTAAATAATGTGCGTCTGCAAATAAATGAGAGTCAGGATAGTGATCTTCTGAATAAAAAATACCATGTTGAATGGCTCTATTCTCGTCATTTTGAAAACGGTCGGTTAATTGTACAAATGGTGCTTTGTTGTAAAGTTCGCTTACCCAATAGTAGGAAGCTGTTGCGTTTGTTAATCCGTTCTTTTTTGTTAAATGAAACAAACTTTCTTCTTTTGATAAACGAACCGTCTGATTCGTTAATATGCCATTTTTATGAGGTAGAGTACCAGTAAGCAAGACCTCATATAGAGGTCTCGACATACTTGGCACTTCAGATTTAACAAGATAACGAGCAGCTATTTTCTGTTCGACTAAGTGACCTAGATAGCCCATCTGTTCAACGGCTGTTTTATATTGAAGGCCATCTAACATGATAAACGCTAGTTTATTTGACATTGATGAGAACCTTCTCTTGCCACATTTGTGGTAGTGATTTCATCGTTTCATCCCACTTTTTCATATCTTTAACGGGTTTTGCATTTTTGTACATATCTTCTGGAAGTAACTTGCTTTTAGCATCTGCTGGGATTTCTACGTTTTCTCGTATCGGTCGTGCATAACCTCGTGCCAGATTAGCTTGTCCTTCGTCAGAGAGAATAAATTCTCTTGTTAACTTAGCAGCATTAGGATGTTTTGCGTCCTTATTGATGATGGTTGTATAACCACTCACAACAGAAACATCATTTGGAATCGTTACTTCAAAACGATTTTTATCAATTTGATCACGGTATCCTAGAGAATTGAAATCCCATAAGATCGCAACGTCTACCTCTCCTTTTTCTAAGTTCGCAACTGTAACATCAGAAACAGAGAGTCTGTTATCTTTCGCAAGTTTAGCGAAATACTTAATTCCAGGTTTAATATCTTTTTCATCTCCGCCATTTGCCATAGCAGCCGCTAGAACAGCAAATTGTGCCTGATTAGCCTTCATAACGTCTCCGACCGCGACCTTATAGTTTCCTTTTTCTAGGTCAGCCCAAGACTTAGGGGGATTCTTAACACGGTCTTTATCCGTGATAAATGAGATGGTACCTTGGTAACTTGCAGCCCAATGACCCTCTTTATCTTTTGCCCATTTAGGGATGTCATCCCAATTTTCGGTCTTATAAGGTTGTGTCAATCCTTTTTCTTTTGCAAGTGGTCCGAATGATAGACCAACGTCTCCAATATCCGGTCCACCTGGTCCAGCTGATTCAAATTTCGCTAACTCCTCAGCACTAGACATGTCAGTGTCTTTATGATTAATCCCGTATTTTGTTTTGATATCTTTCCATGTTTCAATCCAGTTTGCCCATGAATCAGGCATACCCACACTGTCCACTTGACCTTCTTCTTTCGCCTTTTTAGTGATCTGTTCTAAACTTAAATTTTGATTTTCTTGAGTCTTGTCTTTATTATCATTACTCTGACCACAGCCTGCTAAAAGTGAAATGGATAGCAAACTTGCAATCGATGTTTTTGCAAAGTTGTTCAGTTTCATTTTGGGACCCTCCGTGTTGTTTTTGTGTTTGAATGATGTTGCATTTGACAATTTGATTCTACAAAACAAACGTAAAAACCAAATTAATAAGAAGTAACGATTTTGTAAATTTGTATATCAGAATTGTAAATGTAATGAATAGTATTACAACTTGAAGAAATATGTTGGGAACAATGAATAATGATTGAGGAATACTAATAAATTTGAAATGATTGGAATCCAATGATGGTTTATAGTTAATATAAGAAATGATCAGTTAATTTATATTGACTGGAGGAATAGTATGGAGTTCTCAATACCAGACAATCTTAAGAAATACTATTGGTATCTGTTCCCGATTGTCATGATCTTGATGGTTATTAATGAAGTTTTATATGGACAAGAACTTCAATACTATGAATTATCTGAAATGGAAGACATCGGGCGACTACTTTTTGTATTATTAGTAAAAGCGTTCGAAAGTGCTCTAATTACCATTTTGTTAATAGGGACATATATGAAGTTGAAATCAATGTATAAAAATAATAAGAGACATTGAGGTTAAAATGAGCGAAAACAAAGAACACTGGAAACCACTTTCGGTCGACAAAATCCAAGAAATATTCAGCCCGATTCCTATCCAATGGTGGATTGCTGGTGGCTGAGCATTGGATTTGTATCTCGAAAGAATTACACGAGAACATGATGATATCGATGTTGTTATTTTGAGATCGCAACATCTCCTTTTACAGAGATATTTGGCAAGTAACTGGGAAGGGTATAAAGCATTCAAAGGAAAATTAACCCTTGGAACATAAACGAAAAGCTAGAAGCTCATTTTGATAATCTCTGGTTTAAGAAAAACGGAGAGTCTAGCTGGGCTTTTCAAGTGATGATCCTAGATTCAGAGAATGATTATTGGATTTACAAACGAAATGGTACAATAAGAAGAAAGCTAACGGATATTGACTTGAAAACTTCTGCAGGAGTTCCATACATAAAACCAGAAATTCAACTTTTATATAAAGGTGGAAGTTCGGTGATCCGAGAAAAAGACATGGTAGACTTAGAAAATGTCTTGCCACTATTAAAGGATACAAGTCGAGAATGGCTAAGGAAATCAATAATGATTCAATACCCAAAAGGACATCCGTGGATTGAACGAATTAATGTGTACATAGAAAGCTTGCAATATATGAGACGAGAGTAAGGGTGGTGTATCGCTTCCCTTATTTTCTTTTTCTATAGTAAAAAATTCAGTAAAAAGGTGAATTCCTATGAGTAAAATCGTCATTTTAGCAGAAAAACCATCCCAAGCTAAGGCTTATTCAGATGCCTTTACAATAAAAAAGAAAGATAAAACGTTCATCGAATTAAACCCATGCAGCATTTTTCCAAATGGGGCAACGATTACATGGGGTATCGGGCATTTAGTTGAACTGAAACAACCTAAAGAATATAAATCAGAGTGGGGAACGTGGCGCTTGTCTTCTTTACCAATCTTACCTGAACGTTATGAATTCAAGGTCGCAACGGGAAAGTATGAACAGTTTAATGCAGTAAAACGCTTATTTAAAGAAGCGGACATCATCATTAACGGATGTGATGTGGATCGTGAAGGTTCGAACATTTTTTATTCCATCTACCATATGACAGGTGTGAGAGGGAAAACCATCAAACGACTGTGGATTAACTCTCTAGAAGTGGATGAGATTCGTAAAGGATTCTCTAATCTACATAATAACGAGAAAGATCTGTTGCTATATGCTGAAGCCAAAACTCGTCAGATCTCGGATTGGCTCGTTGGCATGAACGGAAGTCGGCTTTATACGCTGCTTTTACAGCAAAAAGGATTCACGGATAGCTTAAGCATTGGTAGGGTGCAGTCGCCAACAACCTACTTGATCTACCAGAGGCACCTCGAGATCGAGAATTTTGTGCCGAAACCTTTTTATGAGATTGAAGGGAACTTTACGGCCGCAAACGGAAAGTATAGAGGCAAAGCGAAAATTAAAAGTGAAAAACAAGAAGAAGTCCAACAGCTGCTAGAAAAGCACAAGATTACCGGCAAAGATACGGGTATTATTAAAGCTGTTTCAAAAAAGAAGATGCGAATCAAATCTCCAAAGTTGCACGCGCTCTCTACGTTGCAGGCAACAGCGAACAGAAGATGGAAGTATAGTCCGAAGAAGGTTCTCGATACGGTTCAGAAATTGTACGATAAGAAAATCCTATCGTATCCGAGAACAGATACCCAATACATTACTGAAAATGAGTTTGCTTATCTAACTGCTAACCTTGAGTCCTATCAAAATTTGATAGAAAATCGTTTTACTATAGCTTCAAAACGACCTAGTAAAAGATATGTAGACGGATCGAAGGTTCAAGAACACTATGCAATCATTCCAACAAAACAGGTTCCAACTTCTGCGAAGATTCAAGGATTATCGATAGAAGAGAAGAACATTTACTTTGAAGTGTTGAACACAACTCTTGCGATGTTTCATCACGATTACGTATATGAAGAGACAAAAGTAACAACGAGCGTGAATGGACTAGACTTTGAATCAGTAGGAAGAACAGAGATCAACAAAGGATGGAAAGAACTTTTTAACTATGGTTCAAAGGACAAAGAAAACCCAAATGCTAAGAAAGATGAAAACGCAGCACAAGCTCTTCCTATACTTGAAAAAGGTGAGCAAGTGGAGAGTATCGTCAAAATGAAAGAAGGAATGACTACACCACCGAAACCTTATACAGAAGGTCAACTCATCTCGATGATGAAAACGTGTGGTAAGTCGGTTGAGAATGAAGAAGAAATGGAAATTTTGAAAGAAGTAGAAGGTTTAGGTACTGAGGCAACGCGAAGTGGAATCATTGAAACCATTAAAAAGCACCAATACATTGAAGTGAAGAGGAACATTGTACACATAACCGAAAAAGGGAAAATTCTGTGTCAGTCCATAGAAGGCAATCTGCTTTCCAGTCCATCTATGACCGCTAAATGGGAAACCTATTTGAAGAAAATCGGAAACGGAGATGGGACACCTCAAGCTTTTTTGGGAAGTATCGCAAAGTTTCTCAATAAATTAATTGAAGAAGTACCTGGTCAATTGAATGCTGCACCTATCCAGCAGAGTATTGATGGGGCTAAAAGTGCGAGTAAGAAACCGATTGCTACTTGTCCACGGTGTAAAAAAGGAATGATCAGCGTAAGTCGTTCCTATTATCGCTGCTCAGAACATGCTAATGGCTGCAAACAAACTTTTCCAGGGAAATTACTTGGTAAGACGATTACCGAAAAACAAGTGAAAGATCTGTGTACGAAGGGTAAAACTAGTCTTATTAAAGGCTTTAAACCGAAAGCGAAAGAAAAGAAAAAGTTTAGTGCAATGCTCATTTTAAAGGAAGATTTCACGATTGGATTTGAGTTTGCTAATCACTCATTCGTGAAAAAATAAAAGTATGATTTGTATGAGAATATTATAATTTAGTATTAGTGAATTAAAGGAGGTATGAGTAAATCATGGAAACATGGGTGACGATTTTAACATTTGTTATACTCGTTCTTTCTTTTATGGTTATGTATCTCTCTGTAAAACACAAAAGTAAAAAGAATATTCTACTATTGCTACTTGGTATGTTTATAGCTGCTTTTCCACTAGCTTATGCGCTTTATGATGATTACAATAACGAATATATTGGCGCAAATATTGGACTTGGTCTTGCCTTTCTTCTAACTTGGGGTATTACAGGTATTATACTCTTGGTAGCCATGATAAAGCTAATTCGTGCCCGTCGTTCTTGAATGTAGTTTAATGAGCAAATACGAAAAGACTCGTCCTATCTTGGAGAGTCTTTTACTATTTAATGCCGATTTTTCGTAAATTAAATCTTTTTTGGAAAACAGTTGACATTTCTGGTACTCAGTCATACAATGTAGAGGTAATAAGTAATACTAAATAGTAATCGTGACTTTGACTCTATTTTTTTAAAACGGTACTAAGTCATACTTATTATAGGTCATATGAAATAAAGGAGGCTCCTGACATCGAAAATTTAACAGAAATGCTAAAAGGTTCTCTTGAAGGCTGTGTGTTAGAAATAATCAGTCGTCATGAAACCTATGGCTATGAAATTACACGACGCTTAAACGATCTAGGATTTACAGAAGTGGTGGAGGGTACGGTATACACGATCCTCGTACGGTTAGAAAAAAAGAAATTAGTAGACATCGTCAAGAAGCCATCAGATATGGGACCACCTCGGAAGTTTTACACGCTCAATGAAGCGGGCAGACAAGAACTTAAATCATTTTGGAGAAAATGGGATTTCGTATCTTCAAAGATTAATGGATTGAAATCACAGTAAGCACATAAAGTGTTTCGGTGGCGTTATAAATGGAAGGGATAAAAAGGAGGAAGGAAATATGTTGGAATGGATTAAAAAGATGATTGGTGATAAGAAAGAATACAAAATGATGATGGCGCGTGTTGAAGCTCTTCCGGAGGATTATCAGTTTGTATTTAAAAAGATTCAAACGTATATGTGGAACTTTTCATCTGGAAACGGGATAGATATGCTACACATCCAGTATGAGTTGATTGATTTGTTTGAAGCAGGAGCAGCAGAAGGGAGACCCGTGCTAGACATTACAGGGGAAGACGTGGCATCTTTTGCAGATGAACTCGTAGCAAACGCCAAGACCTATTTTGCTAAATATCGTGAAGGTTTGAACCAAAGTATTAAGAAGGAATTAGGAAAAGAGTATTATTTATGGCTGAATAGAATGTAGAGGGAACTATTCAGTTATTTTTTTACTCAGTACTAAGTAACACTTATTATCGGCGGTGCTAAATAGTGAAATTGAGGAGGAAAAACATGAATCAAACAACGATTTCTATAAAACGCTTGAAAAAGTCTTTCAAAGATAAGGAAGTCTTAAAAGGAGTAGATTTAGAGGTGAATAGGGGAGAAATCTTCGCTTTGTTAGGATCAAATGGAGCGGGGAAGACGACGATCGTCAACATTCTTTCTACATTGATGAAAGCGGATGAAGGGGAAGCGCTAATCTGCGGATTTGATGTCAATCGCCAACCCGATGGAGTCCGTCAAAGCATTAGTTTAACAGGGCAGTTTGCAGCTTTAGACGAAATGCTTACAGGGCGGGAAAACCTAATGATGATCGCTAAATTAAGAGGTGTTAACAATCCAGGTGAGGTCGCAGATCATTTACTTGCAAGATTCAGCTTATCGGAAGCCGCGAATAAACGCAGTGACCAATATTCAGGTGGGATGAAACGAAGGCTTGACATTGCCATGAGTCTAATTGGAGCACCAGACGTCATTTTTCTTGACGAACCAACAACAGGACTTGATCCTGAAGCACGTATTGAAGTTTGGAGTACTGTAAAAGAACTTGCGAATGGTGGTACGACCATATTATTGACCACACAATACTTGGAAGAAGCCGAGCAGCTCGCGGACAGTATCGCGATTTTACATGGTGGAGTAATCATTAAGACCGGCACGCTGCAAGAACTGAAAGAGATGTTTCCGAAAGCTATAGTGGAGTACGTTGAAAAGCAGCCATCGCTCGAGGATATTTTCCTCAACATCATCGGTAAAAAGGAGAGTGTGTAGATGAAAAGGATAACAGGAACTTTATTAGGGCGTTTAATGCGTAATATCATGCGAAGTCCGGATACGATTATCACGGTGGCTATTACACCGATTATGATGATGTTATTGTTTGTTTATGTATTCGGCGGTGCCATTGAGACTGGGACAGACAACTATGTGAATTACTTATTACCGGGAATTTTGCTGATGGCGATCGCATCAGGCGTGGCTTATACGTCTGTTCGACTGTTTACAGATGTGAAGAGTGGATTAATGGCTCGTTTTATAACCATGCCAATCAAACGATCATCCGTATTGTGGGCACATGTTTTAACTTCACTTGTTTCAAATGCACTTACGATCTTGATTGTTATTTTAGTCGCCTTGCTGATGGGTTTTCGTTCTAACGCAGGACTTCTAGATTGGCTTTCTGTAGCGGGGATACTTGGTCTATTTACACTAGCGCTTACATGGCTCGCTGTCATACCTGGTTTAACAGCAAGTTCAATGGAAGGAGCTACCGCTTATTCGTACCCGCTCGTATTCCTACCCTTTATCAGTTCAGCATTCGTTCCTACCGAAACAATGCCAAAGATCGTGCGTATCTTTGCGGAAAATCAACCCGTAACATCTATTGTGAACGCGATTCGTGCTCTATTGTATGAGGGACCAGTTGGAAATGATATTTGGATGGCGCTTACTTGGTGTATCGGAATTATGGTGGTTGCTTACTTCTTTGCTAGTAAAAAGTTTAAACGCCAGTTGGGTTAAATGAAGGGAACAAAAAAAGAGACAAAGCGAGATTTGCTTTGTCTCTTTCTTATTAATTTTTAAAAGGAAGGTCATCTTCAGAAGAGGATTGATAGCCATCTCCTATGATATAGATGCTTTGGTTATCAGGAGCAGAAACTTTGGTATATAAAACATTCTTCGGAGATAATACCGTGCTTGCTGTACCCGCTTTTATAATATTAGAACTCGATCCTAATGTTGGAGAGTATTGATAATAAGTCGTGTCTGTATCAATTTCAAGGTGAAGGTGCGGCCCCGTTGAATACAAACCTGTATTTCCATAGTTACCTAATCGCGTATCCTTTGTAACACTTTGTCCTTTAGACACAGCAATTGAAGCTAAGTGATTATAACGGAACACAAGATCTTTCGTTGCTCCTGTTGAATGGATGTATGCTGCAGGATATTTCACAATGACGGTGTTTCCTAAAACGTTATCGTAGCCTGTAGCTAAGACCTTCCCAGATCCACTTGCCCAAACCGCTCTGCTGCTGTTAGAAGAAGTTAAATCCCAACCATAGTGTTTAAAACCAAATTTCTTTTGATAGTTAGCGTTTAAATAGCCAGCGGTAATATAAGCGTTGTTGATTGGTTGAATCAACTTCTGCGCTGCAGACGCAAACGATGGAGCAACGAGCACGAGTGAAAAAACAAGCACTGTAAATAGACTTAAAAACTTTTTCATAATAACTCTCCTCCTCTTAATGTGTTCCAATATAATACAGAAAAGGAAATGTGTATATGAAATCAAGTGAGGTTGTTGAAAAATGATAATGTCTTACTATAGAAGTGAATGTGAATGTTCTATTTTTAGGAGTTTTTGTGTGTATCTATTTAACTAGATAAGTATCTTAAAATAGGATGGGACTCTTGAGTGACATAAGTTTCACTGGGGAGCTTTCATTTAAAGAAAGGTATTAGAGTAGTGCAATCGAATATATCTTATGAACCAAAACGAACATCGGAGGAATTGTTTGTGAAGATTAATAGAATTGATCATGTGAGTATAAACGTAAACAACCTTTCAGAAGCGAAAGCATTTTTCCTTGATATAGGTCTTGAAGTGAAGGCGGAATGGGGACTAGAAGGAGATCAGTTAGACAGGATTGTTGGACTAAAGAATGTTAGAACAGAATGTGTAGGACTAGGAATGCCAGATGGACAGGCTTGGTTAGAGCTAGTTAAATATAATTCACCAACTGATGTTTCCGCTCCTCAACAACCCTCACCAAATACACTAGGTATTCGACATATCTGCTTTGCAGTTAAGGATCTTGAGGCTATTGTTGCCATTTTGAAAGAGAAAGGCATAGAGATTTTTAGTGAGATTGAGCAATATGAAAACAGCTACAGACTTTGCTATGTTCGTGGTCCAGAGGGGATTATTCTAGAGTTAGCGGAGAAAATCGTGTAATTTAAAAGACCAGACTAATAATCTGGTCTATTACAGCTCGTTAGATTAGGGTTTATTCCAAGTTACGATTAAGAAAAAAACAGTGATTATCACGATTAATCCAGATAAGGTTAGCGTCAAAATACTAGCCGTTTTCCATTTCCCTTTACTAGAGAAAAGTGTTAAGATCCAGGCAATAATATAGCCCCAAAGTGCAAACCATGCATAAGAAGCTGCAAAGAATTCAATATATTTTCCAAGCCAAGTTGGAATCAAACTCACGATAAAAATGATTATTGCAAATAACCCCATGTACTTTTTCATAAGTGGTTGCACCTCTGTTTATGGTATATGTTACTAAATTACCATATAATGTATGTTGGTGGTGAGAAATTTACTGTCTTTCAAGAATTAATTTGCCTTAGAGTAAAATTTAGTCAAATAGTAGTAAGCAACGAAAGGTTTCTCATGGTAAAATAAGGTACATTATCAAGCGAGAGGAAATCTACTTATGTCATATGTTATTCAATTTGTTTTCGCAGTTATCGTGTTTCTTGTTTCAACGTTTTCAGCATGGTATGAAGGAAGTGAATTAAGAGATACACAGTGGGAATGGAAGTACTCGGCTATTTTTTCAAAATGGAAACATGGAACGGTAACCAACGTCTCTGAGATATCAGGATTTGATCATTTCATTTATGCTGCAAAATTTAAACCTCTATTTCCAATACTCATGACAATCAGTTTACTTTATATCCTTGTAATACTTGCTACATGGCTTTTAAGAAATCACACAAACAAACTGAGCTTGTTTTTCATGATACTCGGTCTTACATTATTTGTGGCTAGTTCGTTAACGTTTAGATCTCCGACTGTGGGACTGGTATGGTTTACTTGGCTGTTTCTGTTAACTGGAATATCCAGTAGCATGGTTGCATTAAAATTGAGGATGAAATTCACCTCTAATAATCAAGAGGTATATTAAACATAAATAAACATGAAATGGATGCATTTCCCCAACAAGAGGAAGTGCATTTTTTATTATAGATTAGAGAACTAATTAATTTGGCTTTGCCATTTAATTGATGGAAAATATAGTTAGGTTAGCAAATAATATCAAAAATTCAGTTTCTCCTTCTATTATGATAATAGTGAGGTGAGCAAGATGTACAGTGAAGTCACGAAGGAGACCATTCGTTACATTGAGGAACATTTGCAAGATGACTGGTTCCTCGAACATTATGCCAATGAGGTGGGTTATTCAAAATTTCATTTATCGCGGATTTTTAAAAAAGAAACGGGTCAAACGATCAGTGATTATATTCGGAAGCGTCGGTTAGCGATAGCGGCGATGTACCTTCTCTATTCGGATGAGTCCATTATACACATCGCATTTTCATTACAGTTTCAATCACAAGAAGCGTTTACACGTTCATTTAAAGAACTGTACAACATGCCACCTGGAAAGTATCGAAAACTGATGAGAACCATTAGTGGGATGGAGGAAAATGAAATGAGCCAAACAACGACAGTAAAAGGATGGATGTTAAGCGGTTCGCATCCTGGTGATTATCGCATGGAAACGGATGATAAAGTATTCCATACGGGGACTAAATCAGGCCTGCTATATGCGACCGGGGATATGGATGAAGGTCAATTTGGTACGATGATGCAGAGTGTTGCGGCCGACCGATTCAGAGGAAAAAGAATGAAGATGTCTTGTTATTTAAAAACAGAAGAAGTTACAAAATGTGGTGCTTGGTTTCGTATCGATAATCAATCAGGGGATGTTGTTCAATTTGATAATATGGATAACCGCTCGATTACGGGAACTTCCGATTGGAACTATTATAAAGTGGTACTAGATGTTCCTGCGGAAAGTGCTTCGATGCATTTCGGAGTGCTGCTAGCGGGACAAGGGAAAGTATGGGCAGATGGGTTTAAGTTTGAAGAAGTAGATGAATCCGAACCTACAACGAATATGATGGGTTCTGAAAACTTACCGGAAGAACCTCTAAATCTTGGTTTCGATGAATAACTTTGAAAAGACTCGTCATAGACGAGTCTTTTCTTAATCATCTTTCTTTATTATCTTCCAAAACTCTTTAGCAATCGCCTCATATCCTTTTACATTTAAATGGTTATCCTCAGGATTAGGCATATACTTCTCAAATTTAGAATCAATGGCTTGAGCTGTCGTGACGTATCGATCACCGTTTTCAATAGCTCTAGTTTCGATCTCATGATTTAAAGAATCTGAAAGAGGAACAAGGAAATTTTGAACTTCATCTGGGTAATAAGAAAAAGGATTGTAATAGCCCATAACATACACTTTTGCATGGGGATTTAGTTCGTTGATCGTTTCAAGAATCACATCTAAATTCGAACTCGCTGTATCAATGCCTTGTTGTGCAGTTGATGGATCGGCTAGAAGTCTTTGAAAGAGGTCGTTTGCTCCTATTGTGATTGTAATATGAGTAGCTTCACGGAGTTCTTTACGCACAGCAGAGTTGTTTTGAACATCCTGTTTCAGTTGTTCAGAGGTATAACCTGAGGTCGCGAAATTATCATAGTCTTTCATTGTGGTACTTTTTCGCTTAAACATATCTTTCAGCATATCTGGATAGCTCTCATCATAGCCACCATAAGGCGTCATTCCTGCGGCTATGGAATCACCTAACGCAACATATTCTACGTAATTCTGTTGAAAAGGCTGAGCCCATGCAGCTGGACTGTTTGAGAATAACATTCCGATTGTGATCAAACTTGCTACTCTTATCTTCAACTCCGATCCCTCTTTTCAATGATTTAATGGTTACCCTTTCATTTTAGGAGTAGTAAATGAAGCTTTCCTGTCATTCCGTGCTTTTAATGAACGGGTATGAAATGAGATGATAGGAGGTTTACTGAAAAGAAGAGCGAAGTATAACTTTATTGATCTATTCTAACAGAGTGATAGAGGTGGTTCAGTATGGAGTGGCTAAATCGAATGGAAAAAGCTTTGGACTACATGGAGAGCAATATGGAAGAACCCTTAAACATCGCCCAAATTGCAAAGATAGCATATTCTTCACCGTTCCATTTTCAACGAATGTTTTATATGATTTCGGGAATGACAGTAGCTGAGTATGTTCGTAAACGAAAGCTGACTTTAGCTGCTCAAGAACTTGCCATCTCTTCTTCAAAAGTAATAGATGTTGCAATGAAATATGGATACAAAACACCAGAATCGTTTTCCAAGGCATTTCGGAAGATTCATGGAATCCCACCATCTGAAGCTCGTCGATCTGGCGTTTCATTAAAAGCGTTCCCACGGATATCGTTCCAACTAACGATCTCTGGCGATCGTGAACTAGAATACATAATTGATGAAAAAGACTCGTTTATGATTTGTGGTAAAACAACAACGTTAACTTGTGGAGATGAAGGGCGAACACGGCAAGATTTTTGGGGAGAATGTATGCGAGACGGAACCCTTGATGAAATCACTCAAGATTCTAATCGTCACACCATACTGGGTATAACATGTAATTTTGATGAGGAATTCACCTATATGATTGGGAAAAGAAGTGAAGCAGAACATATAACTGAGCATTGGACTAGTATAGAAATTCCTTCTGCTACTTGGGCAGTATTTTCATGTTACGGAACAATTTCGGAGGCAGTACAAAAAGGGTTTCATCAAGTGTATCATGAATGGTTTCCTGCAACTGACTATCAGCATGCAGGTTTACCAGAAATCGAAATGTATGCTCAAGATATCTCAAAACCGAGTGGAAACAGAACAGAAATATGGATCCCTGTCGAGAAAAAGTAGAAACAAGTTCATGGCTCAGTTCACTGAGTAAATCATTCACCTTATTATAGATCCTTTCATATGATAATCTGCATCTATCTATAGAAAGGAAATATTATGGACAACCAACATAATTGCGTTTGTGACCTTATTCGTTGTTTTAAAATCGGACAAAACATTACAATTGTTACTAATAGAGGAACACAAATTTTATTAACTTTTTTGGAAGTTAGAGATAATTGCGTATTTGGAACAGATCCTGTTGGGAGGCCGATCGTTCTAGATTGTGATTGTATTATCGGTGTTGAACTTTCTCCGACAATAGGATGTGGTATAGATATCTTATCAGCTGCCGTTATTGTGTGTAATGATACGATTAATGGTAAAGTAACTTGCAATGGTATTCCCGTATCAGGAGCCGTTGTAACGTTTCAATCAACACCATCGATTCTAACATTTTCGCCAAATCCAATTGTTACCGACTCGTTTGGTAACTTTAGTGTTGAAGTAGATGTTCCAGTGGGTACGCCTGAAACAGACGTTGTAATTTCAGCTTCTACTGTAGTAAACGGTAGAACGATTTCCACAACGGATACGTCGATGGTAATGTGTCCTTCAGCACTATGTACATTGGAACTTTTCTCCTCTGGAACACCTTTTAACTGTACAGGAAGTGTATTTGGAGTTGTAACTTGTGGAGGTCAGCCAATTGAAGGAGTTACGGTTATCTTTAGTAGTAGCAACCCAGATTTTACGTTGAATCCTGCCACAGACATTTCTGATTCACAGGGAGACGTAGGTACGGGTGTTAATATAGCAGCTGGTACTGTCGATATTGAGTCAGCGGTCATAACCGCAACCGCTACGATTGGTGCACAAGTGTTGAATGCTTCCGTTACCGTAACAGGTTCCTGTCCAAGTAACTGTACCTTGACGCTTACTGCTGCGCCAGAGATTAATTGTACTGGAACCATTTCTGGTACGCTTACCTGCGGAGGAGTACCGCAAGCAGGAATACCAATCACATTTACACAATTCCCTGTAGGGGTAGCAACCATTCCACCGACGATTACTTTAGCAAATGGAACGTTTACAACGAATGTGACCGTTCCTGTAGGTACCGCACCGACATCAACAATCGTGACCGCTTCTGCTACTGTAGGAGGGCAAACAACGGCTGATTCTATTGATATTAATTTTAGTTGCCCAGAAGAAGAAGTATGTCCTTGTAAGTTCCAATTAGGCGTTGCTGGAACAGGCGCACCAGCCACAGCCAATATTGTGAACGGGGGAGTACCTTCTACTGTGTCAGGTACCATCAATGTCTCTGCGGTTCAATGTTATATTGCAGCACCAGGATGTAATCCTGCAGTAGATAACTTTAGCATTACATTTTCAGGTGGCAGCTTCACGTTTAACCTTATACAAGGAAGAAGAATTCGTATATCGTGTATAGGTGAAACAGGAGCCACACTTGAGGGAGAGGCAGTTGCCTCTGGTAATTCGACGTTGCAAGGTCTATTTGATGTATTCATAGGATACACACAATCAGGCAACACGGCTACTTGGAACATTTTGGCCACTAATACAGCAGGAGATTCATTCAGTACAACCTTTACTTCTGCAGTTACTCCACAAACAGACATTGGAGGTTGTGGAACGCAATTTTAATGGATATAGGTGAATAGTGTATTCTCACCTATAGGATTAATTAAAATTAAACTAATACGAATTTACGAATCGATATGACACAAATTAATTGAACGACAAACACCAACCCCAGGGTACTGCTCCTGGGGATTTTTTTATATTAATAGATTAAAGTGCTTTAACCTGGCATGAGCGGTGAGAAAAAGTATTATCAAATGCTCTTAATTCACGCTATACAGCTTTATAGTTTTATCCAGAGAGTTTTAAAATGGTTTGTTAATTAAGCGGAGTTCTAATTGATTATGTTATTATTAGGAACATTCAATGCATTAAAGCGCAATAATGCTTTAGAATCTAATGGTTTATGTTAGAGGTATAATAAGGGGAAATCAGAGTATCTCCAAGATTAATGATTAAAAATTTTCTTCTAACTTTAGATAAATTTCATAAAGGGAGGAATGTTTTTTGAAAGATAAGAAGTTGAACTTAACAGATGAAATCAATCACTTTGAATCTGAAAACGCTCATATCCTTATTGTTTTTAACCAAGTTGATCATTATGTTCACATGGCTGCAGATTATTTGAGCGAGGAATTAAATAAAGGTACACAGGTACTCCTCGTCGAAAACGACAGGATTTACCCTAAGATTTTAAAAAGGTTAAAAAAATCAGTATCTGATCAAAATCTCTTAAATCTAAAGCGAGAGAATACGTTTGATTTTTACTATGAACAAGAAAGTTTTAATCCTGATTCCATTTATAACCATTTTCAAGATAAAGTACGTCCTCATGTAGAAAAGGGTGAACGTATTGTGACTTGGGGTCATGTTGAATGGGGTAAAGACTTATCGAACAAAGATTTGATCACTTATGAAAGAAGAATTGATCAATTACTAAAAACCATGAGTGTTATCTCAATTTGTGCTTATGATGAAGATCGATTGAGTCATAAAACATTAGAGAGTTTGGCTTCAATACATGATATATACATAAGAGAAAATAAGATTGTAAAACCTTAGAGAAAAACAGAATAACATCTACGACTAACCTTATTTATGAGGTTGGTCTTTTTATTGAGATAAAAAATATTATATGTCACTTCTATATTCATTTGGACACCTATGTTAAGTCAGTTTGATCTATTTTAATCATAATATAAATTGAGGTTAATATCTTATTATGACGGGTAATTTGAGTATGGTTTATTGGGAGGGTTCTTTATGACTTCTAAGAAACGAAGAGATAAAGGTATTCATAAAGGTGAGAGTCATTCAAAAGAATTCTTACAATCGCACATTGATTCGAAGCCTTATATTCTTAATGGTGGAGGAACTCCCCTCATTCAAGAAGGAAGATTAAAAGATAGACCTATTAAAGCCGAGATCGGAAGTTTATTTTTAGATATTAGCACCAATACATTCTATCGATTTACTGGTCTCTTTTGGGATCCGCTTATTCCAAGCGCAATCTCTAATCAGATCAAAGAGATGCAGGAAAATATTGCTGAAGATTCATGTTGTTGTCCTACGATTATACAAGGTTTGACGGGTCCGACTGGTCCTACAGGTCCAGCAGGCGGACCCACAGGCCCTACAGGTCCTACAGGTCCAACAGGACCTCCTGGAATTCAAGGTCCACAAGGGCCGATCGGTGCTACCGGCCCGATAGGTGAACAAGGAGCTACAGGTCCGATTGGATTAACAGGACCAACAGGCCCTCAAGGTTTCATCGGCCCTCAAGGTCTACAAGGACCAACAGGAGATTTAGGCCCGACAGGAGATCCTGGTCCGACAGGGCCAGTAGGTTTACAAGGACCAACAGGAGATTTAGGCCCGACAGGAGATCCTGGTCCAACAGGACCTGTAGGATTACAAGGGCCAACAGGAGATTTAGGCCCGACAGGAGATCCTGGCCCGACTGGACCTCTCGGTCACACCGGTCCGATAGGTGTGCAAGGTCCAACCGGACAGCAGGGGCCTCAAGGTGAGCAAGGTTTGATCGGTCCTCAAGGGCAACAAGGTCCGACCGGACCTCAAGGAATTGCAGGGCCCACTGGCCCAACAGGAGAATTGGGTCCACAAGGAGCCACTGGTCCCCAGGGTGCGACCGGTGCACTTGGTCCGACCGGACCTACAGGATCACCAGGAATTGGTATCACTGGCCCGACAGGACCTGCTGGTGTAAACGGAGCTGAAGGGGCAACAGGTCCAACAGGTCCAACCGGTCCCGCAGGAGGACCGACTGGTCCAACCGGTCCGACCGGTCCTTCAGGCGGGCCCCCTGGTCCAACTGGAGACACGGGTCCGACCGGTCCGATCGGTCCGACCGGTCCAACTGGATCAGGAGAGACTGGACCGACTGGCCCTCAAGGTCTTTCAGGTCCGACAGGTCCACAAGGAGCGACCGGTGCACAAGGTCCGACAGGTGCGATAGGACCGCAAGGGGCAACAGGAGCGCTCGGTCCACAAGGACCAACCGGTGTAACCGGCCCAACAGGCGCCATCGGTCCGACAGGGCTAACAGGCCCAACAGGAGAAACAGGTCCAACCGGCCCCATCGGACAGCAAGGCCCAACAGGAGCTCTTGGTCCGACGGGTCCTTTGGGTCCACAAGGTCCGACAGGTGATAGGGGTCCGACAGGAGATCCAGGTCCGACGGGTCCTTTGGGTCCACAAGGTCCGACAGGTGATAGGGGTCCGACAGGAGATCCAGGTCCGACGGGTCCACAAGGTGCACAAGGGCCAACAGGAGACAGAGGCCCGACAGGAGACCTCGGTCCAACGGGCCCAACAGGTCCAACCGGCCCTCAAGGCGCACAAGGTCCGATCGGCCAACAAGGGGCTACCGGTCCAACCGGTGCTCAAGGTCCAACAGGTCCAACCGGTCCGACGGGTCCAACAGGACCGACTGGCCCAACCGGGGCGACAGGTTCTACCGGTCCAGTCGCTACTACATCAACAAAACCTATAACCTTTACAGGTGCAAACAATGGATTTCAACGTTTAGCGGGTTCTCCAGGAGCATTGTCTCAAGCGATACCTTATGTCACTGCAGGTTCAGGATCTGTTGTTGCTTTTACAGCTTCATTAAACTCTAATAATATCTCTATTGGAGCGTATATCTTTGAAATCTGTTTTGATGTTATCAACAATGCAGTGGTACCTGCCGCTGGTAACATAATCTCGAGAGTCACGTTAAACATAACTGCCGCTACAGGGGGAACCGTCATATTTTCGATACGACCAACTGATATAGGAGCGCAGCCAATCTTTGTTTCTAATGGAAGTCCCTATGTGGTAGGTCCAGGTTCAGTTAGTTGGACGACTGTCACTCCTGGTAATGTTGTGTCTAGAACAGATGCTATTTCATTGTACGCAAATCCTATAGCAGCTAACAGTGCCGCATACACAGTTTTTCTTAACACCAATATCTAGGAGGTTGTTATGTGTACTATTAGTCTCTGTATGATCGTAAGAAATGAAGAACACACACTAAAACAATGTCTTAAATCAGTCTATAAACTTTGTGATGAGATAATAGTTGTAGATACAGGTTCAACAGACGACACAAAGAAGGTTGCGAGCTCATTTACTCCACTTGTTTATGACTTTCAGTGGATCGATGATTTTTCAGCTGCACGTAACTTTGCATTTGCTCAAGCCACGAGTGATTACATCTTGTGGCTTGATGCGGATGACGTTTTATTAAAAGCAGACCAAGATAAGTTAGCAAGGTTAAAAGAAGAGTTATTAGAAAATGTTGATGCTGTGACAATGATCTATCACTATGCGTTTGATGAGTTTGGAAATGTAACAACGAGTCTCAGACGTAACCGACTCGTCAAACGAGATAAAAACTTTCGATGGGTCGGTCCCGTTCATGAGTATTTAGGTGTGAACGGTCAAATCATAAACTCAGATATTGTGGTAACACATACGAGGAAACACGCTCATTCTGGGAGGAATCTAGCTATCTTTGAGAACAGGGAGAAGCGAGGAGAGTCTTTCTCTCCTCGTGATCTTTACTATTTTGGTAACGAGTTGATGGACAATCAACATTTTGATAAAGCGTTGAAGATTTATGAAAGGTTCATAGAAGAAAAAAAGGGTTGGAGTGAAGATATCATTTCTGCGTGTTACCGATTGAGTGAGATATACATGATAAAAGAAGAATATGACAAGGCATGTACATTCGCTATGCACTCGTTCGAGTATGACTTGCCTCGTGCAGAGATATGCTGTCGATTAGGTTCTATATTCTTAAAGCAAAAGAACTATGGACAAGCTTGCTATTGGTTTAAGCTTGCTACCGAATTGGATAAGCCTATCGATCATTTAGGTTTTTTACAAGAAGCCTGTTGGACTTGGTTTCCTCATCTTCAGTTGTGTATATGTTATTACCATGTTGGAGAGTTTGAAAAGTCTTATAAACATAATGAACAAGCTCTTAAATACCGACCTACCGATGAACACATGCTTTATAACAGGAAGCTTCTACAACAAAAGAAAAGAGTGGAGGTGAAGATTTGAGAATCGTACATGTTGCGCCTGATTTTTACCCAGTGCCGCCTCTTAACTATGGTGGCATCGAGCGCATGATATACGCTTTAGTCGAAGAGAGTGTAAAAAGGGGGCACGAAGTTTATTTATACGCGAGAGAAGGAAGCGCGACAAGTGCTCAGCTGATTCCATATCATCACGAACCAGGTAGACCTGAACATATAGCAACGTTTGTTAAACAAACGCTTCCTCAAAAAGTAGATATCATCCATGATCACACCCATCTCTCCGTGATCGGAAAATTGAAACTGACTGTACCTACTGTTTGTACCATCCATGACAGTTTGAAAAATGATGTGGAACATCCTGTCTATCTTAGTAAGCGAGCACTCGAACATGTCGGAAAGGGTAAGGGATATTACGTGTATAATGGTATCGACCTAAACGAGTATCCCTTTCAAAAAGAAAAGGAAGACTATCTCCTTTTTCTTGGCGTGATCAGCGCTCATAAAGGTATCCACCATGCATTAGAGATAGCTGAAAAGACAAAGAGACGAATGAAGATAGCAGGTCCTGTTTTTAACACGGAGTACTTCTTGAACGAAGTGGAACCTCGAATCAATAAGCTACCTCATGTCGAATATGTTGGAGAAGTTGGAGGAGAGTATCGACTGAAGCTCTTGAGAGAAGCGGAATGTCTTGTCTTTCCTACGTCATGGGAAGAACCTTTCGGGCTCGTGATGGTGGAAGCGATGGCCTGTGGTACTCCAGTGATTGCGCTTGATAACGGAGCTGTTTCTGAAGTGATGAACGGTTATCCTTCACAGATCTGTAAGAACACTGATGAGATGATCACGCATCTGCCCGTTCGTTCTGACGCATCTGGTTTGAGAGAATACGTATCAAAATATTTTACAGTAGGGCACATGACAGAGAATTATCTCTCTCTTTATAAAGAAGTCATTCAACAATCTGAGAATCAAAAGGATGATGAAAGAATAACGGAACACCTCCTACCGGCCGCTAACTATTTTAAAAGCACTAAGGAATTTGATCAAGCCATCACTCTGTATGAAAGACTATTAAAATCAAATCATGTAGTGCCGGACGTAAAAGTTTTTATCTGTAATGAAATGGCTGATATCTATCATCAACGTGCAGAAGGTGAGAAAGAAAGGGAGTATGGTTACCGCTCTTTTCAGTATGATAAACCACGTGCAGAGATCTGTTGTCGACTCGGTTATGGTTTCTTACAAGATAACAAGTTAGATCAAGCTGTATTTTGGTATACACGTGCAACAGAACTAGCGTTACCAAAAAAGAAAGGCATGCTGCATTATGAAGCATGTTGGACATGGCTACCTCATGTCCAACTGTGTGTTTGTTATTACCGATTAGGATCCTATGAAAAAGCGTATCATCATAACGAAGAAGCGAGAAAACATAACCCTGATTATGCAAATCTTTCTACGAATAAAGAATTATTAGAAAACGTTTTAAACATCCACAATGATCATACTGCTGTACAGATTGAGTTAAAAAACGATAATCAGGAATCTTTTCTAATGAACCTTCATCTTCCAGGGTTTATCGAAGAAACCCTTCAGAATAATGGGAACTGGGAACCTTTCATGATGAAAACTCTAAAAAAATATCTGAAAGATGGAGGTATCTTTTTGGATGTTGGGGCTAATATCGGCTATCATGCACTACATGCTGCTAGTCTTGATTCGAACATAGATTGTATATGTTTCGAACCCCATCCCGAAATATTTGAGCAACTTCAACAAAACATCGAGATAAATGCTTTTTCAAATGTTAGTGCTCATCAGTTAGCTGTAGGGAATTCTGTTGGGCATATCAACTTTCATATGCAAAACCGTAATAACTACAACAGAGGGATGTCAGCCATTGACTATTATGATGGGATAGGAACAGACTATACGCCTGTTCAAGTTCCAACAACTACGCTTGATGCGTTTTTAGATTTAGAAACGAAATCCAAAGTAAAGCTCATAAAGATCGATACACAAGGACATGAATATCAAGTCATCGAAGGTGCGCTTGATCTTATTAATAAATCGCGACCCGTTATCACTCTTGAACACCATAATAATGATAAAAAGAGTATTCAAGATATATCAAAGCTCCTTCCAAGCTATGAAATCTATAAAGTGAACTTTTGGAATGGTAAAATAGCACGTTATGAAGAAGAAAGTTCAGAAGAATTTATGGACGATTACGTTTTTGTACCTCTCCAGTTAAAGGATAGGATTTGTTAGATATTTAACTAATGTCAAAATAATAGACGATACAAAAACGACTTTCTTACAAGAGTCGTTTTTTGTTTGCCAAGAGGGGGAATCTTAGAAGCCTTCTTTTATACCATTTGTTGGGTCAAATAATTCTTGATATGGGACAAGAGACAAAGCACAATCGGTAAAAAACGATATTGGGGTTTATCCCCATTGAAATATATAATCGTGGCAGGACACTTTGTTCAAGATGAAAATCAGAATGAAATGTTATGTAAGTAAAGCCTAACTTCAAATGAAGTTAGGCTATTGGTTTTTAGCCAATTCTTTTTTTATCTTGTGGAGTCTTACGGATTTTTTTGTCAGCAAATAATCCGTCTAATAGACTTAAGAAATTACGCATAAAAGACACCCCATATCCTTGTAATGCATGATATAGAGAAGTTTTGCTCTCTATGTAGTAGATTATGAGAGAAGTACTCTATATGATTGGACACTATGGAACAAAAGGCGTTTGTGTGTTACCTTTCTATGAAATTTTTTAGAAGACTCTAGTAAATATACAAACCATTTCATAGATTCCACATATGATGAATAATAGGGGTGATGAAAATGGTGAAAATCTTTATCGATCCGGGTCATGGAGGAACTGATCCGGGAGGGGTTGGCAATAACCTCACAGAAAAAGCACTGACCTTAAAAATAGGAATACGAATCAGAGATATTTTACTTGCAGAGTATAACAATGTTTCAATCCTAATGAGCAGAACGTCTGATGTAACAAAGTCATTAACAGAACGAACAGATGCTGCAAACGCATGGGGAGCTGATTTTTTCTTATCCGTTCACACGAATGCTGGCGGTGGAACAGGATATGAAGATTACATCTATCCAGGTTCTACAGCACCAACAACAACGTATCAAGCTCATTTACATGCCGAAATTTTGAAAGTTGTAAATTTCAGTGATCGTGGACAGAAGACAGCGAACTTTCATGTATTGCGTGAATCGAATATGCCTGCACTATTAACAGAGAATGGTTTCATAGATAATGTAAATGATGCGAGTAAGTTGAAAACGACATCATTTATTGAGAGTATTGCGCGTGGACACGTTAATGGGATCGTGAAATGCATTAACCTTCCTAAAAAAGCAACTTATCATACAGTGGTGAGTGGAGATACGGTCTATGCTCTTAGTCAGCAATATGGAAGTACCGTGGAGCAGATCAAAACATGGAACAACCTTGATAATAACTATAGCATCTATCCGGGTCAGGTTTTACGAGTAAAATAATAATAGATAGCGCCATGCATTTCTTTGCTTTCAAGAAGTGTATTTTTTTTGCAGTTTTGTATCTAGTAAGAAGGATTTAAGAGGTCATTAAGGAATTAGTTTTACCATACTAATGCAAAAGGTGATGTTTATGAACAAGAACGAATACGAATGGGTGAAAGAAAATAGAGAAACTCTTTTAAATTTTTGTAGAAGAATGGATGCTAAGGATTTTACTAGTGAATTGGGGTTCGGTTGGGAGAGTGTGCGTGATACTCTTGTTCATGTCGCGAACTGTTATCATGCTTGGTTGGGCTCCTATGTGCTTTTAAAAACAAAAAATCCGATCACACCAAAAGATATGCTTCCAACAATGGGCATTGAGGAAATCATAGAACTCTTTGATCAAGCGGATACGTATGTAAATGATGTTCTCCAATCATTCGCAACGAAAATGGAGGTTGCTATTGAACAAACGATTCCTTGGAGAGAGTCTAATGAAATCATTTCCTTAACTCCACAAAAGCTTATCGTGCATGTTGTTACCCACGAATATCATCACAAAGGACAAATCATGGCGATGATAAGACAAATGGGATACGAACCACCGAATACAGATGTATTGGGGACGAGAGATTGAATACATATGAAGGAGCTAGTGAGTGATTAAATTAGAAAGAATTCGTCAAGAAGAAAAAGAATATCATGATTATTGTTATGATCACTATAAGCTGTTTGAAAAAGGTTCGTGGCTTTATAAACCTGTAAGAACAGTGATGGAAATCGTTCCTTTATTAAGTGATTTAAAAAATATTCAAATATTAGATTTAGGCTCTGGTGTGGGAAGAAATAGTATTCCATTGATTCAGGTATTGAAAGACCAAGGTGTTTCAGTGGATTGCGTTGATATTCTCGACTCTGCTTTAAGGAAATTAGAACAATATAGTCAAGAGTTTAAAGTTATTGATCATGTCACACCCATTAAGGCCGATATAAGTACATATGAAATCAAAGAAAATACATATGACCTTATTGTAGCTGTATCCAGCCTGGAACATTTAGATTCTGTAGAATCTCTAAAAGATGTTCTTCAACGAATGGAGAGGGGAACTCGAACGGGAGGAATTAATTGTTTGATTGTAAACTCTGAGGTCACAGAGACAGATGTTGAAACTCAAAAATCAATTGATGTCTTTATGGAAATTAACATGAATACGAACGATATGACGAAGTTGCTTAGAGATACATATTCTAACTGGGAAATCCTAAAAACAGTTGTGAATCCTTTAAGTTACGAAATCGTGCGCAATCAAAAACCTGTTGTTCTTGCAACGAATGCCATAACGTTTGTTGTAAGGAAAAAATAAGTATGAAAGCTTTCAGCAAGTTGATTGGAAGCTTTTTTTAACGGATATTTTTAGGTGGATAGTCTCATGACAAAAATAAAATAGCCTGATGCTTTCATTTTTTTGACTAAATCAGTTCTTTCTACTCATTAAATTAACCCAACCCAAATCCCCTTCCTATTTATAGAAGTTTTTGAGATGATTATTTCACTGATGTAAAACATAATTTACCAAGTGCGAACGAATGCGCAGATTGTAGTAATCCGCTTGGATGGAAAGGGAAGGTAGAATAAATGAAAAGTACGGGGATTGTTAGAAAAGTGGATGAGTTAGGAAGAATTGTAATTCCAATTGAGTTGCGTCGAATGATGGATTTAGATATTAGAGATGGCATTGAGATTTTTGTAGAAGACGACCGTATTATTTTAAAGAAATACATACCGAATAACTCTTGTGTGATTACAGGAGAAATAACTGATGACAATACAGCCTATGCTGGCGGAAAGTTCGTACTCAGTCCGAATGGTGCAAAAGCACTTTTAGAAGAATTAGAATTGATGGTCTAAGTGTGGAGGAACACCAGTGACAATGGAAAATGGAAGAACCGTTTATCTCCTATCAGGGCCGGCAGGAGTCGGCAAATCAACAACATCAACGGAACTGGTAAATCGTTTAACTCATAGTGCCTATCTATCAGGCGATGATATCAGTCATATGCACAGAAACGGTAGAGAGAAACCTTGGGAAAGTGAGCGGGAGCATGATTTGATCTGGCATAACATCCTTCATCTTACAAGAAACTTTGTTCGATATGGAAGTGACGTTGTTATCGATTACATCATCTTTCCAAAGGATGCTGAATGGTTAAGCAATCAGCTAAGAGATTTCGCTGTTACGATCAAATACGTAGTTCTTTGGGCAGATAAGGATACATTGGTAAAAAGGGATGCCTTGCGAATTGAAGAAGAACGAATGGGCGAAAGATGTTTGATTCTTTTTGATGAGTTCTTACAGTCAGGGCTAAATCACAAGCATCTTCTTCATACAAGTCTCCTTACTCCTCATGACATACAACATGTCGTCCGTGAGATCGAAACAGATAATCGATTCAAACACATATAAAAAACATGCGGCCAGGAAGCTGCATGTTAGTTGTGGAAAGTCGTACGGAAGATCCTTATTTTTTAAATAATTGTACCCAAGCTCCCTCAAAATAACCAACTCCGATAGAGTCGTAGTTAGAGCTTAAAATGTTTTGGCGGTGACCAGGACTGTTCATCCAGTCTGTCATAACTGCTTGTGGTGAAGTTTGTCCTTTTGCAATGTTCTCACCTGCAGCTGTGTAATCGATTCCAAAGCTGCGCATCATGTCAAACGGAGATCCGTAAGTCGGTGAGTTGTGATCAAAATAGTTATTTTGAATCATGTCTTTAGCTTTTGCTAAAGCTACATTGCTGAGTTCAGCATCAAGTGTTAATGGGGCAAGGCCGGCTTTTTGACGCTCTGCATTTACAAGCTGTGAAACTTGTGTAGCAGTAGAACCGACAGAAGGTTGTGCAGTAGCTGCGGATTTAGGTGCTGACTGTTGTTTAGCAACAGAAGCTGGCAGCTCGATCACTTGACCAGAGTAAACCCAGTTGATCTCTTTGATCTGTGGGTTTGCCTGTTGAATTGCCCATAAACTAACATTTGACGCCGAAGCGATTTTGTTAAGTGTCTCTCCAAGTACTACTTTGTGGAGATTTGAAGAGGATGGAATGTATAGCGTTTGACCAGGATAGATGTTATGGCTACTCAACTGATTCATTCCGATTACATTTGATACGCTTACATTTTGGTGCTGTGCGATCTTCCACAGTGTGTCATTTTGTTGAACCGTATATGGTGTTGAAGCATGTGCTGCTGTTGTCATAGCGAGAAAAGCAGCCAATGAAAAAGATAATATTTTTAAACGCATAATATCCCCCGTATATCCAGTTCCTCCAACGACTTTCCCTATTTAAATGTTCACATAATTTTGACCACGAAACAACTGGTAATGAGAGAAAAATTTTGTAAATAATTGTATAGGAAAGGGTTTTTGTGTCAGGAAGTCGAAGTAGTCGTCTAACAACATTCAGAAAGGGTGGATATTATGAATCTGCACCAAGCAGCAATGGA
Organism: Fictibacillus phosphorivorans; assembly: GCF_001629705.1. Classification (GTDB taxonomy): domain Bacteria; phylum Bacillota; class Bacilli; order Bacillales; family Fictibacillaceae; genus Fictibacillus; species Fictibacillus phosphorivorans_A. The sequence goes on along the minus strand of NZ_CP015378.1, from coordinate 2,431,745 downwards.
TGGGAATATAACAGTGGTTGAAGAACTTTTGAAAAACGAAGAAACAAACATAAACGAACTCAGTGAAGGATGGTCATCACTTCATCTAGCGGCTCATTTTGGCCATTTGGAGATTGTGAGACTGTTGCTTGATCACGGAGCGGATGTTCATGTGAAATCCGGTAATAATATGGCTAACACTCCGCTTCATGCAGCGGCAGCAAATATGAAGAATCGACAAGAGATGATGAGTCTTCTTCTATCGCATGGAGCGGATATTAACGAAAAGCAGAGCGGAGGATGGACTATTCTCCATCAAGCCGCTCAGCATAACGATCCTGAGATGATCGCTTACTTTATTGAAAAAGGAGCAGATCCTTACCTAGCCAAAGAAGATGGAAAAACAGCGCTTGAATTGGCCGAAGATGAAGAAGCGCATGAAGCCGCTGAAATTTTGAGAAACAGCACACTGAATAAAATCTAAAATACAGGACCCGTCCTGTATTTTTCTTTTTCTCATAATTTGTTATTATAGGTAAGGTAGTTTTTTAAGAAGTATAAGTAGGTGGTAATGATGGACTTTCAAGTATTATTGTATTATAAATACGTAACAATCGAAGACCCTGAAGCATTTAAAGAAGAACATCTCGCTCTATGTAAGGAGATCGGGTTAAAGGGCAGAATTCTTGTAGCGAATGAAGGAATCAACGGAACCGTTTCAGGAACGGTAGAGCAAACCGAATCATACATGCAGTTCATGAAAAATGACCCTCGTTTTGCGGATACGGTTTTCAAAATAGAAGGATCGAACGAACATGCCTTCAAAAAGATGAAGGTTCGCGTTCGTCCAGAGCTCGTCCACTTAAGTTTAGAAGACGATGTGAATCCAAACGAACTTACAGGTAAACATCTTTCTCCAAAAGAGTGGCTCGAAGCGATGGAATCAGAAGATGTGGTAATCTTAGATGCCCGTAACACATACGAATACGACCTTGGCCATTTTAAGAATGCGATCAGACCAGACGTAGAAACATTCCGCGAGCTGCCACAATGGGTGAGAGAGAACTTCAGTCAGTTTAAAGATAAAAAAGTTCTTACTTACTGTACAGGCGGTATACGTTGTGAAAAGTTCTCAGGTTTCCTGGTTAAAGAAGGATTCAAGGACGTATCTCAGCTTGAAGGCGGAATCATATCCTACGGCTATGATGAAGAAGCCAAAGGTAAGCTATGGGACGGAAAGTGTTATGTGTTTGATGAGCGGATCTCTGTACCGGTTAACCGAACAGGGGAAGAGGTTGTAGTGGGTAAGTGTTATCATTGCGGAAACCCCGAAGAACGTTATGTGAAATGCGGAAATCCAGAATGCAACGCGCATCTGTTGATGTGTGAAGAGTGTGAGCATGAACATAAACGCTCGTGCAGCACAGAATGCAGGGAACATCCGTGGAATCGTTATATCAAAGAATGTGAAGCAGAAAGTTCTCCTTTGTAGGAGGACTTTTTCTATTTTAAGAGTAAGTTGATAAATATGAGTGTACTCTGCAGGAGGAAAATGGTTGATATGTACGTTTCAGGGAAACAGAGATAAAGAATTACGTAGTAATCTCAATTAATTACGTAGTAATCGGATTTTTATACGAGGTAATATGAATTAATTACGTAGTAAATTTATTTTTATCCGTAATCCCCCGAATTGTTATTCCTAATATTGGATGACGTGAAGTAATATGAGAAGTAGGGGGAATAATAATGAAAATAACTTTGAGTTTATGTATTTTAATCTTTGTCAGTCTTTCGTTTTACAGCTCAAGTTTCATAACAACTTTCGATTCGAGTTTGAGAGAGCTTATTTTAAATCTCCGAAGAGATTGGTTAAATGAAATCGTACTAGCCTTCACTCACGTAGGGGACGCCAAAGTGCTCGCGGGACTCTGCTTACTCGGCGCGATTGTACTTTTCAAAATGAAACAATGGAAAAATAGCTTGTTGTTGATTGGAAGTATTCTGGTTTCTTATGGTCTGAACTTGCTAGTGAAATCCATGTTTCAGAGAGAACGGCCGTTAGATTTCCGCCTTCTTGAAGAAGACGGATTTAGTTTTCCGAGTGGTAACGCCATGGTAGGGACAACGTTTTATTTGTTTGCAGCGGTTCTTGTCTACCAAAGGTTTCAAAAGCGCTGGATCTTAGTTGTAGGTGTTATCCTTCCTTTCTTACTTGGATTAACCCGTGTTTATGTCGGTGTTCATTATCCATCTGATATCTTAGCAGGGTTTGCGCTCGGTATTGTTACGGTAATCGTACTTAGCAAACTTACCGATAAAAGTGCGAAACAATTAGAAAGCGTTAACAGAAACAACACAAATACCGCTGTATAACATATCAATTATTGTGCGAATTTGGTATAATAAGACGGAATTGTTTACCGAAAGGGTGCAAAGATATGTTACCAATCGTATTTCCAGAGAACAAACTTGAGTACATACCGGCTTTGATTACGCTTGCTCTCTTTACGATTTTTGCTTGGAGAACGGTAGTCTTTTTTAAGAAACATTCTGCAAAAGAGTTAAAGAGAGCACAATTAATAGAAGAAGATTTGTTAAGCCAAGAGCTGAAGAACAAGGACTTATGACGAGTTCTTGTTTTTTTTTGAAAAAATTTATATTTCTATGAATAGGTTTTCAGATTTAACCCATACTACATTTAACGGAAAACAAATAAGTTTTTCGTACATATTATCCCAAAGGAGGGAAATCGCATGGCACGTAATAACAGCAACCAAATCGTGGTTCCTGGAGCACAAGGAGCTCTTGACGCAATGAAACAAGAGATCGCTGCTGAGTTCGGAGTACATCTTGGACCAGACACAACTTCTCGTGCAAACGGATCTGTAGGTGGCGAAATCACTAAGCGTCTTGTAGCACAAGCGCTAGGCGGACTTCGTTAATCAGTAACCTCCTTGTAAGAAAAACCCGGAATTCGTTCCGGGTTTTATTTTTTTTGTCTAAATATGATCCGTTCCTTCCACAAGAATCATGTATAATGAAAGCGGTGACATACTAGTAATTTGTCGGGGGAGTGGATTTCAATGACAGAGCAAAAAAAATTGGACAGCAAAGAAACGGAAAAAGGACTTCACACAGACTTTATCAATTCAATGACGTATGGCGAGTACCTGAACCTAGATAAGATCTTGTCAGGTCAGAAACGGCTATCCGGTCATCATGATGAAATGTTGTTTATAATTATCCACCAAGTATCAGAGCTATGGATGAAACTCATCCTTCACGAGACGCGTTCAGCGATTTCTTCCATTGAAGATGGAAACCTTCATTCAGCCTTTAAAATGCTTGCGCGAGTTTCTAAGATTCAGTCTCAGATCATCGAATCATGGGATGTACTTTCTACTTTGACGCCAGCAGAATATATGGAGTTTCGCGATAAGCTTGGACAAGCATCAGGCTTTCAATCGTATCAATATCGCATGATTGAATTTGCACTCGGTTATAAGACACCGCACATTTTGGAAATCTACAAAAAAGACGCTGACCTTCACGAACAGCTAACAGCTGCACTTCACACACCAAGTTTGTACGACGTTTCCATTCAGGCACTCGCGAAAGCCGGACTACACATCGACGACGAAGTACTGAACCGTGATGTGACGAAGCGTTATGAATATAACGCATCGGTAGAAGCAGCTTGGCTAGAAGTGTACCGAAATGTTGAGAAGTATTGGGATCTGTATGAATTAGCTGAAAAGCTTGTAGATATTGAAGATTGGTTGCAGCAGTGGCGTTTCCGACATATGAAGACCGTAGAACGCATCATAGGCTTTAAAGTAGGAACAGGGGGATCTTCAGGCGTGAACTATCTTAAGAAAGTATTAGATCAACGCTTCTTCCCAGAGCTTTGGGATCTTCGTACGAGTATTTAACCATTTTCGAAAAAAGCGTGCTGTTTACACAGTACGCTTTTTTTCTTTACTAGTATTTTTCTTTTTAAATATCTTTTCAATGCTATAAAAAATTCCACCACAAACCACGCCTATAACAAGTGGTTTCAAGATAAAACTTTGCTCAGTCCAGAACCAATTTATTAGAAATACGATTACGAAAGTTAGTAATGAGTGCATCACCAATTTTATAACAATTCCCCTCCGTTCCTTTTTGTATAAACCTTTAACATAAAATGTAATACAAAATTACATAAAAAGACATAAAAATGGATTAAAATCACAAAACGCAATGTTAAACTTAAGACATAGAAGACTACGTTCTCTTATTTTCAAACTTCTAAAATAGCTCATGATAAGGGAGATTCTCTATGAATGAAAACATCATGGTTTTATCTGACGGAAGACAATTAGGATATTCCCTATATGGAGACCTAAAAGGTATTCCATTATTCTTATTTCATGGAACGCCAGGGTCAAGAGTGTGGTTTACAGAAGATGATTCAATCGCTAAAGAATTAGGAATTTTTTTGATTGCTACTGATCGTCCTGGGTACGGTCTTTCAGATAAGAAACATCATTTTAAACTACTTGATTATGCTCAAGATATGGAAGAACTAGCAAAGCATTTAGAGTTAGAAAATTTCTCCGTATTAGGTGTTTCAGGAGGTGGAGCATTTGCTGCAGCTGTTACGTATGCACTTCCCAACCAAGTTGAGGTGTGTATGTTGGTTGGTACGGCAACACCATTTGAAAATGGAAAACCTCCAACAACGATGTCAAAAGAGAATCGAATCGGTTTTTATATGACGAAGTACTGTCCGTGGTTACTTAAGCAATTAGAAAAATTAAAGAAAAAATTGATCGATCAGAAGCCAGAGTTGTACATAAAAAATTTGAGAAAAGGTGGTTCTTATCTCTCAGATTGGGATAACAATATGCTTCAAAGGGATGAAGTTCTTGAAAATGGAGTGCTCCATTCTAAGGAAGCTTACCGACAAGGAGTAGATGGAGTAATCGATGAGAGCAAATTATTAACGAAAGACTGGGGTTTTAAAGTAGAGAAGTTAACTACTCCAGTAATCGTTTGGCATGGAGAGAAAGATACATTTTCATCTTTCATTGAGGTGAGAAACTTGGCTAACAAAATTCCTCAAGTAGAAACCCATTATCTAGAAGAGGCTGGACATTTTTTAACTGAAAGTGACGAAGTTTGGAAGTCCATTTTAACTAGCTTTAAAGAATCCGTTTTTAAGTCCTAACAGGCTTCAACGATAGACATGAGTAGATTGGGGGAAACAACTTGAAAAAGCAGATAGTAGCGGCCATTTTTGGAGGATGTATAGGTGCCATTCTAGGAGTTATTGCTTATAACAATAACTGGCTAGGTTAACGTAAATACCAATATTGAAGTTATCTTTTAGAACCGGCCATGTAAGTGATATTGAAGGTTATTCGTTCACAATGTTTGTTAACTATGTTACGCTCGTATCATCAAAAATTTTCCATTTATGTAGTCCATGTCAAAAGATAGTTTGTACATAAAGGATGTAAGGGATCGGAGAGCAAAAATTTGAATTTAAACAGAAGTATGGTTGTTGTGGGATTAATCCTAATGACGATTGTTTCATTTTCTAATCTTGTTGGGGTTAGTATTGCAGGGTTATCAGTAATTTTGGGTATTACGTTTTTCTTTATCCATAGAAGATTTGGTAAGAGAGATACAGATGGGTTAGACATTAAAGCGATACGTACATATGTAAAACAGAAAGCAATATGGTTTTGGATTGCTTTACCTTTAGTGATGAACATCATTTGCTTTGCTTTAGCAGCTCTTTTCCTACCAGAATTCATTGACCATATTCATAGTAGAACACAGTTTGTAATCTCTTTTGATAAATTATTGTTGCTCGTCTTACAACTTGCCGTTTTAGCATTAGGGGAAGAAATTGCATGGCGTGCGTTTTTCCAAAATCAATTAAGTAAGTATATACCTATCATTCCCACGATCATTTTGACTTCAAATATATTCTCGCTCGGCCATTTCGCAGTTGGTAATGCTGTTGTGGTCAGTTATGATATTTTCTTCATTTTCATCAACAGTGTCATTTATGGCGTTATTTTTTATAAAACGAACAATGCTTGGATAAGTACGATCTCACATTTTATAGCAAATGTGTTTAGTGTTATACTCATATCTTTTTTTATATTTTAGAAAGATAAACGTTTATAATTGTTATACCACTGTACATAGGAGGAACTTTAATGAATTCTATCAATCTGCTTATCTTAAATTTGAATGAAGTAAGAAGAAGGAGTATTAAAGTTTGGACATCTATTCCTCAAGAAAAGCTTCATTGGAGACCCGACTCTGAAGCAATGAGTTGTTTAGAAATGATACGCCATGTCCTAGAAAGTGAGCATTATTATCACTTGGCCATTAAGAATAGAGGTAGTTTAGAAAGCTTTGAATCTCCCTTTGAAAACAAACCATATACCACTGTGAAAAACGAATTGATATTTGCCGAACCATACCGAAATGATTTTATACATACCGTACAATCATTTTCTGAAGAAGATTTATCAGAGATAAAAATCGATCGTTCAGAATCAGGCTATATTCGAGATCTCGGAGATATGCTGCTAAGGATCGCTTATCATGAGTCTGTTCATACTGGGCAATTATTGGATTACTTAAGGTCAGCAAATGTCCCTCGAATAAGAGTATGGGATTAAAGATAGAGGGATAAAGAGTAACGAATTCTCTTTTGAGGGAGAAAATAAGAAAAAACAATTCAATTCGCATAGTAATTAGCACTTTAAATCGCAACTTAATTCGTTGCGATTTTTTCTTGATATATAAGGGTTTTGATAAAAAACCGCTTTTCTCACCTAATTAGCCCCCAATTCGCACGTATTTTAGCAATAGTGCAATAACTATTGTCACTTTGGTATGGAAATTCACTTGTCAATTGACTTGCCATTTTTAGCGGAAAAGGATTAAAAGACGGTAAAATCGAATATATCATTATGTTAAGAATGTGCTGCGTGGAATAAATACGAGTGGATAAAGGTAAGAAAATGACATATGTAGTAGGAGAAGTATGAATATGAGCAAAGGCAGATACAGGAGATCTATTAGAGGGTTGTTCAGGGAAATTACAAGTGAATTATTATTTGAATTGCTATGGAATATCTTAACTTTTATTCCAAGAATGATGTTCCGCTTAATAAAAAGCATTTTTAACCACTATTAAACAATCGGGCTAGATTTTGGAATAGCAACTGAATACTGGTTTAAAGAGATTTAATGGAATTGAGAAAGCATGGCTAAGGTGAATTTAGATGATTGGGAAGGTCAGGAGAATGGATAGATGGGTTCAAATATTGGCGAGGTGTACCATAAAATGCGACCTGCCTATATTCTGGGTAAGTGGATAAATAATGAATAAAAATGGGTGCATCAACGAGAGCGGGATAGTTTGTGTAAAATGGACGGTCACCATAGATAATTCCACTAAGTGCAAGAGTCATTTGTTTTTTGAAAGTCTTAAAACGAATTTCTGCAACTTTTTGAGTGAACTCCCCACCATCTACATACGCTTTTCCGACTAAATTAAAACGTCTATGTAAATCTTTTTTCCATTCTGCTAATACTTCGTCACGCATTACGGGGTTAATTGATTTATAGTTGTACACATATCCTATAGCCAAAAATAATTCTGCTGTAATATCTGAATGCGTGAGAGTATATTTCCTTCCTTCAACTGGTTGAATGAAAGTAGTAGGTGGAATAAGTTTTACGAATAATTTCTGTGGATTAAAAGCGGACATATAATCCCCCCTTTTAAGATGAATCTGCTTGAGTCCGTATAAAATAAATACTTATATGTATTACTTTATGTGTGTGTGTATAACAAAATGACTTGATGGTGCCTGTTAAGTATGTGAAATTCTTGTGTCTTATTGTATGAACGGGGCTTGAGTTGAATAAGATCATCAAAAACGGGTGCGTTGTTCCAAGAAGGAAACTGAATATATACATAAGAGATTTGGGACATAGGAAAGAATTTTTTTTAAGAAAGTTTTTAATAATGAAAATTTATTGGGCTATTTTTCTTTAAATGAATATTGAAAAAATCTACATGACCAGACAAAACCTGGTCTTTTTTTTATGCTATTTATGCAAACGGGTTTACCAAGTACGATTTTCACCTCAAAAAGAGTACCTGTTACAAGTAGAGAGGATGTATTTTTTTATTTCATTCTATTGATGCATCAATTAAACAACCAGTTATTTAAACACATGAACCAAAACGCCACAATCGGTATATGATGGATAATCTCTCTAGAACCTGAAGAAAGAGGTGCATGTTTGAAGATATACTTTTGGTTTTTCTTGTTGATTTCCACCTATAATTTTCTGTGGATTGATATGAGCAATTTCCGTGAGTTAATGAATCTGATCATAACTGTGATAGGTCTTTTAGGTATCTACGGATATGTTTACAAAAAAGAAATCTTTCGAAAGAGCTTTTGGAGAATTTTCTTTATGTTTGACCTTCTCTACACGATGGGTTTCATGTTATTGGTTTCGAAAGAGAAATACATGCGAATTCATTCCAATGATGAATTCATATTTGCTTCATTAGTGGTTTTGATCTTTCTCTTCGTCTATTTCAGAACCCTCTATAAATACGCATTTAAGGAAACAGGTAAATAACTAACGAGAAGAGTACCGCAAGCAGGGTACTCTTTATAAAATTTTTGAGAATTACAAAATCCACCCGTTAAGAACCATCCCTATGTTTATGACAAAATGAAACAGGATTGCGGGATAGATACTCTTTGTCTTTAACACCACCAAAGCATAAAATAGCCCTCCAAATGAAAAGGATAGACTCATTAGAATAGGAATGCCGATGGATAGGTGTAGCAGCCCAAACCCGATACTAGTAACGAGAACGGCATAAAAGGTTGAAACGTACTTTTTTAAAGATGATAACAATAGCCCTCTCCAAAGTAATTCCTCCAGTACAGAATTAATCAGAGAAAAGACCAGTGCAAAGATAAGAAGAGATTGCGAAAAACTTGTACTCTCCATAAAAAGGAGGGGAAAGAATATGGTCATTGATCCTAATAAACCAAACCCTAAAAAGGTTAAAGTCTTAATGGTATGATTAGGAAACTCGATACGACTATTCCAGTTTGGCATCACCGTATAAAGGTTTACTCCTTCTTTAGTCCTTCTAATAGAGATAACTGTTCCTAGTATTAGAACGAATAAGAGGCTCCGATTTAGCACAATCTTTGCTTCTTTAGAAATCCCAAACTGAGCGATTACGTCATTTCCTAAAATGAATAATACAAACCCAGACAAAAAGAAGACGAAGAGGGATACGGTAGGTCGATGTTTAAAGTTAATTCTATATAGTACAAACAAAGATAATACTGAGAGCATACCTAAACTGAACATCCTGTACGAAAAAAAGATAATGCCTAGAAAAAATAAGCATGTTAAAGAAATGAGTGCATAATTATTTTTCACGAGTTGTATAACGGATCTCTCCTTTATCAATACAAACAAAATCTCCAAGTACATATATTTCTACATTTTTTTACAAAAAACCTTCCTAAATTTAACACTTCAGTTACTTATCAACTTTTTTCTTAGCGTGTCGATGGATCTTAAAGGTCTATTTATAAAGCGATAGTACAGACTCTCCGATTACTTTTACCGATTCTATCAATGAGGAAGGAGAAATAATTTTCATCTGATTTCCAAACCCAATGATATAAGATGCAGCTTCTTGCTTTGTATCAAAGGTCAGTTTTACGGGAAAGCATCCGTTTTCATTCGGTGAATCCATACTCACAACTTGTGCAAAGCGACCGCTAAAGGATAAGCGTTCTATAATTGATGGAGATGCTTCAACTTCAACTTCGAAAACAGGTAAATTCCGAACAAAATTCTGTTTCGATTCAGCCCAGAAATCAGCAAGTTGAAAATCAGCTGGTCTGATGAATGTTTCATTCAACAACACAGCTGACTTTATTCGAGATACTCTAAAATTTTTGATCTCTTGATTCGATACCGCAATCAGGTACCATGTACGTCCTTTTGCGACGAGCCCTAATGGTTCTACGATTCTCTCTGATGAATCCTTGTTTGCTTTTTCGTAAGCAATACGTATTTTACGATCTTCCCATAGTGCTTGCTGTAGCTGATTAAGTGCAATCGATTCGTGTTTGGATTGTTTCCAAGGATCTATATCAATATGGATTCTGTTCCATAAGTTATCCGCTTGTGATTGTAGTGTGTTTGGAAGAGCGGCTAACAGCTTTTGCCGTGCTTCTTTCCAGTCTTTTGTATAGCCAAGATCACTTAGAAGCTGAAAAGAAGGGGAAAGAAACAACGTTTTTAATTCGCTGTCTTTCAATCCAGTTAAGCGTGTTCTGTACTGATCCACAAGCCGCCATCCACCGTGTTTGCCTCGATCGGCTAGTACAGGAATTCCTGCAACACTTAACGCTTCCATGTCACGGTGGATCGTTCGCTCTGTTACTTCTAATTCGTTGGCTAATGCCTTTGTTGTCATTTTCCCATGATTCTGTAACAACAATAAGATGCTGATCAAACGGTCTGCTCTCATCTATTCACTCCTAATTTTTAATATGACATTGGATGTCACCTTTTAAGGTTAAACTAAAGATAGATCAAAAAAGGAGTGAATGCAAATGAAACCTTTAGAAGGAAAAATTGCACTAGTAGCCGGAGGAACACGTGGAGCAGGACGCGGGATTGCGATGGAATTGGGAGCAGCAGGAGCGACTGTCTATATCACAGGCAGAACGACACGTAACTCGGTATCTGAATACAACCGACCAGAAACCATTGAGGAAACGGCAGAATTAGTAAACGAACTAGGTGGCATTGGAATCCCAGTTCAAGTCGATCATCTTGTTGCAGAACAGGTTGAAGCTTTAGTAAAACGTATTGAAAAGGAACAAGGTAGACTAGATATTCTAGTGAACGATATTTGGGGCGGAGAGAATATCATTGAATGGAGTACACCTGTGTGGGAACATTCCCTTGAAAAAGGATTACGCATGCTACGTCTAGCTGTTGATACTCATCTCATTACTAGTCATTACGCGCTTCCCTTGTTGATAAAGAACGAAGGCGGACTCGTGATCGAAATGACAGATGGGACAAAAGAATACAATGAGAACAACTATAGAGTGTCCATGTTTTACGATTTAGCTAAAACGTCGGTTAACCGAATGGCAAAAGCGCTATCGCACGAACTGTCACCGTATAAGTGTACAGCGGTTTCCGTGTCACCCGGCTGGATGCGTTCAGAAATCATGCTTGAAGTATTCGGGGTGACAGAAGAAAATTGGCAAGATGGCATTGAGAAAGATCCGAACTTTGCCATATCTGAAACACCCCGCTTTGTTGGAAGAGCCGTAGCAGCATTAGCGATGGATGATAACCGACATGAACTAAATGGACAATCTTTCTCTAGCGGAGACCTGGCTAAGAAATATGACTTTTATGATTTAGATGGCTCACAGCCTGATTGTTTCCGATATTTGGTGGAAGTCGTCGAGGCAGGTAAGCCAGCGAATGTAGAGGGATATAAATAAATAAATGTGAGATTTTCTAACTAATGGAGAATTGAGCATAATTACTCAAACGTTATAGACACAAGTGCGTTAATTCCAAAAGGATTAACGCTTTTTTATATGGAACTTATAAAACAAACAATTATAGAAAATAAGGAGTGGTTAGAATATATGGGTATTGGTAACGAAAACATTCCAGTATGGGCATACGAAAAAATAGAGGTAAAAAAACCAGATCCTAACCGGGAAAAACAAGGTATTTCGGAAAGGGAAGAACTATCTTATCTCCTTTCATCATTTGGGGTTAACCAGGTAGAACATATAGGAAGTACCTCTATAACTAACCTGCCAGCAAAACCAATTATCGACTTAATGGCTTCGATTCCATCATTTAAACAAATTAACAAAATAGAAGAGACTCTCTATGCACACAATTGGCATTATGTACCTCCTGAACTAGACAAGCAGCCTTGGCGTAGATTCTTTGTAAAAGTGGAGAACGACAAACGAATAGCACATTTACATCTCATGTTAGATGGAGAAGAACGATGGAATCAACTTCTGGAATTCAGAGATAAGTTAAGAGCCAACGCACACCTAGTGAAAGAATACACTGCTTTAAAAAGTCATTTAGCACAAGCGTATGTTACTGACCGCGAGAGATATACAGAAGGAAAAACAGCATTTATTAATAGGGTATTAAAAAGCTAAGGGTGCATTTCTATTAAGGTTTTTTAATGACTCATTAATCATATGATGAAATAAGGTTATAAAGTTAAAAGTGAGCTGACTATACGTGTATCAAAAAATGTGATTGGGGTTTAAGTACCGATTGATTTACTGCAATTAGTCGAAACAATGGTTAAGGCTTAACTTACTAAAAGAATGGAGAGGAACTTTTTGAAAAAATATTTACCGCTTGCATCAATTACCATCTTCGTCCTTACAATCTTAATTTTGTCGCTTTTGATAGGGAAAGTAACGGGGCAAGTTGGAACTAACATTCTATTTATTGGTGTTATAACATCTATCTTAACAGCTTTAATGAGTAAAAAAGGTGGTCCAAAAACCACTCTATTGATCTTTTATGGTTTGATCTTCGTAGGCTTTTTAACCATTGCAATTAATTTAGGTAAATCAGGACTTTAAATGAAAGACTGAATCAAATCTTTATATTTATTAATCTGTACAATTTTTGAAAAAGTTCATACGTGAACGACCAAATTTTATAGTCGTTCTTAAGTATGCTATTACACTTTTGATAGATTGCTTATTCTAATATTTTCTACTATATTTACAGTTTACTTATTGTGCTAAAATTAAAACAGTTTTGAAAGAGGGGAGGGATTAAGAAATTGCGGGTATTTTCGATATTCGTTTTACTTTGTGTATGTCTGAAAATGTCTTTCGTCCCAAACTACTTTCATACCGAGAGTGCTGGTTCTGAAGTAGCTTATGAATGGGCGGCACACTCTATAGCTTCGGATGACATTTCTATTATCATAACGAAAAACGTCATTGAGAGTAAAAAAGTTCAAAAGGCTTTGAATCCATTTCAGAACAGAAGTGTAAAAAAAGTACATGTAGAAAACAAAGATGATTTAAAGTCAACAAATGAAAATCCTCATAAGAAAGCACTGTTTCTTAATCCTTTCCTCTATCAATCCAGTTAGCTCTGACTTTTTAAGTAGGAATCTGTTTATTGCTACTTAGAAAAAGAAGAGGAGATATCTCAGATGAAAGAGATTACATTATTTAGCGTTCTTACAATCGTTTTAGTACTAGTTGCCACACATTTTTTTAATCAGTACATTCCAGAGCATCAATACCCAACTCTATTCAAATTCCTAAAGAACATATAGATTGTTGAAGGACTTGCTGAGCAGATATCCTGAATAGTATTTAGAGCGGCGTTAATCCAAAGGGGATTAACGCCTTTTTTATGCATTTATGTAGCAGGATCGAATGGGCACTGTGATAGGTGTACAAGCACTTTCTGAGAGATTTCATAGAATATAGGAATCGAAGGTATACCTTCGGGAATTTAGGGGGGATTAGTTATGGGTTGGATTGGAAATAATTCAGGTCATCATTCTTGTGGGTGTAACCAACGCGTTGAACGTGAGCGACATGGATGTGGATGTAAGCAGCGCGTTGAACGTGAACAACATGAATGTGGCTGTCACAAAAAAGTAAAACTTCGTCAAACTGAAGGTCAGTTAAGAAGAGAAATGTGTAGCAGATGCAATTGGGCTCATTATAGAAATGATGATGCTTGGAGAAGACTTTGTAGAAACAGAGTAGAAAGTGTTCGAGTGGTTTCAGAAGCTCCAAACTGTCATTTACGCAATCGATTAGGCAATGGAACTGGTCAATAATAACAAAAATCTTAAAAAGTTAACGAACAAACACTGAAGAAAACAAAAAGTGGACCTTATCATTAAGGTCCCTTTTTGTTGTGCATGATTATTTGTTTTTCTCGCTTAAGTTACGAATTTCTCTCTCGATCAGATACACAGATAGTTCGAATGCTTCTATACGTCTTTTCGCTAAGGTGATCTGAGACTTATACCGGTTTGGATTTTCTTTACCTTCTAGCGTTTTAACGGTTTCTTTTAGTTTATGAATGGTTGAGTCAAGTTGACGTTTAGCTTCAACTAAATGAGCTCGTGTAATCTCCATAGGTATCCACCCCTTCGAATTCCTTGAATAAGTAAGTATACCAAACTTTTATGTGGCGATAATGTGGAAGAATGACGAAATAGGAGTTGTATACCTTGATATATATTTATAATGATTTTGGTGGTAAGCATACTTCATCATTAGCTGCCGCTTACCATTTAAAGAAGTTGCCTTCACATACGAAGCTTACAAAGAAACAGATCTTACATGTACCGTATTTCAACAAACTGAAAACATCAGATATGGGTAAGCTCATTTTTCATGGTGAGGATGAAGAAGGCCATGCCGTATATACGGTAGGTCGAGGGAATTCAAAAATCTTCGTACCTGGCTTAAAAGAACTGTTCGATATCTTACGAAAGAAAAATGCATCAGAGGAGAAACTGATCTTTTCAAATACATCACCAACTGTTCCACTATCCATGACCTTTGGAGGATTGTTCTCAAGACGGCTAGGCATTGATTTTATTGGAGTTCCGTTACTTGTAAAAGGTGCTAAAAAGGCATCAGCCCAAATTGAATATCTGGTTGAGCATACGAAAGAGATGGCGAAAAACACGACAGAACAAGTACTCATCATAGATAACCAGAAGAAGTTGTTAAACGCCAGTTTATCTTGATTTACGTTGGCCCTACAAAAAAAGACACCTGATAAGTTAGGTGTCTTTTTAGTGATGCAAATTAAGAAAACATGCGAAACAATAGCTTACCAATCCAAACAGCAAACAGTATCCAAATGATTATAAAAAGAATACCCACAAACCAATTCTTAGGTTTACTGTTCTTCTTGAGGAGTTCAGCCATTTTTCGATTCTCGTTAATGACTTCATTTGGTATGAGTTTTAAAGCAAGAGAGATTCCGAGCGGTACAAGGATGAGATCATCTAGATATCCTAATATGGGAATGAAATCTGGGATTAAATCGATTGGACTAAAAGCATATGCCACCACACAAATGGCTACGATTTTAGCTACTAAAGGAGTTCGCGAATCTTTGTAAGAAAGGTAAAGAACAAAAATATCTTTTTTTAGTTTCTGTGCATAGTTTTTTAAACGATTCAATGTGCTCATTAGAAACCACCATTTTCTTCTTATTATAGATTCACGACTACTACGGTACAAGTTGTTCAATTACAAATTAGCCGTGATCTTAAAGCTATCTTCTTTAAGAAGGAGATGTGTGCTTTGTATTGAATTCAAAGTTGTACCATCTAAAGATGAAACGGAGGTTTTTAACATGAGTGATTTGAAGTTAATAGAAACCTACAAAAGCTTTCTGCAAAACTATTCACAAGAACAACTAAGGTATATACCTGAACAAGGGGTTTGGTCGGTTGGACAAATGTATGACCATTTGAATGTTGTAGCCCATGAATATCTCGATTGTGTAGAAGATTGTGAGAAAGCTGATGAAGAGGAACATCAAGGAAAGACCGAGTTCGGAGAATATTTATTTAACATTGGTTGCTTTCCTCCTATTAAAATTAAATTGCCGGAAGAACTAGATGCCCCATCGGACAATTCAGAATCGAAAGAAGAGATAATAGAAGAGATCGATCGGCTAATGAATAGAATGAGAGAATTAGAAACACGAGTAGGAAAGATAAATCCCCAATATAAAATGAAGCATGGTGGCTTTGGGTGGTTAAATGCTCAAGAGTGGTTATCTCTTGTCGGTATGCATTTTCGTCATCATCTTCGTCAAAAGTATGAGCTAGATCAGAGGCTTAAAAATATAGGAGTTTTGTCTAGGGAATAGTTCGATTTTTTCATAGACTATGCTTTGTAGTATATAAGGAGATGCGTGCAAAGTCATGATTACGGGTACATACCTTCATATACAGAATGCAAGGATAGGATAGAGTAATTTTGATAAAAGCTGTACTGTTTGATTTGGATGGAACCCTATTGGATCGCGACACATCGGTTAAGAAGTTCGTTGAAGACCAACATACTCGGCTTTCATCCGTACTGTCCCATATACCAAAAAAATTGTATGCAAAACGATTTATTGAGTTAGAGGAGAACGGATACGTGTGGAAGGACAAAGTGTACCAAAAGCTAGCGGAGGAGCTGGCTGTTAGAAGAATGCCGCCAGGAGAATTGCTCGATGATTATTTAACGCAATTCAAGCACCATTGCACCCCGTTTCCAAATCTTATTAGTATGCTAGAGGAGCTGAAGAAAAAAGGATATCGCCTCGGCTTGGTCACGAACGGTTACGGTGTGTTTCAGTATGACACAATTCAAGCACTAGAGATAAAAGAGTATTTTGACACCATCCTTGTTTCAGAGATGGAAGGATTGAGAAAGCCTGATCCACTCGTTTTTCAGAGAGCGGCAGAAAGATTAAACGTTAAGACGGAAGAGTGCGTGTTTGTGGGCGATCACCCCAAAAATGACGTGGAAGCTGCTAGAAACACCGGAATGGTTGCCGTCTGGAAAACGAGCCCTCATTGGAATGAAGCGGAGGCAGCCGACTATACGATAAGCGATCTGTCAGAGCTTAAGCTAATTCTAGAAATCCATGAAAAGGCAGTGCAGCTTTCAAATTGAAGAGAAGAGTATTGTTCTATTTTGGGATACCTTAGTGCATTTCATGATGATTATTATTTGTTTGACTTATAGAAGTATAGAAGAGGAACACATATGCAAATACTTCTTTTTTTGAGGGAATCTTAATGGAAAGCATTAATAATCTAACTGATGCAGAATAACATAAATTTGAGTAATCAAATAATCAACTCTTATTCAAATGATAAGTTAATTGCTTTGGAACAACGGAAAAAAATGTTGATAACAAATCTGGAGGTGAGTGGTTGAATCGATTTAGATTGCGACTTATTTATAATCTATTTATCATTTTGATTGCATTATTAATAGGATTTTTTTACTTTCCTAGCGCTCAATCGCAATTTGCATTTTTAGTTTCAGGTATCGGCTTCTTCCTTACTCTTGGATTCATAATTCCTAAGTCGAAAAGAAACTTAAGAATGGGTTTTATGATTGCTTTCTTCCTAACTTTTTCGATGGTTTTTGCCATTTCTTATTTTAAGTGAAGTGTAGTTATAAAATGGGGAGCATTTATCCAAGAAGGATGAATGCTCTTTTTTATCGAATTAAATTAAGGTTACAGAATTGAGAAGAGAAGTGATAAAGAGATGAAATATGATCAAAAAGAGTTTTCAGAGGAGCTGTTAAAAGAAATTAGGAATATTGAAACAACGTTAAAAGACAATATTGATTTCTTACTTTTAAAGTATAGACCTATTTTTAATACGAAGAACTTGGTTTTTGATGGAGAGTTTCACATACAAGGTGACCATCCATTTACTCCCCAATACGTTTCCTCCATTTCGATTGGTATCTCAGAAGAAAAGGAAGAACTAATAGATCTGCACACAATAAAAATATGGGAATGCTATCGATCTTTCTTAGGAATGCCCATTTCAAAAAAGATTCCAGGCAGTAAAATTGTTGGGGAATTATTAGATGAAACGCTAGAAGAAGTTAAAGAAGAGTTAGTAGACTGTATTACCGACCTTTTAGCAGCATAATTATATTCAATCATCGGGTGGAGTTCTTATATCAATAAAGTGTGTTTATTTAAAAGTTAAGAAGGGACCGAAAATGGTGAAACACAATGAAGTATATAATCTTTGTCATGTTTTCTTTAGTTAGTTGGTGGATGTTCTTTGTTTGGATTTTTAGCCATATGTATTTTGTGGACCAAATGGATTATGGAGCTTTCCTGTATACTTCTGTTTTTGCTTTTAGTCCCTATCTATCCGCTACCGTTACTTATTTTACTTATAAGTTTTGTGTAAAATCAAAATCAATCTTACAAGTTCTAACCATGATCTACATACTTACATCCATTTATGGTATTGATCAATTTTAAAAATATTGAGCATGAGTTACTGCTTAATAGATGTCATGTCTTAAAGGGGATAAGCTTTGAAAACAAAACAACTGTTTTTCGTAATTGTTCTTTTTTTATTTTGCATAACGGGGTGTACAACTCCTTTTGATGGAAATGGTCAGAAAACAGAACAGAATGAAAAGGACTTTCCTCCAACGGTTCCAGGATTTATTAAAATTGAAGGTGTCAGACATGAGATGGAACCAGGAAATTATAGGTGGGAAAGAAAAAAGGGATTAGAAACTGAAGCAGTAACAACGGATGCAGCATCACCTTATCAAATTGGTGAGGGGTTTGATGCTATAGAAGTAAAACCAGGCGCTGATATTGCAATCGAAATAAAAGATAAACCGAAACTATCTGTTTTTCCGTGGGACGGAGATGGTAGCGGTAAAGAAATCATATTAGACAACAATCGTTTATCCGCTCCGGCAAGTAAAGGTCGATACATCTACGAGGTTTTAGCTGAATGGTCTAATGGTGAAATATCTTACACGTTTGTTGTTGATGTTGACTGATTAACGATGGCAATTGTATAAACTACAGATTTTCAAGGTTAATGAGTTCTTTAATTTAGTCTAGGAGGTTGCACGTCAGATGACAGCTAAATTTAAACCTATGACGTTTGAGATGGAAACCGATCGACTATCCCTTAGTCTATGGAAGGAATCAGATGCATCATGGTATAGAGAACTTATTGCAGAACGGGGCAAAGGTATGCCGACTATAGTTACTGCTCGTAAGAATGTCACAACTTTACGTAATCGAGCATTGGAAAGTGGTATCGCGTTACTCACTATTCGTCGTCGAGAACAAGGCGATTATATTGGGTACTGCGGTTTGATTATTGGTCGTTCTACACTTGAAGAACCGGAGATTGCATACGAGTTGTTCAAAAGAGTACACGGTAATGGCTATGCGACTGAGGCAGCAACCGTAATCGTAGATGCTGCAGTTGCAACCGGACGACACAAGCTTTGGTCGACAGTACGGGCTTGGAATGCTGCATCCTTCCGAGTGTTAGAAAAGCTGAGATTTGAACGTCACCACAGTACATGGGACGAGAGTGGAGAGATTGTTTGGAGTGTACGAGATCTTTAGAAGATTGAAACCATTCAAAATTTCTTCAAGTTAATGGATGTTAGATATTTTATTATAAAGAAAGAACCATAAGTGTACGGAGGATTGTATAAATGCCAGAAATAAATCATAAAACCTATATTAAAGTAACAGTAGAAGACGTGTATCATACAATTTCAACAGCTCAAGGTTGGAATGCATGGTTTACAGATGAAACGTCTTTAGAAATTTATCCAGACAGAACTGGTGAAATTCGGATGCGGTGGATAAACTTTGGTAGTGAAAAAGTAACAATTGAAGATGGCGGAAGTATACTTGAAGCAATTCCAAACCAAAAATTTGTGTTTCAGTGGTCACCAGGAGAACAAATTTCAACAGTAACCATTGAACTTAAACCTTTTAAAGACGGTACATTAGTAGTTCTGAATGAGTCTGGTTATACGCATTCAGAAAGAGACATACGTGCCTGCATCGGATGTTCTGTTGGATGGGGAGAAGCATTAGCCCTGTTAAAAGTATATTTAGAGCATGGAATAGTATATAAACAGGACTTAATTCTATAAATGATTGGAGAAAGTTATTTAAAGACATAAGGAGGTCTAGGATTAGATGCCAAAAAACGAAAACGAAGAAATACTAACTGGAGGAAATGTCTCAACCGTATTTCGACTAGGAGATACGGTTCGACGAGAACTAAAACCAGAAAGTACTACAGTTCACAAGCTATTAAAGCATTTAGAAAACAAAGGCTTCACTTATGCGCCAAAGTTTTTAGGTATTGATGAAAAGGATAGAGAGATCTTATCTTTTATAGAAGGTGAAGCTGGTCATTACCCGTTAAAAAAGTATATGTGGTCAGATGATGTAGTAATGGATATTGCCAAAATGCTTCGACGCTATCACGATGCTGTAACAGATTTTCCTATAGAAAAAGGTTGGCAGTCCATCGATCACACTCCAGAGCCTTTTGAGGTGCTCTGCCATAATGATTTTGCCATTTATAACATTATCTTTGATCACGAACAGCCGGTTGGAATCATTGATTTTGATGTAGCGGGTCCTGGGCCGAAACTTTGGGACATTGCCTATACCCTTTATACGTGCGTGCCTTTAAGCAGATTTTATCTAGATGAAACAGGCAAGACCATAAATTACAATCGTAGCCAGCATGCAAAAGGAATGAAAGAGAGAATTTCATTGTTTTTTGAGGGGTATGGTGAGGAAGTCAATCCTGATTTCTTGGAGATGGTGTTGCTCAGATTAAAAGGGTTGTGCACAACCATTGAAAGAAAAGCGAGTGAAGGTGACATAGCTTTTCAAAAAATGATAGACGAAGGGCATTTGGAGCATTATCTAGAGGACATTGATTTTATTCGTAGTCAAAGAAATGATTGGACATAGTAGCTGCACAGTACAAAGCTGGTCATTTTGTATAGGGTCACTTTTGGAGTACAGAAAGACAATAATTTAGGTCACGTTGCTTTTTGGTAAGCAAATCACTTGTTAAATAGCTTACCAATTTTAGCATTAAATTGTTCTTTTTCAACAAACGAGCAGGATTGTGGAATAAGTCCAAATAATTTATAAATGACATAATAGTGAATATGGGTGTGATACAAAATGGATAACTGAAGAAATAACGCAATTTGGTTTGAGCAAATACCAGATAATCTTCAGGCTTCCTTAAACTTAAAGGAAGATAATTTAAATGAGATGCAGCTTGAAAACATTGAGTATTTAACTCTTTGGCACTATAAAAAGAATAAGGTAGGCAGCTTTGTGGAGATTCCTGAAAATGTCCTTTATCTAGAATTAAACTGGTCCAATATACAAGATTTCCTTGGGATTGAAAAAATGAAAAAATTAAAGCGTTTAGAATTACATTATTGTACTAAATTACAAAACGATAATGGTTTGTCTGGATTAACCGATACGCTAGAACATTTACATATTAACCAATCAAAAAAATTTGTACCAAGTGATGAATTATACTCTCTGAAAAATCTAAGGGTTCTATGCCTTAATTCTTGCGGCTTTCTTGAGAATTTAAATTTTTTATATCAATTTCCAAACCTAATTGACTTTAGATTCGTCAATACCAATGTTTTAGACGGTGATCTAACACCAATATTAAATCATCCAACAATCCGAAGTGTAAGCTACTTAAATAAGAGACATTACAATATTAAAGATGATAAGATGTACGCTTTGTTAAACGATAAAAATGGTGGAGAAAGATTTAAACATGTTATCAAGTATGGAAAATATGAGACTTTTAGGTATATCTATTGACGCTATTATTATTCAACAATCGGATGCAATTGGAGATAATGACATTCTTACAATATTGTCACATTGAACCAAAAATTGTAAGCTGAAGCGATGGGAGCTATCCAAGTTCTTTTTTATGATTAAATGAAAAAAGAACTTGGTGGTGAATGGGTTTGAATTTCTCAGAAGTTAATACAGGCTTATTTAGATTAGTAAATGATTTAGGAAAAGAGCACGAACAATTAAATATAATCTTCACCTTTCTTGCAGAATATATGGTGTTTTTCCTTGCACTCAGTGTTCTCTGTATTTGGTTTACACGGAATAAGGAAAGCCGAATAATGATATTCTGTGCAACAATTACTTTTACTTGTGCTTTTATATTAGGGAAGGTTTCAGGGCTATTTCATTCGAATTATCAGCCTTTTGTAGAATTATCTGATGTAAACAAGTTAATCTTGAAAGAAAAAGATAATTCCTTTCCAAGCGATCACACTATCCTGTTTTTCTCCTATTGTTTTTCTTTTTGGCTCTTCAAAAGAGGATTGTGGATATTTTGGATACTGTTAGCAGTACTTGTAGGCTTATCTCGAATTTGGGTAGGAGTACACTATCCTTTTGATGTTATAGCTGGGATGATTTTAAGCTTTGCAGCTGCCCTTAGCGTCTATTTAATAGTGCCTAGACTCAATGGAACAATAAAGATATTAAATTTATATGAAAAGTACGAAGGCAAACTGATTCAGCCATTTAAAAAGACAAAGGGTAGCAAGACAAGAAATTATTAAACTCAACAATCGGGTGCGTTGATCCAGGAAGGATTAGCGCACTTTTTTATTAAACTTATTGAAGAAACGAGCAGGATTGTGGAATAAGGGAAGATATTACTCTATTACAGAGGTCAGGTTTTGTCCAAGCCTCTATTTACATCTCTTTTGATGTTCTGAATTTCCTTAATTCTGTATTACATAGGTCAGGAATTCATTGGCTTTTTTCTCAGGTACCGAAGTCATGAAACTAACAACGATGAAAAGAAAGGAGAATACAACTATACCCCAAATACCTGATGCCAGCCCCAAAGGTTAAAAGCCCCCCTTCCATTCTGCAGAATTCAAAATCACATGAAAATAAACAGATGTAAAGACATCTATAAAGACATCTTAAAATTTTTAAGAAGGACTATGTACCCAATCTTCGCTTTTCATGGAAATATAAACCATTACTTTGGTTGTGTCTTATTACATTCGGAAGGGTCATACAAATTTTTCATAGAATAATAGACAGGTAGTGAAGCAGTGAACTTTTATAATCATGGAGGCGAATGGCAATTGAAGACAAAGCGCAGTTTGCTCGTAAGCTCAGTTCTTACCGTTTCTTTGCTGCTGGGTGCAGGTCCATTACCCATAACGGCGGAGGAAAACAACTTTCAGAACATCTTAGTCAAAAATGGCATGACCCAGCCTGTCTATTCGTTTGGAGAAGCGATTACTGAGACTGTCTATGTTGAGGTGCCGCTTGATAGTGATGCTGACGGCAAGCTGGACCGAGTGCATGCCGATATCATCCGGCCAAAGGAAACGGAAGAAGGCTTAAAAGTACCTGTCATCTATGAAATGAGTCCTTATCGCTCGGGAATAAAAAACGTTCCCGTTTATGATGTGGATCATGAGTTGAATACGGTCAAAGGAAAAGGGAAAAGCACTCAAGTACAGTCACCGAAAGCAGCAGACCTGCCGGGATATTATGATAATTATTTTGTTCCACGGGGCTACGCTGTAGTTTTAGCTGAAAGTATTGGGACAGGCGATTCTACCGGCTGCCCGACAACGGGAGATTACCGGGAAATCCTTGGGACGAAGGCGGTTATTGACTGGCTGAACGGAAGAACAAAGGCGTATGATGCACAAGGAAACGAGATCAAAGCAGATTGGACAACGGGGAACGTTGGTATGGTAGGGGTTTCTTACAACGGAACATTACCGAATGCGGTTGCCGGTACTGGCGTGGAAGGACTGAAGACGATTGTGCCAATTGCCGCGATCTCCAGTTGGTATGATTATTACCGCAGCAACGGGGCAGTTACGGCTCCCGGCGGTTATCAGGGGGAAGACACAGACAACATGGCCGAGGCCATTTTAACAAGAGAAAATCCGGAAGTGTGCGCCCCTGTCATTGAAGAGCTAACAGACGGGCAGGACCGTGAAAACGGAGATTATAATGCCTTCTGGGAAGCGCGTGACTATACGAAAAATGCCGATAAAGTCGAAGCAAGTGTCCTGATGGTGCATGGACTCAACGACTGGAATGTAAAAACACAGCAATTTGCTCAGTGGTGGGAGGTTCTCGGTAAAAAGGATGTGCCAAGAAAACTCTGGCTACACCAGGGCGGTCATTCCAGTCCGTATGGTTTCAGAAGAGACGTTTGGCTCGAGACCCTCAATAAATGGTTTGATCATTGGCTGTACAATATTGAAAATGATGTCATGGAACAGCCGGTGGTAGATATCCAGCGGGAAGACCGAACATGGCACACCGAATCAAACTGGCCGGCAACCGATGCATTGGACACGAAGCTGCATCTGAACCCGGGGCAAAGGGGGGGAACAATCAGTCTCGACCGTTATGAAGGAAAAAAAGAAACGCAGACCATTGTCGATGATGCAATGAAAAAGGCGGAAAGCCTTGTGGTGAATCCATCTGAACAAAACGAAAACAGACTTGCCTATGTAACGGGTGAACTGAAAAAACCGCTGCGCATGAGCGGAACACCAGAAGTCAGCATCCGGGCGTCCTTAAGTAAGCCAGTGGCCAACCTGACAGCACTTCTCGTTGATTACGGCCCAGATAATCAGGCGAAAATCGTAACGAGAGGCTGGACTGACCCACAAAATCTGAAGTCCGATTTACGATCCAAATCGCTCACTCCAGGAAAAGAGTACACCTTCACTTGGACGATGCAGCCAGACGATTACGTATTTGAGAGTGGACACAAGCTCGGCATCGTGCTTATCTCCAGCGATTACGATTATTCCATAAGACCAAAAGCAGGAACCATCATCACGATGGATCCTAAAAAAAGCAATGTGATTCTGCCAATTGTGGGTGGAGAAGGTGCGTTTTAAAAGAAAATAACTAGCGGGCTCAATTGATTTGATAGACATCAAATTTGAGCCAGCTTTTTTTGCGTATTTTTGGCTCTAAGACGGTCTATTCAAAAATCGGGTGCGATTACGGAATAAAGCTTTGTGCAATTGCAATCAATAACTGCGATTTGCAGTGCTTTTTCGTTTGCTAATTTATTTGCGATTCTCTAAGTACTCCAAAAGAAAACACGTTAGTCATATTGATAAGCTATTTTTTTTACATAATTTATCCAACCCATTCAATACTAACAAGAGAGACCAGAATCGAAGGAGTTGGAACCATTGCCTGAGTTACCAGAGATGGAAACGTATCGTGAGTTCTTGAATCATAATATCTTACATAAGCCGATTACGCATGTAGAGATCAACAGAGAGAAGTCCATTAACACAGGGGTTCAAACCTTTATTGATGCGGTACAAGGATCAAATATCACCTTCGTTAAAAGAAGAGCAAAACATCTGATCTTTGAGCTAAGTTCAGGACAGTATCTATTGCTTCATTTGATGCTTGGAGGACTGATGTTTCTTGGAACTTCAAAAAACAGTCCAGATCGAACCAAACAAATTATTTTGTCGTTTGGAGAGCTGCAACTTAACTTTATTGGTCTTCGCCTTGGATATTTACATCTACTGAATCAAACGGAACTAGATGAAAAGCTCAGCGATCTTGGTCCAGAACCATTTGAATTGCAGAGGGATGAGTTTTTAGAAAGGTTAGAACGAAAAAAAGGGGCACTCAAACCATTGTTAGTCGATCAATCCTTTATTGCTGGAATCGGAAACTGCTATTCCGATGAAATATGCTTTCAAGCAAGGCTTCATCCTTTACGAAAAGCGAGCGACCTTTCTGATGAGGAGAAAAACCATTTGTATGATAGCTTCAAACCTGTTCTTTCAAGAGCCATACAATTTGGTGGGTATATGGATTTTCCGATGTACGAAGGTAATAAGCAGACAGGAAAGTATAACGAGAATACATATGTTTATGAGCGAGAAGGTGAGAACTGTCCGAGATGTGGAGGGACGATTGAGAGAGTGGATCATTCTTCACATAAGTCGTTTTATTGTCCGAACTGCCAGAAGTAAATATGTCGAAGAGCAGGATTGTTTAGGATGAGTCGAGAATACAACTACTGAAACAAAAGGAATAGAGGTAGTATTCAATTGTTATTCATACGAATTATTTTGTATTCTTTCGTCATATCAATCATGCTCTTTTTAACAACGATCGTTCTACCTGATTATTTGGGCTTTAATGAACGAATTTCAAGATGGATTTTTATTATCACTGTTTTTGTGATTTTCTTAATCTTTAAAGAGAAATGGTGGATTAAGGTCATTTCTGCTTTTTTAGGATTACTCTTTTTTATCGTTTATATTGTACTATTTGTTCCATAACTTAATTTCTTTAATAAGCCATTTACCCGTTCAGCGCTGCATCTTGCAGCGCTTTTTCTGTGTTGAATTATGTATGAAAAAAACTATAGCAACTTTATAGTTAATCTTGTAAAATAAACTTAATTGATAGTGGTTATCATTCTCTTTTAGATATGTTAGGATGATAGTGAGAAAGATGCTTATGATCCATAGGGGGATACAACAATGTTATTAACTCAGTTAAATAAAGGCGAAAGAGCTACAATCATTGATTTATCATTAGTAAACGAAAGCGTAAGAAGACGCTTATTGGACTTAGGCATCTCGGAAGGTTCGCAAGTATGCTTGCAATGCAAACTTCCATTCAAAGGGCCATGCATGGTTGAGAACTGCGGCCAATCACTAGGAATCAGACTACAAGACGCATCTTACATAAAGGTTGAGAAAAAATGCTAAACATTGCTTTAATCGGTAATCCGAATACAGGAAAGACTTCACTTTTCAACAACCTGACAGGGACTTATCAGTATGTGGGGAACTGGAGCGGTGTAACCGTTGAGAAGAAGGTAGGAATCATCAAGAACAAAAAAGGGAATCTGATCGATCTGCCGGGTGTGTATTCACTTAGCCCGTTATCAAAAGATGAAGCGGTCGTTTCTAATTTCTTTGTGACTGAAACGTTTGATGGCATGATTAATATCGTGGACGCGTCACAGATTGAGCGTAACCTGTTGCTCACACTTCAACTGTTAGAGTTCGAGAAGCCGGTTATTATCGGACTGAACATGACAGACGTGGCAAAGCGTCGTGGAATCACGGTCAATGAACAGAAGTTATCAGAGAAATTAGGGGTACCGGTCGTTCCGGTCATCGCGCGTTCGGGTAAAGGAACGGCTACCATTAATGATCTACTAACTGATGATTTAAAAGTGGATGCATCATTCACGTTGAACTATGGACCAATCATTGAAGAGAGCATTAATCAAATCATTCATCTACTTCCAGCAAACCTTTCGATTCCAAAGCGTTGGACAGCGATTCAGCTGTTAGAAGGAAATGCGGAAGTGAAAAAATATATAGAGTCGTTTGGGGCTAGTGCAGGAATCGATTCCATCATTCAAGCGACAAACACGCGAATTGGGGACGAAACAGCAGCAGCTAACACATCGAAGTGGATTTACTCCATGCGTAAAGCGTTCATTGAAGAGTTGATTCAAACATCTGTTGTACAAGAAGAGTCTGAGAACAAGTCACTTACGGACAAGATTGATAAGATCGCGACGCATCCGTTTCTAGGGATTCCGATCTTTCTAGCCACGATGTTCTTGATGTTCAAGCTCACGTTTGATTGGCTCGGCATTCCGTTATCGGACATTTTGGATGGCTTCATTTCTGGGTCACTAACGACGTGGCTTACGAACGGCCTGAATACCGTTCGTGCATCTGATTTTATTAAAGCGGTTGTGCTCGACGGAATTGTTGCTGGAGTCGGCGGCGTTCTTGTGTTCGTACCGCAGATCTTTATTCTGTTTCTCTTAATCTCGTTCTTAGAAGACTCTGGCTACATGGCTCGCGCGGCACTCGTGATGGACCGTACGATGGAGATGGTCGGTCTGAACGGAAAAGCGTTCATTCCGATGATCATCGGTTTCGGCTGCAACGTGCCAGGTGTCATGGCAGCAAGAACGATTGAAACACCAAGAGAACGACTGTTAACGATTCTCTTAACACCGCTCATGTCTTGTTCCGCAAGACTTCCGGTATACGCGCTCTTCGTTGGCGCGTTCTTTGCGAAATATCAAGCGCTTGTCGTGTTCTCACTCTATGTACTTGGAATCGTCGTGGCACTTACACTCGCGAAAATCTTCTCTTCTACGATTCTAAAAGGAGAGTTCTCGATGTTCGTTGTCGAGCTGCCACCGTACCGTATGCCTCAAGGAAAGGCGTTACTACGTAGTACGTGGGACAAAGGAAAAGGTTTCATCAAAAAAGCAGGAACGTTTATCTTTGGTGGATCTGTACTGATCTGGCTGTTGTCGTATTCAGGACCAGCAGGATTCGATGTACCGATGGATGACAGTTTCCTTGCGATGATCGGTAACGTGTTAGCGCCGATTTTAGCGCCACTCGGATTTGGTACATGGCAAGCGGGAGCATCTCTTATCACTGGATTCCTTGCTAAAGAAGTCGTCGTTTCTGCGATGAACATCATCTACCACGTGCCGAACGCTGACTCGTTGCAAGGGTTACTGTCTAATGAATTCTCAGCGCTATCCGCGTTCAGCTTCATGGTATTCGTGTTGTTGTACGTACCGTGTCTAGCGACGGTTGCGACGATTCGAAAAGAAGCAGGATCTGCAAAATGGACACGGTTCTCTGTCGGCTATGCGCTCGTGATCGCGTACGTATTGTCACTCGTCATCTATCAAGGCGGGAAACTTTTAGGATACTAACAAGAGAGGGAGGACGAACTTATGATCTTCAATATTGTCTTCGGGGCTCTTATATTTGGATATGCAGGCTGGGCCGTTTTTCGTCACATCAAAAAAAGCAAGCAAGGGAAATGTGCCGCTTGCTCACTCGCAAAAAACTGTGAAACGAAATGCGATTCCGTTTCTTAATAGAAAAGGACAGGTTAGAAGTTATGATGACTTCCGACCTGTCCTTTTTCATTACAGTTGTTCCTTCGCTTTTGCCTCTTGCATCATTTTATACACATACAACGCACCGTAACCCCCTGCTAAACCAAGTGGGAGGATGATGAAAGGTGCAAAGTTCTTCGTGTGCCATCCTAATAAAAAGAATATCCCATAAATGATGACCATCGACATGATGCTAAACGCTAACCGGATAAAATAAGCTTTCAAACAAAACGCTCCTTCAATTCTTCATCTTTCACTTACTTACACTCAATGTTTTTTAGTGGCCCTATAACGATACACATACCACCCTAACCATCCACCAAATATTATAGAAGGTACTATGATCAGGTTTGAACGTTCACCGTCATATAAATCAAACATTACTAGAATTCCATACGTAACAAAGCCAGTCAATACTCCAAATAACAATCGAATCAAATAGTTCTTCAGGAGATAGCCCTCCCCGTCATTTTCTTTTTTCCATTTTAACACAACACGGTTATGATATTCGTTTATATCCGAAATAGAAGGAATTTCTTCAATGACAGAGAACCCCCTTTATAGAGAAGGAGTGTTGAAATATGTCGTATTGCCAAGTACAGAAAGCGAACATCTATTATGAAGAATACGGAAGTGGAACACCGATTGTGATGATTCACGGGTTCTCACCTGATCACCGGTTGATGAAAGGCTGCATGGAACCGATCTTTCAAGATAGGGATGATTACAGACGCATCTATATCGACTTGCCAGGAATGGGGCAGACGAAAGACTATGAAACCATTCAAAACTCAGATGAGATGCTGGAAGCAGTCATTCAGTTCATTGATACGTTATTACCAGACCAATCGTTCTTACTGGCAGGTCAATCATATGGTGGTTATATGATGAGAGGTATCATCGCGAAAATGCCAGAGCGAGTACTAGGTGCAGCATTCATTTGTCCGATGATCCTACCCAACCACAGTGAAAGAACATTGCCAGAACAAACAAACATAGAAGTGGATCATGAATTCTTAACTACACTAACAAAAGAACAGAGAGAAGATTTCAAAGGAATTCATGTAAAGATAGACGAATACACGTGGAAAAGGTACAGAGAAGAAGTAGTCGTTGGATTGAGAATCGCGGATTCAGCGTTCTTAGAGAAAATTTCAGGAGCTTACGGATACACGTTTAAAATCGACCAAGAAGTGTTTGAGAAACCTTGTGCGTTTATAACTGGGAGGCAAGACCATGTTACGGGTTATAAGGATGTTTATGATTTACTTGATAAATATCCAAGAGCGACGTTTTCTATTTTGGATGTTGCGGGGCATAATTTGCAGATTGAGCAGGGTGAGCTTTTAAATATCCAAATTGGTGACTGGCTGAATCGGGTAAATTTCCATACTAAAGCTCTTAGTAAATGGAATGCGTAAACAAGAAAGGCTGCCAAATTAGGCAGCTTTTCGATATTATATAGTTACTTTTTCTTTTAAAATACCTTCTTTAACTAAATTAACAAGTACTCCTTTATTTTTAAACTTAAAATACATGATTAGGCGATCAAGGTCTTTCTTTGTAAGTTCGGCATCACTTATAACAAGCTCATATTTATCTAATTTAGTTATCATTGATTTGGCGTAATCGATTTGTTTAGGTGTTAAATTTATTTTTTCTGAATTAGATTGACTAGATAACTCTTCCAATGGCTTTGAATGAATAGAAGTAATTATATCATTCGTGTATTTTTGTTCCTTGACCCAAGTGATATCTTCTTGATTTAACTCGAACCATTCTCCTTCAAGTCGTTTATGAAAAAAATGTTTGTGAAATGCCACTTCTGATTGATGATGATTACCAGTTTTAATCAAGTAAATAAGTTCATTCTTAAATGGTAGTTTTACACCAAAGACATTCATGCGTTTTTCTATATGTTTTGTCTTTCCAATTTTAAAGGTTCCGTTCATATGTTCTTGCACAAAATAAACATAACCTGGAGCTTTACCGTCTGGAAATGGTGAATCTATTATTTTTTGAAGTTCATTCTGATTGGGTTGGTAAAGGTAGATTTTCTGAGGAGAAAATACAACATTTTGTATAGGTGTATTATTGCTCTTTTTGTTTAAAAAAGATAAAAACCCTTTTAGCATTGTTTTATTGTCCTTTCCAATAATAGTTAAAAATACGTATATTAGTAGAATAATAAAATTTGGAAAACATTACAAATGATTTATTATATAATGAGGGGAGTAATAAGGTAACAATAGTTAAATGGTTACCTGATAAGGGTACTTGAAGAATGTAAAGTAATTAATTTAGAAAGGAATTGATTATGTTGAATGATACTATTACAAACGTCTTCAATCTTTCAAATTATCAATCAATTTTTAATGATAATGACACTTCGAACAGATGTCGGGATGTATTAGACAGTATACATAATGAGGTAAAACCATTTTTTGAAAAGTTTTGCAGAGAAAATAATTTACTCACTGACAATCGATTTATTATGGATTACTCATATACATTAACAACCACATATCATGATGCTAGAAACCCTAAGTATGCGGAACAAAAAAAGACTTCGAATACTGGTAGGAAATATTACATAGCTCTTAATGAAAAAATCGGAGAACAAGAAGTGAACCTGTTAACACTTGAGTTAAACGGTATTGATCAAAAGATTTATATTTCAATTGACTCAAACTTTTTCCCCATTTGGTATTTGATGAGAATAGATAAATTAATGCCTGCTATTCAACAATCACCAGAAGATCTTTTCATATATTTCCAATCAGAGTGGTTTAAAAAAGAGAAGGTTTCAAGAACAGATTTCAAACCTGTTTTTACTGATTTCAAAAAGCAAAGAAAACGCCCATTCTATCATTTTGGTATAGAACTTCCGTTAGAAGGACAAATCAGCAAAGAGGAATTAGAAAAGAATTTATTAAAGACATGGGAACTCTCAGGTTGTATCAGAGAAAAGCTTATCGAAGAAAAAGATTTGGATAACCAGGGGAATCAACTTTTAGACCTTTTTGCTAACGACCAGAGTAGACAAGACTCAATTCAATTATTAGATCACTCTTACTCCCTTGTTTATGGAGAAGCAGAGAATTATAAACCTAAAGCCAGACGCCAAGCATTTTCTATTTATAATCAAGATCAATTAATAACAAAAGGTTACATTGTTTATTTTGAGATTGATCAAACGATCTCTCCAAATCAAGTTCTTTGTGTAGCTATAGAAGGTCACCAGCACATGTATTCAAATGTTCGAGATCTAGTTTTAAAAGATGAGGTGCAATGGTGGGTTAAGAAATCCTTTACCACTCATCATCTGGATAATAGTGAAGTTACAAGAAAAGCAATGGAACTGCTAAATGATCACGGAATCGAAACAGAAGGCAGTTCTTATTATGTTGGTACTTACAGGAACGAAACAAAATCATTTAATAAAAATATTGGTGTAATCAAAAAGGAATTAGTGACAGCAAGTTTATTATTTGCCTATGTCAGTGAAAAGTTAGAACTTCCAGATACGAATCCATCTACATCTTCTAATAATGTCGATGGGGGAGAACCAGGAGAAACTCCAATTTCAGGGTTCATCAGCAATTTTTCTTTCAAAGACATTTACGAAACAATTGCTAACAGCCAATTCACATTTTCAATAGATATCATCCGTGACTTTCATCTGAACCTTACTGCTCTGGATGACAAGCACTTCGTTATATTAAACGGTATTTCTGGTACAGGTAAAACGCAGCTTTGCCGGTTGTATGCAAATGCTGTTTATGGGCTGGATTATGAGGCGGAAAATCCGTATTTGACAATTATTCCAGTTCGTCCTGATTGGATGGATGCTACAGCACTATTCGGGTATTATAGTTCATTTGAGAAAAAGTATATTATAACAGAATTCCTCCAGGTATTAATCTCAGCTCAAAAGGAACGAGACAAACCTCATTTTATTGTGCTAGACGAGATGAACCTGGCTCGGGTGGAATATTACTTGAGTGATTACTTAAGTGCTGTTGAGTCTCGCAAAGAAATCCTGCTGCATAACCGAGAGGATGTAACGGATATTCCACAAAAGATCAGCATCCCGCCAAACGTGTATGTGTTGGGAACGATTAATGTGGACGAGACGACGCATAGCTTGTCAGATAAAGTTCTTGACCGTGCTTTTTTGATGACACTATCAGATGTTGATTTTGATCATTATTGGTCAACACTTGATCAGTCGGTTAAATCAATGGTCAGTAATGAATATGATATTCTTTGTGACCTTCACTATGATCTAAAATCATTTGACCTTCACTTTGGCTACAGAACGATGAACGAGATGGTTCAGAAACTGGTGAGGAATAAGGAACTGGATGAGGAGTTCAGTCTCGATTCTATGTCTGCATTGGATCGAGTGATCAGTGAGAAAATGCTGCCGAAATTAAGGGGTGACGAGCGGATAGACGACTTGCTTGCAACACTTAAAAACAAATTTGAGGGTCACTTTGGCGAAGAATCTCAATCATATGGTCATATTAAAAGAATGGAAAAGGAGCTGGAACGTTATGGAGCAACCCAGTTCTGGCGTTAAGTTCTACATCAAAAGTCATGAAGAAGGCTGGCTACCACTTGAAGATGCGTATTTAAGAGAAGCAACTTCTTATGAGTGGAAACTGGAAGGTGAGAGTAATCCCGTGATCTTATTTAACGGGATACCTCTTCCGTTCGTTCCAAATGAATCAGAAGTTAGTGGGACACTGCACACACCCTTTCAATCAGGTGAAGCTACTATTGAATTAAGCGGTACATATCTTAAAACTTACATCTACACCGATGAAAGAAAGATGACGACGGAGCACTATGAGATTATGCTGGGAGAGATTCTAGAGGAAGCGGCTGTTTGTTTTGATTATAGCGGTCTGGATAAAGGATTTAATACTAGTGGAAGAGAACGTACGGTGTCATGGACACAATGGTCGTACATTAAAAGAAGCTTTCACGAGTTATCCCTGCTGTTTCAAAAAATCAACAGCCATCCATTATCTGTTCTTAAGCAGGAAAACTTAATAACGAACCGTGAAAAAATCCAGCTGGTACATACATCAACGTCACTATGGCTGGAGAGAAATCACGGCCGGACAGAACTGCTTGTTCCTAAAAAAGTGTGGACGTTAAAACGGCAGGAAACGAACGACCTGTATGAAAACCGTTTAGTAAAAAAGCAGCTTCTTGAACTAAGACATCTTCTTTCCAAATACCGTGATTATGCGGATGGTGTGTTAAAAGAGGAAGCAGAGAAACTAAGAAACAAGGTGTTGTACTGGCTGAATCATTCATTCTTGAATGATATCAAACCTTATAACGGCCAGGTGACCATCACACAACGGTTAAGAAAGCATCCGATCTATCGAAAATGGCATACATGGTTTGAAAAGCTGTATAAGCATCAGAAGTATGAGATTGGATTTGAGTATCACATACCGTTAAAAGATACGTTTCAAGTATATGAAATGTGGTGCTACATGAAGTTAATCAAACAAGCAAGACAGAACGGGGAACTAGCTGATTCATCACAGCTTTATAAAACTACATCAGACGGGATATTTCTCTCGTTAGCGGAAAACAAAGAGAGTACCGTTAAACTAAAAAACGGAGACACCATTGCATTTCAACGGGTTTTTCAGTATCGAAACCCTGAAAATGTTGCAGCTAACACAAAAGCACTTTTTTATACCTTTACCCAAAGGATGATTCCTGACATTGTCATCCAACGAGAGGGAAAATTATTTATCTATGATCCGAAATATCGTGTACCGAATAACATTGGGACAGCATTGGGTGAAATGCACAAGTACAGGGATGGCATTAGAAACATCTTTACGGATGAAATAGTAGTAGAAGAAGTATATATCATGACACCGTTTCAGGAGTCAGGAGAAGAACTCAGATATTATGCTGATCAATTTCATCAAAGGTACAAGATGGGAGCAGTAAAAATGATGCCTGGAGTAACCGAAGAACATGATAGGAACTCAATTTAGGAGCGCAGAGATGAATATAAAAAAAGATATAATTTTATACACACTACCTGATACTATACGTGGTAGAAGTATTCACACAAATATAATCCCTACAGTATGTAATCTTAAGAACATGCTTAAAAAGCTTTCAACAGTGAATGGAGATTATTATCAATTAAAACAGTGGGAAAAAAGAAGTTATCAATCTTACCATATTAATAACATTAAAGATAAATTGTTAACTATTTCTGATGAAGAAGTTATTCAGTTGCTTAAATCTCATATTCTTAGTTTCCACCCAAAGGAACTGGGTGCAAGTTGTGTGGACATTTACTTGATTGCATATGTTGCTGAGAATTATGGTCCAGGTAAAAATATCTTTTTAGATTACATAAAGAGCAGTGGAATTTCCGAAAAAGATAATACAGCCCAAGCCATTTGGCAAGTTGGTAAGGGTGATGGTATTTACCTAGGTTTACTAAATGAAGATGGAACAGTGATGGATTGGAGCTTTTTTACAACATGGATTAATGGTAATAATGATAATTCAGAAACACTTGTCTATTAGATAAGTGTTTCTGATATTTAGTTAAATGAATTATATGAAAATAAAATTTAGAAATTCATAATTTGCGAAAAATGATAATTTCAAATGGTAGAATCAATCTTTGGAGAAAACTAACTATTCTGTCTGAGCATCTTTTTCCACTACTGATTGGTGTAATAGTTTATAATATACCTTGGTCTAAAGTAGAAAATAGGTTATTATAAAAGAAAGAATTACCGAAAGGATGTTCGTATTATATGTTAAACGTAATCGAACTTTTCGCAGGTGTTGGAGGATTCCGGATAGGGTTAGAACGAACTGGTCATTTTCAAGTCGTTTGGGGAAACCAGTGGGAGCCATCGAAAAAAGCACAAGATGCGTTTGTTTGTTATTCAACCAATTTTAAAGATAATGGTATACATTCTAATGAAGATATTTCAACTGTGAAATCAGAGTACCTTCCTAATGCAGAAGTTTTGGTAGGTGGATTTCCTTGTCAGGATTATTCAGTAGCAAGGTCGTTGAGTGGGGAAAAAGGTATACAAGGAAAAAAAGGTGTTTTGTTCTGGGAGATAATGCGTCTAATATCAGAACGACAGCAGCTAGGAAGAAAGCCTAAGTATGTATTATTAGAAAACGTTGATAGGCTACTTAAATCTCCTTCAAAACAACGCGGAAGAGATTTTGGTATCATGCTTGCTGCATTTCATAATGCTGGGTATGATGTCGAATGGCGAGTAATTAATGCTGCAGACTATGGTCTATCTCAAAGAAGAAGAAGAGTATTCATATTTGCATACGACAGATCATTAAAGTATGCAAAACAACTTAGTAAAATCTCAAATCCAAAGATATTAGAACAAGATGGATTCTTTGCAACTAAATTCCCTGTAACCATGGAGTTTTTAAATACAAAGAAAATTACTGAAGGCAATCTAGATGAAGACCTAGTAAATATCTCGGATGAGTTCAAAGGAAACTTTTATAATTCAGGTATCATGAAAGATGGAGAATTTATTTCAATGGAATTAACGCCATTAAAATCAGCTCCTATCCCGCTATCGGACATACTTGAAGAAGAGGTTGATGAGAAATATTATTTGACAGAGATGGCGAAAGAAAAGTTTATCTATTTAAAAGGCTCAAAAAAAGTAGAAAGAACCTCTACTACAGGTCATAAATATATCTTCTCTGAAGGTGGAATGTCTCTACCGGAAAATATGGATTTACCTGGTAGAACGATGCTAACAAGTGAAGGTACAACTAATCGTAGTACTCATGTAGTACCTGATAAAAAGACAGGAAGATGGAGATACCTGACTCCCGTCGAGTGTGAGAGATTGAACGGTTTTCCTGACAACTGGACAAACACTGGCATGTCAGAGAGAATGCGTTATTTCTGTATGGGTAATGCTCTAGTGGTAGACCTTATAACACTAATGGGTGAAAGAATCCATGAAATCGAAATCCAAGAACCTCAAATTGAAAAGAGCAAAGAAAAACAAGAAGAACAGATTACTTTATTTTAGTAATCTGTTCTTTACTTTATAAGAATTATTAAAGATAACTTCTTTTACGTAACTATTATTTAACCAAAAGGATTTTTTAACCAGATTCTCACCGTAATGGGTAGGATATGTATCTGAACTATTTGCTGCATGAGGTCGCACGTGTGATACTCTATTCTCAGATGAACCGGGTAGTTTATGTGCTTGTTCATCTAAGATTCTTTTAATAGTTTCTTCCCAAACCCATCGGACTTCATTCTCTAAATCTTCTTCTGGAATCGTCCAGAAGAAAGCATCGACGAATTCATAATCCTCATCTGCAGTTTCAAGATAAACAACAAAAAGATATCTAGTTTCCAAAAACATAAGTCTTAAGGAAGACTCATCCCAATTTTCTTTGATTATTTCTTTGTATTTAAATGAGGGGAATGACATAGATTCCTTTATACTACCGTTTCTTTGTATTCTTATTGTCTTAATCTTCGTACTGGATTTAAGAAATTCTTCAGACTTGTTAAGGTCATTTAGATCATTCCTCAGCATTCTGGCAGCAACTGAATAAGTTTTGGATTTACTTGAAGTCGATATTTCAAACTTCTCACACAAGTCATCTAATTTCATTCCATAGAACGGTCGGAATGCACTTAATATTAACTCATCAAGTGTTTTTTCTTGAAGTTGTTCAGTAGTTACAATTGATTTATAGGTTTTTTTCTTATTTAATATATATTTATTCAGAATAAATGTCATATACGAAGACTTTAAAGAAAAAGCACGTTGTTTAGCCATGATAGATGAAAAGGGTTGGGATCTTACGCTTCCTTTATTTGCACCTTTTGTACATGCGCTTAAATATAACGTATCTCTTTCAGAGAGTTCATGTGCTTTACCATCTTTGATTTTATTGATGATAGTTTCCCAATCTTGTTTGATGATTTCTAGATCTTTTTCAGGAAACTCAAATAATTGTGCATGGGTTATTCTGAAGTCGTGACGTTCTAAATCCTCTTCAAATAGATAAAATACCAGTAAAATCAGTTTGTTCTTTTTCCAGAAAGCACTTGTCTCAAATGTATTGTTAGACTCGTTCATATAATTAATAATGTTTAACACTAAACGTTCTTTAGCTGAAAAGGTTTTATTCTTGTTCTTCTTATAAGGTGTTACCTTTAACTCAACCCCAGCTTCAGGAAAGTCTGCTTCACTAATGGAGTTTGGTTTGTATCCAAAATAATGCTCCTCAATTAAAGTTCCAATTCCACCTTTTAACTTAGTCCTTTCCAGTACCTCAGTAGGTAGAATTTCATAAAATGCTTTATTTTCCATCAACTTAGCATGTTGTTCTATTGATTCAGGTGATGTATTGTCATACAACAAAATCTTCACTCCTTTAAGGAATAGTGTTTTTTATCAGCTCATTCGGGAAAGAAAGTAAATATTACTTCTTTAACAAGGAGCAGGCATAAATGGAAATAAAATATAGTGACATACTCTATTTTAGAAGAAAGTTACTTAAATGGGGGAAAGAAAATAAATTTAATTTTGTTTGGCGTAATGTTGATAACTTGTGGCATGCGCTAGTAGCGGAAATTATGTTGCAGAGGACAAGGTCAGATGTTGTAGAACCTGAGTTCATAAAATTTATCAATGAATATCCAACCCCTCATAATTACCTTATAAAAGAACAACCAAAGACATTTAAAAATTTAGGTCTTCCTGGAAGAGAACAAATTATTAAAGATATTGCAGAAGTACTTAAGGATAAGCAAAATTTAAAGGAAAAGAGAGATTTGCTTTCAATAAAAGGTGTAGGTAACTATACAGCTGCTGCTGTTAGGTCGATGTATTTCAATGTAAGAGACACTATAGTGGATGGAAACGTAGTGAGAGTGTACTCAAGGGTCTTTGGATTTAAAAGGAGTCCAAAGCTTTATACTGATAAAAGCTTTTTTGAGTTTGCTGATCGAGTAACACCAAAAAGAAATTCTAGGATATTTAACTATTCTTTATTGGATTTTGGAAGAGAAATTTGTTCTCCGATACCCAAATGCGAAATTTGTCCTTTAAAAAGGAAATGTCATTACTTTAAAAATATTATAAAAGTCAAATAAGTCTTTTCTAATATTATTCTCTTAAAATTATATAAACCTTTTAAAAGAGGTGATATATATTGATTTTGAAAAATCTTTTTCAATTATTATTATGAGAAAGAAACAATTATAAGATGATGGGCTGCCCGGTATAAGTAAAAATGCAAGTAAATTTTTTGTGTAAGATTATTGTACAAATAGTATATGAAAAAAAGTAAAGGGGTGTAGAAATGCCAACATACAACAAACTCGTCCGTGACCGTATTCCAGAAATTATTAAGAGGACAGGTGCTTCCTTTAATACTACTATTCTATCTGAAACTGATTATATTAAAGAGTTAAAGAAAAAATGTTATGAAGAATTAGATGAATATGCAGCGGCTGATAATGACAAAGATGCTGTTGAGGAACTGGCTGATTTGCTTGAATTAATGTACGCACTTGCTAAAGTGCATGGAGTAGATTTTTATGAAATTGAAAAAGTACGACATGAAAAAGCAGAAAAACGCGGAGGATTTCTTAAACGTATCTTTTTAATAGATGCAGATTAATACTGCGGTTTTAAAATCAAAAGAGGAAAGAGATGTTGGCATTGAGCCACAAATTACAAGTAGGTGAAATGACAGTTGAATATCTAACTGACAAGCAAATTTGGGGACACTTCAATTATATCTTTTCTCCAAAATCTAAAAATTCCACAACATATAAATTTGTATTGATTAAGTCAATATTAGAGAATCTTTATAATGTAAATGAAGAGTTAGAATTAACCTATGATATTTTATATACAAGTTTTTCTAAAATATATTGGAATCTTGTTGTACATCATAATTTAAATCAGATTAACATGATCGGAAAGAAAGCAGAGGTACAAAAAATACTTTTAGAAATCAAAGAAAAGTACATGATTCCAAATACTTTTGTGTTTGATAAGCTTTCCAATGACCTACAAATTGAAATCACTACAAAGGTTAAAAAGATGGCTAAGTTGAATGTTATGGGTGCTATATACGGTGATACTGATAATACAATCTATGATTTCGATAATAAGAGAGAATCTATTAAAATCAATCCTAGCTTTTACTCGTTTATGCAACGGTTTCAGAAAGTGCTGACATATTTAACGAACTATCACCTTGCTTTATTTTTAGAAAAGTTCAACCAAAACGGTGATATTACAAATCTTCTAATGAAAGTTGAAAATGTATCTAAAAGATCTTCTTTGAATGAATTCTACATACTTTTATCATCTTTTTACAATGACAAGTGTTTTTATTGTGGTAAAGAAATTAAGAAAAAAGGGTCTATTCATGTTGATCATTTCATTCCATGGAGTTTTGTGCAAACTGATCAATTATGGAACTTGGTCATCTCCTGTAATTCATGTAACTTAGCAAAAAATGATAAATTAGCCGTAGAACAATATTTAGACTCTCTTATAGATCGAAACTTGGATTTAACACAGAATTCATTAGTAAACCAAAGGCTAGATATGAAAGTCTATACAGAAAAGAAATTGATCGAGCTTTATAATTATTCCAAGGAAAATGGGTTTACAGATCTTTGGATACCACATAAGAAATTTCAAATTTAAAAACTGACTTTGAATGGATAAAATTAATAATTCACAATTTTAATTCGCCAACAATATTATATGAAAATCATGCAGTTCATCATATCTGAAGATTCAATGATAACTGATTGATTAAGGCTTAAGGATGAGTCCTTAAGCCTTTTTTTAACAGTAATTACATTAGTGCTTTGATAACTATTTGCTTGGTAAAGTGGAAATTCAAGAAACCTACAGCCATTTGGTCGGTTTCCCGGTAATTCTAGAGAGGATTGAGTTCTACATTGCCAAGATAAAAAACCTTAATTAGCAAGTGTCTCCTTAAGCTTTTTTACGGGTTATTTATTTTCATCCTCAACAAGATGCTTTAACATAGCCAACTTATTACCCCAAAACTTCTCGTAATAAGCTAGCCACTGCTTCACTTCTGTTAAAGGTTCGGGATGCAGCTGATAGATCTTTTCCCGTCCTTCTTTTCTGCCTGAAATGAGTTCAGCCTCCGTTAAAATCTGAAGATGCTTTGTCACGGCTGTTCGGCTCATCTCAAAGTGATGGGCTATCTCTGAAATCGGTCGTTCATTTTCTGCAAGTAGCCTCAATACTTCACGTCTCGTCGGATCTGCAATCGCTTTAAAAACATCGTGCTTTTCTGCTGGTGCTGCCACTCCCACTTAGCCCTCAACGACCTTTTTCAATCTTTC
Organism: Fictibacillus phosphorivorans; assembly: GCF_001629705.1. GTDB lineage: Bacteria > Bacillota > Bacilli > Bacillales > Fictibacillaceae > Fictibacillus > Fictibacillus phosphorivorans_A. The sequence goes on along the minus strand of NZ_CP015378.1, from coordinate 2,390,637 downwards.
ATTCACTATACCAACCCATCCGCCGTTCATGCGATCACGCACACCTTGCGCTTTTTGATTCGCTTTTCCAACGATCGCGTCTTCTTCTTTCCAGCCGCTGTGAATCAGTGTGAACTCTGTCTGATCTCCTTTTTCCTCTAACAGAAACGTAACGACCCAGCCGTCTGTGTCCCATGAAAAGGAAAGCTTATGTGGTTCATCAATCACGAGCACTTTGCACGGTGAAGGACCAAAAGGGGACTGGATGTGAAACTCATGACCCTCTTCTGCTTTAAAGTCATTTGGCATGAACCAAGCTGACATGCCTTCTGATGTCGATACAGAATCCCACACTTTTTGAATCGGTGCGTTAAAAGTTGCGGTTTGTTTAATATCTGGTAGTGTTGACACAAGCATTCATCTCCTAATCTGAATATGTAACCATTTGGTTGTACGTTTAGAATATAACACCTTTTGGTTGCGTGTCAATTCATAATAAGGTACAAACAGTTTATTAATCTTTTTGAAAACAATATATTTGAGATCATCCTAAATTTCTTAATGAGTGAAGAGAATCGTTATTTTGATGATCCATATATCCGTTTCTTCCGTTTGCTTTAAAAAGGAAGATAAATACACGGATTTGTCTTGAGAGGATGATTTCTAATGAAATGGGTAAAGAGGATGACGTTCAAAGCGGGATGTACTTTAATATTTGCGGGTGTACTTTTGACGGGTTGCTCTGCTATGGATACTGAAAAATCAGAAGAGCCGAATAAGGGAGCAAAAGAAGTCACTGAACAACAGAGTAAGCATAGTGATGAACATGGTTCAGAGGATATGATGGAGGAACCTTCTTCAGCGAGTGATCAACAAGCGAGGGAAGTGACGGAAGCTATGCCTTCTCCTTTACTAAAAAAGGGGGAGGAGACTTTGTTTTCTTTTCCGAACGAAGGTGTTTATCTTATACATTGTGACCCGCATCCTGTTATGAAGATGAAAGTAATCGTTCAGACAGACGCTAAACAAACTGATTCAGTATCACTTAACATCAAAGATTACGAATTTAGTGAAAAAGAAATTACGGTTGCGCCGGGTACTTTGATCACATGGAGAAATCAAGATTCCGCTCAGCACAATGTTGCAATTGAAATTGAATAAAAGAAACATGCGTTAACTAGGTGTTAACACATTCAAAACCGCTTTTCCTTGTGAGGCGGTTTTTTATATTACTATTAATTAGGGAAAAGAACATTTAAAATATCGAATATCATGGGTTTGCATTAACTTTATACAACAATTAAGAGTATAGTGGCTAACACCGATATCTCTACCATTGAATTATAACCAGTATACGCAATGCAAATGCAATAACAGGGAAAAGATTACCCATGGGCAACTGGATAAATATGCTAAAATATAGGAATACAATGGTTTCATGAAAGAAGGCTAACGGTATGATCCAAACGCAAACAAGAAATGAACCAAAACGTATACCTGAAGATGTAAAGGAAGTACTGAATGCTTACTTTGAAAAAATAGAGAAGAAGCTGCCCAACAAGTTAGAATCACTTTACCTATTCGGCTCTGTTTCCATTGGAGCTTACCAAGAAGGATTAAGTGACATTGACTTTTACGCGGTTACAAAAGAAAAAATAACACAATCAGATGTAGAAGTTTTAAAAGAGATTCACCATGACATGAAAAAACAGTATCCGAAGCCGAGCTTAGATGGCATGTATCTGACGCGTGAAGATTTAGAGAGTGAGAATAACGGTAATTCTTCTTGTCCGTATTTTAATGAAGGAAAGCTTCAAACATATCGAACTTTTCACCGTAATTGGATCGACGCATACCAACTTCAGACATATGGCATCGTCGTTAAAGGACTGCCGATTGAAACATACAATCTATCTGTAGATTGGACAGAATTGAAATCAAACTTGGTCGAAAACATTAACGGATATTGGCTGAACTGGGTGAATAATTGTGAGCGTTTTCCGTCTCTTCAATATATAGGGTTATACATGTGTGCGAACATGATCGAGTGGGGAGTACTTGGTGTGACACGTCTTTATTATTCGATAAGAGAAGAAGACATCACGTCAAAAGAGGGAGCTGGTGAGTACGCACTCCGAACGGTTCCTGAAGCGTATCATCAAATCATCCAAGAAGCACTGCGCATCCGAAGCGGTAATAAGTTCTCGCGTTACGGCTCGACGAGGAAGAGAAGAAATGATGCACTCAGCTATATGGAGTATATAATAAAAGAATGTAATAACTTGTAAGATTCATAGAAAAGGATGGGACGAAAATGGCGAAATTAGTGTTTAAGAGAGACAGTCAGTTCATGAACAAGATGAGAAAGTTTGATATTTACTTGAACGAGAGCAAGACAGAACAGATCAAGGACGGAGAAACGAAGGAACTGGACGTAGCTCCTGGCGAGTATATCGTGAAGATGCAGATCGACTGGGTAGAGAGCGCAACACACAGAATTCAGATTGGTGCAGATGACACGGTTCATTTTCAGTGTGGTAGCAGATTAAAGGGTATGAAGATTCTAAAAGCCTCTTCTGCTATGAACACAGTGGATGAATACATCTATTTAGAAAAGAAGTAAGGTGAATGAGGAGGGGATTCCGATGAACAGACTGCAGCATCTGCTTTATGGGTTTCTAGTCGGACTTGGGTTTATGTCACTAAGTCTAGTGGATCTGGAGCGTTTTGGTCCATTTGGTGATCTGATTTATTTTATCAATACCATCTTATTTTATGTGGGTTACGGAGTTGTGGTTTTTCTAGGAGTTTGGATCTTGTTCATAGTCATGGTACAACTTGGGAATGAATCGCAAAAGGAGCGCGAGTAGTGGATAGCAGAATACAAGCATTTGTCGATCAAGCCCAAACAACGTTCGGACTAGGAAACTATTTTCTACATCATCATACTCTATGGCGTGACGTGAACCATTTCAACGAAACGAGTTACACACTTTGTTTAGAGTGGTTTCCGAATGGAACGGAGTCCGATGAAGATGGTTCGAATCCAGAAGGTACAGCGATTATTGAATACAACGTGAACACTGGAAAATTGGAGACCGCTATCTTTGTTATGGGTGAGACCTATGCACAAGATGGAATCACATTTAATAGTGGAACTGAGGAAGTAATTAAGTGGATCGAACAAGAAACAGGATTGACATATAACGAGCAGTTCCAACTACATAACGAAACAGAAGATGAAATAGAATTTAGAGCTTTTATAGATGGCATTCCTGTCTCACCGTCTGGTTACATTGAAGTGAAATGGAATGATAATCGAGAGCTGACCTTTTTTTCGATTCATGGAGAGTTTCCGACAGATGATCAAGTAATACGTGAAACCTATAATCTTTCATTAGAACAAGCGGCACACATTGCTAAGGAACAAGTAAAAGGAATAGAATTTCCGTCGTTTGAACAAAAGAAGTTATTTGCCATGTATGCGGTAGAAGAGATCTACATAAGAAACAAAGATCAGATGACCAAACCGTTTGAAATGCTTCAAGATGGTGGGACTTCTAAAAAAGTGAATCACATTTTGCAGTGGAACGAGACAATTTTTGGAGCTTTTGAGCGTAAAGAAATCGATTTGCAAGAAGAGATTACCGTAGACGAAGCCTTTTCCTGCACGTCTTCTCCAACCACCCGACCTATTACGGAGGAAGATGAGAAGAAGTGTGTGGAAGTAGTAGAACGATTGTTGTGTCAAGAATTTCCGGAAGACGCTGGGATATGGCGTGTGACAACTCTACATCGAGACAAAAATTTTCTAGTTGCGACACTCGGAACGGATCTACATGAAACAAGGGTTTTTAAAAGAAAACTGTCGGTATTCCTAGATTCACATTCGATGGACGTTGTGAACTACATCGACAACCAGTTCATGTTAGAGATGTATGATTCCTTTGAAGCATCTGGTGATGTAGCGGTCACACAAGAAGAAGCTTATGAGAAATTAAAAGGTTTGTTTGAGCTCCAGCCATTTTATGTATATGACGATGAAGAGAAGCAGTATATTCTATGCAGTAAATTAGATTGTCATCATGGAGTGAACGCTGAAACAGGTGAAGTGGTTTTGTTGGATGATTTAGGATAGATAATGGAGGTTTTAAATATGTACATAACCATTGCGGACTTTATTCGAGAATGGAATCGCGAAGCAACGCTAACGCAAAAGGTGTTAGATGGTTTAACTGATGAATCGTTAGAACAAAAAGTTTACCCGGAAGGACGTACGTTAGGAAGAATCGCGTGGCATCTAACGACTAACATTCCAGAGTACTTAGCTCATTTTGGGTTGAAAACAGATGAAGGAAAACATTCAGAAGAGGTTCCAACATCAGCTAAAGAGATTGCTGACACCTTTAAAGATTTAAGTTCTGCTGCAACGAAAATCATTGAAGAACAATGGACAGACGAAAGCTTGAAAGAAGTGCAAACTGCCTTTGGTAGAGAAGAATCAAACGCTCAGATTCTGATGGGACTCATCAAACACATTGTTCACCATCGTGGACAAGTTACAATCTTAATGCGTCAAGCGGGAATCAAGCCTTTTGGGGTTTATGGACCACCGAAAGAAGACTGGATTCACCTAGGTGTAAAGAATCCACCGCTATAAATAGAAACAAGAAACGGATTGGAGATTCTATGAACGAGACACAAGTGAAAGTGTACTTCTCTCTTTTTGGCGATGACTTTCCAATAAATGTAGTGACGAGAAGACTAGAAATCACCCCAACAGAAAGCTATAAAAAGGGAGATTCAATTTCAACCAACTCTTCGCTTCACCGGAAAGAAACAAGCTGGGATTACGGAACCGACTACCAAAACTCACTCGATGTAAATGAACAGCTTCAGCAAGTAATGGATCAGTTGAGAGATAAATGCTCTATTATTAATGAATTACAAGCAGAGTTTGGCTTAGCGAGTAAAATCTATATTGTAATCCGAATGGTAAACGAGCAAGCTCCAGCTTTGTATTTAGAGAAAGACATCCTCACATTCGTATCAAACATCGGAGCTGAGATCGAGGTGGACTTTGTATGAGGTGTATAAATGATTAACTACTCAGGAACACCTGTGATAAATACAGACCGATTACTTCTTCGTCCTTTGAAACAATCCGACACTCAAAGCATATTTGACCATTGGCTTTCAGACGAACGGGTCGCAGACAATCGAGTGAACGCTGCTCACACGAGTGTTGCTCAAACAGAAGAGCGGCTAAAAAAGATCGTCAGTCAGTATGAAGATCAGGAATTTTGTTATTGGGGCATCGCGTTGAAAGAATCAGGTGAACTGATTGGAGAAATCGATCTGTACGATTTTGATAGCTCGACAGATAACTGTGAGGTAAGCTATTCGCTTGGGTTCAAGTGGTGGAACCATGGGTACGGGACCGAAGCACTGCAAGCTGTAGTAGAGTTTGGTTTTCGTCAGATGAACATCCATAAGATCTCTGCTGCACATAACACCGACAATCCTGCTTCAGGTAGGATTATGGCCAAAGTAGGAATGAAACAAGAAGGCGTGATTCGTCACATGATTCGCAATGCAAAGAATCAGTATAAGGACTGTGAGGTGTATGGAATTCTTCGAGAAGATTATCTCATATAAGAGGAGGATAAATATGGTTAATGTAAAAGAATTGAATCATGTTTTTGATTACAAAAAAGCCATTACTACGACATTAGATGATGTTTTACATAAATTCACTCAAGATTATGATGGTTCGATAAAGACGATTGGTCCCCATAGCCAACTATTAATAATCACGCAAAATGCTTATATCCAAGGTAAGATTAACCACTTTACTCATGAAGAAGATGAAAACAATAAGTACTTCTTTTCAGAGGGATTAACTGAATTAGGAACTAGACTTGAAAACTTGCCAGAAACGATGAGCGCTTTGAATCTAACGGCACCACTTCATCTGAAAGATGTAACCATTAGTCCAATCATCAATCCAGATCAAAAGAGAGAGTTAGACGAAATGATCTTGTTTACTGACCAAATCCTAGGGCTATCCATCATATAATGACCACATTTGTAGTTAATCTTTAAACATGTTTGGAGGGAAATACTTGAGTGACAAACAGAATAACGCCAAACGCTGGAAGAGTTTTATTCTATTTTCGGTTGTGGTTGGGTTGATTGTTGGATTCTTTTCAGTCGTGTCTGATCATTCTCCGTACTTTGGAGAGGGTTCCAACGTTTCTGCAACTGAAACGATCATGTCTTATCTAGCAAGCATGATCAATTCTTTACCGATATGGTTTATCATTGCAATGATTGTAGGTTATTTGTATGGAAGGAACCTTAAAGAAGGCATTTTGTTCGGCGCTATCTACACGACAATAGCGATAACCTTTTATTTTATTTTGGGTAGCATTTATGAAAAGACAACGATTGCCTTGTCTTCTAAAGAGATAATTACAGTATTTATCACGTGGTATGGAGCGTCAATCATAGGGGGCTGTATCGGTGGAGCTGCAGGATTCTTAGTCAAGAAGACGCCGTATGTTTTACTAGTTTTACCTTTGGGATTGACGCTACAACTATACTTACACGGTTTAAGAAGTTGGAGTAATGTTGTAGGTATTGCTCAAAACCTTACCTTTTGTATGATGATTGTCGTATCATTATTGCTATTTGTCTCAAAAAGGAAATATCATTCAACCTATGATGTTCAAAAATAAAAAAGACAGACTTTTATGAGAATAGGAAGAGGCTGAAGCTGATTATGAATTATAATCAGCTTTTTTGTTGTTCACTCTGTATCGTCTGTTGCTTCTCCAACTTCTTAACTCTGTGGAGAACTTGAAATAGAATCGTCGTAATAAAACTGAGTTGAACAAATAGAAAAATTCCGATGAAGAAGGCGGTATCCATTGATCCTCCTCCTAAACTTAACAAAAACATGAGAGCAAAAAATACGATAATTCCTCCGAAAATATTTGCCATGAACACAAACACCCAGTTGTCCATTTCTATTCCTCCTCTAACCAAAATTCCATATTTTAACTTTAAGCTTTTATATGTTGATTTTAAAGAACAATATTTTCTAAATGATGTACTTTTTTCCTAACTATCTTGATATAATTTAGTTCTTAGAGAAATGCAAAGCCTTCGTTTAAAATCTTTAAACGGTGTTGCTGATCGGCTTTCTCATCTTGTGGAAACTGGTTTACCTGTAAGGGACCAGTTCTGGGTTCAACCCCTAAATGAAGCCACTCAAAGGCTTGAGGAAAGAACAATTCTGTAGGGTAGACCTCCATTGTTCTTTCCATGTCTGTTGGGTGGTTTCATAGTTTTATAAGAAGGAGAGAACTGTATGATCTCATTTTTAGAATCTCTTGTAGTAATGGGATTTGTGTTTATTGCTGTTCTAGCGGTTGGAAAGAAATTCTTTGCTTCGGTTACGGTGTACGAGTATGAACGTGGTGTGAAGTTTAAACATGGGGTCTTTCAAGAGATTGTAGGCTCAGGCAAACATAAATATTCTCCAGCTTCTACAGAGATCATGGTTTTTGACATGCGGCCGACGATTCTGCAGTTGAACGGGCAAGAATTACTAACGGCTGATCAACTTAGTGTAAAAATTAGTGTCGCGGTAAAATATCAGATTACAGATCCACAAATTCTGATCTCTGAATATGAAGATTATGAAGAGCATGTGTACATGAACGTGCAGCTCAAACTGCGTGATGTTGTTTCTTCGTTACAATTAGATGATCTGTTAGGGAAGCGGAATGAAGTAAATGATTCGCTTCAACAACTTCTTGTTGAAAATACGTTTGCTGGATTATCCATCGTCTCAGTAGACATAAAAGATATTATGTTATCTGCGGAATTAAAAAAGGCATTCCTTGAAGTAATTAAAGCGAAAAAAGAAGCTCAGTCTTCATTGGAAAGAGCAAGAGGAGAAGCGGCAACACTAAGAAGTTTAGCGAATACAGCTAAAATGCTGGAGAACAACCCAGAGCTAGCAAAGCTTCGCCTATTGAACACGATTGAAAACTCGAAAGGCAATACGTTTGTAGTCGATATGGCAAATAGTACACATAGCATTAAAGAGCAATCCAACGCGTAACAAAGAACGTGCATTTCTTCTAGAAGGAGAAGTGCACTTTTTTATGGAAAGTTTATATTATTCGAGAAGGCGGTGCTAAAATGATTGTTTTAATTGGATTTGGATTATCAATAATCATCATTTTTATATTGTTAGGTATACGTGGTCAACTTGTTAAAAATAACAAACAGAATGAGGAAGTCTTACGGCTATTAAAAAGGCTCGTAGAATTAAATCAATGAAGCTATCGTCAGGTATAGACATTAAAGTTCAAGCAGAAATCTATCGTTTAGGTCTCTTTATCGGCTTCTTCCAAGTGAAAAACGTCATCGAGTGGGCCGATCAATTAATAGAAAAGCTGGATCAGCCTCCTTACGAAATACTTGAAATCTCGTTATCTTCTCATGCAACAAGAGCGATCATGTGTTCAAAGTTAACGGATGTAAAAGAAGAGTGTGATGAGGCGATTCCGATTCAAGGAATTCTGAGTCTACTTCATAATGAACTATTTCAAACAAGTGATGTAACGGAAATATGTACATATATGTATCGACTTGTTGGTCACATACCAGAGAGTTGTGAGGATATGGAAAGGTCGATTATTAATCTCACAGATGGGTGGAAAATGGCTGTTGAAGGTTACTACGGGGATATAGAGGAAGTACGTGTAGAAATCTATGAGTTTTTAAAAGAATTTGAGTCGAATTAACAAGCTTCATAAAGTGAGATAGGGTGGTATTGAATGCTTTGCAGAGTAACGAGAGGGAGTATATTTTACGAAGTGATTGGTGAAGGACTTCCATTAATTATCCTTCACTCAATGGGAACGGATCATCGCTCTATGAAAGCATGGATGGAGCCTATATTCAAAAACAAAAGTGGTTATCAACGAGTGTATGTGGATCTACCTGCACATGGATATAGTGAGATAGATTCAACAGTAAAATCAACAGATGACATCCTTTCGAACGTACTAGAATTTATCGATGAAGCTTTTTCAGATAAGGAATTTGCGTTGCTTGGTTCATCCTACGGTGGTTACTTGGCTCAAGGAATTGTCCATGTAAAAAGGGAAAGAGTAAAAAAGTTAGCTTTATTAGCACCTGCCATCCATCGTAAAGAACGAAACGTACCGGAAAAAGTAATACTTGAAAAGAATGAAACACTTTTACAAGTGTTAGATGAGGACACGAGGACAGCTTTTGAAACGTTAATGGTTGCTCAAAATGAGGTGAACCTTACCCGTTTCTTAGAAGAAGTTCAACCTGGAAGGCAATTAGTAAATCGTACATTTCTAACTTCCAACTGGAGAGAGAATGGTTATTTTTTTGCTCAAGAACCGTTCTCTGACGTAAGAAGCTTACAACACCCCTTACTCCTAATACTCGGTAAACAAGATCATATATGTGGCTTCCAAGATTATGATTTTTTGATGAGTAAATTTCCTCATGGAATTCAAGTGATATTAGATGATGTAGGTCATATGCTGCATATTGAGCAGCGTAAAATGGTTCAACAACTTATTGAAGCATGGCTAATGAATACTTAACGATTATTCCAAAGTTGTTTTGCAACGCCACTAATCAAATAGAATAGCCCCATAATAAGAGGAACTTGTACTGGAATTTGAATAGAGGATTTACTATTAATGAAATAAACGTATAAAGTGACTAGCATTGCCGTAATGGGGAACGAGATCCACCAGTTACGTATCTTATAGGTTAAGTAGCCAACAATAAATGATAAGAGCAGTATAGTTAATGTGAGTAGCAACCAATTAGCTATAGAGAGTAAGGGAAAAAGAAATAAACAGAAAATGAAATATACACATGTTACATATAAAGCTTGTTTCAAAATAAACTCTCCAATCTATTCGAATTTCTTTTTCAAGTAGAGTGAAACCAAATACATAATGTAAACGACTAAAAGTAAAAAGATTGTTTTATTTAGGGGGAGTATGAATGGGTAAAAAAAGGGTCTTACCTCTTGTTCTTACATTTTTACTGATTTCAGGCTTCTTTACGTACTACATCATAAACGCGAAACCACCAGTAGCAAGTGCTAAAACAGAAGCAAACATAGCGATTCCTGTTAAGCAAAGTAGTTATTGTTGGGATGGATTTTTAAATGGTGAATGTGTTGATTATGCTGAACCTTTTATGATGAATGAGATAAAAGCCATTACCGTATCACCCGGTGAAAACATTGCCATATCGTATAATCGCAAACCTATAAAAGTATTAGAAGAAGTTAGAGTGTGGAAAAAAGGTCAATCAGATTCTGAAACGGCCATTTTACTTAAAGGGGATATTTTTGTTGCTCCTACCGAAAGCGGTACTTATGCTGTTAGTACACACGGGACTTGGAAAAGAGGGAGTTCCTCACAAGTATTCTTTATCAAAGTCAAATAGAGTACAACAATAAAGTAACCCATCAACGTTTCGTCAGATGGGTTACCTGTATGTTTCTTATCATTATTTTTTCTTCCGTTTTTCCATTTCCTTTTTAACCAAAGGAACAACTTTGTCTTTAATTCCTTTTTGTACTTTCGGATTGCTGAGTACTTTTTTGATTTGTTCTTTCATTTAGCAAACCCCCTAGAAGAATGATAATCCTATATTTCCCCTGTAGATCGACCTGTTAAACGTGTATGTAGGTATCTTAAACTTGAAAAGCTGCCCCGAAAGGCAGCTTTTTTCTTAACCGATTCTCTTTTTGTTTTTCTTGCTCTTACGTGCTTTCTTGCAAGCCAATAATCCATCTAATACTTTAATGAAACTACTCAAAGAAGACACCCCCATCTATCTCATGTTGAGAAAAGAATAAGGATTTCAATAATCCCTATTCTCTATATCTTATGAAAGCTTGTCTGATTGGTTTGGACATTTATTAATGATTCTTTTAAATATGATTAGAGAAGGATTATCTCTTTGTTTATGGAAAGTAGTGCTATGTGCATTTGTTAATAAGTGGAGGTGCTCTCAATGGATGAAGATCTTCGTAAAGTGAAACAGCGTATGGATAAACGGTTAGAAGAATACGATGAACAGAATCAAACGAATCCTCCTTTTAACGATGCCATAGATCATTTTGGAAAGATTGAAGGCTATCCTACTCAGAATCTGTCCAGAGTGAACATGAAAGGCTTTCCGTTGCCTATCCGTATTCTAGGGTACTTTTTCCTTGGAACGATGGGCGTGGGGATGATTATGGTTCTACTTTTAACCCTGTTTAAATAAATCATATTTAAAAACTATGGTGAGGTGTTCTCATTTTGGATAAACGTGTTCAATTTGACTTTGAGATCGATTTTTCGAATGGTGGAGGATTGCAGGGTCAAGAATTCCGTCTGGATCTTCACGGTGATGATATTTCTGATGAAGAGCTAGCCAAGTATATTGTTGAGGATATGAGACTGCTGATGGTTGGGGAAGTGAGAATTCTTAACAAGAAGATCATTGAGGAGAAGCATAAACGGAAATCGTGATTGAGAAAAAGGGTGTCCATTACTGTACAACAGATTGGACACCTTTCCTATTGTAGTCTTATCCCTCTGAATCATAAACAGCATGATTGCCACTAGAGACAACCCGAAAAACTAGTTCATGAAGTTATCTTTTTAAAAAGGAATTAATCTATTTTCATAGAAATGATATAAGTTGATTCATGAAAAGAAGGATGAGGGGGCTGCGTCATGTCAAAGAGTATGTTGAATCCAAAAGTAGATGAGTTTCTAAAAGAAGCGAAATCGTGGAAAGAAGAGTTTGAGCAGTTACGACGGATCATCTTAGACTGTGGCCTCACGGAAGATTTCAAATGGATGCACCCGTGTTATACGTTAAAGGGTAAGAATGTCGTTTTAATTCATGGATTCAAAGAATATTGCGCTCTATTGTTTCATAAAGGTGTGTTGTTGAAAGACGAAAAGAAGATTCTGATTCAACAAACAGAGAACGTACAATCAGCCCGCCAAATTCGATTTACGAATGTAAAAGACATTGTAGATATGGAAAGCACGCTAAAAGCATATATACATGAAGCGATCGAAGTTGAAAAATCAGGATTAACCGTGCAATTAAAGAAAACGGCTGATTTCTCTATACCCGTTGAATTCCAGAACAAGATGGAAGAGATTATAGAATTAAAAGAGGCGTTTGAAGCCTTAACACCTGGTCGGCAAAAAGCGTATATCCGCTATTTTGCAGAAGCAAAACAATCCAAAACGCGAGAAGCACGAATAGAAAAATATATGGACCAAATCCTTGATGGTAAAGGGTTGAATGATTGCACGTGCGGGTTATCCAAACGAATGCCAAACTGCGATGGTTCACATAAAAGTATCCGATAACAAGGCAATGGAGTATATGATGTGAAGGAGACAAAATGTGTAAGTGGAAGACAAGATTAATATCCACAACAAGAGGAACATTTGAAGTATTCATAAAAGGTAAAGGGCAACCGATCTGCGTAACTCATCACTACTCAGAGTTTAATGATTCTGGTGATTACTTTGCAGACTCGTTTACTGATCATTTTCAGGTGTATCTTGTTAATCTGAAAGAAGCAGGGAATACGTCGAAGGCAAATGAACCTCACGAGTTGAGCATGTTTGACGCGGTGTATGATTTAGAAGCAATTAGAGAGGAATTGGGTTTTTCTGTATGGACGTATGCGGGACACTCTACAGGAGGCATGATCGGATTGTTATACGGCATACACTTTTCTTCGTCCCTATCTTCTCTGATTATTGTCGCATCAGCAGCTAGAAAATATGCGAATTCTTCTCCAGCATGTATTTATCATGAGGAACACCCGGAATTCGGTTTCATGCAGGAACTGATTGAAACACTTAAGAATCCTGATTTGTCACCAGTCGAGAGGGCAAGCCTTTCAAAAGAAAGAACAAAGCTTTCTCTATATAAACCAGAGAAATATGAAGAGTATTTTTCCTTACCGATTACGAAGAAAATGTCGGCAACTCGCATGAATTTTTTTATTAGAGAAGAAATGATATTCGATGTGACGAGGCAACTACAAAACATAAAGACGCCTACCTTGATAATGGGGGGAGTGCATGACGTTCAGTGTCCGATATCCTTTTCAGAAGAAATGAATGAAGAGATCTCACATTCTACTTTTGTTCGTTTTAATGAAAGTAATCACTATCCATTCCTAGAAGAAGCACATTTTTTTAAAGAAGAATTTCAGAAATTTATGTATAAGGTTTAGGAGAGTAGATATGTACACACATATGCCACCGAACTATACATGTCCCTTTTGTTTATTCGTACAAGGGGTTGAGGACCCCAACAATAAACTGGTTCAGAGCAAACAACAGGATATTGTTTATCAGGATGAGTATGTAACGGCGCTCATTGCAACGTTATGGTGGCCGAATAACAAAGGTCATGTGATCATCATCCCTAATCGTCATTATGAAAATATCTTTGATCTGCCACTCGACATCGCCGCTCACATTCATAGAGTGGCTCAGCAAGTGTCTTATGCTCTAAAAGATTGCTACACGTGCGATGGCATATCTACCAGGCAGCATAACGAACCAGGTGGAAGTCAGGATGTTTGGCATTATCACCTGCATGTGTACCCACGGTATTTTAACGACAATCTAAATCTCACCCATGGTAGTCTTAGCGATTCAGAGGAACGTGCAGGTTATGCAGCAAAACTTAGAGCATGGTTTCAAACACACAACACATACATCAAACAAAGAATATAAAGGATGACTTTCATGAATACACATAACGATTTAAAAGAAATAGAAGCTTATTTATTGAAGAAATACGATTGCCACACCATCATTTTGTACGGATCTTATAGTCGTGGAGATTATACAGAAGAAAGCGATGTAGATCTTATCTGCTTTTCAGATTCCGTTATCGAGGATACGAATGAGGTAGAATTTATTGAAGGAAAGCAGTTAGATGCGTGGATTTATCCTACTGAAAAAATGAAGCAGTCTGAACCGTTTCTGCGTGTACATAAGGGAGAAATTTGGATCAACAAGAAAGGCTTAGCAGAAGAGTTTTTGGCTAACATTCAACGAACTTTTGAAAAAGGGACGAAACCATTATCTCAAGATGAGAAGAACTTCTTGAAAAGTTGGCTAAAAAAGATGCATGTGAGATCTGCCAAGAATGATTTAGAAGGAAACTATCGGTTTCATTGGATGCTAAAAGACAGTCTAGAGATCTATTTTGAATTGAAAGGTGAGTGGTTTTTAGGTCCCAAAGTATCTTTTCAATGGTTGAAAGAGAATGATCCTAAAGCTTTTGATCTTTTTAACCGTGCACTATCAACGAATGCAAAGGATAAAAGTTCTAAAGAATTAATTGATTATCTTTGTGAGTTGTAAAAGTGAGAGAAGATTACGAGTTTAGAAATACTAACGGGTATAATTTTGTTGATTTTATTTACGTGACGAAAGAAAAGCTTGAGAATTTCGGTCCACTTGCTGGCTCCTTTGCTGTCATTAAATGCGAGGGTAAATTCCTGATGGGCTTTAACTCTTTACGGCGACAGTGGGAGTTGCCGGCAGGAAAGAGAGAAGCGGGTGAAACACCAAAGGAATGTGCAGTTAGGGAGCTATTGGAGGAAACAGGACAAAGGGTGACAGAACTGAGTTTAGTAGGTTTAGTCGTTTCAAAACATATAGGGAATGGATCTATTAAACGAAACCCTGTTTATTTTACTGAAGTCGCACAGCTGCAGCCGTTTGTAGAGAATGCTGAAAACACAATGATCATGCTATGGGATATGGAAGAACAGATTGGTAAAGTGGATGCACTAGACCTGAGAATATTAGCTTGTATGAATGGAACTTCAGCTCATAGCTAGACTACTAAAAATCACCTATCTATCTTTGATAAGAAGAATGAATAGGTGATTTTGGTTTTACTTTAGACAGTAGCTTTTTCTATGTCTGACTTTATTTCTTGAAACCATTTTAAGTTTACTAAATGGTGAGAACGAGAATTTTCGTTCATACGTCGGAAATAGTCAATCTTTCCAGGTAATTCCTTATGGTTAGATAAGTACTCATCTAGAAGAGCAATTCTCGCTTCAGTTTGTTCAATCTGGGATTGGATACATTCTAATAATTTATTGTTATCGAAAACATCTGCAAATAGTAACGTCCCATAGATTGGTAATTTTACATATTCAGATTTCGTTCCATATTTGGTCATTAACTTATCAAATTCTTCTAAGCCCAAAGACGTGATTTTAAAGGTATGAATGTCACGACCGTTGTTCGGACGTATGTGTTGTATTTGTTCAATCCAACCTTTTTCTTCAAGTTGTTGCAAATTGTAATAAAAGGATCCTTTCGTAAAGTTAACGATATATTGATAATGTCGTTTTTCCATTAAACTTAAGAGTTCATATCCATGAGCGCCAGGGTTTTGTATTAGTAAGCCAAGGATCAGTAAGGGAATCAAGATGACATCACCTCTGCCATTTTGCTTCAAACTCAGCGTAAGTGATTTTACCTAGAGCTAAATTCATACTATGAATATACATTTGTTCGGTTTTCGAATAGTTATTGTTTATTTTTAGGGATTGATCCTCATTCGAAAGGGGCTCTAAGATATGACACTTTTTCGAAAATGCTTCAAAATAGCGAAAACCAAATTTCCGTTGTGAAACAGCGTTTAAATGAATACCATCCGGATTGGAAGTTAAACCTTTTGCCGATACAAAATAACAATTTTGCTGCTCATGAGCAAATCGTCGTAATTGTTTGTTGATCTCCTGAAACTCTGATGAGTACTTTCCAAAACCTGTTTTTCCTAAGAAATCGCCAAGCTCACCAATCATTAATGGAACTTGTTGAAGGTTTAATTCTTTACGTAAAGTTTCAATGATCAGAGATAGCTTTTTGTAGTACGTTTCATGTAGAGAGTTGTGGCTATCGCTTTCTCCTTGATGCCAAAGTATGCCACAAATTTGACTGCTTTCAAGAGCAAATCGAGCTTCTGACAAAGCATGTTGAAAAAGAGTGCCTTGTGGATGCCAATCGTCCAAGGAACTGCCACCTTCCGCACAAGGTATCAAACCAATCTCATCATCCTGGTTGGCTTTTGCAAACGCCTCTGCAAAGGATGCAGCTAGACTTACACCAGCAACAGGACGGTCATAATTAATGGGTTCTGTCATCATTTGCCACTGTCCGTTGCGCAGCATTTTTATTTTTTCATTATAGATCGGTTCTACCTCATGCAAGAAGCCTCGACCTGCCATATTCGATTGCCCTAACATTAAAAAAGACTTAATCATTTCATCTTCATTCCTTTACTTAAATAGTCTAATTAGACTTGTATACTATAATAGAGTCTAATTAGACTATCGTCAACTTGCTACTTCTAGTCATTTTTTAATATAGAAACTGTCAATGATCTAGTAGCAATTATTTTACATGAGTATAATTTTTTGAGAAAGTAGAGTTACTATAAATAATATGTAGTGAATAATGAAAAAAAATAATAAGGTAGGATAAAAATGATTGCAAAAACAGAAGAAGATTTTAATGGATTAAAGGAAATTGGCAGAATTATTGCCTCGATTAGAGATGAATTAGTACAAAGAACAATTCCAGGCATAACGACCAAAGAACTTGATGATATAGCCGGAGAACTTTTAGAAAAATCAGGTGCTGTTTCAGCTCCTAAAGGTGAATATGACTTTCCTGGGTTTACGTGTATCAGTATTAATGATGAAGTGGCTCATGGTATTCCAGGTAATCGGGTTATTCAAGAAGGCGATCTTGTAAATATAGATGTGTCTGCTTCAAAGAACGGATATTTTGCTGATACTGGAATCTCATTTGTAGTAGGACAAGGAGATGAAGTATTAACGAGATTATGCGATGTTGCGAAATTGGCATTTGAAACAGGTCTTAAGAAAGCTAAACCAGGTTCCAAAAAAAGCAGAATCGGAAAAGCAGTATATGAAACAGCGAAAAAGCATGGATTCACGGTTATCAAAAACCTTACAGGACATGGTGTGGGACGTAAAATACACGAAGAACCAGACCATATTTTAAATTATAACGATCCATGGGATCATGAATTATTAAAGGATGGGATGGTTATCGCATTCGAACCATTTATATCAACGTTGGAAGAAGAAGTTTACCAAAAAGAAGACGGTTGGACCTATGCTACTGAAGAAAGCTATGTAGCACAAGTAGAACATACAATTATCCTTACTAAAGATGGCCCGATTATTATCACTCTTTAATTCAAGCAATGAAGTTCTAAATCCAAATGATTTTAAGATTTTCTAAAATGTTAACTTACAACTATATATGGACGATCAACACACTGTTATTCTCAAATAAACAGTGTGTTTTTTATGGTAAAGGGTAAACTTTCTCATTTTTGAGCCGGATTGTGGAATAAGAAAGGATTTGAATATGTGCATCTTGAACTTATTAACCTATTCAGCAATCGTATGAGATAATTACATAAGATTAGGTAAGGTGAGAACGTGATCAATTTTTTAGGAACACCAACATTAGAAACGGATCGATTAATTTTAAGAAGAATCGTACTTGAAGATGCGGAAAGTATTTTTGACCATTGGCTTTCAGACGATCGTGTAATGGATAACTTAATTAAAGGAGCACACAAGTCTCTATCTGAAACAGTCGAGAGAGTAAAAGAAGTCGTAAGTAACTATGATTCTCAAGAATTTTGTTATTGGGGTATGGAACTGAAAGAAAACGGTAAGTTGATTGGAGCCATTGATTTATTCAATTTTGATCAGGTAACTGAAAATTGTGAAGTGGGTTATTTAATGGGCTATCAATGGTGGAACAAAGGGTATGGAACTGAAGCGTTGAAAACTGTCATTGAATTTGGATTTAGGGATATGAATATCCATAAAATTTCTGCAGCTCATAATACTGACAACCCAGCCTCAGGAAGGATTATGGAGAAAGTTGGAATGAAGCAAGAAGGAACGATTAAACATATGATTCGCAACGCCAAGAATCATTATAAGGATTGTGCTGTCTATGGGCTTCTTCAAGAGGATTATCTTAAAATGTAATGATAAGAAGGGGGAACTGGTTATGAAAGGAAGTATCTCTTTCTTCATTCTTGCGATTGCATTTTTGATGGGGTGTACATCGGAAGAAGTTAGTAAAAAAGAAGTGAATAAAGAAACAGCGTTACCTTTAGAAATCTCCAATACTGTTAATGAATCTGATATACAAAGCATTGATTGGAACAATACTGCCACTTCATTTAACACTGGAACACGAAGTGATATGGTTGGAAACAAGTTAAAAATTGGAATTATAGCTCCCGAACTAAAAGCGAAAAAAATAGATAAGTGGATGTGGCATTTTTGGGGCATCAAAGAGGGTAAGTTAATGATTGTTGGATACAACAAAAAATCTTCAACTGTAAGTCCAGTTTTATACGATGTAGATTCCAAAAAAAATTATTGGACTAAAGATGGATTAGGAAGTGAAGTGAATGGTGCTGATTCACATATACCATCAAATGTACTGCTAAACGAATCGGGGAAGTGGGCTTTTTTGGTCTATATAGACAATGAACTCTTTGACATTTTAGTTATGGACCTCAAATAGGAATGAAACTATTCTTTATGATAAATTAAAACATACATAATTTAACAATTTCTAGCATTTCTTCAAGAAGGAGAAGTGCTCTTTTTATTGAATTCCATTATAAACAAATGACAGTATAAAACAATTACCTTTTGATATAGGATTACAAGGAGTAAATGCATGAATCATTATATTAAACGAATTAAAGAAGTCTATCCTAAACTTATCATTGAGAATGTTTATGCTAATGATATTGGCCAAAATAACGATGTAATAATAATCAACAATTCTCTCGTATTCAGATTCCCTAAGTACGAAAAAGGAATTGTAAGATTAAAAGAAGAAGTTCAAATCTTAGATCATATCAGGGATATAATATCAATCCCAATTCCATACCCAGAATACGAGTCATTTGAATTAAATGAACCTGGTAAAGTATTTACTGGATATCGTTTGATTGACGGTGAACCTTTTTGGAATGAACATTTAAAAATGAATCATGTGGATTCAATGAAACTTGCAAAACAACTCGTAACTTTTCTAATTGAGATTCATTCCGTATCGAAAAAAACGTTGGTTATGTCTCTAAACTTAATAGATAATAACCCATATGAAGACATGAACGAACTATTTCATAAGATACAGGACAAGCTTTTTCAGTTTATGAATAAGAAATCTCAAAAGGAGATTTCTTATTCATTTGAGGCATTTCTTACTCATAAAGAACCCATAAAAACAACTCTTATACATGGAGATTTCGGAGCATCGAATATCTTATGGAACCCTAAAAAATGTGAAATTTCAGGAATAATAGACTTTGGTGGTTCTGGTATTGGTGATCCCGCATATGATTTTGCAGGAATACTATCAAGTTACGGTTTGGATTTCTATAACAAGTGTATCGGCCTTTATCCAAACGGATCAGAAATAGCTAAGCGTGTTACATTTTATAAGCGTACATTTGCTATACAAGAAGCATTGCATGGTTTAAAAAATAACGATAATGTTGCATTTGAAAACGGAATTAAAGAGTATCGATAAAAAATACTGTCAGAATTAAAACGCTTTTCAATTCTTTTAACATATGTAATAATTAGTAAAAACATTTACTAAACGCGATGATAAGGAAAGTAAGTCAACCCTCATTTTCTTACAGAGAGCTTCGTTAGCTGAAAAGAAGCAGAAAATAGTTGATTGAAAATGGTCTTTGAGCAGCAAAGTCGACTTCAATAATGATTTAGACTTTGACGAGATTTGGCACTCGTTATAAATGTCAAAGTATAAGAGTGTTTCATTTACTCCGTACTTTTTGAGGCTAATAATGTGAGTTATTGGTAAATTAAGGTGGTAACACGAGATAAACCTCGTCCTTAGGCAAATATGTCTATGGACGAGGTTTTTTTAATAGAAGGAGGAATAATTATGACCGTTTTTATTGGAGGTGCATGGCCATATGCTAATGGATCACTGCACTTAGGGCATATTGCAGCTTTATTACCAGGAGATATTTTAGCAAGGTTTTACAGACAAAAAGGAGAAAAAGTGCTTTATGTTTCTGGAAGTGATTGTAATGGGACACCCATATCGATTCGCGCAAATCAAGAAAATACAACCATTGAAGCATTAGCAAATCGTTATCACGAAGAATTTGTTGCATGTTTTGAAAAGCTGGGTTTCTCATACGATTTATATACGCGTACAGATGCTGAACATCATCACAAGTCAGTACAGGCCATATTTTTAAAACTCCTTGATAATGGCTATCTGTATAAAAAGACGAGTGAGCAAGCTTTTTGTGAAACAGATCATCAATTTCTACCTGATCGTTTTGTCGAGGGAACATGTCCGAATTGTGGTGAGAAAGCCAGGGGAGATCAATGTGATCATTGTTCCGCTATTTTAGATCCACTTGACTTAATCGATAAGCGTTGTAAGATCTGTGGGAATGAGCCTACCATTAAAGAAACGGAGCATTTTTATTTCTCGTTTAGTCAGTTTCAGTCAAAATTAGAATCATGGGTAATAAGAGCGGAGAAGGAAAATAGATGGCGTAAAAACGCGATTTCTTTAACCACTAGATATTTAAATGAAGGTGTTCCTGACCGAGCCGTTACACGGGATCTGCCAAATGGTGTTGATGTTCCTCTAGCGGGATTTGAAGGTAAAAAAATTTATGTATGGATTGAAGCCGTTGCTGGTTATTTAACTGCCAGTAAGGAATGGGCTAATCAAAATAATGAAAACCTTGAAGATTGGTGGAACGGTGACACCATCTCTTATTATGTTCATGGGAAGGATAATATCCCCTTTCATACGATCGTTTGGCCGTCAATTCTAATGGGTATCGGTAATTCTACTTTACCCACACGTATCATATCAAATGAGTATTTAACGCTTGAAAACCGGAAACTTTCCACTAGTCAAAATTGGGCAGTATGGGCTCCCTACATGTTAGAGAGATACGACGCTGATTCTATACGCTATTTTCTAACAATCAATGCACCTGAAAACCGGGATACAAATTTTTCTTGGCGTGAATTTGTATATAGTCATAACAGCGAATTACTTGGTGCCTATGGGAACTTTGTTAATCGTACTTTAAAGTTTATCCAAAAGTCTTATGATGGAAAAACACCAAGTGGTAAGATAAATATAGAACTACAAGGAAGAGTAAATAGACTCTATAATAAAGCGGCTTTGTTGATTACCGACGGACAATTTAAAAAAACTATAGAGAATATTTTTGACTTTGTAAGATTTGCGAATAAATATTTTGATGAGCAGAAACCTTGGATTCAAATAAACGAAGAGCGATCTTTATGCGATGATACAATGGCAAATTGTATCTATATCATTTCGAATCTTGCACAATTGCTTCATCCTTTTCTTCCTTTTTCAAGTAAAAAGGTTAAAGAAATGTTGGGATTAAATGAATTTACATGGAAGGAGATTGACATATCTTCTATTTCACTTAAAAACATTCAACCACTCTTTAATAGAATCGATGTAAAAAACATTCAAGAAGAAATACATAGATTAAATGAAAGAATTTAAAATGTTTGTTAAAAATGACAAGGTATTCTGTTCACACAGCTTGGTTATGAGATGAACATATAGACAAATAAGGGAGAATATGATGGCTGAAACAATTGTACCAATGACATTTGATAGAATAGAACAATGTGTTGAATTATATATCAATGTTTTTAACAAAGAACCTTGGAATGAGACCTGGACAGATCGAACTGCTAAAGAAAGACTAATGGATTTAATGCATACACCTAAATCTCTTGGCTATTTATTATATGATAATGATGCTTTAATTGGATTCATTGCCGGAAATAGTAAACAATCGTATGGAGGATTCACTTTTTATTTGGCTGAATTTTGTATTAGTAATCAAATCCAAGGAAAAGGTTACGGTTCGAAATTGCTTCTGTATTTAGAAGGTGAATTAAAGAAAAGAGACATTTCAAGTCTATATTTATTAACAGCTAACGGGGGGCTTGCAGAAGCATTTTATCTCAAAAATAACTACACCATAAATGAGAATAGGGTCGTTATAAAGAAGAATTTATAATTTGTTTACGATATCTGCATACTTCACAAATAGTTAGTTTATTGTTTTTTATTTCATATAATTCCCATGAGCACAGCCTGCTTTAAGCCGAATAATCCTATTATGGTAAGATCACACTCATAAAAATTTGAATAAAGAGGAGTAAGAAAAGTGAAGAAAGCTAACCTTTGTTTTATAGGTGCGGGATTCCATGCATCCACAAATATTTACCCTTCTGTTCTTGAAGCTGGAGCGGAAATTCAAGCTATTTCTACAAGAGATCTTAATCGTTCGAAAGATGCACTTCGACGTTTCGGAAGCAATGGAACTCCCTATGATGATTATAAAGTTATGCTCAATTCCGAAGAGTGTGATGGCGTTGTAGTAGTCGCACAACCTGAAGATCATATCTCTTTAGTCATGGACTGTATTAGAGCGGGGAAAAATGTTTATGTAGATAAACCTCTTGGAATGAATGCTGGTGAAGCTGAGGAAATCGCGAATGCTGCTGAGGAAGCAGGGGTCATATTAATGGTAGGATTTATGAAACGCTATGCGCCCTGTTATCAGAAGTTAAAAGAATTAATCAATAGTGGTAACCTTGGACAAGCTCGCTCTTTTCAAGCAAGATTTGCTGTAGACAGCACCCCTTTTTGTAAAGACGATGAGCAGTTTATGAAGCTCGCTGCTATACATATTGTTGATCTAGTTCGCTTTTTGTTTGGTGAAGTTGTTCAAATATCCGGTTTTAAAAACAGTAACAGTGAATTTATCTCTCAGAGTATTTCATTAAAATTTGAAAATGGAGTCGTGGGTAGCCTTTATTTTACAGGAATGACAGCTTGGTCAAGGGAAAGCGAAAATGTGGCAGTAACATTCGATAACGGATTTGCGATTGCAGATGAAGTTCATACACTTACTGTGCATAAATCTCAGAACTTTGACCAACTACCTTGGAAATCACTTGCAGAGAACGATACAGTATTTACACCTTCTGCATCTCCCATGTCTGGAGGTTACAGGGATCTTTATTTACGTGGTTTTGTTGGAGAAATGGCTCATTTTATAGAGTGTTGTAAAAATGATAGAGAAGCATCTTCGAGTGGACGTGATAATGTTCGTACGATGCTACTCTGTGATCATATACTAGCTGAATTGGGTTAGGCTGAAAGAAAGTCAATGAGGTAGAAGCAAGGGTAGGAGACTCTAAAGGTCCAACAAGACGTTGTTTATAAAGAAGAGAAAGTTCAATATTACATTTCTAAGAAAAGTATCGGCATCTGCCAGTACTTTTCTTTTTTATAATATTTTTAAGGAATATAAAACAAACAGTAATGAAATCGTCTATATGTCTAGAGAAGGAGGGACGGTATTAATTAAAGATAGATTTCACTTTTAACAATTGGTTAAATGATCTAAGGAAATAAAACATGTTTAAGTGAAATTATATTTCAATTCATACTCTAGGTATAAAGAATTAAAACTTAAGATAGCATATTTCCCTAAAGGAGTATGGTAACTGTTTATTGAAGTGATTAAAAAAGTTTAGAACAATGAGCGTTAAGGATTTATTGATATTTGTATTTATAGATAAAAAATCTTAAAGATGAAGGAGAAATGAAAATGATATTTTTATGTATGGGCTATTTTAGTCCTGAAAAAATGGATGCACGCCCGAGGGCAGAGATTGAAGCAGTTATGAATGAATGCCAACCTGTTGTTGAGACTTTTTATAAGAGTGGAAAGGTGCTGCTCGATGCTGGTTTAGAATCAGAGGTCAAAAGCTTGCGTCGAGTAAACGATGAGATAGTCGTAACAGATGGTCCGTTTACAGAGACGAAGGAGCTCGTTGGCAGCGTATTTATATTTGAAGCAGAAAACATGGATGAGGCGATTCAGTTAGCTTCCCTTCATCCTACAACCCAAATAACCAGAGGGGAAGAGTTTGGATGGCGTATTGAGGTTCGTCCTGTTCATTTTATTAAGAATGATCAATGAATTATTTAGTAGGTTTAGAGATCAATTAGGCTTAATAATACAAAATAACATGGAACGACGAAGACCGAACTTTTACGAAGGAGATGCTTTTTTATGATAATTGGAGTAAGTAGTGTTCAGGACGTTCTCGAAAATTACAAATCTTCGGTTTATGAAAAAGATGTTGATCAATTTTTATCGACTTATGCTGTAGATGTATATATCTTTGACTGCTGGGGAAACTGGGAGTGTAAGGGTATTTCTTCATGGAGAGAGAATGTGGTAATGTGGTTTAATAGCTTGAGTGAAGATAGGAATATATTAAAAGTAATTTTTGATGAAGTAACCATTGAGGAAAATACGAATGTTGCATTTGTGCATTGTGCTGTTTCATTCGTTGCACATAGTGAAGAATCTGGTGAGAAACTTCGTCAAATGACAAATCGTTTTACATTTGGCCTAAAGAAAGTAAATGAGTCTTGGGTCATTACACACGAACATTCATCTTTGCCAATAGATATGCATACGGGAAAAGGTATGTTCGATCTGAAATAAAATAACAAAAATAAAATAAAAAAGCCCTAAATCAGAAGGGCTTTTTCATTTTATTTGCTTAATCATTATAAGCAGCAAACATATTCGTGTTATCTGGTACGTTTTCTAAATATCTAATCTTTCCGTCTTTACTTAATTTTGCAATGTCTTTACCAGTTTGAGTGAATACATGACCAGATGAACGCTTGCCGCATACTGCCCAAGGTGTTTCAAACATATCTGTTCCTTCAACAGCTCTCCATCCTTCATACATATGTTTAATATCAGCATTTTCTTTAAACACCAATTTCACAAATAGCTTCCAGTTTTCTATACCTTGCTTTTTGTGACCATCTAAGACAAATTCGATATCGTCTGAAAAAAGGCTCACTAATTCTCTGAATGCTTGTTCGCTTGTACGTGATTGATCGAATAAATCAAAATATCTATTTAAGTTTTCCATGATAAACTCCTTTGTGTGCTACAGCACCATTTTTTCTTCTACTGTTATTTTGAGTTTTTCCAGATTTTCTTTCGGACACTTTTTATGAATTTCATTTGTTAGGATGGCAATGGTTTGCCGTTTTAAAATGGACTGCCATGATGATTCGGCTTCTTCCATTAAGTCTGATAGTAAACAAATATCCTTGTCATTTATATTTAGCAGGTCCTGAAAAATACCACTTGATGAATATAGTGACTGCTTGCCTTCAATCGCTACATATATGTCATAGATCGTGATTTCCTCTGGTCTTTTCTTCAATCGAAATCCACCTTTGCTTCCAGGTACTGATACAAGTATATCTGCACTCACTAGCTTGCGTAGAAGCTTTTGAAAATACGTAGGTGAGCTACCGAGCTGAGAACTGATAACATCTCCAGGTAAGACAGCTTTCTTAGGTAGAAAGGTAAGCAGCAAAATCGCATAAACCGATTGCTCAACTCCAGTTTTTATCTGCATTCAATTTATCCCCTTTCATTACATATACAATATGGATAATGTTTATCCATAATAGTGGCGTTTAAAGAGTATAGTACGAAAATACTTAAAAGTAAAGGTTCACTTAGGAATCTAATATCTTATTTTAGTTTCTAACTTGATAAGCCTTCCCTCTAAATCAGGCTTATGATGATCCCCGGTCCATAATATACAAGCATAAATGCGAATGTACAGTTGTTAAATTTATCCTTATTACTTCGATTCTTTTACACCCATTTGATCGTTAAATTTAACTTAATAAAGAATTAGAATTCCTGTATTCTGTAAACCCGCGTAAACTCCTTTTCAAAATGGTCGATAATATAGGGCGATTATAAAACGCAGAAGGGGATACTTATGAAAAAAAGAAAGAAAGCTGCATCGATTCGTAGACCTATCATTGTTTTTACTTCTCTAGTATTGATGACGGTCATCGTGGTAAACGGATTTATTTTAAACCGAGGTATAACTTTATCTTCAGAACGAACGCTTCAAGAGTTCGGAACCGTCATCGCTTCAAGTTATGGGAGCGGTATGGATACAGAACTGTACCAAGATTTTTTAAAGAACAAAAGTGATTCAAAAGAATACAAAGAAATTCGAGAAAAATTGAATAAGTTTCGTCAAGAATCAGGAGCGCTTTACGTGTATACTCTGGAAATCAATGAAGATAAGTTAAATATCCTAATAGATGGTATGCCGCAAGGAGACAAACAAGCCTCAGATATCGGAGATGAAATTACAAGTACTGATGTTGATGATGTTAGAAGTGTATTAGACGGTAAGTCCTCTAGTTCACCAGTCGTTCATGATGATAAGTATGGAGATTATCTATCAGCCTTCGCGCCGATTAAAAGTGAGAGTGGAGATGTAATCGGGATTCTTGGGGTGGATATCAATGCTAGTGTGGTTGATGCTACCAATGCCAAACTGATTGAAGAAGAAGGGTTACTCCTTCTGATCGTTAACATCATAGCCTTGGTGATCGCTGTGTTGGGTATTACCATCTATACAAGAAGAACACTAAAACCTCTTGCTCAATTGGAACGTTATGCAGATGAAATCGCACATGGAAATCTAAGTGAGATGGACATTCAATATGATAAAAATAACGAGGTTGGTAGAATCTATTCATCGTTCGAACATATGAGAGAAAGTCTACATCAACTCATCTCCAACGTGAAGGAAACAACCGGTACAACGACGGTGAAGTTTAAAAATGTGTCCGATGAACTTCAGAGTATCAAAGAGCAGACAGCAGGTATCGTCATGGCATCTGAGGAAATCGCATCTGGAAATGAGACGGTCACCTTTTCAATGGAGAATACAACAGCTCTCACGCAAGAGTTTCAAAGCAACATGGAACAGATGAACGAAGAAGTGAAGTTTGTTCATAACATGAACCAAGAAGTAGCACATAAGCAAGATGAGAGTATACGTTCACTAGATGAACTGGTACAGATGAATGAAGTGACCAAAGACACGTTCACTGAAGTCGCTTCTGCGATCGAGGAACTCAATCAATTTTCTGAGACGATTGGTCAGATTGTAGTAGAGATTAAAGATATATCAGAGCAAACGAATCTATTGTCTTTAAATGCATCGATTGAAGCAGCGCGTGCAGGCGAACATGGTCGTGGATTCGCTGTGGTGGCGAGTGAGGTCGGAAAGCTAGCGCAACAGTCAGGTGACGCTACAAAAACAATTCAAAACACGATTGAAAATATTCAAGCTCAGATCAAACTGACGATGGATAAAGCAGACCAAACCCTTCAGACGTTTATGAAACAAAGTGAGGAACTTGGGTCCGTAAAAGGAAACATTCAAGACCTATCTCAGTTATTAACAAAAACGAATGATGCGGCGATGAACATCCATACGACGTTTGTGTCTATGCAGCAAAAACAGAGAGATCTTCAAGATGATATCATGTCGGTGACTGCGGTATGTCAAGAGACGGCCGCAGCGACAGAAGAGGTCACAGCAACGATTCAGCAAGTGGACACCAACGTGAACACATTTTCATCCGACATTGATGAAATCACTAAATCTATGGATGATCTACAGGATCAAACGAACCGATTTTCTTTATAAACATATAGTAGAGTCGAGGCTAGTAGAGATGAAGAAACGTACTAGAGGAGAAGAGCGGTTTGTCTCAAACGTTTTAGAAGCGGTTATACGTAACGATACTAAGTTGTTACACGGGTTGTTTCTCATTCATGGTCAGCATCATTACATTTCTTTTGAAAACGAGTCTTTTATCCAAAATCACCCCATCGTAAAAGATACACATTGTATTTGTTTAGTGGGAGGGGATGTCATCAACTATCTTCATATTAAAACTGGAGATCATGATCTTTCCAGATTATATGTAAGGCGTTCTCTTTCTCAATTGGTCCACGGTGCTGAAAAGTTAGCCCAAGAAGCATTCGAAGAATACGAGAACGAATATATTAGAAATTTTATAAAGTTGATAAATAAGCAAAACACGATTCCATCCTATTTAGAACAATTGATAGTAAAAATTGAGACACATCTCATAGTGGATAATCCTCATTTTGTAGATACTTAGAGATAATTCGTGAACAAATGTGTTATGAACATAGTAGACCTCACACTCTCGTTTTGAGTGTGAGGTTTATTTTAGATTTGTGCAAACCATATATTTACTCTAAATGCTATAATTACAATATATTTACAAAAAAACATTTAGTGGAGCTAAAGCCAAGAAAGGAGTTGGAGATATGAAAGCCATACAGAAAGTCCTTACTAATTATTTTCAAGCTTGGAACAAAGGATTCATAAGTAAAGATGGAGATCATATCAAAACTTTCATGTCTGAACGTTTTGTAGGGTACTGGGCTCATTCTGAGGTTACCCAACCTGATCCTTACTTTTATGACTATGATCTTAACTCCGTATTAAAACAGATGGATCATGCTGAAAAAACGTTTGAAGTTCGTTCTTTGACTGAGCGTGATGAAGGAAGAGAAGTCATCGTTGTCGGTAAAGAGACAAACACCATTAATGGGAAACCTTTTACCGCACAGTGTATGTTTGTCTGGAGAAAGGAAAAGGACGAGTGGAAACTATTAAGAGAGTATATTGAGTTAGAGCGTTAATTTCAATTTAGTGTACAAACATTATGATCGACGGTCTCTCGTTTTGTTCAAAAGCATGTATTCTCCAAACAGGCATAGAAAAGATACGGTGTAGATAAAGAAGAAGCCCATCAATAAATACAGAATAACGGGAAGAGAAATGATGGATAGAACAAAAGAGCCCGTTTCTAAGAAGCGTAACCAGAATGCATGCTGCTCTATTTCTGTTACAACAAATGTAAGAGAAGGAAGAAGCGGGAAGATGCTGAAGACTACCCATTTGTAGCTCGTTGTCCTATTGAAAATAAGATAACCTAAAAGCAATATTAATAAAATAAGAAGTAATGTATACATAGAGTTTTGCTCCTAGAAAAGAGGATCTAACCTACATAATAACAATAATGAATGATTTTTGTCTGTACAGATCTTTTATAAGTGTAATTGAATCAGTTACATTATTCTGTCTTGTTATATCCTTTTTAAGGATAAACAACTCCATACTTTTAATTACAATATTAAGGATGTGTAAAGTTGAACACTATTGTCGATTTACAGAATGTAACTAAATCTTACAGAGACAAATTAGTCTTGGATGCTGTCTCTCTCTCTATTCCAACCAACCAAGTTACAGCTATCGTTGGAAAAAATGGTTCGGGGAAAAGCACCTTACTGAAACTGATTGGAGGTCTAATTAAAGCAGATAGTGGTGAAATCCTGTTTAGAAACGGGGAACCTGTTCGTTTTGGTTATGTGCCTGAGGTAACTCCTACGTATATTCCTTTTACACCAATTGAGTATCTTACTCATATGGGGACAATCCGGGGATTACAAAACAAATGGCTTCAACAGCGTATTCATACCTTGTTGGAGATTTTTCATATGAAAGATAATGGGAACAATCGAATCATTCATTTTTCAAAAGGGATGAAACAAAAGGTTACGATTATGCAGGCGATGCTGGAAGAAACAGATTTGTTAATTATGGACGAACCGCTTTCTGGCCTTGACTTAAAAGCACAAACAGAAATGGAAGAACTACTAATCTCTTTAAAAGAAAGAAACATTAGTGTGGTTTTAACCTGTCACGAGACCAAACTACTTCAAAGAGTCGTAGATCAAATTATTGTAATCGATCAATGCCACATCATCCAAACGGAAAATCACCAAGCCCAAGAAGAGTCTATGAACAGATTGATCTTTGAACTGACAAAGACTGTTTCAATCGATTCTATAAAACAACAAAATGTAATCATTAAGCAAGAGAAAGAGATGGGTTTTCATAAGAAAATGATAGAATTGAATGTTAGTGAAGAACATACAAACAAAATTGTTAGTGAGTTTTTGGACCGAGGTGCCTCCATTAAGCTATTAGAACCTCTACATAAGAAAGAAACAGAATTTCTCAATCAGTTCTAAGGAGGAGGAGAACAGAACCATGAAAGGGTTAATTCACTATCACTTTACCACATATTTTAGGACATATAAGTACGTTCCGCCATTTTCTGTGTTTATCATGATGCTGGTGATCAATTATACATACGTACCAAACCCTATCTTAGACAGTTATTCGTACACGTCGATTATGCTCTTTTTTATAATGGGGTGGTTCACCATTACAATTTTCCATGCAGAAGACGAAGGACAAAAACAAATTACCATTATGCATGCGAAAAATAAGAAAGTGTATTATATCTCCCTTATATTAAATTGCACCTTAACGGCTCTCGTTCTGAGTATTGCGGCTGTGGCTTATCCCGTTATTTTTAATGCGTTTTCACCTGGATTACATTCAGTCCATCTTGTCATGGGGTTCTTGGCCCATTTTAGTCTTGCCGTACTATCCATTGCACTGTCATCCTTTTTCACGAGGGGGCTCGTGAAAAATAATGTAAATTCGTGGTGGGGGGTTATCAGTATTCTTATTGGGTCGTTGGTTCTGGCAGTAGAAAAAATAGAAATTCTAAAAATAAAGAGCATAAACTGGGTTTTACCACCACTTCGTTACAGCATGGAAAACATGAGTGTAGACGATAAAATGATATCCTTTCCTGTTAGGGTATATGGACAGTTTACCTGGATATTCATCTACAGTATAATCTTAATTACAATTTTTATAGCTGTTATGGAAAAAAGAAAGGCGCTTTAAATCGATTACTTTGTGCAAAAGTACGAGATGCGATGATCCATTCATTGAAGCGTGTTGTTATTCCATCTTTGAGAGAAAGAGGTTTTAAGGGTTCGTTTCCCCACTATTATAGGAGGTTGGATGAACAGACTCATCTATTGATGTTTCAGTTTAGTATGCATGAAAGTGCCTTTTTCGTAGAAATCAGCAAATGTTCTTCTGAAGGTTATCAGGATGAAACGACAGGAGCATATATCCCCTCAAACAAGATAAAAGTATATCAAATTGGTGGTGGATCTCCATACATTAGAACACGTATCGGGAAAGATGCAGGTTTTCCTTTTGGATTCACTGAATGTAATCATGATGAAGTAGGTACAGATGTTCTTCGTGCTATGAGTAAAGCCGAAGATTGGTGGAAGAGTTATCCGAACTGGTGGAACGAGAGCTTATAAAGGTAATGGTCTGTGTCTAGCTTAAGCATAAGTTTATTTTGGAGAGTGATTCATGAAAAACAAGGTTCTTCCTACCTTTATCGCGACTTGTGTGTTGATCCTTTTCCTATCAATGAATACATTTGGATTGTTGAAATCTTTGTTCTTTGTAGGGTTATATTTCTTTATGTATTATGAAACGTTGATCGGAGAGAAAAAGAGAATTACTATCTGGTTGTTTGCGCTTTTAAAGGGAGTCGTTGTGATGGTGTTCGGCTATATAACGTTAGGAGAGAGTTGGGATTTTGCGTTAATTATCTTTTATCCCATCATCTTTATCTTTCTGTTGGGATTACCTTTACTTGCTCTCTATCAACCAAAAGAAAATCACAATCTAAGCATGTAGGAATAAAAAATAGAGAAGGAAAGATACTTATAGTCCAGCAGCAAGAACCACCCAAGGTTTCACGGTAAGAGAAGAGTATTACAGCAATTTGTTTCACGAGATGGTACCAACAATGGGGCATGAATGTCGATTAAAATAGGAAGCCATCGTCTCAAAACATTTTGCGTTTGGTGAGGAAAGCTATTCAACAAAAGAGCTTGTGGCGGAGACAGTCGCTTCGTCGTACAAGCTGCTGGACAAGAAAAAAAGCGGCCGATTATATTCTCGGTACAGAGATAGAGAAGGTAAAGATTGATTCTAAGCAGGAGCTTGTTTTTTCGCGCATGGACAAAAAACGATGTTTTTATAAATTAAAAGCAGGCATCGAGCCTGCTAAAAGACATCTTGTAGATGATGAATGGGGAAGCTCATTAATTGAAGGTTCACTCCTTTGAATTGAAAGATCTAACTACCTTCAAAACTCTTAAACAGAAGTGCAGTGTTGTGTCCACCAAAACCAAGTGCATTACTGAGAGCGGCTTTAATTTTAGTTTTCCTCGCTTCGTTCGGTACATAGTCCAAATCACATTCCTTATCAGGAGTATGAAGGTTCACAGTCGGTGGAATGATACCAGTCTTAATAGAAAGAAGCGTAAAAATTGCCTCAACAGCACCAGCAGCACCCATCATATGGCCGGTCATCGATTTTGTAGAACTAATTGGAACGTCATAGGCTCTTTTTCCTAAAAAGCTTTTGATGGCTTCTGTTTCATAACGATCATTATACGTTGTGCTCGTTCCATGAGCGTTTATATACTGAATGTCTCCAAGATTTAAGTGGGATTCTAACAGTGCACCATTCATCGCGCGAACCGCTCCTTCTCCGCCTGGAGCGGGACTCGTGATGTGATAAGCATCTGAGACTGTTGAATACCCAATAATTTCGCCATAGATCTTTGCTTGGCGACTGATTGCAGAATCGAGAGACTCTAACACAACTGCACCTGCCCCTTCACCCATGACTAAGCCGTCTCTGTTCTGATCGAATGGTCGGCAAGCAGATTTCGGGTCGGGGTTGGTGGATATGGCTCCCATGGCACAAAACGCACCGATTCCAAGAGGAGTGAGAGACGCTTCAGAGCCACCGGCCACCATCACATAGGCGTCTCCTCGCTGAATTGCTCGATACGCATCTCCTATCGCGTTTGAACCGGAAGCGCATGATAAGACGACACACGTGTTCACCCCTTTAGCTCCTATTGCGATCGCTACTTGGCTTGCCGCCATATTTGATATGACTGTTGTTGTTGAGAAAGGATAAAGGTTTTGATACCCTCCGTTCTGAAGATCGTTATAGGTGTTTTCAAAGCTCTCAATTCCCCCAATCGCGGTTCCAAATGATACCCCTATGCGTTCTTGATGAACGGTCTCACCCGGTACCACATCTGCATCTTGGATCGCCATGATTGATGAAGCGACTGCATATTCAGTGAAGCGGTCCATTCGGTGTCTCTCATTCACCTGAATATAGTCGGATAGACTAAAATTCTTTACTTCAGCCGCGGTTTTTGCAGAAAAATGTGTTGCATCAAATCGAGTCAGTTTTTCGATTCCCGACTTCCCTTGAATCAATCTATCCCACGTTTCCGCCACTGAATTTCCCAGCGGAGTTACTGCTCCCATACCTGTGACTACAACACGTTTCACACTACCACCTACCTAAATTTTACATTTCTCTGTATAATTCTACATGAAACTACAACTGCCCTTCTCAGTATCAAAAAAATGGAAAATAGTTATTAAATAATAGTTCGGAAAATGGATATTTATGTTAATATATGAACGTAAGTCGTGGAACTATTTAAAGAGTATATCTGGTGATTTTTCTAAAACCGATTCAGACAAGGCCTTTAAAAGGTGGGTTAGTTAATCACTTTACGTTTTATAAAGAGTTTCATTCTTTTAAAGTAATTATGACAAGTTGGTGCTTAATTGGATAAAAGAACACTACTGTATTCTATCGGCTCCTTTCTATGTATCATCGTCGTATTGATCCTCTTAATAGGTCAAAACAATTCGGATGAAGAAGAACAGATGTTGGCTTACTTAGAACAGAAGTACGATCAAGATTTTGTTCTAGGAGAAGTGGAAACTTATGATCTAGGATTTGCTGCTGGAGAGTTGATTGAAGCTCAAGCAACTCCTGTATTTGATGATAAACTTTCCTTTGTTGTCACTAGAGAACTAGGCAGTTCAACGTATGAAGACACATACGAAAGCAAAGTGGTAAACACCACACTAGCTGAAAAACTTTTACCCACAGTGAAAGAAATGAGCGAAGATGCTCAATTTTATGTACAGTCATCTTATGATGGTGAGCTACACAAGCGTTTCACTAAACTATCGTTAAACAAGGTTAAACCTTCAGTTGTTGTTGGGATACCTGTAAAAATTCCCTTTAATAATGAAAACTACACCGAGCGTATCCTAAACTTTTTGAATGAATTGGAAACAAAAAAGTTTGATCACTATACCGTGAGAATCGATTTTACTGATAGGAATAAAGCGAACAATTTGGACAAATATATGAAACTCTCACAAAAGGATCTGACACAAACAGAAAAAGAGAAACAGGAGTTCTCAGAAGTTAAAAGGCAGTATGATGAAACGATTGTGGAGAAGTTTACCTTTAAGAGTAACGAAATAGAATTTATAAATGAGCCCGATTTTATCCGAAATTTATTCAGCCAAAAAGGTAAATGAAAAACTAGAACCTTATCTGATTTTGGTTTTCGGTTCCAGGGCTAAAGGAACGGACCGAGTAGACAGTGATCGAGATATCGCGTATTTAAGTCATCAAAAAGTAGAGAAGTACAACCGTTTCATGTTGGGTCAAGAGCTTGCTGCATGGATTGATAAGGCCTGAATCTTGTTGATTTAAATCAAGTTTCTACTGTATTTGAAGCTCAGATTATTCAATTCGGTAGCTCGGTATCCCTCAAACGAGTCGGAGAGACTTACAGCAGAATGACATCATCACAATGGACTTATGTAAGGTTTTTAAGGCAATGGTAGACTTTCGTAACGTTGCTGTTCATGACTATTAAGAAGTAAATCTTTAGATTAAGTAAAAGATTATTGAATTGCATTTGATAGACTTTAAAACCTGCATTTTAACAAATTTTGGCGTATAAATAGAATTCTATAAAACGTACTGTTATTTAACAGTGCGTTTTTTATATCTTATATTCAACAAACGGGCCAGATTGTTAAGTAACAAAAACTGCATTTTTCCGTATACCTTTGAAAAATGCAGTTTTTGATCTAGTGGTCTTGCCTTTTCGAAGCTGAGTTAGTCGGTGTGTGCGATAGCGCTGATTTCAATCAGTTGCTCTGGGAATGCCAAGTAAGTCACGCCGATAAGGCTGCCGGCAGGGCGATGTTGTCCTAGGTATTCCTTGAATAGCCGGATGACTCGTTCGGAATGTTCATGCGCATTTGTTAAATAGATTTCCATATAAGCGATGTTGTCCTTCGTGACACCGAATCCCTTAAGTACGCGATTAAGATTTTCAAGCGTCTGTAGGGTCTGTGCTTCAATATTGCCCTCCCCAATAAACGCACCCTCCATATCGTGGGAAAATTGCCCTGAAATGTAGATATTACCGTTGACGCTGTAACCTTGCGTAATACCGTGATCCCAAAGACCGTGATCGTATGTTTTAACATTACTCATTTATTTCTCTCCTTTACTTCAAAGTAATGTCAGTATAAAATGAACGCAAACAAAGACATAGTACGCACTTTTTTGATAGATACTACCTGAAAGGATAGTGTAATTATGAGTATGGCTGACTTTAAAGATAAGGGTAATGTTCAAGAGACACCTTTTGGTTATGCAATGTCAGTGATCGGTGGTAAATGGAAAATGCTTATTATTTACCTTCTGGCAGAAAACCAACCAGTTCGATTTAATGATATGAAAAGAAAAATAGGAGCTATTACTTTTAAAACATTGAGTTCACAACTAAAAGAATTGGAAGCAGATGGGATTGTTAGACGCAAAGAGTATCCTCAAGTCCCCCCTAAAGTTGAGTACAGTCTCACTCATAAAGCAGAAACTCTATTACCGGTTTTGGAACAGTTATGTGAGTGGGGTGAAAAAAACAGCAATAATTAAGCTCCTTCTGTATAACTGAAGAAATTAATAGCCTCATCCGTTCCAAAAACGTGGAAGTTTTTTACGAGAGCAATTAGAAAACTGGGGATTCTTTGTTCATGACAAAGGTGTTTGTGGAATAAAGAGATTCATTTTTATAAAAAACAGTTAATTTATGAAAATATAAAAATATTTGAATCAAGGTACCCAAAATAATAATGCTGCAGAAACATGGTCGTGCAACTGGATGTAATCATTATAACGGTGGAGGGGGAGGAGTTATAATTTAGATTCCCTTTTATTAACTTATCTTATTCCACAATCGGGTGCATTTCTTTAAGAAGGAGATGTGCCTTTTTTAATGAACTATAAAGCATCAGGTAGGAAATAATTATATAAAGAGGTAATAAAGTGAAAGATTCAACGGTGCCTTTGTAGCATATGGATCATCCTCTCATCAAAAAACTGAATATATATAAGGGATTTGGGACAGGTGAAGAAAATATGAAAATAAAAAGAGTATACTGATTATGAAATTGATGATGCTTTAAGGAGAAATATTTAAGAGTTACTTTTGGAGTGTTTTAAAGAGGATTATCCAAAGGAAAGAATTTATTTTAAGCAATTGCCTCATTTTAGATTCTTGGTTTTTATGGACTCTTAAGTTGTAGACTTATAGATTGAAGCAGGAATTAATATTTCTGTACATTATTTTCGTGGGAAGAAGGTAGTACTTTGAAAACAACAGAAAATTTTACCGACAAGGCCCATATATATTCGAAATATCGTCCCAGTTACCCTAATGAATATATTGATTATTTGTTTTCAGCTAACCAACTGAAAGGGGATTGGATTGTGGCCGATATTGGTTCCGGTACAGGGATATTTAGCCGCCAGCTGCTTCAAAGAGGTTTAGATGTTATTGGAGTAGAGCCAAATCATGACATGAGAAAGATGGCTGAGCAATCGTTAAAACTCTATTCTCGTTTTAAATCAATAAATGCAACTGCTGAAAATACAACTTTAGAAGAGAACAGTGTGAATTTAGTAACCGTTGCCCAGGCATTTCATTGGTTTAATAAAGAAGCATTCAAAATCGAATGTCACCGGATTTTGAAACAAAAGGCAAATGTTGCTCTTGTATGGAATAGTAGAGATTTAACTAGTCCGATCATTAAAGAGAATGCAGAAATTTGCCAAAGGACCTGTTCAAATTTCAAAGGATTTAGTGGTGGAATTGAGGAAACTCCAGAAGTATTTAACAGTTTTTTTAAGGATGGAAAGTATGAGTTTAAAAAGTACCAAAATGATCTACTTGTAGATTATGAAGGTTTTTTGGGAAGGAATTTATCAGCATCCTATGCTCCTAAAAAAAATGACGAAGAATATGAAAATTTCGTTTTTCTCCTGTCAGAGTTATTCGAAAAATATAGCAAAAATGGGAAAATTGTTCTCCAAAATATAACACGCAGCTATCTAGGGAATGTATAAGCAGCTTGCTTTAATTAAAGTTCCCATTTGAGTTTTAGATTATCATTTACTAATTACGATCTTCAACAAACGGGTGCATTTCTGTAATAAGAAATGTACCGATTTGCATATATCGGGCAAATTAATGGAATATCATACTCTAATGAAAATTGTTTTAGGTAAAGAGATTGTGATAATTTTTACATAAACTAACGGGCAGGATTGTTTAAGTATATACCTTCACAAAGTAATAGAAAACCAGGCTTTGTTTAATTTAAGACTTTGAAAACTTCGCCTGAATTTCTTTTAAAAACAAATCAGCAGCAGCGGAAAAAACCTGATGCTTTTTCCAAACAACATTTAAGCCAGATTCAAGTCTTGGCTCTAGTGGTCTAAAACAAAGATTACTATCACTAGACGTATTCACAATTTTATCTAGGACTAGTCCATACCCTATGCCTGCCTCAACCATAATGGAAGCATTGTATGCAAGATTGTAAGTAGTTACAACGTTTAGTTTATCGAAACCTTCACCAAACCAATTCAAAAATTCATTATTGGATAATGTCTGTTTTATTGCTTGTCTTGAACAAATTATTGGAACATTTAATAAATCTTCCGCTTGAATGGCATCTTTCATTGCAAGAAAACTGTCTTTTTTCATAACAACACCCCAAACATCTTTGGCTGGAATATCGATATAATTGTATTTTGATAAATCCGCTGGCTGAATTAAAAGACCAAAGTCAAGCAGTCCCTTATCAAGCCGTTCAGTCACATCTTCTGAGTTTCCGCTGAAGAGGTGATACCGGATATTGGGGTAACTTACCTGTAACTCTTTTATTAAACTTGCAATCTGTTTCATAGCATGTGTTTCCCCGCCACCGATGTAAACATCACCCCTTATTGTTTCTTCCATAGAACTAAATTCGGATTCAACTTTTCCAACCATATCTATGATTTCTTCTGCTCTCTTTCTTAGGAGCAATCCTTCTTCTGTGAGAATGATACTATGGTTACTGCGAATAAATAGCTTTTTTCCTAATTCTTCTTCTAGGTCCTTTAATTGTCTTGACAAGGTTGGCTGTGTAACATGCAGTAAAGCAGCAGCAGCTGTCATGCTTCCTTCTCTTGCAACAGTAAGAAAATAGCGTAAAACTCTAAGTTCCATCTATCACTCCCCCTTTATAATGTTTTAGTATATACATTCCAGATATGCCTATCAAGCATATCTGGATATAAGTTATAGGTAATAGGATATATACATGCAATACGTTAGTATAACTAATAAAGAAATTTATGTGATTCTCCAGGGAGATTCATGTAGTCTCACAACGTTATAAATAATAGGAGGTTTTAATAATGATAACTGCTAAAGCGATAGCTGTTGATGGTCCAGACAAAGCGTTTAGAGTTGCTGAAATAACAAGAAGATACCTTGATTCACATGATGTTTTGATCGAAATAAAATATGCAGGCATATGCCATTCAGATATTCATACAGCTTATGGAGAATGGGGTCCGTTTTCTTCTCGCTTATACCTAAAACCTAGCTAGTACCTCGTATTGTCAATTAGTTATATTCATCTATTCAGCCAATATATACAAAATAAGGAGAATGATAATGGGAATTCATGATTTTTTAGCACATTTGAACCGTGGTGAGACTGTTGAAGGGGGGTCGGAAATACACCAAATGATGCATAAAGTATCTCAGGATGCTCTTAAACTAATTGCTCAGATCAACGGAAGCTATCATCCCCCTGAAAAAATTCGTAAATTGTTTTCTGATTTAATTGACAGTCCCGTGGATGAGACATTTGCGATGTTTCCTCCTTTTTATACAGACTGTGGTAAAAATATTAAAATCGGGAAGAATGTTTTTATCAATTCGGGATGTCGTTTTCAAGATCAGGGCGGCATTACAATTGGCGATGGCGCTCTTATTGGACACAATGTTGTTTTGGCTACTCTTAACCACGATATTAATCCCAATAAACGGAGTACGTTGCATCCTGCACCTATAGTGATAGGTAATAATGTATGGATTGGAGCAAACGCGACAGTTGTTCCTGGTGTAAACATTGGTGATGGTGCTATTGTCGCCGCAGGTGCTGTTGTTACCAAGGATGTACCGTCTAAAGTTATTGTTGCTGGTGTTCCTGCAAAAATTATTAAAAAAATTGAAAACAGTATGGAGTAATCCTGCTGTTTTCGTGTTATCTAAATATTACAAGGTGATAAGTATTGAACGTACTTAAATATTTTAAAAAGAAACGAGTATCCGTAATGAAAATTGCGTTAATTCTATTTATGTTTGCCATATTTACCATCAGCTTGGGTCTGATTGCTTGTTCCACTAGTGAAACAAAAGAAAGAAAAGAGATTAATGCAAAGGAAATGCTAAGCAGTGAAAATAACCAAGTAAGGGATGAGACTGAAATGTCAACCTCACAAACTATAAAACTAAACAT
The DNA here is from genome assembly GCF_001629705.1 of Fictibacillus phosphorivorans. Classification (GTDB taxonomy): domain Bacteria; phylum Bacillota; class Bacilli; order Bacillales; family Fictibacillaceae; genus Fictibacillus; species Fictibacillus phosphorivorans_A. The sequence continues at coordinate 2,350,748 of NZ_CP015378.1, read as the reverse complement.
AACTATTGGCGACGAGGAATTCTCAACAAGGCTATATGATAACCAAACAATACGAGCACTCATTGAAAAACTTCCCTTAAGTATAGTTATGGAGGATCTTCATAGAAATGAAAAGTTTTATTACTTTTCAGAAAAACTCCTGACAGAATCTGTGATACCCGGAAATATTAAGGCGGGAGATATTATGCTTTATGGAGACAATTGCTTGGTAATCTTCTATGAAAGCATCTCAAGTTCCTTTAGCTACACTCGACTCGGTTATATCGATGACGTAGAAAAATTTGCACAAGCAGTGGGTGACGGTGATATACACGTTAGTTTTGATTTAGTTGAAGATTGATATGTAGTTCATGTATGTAAACAAAACTGATTATATTTCTCCATATTTTATTTTGGTATGTTTTAGTCATTTAGGGATTTACGCCTTTTATAATTAAAGAGTTATATACTTTCCGTTGTATTTTATAATATTTAAAGTATATTATTAATCTTTTTCAACACTCCGGTGCGTTGATCCAAGAAGGATTAACGCCTTTTTTATGCAAATTAAACTTATTGAACAAACGAGCAGGAAATTCGAGCTTATATATTTAATTATCATAGTTATAATTTTGATAACTGATTCTTTAGTAGTTTTGGAGTTTTGTTAGAGTTTATTTCTTTCGTTTTTTTTTACTTATTACTATTTTTTTCACACTGTTAATTTATATGTTACAACCATTGTAAAAGATATGTATTACTTTTCAAAAATTATCATATTTTACATTAGGAACGAAAGTGCTTTGAAGGGAGTTATACCGTTATACAGAGGATAAAATTTATGGTTAAACAATTCCTAAAAGAGCCTTTGTGGTTTAAAATACTTTTTCTGTAACATTACTTATTTCAATTATTTTTAGTAGTTCATCTTTTTCTAACTATGCCTATTTCGAAAGCTGCTCCAAATTAAATGTCAATTATTGTGTAACTAAGTTAATTTAAGGGTGATCGCTCTTTGCTACTAAATTGGCAGGATTGTGGAATTAGGTAATAAGGAAAGCATTCGAAAGTATTAATGAAAGGTATGATTAAAAGCTAAAAGAATATTTATAAGAAACTACAAGCAAAGGGCAGTTTCTGTATGAAGAAAAACCTGATAAGATAACTTATTTAATGGTATTTGCCATCAGTATTTTAAGTCTATTATGATTGCGGTGACATAAATAGGAGGTTTACATTTTGAAAGCTTTTAAACCTATGGCGTTCCAGCTGAAAACTAAACGACTTGACCTGAATATGTGGGAGGAATCAGATTCACCCTGGATCAGAAAACTAAAAGGCGAACGTGGTGTGGATATGGCAACTCTTGAATCCACCCGTAGCTCGATTAACGAGATGCGAAAGAAAGCAGTAGAAAATGGCATTTCTCTTCTGACTATTCGCCGCCGAGACGAAGGTGATTTCATCGGATACTGTGGCTTAATTATTGGTCGTTCCACACTTGAGGAACCGGAGATCGCATATGAGTTGTTCCGCAGCGCTCACGGTAAAGGTTATGCGACCGAGGCAGCATCCGCGGTCCTTGACGCTGCGATTGCTACCGGGCGCCACAGGCTTTGGGCGACTGTTGGAGCTTGGAATGTAGCTTCCTTCCGAGTACTAGAAAAAATAGGATTTAAGCGGCACCATAGCACGTGGGAGGACGAGAAAGGCGAGATAGTTTGGAACGTACGCGACCTTTAGAGATTCCGACCTGATCCGAAACTATAGAAGAGGAGAAAAGGTCATTACTTATGGAGAGAATTCAGATACAGATTTAAACATATTATCATGTATGGAGAATATGAGACTTGTAGATATATCTATTAGCGCTAGTTTATTCAACAAACGGGTGCGTTGATTTAAAAAGGGTAACGCTTTTTTTGTGGAATTTATTAAAAAACCAACAGGAAGTTGAAGAAGCACTAGTGGTTAAGGTGAGAAAATGACATATGGATTAGGAGTAAGGATGAAAGTGAAACAATTGGTGCGATTGCTACAATTGCTACATAAACTATTTAAAAGTAGGGTGTTACATTTTTGAAAGGTTAGCAGCGAAGGATTTCTTTCAGTACAAGTTTGTGAAATGAATTCTTGTTTAAGAATCAAAATTTGATAAAAAAAAGAAAGCCAAACCCTCAATTTAAGCATTTGGCTTTTTAAATATGCAGTTAAAATTCTCCTTTTTCAATTTCATTAATTGAATTTAAAACAAGTTCAACAAATACTTCTACTGGTGGCGCCATCCATTTTTTCTTTTTTACAAGCAAATGAGAATAGATTGGATCAAATTTTTCAGAATGACCCAATATTTTCAGTTTTCCGTTCTCTACTTCTTCTTTTACTGTAATATATGGCAAAACTGAAAATCCAATCCCACTCATGACAGTCTGTTTGATTGCTTCTATACTCCACAACTCCATCGTTTGAAAGTGATGCATACCATGTTTTATGAGATGCTTTTCAAACATTGTCCTATAACTACAGCCCTCTTCATTTGTTATGAAAAATTGATTGGTGGTATCAATTTTATTCTCATCAAAATGCTCCGGACCATCAACACTACTTACTAAGACTATCTTCTCCTCAGATAAAACATAATGAATACATTTTTCAAGCTTTAATTCCGGATAAACCATTAAAGCTACATCTACCCGTCCACTAATTAAATCAACCTGGTTTTGGCTACAAGTACCATTAGTTAATATTAATTTCACATGAGGATATCTTGTAGAATATTCTCTTATTATTGGACTTAATCTTGAGATAGTTAAAGACTCTGGTGCAGCAACTCTTAATACTCCCTTAACTTCTTGGGAGCTTCGCATATTCTTAATCTGATCATGGGTAGAAAGTAAATCTTCCGCTAAAGGTATTAGTTCTCTTCCTAAATGGGTGAGCGTCAACTTTCTTTTTACATACGAAAAAAGCTCCCCACCAATTTCATGTTCAAGCGCCTGTATATGTGAAGTAATAGTCGATTGAGTATACCCTAACTTCGAAGCAGCTCTTGTATAACTTCCTCCTTCTACGATAGTTTGAAACGTTAACAGATGTCTAATTTCCATTAAAATTCCCCTTAATGTCTGATGTATCGAAAAAAATGATATTACTTTTTCGAATTTCGATTTTATTTATAGTTAGGATCATCTTACAATAAGGATATTGAATAGTAAAATAGTAAATGATGGTGGTATAAGTGAGTGTATTAGCCTTTCTTTCGTATGTTATTGTTACATCCATTACACCAGGTCCTAGTAACATCTTAATGATGAACGAAGCTCGTAAAATGGGTTTTGTAGGATCTTGGCAATTTAGTAGTGGAATCTTAGCTGGGTTTGCCATGCTTGGTATTGTAAGTGGAGTTTTTACAACAGGTTTGTATAATCTTATCCCTTTAGTAGAGCCATATTTTAAGATAACTGGAGCAGTATATCTTCTCTATTTAGCTTGGCATGTGGCTTTAGACAAGGGGAAAAATGGGAATTCTAGTAAAATAAAATCTTCTTTTTTATCTGGATTTTTCTTTCAAATCATGAATATCAAAAGCATTTTGTTCTTCATAACAGTAATGAGTGCTTTTATCTTACCCTTTTATCAATCTGTAAACTTCATCATTCTTTATTTAGCTTTGGCTATTTTTGTGGGATGGTTGGCATTACTTCTGTGGTCAGGTTTTGGCTCAGTCTTTAAAAAGTTTTTTGCTAAACATGACACGTCATTTAGAGCAATTATGAGTTTAATGCTGGTTTATTCTGCAATATCTATATTCCTTTAAAGAAAGTGGGAATATAATGTCTCCAATGTGATCGTTGGAGTAATGATTGATTCAGAGATGAAGAATAAACAAATGTTTATAATTTTATTGTTAAATAGCATCATACCTTTAAAGGTTATTCCACAATCGGGTGCATATCTTCTGGATTGCAACTCCAAAATAGCCTCCTTTCGCATATAAATAATAAAAAAAATTTTTAAGCTTTAACTTAGTAGCACTGTTAATCGAAATGATAGTAACAGTGCTTTTTATTTTGGAATTTTATAAGGTATTACTCTAAAAAACTAATTTATGGAAAAACGGATTAAAATTAGTATTGAATAATTGGGTTTAACTGTAAAATATAGATTGGCTTAAGCTTCTATAAAGTACTGCTTCAAACGCACTAGAGTTGAACGTAAAGACATTAAGAAAATAACATATGTAGTAGGAGAAAGTATGAAAATGAGCAAAGGCAGATACAGGAGATCTATTAGAGGTATAATCAGGGAAACTAGGAGTGAATTATTATTTGAGTTGTTATGGAACATCTTAACTTTTATTCCAAGAATGTTGTTCCGCTTAATAAAAAGCATTTTAAACCACTATTAAACAATTGGGTGCATTTCTCTAAGGAGCTTAATATGAAGTATGACTGAGAGAGATTATTGTTATGAAATTTTGGCTTTTAATAATAATAAGTTTAGTATTTGGAGTCATACTTTACTAATTGCTTTACTTGACATGTGTATATTCTGAATATTAAAAATTTTAACATAAATAAATTATGTAAATTCCATCTTTCATCCGTGTTTATTATGTTATCAAGTTGATAGAATCAAAATTTAGATTCATTAGATTTTGTACCAACTAACATCAAAAATTTGAGATGAGAGGATTGATGATCTTGAAAAGGGTAGGCATGCTCAAAATATGGATGAGTGTAGGACTATTAAGTTTGTGTCTTATTAGTTTAAGCGTCTTTGGAGATCGATTAAAACCGGCCGAAGCAAAAGAAAAAGTAGAGCAAACAAAAAGTTCAAGTCTTAAGACTGCAAAAAAGTTCATGCAGCTTGAGAAAAAGTTCGATGCTCGACTCGGCTTATATGCCATTGACACCCATACAAACCGAACAGTGACCTATAGACCTGATGAACGGTTCGCTTACACATCTACCTTTAAGGCTCTGGCCTCAGGGCTAATTCTACAGCAAAAGTCGATTGACGAACTTAATGAGGTTATCACCTACACAAAAGATGACTTAGTTACTTATTCACCAATCACCGAGCAACATGTAGATACCGGAATGACCCTTAGAGAGATCTGTGATGCGGCTATACGATACAGCGATAATACAGCTGGAAACCTTCTATTGAAGGAACTAGGCGGACCCAATGGCTTCGAAAAAGCACTGAGGGAGATGGGTGATAATGTTACCAAGGCTGATCGTTACGAGACTGATTTGAACAGTGCCATTCCAGGAGACATCCGTGATACGAGTACAGCAAGAGCACTCGCCACCAACCTAAAGAGTTTTACAGTCGATGATGAACTTCCGAATGATAAACGTGAGATTCTAACAGATTGGCTGCAGAGAAATACTACTGGAGACGAACTGATTCGCGCGGCTGTACCTAAGGGGTGGGAGGTAGGCGATAAAACAGGAGCAGGAGACTATGGGACGCGAAACGATATTGCTATCGTTTGGCCGCCGAATAGAGAACCCATCATCATTGCCATCCTATCTAGCCGTGATACCCAGAATGCCACCTATGAGAATGAACTTATAGCAGAAGCTGCAAAGGTAGCTCTTGATGCTTTCAAATGATCTTTAGGGTCAGAGGTTGAAAATTAGTATTACGTCTACGAGGTCTGTAAAATGAAAAAATTGAGTGCATTTCTTCCAGAAGGAGAAGTGCCTTTTTTAATGAACTGTAAGGCAATAGGTAGGGAATAATTATGAATTAAAACCAGTATCAGAACTATCTGAACATGTAAGGGTCATGAGTAACGAGGCATATGAGAAAGCTTCAAGAGGGATGCATGTAAGAATACTTTCAAACTAATCAGTTATAGATGTAACCTAAATCTTAAGAAATTATATGAAAACGCTCATTTTTCCTGAGTGTTTTTTTATTTGATGTTTATGACTAAACATGTGTGTATTCGCTCGACCTACAGATCTCACAGTCTTAAAGGAAGGTTCTTTTGTGGTTGCGGATGGTTACAGAAACCACCGGATAGCAAAGTTCAACCGTGACGGAAAGTTAGAGTGGCAAGTCAACAAGTTAGGTAAGCATTTAGGAGAATTTAACCTTCCCCATGGAATCAGTAGTGATGATGAAGAAAACATCTATGTAGCAGACCGGAACAATGCAAGGATTCAAGTGTTTGATCATCAGGGAAAACCGATCGCGAACTGGAACCACAAAGATATTGGAAGACCATTCGGTAAGATGATTGCTCAGCTCCTACCGTTTGAGATCAAGCAGCTCGTCCGAAAGAAGTTGGAGTTACGGAAGATCTATCTCAGTATGGTAAACGGTCAAACGAAAAGCAATCAATCTATCATTTAAGGTTGATTAAAAAACATTAGATGGAAACTATAATAAGCCGCCTATTTCTTTAGGAACAGTGGCTTATATTGGATATATGAAGATATTGATCTATCATTCTTTAAATAAATAATTGCACTGTTTCCTTTGATTTGAAATAATTGTAATTATTTATCATTAAGAAACAGGCGAGGAATAGAAGGCTCATTTTAGTATATTTCTTCTATTCGACGTATCTTTTGATTTCTTAAAAACATAAAAATGTTCATCCCCTTACAGCAAACAAAAGTAGCCATTATTGAAAGCAGGTAGAAACAATGAGGAACATTGAAGAAATTATTGAGGAACTTCACTTAAACAATATTATCGATCATGAACCGACCGAATATAAACAATTGAGTGGTGGAACTGTAAGTGAACTGTACCTCCTTTACATAGATGAGAAAAAATATGTGGTTAAGATCAATGAAGCACAAGTTGTTGAATCAGAAGCAAATTTCCTTATTCATTATAAGGAATTAAATCTGTTACCAAACCTTATATTCGTTGAAGAATCTTATGACTATATCGTTTATTCGTTTATAAACGGTTCTACAGATTACATTAGAGGAAATAAGAAAGAAATGCTCACGACACTTGTGCAAGGATTATTAAACAACTATAAAACGACTTCTGAAAACATAGGTTGGGGATGGGCGGATCAACCGACAGATTCTTGGGAGAGTTTTCTTATGAATAATATCATGGAAGCAAATAAGATTATTGATTCACGATTAGATAAAGGGGATTATGACTACATACTGAATCTAGTTCCAAAGGTTAGTACGGAAAAAGAACCTTTCTTATTACATGGGGATTTTGGAGTACATAATTTCATCTTTAATGACGGGAAGCTTTGTGGTGTAATCGATCCAACCCCTGTAATAGGAGATCCTATTTACGATCTCATCTATGCTTTTTGTTCTTCCCCGGATGATTTAACAAAAGAAACGATAGATTCAGCAGTTAATCAATTTGAGAATAACAAAGGCAAAAACACATCACATTTATATGAAAAAGTGATGATTGGGTTATATCTTAGGTTAGGTACTTGTATCAAACATCATCCCAATGATTTTGAGGAATATCTAAACGCGTGGTATTACTGGAGAAACTTGATTAGTAAATTAAATAAAGGTAAAAGGTAGTGAGTTACATGAAAGTAGCTACATTTAATGTTTGGAATAATAACGAGACTTGGGCGTTAAGAAAAGAAATGATCATTAAGGAAATCAGGAGAATAAATGCAGACATCATCGCTCTTCAAGAAGTACCCAATCTTGAAGAACTTGAATATATTTTAAAACAAGTTGGAATAGACCAATACTCTTTTAAGAGTTATCCAGGTGATGAAGAAGGACTCGCCGTTCTATCGAAATATCCCATAGAAGAGGTAATGAGTGAGAATGATGTCTTAAATAATTGTTCAATGAGGGTTATTGTAAGAACAAACGGATTCACAATTGGTTTAACAAATGTCCATCTATATTGGAAAAGTGCATTTGAAAGAGAAAAAGAAATTGTAGAGGTAGTGAAATGGATCTCGGAAAGTAAAAATACTGACTATGAGTTTCTTTGTGGTGATTTTAATAGTACACCCAATCTATCAAGTATCTATAATTTTTTAGTTGGTGAACTATCTATCGAATCATATGATACAAGTTGGATAGATTTAGCTCAGTCGGATAGATCCCCAACCTTGGACTTTGAAAGTAATAGCTGGTTGTTGAATAGAGAGAACTTAAACCATATAAGAGTCCCTGTAAGGTATGATTGGATACTATTAAGATCATGTTATCCGAAGAAAGAACCAAAGCTCCTAAACATAGAACTATTCGCAAACGTCGTATCTCCAGCGCAACAAGTTCATCCCAGTGATCATTATGGAGTAATAGTAGATTTGAGTTTGTAAAGTTTTCAAAGATAAGAATAAACCACAACACTGCTTCAATTCTTTTCTCAACCGGATTTAATTCAAGTAAGATTAGTGCTTTTTACATAGAATCATGAACTCATGTTAGGAGTGATTCAATTGAACATTGCTCAGATTAAACGTGCATTATTTAAACAAGCTACAATCTTTCAAACAGGTGGGTTCAGACCAACAGAAGAATTAGGAGAAAGTTGGATCGGTAAAGTTTTATGGGGGAGAAAAGAAGAAGCTATACCATTGAATTTTGATCCTATCTGTACCTTATTTTTAACTACATTACCTTTTGTGCCGAAAGAATTGACGAACTATCAGTTAATAACCATCTATATGGATTTTGATGTATTCAATCATATGAAGCGTGATAACCTAGCTCCATATTTTAAGATAATGTGTTATACGAATTTAGATGAGCTAGAGAAGGTAAACAAGCAATCTACTAAGATCAAAGCTTTTCCACTATCCCCAGTGTACATTGATAACGATGCGCCTGCTTGGGAAGATTCTTGTAGTTTTCAACCAGATATTGAAGAAGCAATAGTGCAACTTGAAAGTGAAGAGGGTGCGGAATATTACGATGATATAGTGGAAGAGGTTTACCCGACGCATAAGGTCGGTGGATATCCATCATTTACTCAAAGTGTTGTATTCTTCGGAGAAGAATATCCTTTCGTCTTTCAAATAAGTTCTGATGAAAAGGCGCAGTTCAACATCGTAGATAGTGGTAGTTTTTATTTCTTCTACAATCAAGATAAACAGGAATGGATAATTTATTGTGATTTTTATTAAAATCATTAAATGAAAGAGTATTTTCACCACGGGGTTTTAAAGAAACTGCTTGGTGTTAGATCCTGCTCATCTAATAAACCTGATAATAATGGAGGTAGCAAATGAATTTTATTGGAGAAAATAATAGATGGTTATCAAAACCTACTACGTTTGATATTGGAGATAACCATATATCCATTACAACAGAGCCGCATACGGATTTATGGCAACGAACGTATTATGGTTTTCAAAATGGTAATGCTCCGGCGTTACTTTTACCTGTTGAAGACAAGTACTTTACATTCACCGTACGCACCGACTTTAATTCTAAAAGACGTTTTGACCAATGTGGCGTCATAATCTATCAATCAAGTGATAACTGGTTCAAAGCTTCTATTGAATATGAGAATGAAGACTTTCAACGTCTTGGTAGTGTTGTTACAAACAACGGGTATTCGGATTGGGCAACCACTGATATTCCTGCAAAACAAAAACACATGTATTACAGATTAAGCCGACGTGAAAGTGATTTTTGCATCGAGTGTTCCTATGACGGTATACACTATAAGCAAATGCGAATCTTTCATCTGTTCGCTGCAGATCACACTGTAAATGTTGGGATTTATGCGTGTAGCCCTGAACAATCTAGCTTTACAGCTGAATTTTCAGAGCTGAGAATATCGGAGTGTTTATGGCAAAAGCATGAATAGCATGGATGGCAAATCATTTAATAAGAGTCCTCGGCGGTTGCCTGGGACTTTTATTTATTCACACAATATGCTTCAGCGTTATGTTTAAGAGCAAAAGAAGCACAATAATAATGATGGGGTAAGTTCCTTTACATCCCCTGACAGACAGCTCGAATACTCTAAGAAATGATGAACTATAATAAAAGTACATTTAGACATACATAGACCAAATTTAAAGTACCTTTACCAAAAATGGACCGATAACATGAAGTGTGATGTCTGCAGTGAAGTGGGCTATTATTGCAAATTCAAGTCCAACATAAAGAAATAACGCACCAAACACGAGGCCGCCTATTCCATTAATGATTAGCATACTGACAAAAATTCCTATCGTCATTTCAAAATTAGATGAAGCCATACTATAGTGCATAACCCCGAAAATAAGAGCAGAGAAGCTTATGGCAAGAAACATATGTAATCGTGTTCTTTCCCCTTTTTTTATTTTTAGAAATAACCATAGAACGAACGTTACAATAAAAAGACGAAAGATCGACTCTTCATTAACTGCTGCGCCAAATGACCCTAATACGCCAAGCCACCACACAGGTTCTTTGATGGAAGAATTATCGACCCCTAGTGGCTCAGACACTATCAAGCTGAAGACAATTATGACTATGCCCGTCAATACCCCATAAAAGGCTGATTGATAGATTTTCTTTCCAAGATTTTTTACGCCGCTTCCTTTATTGAAAAGCGACTCAATAACCGGAATCTTTATACCGACTTTTTTTCCAATCAAAAGAGATAGGAATAAAAATATGCCCGCTTCCATAAGTATCTGTGCAATATAAAGCATAGTGAATGTCCATTTCGTTAAACCGAGCACTTCATGTAGCTGTTCTCTGGCTATAGCATATGGAGAAATGGCTAATGCCCCTAGGACATTCAAGAAAAGTAAGATAAAGTAAGTCTTCCAATTAATTAGGGGTTCTTTTGTCTCTTTAAAATTACTTGTAAAGAGATCAGCTTCTGTTTCATCATGATTTTTATATTCTTCGATTTCAGCTTCTAAAGCTTTGATAAAGTTTTGAGGCTCATCCATGTAGATTAGAGCTTTATTAACTGCCTTTTTTTGACCAAAGTACCCTCTTGCTTGTATTGGCTCTTTGAATATAATCTCATATTTTAATTCATCCGTTACACCAAAAATCCTGGTAAGAACTCTCGGAAGAGCGGATACATGAAAGACATTCTTCTCACGGATCATCATTCCGTTTTTCGTGTACTGAATGCTACTTGGTTTTACAGTCTTAACATCTTTAACATGAAATATTAACGATCTTCTCGCACCAATTTTCATATGGACTCTTCTTTTAATTATCTTTATTGGAGAATTTCTTACCCAATTATAATCTCCGATCATATAAAGAATACTGTAAACGTGGAGTATAAGTAGGATATCAGCTCTAAGGGGATCTGTATCTTTTAGATAAATATGAAATACGATTGCCTCAATAACCTGCTCGTGAAGAAGTGCGATTAATAACCAAAAATATAAAGAACCTTTATGATAATGAAAGAGTTTAGCATTACTATTTCCCTGTCTGTTTCTCCATCCAAAAAAAGTATAAAAGAGTATGGAACATTCTTTTTTGAGAAGGGTAATGAATGGGTTCTCGTCTATCTTTCCCTGTATATATTTTATAAAGAGTAATACGGCAAATACTTCCAATAGAGTAATCAGAATAATTATTGAAATGATAAACTGTGTATCCATTTAAACTCTCCTCTATTTGTATTTATGCATAGAAGTCCAATATATGATGTATTGCAAAATACCCATTACAACGAAGAGAATAATAGGGAAGTAGGTGATATGATTTAAATAGGCAGTTAAAGTTATACCTATTGGAATGGCAAAAGCATAAAAAATATAAACTTTACGTGTTGCTTTAAAGGTTATCCACTGCATTCCTTCATCTTCTTCACGAAGCTCCATTGGAATAATACTAGCTTTAACAGCGTCGTGAGGATTTCTTTTATTATAGAAAGGGATCACACCTATAATAATGAGAATAGGGATACCAAGTACCATAGGATCAATAATGATCCAAGAGGGAACGTGTTCGGGATAATGCTCACCGATCATGATCAGACCAAAACATAAAATAAGGAAGGAATTAAACAATGGTGATTGATACATCTGCTTTAACATGACTATCTCTCTCCTTTTAAACGGAATATTTCCTCGACTGGAACCCCGAATACATATGAAATTTTTAGTGTCAGTGTTATAGAAGGTGCATAATCTCCCTTTTCAATGAGGCCGATTGTTTGCCTTGTAACACCTACACGATCTGCTAGTTCTTGCTGAGTGAGACGAAACCTTGCTCTTAACTCGCGAACAGAATTACACAACATTACCATTTATCTCCTTTTGTTTGATACCCCAAATGTAATGTATCCTTTGCATAATGTATACGATTGTTTACATTGTTCACAAACAATTCACCAATATATGTATATTTTGTTAAATTTAGTGACAGGCAGTTGAAAATGAATCTATACGTATTTTGTAAACTTTAGACAAGGGGCAAACATACTCGTAAGGAGGGGTAGTATAAATAAAGCAACGATCAAGGAAGGATTTTCTTATTAACAAGTCTATTACTAAAATAAATACAAACAATGTTAATGAAACCATCCTATTATATCGGAGAGAAGTTAATTCTCTAACGAAAATAAAACGGGGTGTTTATAAGATGAGAAGTTTTTAAAGTCTATTAAACGGACTATTGGCAGACAAAAAAGCACGTAAGAGCAAAAAGAATAAAAAAAGAATCGGTCAAATATCGAATGCCTAACTCTAGTGGAGTTAGGCATTTTTATATCGTATGATTAGCATTAAAAAATAAATAGAGGGGCTAAGGGATTCTTGAGTATCTATACCGGTTAACTTGGGAAAATTATAAATGCTAAGGGTATTTTAATACTATAAACCTAAGACTATTTTCCCAATAACGAAATGGTTTTACAGATGATACAATCTATAAACGCCATTTTTATGGTAGTTTATTCATAGATTGGACATTCATAATGAAAAAGAGTGTTTTATTATATGTTTAACCGGATTTTAAAGAATTTGAAGTGAGCGTCACCTTATCTGTTTTAAAGAAAAGGTTCGATCTCCATGTATTTACTCAAGTTACGGGTCAAGTTAAATCCGATTGTGGATTACTTATACAACCTACTATTAAAATGAAGAATATACGACCTTGGGAGTATGAGATGTTGATTCTTCCTGGTGGAGATTTCTTAGGACCTTTAAGCCCTTACTTTGTGAAGCTATTGAAAGATTTTAATAGTGAGCAGATACCAATAGCAGCGATAGGTGAAGGCGTTTCGTTATTAAGTCGTGCAGGGCTATTAGAAGGACGTACATATACGACCTCATCTCCTTCTGCTCCTTATCCAGAAGGGCTTTTTGTAAATAAATCGGTAGTTGAAGATAAGAACTTTATTACCGCAAAAGCTAATGCATTTTTAGACCTTGGATTATTAATAGGAAAGAGAATGAATTGCATAGAAAACGTCGAAGAGTACAACTTTTATAAAGGAATACGGTAAAGACTATAGACACTTCTTTTTTCGGAGTGTTTTTTTATCTTATTGTAAAGGTGATTTAGTCTTACTTTTAACTATGTAGACTTTTGATTAAGAATGCCCATTCATTGCTGTAGTGAAATAAAGTATGATTTACACAAAAAAGACCTACGAGAATAAGAAAGGGTACCTTTACATACCGGTTATCTGGAGAGAAGAGTTTAATATTCGTAGTGGTTTAGAAGTAGGGATTTATTGTTACCAAGACTCTATCCTTGTCATTGATAAGACACTAACAAGAGAATATAAACAAATAATCTCTAATAAAGGATTTCTTACCATCCCTTACGAGTTAAGGCAGAAATTGGCCTATGATACATTTCAAATCATAATTGAACAAAAAGATGAGAGGATCATATTGGCTCCAAAATAAACTGTAACTCGCTTTTTACAGGAACAAAATGTAAAAATAGTTAAATGAACAGAGCTTGTTGTGAAGTGCAACAAGCTCTGTTTTTAATCTAGAATCTCCTTATGAATAGTTCAGGGTACTCTAGAACAAACCCATTCTTATCGACAATAACGGGTGATTCAAAAGTGGCACTTCTATAATGGAATGTTCTATTATCTTCTTGATGATGTTTCAGTGTATACATCTGTTTTACCTTCTTTACCGAAAGGTCTTGAGCGGAGATGTAAACCATCTCAAACAGTTTAGGTTCATCTGGTGTCCACTTTAGGCGATTGATCGGTAAGGAATTGGTAAAAGGCGTACACGAGATATCAACATCCAACGCTCCGTTAAGCATATGTATCTCATCCCCATCATCATTAAACCAACGTCCATCTCCAGCTGTTGAGAGGGATAGTGTCTTGCCAAGAGTGTGGTTAATGATGTATAAATGCTTGACCCCCCAAATTTTATTTAAAAGAATTCTGTAAAGAACTCTTTGCGGAACACTATTCTCCATAAAAAGAACGGTACTTTCGACTTGGATGGTTTGATTCTGATACGATAACTCGAGATATTCAGACCCTGTTGTTTGTTGTTTTTCCCAAAATAATATCTGCTTTGACAAATGTACCGCCTCCAATAATAGTTTATATAATGATTGTGACGAATAAGTTGTATATTTTATCGCTTTCAAGAGGTTCAGTTAGTACCATTTTTTTGGACTATTGAAAAATAGTTTTTAATGTAGGGAAGAAAAGCCAAGGAAGTAGATTTGGCTCTTCAAAGAATGATAGATGAAGGCACCTCACCATATCGCAGGCAATCTACACATTCTTCCTATTATTCTAGCTTAATTTCAGTAGATATTTCTGAGAAGATGAAGTGTGTGACCGTGTGAGCAATAGGATTAATACTATCAATAAATTCTTCTGCTTTTTGAAAGGTTTCAAATTGCATTTTGAGCATAAAACAAGCGTTTCCCGCAATGCGATAACAAAAATCTACATTCGGTAGGTTCTCTATATGCCTTTTGAATGCTTGATAATCTCCGTTCTTAATAGTAGCTTCAACGATACATTGAATAGGTTGTCCCATCCTTTGGTAATCCACAGCTAACGTATATTTTTTTATGATACCAAAGGACTCCATCTGTCGAACCCTTTCTGTAACAGAGGGGGAAGACAGGTTGATCCTTCTTCCGAGTTCACTCATCGATAAACGACTATTTCTTGTTAATTCCTCTATGATTTTTTTATCTACAGCGTCCATTTTCATATTTAAAGAATTCCTCTCAATATACATTAAATTCAGAATAAAATAGATTAAAAAGAGTTTCGTATTTAATGGGTTTTATAAATATAGAACGGTATCATTAAGTTTATAAGGAGGAATCAAGAATGGCAAGAATAATAGAATCCACAAAGGGTGGTACCGCATTTCAAAGACTTTTAGGACACAATGAGGGCATTTTAGAGCGATGGACTAAATTAGGAGACATGTTAGAAAGAGAGGGTAGATTATCTTCTCATCTCAAAGAACAAGTTAGAAGAACGTTGGCACAAGAAAACGGATGTGAGTACTGTAAAGCCAAAGGAAAGCCAGATCCTTATACGTTT
The DNA here is from genome assembly GCF_001629705.1 of Fictibacillus phosphorivorans. Classification (GTDB taxonomy): domain Bacteria; phylum Bacillota; class Bacilli; order Bacillales; family Fictibacillaceae; genus Fictibacillus; species Fictibacillus phosphorivorans_A. The sequence continues at coordinate 2,335,319 of NZ_CP015378.1, read as the reverse complement.
AATGAGAAGATCTCAGTTGCAGTTGGATTTGCGGAAGTGTTTAACAAACAAAAAGGGAACATACCTGATTCTATATTTGGTGTGCTTTCACAACACTTTACGGATGAAGAAATCAGTGAGCTTATTGCGTATATCTCATTTGCGACCGCATCTCAATATTATGGTGCGCTCATGAAACTACAAGCAAATTAAACTCCTAAAAAAGAACTCGAGTGGTTTCTCGAGTTCTTTAACTTCTTCATATATCCTAAATTCTAAACTTACCGATTAGATCTTGAAGTTCATCTGCTACAACAGTAAGAGATGATGCAGCACCTTTCACTTCTTCCATCGAGGCAAGTTGTTCTTGTGATGCGGCTGCGATCTCAGTCGTGTTATTTGAAGTGGTACTCGCAGCATGTGCGATTCCGCTCACGGCGTCATGAACATTCTCAAAACCTGAACTTAACTCTTCGGTCGTAGCAGCGATCTCTTGTATCTGAGATGACACTTGATCGATATATCTTGTGATTTCTGAAATCTCTGATGCTGCCGTCTTAGAAATTCCGATACCAGACGTTACATCGGTTTTCACATTACCTATCGTTTCTACCGTGTTCGTCGTATCCGTGATAATCTTATCTACCACCGTTCGGATCTGATTCGCAGACTGATTGGACCTTTCTGCTAAAATTCTTACCTCATCTGCTACAACCGCGAACCCTCTTCCATGTTCACCTGCTCGAGCAGCCTCGATTGCTGCGTTTAACGCAAGTAGGTTGGTCTGTTCAGCGATCTCATTGATCAGTGAGGTGATGGTATTGATCTCCCCAATCTCTTTTTGAAGGTTATCAAATCCGATCCTCGTTACTTCTACAGACTCTTGAATCGTCGTCATCTGATCCAAAACATGGTTTACCGATCTCTCTCCACTTTCCGCTCTATCTTTCATGGAAACAGCGATATCAGCCACTTTTGATGAGTTTTCTGTGATCGTTTGAATGGCTGTTAAAGACTCGCTGACAGACTGAAGACTTGTCGTTGTCATGGACGATTGGTCAGCTGCACTTGTCGCGATCGTTTGCATCCAACTAGAGATGAGTTCTGAAGTAACTTTCGTCTCCTCAGCACTTGCAGAGAACTCTTCTGAGGAACTCGCTACCTGAAGAGAGGACTCTCTAATCTGATTAAAGAGTGTCCGAAGCGTAGAGATGAAACGGTTGAACGATATGCCGAGCTCGCCAAACTCATCTTTGTTTTTTATATCGATGATCTTTGTTAAATCTCCTTGACCTTCAGCTATCTCTTTCATCTGTTGGGTTAAAAGCTTTAACGGTCGTAATATAGAGACTAAAAGCATAACAGAAAGAATGATACCAATTACAGACGCAACAGCGGTTACGCTTAATATCATGACTCTGTTCAAGTTTGCACTCTGTTGGATATCGATTTTTAATCTTTCTACGTCTTTATTTAGTGTATCTACTAATTCATTTACCGCAGGATCGAGAACTTCTTTACGTAAACTCCGCTCTTCGCCAAAATGAAGTTCACTCGCTTTTTTTGGATCACTTTGTTGAAGCGTGATTACGGTCTGATTCGTTTCCCAATACAACACGAAGCTTTCTTCGATTTGTTTTAGTTTCTCAGTTTCTTCTTGAGAAGGATCAAGTGTTTTTAAATATCGAAAGTTTTCTTCTATCTCTTTTGCTTTTTCGCTCATACTCTCAGCGAAACTTTCATCGTCTGTGATCAATAATCCCCTTTCATCATTTGAAATCCCAGCAAGACGGTACTGTACATTTATTATGGTCTTTTGTATTTCCATCATGTTTTTCAGTTTATTGTTCGTTTCTGTGAAAGAACCTAAGACTAACGCAGAATAGACACCAACAGTACAGGTAAAAAATACGAGCAAACTGATAATGATGGGAAGCTTCCATTTGATTTTCACGGTTCAACATCCTTCTGTAAATTAATTATGCATAGAATATATCGGCAGACATGATTTAACTTACACTTTGAGAAGGATGGTTTAGCAATAGTAAGTCCGTGACGGTTGGTATTCCAATAACGTGGAAGAGGGAAGAATGTGGATACGCATAGAGGCGGATTGTGCGATAGATAAGGGACTTTAATCGTACTTGATCAAAAGATTGTACTAAAAATAAACTTTCTTAACAATTGCTTAACAGTAGAGCAATGGAAAGAAACTATAATGATACCTATAAAAACATATAGGTGATGCATATGAAAATAGAAATCAATAAGAAGTATTGTAATGAGAAAGGCTATTTTTATCTACCTGCAGTTTGGCGAGAAGAATTTAGCCTTCAAAGTGGTCAAGCGGTACAATTCTTGGTTGATGGTGAAAATATTATGATTAGTAAAAATCAAAATAAACCTAAGAAGAGAATCATAGGAAAGAGAGGGATGTTAACTATCCCACATCACATCCGAATGAAACTTAATCATAAACTATATAGAATCTTCATCTTACAAATGGAAGAAAAGATACTGTTAACTCCAATTCTTTAGTTTTTTAGTAAATCACTGTTGCTTAAAAAGACACTTGATTGTAACTGCTTACATTTCTTTTTTAAAAAAGTAGCCACATTAATAATTTCACCTATCGAATTGAATTCTTGTTTTTCATTCGTTACTACCGCAATGGATAAGGAAACTAAAGGGATATGTTCTTTAATCCCATTCCTGTTTTCATTATGAATAAAGCCTCTTAACCAATCTTCCTCTTTATAAAACGTAGGGATTGAGTCATTAAATCTTGTAATGATAGTTTTACAGAGCTCGCTATATTCATAGTGGTTTAGAATACACATAAAGTCATCTCCACCTATATGCCCCACAAAAGAATCCTTATGGTGAAAGATCGCTTCTTTTATGATAGAGGCGGTTTCTTGGATGAGACGATCACCTTCATGAAATCCATACGTATCATTATAGGTCTTAAAAAAATCGAGATCTAAATACAACAACGAGAACGGCATATCGGATAAGATCTCGATAAGCTTTTGATCGATCATTTTATTACCAGGTAATCCGGTTAAAGGATTTAAATACCTAGCCATCATTGATTGGACGTCTGCAAGTTGGATAAGTAAATTCTTTATGCTAACAATTCCTTGAAACGCAGCTTCTTTAGTTATTATCACAAAGTCATATAATTGTTCTTTCTTCCGCTTCATGGCTAATGTACTGACCTCAGATAGCGGCATAGAACTATCAACGATTAATGGTTCCATATTCATGATCAATTTTACGGGTCTGCCAATGAATACGTTAAATCCATACAACGTTCCTAACTTCTGATAAAAGTGGGAGCGTGTTACGAGTCCTATTGGTATTTTTCCGTTCGTTACCACGATGCCTTCAAGCTCTGAATCGTCTTTAAACATCTGATCAATCTCGCTACCTCTCGTTTCAGGATGAACGAAAGGAGCGGTTTCTAGTATTTTCCCTACTGAAGTATTCAACTTCCTCAACTCCTCAACGTCTATTTGTACTTATATTAGGGTACCTGAAAAAAGCTCTTGCTCCGGCCTTCCTAATTGATATCCTTGCCCAAAATCAACACTCATTTTTTGAAGCATGGAAAGTTCTTTTTGTGTTTCTATCCCTTCAGCAATCACTTGGGTGCCCGAACTCTTCGCATAATTCAAGAGTAGTTCTACTAAGAGTTTTTGTGAATCTTCTGAATGAATGTCCCGAATTAGCGATTTATCCAGTTTGATAAAATCAGGTTTAAGCTTGATCAACGTTTTTAAGCTGTTATATCCAGAGCCCGTATCATCAACGGCTAAACGAAAGCCTTGTTTTTTGTAATGTTCAATCGCTTTAATAAATTGATCGTAATCAGTTACCGCTTCTTTCTCAGTTAACTCTAAAACGATTTGCTCAGGTAAAAAACCATAGAGATTCAGTAATTCTAGCGTGTCACCTGTTCGATATGAAGGATCAGCCAATACTTGTGGCATGATGTTAATAAAAATCATCTGATCCCTAAATTCTGGCTTTTTTTTCACTTGGTTAAAATGCCGCTTTAAAGAGATTCTTCTTAAGAACTTTTCAATCCAGTATAACTGTCCGCTCTTCCCGATGAATTCGTAGAACAATTCAACGTTTTTAAAAGCTTTTGATTTTAGAGGTCGATTGAGAATCTCAAAACCTATTGTTTTACCTGTCTTTAAACAAAGAATCGGTTGAAAGTATGTAGCTATTTGTTTTTCATCAATTAAATTTAGAAAACTGTAGAACTTCTTAGATTGAGAATAAAAGACTTTTTGTTGGTCCATTAAATATTTAACATAAAATAAAGGTTTATGTAGTACTTTTATCATATATTACACCTGCTGTCTAATAAGCTTTTTTTACTATTTAATTGTAAAACATATGACATCAATAAATTTTAAAGTAATTGTAAATTTTTCTCTTACATAAGGGAAAACTGGTTTTATTTTTAGAACATGAACCTATAGGCTGTAAGTTAATACTTATAGAGACGAAGTGTTTTGAGGGTTAGGACAGTCAAAACGGAAAGATTAACTGGTTAATGACTTTTCTGATTTGCATAGTAAAACGTTTTATTCGCATATTTTCCACACCATCTATCTCCAAGGCGCAATCGACTTCTAGTTTACTAATTCTCATTAGATTTAAGCAGGGAAGATTTAACTTTCAGTAGGCTCAAAAGTCAGCAAGAAACGTTAAGTTTTTAAAATACCATCCCGCTATGATGAAGTTACATTCTAAAAGGTGGGATCAAAGATGGAATTTCAAGAAGTGGTAAAGAAAGCATTCGTAATAGTCGGGTACAGTTCTGTAGGAAAATGGGATGGTGAGTTGGTCTATCCCATACCAAGTTTGTGGAAAAGAGCTGCATCAATTATTGGGGAAGAAGGAGTAGAAAAGATCGTAGGCATTTGTCTATCACCAAGAAGTAATCAATACTTCTACACCTGTGGAATCGAGATCGATCGTGTAAATTTTCATAAAGTAAAAGAAGATATGACCCTTCATACGTTTCCAGAGCAGAAGTATGTGGTGTTTACTCACAGAGGACCGGCTAAAAATATAACCGCTACATACGGAGAGATCTGGAGGGTATTCGATAGGAACGGATATAGCATTAAAGCAGGGATGCCTGAGATCGAGATTGTTCGAACTGATCTATTCGGTAAGGAAGAGTGTGATGACTAGGAGATGGAGATTTGGATACCTGTTGAGTAAGATCTTCAATTAAGCTTTATCGTTCTTTCACTTTATATAAGAGTATAGAAGCAATGTTGATAATATTATTGACATATATGATGTTGTATATTTTGTATTTAAATTATATATATTAACTGCTTCAAATACATAAGTCAAAATCTACTATCGGAGGTAAGTATGAAAAGTGTGAAACAAAACCTCAACATAAAAAAGTTGATGGAAGATTATCAGGTAGCGGGATTGAGCATTGCAGAAATTGATGGGGGTCATATAAAAAGCACAGATTGTTTTGGAGTACTTGAAAACGGAACAGATAAACAAGTAGAAAGCGACTCTATCTTTAGTGCCTGCTCAATCAGTAAGTTTTTAACTTCTATACTCGTGATGAAATTGACGGAACAAGGTATTCTTGATCTAGATGAAGATGTGAACGAGAAACTTTCATCGTGGCGTGTTCCTTATAATGAGTTGAATGGGAATAAAAAAGTAACACTGCGAAATTTACTCAGTCACCAATCGGGGATCATTGACCCTGAAGGAAGTTTTACTGAACTCAATTTGATAATAGGTAATCCCTCTATTGTCGAGTTATTGAAAGGAACCACGCCCTATTGTAAAGATCCCATTGAAATAAAGTATGAACCTGAGACCGACTTTCACTATTCAGACGCAGGTTTTTGCATCATACAGCAATTAATCGAAGATGTTATGAGAAAACCGTTCCAGGACGTAATGAACGAATTGATCTTCCAACCGTTACATATGAAAGAAAGTACATACAAACTTCCTATCTCAGAAGAAGAAAAAAAGAATGTCTCTTGTGGTCACGATAAACGTGGAGATGTCGTAGATGAAAGATATCCTATCTATCCATATCCAGCCGCTTCAGGGTTATGGACAACCCCTTCAGATTTAGCTTCTTTGGTCATTGAACTGATGAGTTCTTTAAGGGGTGAAAGTAACCTAAACCTTTCAAGAAAAAAAGCATTAGAAGTGATGACTCCTCAAGGTTGCAAGGAGTGGACGGGGCTTGGTGCTTTCCTAGATAAAAACGATAAAGGGATTGAAATCTCATCACTTGGTTGGGGTGTTGGTTTTCAATGTTTGTTGGTGGCTTACCCTTATTTAAAATCAGGATTAGTCATTATGACAAATACTGACCTAGGTGTACATCAACTAAAGGGGATAATTGGTGACATATACAAGGCTTACCTTTCAGAAGAGTTAACATAAAATAGATCAGAGCCATTATTAAATGGGATGGCTTTTTGTTTTTCTTTAAATGAGCGACTTTTACTTTGTATAAAGTGTCTTGTGGTTGGATTCATTTAAAAAAGCCAAATTACTAAAGTGTTTAGTAATTTGGCTTTTCATAATGTATAAATTTTTCACATGTTGTGGGTATTAAACTTTTGGTACGGGAGTTTTTTAGGAAATCGGTCTCCTACTTCAGAATGAGCCCTTATGGCATGAGGTCCTTCTACAACTTGAGCGGTTACCACATCAGTTCCATAAAGGATACCTACATACGCTGTCTCACCGGTTTCTCTACTCAATTCGTGCAGAGGTGGAACGGATAACCAATTTGTTTTGGCGTCATAGGGAGTAGACAAAGCTCCGATTTTATTCGTTAGGCTATAATAATGGCCGATTTTTTTACATATCCCATTCTTTCAAGCGTGAACAGCAAGCGAAAAGCTGTAGATTTATTGAATGAGAATTTTTCAATAACATTTTGAAGAGTCATGTCACCTTCTTGCAACGCATCTAATATTAGTAGCCCTTTTTTCAATGTAGCCACTTCGTACTGACTCAATGGATTCACCTTCTTTCGTACGTGATTCATGTTAATAGGACAAAGATAGTAAATCAAAAAAAGATAAAAAGTTTCTATATTTGAAACTTAAAAAAACAAGGTACCGGTAGGATGGGCATTAAGATAATAACTATTCACATTTACTTACGAATAAGGTGAATCTTTGCAAACTTAAAGTATGTTTCTTACACTTCTAAATGAACGGTTGGTATGCGTATCTAATAATTAAACTAGAATTCAAGGTGTATACTTAAACAATTGTTTAAACTGCAAGAACCCCCATCTCATTTATAGAGATAGGGGTTCTTATATGTGATTTGCATTACACATATTCGTTCAGTTTATTTTCTATTGTTATGTTTTCATGGTGTTATCATGCTGCAACAACTTTTCTTGGGTATAGATTTTTTCAAAAAGCATGCCTGTAAGATAAAAGAACAGAAGACCAAACGTAATGTGTAGAAGCGTGAATTCAGCTCCGAATGATGTGAACTCATAGATCAGTACAGGGAATTTTACTGTGGACCATGCCCCTAAGAAAAATACGATGTTCCGAACACCCGCTCCCTTTTTTAGTAGAAGTACGGCGATCGGAAAGGCTATATAGAGAGGTCCAGCAGCTACTGTCGCTAGAAAGAGCGTGATAAGGATCCCTTTTACACCAGAACCTCTACCCATATATTTGATAAGTGTTTCTTTCTTTATCCACTGATCCAACAATCCAACCAGTATAAAAACAGGGGGCAGAAGAAGTAACATATCCAATAGGCTTTTACCGGTCAACTCCACGGACTGTATAGCCAATTTTTGATCCAGTATAGCTAGAAGCAAAAGGCCGAATAATAAGAACAAGAACAATCGATATTTTTTTAATCGTGTCATGATAGCACCATCCAAACGATTACTCCGAATAATAGAGACATTAGTATAGCTGCCCCGTTCCTTGCATAAGCAAAGCTTTTTCCGAATGTTTTTTGTTCTAGTGGTAACGAAACAAGTCCGACCGACATGAGCGTTGACATTAACACGGCCACTTGTGGAAGAGCAGCACCATTTTGAACCAATGTTTTTCCAAGAGGAAAGACGATAAAGCTCGGAATGAGAGCAATAGAACCAATGAAGGTTGAATAAGCAACACCGAGTAACCCTGAATTTTCACCAATGATGGAAGAAATAAGAGATGGCGTCAGAAGAGATAAAATAAGTCCCACAAAGAGCATGATCGCTAAAAGATCAGGTAGAACGTTATAAAACATTTTCCATGAACTACGTAACGCCGCCATTGTTTTATGTTTATCTCTATAAAAGGAGAACACGAGATATAGAGTGGCGACTGTATAAAGAACCATACCACTGATCATCTTACTGACCTTTCCAATCTTTGTATTTCTGCATGAAGAATGTCAGGTTCTTCATCTTTTCTTCGATGTCTGTTTGAAATTCTTCAAGCTTCTTTCTACCAATCTCAGTCATTCTATACATCTTTATCGGTTTATCTGCATCCGTTGAATCTAGATAAGAATCGATACAACCTTCTTTCTCTAACTGCTTCAGAGTGCGATATAGGATCGGACTATCGATGGGATTGTTCGGAAGTTCTTCTCTACATTTTTGTAAAAGTTTCCCTCCATAGTTATCGCCCTCTGTTAAAAACAACAATAGAAAAGCACCGGTATGTTTGCCAGTATGTTTCAATATAATAACCTCCTTATGATCGATAAATTTAATTACTGTTATTCGCAGTATCCTGTTATTAACAGTATAAATCAAGCTCAAAGTATTTCCATACTATTTGTTGAAGGAACCCCGCCGCAACTTTGATGTATAGGTGTTAAAAATGCAACCAAATGTTATTGGAATGTTTATAAGGTGTTTTTGATTTGGCACACATTTATGATGCTCATTTATAAATGTTTAAAGTGGGGGAATTAAAAGGGTTTGATCAAAACCGTTACATATACGAGGATTTACCGATGTAAGAGGACTATATTTCTTAGGATTATCTTGATGGTGGGTGAAGACGCTAGGTATTTTGCCAGAAGTTATTACTGATTTTAAATTCTGAGCGGATAGTTAAGCTTACTTGGAAATGAGAAAAACAAATATTATTATAAAGACAGAAGTTGAATATGCTATACACATATTAGAGTTCCGCAGTTACCGACAAGAAGAGCGGTGGCTCATATTGACTATCTATTTAAAAAAGTAACCTACCCTATTAATTTTCGTCTGGCCGGACGGAGGGTGGTTACTTTTTTGTATTGGTGACGTTTACTACGACTCGTGTTGCAAATACGATCAAGAGAGTTAAAGTTTCGTTCGTTGCTTATTCACGGATCTCCTGTATACTCTTCCCGCTCAAAAAGGCATGTCCGCTTCGGAACTTGGTTATGGTTTGAAAGTTGTACTTTTGGTAGACTCTTTCGATGGATTCATTAATCGGGAAAACCCATAGTTTTTCGATCTTTCTATGTATCACTTCTTTTTGTATGAATCGGATCATCTCTCCAATGAGTCCCCTACCTCTATAAGCTTCTAATGTCGCCACACTCTCCATGCGAGCATTCTCGTTCTCTTCAAACATACAAGCCGTTGAACATGCTATCCCATCTAGTCGGAGAAGGTAGTGTGTGAATGATGGATGGTGAAACTGTTTCTTAAACACTTTTTCAATAGATTCTCTGCCTCCAAACTCTGTGATGCTGCACTCGATGTCTAACGCTTCTTGGTAGTTCTTTTTTGTGACTTCTTCGATTGAGACGTTCTCCGTACTTTTTATGTCTGTGACAGCGTTATTCCATAACTGAACAGGATTGATGAGTTCTTCATATCCAAAGTTCCTTGATTTTAATTCTGTGATGAGTCTTTGTTGTTTCTCTATGTTGTATATATAAAACCTAGGGGTAATCTGTTTGGATTGATAAAAACTTATCACTTCGTCTATGACTGATATAGGATGGATACATTCATCTAAGATATGAGCATGGTTGGAATCATAATAGTTCGGTTGGTTCTCTTTGTAAAATAGACTTCCCCATGACTTATCGCTTCGGTTGGAGAAGGTTTCATAATAGGATAGATCTAACTGTAAAAGTTCTTTTAATTGAGACATACGGTTCTCCTCTTCGTTCTTTATGTACTTATTTATATTGTATCATTTGCGTTCTTTACTTATTGTCATTCAACATGACTAAGATTGTAACTTTAAATGTTATTTATGGATGTCACTTCATTAGAGTTTCTTTAATCAGACTTAAATAGAGATATATTTTAAGTTGTAAATATAAGTATATGAATAATAGAAATTATATTTTGTTGTTAACATATATGTTGATATATGATTTAAGTTTATCTTGATTTTATACCTTAATAATGTTAGATGTATATGGATTATCTTATATGTTGGGCGGCTGCACGACAGACTGATCAGAAAGGAAGAACGTCTTTCTGTCATTCTGTAACGTGTCGCTTCGGTATTAAACGAAAACGATAACTACGGTCTGTACGGCTCATCCTTTGCCTACATGCCGGCAGGTTCCTGTTTTGTTTACGGTTACCCGCCATACCGAACGAGCCGGAAGTTCATATATAAGAACAAGGTGTAGGAGTCTTTTGTAAAATGGAATCTTTAATGGAGAAACTTGTAGCTTTTATAAGTCTACAAGTTTTTTTGTCCACCTTCCTTCTTCTTTCTTTCTAGTCTAATCATTCACTCATAAGACGTGTAAAGGGATGCTTTCAGCAAACTTTGTGAACTTTTATAAAGCTAAAACTTACACAAACTTCTTGTCCCTTGACACCTCTTTTCGTAAAGATTTACTCCTTCTTATCAAAGAAGGGAGAGATCAACTTGAAATGGAGAATCCACGAAGTAAAGATAGAAGATTATCAGCATCTAAGCGATGAAGTCTTACTTCAAAGAAGTAGAGAAATTGCTAGAAAGCTTACTGAACTTCTAGGGTTGAAGTGGGAGTTGGAGGGATTAGAAAGAGAGAAGGTAGAAAAAGAGATGGACCAGCTCGATATCGAAGACATGAAGATTCATGCGGTGCTTAGCGCAAGAGAGGATCATCTAGACACGGAACATCAATACTAAAACTAAGCAGGAACTCTAATTAGAGTTCCTGCTCTTATAATTCTTTCAGTTGTTGAAGATGGGTTGTTTATTTTAGACCTTTTCAATCTTAATCTGAACTTCAGTTAGGATGTTATCAGGAATTTGATCAGGTTGTAGATTCGTCAAGTTCGTTAATAAAAGATCGATTAACGGCCCTGTAGCTCTATATTTATTGAATCTAAGCCAAACCTGTATCTTTTCATAAATAGCAGAGAATGTGTCTTTTCCTGCCATTCCTTTTGTTGTGAATGTGAGATAAGTACCTTCTGGTAGAACCCTACCGAGTGTAATGGAAGGATCAATCATTAAAGAGAACTCAAGATCTTTTAAAACTTTCTCGTATTTAGATTGGTCGAATGGAAGATTAACATCAATATGATGGTGAATCAACATCAGGTGTGTTGAAGGAAAGATGTTATTCTTTTTTGCATGCGAGATAAGTTCATTAAAGTGTAATGTATAAAGGTTTAGGTTCGCTCTATTCGTTTGCTTTCTAAGAGAAAGGATTCTCCTCTTAGGTAGCTCTTTTATCTTCATATCTTCTATATCGTTAGAGGGGAATGCATCCATCTCTTTCTCGATGATTCGTATCCTCTTATTGAGCGATCGGTACTTGTTGTGCAGGTTTATAATCTCTTTCCTTATCAGTTCGCGTTTATTCTTCATTATCGTTAGTTGATTTAGTATATCACCCTCCTGAAACATACTAGAAATCTCATCGATTGAAAAATCTAGTTCTCTTAAGTTCTGGATAATTCTGATCTTGGCGATATCTTTGAAGGTATAGTATCGATAATTATTGGATCTGTTTAAATCTGTTGGTTTGAGCAGGTCTATCTGGTCATAATATCGGAGTGTCGAAGCAGCAACGCTGCATAATTTTGATATTTCACCGATCGTAAAATATGTTTTTTCTTCCATATTACCGCACCTCCAATTACGTTATGTGAAAAAACATTATACCAGAAGTCTTATGGTGTAAAGAAGTTGACCTTCAAGTTACTTTAAGGTTGATACTAGTATTATCAATCAATAAGGAGAAGAGATAAGCTTGAAGAAATCATTATTAATTACACCAATCATACTACTTGCTATAGGAGTCATCGGATATTTGAGTATTCCATTCACAAACTCTGAAGGCAATGACTTCCATGAAAAATTAAGCAAATCTGATCGCTACGAGATACAAAAGGATTCGTATGAGAAGATTATGGATCAAAATGAAGCCGATGCTATGTTTATTATGGAGGGGCATGATTTCTTAGCGGAATTTGGAGATACTCATGAAATCTCAAACGTAGCTTCTGTAAGGAAGAGTATCATCAGTGCGCTGTACGGCATTGCTGAATCAAAAGGGTTGATACAAATAGATCAAACATTAAATGAGTTGGAGATCGATGATAAACAGAACCCACTCACAGAAGAAGAAAAAAAAGCAACCGTTGAAGACTTACTGAAAGCCAGGTCAGGAATTTACATCAACGCTATCGGTGAATCAAAAGCGATGAAAGAAAAAAGACCAAAACGAGGTAGTTTTAGTCATAATGAACACTATTATTATAACAATTGGGATTTTAATGCTCTAGGTGTCATCTTTGAGCAAGAAACGGGTTTAAGACTAGGAGACGCCTTCTATGAGTGGATCGCTCGTCCAACGAAGATGAAATTGTTTCAACCTAAAAACGTTGTTTACCAAGAGTCTGAAGAAACATCTATCCCAATGTACCGTTTCTATATGTGCGCTGAAGACCTAGCGAGATTTGGTTCGTTATATGCCAATGATGGAAAATGGAAAGGAAAACAAATCATACCTAAGAATTGGATCGAAGCAAGCTTTACTTCCTATTCTTATATCAACGATGTAGATCAATTTACAGGTTACGGTTATCTGTGGTGGCTTGATAAACAGAAGGAAGGTACTTTGCAATGGGCAGTAGGTTCCGGGGGGCAATATATCGTCGTTGACCGAGAAAGAAAGATTACTACAATCTTGATGAACAACACAGGAACTTCACCTTTAGGTGTCTTTTTGAACCGTTTATACAGCAAAGAAGAGCCGTATGCAGGAGCGAGAAAAGTGTATGAACTAGCTAAGCGTAGTGTGTCGGAAGAATAAATCAAACAACCTTCCTCTACCTTTAATTACTTAACATAGTATTTTAGAAAGATTTAAAAAGTAACATGGAAAAATGGTTGTGTCCACACCTCCTCATAAAAACGATTCACTAAATAAGATAAATATGAACTTACAGTTCAATTAAATAAATTTTTTCCGATATATAGTTTGGACAATTAGTAGTGAGGTGTTTAGAGTGGAACATACAAATATGGTTCGTAAAGTAGATAGATTAGGTAGGATCGGGATACCTATTAAGTTAAAAAGAGATCTAAACATTGAGATGGGTGATGATATAGAGATTTTTGTAGAGAGTGAAACCATTATCTTAAAGAAAGTACATGCTCATCAGCCGTGTATGATTACAGGTGAAGTAAGTGACCGTAACATTGAGATAGCTAAGGGCAAGCTCGTTCTGAGTCCTGATAGAATCGAAAAGCTTTTACGTGAATTGAGAAAATATACGACGAGAAACAATAAGATCATTTTATAATGTAATTTTATTATTATTGTTATCAATAACATATATAACATCATATATTGATTTTTGTTCTTCAGTCGCTATCGTTAACATTTGATAACAAATAATCAACTCATCCAACTCTTGACTGATACGTACAAGGTCTGGAACTGACAAGTTATTCAAGTTGTATTCTGTCTCTTTTAGATTTCTTTTTAAGCGCTGAATTTCTCGAAGTTTTATGACTGGTTATTAAAGGGTCTTAACATTTTGCACCATCTTGTGAGAATTGCATATGATAGTCTATCTTTCATAGAGGTATGCCTTTTGAGGCATTCTTGAGCTGTTCCTCAAGGATGCCTCATTTGTGTCTTAGTAAACGATATTCTTAGATTAGTCCTTCCATTTTAACTAATTTTTTTACTTCAGAAAAAGATACAAACTCTACGTTATCATTCATGTCCAGTATACGAAGCTGCTTATTATTAGTATCAATATAATGAATATAACCAGATAGGGTAATCAACCGTTTATTTTTATAAATCGTAAACATGAGTGGTACATGGTATTCCATAGCCTCTAACATCACTTCGTTCATCTCTTCCATCTGTTGCTCATCTAGAATGGGCTCTGGTGTGTCATAATGTTCTTCGTATATGTACCGTCTGAGCTCTTTTACGTGTTCCGGCAGCATCAGACTCGTCCATTTTATACTTCCTCGATCGCGTATCAAATGAAACACCTCCTTTTCTTCTGTATTATATAAGAACATACGTTCTTTTAAAACTGGTAAATATTTAACATTTTATTTTAACGGGAAAGGAGATTGTCATTATTTATCGAAGTATCTCACATGTTGTAATACATGCAAAGGAGGTACCAAAGATGAAGAAGAGGATATCAAAAGGGGAACAAGACTTTGTAAGAGGGTGCACAAGAGCCATCCTAGAGAGGGATGTGAGTCACGTTCATTGGTTGATTGTTCAAAAAGGGGTTCGTCATTATATTCATCACCAGAATGAACTAGAAATAGAAGACTACATACACCGTAACCGTTTAAAGTTAATCTGTGTGGTCAGTCGGGAGTTTATCAACGATTGGCATATCCGTTACAGTGGAAACGATCTCTCGAAAGGATTAATAAAAAAACGCTTAAATGGGATGATACGAGCAAGTGAAAAGGTGGCAGATCTCGCATACGGTGATTTTAAAAAGGAAGATATCGAGGAACTTTTAAGTCAAGTACCTACAGAAGGGTTGACGACAGAAGAAAGAACAAGTTACCTTGCGCGAGTGAGGAGTCTATTAGAAAGTAAATGATTGTTAACTAATATGCAATTGTAATGCTATGGATTAACTGTGTATTTTTTATTTTTATTCTTTAATAGCAAAAGTTAAGGATATGTTAATGAATATTGTTGATTAGTTTTATAAATTTAGGACTTCAAGTTATGAAGTCCTCTGTATATTACCATTAAACATTCTTTTTGAATCTGTTTCTTGTATTTGAGTACACCAATGCAAAAATAATAAAAGTTAAAAGTGAAATAAGGCCTATAATAAATAAAATTTGGTTTTCTAACATCTCACTCAATGCAAATAATAATATGCTAAAGCTAATACCATACATAATTTTCCCCATAAATTTGCACAAATCTACCTCATCATATTGAGCCTTTTCACTGTCAGACATTGTATTATACCCTGCAAGTAATGAAGCTCCTTTTCCTTTTGATAGTAAAATAGCGAAAATTAAGAACGGTATTAAAACGATAAGAATAGCTACTCCCATTCCAAGTTACCTCCTTTCTATAAGATTGCCCTGTAAAGTAACAATTAAGTTCTAATACTGATACGTTCTTAATGAATCATAGGTTTCATTAATTGAATATAGACAACTCTCCACAATCATTTTACTTATTGATTCATTATCACTGCGATGCTTAACAATATCTAAGAATTGAAACCAACTCAAATAATGGTCGAGGTATTTTGTAGCTACGCCATTAAATCGTTGCATCCAACCTTTTAATCTACTTGTGATAGTTGTTGACATTTTGAATATGATAAATCCCTTTGACTCGTTCCGTTCCATCTGATTTAAAGCGATAATGTTCCATTCCTTTGCTTCTTGCATAGGTGGAAAAAGCCCTCCAAGCATCGGTACAAAGGGTATTATCAGTCCTTAATTTAGCACCAATAGCCTTATCTAATTGTGCTTTCACAATTCTGCCCATACCAAGTACACCTGAATACGTGGCTTTTTGGCGGTCTCTTGCTATTAAAACACAAACTTGTTCGTAGCTGATACCACGAAATTTAGAATAACCTCCACGTTTGCGAGGCTTACGACCTTCGATGTTTCTTTTACCTTTTTCAGAGAATAAAAAATAGGTTTCATCCATCTCCACGATGCCCGAAAATGTATCAAAATCCATTTGTTTTAGGGCAGTTAATACCTTGTGTCTCCAATAAAATAAGGTAACATGATGAACATCGCCAATAAGGTTCGCTGATTTACGAAGGGAAAACCCTTCTAAAATACATTTAATGAATTCTAACCATTTATCGGGCTTATGGGTGTAATAAAGGGGAGTAGAGGTAACATCAGTAAAAGTTTTTAGGCAATCTTTACAACGGTATCGCTGACGTTCAATTTCTTTATTTCCGAGTTTCACCTTATACTTGCCGAAACGAACAACTTCTTTAGAACTGCAATGCACACAGGTGTAGCCATCTTTATTTTTTCGTTCTGTTACTTCTTGAAATACGGGTTCACTTGCAGAAAATGACGAAATGGAATTGATAAAGAATTCTTTCAAACGATGTTGCTCTGCTGAATTTAACTTTTTAATTTCTGCAATTAATTCCTTTAACGTCATTGCAAACCCTCCAAACGAAAATTCTTAACTATATTGTAGAACATTTGTTTGCTTTTATCAAATATCAACAGAATTATTTAACATAGCCAAAGTTAAAAAAGATAATGAATATAAGAATAGCGATACATAACCCATAGACCATGTTTAGAGTTGCACCGATCACAAATCCTACAGTTCTTAAAACAAATCTACGTCTTCTTATCGCCCACAGTAGAAAGATTCAGCTGATGATAAATCCTGGTCCATAATATCCCATCATAAATCCGAATGGAGCTGGTGTCATTCTATTATTTGACCATTATACGAACTGGATCGCTTTGCCCACAGCTGCGTTTTGGTTGGTCACTTGGTGTTTTCTGTAGATGATACTCAAATGGTTCTTTAAGGTGTTAACCTTTATCTCTAAGTTTTGAGCAATGATTTTTGATCGTTAAATGGTACTAAATTAGAGATTAGCCATGAACATTCATAAACTCCTTCTCTAAATGGTCGATAATATAGGGCAGTGATCAGAAGATGACAATCTAGCAAGTAGGTAGCAACGTAAACACGTTCGCATCACATATTGAAGAAATTAGAAGATGAATGATGATCACTAATAAAAATATTTTGAACTTATGGTAGAGTCGAGGTTAGGGAGATGAAGAAACGTACTAGTGGAGAAGAGAAGTTTATCTCACATGTTTTCTAAGCGGTTTTAGATAACAATCGTGAGCTGTTGCATGGATTATTTCTTATTCATGGTCAGCATCATTACATTTCTTTTGAACTCGAGACTTTTATCCAAAATCATCCCATCGTAAAAGATACTCATTGTATTTGTTTAGTGGGAGGGGACGTGATCAACTATCTTCATCTTAAAGCAGGAGATCGTGATCTTTCCAGATTCTATGTAAGACGTTCCCTCTCTCAGTTGGTCCAAGGTGCTAAAAAGTTAGCCCAAGAAGCATTCGAAGAATACGAGAACGAATACATTCGTAACTTCATCAAGTTGTTAAACAACCAAAACACAACACTCTCTTACTTGGAGCAACTGAAAGATAAAATTCTAAAGCGTATAATAGCAGAAGATATTGAAGATACTCAGTGATAATTTGTGAACAAACGTGTTTGTTTGCAATTTCACTGACCCCGATGGGGGTGAATCATGTAATGAGAGGGGGAGAGCGTATTCTTCCCCTTAGTTAATTACAACTTTATAGAGATTAAAAATAATAACAATTCATAAATCAATAAAACGCGATTTAATTGACTGACAAACTGACAAACATCATCCCTGGGGTACAGCGCCTGGGGATTTTTTATTTTCAATCCGTGATTTAAAAGTGTGTACATGCAAGGAGAGGGGAGGAAAAGCATTCTCCCCCTTTTTATATTGTTAAACAGTCATTTAAGAAGAGGTTCCAAGGAGAAACCCTCATCTTTTCCTCTTTGTTCTTTTCATTGTAAGTCTTCCCTCGTAAGAGAAGTAAAGGGATGCTTTATGTTTCACTTCAAGCAAACTTTGTGAACTTTTTTATTTAAAAAACTTGCACAAACTTCAAAGTCCCTTGACTCTCTTTTCGTGAAGAACTTTAACACTTTCTCAAACAAAGAGAGGAGCTGTTAAAGCTATGGAGAAAATGTACGAAATTCAACAGATCAAACAAGTGATCAAGGAGGTAGAGGGAAGTGAGAAACACATGGTACGCTCACCCATCGATGCCGCTGTAGTCGCAGCGGAGATCATCGGAGACGAAGACCGTGAAGTGTTTCTTGTGATGTGTCTCAATACAAAGAACCGAATCGTCGCGGTTCATCGATGTCACGTAGGGTCACTTGCAGCAAGCATCGTACATCCGCGGGAGGTGTTCAAGTCAGCGATACTCAACAACGCGATGTCGATCATCGTGTCTCATCAACATCCTTCTGGAGACACGACACCTTCAAGAGAAGACATCGAAGTCACAAGACGTTTGATCGAAGCGGGAAAAGTACTTGGCATTGAAGTACTAGACCACTTGATCGTGAACGCACATGCCGAATATACAAGTCTAAAAGAAAAGGGCTATCTGTAACCTCTATGAAGGGAAAGAGCGAACTTCGTTCTTTCCTTTTTAAAAAAGCCCTCCTGTATAAACAGGAGGGCAACTAGTGATCAGAACGGGAAAGAAGTTAGGTTGATGAAAGCGAGTGCTTCTTTTTCATCCATGAAGGCTTTCACTTTATCAGTTGTTCCTGTGTTCTTCGAGATACGGTTGATCTGCATCTGTTGGATGATATCTTTACAGATCACAACGTTCTTCTCAACGTTTTGAGCGACAACGTCCATCAAATCAGACCAAACCTGTTGTACGTCTGGTTTATAAGGACCATTCAGTTCACGGTTGTCCACGATAAAGTACTTGATGCTTGGGCTGCTTACTTCTTTCTTAACTCTTTCTGCGATCTCTTTTGCTTCTTCGATCGTGATCATCGTAGTCGTAGCTCTCCAATAAAAAACTCCACTATGTACCTTTGTTACTGCTTTAGTTGCGTTCATCATACATTCCTCCATTTTGTTTTTATTCTACTAATCCATTCTCAACAAAAATCTCATGTGCGGAATAAACCGCATTGATTGCTCGCGGGAAACCTGTATACGGTGCCGCGTGAAGAATGATCTCAAAAATCTCTTCTTTTGTCAGACCCGCATGCAGAGCTGCGTTGATATGAAATTTTAATGCAGATTCTGTATTTCCTTGAGCGATTAAGATGGATAGTGTGATGATCTCTTGTTGTTTTAGATCGAGTACGTCGCGTTCATATAACTCTTTATGAAGCTTTGTGGCTAGATCACCAAGATCGGGGAAGACCTCTTTAAGATTCTTCATGATCGATACACCTTTCTTGCCAGAAAGGTTCTCAAGGCTTTTCATTTCTTCTGTTTGTGTTGACACTTCCTTCACCTCCTCGGTTTACCCTCTTTGTAAAGTAGGCGGGATCTCTTCTTGGTCTACCATGACTTCAATCACGGTCGGACCTTCATGATGATTCAGTCCACTTTTTACAGCTGTTCTTAACTCTTCTAGTTTCCAACACTTAAAGGCGCGGGCGCCCATGGCTTCACTAAACTTTTCTACATCCAGTTCTTGTTTGAAACGTGTACCTACCGCTTTACCCACGTTCTTAGACATCCCTTTATCAACCATATCCAATCGACCGTTGTTAAAGATCACAAACAGAGTTGCTGCTCCAAGGTCGACCGCAGTTGATATCTCATTACCATGCATGAAGAAGCATCCATCGCCCGCTAGACAGACGATTGGTTTTTCAGGTCTACTCACTTTTGCTCCGATGCTGTACCCGATCGCATGTCCCATCGCTCCAAACACATCATCAAAATAAAATGAACCAGGAACGGGAAGGGAGAGGTGTTTGATGGCATAAAACGAATGGCTACCATCATCACCGAAGAATACCGTCTCGCTAGGTAGAGATTCTCGTAGTGTTAAGATGATGTCTTTTGATAACATCCTCTCGGTAGTTGATCCTTCTTCCACACTTGTTTCTTTGAGAATCTGTGGTCGTGGACGAGCATTTTCTCCGTTCCATAAACTCAACAAACTTCTCA
This sequence comes from Fictibacillus phosphorivorans, assembly GCF_001629705.1. Lineage (GTDB taxonomy): Bacteria > Bacillota > Bacilli > Bacillales > Fictibacillaceae > Fictibacillus > Fictibacillus phosphorivorans_A. The sequence continues at coordinate 2,315,128 of NZ_CP015378.1, read as the reverse complement.
CGTTACTTGCCGCATCTCCAAGGATATGATGCGTAATAGCCGGAATCGATTTACCGATGAACGTATGATCATAATCAAAATGGATGATAGTCTCCGGGTAGCGAGACGGGTCCAGACCGACGATCGACATGTCTGATAACTTAGAACCTATCACGATTACAAGATCACTTCTTTGAGTAAGATAGTCTGCTGACCGATCTGATCCTCCGAGCCCGAATCCATCTAGAGAAAGTTCATGGGTGGTAGGGAACGTGCCTTTTCCACCGGGTGTCGTCATCACAGGGATGCTGAAGGCTTCTGCCAACTGTATGACTTCTTCGTAGGCATGTGAAGCATGAACGCCTTTTCCTAAGATCATCACGGGACGTTTTGCGTTATGAATACTTGTTAAAGCTTCTTGTAACGACTCTTTCGTCGCAACCATCTGTGGCGCCTCTTTCGGTTGCAAGAGGAAAGGTTCTATCTCCTCAAGCAACACATCCATCGGAATGGAGAGGTGAACCGGTCCTTTAACGCCATGAAGCGCTTTTTCGATCGCATGTGTAAAGTAGCTCTGAAACGATTCAGCACGATCAACTCTTGCGCTGAACTTTGTGACGGGTTCAAACATCTTTATAAGATCGGTACCAAAAGAAGTGGAGTCCTGACCGAACGGTTTTCCGATGTCTTTAGAAGAAGGTTGTCCAGTTAAGAACAACACGGGTAGATGCCAAGCTTTCGCCTGTGCGGCAGCTGTTAATAGATTGGTCCCTCCAGGTCCAGAGGTTCCGATGGCAACACCGATCGTTTTATTCATGAGAGAGTAACCAGAAGCGATGTAGCCAGCTCCACCTTCATGTCTGGTTAGGTTAAAAGGGATTCCTTGTCGATCAAGTTCCAGCAGAATCGGTACGACGGCTTTACCTGGAATACCAAATGTGTGTTCAACGCCTAAGTTTTTTAAGTTCATCACAAGAACGTCTGCAATTTTTTTCATGGATGTATCTCCTTTGTTCATAAAAAAACGACCTATTGAGTAGCACAAATAGGACGTTTTAAAACGTTGTGCAACCCAGCCATCCTAGCAATTCTGCTTTAGATCTGTAGGCTTTGCGTCCCCGTCTTTCGGCGGGTTTGCCTTATTCTCTTTTTTAAGTGGATCCCAGCTGGAATCAGGAATTACCATATGTACAACTATCCTATCGGTATGAAGAATGAATTTATTAAGTTATAAACTGTAATAAAATATTTCTGAATTTAAATAACATTCTGTTTAATATATTATCTAATTGTATTGTTATCTTTAATATATGCTTATATGTATAAAACCACATATATGTTGTTGTATATGAGGTTTTATAAAAGGGAAAGAAAAAGGGAATGGCGACAATTAATCTGGAGCAAAAGGGAGGACTTTTCTATGATATAATAAGAGGAACAGCTACATATGCAGGGTGGGCAGTGGCAATCCCCGGTAAGAAAGGGGGTGTCGCTGATGGTTACTGTTTCTGATACACTAACACTCATGATCTCTTTTGCAACACTGATCGTTGCAGTAATCGCGGTTACAACAAAAAAGTAACCCACCCTGCTGGCCGCTGGTGATAGGTTACTTTTTTGTATCTCTATTTACTTAAAGCCACTGCACTTCTTGCAGAATAGCTGTTATGGGGTATCGGTTGGTGGCCGATGCTCCCTTTTTATACTATGTTCTATCTAAGACCATTATAAACCTTTAAATCGTCTATTTCAATATACGTCTATTTAAACCACATTGGTATTTGTTATTAAACATCTATCTTGGACAGAATCTGATTGAACACGATTCTTTCTTCTAACGATATATTCTCTTCCATTCTCTTCATTATATCTTCTGTTTTCCTTTTCAGTTGTTCCGCTTTAACCATTCCATTATCTGAAAGGCTTATACTTACACTTCTCCTGTCAAGCTGGTTATATTTTCTTTGGATAAGACCCTTCTTAATCAGTTTATCGCTAAGTGCCGATACTGAGGGTTGTTTGACATACATTTTTAAAGCTATCTCCGTAACTGTCATATTCTTATATTTTTTCACTAACAAAAGCATATGGACTTGTATAAATCCAAGTGATTCTCCATTGGTTATCTCATCTTTAATATTTACTACCGTTTGAAGTAAAACAATAAAGTTTATTGACTCCCTCTTCATTTCTATCACGACTTCCCTTATTCAAAAGTCTAAAGTTTGGCTTAGACTTCTTTGGTGTAGCTTTTACTTTATTCCTTTACAGATTATCAAAAAATAAATCGATTTTCATAGAACTATTTATTTCAAGGAAACAAAAGTATTTGTTTTAAAAAGAAGAGAACGAAATCCGTTCTTCTCGAAAGGAAAAAAGCAAAAAAATTCATAAGCTACTGTGAACCTTAAAGTTGCGGAAATTACGGATGTGGTGATTAACGCAATATTTGTAGAATTGACATGATATTAGTTAAGAAGGAGCTACTTATGCGAAAAAAAGTGGTTATAACGGGAATGGGAATCATCTCACCAATCGGTCATACCCTTGACTCTTTTTGGTTCAACTTGAGTAAAGGAGTCAGTGGGATTGATTATATCCAATCTTTTGACACATCGACCTTCTCCTCAAGAATCGGAGGAGAAATAAAAAATTTTGATCCGACCGAATATTTATCTTCTAAAGAGATCAATCGAACGGATACATTCACACATTATGCTTTGGCAGCTACTCGTGAAGCTATTGAACAAGCTTCACTAGATATGAAAGAACTCGACCCGTTTAGTGTAGGTGTTTTAGTTGGGTCAGGTTCAGGTGGGACAGGTATGATTCTTGAAAACCATCAGACATTACTCACGAAAGGAGCAAGAAGAGTCAGTCCTTATCTTGCATCTGGGATGCTCATCAACTCAAGCGTAAGTGAGATCGCAATTAAACTTGGCGCAAAAGGAAAGAGTGGTTCTTTCGTTACTGCTTGTGCGGCAAGCAGCAACTGTATCGGTGAAGCGATGCGTGCTATCCAATATGGTGATGCGGATATCATGATTGCCGGAGGAACTGAAGGAGCCATCACACCACTGGATCTAGCATCGTTCACTAAGATAAATGCATTGTCCACCCGAAACGACTCTCCACAAGAAGCCAGCCGGCCTTTCGATCGTTCTCGGGACGGCTTCGTGATCGGATCAGGTGGAGGGATCGTCGTTTTAGAGTCAGAAGAATCAGCGCTCCGTCGTGGAGTTCCCATTATCGCTGAACTCGCAGGGTACGGAGCTACTAACGATGCATACGGTGTAACTGCTCCTGACCCTGAAGGAGATGGTGTCATCATGGCCATGAAACGAGCGATACAAGATGCGAACCTCACACCTGATGACATCGACTACGTCAACGCACATGGCACGAGTACCAAATTAAATGATCAGTCTGAAACGTACGCGATAAAAAAAGTGTTCGGTGAACGAGCCTACGAGTTACCGATCAGTTCCATCAAATCGATGACGGGTCATTTATTGGGTGGTGCTGGGGCAGCCGAGCTAATCGCGAGTGTGTTATCTGTTATCCATACAGAACAAATTGGTACCGCCAACTATTAATCATTCAGAACCAGATGAAGATATGAACTTAAACTTTGTGCCTAACCGAGCGCAGAACCATCGCATCAGAACGGTTTTGAGTAATTCTTTTGGTTTTGGAGGACATAACGCTTGTTTAGTCGTGAAAGAGTGGGAAGAGGAGAGGGCCATCTTCTCTTTGATGCCATCTACCACTTTAACTGTGTTTCCTGCAGCACTTTTATAGATTTGAATCCCGATTGCTTCCTTTCCGTTGATTCTGGCAACGGATTGTTCTTTTGTGACTTCTTTTACTTCAGCCAGTTGCCCTAGCGTCACGAAGCCTTCAGCATTTTCAATCGTGGGAACCTCTAGACTTTTTAAATCGTCGATCGAAGCGACTGCTCCATTCACGACGAAAGCTTGTCCTTTTTGCTCGACCACTTGTAAGCCGAGCGGTGTATCTTTGCTCAATGCTTTTACATATTCTACAACGTTCTCTTCTTGGAGTTTAAACTGACTCAACTTCTCAGGAGAGAACGAGAGTTGTATCTCTTTTTGTTTGTTACCGATGACTTTGGCTTCTGAAACCCCTTCGATGCTCTCAAAATCTCTTTTGATGTCATCTTCTGCGATCTTACTGAGTTCTTCGATACTTCGTTTGTCATCCGCGAGTGACAACACGAGGATCGGAAAATCGTTAAAGCTTAATCTTGCTACTTTCGGTTGTTCTGTTGCAGCAGGAAGTTCGATCGTAGAGACGATCTCTTTTACTTCACGCTCTGCCTCTTCCATATTCTTCTTGAGGTCATCATTTGGAAACGTTTCTCTTCTTCCTTCTAACACGTGAGTAAAAACAGTGGCCGGCCATACTTTTAAATGCCATCATCTTCTCTCTTGTTCACCTACCCTCACTCGACATCCTACCTGTAAACATCGTGAACGGAATCTTGTTCGCTCTTGCATATGAAAAGACAAGATCCATCTATGTTCCTATGATTATTCATGGTTTGTTTAACGCCATCCTGTTCCTAGGAGTACTGATTGGAAATTAATAAGTAGATTCGAACCGATAGCAAACCAAAACGAGTATAAAATCTGATAGATTTTATACTCGTTTTTGATTGAAAAACCGTTCAAACAAGTGCTGAATTAGAAATTGCTTATTTAGAAGTTACTATGATGTTTCCAAGAAGTATATTACTTAGATTTATTTAGGGAGGTCTGACTTGTTCGTTGAAATTCTTCCTGTGGGAAAGGGGAGTGAGATAAAAAAAGACCCACATTGGTCCGCATTGTTAAGAGGCGTTGTGGGTTCTGTTAACTATAAGGTATCATGACTTAATGTTAAAAAGAAGAACTAAGTTGTCACGATTTGCTCTTGTATACTAGTTATTTGAAAAGACGGATTTTTTCTCATTCTTCGGAAAGAACGTGTACGATAGGGACGTGACTCCGTCGATGACTAAGACAAGGGTCCAGATTCTACTCAGGTTGTTCATCGATTTGTTGTTGAACGGATAGAGTGCATCTTTGCTGCTGAACCACTGAGACAACAACTGTTCGATGTTTTCAGTTTGTGTGAGCTGATCGGAAAGACCGTATACAAGGAACATACCAATATGGGCCAGGATGAAGATCGAGAGGTGTATCGCAAAATGTTTTCTCTCTTGACGTGCTAGGTCTTTACCATAGAGCTTCTCGGGTCCTTTTAACTCAGGAATCGGCTCACCCTTCCATTTCGCTACCTTTTTCTGAATAAAGATATCCAGTTTTCTAAAATCAGACTTACCGTAAGTGAGTGCATAGACGATGATGATCAAGATGACGATTTGGTAGCTCGTAAAGTTTCCGGTCTTCAGATAATCCATGAATCCCATGGTCGCGATCCAGAGGTCGTTGATGATAAAAAGGAAAAAGAAGACGATGCTTAATTTCTTTAGGTTGAACCAATAGCGAACGACAAGGAACGTTAATGAGAAAATCCAAAAGAAAACTTCTGCGATGATCAAGAACTGCCATTTATTTTCTAAGATAAAGTCCATCATAATGTTTACCTCTCCTTTAATCGGGGATAATTTCTAACCATTTCATATCTGCTTCAAGGTGAAGGATCTTCCCATCTATCAGATAAAGTATGGTCTCATTCTCTTTTGTAAAAGGGATGTTCTTCCTTAATAGCTGCAGTTCTAAGATGTTTTTAATGATCGTCTCTTTTTGCTGTTTGACCATCTTCTCTAGGTTGAACGAACTCAGTTGTTTCACACATAACAGTTTAAAATAAAAATCGTCTTTTAAAAGTGGCTTCTCCACAGGTTCCAGCAGCCACTTTTGTATTTCCTCCTCACCCTTAGCGGTAATACGATAGATACGAAGGTCTGTCTCTTCTTCAGAAGATGCATCTACAAGCCCATCTCTGACCAGCCGGTCGATGGTTGTATAGATCTGACCGGCGTTGATCTCCCATTGTCTATAGACCATAGATTCAAAGGACACTTTTAGATCGTATCGATGCCTAGGTGATTGTGATAAGAGAATTAAGATGGCATGCTTTACTGACATAAAAACTCCTCATTCCTTCTTTTTACTCATGTTTTAACGCTTGTTGAAGATCGTATTTTACAGCCTTCCGAGCAGGTAAGTACGCTGCTAGAAGACTTACAATCACTCCCATCAGTATACTAACGAGTAACGTACTGAACGGCAGTGTGAATTCGATCATCTCATCTTTTGTCGTTAACGTGTTGAGGTAGATGGTTATAACTCCCATGATGATACCGAATACGATTCCGTTAATTCCGATCAAAAGCCCTTCTGTCAGGATCGTCTTATAGATCTGTGAAGAGGTAAAAGCTACCGCTCGCATGACTCCGAGTTCACGCATCCTCTCCATTACATTCATGAGTAACGTATTGACGATTCCGATACCAGAAACCAAGATCGTGATGAACAGAAGCCCGTTAAATAGAGCTCTCACACCCGGAATGGCCCGTTCCTGTTTGATCACTTCTTCTCGCATCGTCTGTATCTCCAGAATGTTAAAAGGGGAGGTTGCTAAAAGATCGTTCTTAATCCAGTTCTCTGCACCTTCTTCTGAGACGGTTAATAAGGCATGATAAGGCTGGCTGCCAGGAACGATCATATCGTAACGATCGTTCTCTAAAAACGCTGCATACCCTCCGTGATGATTCGTGTTCACTTTACCGATTACTTTCAACGACTGAACCTCGTTGTTCACACGAACCTTGATGCTTTCTCCCACTTTACCGCCCCATTCATCAAAAGCAAATGAGCCAAGTAGGACGCCTTTTCCGTTTTCAAAGGCGATTGATGTCTTTTCTTGTTCTGTATCAAAATAGAACAGAGGATGTTTCTCGTTCCATTCAGGGTCAACACTCACCATTTTTATCTGTCTTTTTGTTTTATCTGTATCCCACGTAACATCTGTTTCATGGTACGAATAAACATCATCGACCCCACGAACATTCTTCAGTTCTTTAACATCTTGTTCTGTGATCTCTTGTTCGGTCGTGACCTGGATATCTCCACCAAAAGAACGAGCGATATCTTTTTTCGTGTTGTTCTCAAGTGATGTAAAGATAGAGGAGACGAACAAGCCCAGACAGATCGCAAACGCTAAGATCAACGCCATGTTCGCAGACCGATTCAACGTGAGAAGCAAATTATTGCATGCCATCTTTCCTTCAAATCCGATCAACGGCATTCTCTTGATAGACGAAATCGTGTATTTCATCAGTGTAGGAAAGAGCAGTGCAAATCCAAAGAATAAGAAAAAGATGGATAGCGCGTGCTCGATCAATCCGAAACCTAGCATGATGACGCCTAACACAACGCGTAGTTTATTCGTCTTTGGTTTTGATTCTGGTATGTTTTTTAGCGTCTTTATGATATCAAGGCGACTCGCATGAGTCACCGGTAATAAGGATGCTACAAGCGGAATCAACAGACCTAGCGCGATGGAAAGTAATAACGCCCATTGATATTTCATGGAAAAATCGAAATCAGTTTGAAACGAACTAAACAATCCAGTCTGAAGCAACGATCCCAATCCAAAACCGATCGGGAGAGCGATCAAGATACCCATGACAGAGAGTGTTAATACCTCTGTTAAGAAGATTTTCTTGATCTGTGAAGGTGTGTATCCGATCGTCTTCATGACGGCGATCTCATTTTTTCTTTCTACAATCGTGACATACAGAGTGTTATATAAGATGAATGCAGATATGAACATCGCGAGTCCGCCGATCACATACAGCATCAAATAGAGTTCTTCTAACTGATTGGATTGTTTTTCATCTAGAACGACTTCTTGCAGATACACATTATCATCTGAGATCGTTCGTTCTAGGTCCGATACGATTTGGTCGGTAGATTTCTTATCGAACTTCATACGAACTTCTTGTACTTGATCTTCTAAAGAGTACCATTCCTGCAGGGTGTCGAGTGGTAGTAATGCCCGCCAACTTTTGTTCTTTGCATCTTCCCAGCTTGTTGGTCCTTCTAGAAGAGGAGTATCTCCAACAATCGCCGCTACAGTTGTTTGTTTTTTTCCTTCTGGAAGGTTGACGTCGATCGAGTCACCGACAGACAAGTTCCAAATGGCAGCTGTAGACTTTGGAAGAATCACTCCTTCTTTGTTCAGTTCTCCATCAACGTTTGTTAAAGATAACAATTCGCTGTTAAAAGAAGAGAGCCCAGTCAGCCGGATCCTTCTTTGGTCTTGATCCAGTCCCTCTTGACCGGTATCCACGTAAGCTTGTTTATGGATGAGACCGAGTGAACTCTTCACACCGTCAACATCTTTTGTTTTAGCTAATACGTCTTCAGCAAACAGGTTCTCACGGCTTAAGATAGAATAATCAGCATTTCCCGTATACAGTTCTAACCGTTTCGTCGTAACATCCTGTGCGGTCTCTACCGTACTGATCACAGCGAACATGGAGGAGACTCCGAGTATGATAGCAAGCAGGGTAAGAAGTGTACGTACTTTCTTACGAGTTAAGTTTCGCCAAGATGTTTGCCATAACATCGGTGTTTGCTCCTTCCCCTTGACGGATGTCTGATTCAATCAGGCCGTCTTTGATGAGAATGATACGATCTGCGTAACTTGCTGCGTAAACATCGTGGGTGACCATGATGATCGTAAGTTTCTTTTCTTGGTGAAGTGTCGTGAGTAAGCGAAGTACCTCAGTTCCTGATTTTCGGTCTAAGTTACCGGTCGGTTCATCCGCTAAGATCAAAGGAGGATCCATGCTTAACGCTCTTGCGATGCCTACTCGTTGTTGTTGACCCCCACTCAGTTGAGAAGGATAGTTCTTCTCTTTTCCTGTAAGACTGACCGCGTTCAAAAGGTTTGAGACCGTTTGATGGATATCTGTTCTTTTCTTACTAGCAGCATGCATCGGAAAACCTACGTTCTCTTCAACAGTCAGGTTTGGAAGCAATTGATAGTTCTGAAATATAAAACCAATCTGTTCCCGGCGAAACAGCGTACGCTGTTTTTCACTCATGGTATGGATGGACTCTTCGTTAATCGTGATCGATCCGTTGTCAGGCTGGTCAAGGCCACCTAGAAGATTTAAAAGGGTACTCTTACCAGAACCTGAAGGACCCATGACTGCTATGAACTCTCCTTCTTCTGCTTTAAAGTCTACTCCCTTTAAAACATTGTAGGACTTGGTGCCGATGGTGTAGTTCTTCTCAAGATTCTGCACATGTATCATGGTCTACCTCCTGTGTTATATACTGAGTATATAATAATATATATACTCAGTATATACAATTATATTTACTGAGTATATACAAAATGAGGCAAATTAACCATAAATGAGAGTTTGTGGAAAAGGTCTATTGAGCAGATGTGAGGAGAAATCTAACTGCTTTATATCAACGGGGTTTGATGTACAAATTGATACGATGTTACTTCCTCTCATAAAAGAATTGAGGTGATATTGATCAACTTCCGCGTTTTGAAGCTGAACAGAGGAAGTGACATAACCTGTAATAGCATGAGGAGAGGAACTGAAGCCTGTGCCTTCTGCTTTTAAGATCGCTTCTTTTTGCGTCCATAGATGGAGTAGAGCACTTTCAGGATCTGAAGAGAGCTTGAGTACTTTCATTTCGTTGTCGTTTAAAAAAAGAGAACTAGCTTCTTTCAAACTCTGACCCGTCGTACATTCAATATCTACACCACTACTTCCTTTGGTTATACCGATCACAGCCGAGTGTTTACAGTGGCTGATATTGAAACTGATGTGAAGAGGATTGTCTGTTAAATAAGGCTTACCATATGAATTATAGGAAAGAGAGATTGATGAAGGAATTTCTTCTATATATAACGCTAACAAATGTCTCAACACGTAACGACATTTAAGATAGGTGTCTTTTTGTTCAGAAACTTTGAAGGTGTTCAGCCGAGCGATCTCGTCATCTGAGAGGATAGAGATATCCATATCTAAAGGCTGTTGTAAATCTACAAACCATAAATGAACTTCTGTTGCTGATGCAGTAAGTTGTTCGACCATATCTAGACCTCCTCTTTCATTAACCATACAAGATTCACTCCACGCTTTCTATACGGTTCAATAAAGATTGCGGTAAATACGAGTAAAGAAAATAAAAAAGAAAAAAACACCTGTTTTTGAACTTTAAACAAGTGTTTAAGATAGTACATTTTGTTATCTATTTATTATGATTCATTGATCATCTTGGTGGGATAGATCAATGAAGAATATCTCCATAAAGAATATAAGTTACAGTTTTGACATCTACTGATGGAGATAACGTGGTTCTGGTCCGAATAATCAGGATCTGATAGTGTGGAAACGCGCTTTGAATCGAGTGCTTTACTTGTGTAATCTTGTTCATTGTGGTGGATCTCATCCCACGCGTGTTCAGATAGTTCTCCGCAGTGAGGACAATTAAAAGTCTTCGCTGAAAAAGTAGGTGGGGAATATGTATCTAATTCCATCTCTTCTCTTCCTTCCTAATGTCTATTACAAAAAACCATTCTCTAATGACCCTATCAATAGAATAGCTTGTTTGTAAAAAAATTTAAGAGGTTATTCCAAGGATACTCTATACTGAAGTGCATGGATGATAATAATACAGTTCTCAAACATAAAACAATTTTCATAAAAAATTAAAGGACTCTATTGATAGTGTCGTTTTCGTTTTTTACTCGAAATAGTATTTTTCATCTGAAAGCTTATCGCGGAATCAACACGTTCTTACTTCCTGCTGGAGAGTACCCGACGTTTAAACAAATCACAGAAGCGGGAGGGAAGGTGAAGAAAGGGGCTAAATCTCATATGGTGGTGTTCTGGACGTGGCTAGAGAAGGAAGCGGATGACGAAAATGAAGATAAAATTCCGTACCTACGTTATTACAGAGTGTTCCACGTTGGTTCTCAAGTGGAGGGACTAGAGAGTAAAAGAAGAGATGAGACGTTTGATCATGATCCCCTTGAAGAAGCAGAAAAAATCGTTAAAGGGTATAGGGATGCGCCGGACTATAGTTCTTATCGAGGGCATGCGGTCTATATGCCACTCATTGATAGAATCAACTGTCCGCCGTTACAAGATTTCACGGTACGAGAAGAGTATTACAGCACCTTGTTTCATGAGATGGTCCACTCTACGGGGCATGAATGTCGGTTGAAACGAGAAGCCATCGTCTCTAAACACTTCGCGTTCGGTGATGAAAGTTATTCCAAAGAAGAGCTTGTTGCGGAGATGGGAGCCGCGATGTTATGCGGGGTAGCGGGTATCGATAACACGATTCCGAACTCCGCGAGTTATATCGAGAGCTGGTTACGAGTATTAAAAGAAGACAGCCGCATCGTCGTACAAGCAGCTGGACAAGCACAAAAAGCGGCCGATTATATTCTCGGAACTGAGGTAGAGAAGGTAAAGATCGCTCCTTAACAGGAGCTTTTTTTTTTACGCATGGAGAAAAAACGGTGTTTTTTTTTATATTATAAGCAGGCATCGAGCCTGCTAAAAGTAATCTTGGAGGTGATGAGTGGTGGGACTAATTAAATAATCCATTCGTTCAATACCATACCCATGTTTATGACAAAATGAAAGACGATTGCGGGATAAATGCTATTTGTTTTTAAGACAACAAACGCATAAAACAGTCCTCCTAGTGAAAAGAGTAGACTCATAACAAAAGGAATCCCTATTGATAGATGTAACAGACCGAATCCGATGCTCGTGGTAACTACAGCGTATGGTGTTGAGATGTTTTCTTTTAAAGATGATAACAGGACTCCTCTCCACAGCAATTCTTCTAATAGAGCGTTGATCAAAGAGAAGAGTAATGCAAACATCAAAAAGTTATTTTCTATCACCACGTCTTCTTTGAAGAAGAGAGGGAGGAAGATTGTAAACGAGCCGAGCAGTCCGAACAGGAAAAAGGTCCGTGTAGGTAACGTATGATGAGGAAATGCAATTCGTCCCCTCCAGTTCGGCATCGAAGTAAAGAAATTTATCTTTTGTTTAGATAACGTTAAAGAGATACAAACACCGATGATCATACATAGAAGTAAACATCTGTTTAATAGAACCTTGGTTTCTTTCGATAGTTCTAAAGAGATAAAATAGTCACTTCCTATAACAAACAAAACCAGCCCTATCGAAAAGAAGATGAATAGAGATAAGGTAGGTCGATATTTGGTGTTTGTTTGGTAGATCAGGAACAACGATAGTACTGAAAGTGTTCCCCAGCCGTACCATCTGTATGAGAAGAAGATGATACTCAGGAAAAACAAACTCGTAAAACTAATAAGTAGGTAATTTCTAAGAAGTTGAATAACGGTCCACTCCTTTTAAATAATCGATCCAGATATTACACACTTCTTAAAAAGAAATGTGGTGTAGCCTCCAAAAGGGAGTATGATACTGAGAGTGAACTGCTTGAATTGCTGTTATACGTCATTTAATAGTTGGTCTAGATCATATTCTTCAAGATTCACAATCAATGGGGTGAGTTCCGTTTTAATAGACTATTCTACATCAGTCTTTTTAAAAAAGAATTTTTGTCAGTTAATAAGTTCATTGTAAATTGTATATTTATGTTAATATAAACTCAACATTTTTCCATTTTTCATGCAACAAATTTTTATCTAAAAAGTACTTCTCGTTATTAAGCGGCATTGAAAACGTTGGTGAAATGCACCTAAGGGATTTATTTAGGGAAATCATAAAACACTTGAGTAGTAATAAACATTATTAGATTTTGGGGTTTAGTTAAACTTAGGTAATAGATGAATATGATTTATTTTTTTGTAGTTCAACCAGTGTTTTGTAATAAAATAGATAAAATCTCATTTTAGGAGTGCTTATAATGTCTACTTTTCAAAAATATCTTTGGACATTTTTTAAAGTTTGGTTCTTAATTGGATTGATTTTAGTTGGATTCTCGCTTTTACCACCTTGGCTTGAGTGGGCAAATGCTGTATTTTTATTTGCCTCTGGTTTATATGCTTCTTGTTATTTGTGGAATGTCTTACCGAAGGGGCGTTTTATCATTCCGCTCATTTTTTTCGGTTCAATCGCTATTGAGTCATTTGGAACTCATACTGGTCTTTTATTTGGGGAGTACACGTATGAAGCAGATTTTGGTCCTATGGTTCTTGGAGTCCCAATTACGATGGGACCTGCGTGGTTATCCGTTATTGGAGCTAGTCATGCATTTTCCCAATTATTTTCATTTCGTTATCAGACAATCGTATTAGTGCCACTTTTCTCTGTATGGCTAGATTTAGCTATCGATCCAGTTGCTGCAAATATAAAAAACTATTGGATTTGGAACGAAGGGGGCTTTTATTATAATATCCCATCACAAAATTTCTTTGGATGGTATGTGACTGCGTTTTTCTTTTCTTTATTTATTGCAAGATACGAAAAAGAAGCAACAACGTATGAGTTAGAGCGTAATAATCAGTATCTCTTTATGATGTTACACCTATTATTTGGTTTTACGGCCTTTATTGCTGGATTGTATGGTGTTTTACTCGTTGGGATCTCGTCTATGATTTGTTACATAATTACAGTGGTTTATTCAATGCGAAAACTGAACTTATTCAAAGTCAAAAATTATTAACTATAACTTTTCTTGCACCGTATTATGTCTTCTTTTTATCTATTTCAATAAGTTGTTGAAGATTGGTTTTCCCGAACAAGATATAGCCTCATCAATATCTTTATTTCACTTGATAGTTGACATCAAAATTATCTGTTGGTAACATTACCTTACGAACGTTCGTTAAGTTGTTTCGGAAATTAAATACTTTTGAATTACATGGAGGAGTCAGTCAAATTGGCCCCTCCATGTTTTTTTGAGTAAAAATTTATGGATTGGAGATGGAATTCGAATGATTGCGTTACAGATTGCACTAGTCTTATTAGCAACTAAAGTGGCGGGTCAGATAAGCGTCAGACTAGGTCAACCTTCGGTTCTTGGGAAAATTCTTGTAGGTATACTCATTGGGCCAGCCATTTTAGGATGGATCAATGAGAATGAGGTAATAAAAACGTTTAGTGAAATTGGTGTTTTGTTATTAATGTTTTTAGCGGGATTGGAAACAAACTTAAAAACCTTAAATGATAATAAAAAAGCAGCTTTACTCGTGGCAACCGGTGGTATCGTTGCACCCATCTTGTTAGGGTATGTAGGAGCTCAAATCTATAATTTTTCACTAGCCGAATCCATTTTTATCGGTTTATTATTATCTGCCACATCAGTAAGTATATCTGTCCAAACATTAAGAGAAATTGGTTGGTTGAAAAGTAAGGAAGGATCTACTTTGCTTGGAGCTGCAGTATTAGATGATGTTATTGTGGTGATATTAATCGCTGTCGCTCTGAGTGTATTTGCAGGTTCAGATACAAACCTGGCATTACTTATCACAAAGAAAATTTTATTTTTTGTATTGGTTATCTTAGCTTCTAAATGGTTGGTACCTATATTTATTAAGCTGTTTTCAAATTTTAAAGTAACCGAGACCATCTTGAGTGCAGGTTTAATTGTTGCCTTTAGTTTTGCCTATTTTGCTGAGTCTTTAGGAGTTGCTGGTATTATTGGCACTTTCTTTGCTGGAATAGCTATTTCTCAAACAAGATTTAAAAAAGAAATGGAGAATAGGGTCGAACCACTTGCGAATGGTTTTTTTGTTCCTTTCTTTTTCACAAGTATTGGTCTAAATGTGACGTTTAGCAGCATAGAAGATCAAATCGGTTTCGTTATCATCTTCTCATTCATTGCATTACTATCTAAATTTGTTGGATCTGGCTTAGGTGCAAAGGTATCAGGATTTTCTAATACTTCATCAATGGGGATAGGTGCTGGTATGATATCTAGAGGGGAAGTTGCCTTAATCCTAGCTACAATGGGTTTAGAAAGTAAACTATTGCCTGCAGATTACTACACTTCTATTATCATGGTTATCATTATTACAACGATTGTCACACCACCCTTGTTAAAGCTATTTTTTGGATTAAAAGAGGATAGACTATATGAGAATAAAATGAATGCAAAGCTGTAATAGACTTTTGCTAGGGTTTTTACTACCAATTGACAACAAAAAAGCTTTCTGATAGCATTTACCTTACGAACGTTCGTTAGGAGAGATGATATGAAGTCAAACCAATTAAAAGAAGTAGCTTTAATCCAATTTGCATTACATGGTTATCAAGGAGCTTCACTAGCAGCTATTGCTGATGAAGTAGGTATAAAAAAACAATCGATCTATGCACATTTTAAGAATAAAGAAGATCTTTTTATCAGCACTTTTAATGACTCCATTCGAAACGAACTTGAAGTTATTAAACGATTTTTACTAGAGAAACATTCATTATCACTCAATGAGATTCTTTATAGTTTTCTTATGGAGTATTTAGATCGTTATCAAAAAGATCATAATATGAGTTTTTTTATGAGAACTTGTTTTTTCCCACCCTTACAATTTGAAGAGCAAATCAAGAGTGGTTCAAATACGTTTGTGAATGAGTTAGAAACGGTGTTCTTAGATGTATTTGATGAAAGAAAGGATGAATATAATTCAAATATTGATCCTGATACGGCAATGTTGTCATTCTTAACTATATTTGATGGACTGCTCGTTGAAATGCTATACGGATTTCCAGACCGTTTAGAAAAACGTCTAACTAGTTCGTGGGATATATATTGGAAGGGTATTACGAAATAAAGGAGAGAAACAAAATGAATCGGGCATGGAGTTTATTAGTTCTAGGTTCCATAGTAGAAATATTCTGGGTGATGGGTTTAAAACATGCAGATGATGCACTCACGTGGACTGGAACTATACTTGCTATCATTCTGTCTTTTGGCCTCTTAATTAAAGCCACTTCACAACTTCCTGTAGGGACAGCTTATGCTGTATTTACTGGGCTTGGTACAACAGGCACGGTATTAATTGAAATGATTGTTTTTGGAGAGCCATTTCAACTTGTAAAAATTATCTTAATACTAGTTCTTCTTGTTGGGGTTATTGGCCTTAAACTTGTAACTGGAAATGCTAAACAAGAAGGGAGCGCTTCATAATGGGCTGGATCTTTCTTGTTTGTGCAGGAATCTTTGAAGTTGTGGGTGTTACGGGCTTAAATCTTATATTACGTAATAAAAACGTCTTTTCGTTTGCTGTCTTTGTCTTAGGATTGGGAAGTAGCTTCACTTTCTTAAGTTTAGCGATGCAAACCTTACCAATGGGAACAGCTTATGCGATATGGACGGGTATCGGTACGGTTGGATCAGGGCTTGTCGGAATACTATTTTATGGAGAATCAAAGAGCATAGCTAGAATTATATTCATGGCTATGGTGTTAAGTGCAGCAATCGGTTTAAAACTTATAAGCTAAGAGGAGAATTTAACAAATGTCTTTATGGTTTACAGAAAAACAAACTTCTTCATTCGGTATCACTGCAAAAGTGAACCGTACACTAGAAAGTGAAAATACTGATTTTCAACAATTAGATATGGTAGAAACTCAAGAATTCGGTAACATGCTCTTGTTAGACGGTATGGTCATGACAACAGAAAAAGACGAATTTGTCTATCATGAGATGATCGCCCATGTGCCTTTATTTACACATCCCTCTCCTAAAAATGTTTTAGTAGTGGGTGGTGGTGATGGAGGAACAATCCGAGAAGTATTAAAACACTCAAGCGTAGAAAAAGTAACTCAAGTGGAGATCGACGGTAAAGTAGTAGAATATTCTAAGAAGCATTTACCTCATATCTCATGTGAATATGGAAATCCAAGAGTTGAATTAATTATTGGAGATGGTTTCGAACATATCATTAAAAGTGAAAATCGGTATGATATTATCCTAGTTGATTCTACTGAGCCTGTCGGACCTGCTGCTGGTTTGTTTACAAAGGGGTTCTATGCTGGTATTGCAAAGGCGTTAAAAAAGGATGGTATCTTTGTAGCTCAAACAGATAATCCATGGTTCAAAGCGGATTTAATTAAAAATGCGATACAAGATACTAAAGAAATTTTCCCAATTGCACGTCTTTATACTTGTAATATACCGACTTATCCAAGTGGTATGTGGACATTTACGATGGGTTCTAAAGTGTATGATCCTTTAAAAGTATCTATTGATAAAATTTTTGATATAAACGGTAAGTACTATACACCAGAATTACACTATGCAAGTTTTGTATTACCAAAATTCCTTCAAAGTTTATGTAAATAAGGTTATGTTGTTAAGAATTAAATATATTTAGTAAAAGAAATGTTTAACTTCTTATTTCACGGTTGGTGTTTCAAAAAATAAAGGGTGAACCGTTTGTAAAAGCTAACTGTTGTCATCATTATATAGACGCGCACTGTTATTAAAAATAACAGTGCGTTTTTTGTGAAGTTAAAAAACTAGGGGAGATTGTTATGTAACAATTAGTAGGGAGTAAAAAATGGTACTCTCCTTTACAAACATTCTAGATACCCTCAAACTTTTTAAAAAGAAGTGCGGTGTTGTGTACACCAAAACCGAGTGCATTACTAAGAGCGGCTTTGATGGTTGTTTTCCCCCCTTCGTTCGGTACATAGTCGTTAAGGATCTCACCCAAACAGAAAAAGAGAAACAGGAGTTCTCAAAAGTTAAAAGGTAGAATGAAGAAGCGATTATGGAGAAGTTTACTTTTAACAGCAACGAAGTAGAATTTATGAATGATCCTGATTTTATCGGAAGTCTATTCAGCCAAAAAGTTAACAATTAAACCCAACATTCATGTTAGGAGTGTAAGTGGTTTAGGCATATTCATGATATACTTTTTATAAGAATAAGAGGATTAGTGGTTAGGCAAGCTGTCATATACTGTAACTGTAGATTTCTGGAGGTGTTTATGTGGACCGTAAAATAGAGGAACAAGTTATATCTTTTCTAAGTGAAAAACTAGAACCTTATCTGATTGTTGTTTTCGGTTCCACGGCTAAAGGAACGGACCGAGTAGACAGTGATCTAGATATCGGGTATTTGAGTGATCAAAAAATAGAGAAGTACGATCGATTTATGTTGTCTCAAGAGCTTGCTTCATTGATTGATAAGGATGTTGATCTCGTTGATTTGAATCAAGCTTCTACCGTATTCGCGGCTCAAATTATTCAATCCGGTAAAACGATACTCTGTAAAGATGATAAACGCAGGATGGAATTTGAGATGAAGACACTTAAAATGTATGCGAAATTAAACGAAGAACGAGAGATCGTGATCAAAAGAATTGAAGAGAGTGGATCAATCTATGAAAAATGATGTGATACTAAACAAGATTAGCATCATCGAACGATGCTTAAAACGGATCAATGAAGAGTATGATAACAACCCACTAAATTTAGAGAACTTTACGAAACAAGATTCAATCATCTTGAATATTCAGCGTGCTTGTGAAGCGGCGATTGATCTCGGTATGCATGTGGTAGCAGAGAAGAAGCTAGGAATTCCTCAAACCAGTCGAGAGACGTTTGATCTCCTACAACAAGATAACATCATTACAATGGACCTATGTAAGGGATTAAAGGCAATGGTAGGTTTTCGCAACATCGCTGTTCATGACTATCAAGAAGTGAACCTTGAGATTGTACAGAAAATTATCGAGAAACACCTTATAGACTTTAAAACTTACACAGAACAAATTTTGGCATATAACTAAAAATCTATAAACACGTACTGCTAATAAACAGTGCGTTTTTTTATAGGATGTATTCATCTATATTCTACAAACGGGCCAGATTAAGATCGAATTTATGAATGATGAGTAAATTATTATAAAATGAGAAGTATTTCACTTAATTAAACGGGCCATATGGAAAAAAATAGTTGACATTAAATTTTATTTATTTATAATATTCAGAAATGACAATTATTAAACACTATGATTAGGAGTATTAAGGATAATTTATTGTTAAGAGAGCTGTTGGTTGGTGTAAAGCAGTCAATAAATTCCTGAACTCACCTAGGAGTGGTAAGGCTGAGGTTGACTAAACCTAGGTTTTAACGGTTTACCCCGTAATCGGTTTAGAGTGGGTTTGTTATTTAAGTATCAAACCAAAAAGAGTGGTACCACGAAGGTAAAACCTGTCGTCTCTTATGAGATGATAGGTTTTTTATATTTAATAAGGAGGTCTTAGCATGAAAATTAACTATCCGAATGGGTTGGTAAAAGGTGATAAAGTTGCAGTTACAGCTCTTTCAAGTGGTGTAGAGCAATCCATGCATATACTATTAGAAAAAGCTAAAAGGAATCTTATTACTTTGGGGTATGAAGTAGTATTAGGAAACACCGTTTGGAAAGAAGAAAAAGCTAGAAGTGCAGCAAAAGAAATTAGAGCAGAAGAGTTCATGGAATTTTACACTGATCCACTGATAAAAGCTATAATCCCACCTTGGGGAGGTCAGTTTGCTATAGAAATCCTTCCACTAATTGATTGGGAGAACCTAAAAAAACTACCTCCAAAATGGATTTTAGGATACTCAGACATAAGTACTTTTAATTTTGTTTATACGACTACCACTGGAAACGCATCAGCTCATGGGATCAATTTTAATGAAATGTCTGCACCGCAGCTAGATGAAACAAGTAGCCGTTGGCATGATGTATTAACTGCTAACAAAGGGGATTTTATAAAACAAAATTCATCTAAAAAATTTCAATCCTCATGGGAAAAAGTATTTCAAAATCCAGCTACAGGATTTTATTTAGATACAAAAACAGAATGGAAAAGTACCGTAAAGCGAGTTTCTTTTTCGGGTAGATTAATTGGAGGGATTCTTAATACTTTGCAATTACTTCATGGAACGCCTTTTGATAACGTTGAAAGTTATATAGAGAATTGTACAATTGATGTTGGAACCGTATGGTATTTCGAAAGCGTTGATATGAGTGCTGCTGAAATTTACCGTGCTTTGTGGCAAATGAAAATAAATGGTTGGTTTAAAAACACGAATGGCATTCTTATTGGAAGGCTTAGTGGGTATACAGCTTCCAAAGACTATGAATTATTAGATGTTTTGGAAGATATTTTTTCTGAAGCAAATATTCCTTTTGTTTATGACGTGGATATTAGCCATTTACCACCACAAATAACCTTAGTGAATGGAGCAATAGCAAACATTCGTTATCAAAAAGGAGTAGGTGAAATAGAACTAAATTTAAATTAGAGCTAATATATCATGAATTATTTCTTAATTCCTAGACGACTTTTCTTATTATATTAAAATTAATTCTTTTAAGTTATCTTGAAGTCAAGTCTTCAGCTAAAGGGCGCTATTCGCTAATATTACGTTTGGTGACAAGAAAACAGATTGAGCAGAGGAAATTAATTTTGTTTACACTTTGTTTTGGGGGTATTTATGAAAACTCATTATTATTTAGGTTGGTTTAACAAATTTTTTCCAGAGGATCTGCGCAGTGTGTTACAGGCAGATATAACTGATAGAAAATCGCTTGCTATGATTAGCTCAAATCCATCTATTTATGAAGATAATGGTTCTACTGAACGCTCGTGGCTTGACCAGGCTGGTATTATGTTTGATGAATATCATTTAATTAATTATCACGTACAGAAGGAAGAAGCCCAAACGATAATTCAAAATGCTTCAGTCATTTTCTTATTGGGAGGGAACACTGTTAAACAAAATAATTTTTTGATTGAATATGAATTATCGGATTCAATTAAAAAAAGCAGCGGCGTTGTGATGGGAGCAAGTGCTGGTGCAATCAATATGTCTGCAAAATGGTTATGCTCGAAAAACTTTGGATATAAAGTTGAAATGAGCTCTGTTTACGACGGAATTGGTCTTGACAAATTTTCCGTCCTTTCTCATTTTGATCTCGAAAATAACATTGCACTGGTTCAAAGCGAACTATCTCTCCTATCTGAAGAAATAAATATCTATGCTTCGAACAAAGATTGTGCTGTACGTGTAAAGGGAGACAAAATCGACGTTTTAGGCAATGTTTTTTTAATTTCCCACTCAAAGATACAGAAATTGGATGAGACGCTCTGGTTGTAGTGAATGGCTATGGCGTAATTGAATTAATCTATTTATGCAAGGCCGCTATCTTAAATTTAGTGAACGAGAATATTATCCGGGGCATAGATGTGCAGAACTGTATACAGCAAACGGGCCTGAGTGTTAAATATATGTCACTTATTTTTTCACTAAAGGGTGCAATAGTGGAACAATGACAATCTTACAATATTGTCACAACTAACCAAAAATTGTAAGTTTAATCGATGGAAGCTATCCAAGTTCTATTTTAGGATGAAGGGAAAAAGAACTTGGATGGTGAATGGGTTTGAATTTCTCAGAAGTTAATACAAGCTTATTTAGATTAGTAAATGATTTAGGAAAAGAGCACGAACAATTAAATATAATCTTCACCTTTCTTGCAGAATATATGGTGTTTTTATTTGCACTCAGTGTTCTCTGTATTTGGTTTACACGAAATAAGGAAAGCCGAATAATGATATTTTGTGCAACAATTACTTTTACTTGTGCTTTTATATTAGGAAAGGTTTCAGGGGAGTTTCATTCGAATTATCAACCTTTTGTAGAATTATCTGATGTAAACAAGTTAATCGTGAAAGAAAAAGGTAATTCCTTTCCAAGTGATCACACTATCCTGTTTTTCTCCTATTGTTTTTCTTTTTGGCTGTTCAAAAGAGGATGGTGGATATTTTGGATACTGTTAGCAGTGCTTGTAGGCATTTCCCGTATTTGGGTAGGAGTACACTATCCTTTTGATGTTATAGCTGGGATGATTTTAAGCTTTGCAGCTGCCATTAGCGTCTATTTAATAGTGCCTAGACTAAATGGAACAAGAAAGATATTAAATGATTATGAAAAGTACGAAGGGAAATTGTTTCAGCCATTTAGAAAGACAAAAGATAGCAAGACAAAAAATTATTAAATTTTTAGGATTAGGAAAATCAAATGTTATGCAACAATCGGGTGCGTTGATTCAAGAAGGATTAACGCACTTTCTAATGAATCTATTAAACAAACAAGCAGGTTGGAAAATGATATATGAAGCAGGAGAAAGTATGAAACTGAACAAAAAGATACAGGAGATCTATTAGGAGTATGGTAAGGGAATTTACAAGTGAATTAAGAGGAGGACCATGAGATTAAAGAACTTATTAATTTGATCTTTTTAATAGTAACAATCGCATTAGTTACTTTCCCTCTCAACGTAACACGAAAAATCCCTAGGCTACGAAAATTCGGCTACGGGATGTTCGGGCTTGGTTTAGTAGTTTTCTGTATTTTCTTTTATTTGATCATCACAAATTAAGAGTTGTTGCCATTCGATAACAACATAATTGGGTGCGTTGATCCAAGAAGGATTAACGCCTTTTTTATGGAAT
This sequence comes from Fictibacillus phosphorivorans, assembly GCF_001629705.1. GTDB lineage: Bacteria > Bacillota > Bacilli > Bacillales > Fictibacillaceae > Fictibacillus > Fictibacillus phosphorivorans_A. The sequence goes on along the minus strand of NZ_CP015378.1, from coordinate 2,292,675 downwards.
TTATAGAACAAACGTGCAGGATTAGGATTGTTGAATAATAGTTTTCCTTTATAAGCACAGAATTAATTAAATGATATAAGGTGAATAAATAATGCAAAACAAAGATTATCAGTGTGTAATGAATAATACAAAATGGCATGAAATTAGGTTAGCGATGTCATCCTTTCCCACTAGTCTACAATGGCGAACAAAAGATATTGAAACAGCCTATATTAGCACTTGGGATAGCGAGTGGTTTTACCACTTTATGATTGAGGGTTATAAATGTATAGAATGGTTGGAGATAAAGACAGAAACTGAAATAATCAAGAATGAGGTATTAGAAATATTAAAAAGTATCCACGTTCCAGGTAAAATATTTGAAGATAAAATCAGGGTGTATGGTTATGTTGAAGTTTGTACCTCTGTCGACTATCTTTGATTACTTTATTGAACTATCGGGTGCGTTTCTGTAACAACATAATGTGTCCTTTTCTTATTGGCACAATTTTGAAAAGAGGTATTTAATATTGAAGAAAACCGTAGTATTACTATATCCTCAATTTAGTGAGTATGAATTAAGTGTAGCTATATCGATTTTAATGCAATCAAATAAACCTATCATCACAGTAGGAGTTAATGATCAACCGATTAGAGGGGAATCCGGATTAACTTGTGTGCCTGATACGACTATTGATGATCTTAATGATAATGAAATCGATAGTCTCTTGTTACCAGGATGTATGGATATATTTTCGATAGACGATGAAAATAAGTTAATAGATTTTATACAACAAATACACAATAAAGTAACTGTGATTGCGAGTATTTCAAGTTCTCCTTATCTTCTAGCAAGAGCAGGGGTTTTAAAAGGGAAAAAGTATACGATTGGTATGACTGAAGAAAACCGGGAGATGACTGGTGTTTTTGAAAAAGAAAATTATTGTGATTCTTTAGTAGTACAAGATGGGAATCTAATTACTGCAAGAGGAAGAGCGTTCGTTAGATTTGGAACATTGTTCGGCAATACACTGAATCTTACATTTGATGAAAACTGGTATAAAGAATAATATCTTCTGCAATCGGGTGCATTTCTTCAAGAAGGGAGAAGTGCTTTTTTTGTGTAAATTAAGATAGTCATTAAACTTACATAAGAGCTCACTTCATGCCGGTTTAACAAAAATTATTAAATCAGAGAATTTTATACCGCGCTTATAAGAAGGGAGATAAAACTGAGGATGCAATTATTTATAATTTCATTTACCGTACTTGACTTTAGTAATACATATAAAAAACATATCAAAAGATGTGCTTTTTAAAAACTATTAATGTTAGGCAGGTATTAATATAATTTGTTCCGTATCTTGTTTCACTACGAGTTTATATGTTTGATCTTTTAGTTTTCCTCTAACCTTCTTCCTTTTACGCCTACCACCTGAGTAAATCTTCGGTCACCTTTTTTATCAATTATGATTTTATCACTCTCAATATCCAGACTAACTGTTTCCCCTACTTCAAACTGAAATTCTTCCCTCCAAACTACTGGGATGTAAAAATAGCCTTTCTTTTTGTAATAACATCTCTTAAGTAGTATTGCCATAAAATCACCCCATATTTTATTTTTATGTAAAAACAAGTTTTTAGATTTTATCATAAAATTATCTTAATATTCAATCATTAAATAATTGACGGAACGTTAGTTCGCAATATATACTTACTTATAACAATCAAGATAAGGATGTATTATCTTGATTGTTTTAATAAATTAACTGATAATAGATTTATAATAATCTATTAAATTAGTAATTAGCTTTAAATAAGTTAAGAAGTAAATCACTAATACTATATAAAAATAAGTTGATTCTATTTCCATAATGAGAGGAGAGTCACATGAATAATCTGGAAATCATAAATGGACGAAGTAGAAGTGAAGAACTAACTGAATTGATACATAATCTGGAAAACAAGAATTTTCTAGATGAAGATCGCAATCTCAACTTGAGAGAAGCGAGCGAACGGGATTTTATCGAGATGTTCTTTTTTGCGCGCGTTTTTGTAAAAGGGAAAGAGTTCTCTCATCATACGAAGCGAGCGTACCGAGCCGATGCAAAGACGCTGCTAGATTATTTAGCTCAAAACGAACTCTCTTTTTCAGACATCGGATACCCAGAAGTAAAAGCGTACAACGAATACATTTCAGAGAAGTATGCCGCAAAGACGGCCATCCGTAAACTAGAGTTCTTTCGTAGGCTGCTCGACTTTGGATACGACACCAAGTATTACTCAGCACCGCTCTCACGTTGGATTCATAAACCATCAGTAAAACGTGGCCATTATTTAAACGAAGAGAATAAGAACCGCGTGCAGCTACGTGAACTGAACCAAGAAGATGCGGAAAGGTTGATCGAGTTCTTTCCAAGAGTCGTGCGGACCAAACATAAACAGAAACACCTGCAGCAACGAAACCTACTCCTAGGTTACCTTCTATATACCACCGGTCTTCGTGCGAGTGAGATCGTGAACTTGAATAAGGGGAGTTTTTATTATCGTCGGGGTGAACTTTGGGTCGATGTGATAGGTAAGGGAGGAAAACATCGTGAAGTTCCTGTACGTGAAGAAACGGAGATTGAGCTTTTACGTTATCTCCAAATATGGGAAGGAAAAACCGAGATAGATTCAAGTGATGAAACACCTCTTTTTTATTCGCTATATAATAAGGAAGAAACTCGTCAGAGAATCACCTATAATCACCTCTATAAGATCGTAAAAGAGGCGGTGCGAATCGCGGGAGTGAACGAGAAAATCAGTCCTCACTGGTTCCGTCATACGTTCGTTACCACGATGCTTGAGAACGAGGTGCCGCTCGTTGATGTTAAAGAGTGGGTCGGTCACTCTGATATCTCGACCACCAACCTCTATTTAGAGCGTGTGAATAAAGGAAAGAGTTATCAACGCTTGAAGAAGGTACAACTATTCGAAAACAATAGATGAAGAAAAACAAAGGGATCAATCAAGTAAATTGCAAGGCAAATCGCACCGATTTTCATATTGAGTGCGATTTTTCTTTTATTTAGGCTATGTTATTTAATATTGTTGATTTTAGACATAAAATAAAGGAACCCTTTTAAATAGAGTTCCCTGAAGGATGCAAAGAAGAAGTAGAGGATTTAAACTTCTAATTTTCTGCCTAAGATAGTGTTAATCCTTTTAGCTTCATCGTCTTTGTTGGTATATTCGAAGAAACCAAGGCGGTTCCCCCAAGGATCATTAAAAGTTGCCCATTTTACAGGAACTTCTTCTCTTGTGAATATTTCAAAAGACGCGACATTTAATTCTTTTATCATTCGATTTCTTTCATTCTCAATTGATAACACACCTAATCGAATCGGACCACTACCTTCTGACGGTGCACCTTCAGATACTTGTAGCCAACAGCCAGGAATAAGTTCCCACTCAGCAAATCCTTCGTGTGGTGTGAAATCAGGTTCTTTGTTTAACAATGCCTTGTACCACCTTAACCCTTTAGAAAAATCAGATACACGAACTTGATAAGTCATTTCAAAAATCAATTAATTTACCCCCTTTATTCAAGTTTTAATTGGAAAATTCTGATAATATTAGTTTATCATAAGTTACCTCTATCAAGTACAAACAACTTTGAATTATCAATTTGGATATTAAATCAATAACAAACTTTATAACAATGTAGTAGTATTATAGGAGGTTATTTAGTGGAACTTAGTAAATTAAATATAGAAAAATTACAATATGCTCTAAGAGAAAGTTGGTCCTTAAAATCGAGTTCAAAATGGAGCATTAACAATCCTGCTAATGGTCAATGTGGTGTAACCTCTTTAGTAGTCAATGATCTCTTAGGCGGAGAGATCTATAAGACTCACTTACCACAGGGCTGGCATTTTTATAATGTCATTCAGGGGAAACGTTACGATTTTACAGTTTCTCAATTTCCAATAAAGATTGTGTATGAAGATAGACGTACTACCCGAGAAGAAGCATTAAAAGACACTAATAAAAGTCAGTATAGTTATTTGAAAAAACGTGTATATGAACGATTGAATATTAAGGATATTAATAAATAATATATGTCATTCTATTGTTCAACATATATGTTGTTGTATATGTTGATTAATTATATACACATATCATAACGCTAAGGACTAATAGTGTAAGTGATGGAGGTTAATCATGAATCTTTGGAGATTAGATATTGATGAAGATATGTATAAATTAAGTTCATTAACAAAAGAAATGATTACATACGCAGAAAACCTGTTCGATGTTTTTCTTCCTGTTGAGTATTTACAGATACTATCTATCCAGAACGGTGGTTATCTTTTACATGATACCTACTCATCAAATTCTTCCATAGAAATTCAGATTGATCATCTTTTGGGGATAGGACGTAATATAGGAATATTGGATACACCATATTTCCAAGAAGAATGGAATTTACCTAAAGGTCTAATTCTGATTGGTGGTGATGGACATGAATGGGTTGCTCTTGATTATAGATATTGTAGGACTAGTCCCCCTATCGTATATATTAATTCTGAAGAAGAAACGATTACGACAATTGCTGCTTCTTTCAATGAATTTTTAACTAATTTAAATGAACCCAAAGATACAATACTAAAATTAACAGAATCCTATTCTTCTGACCAAAATTTTTATCATCAAGTCGATGAATTGATGAAGCATGGTACACCTATTTCAATTGACCAGTTCTTTAGCAAAACTATCTCTACTAATAAAATCCACATTAAATATATGGTCGATAAGATGTGGCGGCATCCTAATCCTAAGGTGCAATTTTACCTGATGCTTTATCTGTCAGAATGTGCTGAAGGAAATAACCAAGGTATGATAGATGACGATGACCTTCATAAAATGCTAATTGATATTAAGCATAGTAAGAATAATGAAGCAAAAGAATTAGCTGAATATAGTCTAGATGTTTTTTATAAGCGAAATAATGGATTTCGAATTTAAGTACTTGAATCTACTAGTCTAACTCCCCTATCAATAAATCTTATCTAAGATGTATAAGAATCGCTTTAATTGGAAATCATAGTAATAGATTGAGTTTACTAGAAAATGATAATAACAACATTGTATATGTTGTTTTTGATGACTAGTTAAAATCATAAACAAGATATGTTTGAGCATTAATAATAAAAGTATTTTTGATAACAACATTAATGTATATGTCAACAATGTGACTAACATATACTTTGTTCAGACCAAATAAATAAAAAAGAGAGGTGTAGTCTTAGGACTCTACCTCTTTTTTTAACTTTGAATATTAAAATCTAGATACTTATTTAAGAATGAACTAAATTAAATATGAAAATATAGAACATATACTGTATTATCATCTTATCCATATATTCAATGCATATTGATACTACAATTTTATTTTGAGCAATAATGACGATAACATCATTATTTTCATCATTATGTCTTGATTATCATTAACAAAATTATAAATGGTATTGTTGTTCTTATCATATGTTTTGTTAGTTGCTTCAAATTATTCTTAATGATATCTTCGTTTGATAAAATAGCAATTGATATTATGAATTGTTTAATAACAAGGATTCAAAGAGATAGAATAGGATCCTCGACATAAAAATAAATGAAGCTGAGTTAGCTATTCGCGAAACAATTTGATAGTTAATCTTTGACCAACTAATTATATTTAAAATTCAGGCTTATGTAATTCAGATGCATAATCTTATAACGGAAAGGACATTAATAATGAGTTGGAATGATAATTATAACATTGAACGAGAAAAAACTAATTTCTTAACCAAAATTGGCTGTTTTTTCATTTTAGTCAGTTTAGGGCTTTTTATGGTTTTACTAGTAGCTTGGTTTTCTTCATCTTCTAAAGAGACACAATTAAAGGTAAGCTATTCTCCTAATAATAAAAACTTAATTGAAATTGTTAAGGAAGATGATTTTCCTGACCCTGTTCTTAAAATCAAATACGATAATAACAAAAGTATTATGAAAACGAAAATACCAGACAAAATAACTGTGGAATGGAAAAATAATTATGAAGCTATTGTAATTCTTTCTAAGCAAGGAAGAGAACCAGAAACAGTAAACATTAACTTCGGGCAATGATTTTAATTACATATATATCCTCAATATTATCGATGTTAAGATTAACATATACAACATTGTTAATGTTGACATATAATTTTTCGTTGAAAAAAGCCGCTTTTTTTAGCGGCTCTTTTCTATAACTCCGTATTGTTCCAATAAATTGCGTATCGCTTTATTTATTAGTTTCGACTTGTCACCTTTTTCACCACGAGAAGCGATGTTATTAACTTCTATAGCGAGATCAGGATCCATGTAGAAGGAAGTGAATACTTTTTTCCGTTTTTGTTTCTTTACTTTGTTTCCAGAAGCTAGCATTCTGAGGTAATCTTCATCTTCGTCATTGTTGTCATTGTTATCAACAACAACGTTGTCTATGATGTTTTTATTCTTATCATATGTTTCGCTAGCAACTTCATCTTCATTCTTAATGATATCTTCTTCAACCTTATTAATTACATCATTATTATTATCTTCCTTCTTTTCACTAACAGTGTCATATGAATTAAAGAATGTTTGCGTGGCGTTCGGCTTTTTTATCATTTTTTTGAGGTTGCTCTTGCTTGACACGTTTCTTCAGCTCCTTCACAAATGGTATATAATATTCGAGTGCATTTTTAAGTTCTGGATTCTCATCAAACCCTGTTATCGCTAAGCGGCGAGTGGCTGCTTTTCGTTTAATGATCGTTTTAAAACGAACGCCAGGATAATCTTCATCAACAGATTCTTCCATGATCTCATTCTCTTTAGCACGCGCATCGATTAGAGAGAATAGGATACCTGCAGTCTCTAGATTCGGATTGAACCTTTCTTTTGCTCCTTCAATGATCTCGAGGAACTTAGGGATCGCATAATACGCAAACATGGACCCATCAAACATGACTACTGCGTAACTTCCTGCTTTTGAGTATGTACTAAGAGGCATTACCGTATGTTCAGATAAAGCTGGTGGTGTATCAATAATGATCCAATCATAATCTTCCATAACGGGTTCTAATGCTTTTTGTAGTGCATCAAGGCCAAGGCCATTTTCATACATCATACGCGGTAATGTCGCTAGGAAATCATTTGCTGGAATAAGATCTAGGTTCTCCGAAATCTTAATGATATATTTCCTTGCATCACCATCAAGAATCGCTTCTAATACGGTTTTCTTTTCAAAGACGTTACAGATATCATACTCACTCGTTAGGAAACTTGTTAGGTTACCTTGTCCATCCATATCTACTGTTAGGACTTTTTCATTTTTACTGAGAAGGTATGAAGTGATACCACTACTGATAGACTTCGAACAGCCACCTTTACTAATACCGAAAGTAACTATTTTAGCTGTCAAAATTTCCACCTCACTATAAATCTAGTATTTGTTACTTATCATTTTACCATCAAAATTGTAGTTAACAATAAGGATGTTATCGACAATAACATCTAGTATCTTACAGCATATCTTTATAAGTTGTCGATATTTTCAACATTGTGAACAATAATAATTATAACATGTATCATAACTATAATAATATAGATAACATATATATTATTGTTAACATATACAAAAATGTTGTTACATCAATTCATTATCAATTTTGAGAATAATAGTTACTTATAAAAAATGGTCATAAATCATTCTCTAAGTTAAATAAATAAAGTGTGGAGCTGACTGAGATCTGAGCTCCTGTTTAACAGATTATATGTGCACGATTATAACATTTTGAGCAATGACAATAATGTTTACGATGTATACAACCATATCGTACGCAATGATATTGAAGGATGTCTTATTAATACTACATACAACAACAATAGTATCAGTAGTCTCTTAGCTGATACATTATGATCAATAGATAAAATAAGTTATATGTATAAGGCATATTAACCTCAATGACATCAACATCAATAATAATAGTCTTATCTATATTAGTATTAACAACATATCACTTATTCTATACAACATCATATAAATTATCTGTGACATATGTATGTAAATGTCTATAATATTAACTTTAACTATGTTGATAATAACTATATGGATATTAGCAATATCTTATAACTCATGGTATACAACATCATATGTTTTATCTATGACATATGTATTTAAATATCAATAACAATAACTTAAATCATGCTGATGATAATGATGTTTTCACTAATAACAACTTATAACATATTGTATATATCAACATATATATGGTTTGTAACATATGTATTAAATGTCTATAAAAGTAACTTTATTAATTCTGTTGATAATAATATTTTTATTAACTACAATTTATTATGCGTTGTATATATCGCTATATATAATAATAACAACATATGTTTATTGACTAAGCTGTATATAATAGTAATAACACCATATGTTAATCTATTATTTTTAGTCTTGCTATTGATTTTATCAATAATAACAATTTATATAACGTCGTATATGTTGATGTATACAATATCAACAACATATGTTCATATGTGAAAAAGAGCACTCACCACTATGGTGAGTGCTCTTACTTTGCTGCTTTTTCTTTAAGCCAATTCAACATCTTTACTTCGTTGTTTTTATTCTGTCGCTTGTTCTCACGTTTGATGTAACGAGATAGGGTAGTGTGAGCGATACCGATCTCACTAGCGGACTGACGTATACTCATCCCGAGCGAATCAATCATCTCTTTGATCGATGTTGGTGTTAATTTGATCTCTGCTGAGAAATCAAAAGCTTGCTGTTCGGGTTCATCTCCAACTTCAACAGAGATTGGTGCAACATCGATTGTTGAAGCCGTTTCAGAATGAAGTTTCCACGGTAGGGGAGTTTCTTCTACCTTTGAGACTAGTAGGTTATCTTGTGTAAGCTTCTGCATACGAGCGATGATCTGTTCATCTGCATCATGATCAGATGAGATCAGGTTTTTCCTGTTCTCTTTAACGAGTGCATCATGAGGGAGGATGACCACTTTGATCTCAGACCAATAATTCTTGAACCATCCCTTTTTACCGACCATCTCTTCGTCGATTTCTTCGGTATAATGCCACGTTTTGATCACATCATCTTTTTGTAACTCATCGAGTACGTTCTCAAACTTGTCTCGGATCTGGACACCGTTGTACCGCGTTGAGATATCTAACACTTTTAAAATGGTTGATACTTTAAAAGGTTGGTTAAGGGATCTTCTCATCGTACGAATCTTCCATTGGAGATTCAAGTAACGCGCTAATCGTTTTTGTTCACGCTGGGTATAGTGACTGTATTGAAAAATTTTCAGATCAAGTAGACCGATAGACCGGTTCGGTCCTTCAAGATAAGGCGTTAGGATCGAAGTCGGTTTTACTTGAACGGCATAGATTCCTCGAGCTTCACCCGTCTTCTTATCGTAAGCCACACGAATCTTACCGATCTCAAACATTCTCTGAAAGTCTTTAAACTTATAAAGCTCGTTATCTTGCATCTCTTCAGCGTTGATCACTTTGACTTTTTGATCACCAAGCGAAACCCAGATGGAAGAAAGAGCAGCCACACGTTTCATGATGTTAAAGCGATCTTCCTCACGGTAATCGAGCTCTCTACCGTTCGAACTCCGTTTACGAAGGTTGCGGAGGCGAAGAGCGTCACTGCTATGAAATTCTATGTATCCATCACTATCTTTCGGTGTGACCATCCAAAGGTAGGTGATGAGGTCGAAGAGGTCCGCTGTCATCTCATCCAATGAGCTAAGAGTAGATTCGATCAGTTCAAGCCAGATCTCTTGTTGGTCAGACGCAAGTTCTCCAACACCTGTATCATTTGGCCGTAACTCGGCCATACCACGAACCTGCCCTTTGTTGTCTACAATTTCTGTACCCAAGTAACCTGTGTCACCCTCTTTGTATTCTTTCTTCTTTGTCACGATGTCACGCATGAGGTGGAAGTCGATATCCATGCTCGAATAGATATACTCTCGGTCGAGTGCTTCTTCGATCTTTTCTTCGTTCACACTGCGTTTGATCTCGATGTTTGGAAACTCCTGCATCAGGTGACCTGCTAGTAATAGCTTGATCGTATCTTTATAGCGATCGACAGCATCCCGAATCATGTGCTTCGTGATATGTTCACCAGAATAGAGTGTTTCAGTATAGAGAAAGTATAGAGCACGAAAACTTGGCCGCATCTTCTCACAGGGAGCTTGCTGGCGCGTCTCGCTATCTGTCATTTGGAAGGCGTCTTGCTGCCAATGCTCTAGTACATGAGGACGGTCTTCATAAAGTATCTTTGTTTCTTCATAGATTACAGCTTTTAATAGTTTATAGTTCAATATCAAACGATCAGGTATGTTCTCGTAATTCATAACAAACACCCTCTCTAATTTTAGAAATAGTTATGTAAAAAATGCACCACTACAAACATTATACCAAGCATTCTTAGCAAGAAAGGGTCAATTATGCACCAAAATAGAGTTTTCAGCAATAAAATGCACCAATATTGCTAAAGTTGAGCGGAACCTGTGTACCAAAAATGCACCACTCTAAAGGTTTTATCATAAAAATGCACCATTTGTGCACCACTTCAGCGGAACTTGTGTACTTAAAGAAACGTCAAAAAATTAAATTTTACCAATAATCTTGTTTTAAATCGTAAATAAAGCATCAAAAATCTAGAAATTAGTACAAAACTAGTTTAAATAAAGTTAAATTTTATAAGCAATATGAAAGATGACCATGTAGATAAACATAGTAGGTACTGTATATGATATAAAAATATTTATTGACTTGTCAGAAAAATCAATTTACTTTTATCTTGTGTAGAAAAAAATTCTATTTCTTCACATTCCTCCCACTTACTTTATTCATTGATTAAAAAAAGAAAGGAGATAGAATCATCCAAAAAGTAAACGCTTTCAATAAAAGACGAAAGAGGGTTCTTATGAACAGAAAAAAATTAACACGTCCACGTTTTATCTTGCTCTGGGTTGTATGTTTCTTTTTTTCATCTATTCCAAGTGCATTTGCTATTGATGGGGTGTTTCACGATCCGTATGGTATTGATGATCTTTACACCGTTCAACAAACAGAAAGATTTCCACGAGATCCTGTAGCAGGCGAGAACGTTTATCTCAAACTTACTACGTGGCCAGTGGAACCAGGACAATCTACATGGATTACCTGGACAAAGAACGGAGTTCCTCAGACGAATAAAGGAGGAGCTTGGAAATACAACAGTGGTAACAACACCTATTGGGAAGTAAACATGGGCAGCTTCGTAAAAGGTGATGTGATCAACTACACGATCCATGCGAACAAAGATGGTGCAAATGAAAAGACAATTGGTCCTTATTCGTTTACTGTGACTGATTGGGAAAGCGTTAGCAGCATCAGTGGTCTTACCAACAACACAAACAATCTAATCTTCAATGCAGTTCCTGATAAAGGGAGCTTTACCCCGAAAATAAACATCTCATTTACAGCAGATGATGTGTTCCGTGTACAACTGTCACCAAAAGGAACGAGTACTTTTGCGACTGGCCTTGCAAACTACACGGTCACAAACAACACTTCTCACTACATGATATCGACATCCAAGTTGAAAATAAGAATTGATAAGAACCCCTACAAGATGAGTGTCTACAAACCTGATGGTGTGACACTGATCGCAAGAGAATACGATAGCATCTCTAACCGAAACTTATCCTGGCTCACGAACGGATCGACAATCGTGAACAAAGTACAAAACCATTTTTATTCACCTACGAACGAAGAGTTTTATGGATTTGGTGAACGTTACAACAACTTTAGAAAACGAGGCACTGATGTTGAGACGTATGTATTTAATCAATACAAAAATCAAAACGAGAAAACATACATGGCAATTCCGTTCTTCGTAAACACGAACGGCTATGGAATCCATCTAAATACGACGTATTATTCAAAGTTCAAACTCGCAACTGAAAAAACAGATATGTACAACTTTACAGCAGATACAGGTGGAAGTGCGAACTCCATGTTGGATTACTCTTTCATCTATGGATCAGATATGAAAGATGTGGTCTCTAACTACTCAGATATCACTTCAAAACCCACCATGCTGCCGAAGTGGGCATTCGGATTATGGATGTCAGCAAACGAATGGGATCGTCAATCAGAAGTATCCAACGCGATGAACCAAGCGAACGCAAACAACATACCGGCAACAGCTTTAGTGCTCGAACAATGGAGTGATGAAAACACGTTCTATATATTCAACGATGCACAATATACCGCTAAACCTGGTAACCAAGCGTTTTCTTACAACGATTTTACCTTCCCAGCTGCAGGAAAATGGCCAAATCCTAAAGCGATGGCGGATGAGGTACATAACAACGGGATGAAACTGATTCTGTGGCAGGTACCTATCCAAAAGAATACACCGTATGCGTACCAACAGAAAGATAACGATGAAGCGTATATGTTGTCACAGAACTATGCTGTGAGTGATGGAAAAGGCGGAGCGTATAGACTGCCGCTAGATTCATGGTTCGGAAACAGTTTACTTTTAGACTTTACGAATCAAAACGCGACCAATTGGTGGATGTCAAAGCGAGCTTACTTGTTTGATGGTATTGGTATCGATGGATTCAAGACCGATGGAGGAGAGATGGTGTGGGGAAGAAACACAACGTTCTCTAACGGCAAAAAGGGAGACGAGATGCGCAACCAATATCCTAACGAATACATCAGAGCTTACAACGATTTTGCGCGTTCCAAAAAATCCGATTCATTAACATTTAGTCGTGCTGGGACAACTGGTTCTCAAAAGTACCAAGTGTACTGGTCAGGTGATCAGGAATCTACGTTCTATGCGTTCCAACAAGCAATCAATGCAGGACTTACGGCGAGTATCTCAGGCGTACCGTTCATGAGTTGGGATCTTGCTGGATTTACAGGGAACTACCCAACTTCAGAACTCTACAAACGCTCGACGTCACAAGCAGCTTTTTCGCCAGTGATGCAGTTTCACTCAGAAAAGGCGTCACCCACTCCTAGTGAGGAACGCTCACCTTGGAACGCAGCCGCTAGAACGGGTGACAATTCGATCATCCCTATGTTTGCAAAGTATACGAACACTCGTATGAACCTTCTTCCTTATATCTACAGTGAAGCGAAGAAGACAAGTAATACTGGTATTCCACTCATGCGAGCGATGGTTCTTGATTATCCGAATGATGTGAACACCCATGGCTTGAACGAACAATATATGTTTGGCGATAACCTACTCGTCGCACCAGTTGTCAACGAAGGACAGACCAACAAGAACGTCTATCTGCCAAACGGAGAATGGATCGACTTTTGGCACGGTGAACAAAGACCAGGAGGACAGACAATCTCTTATTATGCAGGTGTAGATGATATTCCTGTTTTCGTAAAAGCAGGGGCGATCATTCCGATGAACTTAAACGCTCAATACCAATTGGGTGGAACAATAGGGAACAGTTTAAACAGTTATAACAACCTTACATTCAGAATCTATCCAAAAGCTACGTCTACGTACGAGTGGAACGATGATATCGGTGGAGGCGTAAAAACGATTACGTCTGTCGAGCAATACGACCAGAACAAAACGACCATCAATTTACCTGCTATCAATACGAAAAGTACGCTTCAAGTGTTCTCAACCAAACCAACTACAGTCACGGTCGGTGGTACAGCTTTATCATCATACACATCTTTATCATCACTCACTTCTGCCACACAAGGATGGTTTTACGATTCGGTTCAAAAGATGACCTATGTAAAACTACCTTCTTCTACTACTAGTCGTACGGTTGTGTTAAACGGGTTGACTAAAGTTGAATATGAAGCTGAATTTGCTACACGTACAAACGTAACAACGAACACTGATCATCCAGGGTTCACTGGGACTGGTTTCGTTGATGGATTTGAAACAACGGGAGATGCAGTACAGTTTGATGTTTTTGCGGAGACAGCTGGTAGTTACTCACTTGATGTAAGATATAGTTCCGCTGGGGGAACCGCAAAACGAGCTCTATTGATCAATGGAGTTAAAACACAAGATCTCTCGTTCCCTCTAACCGCGAATTGGGATACTTGGAACAAGACAACGGTTCCAATTACTATGAACGCAGGACGAAATACGATTCGCTTGCAATACGATTCCTTGAGCCAACTTGGGATCAATCTTGATCATATCGTTATCAGAAAGTAGTTTTACCAGACTTAAGGGGGACTTCCTCCTTAAGTCTATTTTCTAGAAATCAAAGAAGGGCGGGTATAAACATGAAAAAAAGAATGAGCCGTTTTTTTATCAGCTTTTCAGTTCTGATACTTTCACTAGTACCTCTGAGTTCTTTTCCTGAACATAAAGCGCATGCGTATGCGAACGCACTCGGGAATGTAATCAATACGAGTGTAACGGGGGATACAATCTTACTCACAATCGACAATGGAGCAGAACCGAACGATGATCTTTTAGAGATAAAGGTACTAAAGACAAACATTTTGAAAGTGAACTATCGACCAAACGGAGTGGCACAAAGTCCAGATACTCCGATGATTGATCCGAACAAGACATGGGCGGCAGCGGGAGCTACAATCAACACAACATCAAATCCGATCGTTGTATCGACAAGCAAGATGAAGATTGAGATACAAAAGAACCCATGTCGCATGACGATTAAAAAAGCAGACGGGACCACTTTGTTATGGGAACCTGCGACAGGCGGGGTCTTCTATGATGGTGTGAGGTTCGTTCATCCTGTAAACCACAACATCTATGGAATTCGTAGTTATAATGCGTTTGAAGGTGGAGGGGATATACTTCGTAACAATAACGCTCACGGGGCTCATGCTGGTGAGCAAGGAGATGCTGGTGGTCCTTTCATGTGGTCCACCGCCGGGTATGGCCTTTTAGTAGATAGTGATGGAGGATATCCCTATACGGATGAAGTAACAGGCAAGATGGAGTTTTATTACGGTGGAACACCTACTGAAGGTAGGAGATACACAAAAACGGATTTAGATTATTATGTGATGCTAGGTGACCCGAACGAGATTATGGATGCAGCTTCAGAAATTACAGGAAGGGCTCCGATGCTACCAAAATGGGCATTAGGTTTCTCTAACTTCGAATGGGACACGAATGAGACTGAAATGACATCGATGGTCGATACGTACCGTGCAAAGAACATTCCAATCGATAGTTATGGACTTGATTATGATTGGAAGAAGTACGGAGAGGACCAATACGGAGAGTTCAAATGGAATACAACGAAGTTTCCAAGTTCATCTTCAACAGCCTTTAAGACCACCATGGACAATAAGGGAATTAAAATGATCGGTATCACAAAACCACGCATTGTAACACAACTCGCTGGAGGTCAGCGGACGGTTCAATACAACGATGCACAGGCGGGAGGATATTGGTATCCCGGTCACAATGAATACCAGGATTATTTTATTCCAGTAAACGTTCGAAGCATCGATCCTTATAACGCAAACGCACGGACTTGGCTTTGGAACAACTCCAAAGATGCTTTTGACAAAGGTATCGTAGGCTGGTGGAACGATGAGACAGATAAGGTATCATCAGGTGCCGCACAATATTGGTTTGGTAACTTTACGACTACTCATCTTTCTCAAGCGTTATTTGAAGGGCAGAACAGTTATACCAACAAGACCAAACGAGTATGGCAGACCGCACGAACTTATTATCCAGGAGCCCAACGTTACGGCACCACTCTTTGGTCAGGAGACATCGGGATTCAGTTCAAAAAAGGCGAGAAGATTGATTGGGCTGCTGGAATGGAAGATCAACGTGCTGTCATGTTGTCGTCCGTAAACTTAGGTCAAGCAAAATGGGGAATGGACACAGGAGGATTCAACCAACAAGATGGTTCGATATCAAACCCAAGTCCAGAGCTTTATGCAAGATGGATGCAGTTCAGTGCGTTCACACCTGTTTTCAGAGTACACGGTAACAACTTCCAACAACGTCAACCCTGGTTTTATGGAGCGACAGCAGAAGAAATTTCGAAGAGTTCCATCCAACTTCGATACAAACTTCTTCCCTATATGTATTCTTACGAACGAAGCGCGTATGAAAATGGAAAAGGTTTAGTCAGACCGTTAATCTTTGATTATCCAAATGACCAAAATGTTAAGAACAACGTAGATTCGTGGATGTTTGGAGACTATATGCTTGTGTCTCCAGTTGTTGGTAAACAACAAGCTTCTAAGAACATCTATCTCCCATCTGGTACATGGATCGATTATTTTAAAGGTAAAACGTATTCAGGAAATCAAACGATCTCTTATCCGGTAAACGCAGAAACGTGGACAGATGTACCGCTCTTTATTAAGAAGGGAGCGATCATTCCTTCTCAAAAAGCGGAAGATTATGTCGGGCAATCAAGTGTGAAGACGATCTATGTGGATACATTCCCAGATTCTACAGAGACGACGTTCAACTATTATGATGACGATGGAACATCATATGGATACGAGTCTACTTCACATCTAAAACAGTTTTTGAGCGTGAAAGACAACGGAGCGAGTGGAATCAATGTAAAGATCAATGGTAAGACGGGTACGTATAACCCTTCTCTCGAATATTACATCTTTAAAGTGCACGGTAAAGCAGCAACTTCAGTAACAAACAATGGATCTGCACTATCGTCTCAATCAAACTTACAGGCACTCCAGTCTTTCAATGGAGAAGGATGGGCTGTTGGAAAAGATGAATACGGAGATGTTACGTACGTGAAAGTAGCGGCTAAGAGTACTTCCTTAAAGAACATCGTGCTAAACGGAAGCGCTACGGTTTCTGCAACTTCTATTCAATATGAAGCAGAAGAAGGTTCGTTATCAGGAGATACAGTTACGACAAAATCAAAAGTTAATAACAATCATACAAACTACACAGGAACTGGTTTTGTGGAAGGTTTTGATAATAAAGGAGCTGCCGTTACGTTCTACACAAACGTAAAAACAGCAGGTGACTACTCGGTTAATTTAAGATATGCAAACGCTTCAGGATCTAATCAAAAAGTGAGTGTGTTCGTGAACGGAAAACGTGTTAAGCAAACACTTCTAACGAATCTAGCTAACTGGGATACGTGGGGGACGAAAGTTGAGACTCTGGCGTTAAATGCAGGTCAGAACATCATCACCTATAAGTATTCAGGGGAAATGGATGATTCTGGCAACGTAAACATTGATAACATCACCGTTCCATTTTCTCCTATTGCAGCGAAGTTTGAGGCAGAGAGCTCTACCTTAACAGGTGGTAGTGGAACGAATAAAGACCACTGGTTCTATTCAGGTTCTGGGTTCGCAGATAAGTTCTCAGCCGTGAGTGCTCAGTCTGAGTTTCAAGTAGATGTTCCGAGTGCAGGAAGTTATCAGGTATCTCTTAAGTACTCAAACGGCGCTACAACAGCTAAGACTATGAGTTTATACGTGAACGGAACTAAGACGAACCAAATGAGTTTTCCTGTAACAGGAAGTTGGAACGATTGGAAGACAGTTACACAGACTGTGAGTTTAAACAGTGGTTCAAACAAGATTGCAGTAAAATACGATTCTACGGATTCTGGAAATGTGAACCTTGATCGATTACTTGTAAGTTCGTCTCTTCCGTCTACCATCGAGTCTGAAAAAAACTTACTAGATAATGGCGGCTTCGATCGGGATACATCGTTCAATAGCAATTGGACAGAATGGCATCCGACAGGCCAGACGGTTGCATTTGGTATCGACAGTGGATCTGGAATTAATCCTCCAGAATCACCTTTTGGAAGTGATAAAAGGGCTTTTATGTACGCACCAGGAGCGTATAAACAAAGTATTCATCAAATGATTACCGTTCCAGAGAACAATGCGTATTATAAGTTTGAAGGTTGGGTGAAATTAAAGAACACCATCCCGACGACTGCAAGAGCAGAGATCACTAATTATGGTGGCTCCGCACAATATATCAACTTATCAAACAACAATGGTTGGAAGTATATCTCCCTTGACAATATCTATGTGACAAACAATACGATTGATATCGGATTTTATGTCGATTCACCAGGCGGTACGACGCTTCATATCGATGAAGTGAGTGTTATAAAAAAATAGTGGTAGAAAAGCTTATCCTGACATTTAGGATTGGCTTTTTCTTTAAAAATAAATGTCAGAAAAGTTAAAATATATACTTGCTTCACTGAATAAAGGAAGTTATAATCATAATTAGAAAATAAAGGAAAGGTATGATTATGGACAAATTACGAATAGGAAATCGAAATCTGATTAAAGATATCAATCGTGCACTCGTCATTGAATACATACGGGTGAACGGCCCTATCAGTCGGACGGATGTTTCAAAGAAAGTGAAGCTCAGTTTATCGACTGTCACAAATATCGTAGAAGACTTGATCTCGAACAACCTAGTTTTTGAAGTAGGAACCGCTACTTCCACAGGCGGCAGACGCCCTATCCTCCTAGAGTTAAATGACAACTTCGGCTATACGTTCGGCATCAAGATCGAAGAAAAACAAGTCATCATTGCCCTCACAAACTTAAAAGCTACCATCCTCCTAAAGAAACATTATTCTTTCATCAAAGGAAGTTCACCTGAGGTCGTACTAGATACGATACAACAAGGCATCGAAGAAATTTTATTTGAATTTAGAATCACAAATGAATACATCTTAGGAATCGGACTCGCTTCTTCTGGACTCATCAGTGGAAAAGAGGGCAAGGTCTTACGATCGACGCTTCTCAACTGGGAGGATATCGATTTATGTGAACAACTTAGAGAACGCTACCACGTTCCTATTTTTATCGATAACGATGTAAACGCTTACACGTTGGCTGAATATTGGTTAGGAATCGGTCGTCTTCACGGGAACTTTATCTGTTTATCCGTTGGAGCGGGTATCGGAACAGGAATCGTAATCAACAATCAACTTTACTACGGTGAACACGGTGGGGCAGGAGAATTCGGACATATCATCGTTAATATCGACGGTTATAAATGTCATTGTGGCCAGAACGGTTGTCTTGAGATGTATGCATCTGAACCGTTTCTAGCGATAGAAGGAAACTATCTTAAAGCACAATATACCAACACACTTTTAAATGATGATTTTTCGTTTTCAGAAGTCTATCAAGCGGCAACGAAACGAGATGATCTCGCGATCGAACTCTTGAGAAGGCTTGGTAAGAACATAGGAGTCGGCATGGTAAGTGCGATAAACAGTTTCAATCCTTCCATGGTCGTTCTAGTTGGTGAAGGTATGATCGCAAAAGACTTCTTCTTACCGTATGCACTGAAACTTGCCGATCAGAATTTCTTCTCGAACGCAAACTGTAAGACAGAGATCAAGTTATCTAAACTTGGTGACGATGCTTGGGTGCAAGGTGCTGCACTTCTTGCCATCAACCAGCTGTTCCAAGTTCCGTTATACGAGGAATCAGAACTCTTAATCAAGTAGAGGAGGATCAAGATGGTAGGGGATAAAGGGTGGAAAAAATGGCTAGTCATCAGTTTTTTCCTATTACCAAACTTTATCGGTTTTCTTGTCTTTATTGGTATCCCTATACTCACATCCCTCGGACTTAGTTTTACAAAATGGGATCTGTTATCAACTCCTGAGTTTATTGGTCTTGATAATTATAAGGGAATTATTAATGACGCAGAATTCTGGTCTGCACTAAAAAATACGCTTCTGTTCATCGTAGCCTACCTACCAACCGTATTAATCGTAGCTCTAGGTATCGCGATGCTGTTGAATAAAAACATGAAAGGAAGAGCGTTCTTCCGCGCAGCTTATTTCATCCCAGTTGTCTCGTCTTGGGTCGCTGTATCACTCATCTGGAAATGGCTCTTTAACCCAACGTATGGTCTAGTAAACTACTTCTTATCTTGGTTTGGAATCATTGGTCCTGATTGGTTACAAGATCCACAGTGGGCCATGATCGCAGTTGTACTAACGAGTGTTTGGAAAGATACCGGCTTTGTTATGGTCTTATTCTTAGCAGGGTTACAAAACATCTCGGAAACTTACTATGAAGCTGCAGAAATTGATGGCGCTTCACCTTATAAGAAATTTCTACACATCACGATACCACTTCTTACACCTACGACTTTCTTTATACTTATTATCTCGCTAATTAACTCGTTCCAAGTGTTTGATCAAATTATGATCATGACTGAAGGAGGACCTGCTGGTTCAACAACAGTCCTCGTACAAAAAATTTACAACCATGCTTTTCGCTATTTTGAGATGGGCTATGCCTCAGCGGTGTCATGGGTACTCTTTTTAATCATCTTTGTTGTTACCCTGATACAGAACAGACTACAAAAGAGGTGGGTCGATTATGAACAGTGATGTAACGGTCGTCACGAAAAAACAAACCACACAACCACTCCTCTCACTGAATAAGAGGAAATGGCTGAATAAAATTATCTTCTACACCACTATCAGTGTAGGAGCGCTCATCATGATCATCCCGTTTCTGTGGATGTTATCAACATCTATCAAAGATCAAGGGGCGACGATGACGCTTCCGCCACAGTTCATACCAGACACGATTACTTTTACCAACTATGCAGAAGTAGCAGAGTCGTTTCCAATCTGGAAGTTTCTTTTTAACAGCTTTTTTGTAGCGGTCACTTCAACACTCGGACAATTGCTTCTCTGTTCGATGGCAGCGTACGCTTTTTCAAGGCTTCATTTTAGGGGAAGGGATACCCTATTTCTTATCTATCTTGCGACACTGATGGTCCCGATGCAGGTTACGATGACACCACAGTTCATTCTAATGAAGTATCTCGGCTGGTTAGATACTTATCAAGGGTTGATACTCCCAGGTCTTTTTAACGCATTCGGTACGTTCTTGTTGCGTCAGTTCTTCTTAGGAATACCAAAATCGTTAGAAGAAGCAGCGTTTATAGATGGAGCCAGTCATTTTAGGGTGTTCTTTCAGATCATCTTGCCATTATCAAAACCGGCTCTTGCGACACTCGCTATCTTCTCGTTCATGCAATCATGGAACAATTTTCTTTGGCCGTTGATCATCGTGAGTAACCAAGAACTGATGACACTGCCGCTTGGACTTTCAATTCTTCAAGGGAGGTGGGCAACGGATTGGAACCTATTAATGGCTGGAGTCGTGATTAGTGTTATTCCGATCTTAGCTGTCTATTTATTCGCTCAGAAATACTTCATCAAAGGGATTACATTAAGTGGGATCAAATAAAAAAGATGAGGGGTATAAACATGAAAAAATCGGGTATCTGGGCTATTATTCTATTTCTGTTGGTAGGAATCAGCGCAGGATGTAGTTCTGAAAAAACTACAGGTGCAAGTAAAGACGGTACGGTAACATTAAAGTATTTTGCCTTCTCACCAGGTGAAGATCATGAAGATGAACTTAAAGCGATGATCGAGGCTTTCGAGAAGAAGAATCCGAAAATCAAAGTAGATTACGAACTGGCTTCTTTTGATGATTATTTTACAAAACTTCAAACGCAGATCGCTGGGAATAATGCACCGGATGTGTTTGAACTAAACTATGAGAACTTTGTGAGTTACGCTTCTAAAGGTGCTCTATTAGAACTTGATCCACTAATCGAGAAAGATACGAACTTTAAGCCAGATAGCATCAACAAAAAAGCGTATGAAGCATTTCAGTACGATGGGAAACAGTACGGGATGGTAGAGAGTTTCTCAAACGTAGTCCTTTTTTATAACAAAGACCTTTTTGATAAAGCAGGTGTTGAATATCCGAATGAGAGCTGGACATGGAAGGAAGAGCTAGCGGCAGCTGAGAAACTTACGGATAAGAAGAATGGCGTTTACGGTACGTACGCACCCGTTCAGTTCTGGGAATTCTATAAGACGATCGCACAAAACGGTGGTTCGATCCTGAACGAAGATAAGACAGAAGTAACTGTAAACAGTCCTGAAAACGTAGAAACTCTAACATGGATGATGGATAAGATGAACAAATACCATGTGACGCCTACTGAAAAAGAAATGTCTGGTCAGGCGAACGAAGATCTGTTTAAAGCGGGCAAGATCGCGATGCTCCGAACAGGTATCTGGATGTTCGATGGCTTCAAAGACGTACCGTTCAAATGGGATATCGCGTTAGAGCCAGGGAACACACAAAAAGCCCATCACTTCTTTGCTAACGGCCTCGCTGTTTCAAAGAAGACAAAGAACGCAGAAGCAGCTTGGAAGTGGGCACAGTTTATGAGTAGTTCTGAGGAAGCTGCAAAGATCAGAATTGATAGTGCATGGGAACTCCCAGCGGTATCAAACGATGCGCTTGTTAAAGGTTATCTAGAAAAATCACCACCAGAGAGCAGAGATGTTGTCTTTAAAGCACTCGATACATTAGTCGTACCACCAGTGATCGAAGAGTGGAGCAAGATGACGGATATGTTTGGGAAAGAGCTCGATAAAGTAAAGCTTGGGCAGGCAACACCTGAAGAGGCTTTAAAGAATGTTGAAAAAGAATTGAACACATTGATCAAAAAATAATCAAAAAAAGTGCAGCCAAGAATTTTCTTGGCTGTCTCTTTGTAACAGGAGAGATAAAGATGATCTTACAAGACACAGATAAACCATTTATCGCTTTTTCTTCTATTATAAAAGCACATGCTTCTCAATTAAAAAATGATTTTGTCCACTCTGAAAAACTATTAAACGACTATCAACCACCTGAATCCGAAGAGAGCCTCTTTTATCTTGGCAGCTGGGTTTGGTCTGTCGTTCAGCATGATAAGAGGATAGGAAGGCATGACCTTACTCTCATATACCAAGAGAAGATTGAAAAAATCGTTGAGACATTAAGAAATACTTGGCAACTACCACAATATAACCTATTCAAGCCAACTTCAGAAAGGGAAGTTTATTTTTCTAACCTAGGGATCACATACGCTGCGCTATTAGCTGTGAAACAACAACTAGGAATGAACTATCTACAGGCAGATCTCACAGAGATTCGAGATTACTTCTTTAATCACGGGCTAACTGGCGGTATGTTAATCAGCTCGCCAAACAAACAAACGGTCTCTACAGATCTTCTTGCGACAGTTATGCCATTCGGGCTCTTCTCACCCGAAGACTTGATTATGGTTGAAGCTGTTAAAGAGATCGAGTCTCGACTCGTGTCACATCAAGGTGTGTTCACCGCACCAGGAGATAACGTTCATTCTTCTGCGAGCTGTGCTTGGTTGGCTCTTTATTTTACGGAAAAAGGAGATCTGAATAAAGCTAGAAATTATTACGATGAGACAATAAAACGAACTAAAAACAAAAGAGAAGATGTACTAACAGAGAGCCTTCTTGAAATCGTAACCTACTATCTTGATGAGAGTCTAAAACTTGATTCAGATTATCAGATCATTCATAAACCATACGGACACGGGAACCATTATGAGCCGCAGCCTGTTGAACGTTTTCCTAATGATCCTCTTCAGTCGCAAGATGTAATCGTTTGTGCAGAAATCTGGCCGACTGATATCGATCACCTGTATGTATCGGTAACTAGCGGTAACAACATAAGAACAGTTCCATGTATAAAAGAGAATGAAACAACATGGAAAGCAAACATAGGAAGCTTTACACAAGATGCATACTACTCCTTTAAAGCGCTAAAAGATAAAGGAGAAGTAGCAGCTAGTAAAAGCTATCATTTGTCTCCTCTACAAACCAACGCTATTAAATCGGTCCAATACATCGGGAATGTTGAGAAGACGGTTTGGTTTAAAGGAGAAGACCTTTTTGCAAATCCATTAATCTATTTAGGTTTTCAGTTAGAGCACAATCACTCTATACTCTCTGTTCAATTTAATGAACCACAAGCGTTAACCTATGAGGAAACTCCCGTCGAAGACATAGGAGGTAAATATGTTATCTCACAGCCGAACTATGTGTATGAATTACAAAAAAATCCTTTTTCCATCAAACTTAGAAATTCAAATGGAGAGACGATTTTAGAGAGCCATGAAAAGAACCTATATCCGATCTCTTGGCTGACAAATAAACAAGTATCAAAAAAACTGAAATTTAACTTTACACTTAAAGAAGGAGAGAAACTATACGGGTTCGGTGAGAGGTATAATTCGTTAGATCAGCGTGGGAACGTACTTGATTGTTTTGTTTACAACCAATATCGAGATCAGGGAACACGAACGTATATGCCTGTCCCTTATTTTGTTAGTTCTACAGGTTATGGGATGTGGATCGACACATTGAGATGGAGTAATTTCGATCTCGGTTCTAACCTATATGATCTCTTACAGATTGAGTGTGACCTCGGAGAGGATCCATTCAAGATGCACCTGTTCACAGGTGGGATTACAGAAGTGATTCAACAGTTCACGTTAGAAACAGGTAGACCCATCCTTCCACCTGTTTGGGCCTTCGGACCATGGATGTCGAGTAACAATTGGGATCGAGATAAAGTCGTGCGAGAACAGGTTGAGTTAACGAACGAGCTAAAGATTCCTTCTACCGTATTAGTATTAGAGCAGTGGAGTGATGAAGCGACTTATTATATCTTTAACGATGCAGAGTATACCGTAAAAGAAGAGAACGACTACCATCGTTATGAAGATTTTCATTTCCCAGAATGGGGGAGATGGCCAGATCCTAAAGGGCTCACGGACTATCTTCATGACAACGGTCTGAAACTCATTCTTTGGCAGATCCCGATCATGAAATACTTAAACCGTCAACATCATCATCAAAAAGATAGTGATGAAAACTACATGATCCAAAAAGGGTTTATGGTAAAAAAAAACAACAGGACACCGTACCGTATGCCAGAAGGCTGGTTCAAAGAGAGCATGTTGATGGACTTCTCTTCACCTGAAGGAAAAGAATGGTGGTTCAATAAAAGACAATATCTTCTTGATATCGGAGTAGATGGATTTAAGACAGATGGTGGTGAATTCGTATTCGGTAAAGATCTCCTCTTTTCAGATGGACGCACGGGAGATGAGATGCGAAACCAATATCCGAACGATTATGTAGAAGCGTACTACGATTTTGCGAATGCTAAAGATCCGGGAAGTGCAATGACGTTTAGTAGAGCGGGGTATACTGGCGCACAAAAATTCCCGGCACACTGGGCAGGAGATGAGCGTTCCACGTTTGAAGCCTTTCAACGTTCGTTGATCGCAGGATTATCATCAGGTCTTTCGGGTATTCCGTTCTGGGGATGGGACTTAGGTGGTTTTAATGGAGATATACCAACTGCGGAACTCTTCATCCGTTCCGCACAGATGGCTGCCTTCTGTCCGATTATGCAATATCACGCTGAGAGTAAAGGAGAACACAATCAAGACCGTACACCGTGGAACATTGCAGAGAGAACGGGAAAAGACTATGCAATTGAAGGGTATCGGTTCTTTGCGAACGTTCGTATGAACCTTTTACCATATATCTATGATCAAGCAAGACACTCAAGTATCTCAGGCATTCCGCTCATGCGTGCTCTATGTCTACAGTATCCGGACGATTCTAGTGTTAAAACAATGTTTGATCAATACATGTTTGGAGAGAATCTGCTCGTCGCACCAGTTATCGAAGAAGGAAGTACAGAGCGAAACGTCTATTTTCCTCTTGGCACTTGGTATTGTCTATGGACGGGTGAAAAGACCGTTGGACCGCAATATAAACGTGTTCACGCACCTCTTGAAAAAATTCCGGTCTACGTCAAACAAGGGTGTGTGTTGCTAGGGAATACAGATAGCACTCTTAAGTTGGGTTCATATGTCGGTAACCAGATTGATAGGTATACAAATTCTGTAGCAAGGATCTTTCTAGAAGACGGGATGGACGTTCAAATTAAGGATCACTTGAACCAAAAACTCTATTTAAGAGCAAATATAGTAGATGCAGAATGGCAGATCACGATGGAAAGTAAAATTTCAGATTTGAAACTATTGTTTATGAAGTCACAGCTCTCCCAAGAAGATGTGATCACCATTAACAACAAGCGTTGCAGAGTAAAAGAACTAAAAAAATGTGATGTGGGTTATCTTTATTAAAGGATGGATGTTTTAGATGGCTACGATTCATGATGTGGCAAGACTAGCAGGTATCTCTCGTACGACCGTTTCAAGGGTACTGAATTGCCACCCTTATGTTGCAGAAGAAAAGAAACAAAAGATATTAAATGCAATGAAACAATTAAACTATGTGCCAAATAGTTCTGCGCAGCGATTACGCAAAGTCAAGACAGATACGATCGCTGTATTCGTTCCTCGAATCACTAACCCTTTCTTCAGCCATCTGGTAGAAGTGATGGAGAACGAGGCAGCGATGTATGGTTATCAACTTATTCTTTGTCAGACGCAATACAGCAAAAAACAAGAAGTAAAGTTTTTGGAGCTATTAAGAACAAAACAAGTAGACGGTGTGATTCTAACTTCAATTGAAAACGAATGGAGACACGTTCAACCTTATGTGAACGAGGGTCCTATCGTCATTTGTAATGAATACGACGATGAAGCTCATGTTCCTTCGATCTTTCTCAATCAAGTAGAAGGTGGTTATCTCGGAACAAAACATCTTATTGAACGTGGATACAAAAAAATCGCGTATTGTGCGGGAAGTGAGAGAAGATCGAGGTTAACAAGAGACCGGAGAAAAGGGTACGAACTGGCTATGAAAGAAACAGGATTAGACATTAATGAGGACTGGTATCAGTATAATGCGATCAGTATAGAAGACGGAAAGAAAGTGTTTCATCGTATAAAAGCATTAAAAAACAGACCAGAAGCAATCTTTACAGGTAGTGATGAGGTTGCTGCGGGTTTACTAAAAGCAGCTAGGGATAGTGGCTGGCGGGTGCCTGAGGATCTTGCAATAGTCGGTTTTGATAACCAACCGTTAGCGGAACTGCTGGGTCTATCTACAGTGAAACAACCGATTGAGGATATGGCAAGACATACGATGCAAGAGATGATTCGGGCAATTCAAGGCAAGGATCATAAGAAAGTTACTAATCTATCATTTACTTTAATACATCGTACAACAACATAGATAACATATATGTAGTTGTATATTATAAAATTTTTCATATTAACTAAAAAGCAATAGGCAGATAAAAACCTACTAAATAACGATTAGAATAATAACTAAAAGGGCTTACATTCAGTAAGCTCTTATTTCATTATTTAACAAAAAGGCTTGAACCAGGCTTTCTACCATTGAAAAGATCTTCAACTCACTGGATTTATCTATAATTACACTTCGTTGAAATAGAATTAGTCGGTGCTTCCTTCAAGAAGAAGTAGTATGCTCTTTTATTGTTTTAGGTGGTTATCACGACTGTTGGTAAAACAGCATCATCAATTCAAATTTTCATTCTAGTTCATTTCAATATTTTGTTATCCGATTTCAAAAATAATCATCTAAAACAATCTTCTAGAGACAAATCAGCATAGGTAATATATTTACCCCAAAATTGGAATTTTTTACGTTATAATGATTTCAGAAAAAGAGCATTGTGATTAATAGGATGTTTAGGGGGAGCATAACTTGAAAATTAAAACACTTTCTATTGAAGGAATTGGCGGTATTGATACTTTAGAATTATCATTTAATCCTGGTTTAAACCTTATTTGTGGTCCTAACGGCGTTGGTAAGACAACGATTTTAGAATGTATAAGTCATTCTTTCGCTCATTATGGTTCAAAAACATTACGCAGAAATTCGAGTTATCAACAAGGTAGGTGGAGACTATCAATCAACGTAAATGAATCCGATATAAGCAGGGATTTCAATAGAATCTATTTTCATCCTAGTGAAGCACAAGAGTACAGTAATAATGCATTCCAGGATCAATTGCTGAAACTGTTTGTTTTTAAATCCATACGTCCCTTGTATCATGTAGAAGTAAATGCTATTGAAAAGGATCCAGTTAAAGAAATACATCAAATGGGTGAGGAAATTGTAAACGGAACTTCAGCTCATGATATAAAAGGTTGGTTTTTAAGCAGATTTATGTGGTCTAAACATGAAAATCTATTAACAAACGAACAATTAGAAAACTTAGAATTAGCAAAAAAGTGTTTCGGAATAATTGAACCTAATGTTTCTTTTAAAAGTGTTATTCCAGATACGCACGAGATCTTATTAACTTCTTTTGGTAAAGAAATATATTTTGAATATTTATCTTCTGGTTATAAATCAGTATTATTCCTTCTTTTGGGATTGATAAAACAAATAGAACATAGATTTAAAGATCCCAGAATAAGCGTCAAAGATTTTGATGGGGTAATTTTAATAGATGAGTTAGACCTTCACCTCCATCCTCAGTGGCAAGCAAAATTAATAGAAATTTTTAAAGAAGTAATACCCAATGCTCAAATAATTGCCAGTACACATAGTCCGCACATGTTACAAGTTGCTGAACCAAAAGAATTAATTGCATTGGGCCTAAATGAGGAAAGTAAAGTTTATGTAAGAGAATTACCTAGCTCTACATTTGGTTACCAAGGATGGACTGTGGAGGAAATATTAACTGATGTTATGGGATTAAAGGAAACAAGATCAGATGTATACCTTCATATTATGCATGCTTTTGAAAAATCTTTAAATGATGAAAATCCAGTTGTAGCAAGTGAAATTTTTAACACATTGGATGCAATGTTACATCCTAGAAACCCTTTACGCAAAATGCTTAGGTTACAGCTAGCAGCTCTTGGTGGTAGCATAAATGATTAAAATTGATAGAACTATTAAGCCAGCTGAACTAACTGATGATCTAAAAACTCAATTAACTAATAAATATAAAACTGATGGGACTAGCGTTTGGAATCATGAGTTACTAAAAGTACCATTATTACATATGAGTCATAAGAAATGCTGCTATTGTGAATGTAATATTGCTGAAGAAAGCAAGTATATGGAGGTAGAACATTTTTATCCAAAAGACATATATCCCGATTTAGTAGTAGATTGGGCGAATCTATTACCTGCTTGCAAAAGATGTAATACTAATAAGAGTAATCATGATCCTAATCAATCTAAAATCATAAATCCATGTCAAGATAACCCTAGAACGCATATCGGTATGAAGTTGTATAGATTAAAAGGTAAAGATGAAATAGGGTCTAATACTATAGATGTTATATACTTAAATGAAATTGAAAGACTAGTATATCCTCGTTTCCAAATTGGGACTGAGGTTCAAGAGTCTATAGAAGATATTTTAGAAAAAACGAAAGAGTATTATGAGGGGAAATCAGTTAGTACTAGAAGAAAGAATAGAATTGTAAATGGATTGAAAAAAATAATGGAAGAGGGGAGGCCTCAAAAAGAGTATAGTGCTGTAGTTGCCAGCGTCATACTTAATGATAATAATTTCAATTATTGTAAAGACCTACTAATTAATTTATCTCTTTGGGACGATGAATTAATTCAATTGGAAAGTGTACTTTCAAATAATTCACTCGATATTCTTTAAGAAATATAAACTATAAACTTTACAATGTTAATTCTTAATCAAAAATATACATTTTATTACGCTGTAGAATCATCCACCTTGACCGTATATTCCTTTCAAGTCTTTGGGTGTGGAGTAAACTAAGAGACTTTAATTAAAGAAATTAATAAACAGATTCGTAAGTGGTGCAAAACTATGCACCACTTTTCTTATTTTAGTACACACAGTCCGCTCACTAGTGCCTTTTGCACCACTTATGCACCATCTTACTACCTCATGAGCGGAACCTGTGTATCAAAAGGAACCCTAAAATGCACCACTCGCACCACTAAAATCTCAATTTCAGCGGAACCTGCGTAGCATTAAAACACATGAAAACAGTGGCTTTATAGAATAATCCATCCAATTTTCTAGCGGAAGTCTAACGAAACCTGACGAAATCTAGCGAAGTGTGTGCGATAAAAACGCACCACTAGCGTAATCATTTTAAGCGGAACTTGTGTAGTAATCTTTTACTAAAGAAATCGCTTTTCCTTTATGTAGTAGGGGATGCAGCACTTTATCACGAGATACACAGAGTTCGCTGGAGTGGTGCATTTCAACCGTAATGGTGCAAAACCGAAGCGGAACGTGCATGATAAAAAAATAGAACCACTTTTTTTGTCCCTTGAGCCACATGGTCTCAAGGGGCTTTTTGCGTTTGGTGCATTTTCCTTAGAGAACACCCTTTTTCAAGATACAACTTCGTTATACTTTCTCCAACAAACGGAAACATCTCGTTTATATGTGGGAGCTATGTCAAAAACAGGCTCTTTCTATCGGAGAAGCATAAAAATTCGGAGTGAAAGAGGGTGTCAGTGGTGCAAAACGTGAACAAAAAACAAGATTCCATTGTTTCTATACCTGATATTCTATCATTCATGACCCATGACAGCCTCATGCTCTATAAGAAAAAAGGAACTTCTGCACCACTTCGAAACGTGGTGCGTTTTACAGAAGCCGAAAAAAATGCACCACATAAACGTGGTGTTGTCTTTGTCTCGTCTTCAAAAGAAGATCTCACAGAAGGAAAAGGACTCGTTGTTACGTCTTATGAGACCTTACAAGAGAAGTACCGCAACTTATCACACTGGACACCAAACACGTTTCGCGGTGGAACGTATTATGATTTTAAAAACCGCATCATCAAAGGGCACGAGCGGGAGAATCTCAAACAGATCAACGTGATCTCTCTTGATATCGATACGAAGAACGCAGATCTTTATGCTCTATATATCGGTTGTGAAGAGTTAGGGTTACCACGACCGAACTTGCTGCTTGCGACACCTCGTGGCTACCAGGTGTTCTTTGTGTTGTCTTCTCCTTTTTATATCACGAACCGAGAACAATACAAGAGTCTACGCATCGCAGAGAGACTGTCCAACAACATCCGTCATGCACTAAAAAATTATGCACCAGTCGATACGAACTGTGTGCCTTTTGGGTTTTACCGGATACCAAAAGAAGAGAACGTACTCGATTTTTACGCAACACCCGCTGATACAGCATCACTCATCAAGTGGTCGGTCGACTATGAAAAGCGAAACATGTTCTCTGTGATCTATTCAAACCAAACAAGAGAAGAAGACCTCACACGATCTGATTGGTACCGAGCACTCATCACGTCTAAAAAAATCGACTCTGGCTACCACGGATCAAGCCGTAACAACGCACTCATGACACTTGCTCTTGCGAACTTTCAGAGCGGGAGAGAACTGGAAGAAGCTTACGATGAACTCGATCAGTTCAACTCGAACATGATGAAGCCACTCAGTAAACAAGAGTTCGAACGTACGTTAAAAAGCGCGTACTCTGGTAAGTATAAAGGAGTGAAGCGTTCGTATGTAGAGAGTCTTCTCGAACTCTGGACGGATGGACAAGCTCAGTTCGTAGGACGAGAAGGGTGGTATAAGTTTAAAAAGCCACGGCAAGAACGAACCCGCTCTCACTATGATGAACGAGAAAGCGATCTACTAGCTGTACTAAAGGAAAAAACAACAGGTGTGAACCCGTATCTTGAAGGATCCCTACGCATGCTCGCTGAAACATGCGGCATGGCACTTTCTACGTTAAAAGAAGTGTTAAAGCAGTCCAAACAGATCATCAAGCAGACGATCGGCCGTGGTCGAAACGCGGTGACGAAGATCGCATCCAAAAGTGTTCTATTTCAGCATTTGATCGAGACGCGACAACAGAGAACACCAGAAGCGCAGCTGGCGTTTATCGACTTGTTTCCAAAGCGTGATCAAGCATTCATCGTGCTCAACCAAAACGACAAAGTAACGGTTCCGTTTTTAATTACCGAGTCTCCACCACGAAGTCGGTCGGGTTGACATTAAATGAGCCAGTGTGCCAATACATATCAAAATTATCCTGTCGGCTCTTTTAGAACTTTCAGGGTTATAGCAGAATAATGGAGAACGAGGGAGTTGTTTAGGAGGTAGAGGAGAATGGTTCTGGTACGTGAAATTATAGAGATTCGTAGTAAGAAAATATTATTGTAAGAAAATTCTGATAGTAGTTTAGATATATTTTCCAGTGAATCTATTGCCAAACGTGCGTTCTTTAGTGTAACCTGCAGGCAACTAGATCAGATTCCATCGAGGCCATAATCGAGAGTGTAGGTGAGTTAGCTCTTTTTCACGGTGTATTATGGGTTCGATTATGAGTAAGAATGCAGGTATACAAGGAGATTCCGGCATTTCTCTTTTTTCTCGTTCCGCATCCAAGACCTCATACCCACAACGTACATGTGACTATGAGGTCTTGGACGACTCGTTAAAAAGAGAAGCCGGAATAAGAGACTATGAGGATGAAAGGATAAGAGGTAGAGTGTGGGAGGTGGGAAGAAAGTTAGGGAAGGATAATAAAAGGATTAAGTGAGTGTAGTTCAAGTGATAAAGGTCAAAAGCAAAAACCAGCAGTTCAAGTTCAAGAAAGTGCATAGAAGTTCAAGTGCGGAAAGTGATTCGAAATGTGTTTTCAGTGATGTTAAGAATGGAGAGTAGCTGATCTAGTTGTGCAACCATTTCATCTACAGTAAGGGTGGTGGAACGTGTTATACAAGTACAGTACGTTACAACCAAAAGATGTGGAGTACCTGACGTTTATTTTGAGAAACGGCATCGTAACGCATAAACAAGTGATGTTGAAGTTTCAAGAGAATCATGTGAACCAAGCGTATCGACGACTTCAGAAACTGACGAATCAAGGGTATCTCGTGAACAAACGTATCGCATCAAGACTCGGGGTGTACTACGCCACAACAGAAGCTCGCCAGCAAGTGGAAGCGGAAGTGACGGTACCGAAGTCTGTGAGTCTGAACACCGCGCAGCATACGCTTCTCTTAACAGACCTTCTCTTATTTTATGAGTATCAGTTCAAACAGAAGGGGATCCCGTTCTCGTATCATACGGAGCGGGAACTACGGTACAGGATCGTCGGACAAGGCTCGAACCAAGAGAAGCTTCGGAACTACAACAACCGACGAGACCGGATACCAGACGCCCTCTTTTTTGTGAAACGAAGTGATGATACGGTGAACCGGATCTGGATCGAACTCGAACTCACGAAGAAAGAGAACAAAAGGTATCGAGATAAGTTTAGAATGTTTGAAGAAGTGTTAAGTGAAGGTGAATACGACAACGTGTTCTATTTCACGCATACCGGTCACATCAGAAACACGATTAACCGGATGAGTAGCGATCTTACTAACGGCCATCGAATTCTAGTGAAAGACATCCCAGATGCGATCCTCAACGACAAGTGGGAGGAGGTGACGAACGTTGGAACCTCTGATGGAGAGTCGGGAACAACCGCAAAGTGAAAGTGATCGATTGATCGGAGACCTTGTTCTCTACCTGTGTGTGGGCGTTCTGATCCTATTCTTCATCGTACCTGCTGTAACAGGGTTATTGCCGTTCTTTCTTCTTTACACGATAAAACGAGATCTTTACGCTTACCTTTGTTTGAGCATAGGCTGTAGTATTCTGATGATGCTCTACGCCTCTGGCACGCTTTTCAGTTATCTTGGTGTACTTTCCGGCGTAAATGTACCGTTCGTGACCGATCTCGTTGAACAGTTGTTTAATCAAAACAGAGCGTATCCCGTTTCATCTTCGAGCTATCTGAGTGTGTTCGCTCTTTCACTAATACTTGGTTTTTTGTATTACATCTACGCTACCTACTTCTTTAAAAGACGGATCACGACAAAGTCTGAAGAGGTGAAGCGAAGAAAAGCCGAAGGACGGTATAAACGTTTTCGGGACAAACGAGTGAGTTTTCTTTCTCAGAAGCAACTTCAGTACCGAACGACAGACAAACAGTCCCCGTTCATCGGGTATACCGATACCGGAGAACACTTAGAACTAAAACCTCATGAGATGAACTATCATATGCTCGCGACAGGCGGTACGGGGACGGGTAAGACGACCCTCATCGCTTCGATCATGGAGAGCGCGTTAAAACAGAACAAGCCCGTCATCTTCTTTGACGGTAAGGGCGAACGTAAATCGATGCTCGAGTTCAAAGCATTAGCCGAAGCCTATAGAAAAGAGGTGTATCTCTTTTCTGAATCCGACCACCACACCTACAATCCGATAAAAAATGGCACACCGACAGAAACGAGAGACAAACTCATGTCACTCTTCTCTTTTTCAACAGAAGGAGACGGTGCGTACTATACGGATATCGCCTCACGCTACCTACAGCTCATCATCAAGCTCATCGACGAGTGTAACGAGACTCGCGATCTACACACCATCACGAAACTCACCAACTTGAGTCAAACAAAGAAGTTGTTTCAAGAGAAGACCACTGAACAAGAGATCTCAGAAGAATATGAGACAACGGTCGAAGTTGAACCACCACAGGATGATCTGGACGACTTCACAGGAACTCCTAAGCAAAAAGAGACAAAAGTGATCAAACAAACAAGAAACATAACGGTATCGGTACTCAGTGAGAAGTTACAAAGCATAAAAAATACGCTCGATGACGAATTTCCGAGCGAGATCGTCGAAGGGTGCCTCACACGGCTTCGCATGCAGCTCGGCGAACTAATCGAGAGTGACCTGGGGTCTTTGTTCACCGAGAAGGAGGACGGAATCGATCTTCGACATATCACAGAGAACAATAACGTGGTGATTTTCTCGGTCTCTGGCAGCCGTTATGCCGATTATATCAAGCGGATCGGTAAGCTTGTGATCCTCGATGTGAACTCCCTCGTCGCTCACAGACAAGCGAAGGGCCGACAAGCGATATTCGCGGTATATGACGAGTTCAGTGCGTATGGTGATCGTCGGATGGTCGATATCGTGAACAAGTCACGTTCAGCCGGGTTCGAATGCATCATAAGCACCCAAACGTTATCTGATATCGATAGTGTGGATCCTGTGATGACCGAACAGATCATCTCGAACTGTAACATCATCGCAACCGGTCGCGTGAACTCCGCAAAAGACGCGGAGCGGATCGCCGAAGTGTTCGGCACGTTTCAAGATCAAGAAGTGACGCAACAGGTCGAGCGGAAGAACAACCGACTCCGCCAAGAAGCAGATATGGGGACCGTTCGAGACGTAGAACGGTTCAAAGCGAATCCCCGTGAGATCAAGAACCTACAGATCGGAGAGATCTTCATCAACCGAAAGATGGTCGAAGAAGGTCTCGGTGACACCTATTTTAGGCGTGTGTACGTGAGAAACGCGCTAGATCTAGGAGGACTGACAAATGAAAAACGTATTCTCTTACCTTAAACGTAAAAAAGAAAGACGTGTACCGTCGGCTCGGATGAACTCTAGAAGTGTAGTGAGCTTTCTCTTTTGGATGGGGGTTCTCGCGGTACTCTTCATCACCACACAATCGTATCTTCGTACTGCATTTCTAAACGAAAAAGTGAACGGGTACCAAGACTCAACGGAAGAAGAGCTAGAAAAAATGGTGGATGAAGGTTTCATCACATCACCTGCAGGCGAAGCGTACACGGAAGAGTTTGTAAGAAAGTTCATCCACATTCCTGTCACTGAAGAAGAGCGAAAGAAACGAAGTGAGGATTTGAGTCGTTATCTCGCAGAAGGGCTCACACTACCAGATATGGAGAATAACACTAGCTTCAAAGGAGAAAGAAAACTACAAAGCATTTCTCTTTATAAGAAGAGGAGTAAGGGTGAAAACGCTTACTATACCTACAATGTTTCATATGAAACACTCCCAACACCACCCGTTCCGAAGAAGGGAGAAAAGAAGATTCCTGTCACACCTCTTACGAAGAAAGTGATGATTACGGTCCCGGTTGGAACAGATGGGAAGAACTTCAACGTGATCGAACAACCGTATTTTTCAAACGCTCCGAGTGAAACGAGACTTTCTGCCGTTAAGAACCAGGAAGACGACAGCAAAAAGAACCTAAAAAAAGAAGATGAACTAAAAAGGTTCGCGACCCAGTTCTTCACATCCTACACCGAGAACACGGTGAGTGAGATGAGTTACCTCATGGAAAGACCGGAGTCACTAAAAGATCTGTATCAGTATAGGGGAGTAGAGAATTTTAAGGTATATGACAGGGAAAAAAACACGTACCTCATCAAAACACTCGTCCTTCTAGAAGACGGGGAGACGGGGATCGTGACGAAGCAACCATTCACGATCATTGTGGAAGAAAAACAAGACAAGTTCTATGTGAAAAAACTACTTCATTCGATAGGAGGGTAAAACCATGTTACCAGATCTTACTGGACTAACAGATTATGTGTCGACGCAAGTGGCCGCCGTACTCTTTATCATCATGATCGTGATGATCGTTCGCGCTTTTATCTCGCAACGATGGGGCCAGTTCTTCTCAAGTTTCATCTTCGCGGTCGTCTGTTATGTGATTGTCGCGAACCCAGGAGAATTCGAAGGTATCGCGAAAGCATTATGGGATGGTGTGAAGAACGGAGGACTCTCATGAGGCGGAGTTATAGTTACCGAAAGATGTGGCGGTATCCGATCAAAGTGTACAGTCTGGGAAAAGGAGATCGCGGACTCGTCTTCTCAAAAGGCATCGAGATCCGCCAGATCGTGGTCGCACTACTCATACTCGGCATCCTGTTGTTGTTTCGGAACACGCTCAGTTCATTCCTTCCTTCGTCTCTCACGCTCGCGTTCTATACGGTCGTGCCTTGGATGACGTCAGGACTTCTCTGCCGAGCGAGGATGGACGGTAAACGGTTGGATCGTTTTTTAACAGGACTGTTTCGGTACTCTATCCATAAACGAGAGAGCTATTGTAGTGGGAGAAGAGTGGACTCGAATTACTCCGTTTCCACTCGATACGAACCCTTTAAAAGTTGAGGTGATTGTTGTGCTGCAGTTTCCGATTCACAGAATAGAGAACAACCTAGTCATCACAAAGAGTGAAGACATCTGGAGTTATTATCGCGTGTTTGAGAACACGGTCGGGATCAACGAACAAGAAGCACTAGAGAACTTGGTGTACCGGTTAGAAAAACTCGCGTGGCAGCTGTCAGGATTTCTAGAGATCGATTATAAGATCCTACCGGTACCCGTTGATATTGAG
Organism: Fictibacillus phosphorivorans; assembly: GCF_001629705.1. Taxonomy (GTDB): domain Bacteria; phylum Bacillota; class Bacilli; order Bacillales; family Fictibacillaceae; genus Fictibacillus; species Fictibacillus phosphorivorans_A. The sequence continues at coordinate 2,255,567 of NZ_CP015378.1, read as the reverse complement.
GCCCGGATCTCTAAACTTCAGAATCAATACGAAGGTAAGTATGCGTCTGTTGGCTCTTATTACGCCGAGCGCTTACGAGACATTCTGATCGAAGAAGCAAAAGATACCGTCGAGTACAAGTTCTTCATTGGTATCAAGTTAGAACGTAAAGAGAACGAAGGTGACAATATTCTTGGGACCACCATTCGCTCTCTAAAGGGACTGAACCGGTATGTGCAGCGACTGTCCGGTTATAACGGAATCGATGGTGAATTATTGAATCAGTACCGAGAGAGTGAAGAGAGTGCGTTCGCGACGCTATCGTCCTACTTACCAGCAACAAGAGCGAAAAAAGAAGAACTTCACTACCTTCTTCGTCACTTCTTCACCCGTGGGATGAAGAATGAAAGAGAGAATGACGAATCGATCTCGTCGCTAACCGAAGGAATCCTTCATCAGTCGGACGCGGGGTTCATCCGGATTCAGCAGTTAGAAGATGAGAGTTATTGTGCGTTCCTACCCGTCACCGAGTTTCCGGTCGATATGAACGGACGTGCGTGGTCGTACTTCTTTCAAGAGCTGGGGTTTCCGGTCGAAGTGCATATCCGGACGCACTATAAGGAGAAAAAGGACGACTATAGCGAGACGAACAAGATCAAGAGGCGGTTTCGTGATCAAGACTCTCAACTGTTACAAGCGAACGAAGACGAAGATTCTCTCATCAACGCTGGCCGAACGCTTCTTCATGAGTTAGAGAACGACATCAAGAACCAAGGAAAACCGCTTCTTCGCACGTATACGCACTTCGTCGTATGGGGGATGACGAAGAGTGAATGTCGAAGTCGGGTGACTCGACTTAAACGAGCGTTTAAAGATCGTGGGGTGGAGGTGTTGCAGCCGCTCGCCGATCAACTGCTTCTTTTTCATCAGTCGATACCAGGCGCGGACATAGTCGCACCCGACTGGGAACAGATCTTAACACCCGAGTCGTTCAGTGATTCGCTCTTCTCGCTCACCCGTAAAGTCGGGAACACGGTCGGCTTCTATCTCGGAAAAGACATCACGAGTCCAGGAGAGACGGTCGAGAACTCACCCTTTTTAGTCTTTTATCATCCTTTTCTAGGTCAGCTCGGGTTAAAAGGCTCTAAATACTCGTCACCTCACGTGACGATCTCAGGACCAACCGGGATGGGGAAATCGTTTTTGTTGAAGGATATCTTGTTAAATGCAATCTTCTTTGGCGCAAAGATTCTGATGACGGATCCTAAGAACGAAGTGGAAAAGAAGTTTAAAGCGACGATCGGAGAGGAACAATCGCCGTTCGCTGATCTTATAGAGAGCTTCAACTATATCACGTTCTCGAGTGATAAGAGGGACGCTGGGAAACTCGACCCGCTCACCTTCTTAGAAGGAGAAGAAGCGCATGATACCGCGGTCGCGATTCTTGAATACTTAGCAGAACTTCAGAGTCAGGAGAGAAACATCAAGACGGCCATCTATAAAGGGGTACGTCATGTGTTAACAACAGAACGTAAACCTGGACTGTTAAAAGTCGTCAAGTATCTTCAGTCTTCTGAAGATAAAGAAGTACAGAACGTGGGTGATCTGTTATATGAAGTCGGAACGAACGGTGTCGCGAAACTCATGTTCTCGAACGGAGACGTGTCTGGGATCTCTTTAAAAGAACAAGTGAACATCTTACAGATTCAGAACTTAACGCTTCCAGAAGACGGAGAAAAGCCCGCTACCCGAGATGAACATATCGCAGTCGCACTCATGATTCCGCTCGCGAAGTTCGCAACAAAGTTCGCCCGAGACGATTCACAGACAAAGATCACGATCTTTGAAGAAGCGTGGATGTTAACGAACACCGGTCAGGGTCATAAGCTCATCAAAGAGATGCTTCGAACGGGTCGTTCTCTTCGATCTGCTGTATACATCGTCACACAATCAACGGTTGATTATAACCGTGCAGATGTGAAAGAAGGAATCGGAACCAAGTTTTCGTTCAAAGCGAAAACGATTGAAGAAGCGGGGAACATCATTGAGTTTCTTGGCATCGAAGACAACAAAGAGAACCGAGAGCTGTTAAAGAACTTGAGTGAAGGACAATGTGTGATGGAAGACATCTACGGTCGCACGGCCAAGATACAGATCGATGTACCGTTCAACGAATGGAAAGACGCGTTCAACACGAAAGAAGAAGATAAAGGAAGACGGGAAACAGAGGAGGCTTTCATCTGATGAAACAATCATATCTCGTACTACCACTAACTCTACTCCTATTAGGAGGCTGCAGTGGAACAGAACCCGAAGACATAGCTAAAGTGGCTTATGATTGGGAGAAAGCTTATTTCGATAGTGACTATAAACAACAACAAAAACTGGTTTATGAAAACGGATCTTATGAGGTAGATAAAACAGCAAAACAAAAAGATTCAGGATTAAAATACGAAGACATTCAATATGAAATCTATCCAAGCAATGAATCTGATCAGTATTATGTGATGACGACATTTCGCAACCCTAATGGTGAGAACACAGTAGAAGACCAACTTCTCATTCGTGAAAAAGGAGATGAGTGGAGGATCGATGTGGATCAGAGTATGAAGATCGACCGTGAGGAAATTAGAGATAAGTATGAGTTAGAGAAATGTATTCATTGTAAAGATTAAGGGAGGGGTTTTGATGCACCACCTTAAAAGAATCTTAATTCTCTTTGTCTTTTTGTTTCTTCTTCTGCCAAGTAGTACGAACGCCAACGACCCCTCACCGACGGTAGAGAAAAAGATCGAGAAGATCGGAAGGATCGAACTAGAGCAGAGTCATTACCCGCTAGACCATTATAAGTTAGAAGCGGACATCGACGATGGAATCAAAGCAACAGGAGACCGGGCACTTCACTCTATCAATGCAGGTTTATGGAGTTTTAATAAAGTAATCTCGTCTTTTACGTTATATGCCGTTAATCAACTCATGAGTTTTGACCTCATCTCACTCATGGTAAAGAGTGCGGGTGAGATGAGTGAACGAATCTATACCATCATGGTGAGTACGTTTTTATCGCTTTTCATCATTATCGTGGGTGGAACGGCTGCTTATCGGTATTATGTGAACCAACAGAGCGGACATGCCATCAAAGCTATAATCGGAGCACTCGTCATCATGATTTTCACGTTCTGGTTTTATGAAGATACGACAGGTAACATCCAACAGTTGAACGAATGGGGCTCAGACATCGAAGGAATCGCAAGTTCGGCTAATGTTCTTCTTACGTCGGACACCTTAGACGGTAACGAATCATTCAGTGCACAAGAAGGAACGGCTGTGTTACAAAACCAGCTCTTTAACCTCATGGTGAAGCGTCCGTATACTCTACTAAACTATGGTACAACAAAAGAAAAAGAGGTTAATAAAGAAAACCCGAATCGTTTTGAAAACCTCATTAAGATAAAACCATATACAGATGAGGGTTTAGAACAAAGGTCAGTTATTGTAAAAAAGGAAATCTCAGATTTTGAAAATAAACAAATGTCACCGGAGTATAGCGGAGAGAGATTTGGCTACCTCATCATCACAATCATCTCGACGTTCAGTCTTGCGATACCGGTCATCTTGTTGTCTAGTTTTAAGTTTCTATTGCAGGTGTGGTTTTTAGCACTCGTGATCTTTACCGCCATACCGCTCATCCTATCACTCATCCCGAGTTTCAGTGAGACGGCTCTTAACCACTTTAAAAAGATCATCGGGGTGTTGCTGATGAAAGGCGGACTCGTGTTACTCACAGCTGTTATTACCGGAATGGCCACTTTAGTCTATGAATCTGTAAAGATATCAAACGGCATTGAAGGATATGCGTTCGTCGTGTTTTTGATCGTGCTCATCATCTGGGGACTTATGAAGTATCGTTCTGAGATCTTTGAAGTGGCTTCAAGCGGGATGGTGCAAGGTCAACAGATCGCAGAACGTATGACCTTTCAAGCAGCGGGTGCTGCAAGTGAAGTTGGTGAAAAAGGATATAGTGTGGCTAAACGGATGACGGGGAATAAATCGCACGGTCGTAACCATCAGTCTAAACACAACAGCAGCAAAGAACAACGCATCTCGAACCAGGGCACATTCCGTAAAGATAATTATGGTAATCAGTCAGACAAAAGAGAACCCGGTTTTAGTAAACGGGTGCTCTTCGATCATGCACAAGGAAAAAGAGAAGTGGTCGCAACCAGTCAGGCCAGAAAGAGTCTGTTTGGTGTTGTGAGTTTAAAAGAGTATAAACAAGATAGAAAAAGCGACAAAGAGACTCAACAACGAAAGACGCAGCAACCCCGAACAACAAAGAATAATAATTCGACCGTTTCATCGTATCGTAACCCTGAATCTGATAGTGAAAAGAGATCAGAACCAAAACGAGCGAACTATGTGGTTCGAGAAGAGAGACCACAACAGAGCAGTGCTCGTAGTGTAAAGCATATCACCCGGTATGAGGCACAAAAGCAGATCGATGCGAGGAAGATGCAAGAAAATAATAACCGAAACAAGCGAAGTGAAGGCAGACACTGAGGATAGGAGGAGTTTTACATGCAAAGTGTGTTACGTAAGACCGCCAAACGTTCAATCAAAGCGTATCTTTTAACAAGACCCACCACATGGCTCCTTCTTCTAGGTGTTCTACTTCTCACGAGTCTGATCGGTATCGCGCTCTTTGTCGCGCTATCGCTTGGTGGGGATTCCGAGTTAGATGAAGACTTTTATAGCACTTCAACGGACGGAAACGCACAGATTACAAAAGAAGTGTTACGGTGGGAACCGCTCATACGAAAGTACGCAGAAAAAGAAGGGATCTCTGAACAGGTGGATTTATTACTCGCTCTTGTCCAACAAGAATCAGGTGGTCGTCATCTGGATGTGATGCAGTCGTCCGAATCACTTGGACTTCCACGTGGAGCATTGATCGACCCAGAGTACTCGATACAAGCGGGAGTCAAGTACTTTGCGGATGTGTTAAAGAAATCGGACGGCGATATTAGAATCGCTCTACAGTCGTATAACTTTGGAGCAGGATTCATTCCGTACGCGAAAGAGAACGGTGGGTACTCAAAAGAAGTAGCTGTTGCTTTTAGTGAGATGATGGCAGCTAAACAAGGTTGGGAGAGTTATGGGGATGTTCATTACGTGGATCATGTGCTTCGCTATGTGAATGGCAGTGGTCCGACCGTCTCAAACGGTAATCAAGCGTTCGATGTGGAACGCGTACATAATGTGATGAAAAACTATCTAGGGTTTCCGTATGTGTGGGGAGGAAGAAAACCTGTTGCAGGAGGATTTGATTGTTCAGGACTACTCGAATACGCATTCGGACTGAGCGGAAAACCGTTAAACGGGACAGCACAAATGCAATATGAAGTGACGGTTCCTGTGGCAGAAGAAAAAATCAGACCAGGGGATCTCGTCTTCTTCTCTACCTATAAAGCGGGTGCGAGTCATGTGGGGATGTATGTCGGAAACGATCAGTTCATCAACGCGAACGACAACGGGGTAGAGTATTCATCCGTAACCGAGTGGAAACAGCTGTATCCGTTCTTAGGATATAGACGTGTATTATAAGGAGGGTTGAAACATGGAACGAAGAACGTCATTTTTTCTCATGTTTGCAGGCTTCATCATCATGATGGTGCTTGTCATCCTTTATGTGTTCAGTCTAAGAAGTCAGCTCTCTGAAGTACGGGCCAATCAGGAGAATTATAAACAACAAGCAGAAGCGGTCTCGAATATAGAGCCCTCCCAGGCGGAAGAAGTGAATAAGAAGTTTTTAAAGTCATTCTTTACGTATGACAACCCGAGTGAACGATATCAAAACATCAAACCTCTTATGACAGAAGCAGGTTATAGAGCCACGCATCCTTCAGGTAACGGAATACCCCAATCCAAAGAGGACGTTTCGTCTTCTATCTCGAACATCAAACACTTTAAACATGAAGTCTCTAAAACAGAGATCGAATTTCTAAATGAGTTCAAAGTGACTACAGACTACAACGGTGTAGGATCTACTGAGAAAATGGTGATAAAGACTGAATTAGTATATGTAGAGGGAGTAGGATGGAAAATCGAAGATATTTCTATCGTATAATTCATACACTTTTATATAAATATAAGTCATATTTTGAAAACACTACTTTTTGGCGGGCGTTTTTACCATTCCTCTGTTGTTTATTTATGAAAGTATGAAAAATTCATAAGGGTTTGTATTCATAATTAATAGACATTTTCCCAATACCGCAAACAGTATATTTGAGGTACGATAAAATTACAAAATAATACAAAAGTTAACTCGATCATTAAATAGGAGGGTAACTTATTGAAGGTTATAGCAAATTTTATAATGGTTACTTTCTCTATCATTGGCATTTGCGCATTTCTTGGGTTATTCGTAGGAGAGATTGATTTAAATCTTCATAGTTTTTGGAACAACTGTTTATCAATTTTTGATTTCTTTTTAGATCCTTACCAAGATCTTGTGCATCCCTACACAAAAGAGTCTTTTAACTTGTTTCCTGGATTTTGGTCTTATTATATTTATTCTGTTATTATTTTTTGCAGTTCTCTTCTATTAGCTTTCCTTCTCGGAAACCTTTTAACATTCATCACGATCCTTCTGCCTAAAAAAGTGTCCGAACGAATCGTCTATATTGTAACCATCCTTGAAGCATTGCCTGATATTTTTATCATTATCGTCATTCAATTCTCTGTTGTACAAATCTTTAAAAACACAGGTGTCCTACTATTTCCAGTCGCTGGAGCATTTGAAAAAGCGTATTTTCTACCAATAGTCACGCTAAGTATCTTACCGTTAATTCTTTTCTTTAAGATATCGGTACTTTTAAATCAAGACGAGTACCAGAAGACTTATGTCGAATTTGGATTGAGCAAAGGGCTATCTAATCTTTATTTACTGTTTGTTCATATTTTTAGGAACACACTTGTTAGCTTATACAATCATGCTAAATCAATTAACTGGGTAATGTTGTCCAATCTTGTAATGTTTGAACGTTTGTTTAACATCTATGGAATCACTTACGTAATTCTTATTTATCCGAATATTGAAGTAATCGCTTTCTGTCTCGTTCTCTTCTTTGTACCAATTTATCTCTTGCTTAATCTCTATAGGTTTTTTATTAATCAGCTGACAAATGAAAAGGTGAACTTTTAAATGATTAAGCGATTATTAAAGAATAAGAGCTTTTTTACAGGTGCAGCGGTTCTAATGATTATTTTTTTCGGCAGCATCTTTTATAAAGTAGTATTCGACGATCATATTCCTCAACCTGGCATAAAAATTATTTATGATAACGATGGCAATATCATTAAGACACCTATTTCTCCTAGACTGTTACCTCCTTTGGGTTCAGATAGTTCGGGATACAGCATTTTTCATATCTTACTGGTGGGTGCTAAATATACGATTGGAATTGCGTTAATTGTAACGTTTCTTCGACTCCTTGTTTCGGTATTGGCTGCTATATGTGTAAGCACTTTTATTCCAAACAGGTTAAAGTTTTTGAGAAATGTACTAAATTCATTTAACTTTTTTCCTACAGTTTTTATTGCATTCTTTCTACTTCAATGGGTTTTGTTACATGATTATTTAGAAGATGATCAGTTTACTTTTTCTCTTTCTGAAAGATTGACGATAAACATTGTCGTTTTGGTAATTATCGCAGTTCCATCACTTACAGTTTTGATTTCTTCTGAGATTGAAAAGGTTTTAAAAGAAGACTTCATTGAGAGTGCAAAGATTTTAGGGGCTAGCAAAATTCGTGTACTAACCAAACATGTAAGGCCAATATTGGCACCGCAACTTGCCGTTATATATTTTAGAGAATTTATTGCTGTTATGCTGCTGATCGCACACCTTGGAATTCTAGAGATTTTTGTAGGTGGTGGAACCCCTAAACAAGACCTTTTTATGCAAACTACAATCCGTTCCGTAACAAACGAATGGTCAGGTTTAATAGGAGGGTGGTGGAGATTCATCTGGACATCCTATCCGTGGATTGCTATAGCACCTATTGCCTGTTTTACCATTGTAATTTTAGCCGCAAAACTGATTGTAGAAGGACTTGAAAAGGTTATCTATCTTCCTAGTTCTGTTGGAAAAATAGAAAAAGAAAATAGGAAACGTATCCCTAAATCGGACACGGAAAATGCAGTTAATTTTGTAAAAGTACAGAACAATAAAATTTTTGAAAGGAAGTGAAAAAAATACAAAATTTTATCTAGTTTTCCCGAGTGGTTTTAAACAAAAAGAGGATGCTACCTTAAAAAGAATGATAAAGCGCTAAACATAAATAGGACTGTAAAAAATTAGTGCCGTGCTTCTAATTTTTTAATCAATTAAAAAATAACCCTCCAACTGTGCAATTTTTTTAAAAGCTTTATTTGCTAAATAGTAATAACTAGAAGATTGTTTGTATTTAGATTTTTTATCAAAATACTTTCCTAATATGGGGTAGAATTCTGATAGGTAAACCCATTTGTTGGTCCTTTCAAAAAAAGGTACAACTTGTTTTAATAGATGTTCTGCTGTTATGTCATGGTCGATTCCATATGTATAGACATTCGAATAAAAGGTAAAGAGATAATAGTAGTCTTGTAAGGATTCATTTTTTTTAACAAGCTTTATACCTCGTTCAAGTAGTTTTTTGCCTTCTTCAAAGTTTCCAAATTTATAGTTGAATTCGATTAAGGAATATAAGGTTGTTACTTGAACCGCTGTATCTAGTCCTTCTTTATGTACTAAGCTTTTTCTAAACAAGTCTATTGCAGCTTGTGAGTTTCCTTTTCTTGCTTCAATATAACCCAAGTTATGATAGATTTTTCCTTTGAGTTTATCGTCGGAAAAGGAATCAGCAATTGTCTCTGCTAGTTCAAGTTGTTTAGTAGCTTCTTTCCAATTTTCTATTCGCTGGTTAATGATTCCCGATAGAATACGACAATCTGCACATCTTTTAAATTCGTACAGTTCCTCAAAGATATTTAAAGCCGCCCTGGTATATTCCAGGCAAATCAAATTTTTCCAAAGCTTATTAGCGGCTAAAGCTAACAGGTAGTATAAATATCCTTTTTCCCAGCTTTGAAGTTCTACCTTGGATATATGTTGTTCAGCTTTTTTAAAATAGGTATATGAATCTGAATAATTTTCTTTATAGTAATGATACACCCCCTTGACTAGACTTAGATAAAAAAGGTCTGTCTCTTTTAATATCTCATTACTCAAATTAAGCTCTCTTACATTTTCTTCAACGATTGAATACTGAGATTCTATGATTAAATGATGCAGACTCTGGATGATCTTATAACGTATGGTGGTTTCAATTTTATGGCCATTAAAATCTTTTATCTCTGTATATAATTTATTTGCGTTCAATATGTCTCTTTTGAATATATACTTAAACCATAATCGTATTTTTTCTATTGAAGTATCTTCTTGTTCTATCTCACTTAAGTCAATCCCTAAACGGTTACCTAACAATAGAAGAATCTCTTCAGAAGGTTCGTTTTGACCGTTCTCAATTTTACTTAAGTAAGAAACTGAACATATCCCCTCAGAAAGTGAATTTTGCGATATATTCGATTTTTTACGAAAATATCTGATCTTTTCCCATGATTTCATATAACCCACCTGCCAATTATCCAAATTATACCTTATGAGTAATGTTTTAGAAACATTTCCTTAGAAAATGAAACTATGAAAATTTCCAATTGATTATTGGAGTAAAAGTATCCAGTTTTCCTTATTTGGTACAATTTATTCGGTACTTTTGATGCATATATGACAACTAATACTTATGAAAAATTTCATTTTAGGTATATGCTCAGGATTTTGTATTGAATTTTACGAATAGGATTATTGCTAATTGAGTGAAGTACGAGCCAATCAGGAGAACTACAAACAACAAGCAGAAGCGGTCTCTCACATTGAACATCTCAAGCGGAACAAGTGAACAGAAAGTTCTTAAAGTCTTTCTTTACCTATAACAACCCGATTGAGCGGTATCAGAATATCAAACCCCTCATGACCAAAGCAGGCTATAAAGCAACGCATCCTTCAGGTAACGGAATACCCCAGTCAAAAGAAAACGTCTCGTCTTCTATCTCGAACATCAAACTTTTTAAACATCAAGTGTCTAAAAGCGAGATTGAATTTCTAAATGAGTTCAAAATATCAACAAACTACAACAGTGTAGGATCTACTGAAAGAATGGTGGTAAAGACTGAATTAGTCTATGTAGAGGGAGTAGGATGGAGAGTAAATGACATATATGTTGTTTGATACATATATAACAAGATATGGTGGGTGCTTAATTTGACATATACAATATATCAACTCAACTCCTAAACCCCCACGATCCACTCCTTAATCGCTGTGGTCACGATGATAGGAAGGTGCAACATTAGAGTGGAGAATGTTGCATTAACAGGAATGGAGTACAAAATAAAAAGCACCCTATAATAAAGGTGCTGTGAATGTTATTTATTTTTTTAATAAATCCTTTATTAATCTCCCTTGAAAATACATTGTTTTTTTTGAGTAATAATTATAATTTTGACCTATTTTCCAGAACATACCTAGGCAAACAATTGTTATCAGTAATATTTCAAAATGCCATGTGTTAAAGAAAAATACCAATGGAAATATACTAGCCGCAAATAGGCTTTGACGAAGAGCTCCTAGGCTATGAGTTGTTGAAAGTAAGTGCCTATATCTTTCTGAAAGGTAATTTAATCTTGGTTCATCTAACTTTGAAAGTTCATTGTGCATTAAGTATTCGATAAGATAATAATCTTCTACATTTTCCCCTGTTATATCTTTACTTTCATCAACATCAATAAGCAAATTGGATATGTAACCTATATTTTTAGATAAGTTCTGTTTACCAAACCAATGTATTCCGAAATTGACCTGATGAAACATGTAGCCTATTGGTACTCCGATTCCAGCCAATGCGATAACTAATCCAACAGACTTTGTGCCACCGGTTTTTAACATAGTAACGACTGATAAATCTTTCCCTACAACAATAGTAGAAAATAGAAAAAACAAAAAAACCCAACCCGGTATTCCCCATCTTATTAAATATTTTGTTTCGAAATTCATAAGCTTTTATCCCCTTCCACCAGATGAAATTCGGCAAAAGGAAACAATTTCCTTCAAACAAAAAAGACAACCCATTGGCTGTCCGTTCAATTCTTTTGCTTAATATCATATTAACACCTTATAAGCTTAATGCTCTGCCGTTCTTCCGCCATTACTCTTTGTATTTAAAGTACTGGTTAAGCAGCACTTTGCCATGTTCTTCTAAATCATTTGTTATGTTTAATATAATAAGGTCATACTTTTCTTGAATTTTTTTAATTTCGCGTTTTGATTCTTCTGTCAGCATTGGATAGTTATTTGGTCCAGTTAAAAAATAACTTGATACCTCCCTCTTTTCTTTTTTATATGCCTTAAATAGCCCATCTAGCTTATTTACAATAAAATATGATGAACCGTCTAAATCAACTGTAAGCATTCTTAAATCCTCTAGTAATTGATCATACATTTTGTCCAAATTAGCAGAGTGAAGTTCAGACTCTAAGAAAAATGTTTCACTATTAATATTTTTTATTTTTTGTTTTAATTCATCAAAACTTCTAATTTTCTTAGGAAAATCATTTAAAAAATTCGTTTTATATTGCTCCTTTAATGTCCACCAAACACCTATTAATGTTAAAAATCCACCTATAACAGATCCTAATAAGCCAACAATGGCATATTTATAATCCTTTCCTATTGCATTAACAAATCCAATTGTAATAATAAAAATGAATATTACTAATCCTACTATTAATAAGTACTTTATTGTTTTATCTAACCAGTCACTCAAGATTAATTCTCCTTTCTAAAAGAAAAAACACCCGATTCTTATATCGGATGCTCTTCATTCTTATAAACTTCAATCTTCAAAATAAACGCGAGCTTGTAAAATATTAAATCACGGAAATTTAATCATTAGATATTCTTTGTTATCTCCTTGAATACCATAATTCACAAATCCACGCTCTTCATAAAATCTTATTAAATCTTTCTTTTCAGTATATAAAACTAATGGGATCTCTATTTTTATCATAAGATTATCTAGTTCTCTTAAAATGTTGGAGCCTTCACCTTTTTTAAATGAATGCAAATACACAACTTCTACCGCATAGCCATACTTTTTATCAAAGATCTTTTTAGTTATTGGTGTTAAGTCATCACAAAATCTTAATCCTACTAAACTATTAAAGTTATGCTTTACTAGTGTTATAATGCCATTTTTCTCTAAAGGCATTAAAAAAAATTGAAAATGGGTTTTATTGAGTATCCATTTAATATAATTTTCTTGTGATTTATTTTTAAAAGTAAATGGAGTATTTAGCAGTTTGTTTCTAAACAGAGGTGAATTATTCTTTAATTGAGAAATCTCAGCTGAATTTTTAAAAAGCTGTTTAAGTATTTGATGCTGTGTATCAATGTGATTCATATGTATTCTCCTATCTTTTTTTGAATAATTACTAATTTATTCAAAAACGCATATCTATATTATTTATTTAAACATCCAAGTGTTCAAGACAAAATTAGAAAGAAATTCCATGTGCTCTTCCATTTATTTAATTGATTTTATGCCCACCTTCAAACCATAAAAACACAGCCATTACTGTTAGCATGATTGTAATCCTAAAAGGTATCCTAAGTTACATCCACACTGTTATTGACCTTATACTCAAGACCTATCAAAGCTAATCTATAAAAAATTTTTAAATCAAATAAGGAGATAAGGGGTAGTAATTGAAAGTAATTAGCTCAGAATGGAGGGGTCAATATGTTTAATGAATGGTTAGGACATTCTGATATTGATGAAAATAAAATGAAGATCAACCGAGAAGCGGTTATTATAGGAGACAATCAAATTCTTATGGTGCATTCAAACCTTGGAGACTTTAAATTTCCTGGTAGTGAAGTCGAACATCATGAAAGTCATGCAGAGGTTTATTCCGCGAGGTAGCAGAAGAGACAGGCTATTTTAGTAGAATTGGAGACAAAATGGGATTTGTATATTATTTATAACGTAAAAAAATTAGAAAAACTTTAATTTATCGTGCAAATACCGTATATATGATAGAGGAGTTAAAGAATTTACAAATTGATAGGAAAATATCCCCTTTTGTCGAACTTAGTAGATAAAAGGAGGGTTACTTATGAAAAAAGAAACTAGAGCAAGTGTTGCTTACATTGCACTGAGATTAGCAACAGGTTTAAAGAAAAGTTCAGTTTATGATTATAGTGAAGGGGAGTATATCACTATAGACGGAAAAGTTTCAGTGGATAATGTTGATGTTTACGATTATGAAATTGGTTGTCATGTAAGTGGTAGAAGTAGGAACGGGCAATTTGATTTATATCATTACGGCAATGGAAATTCTATAGAGTTAAAAATGAAAGATAATAAATTTGAAGGATATGACTACGATGTAAGTAATCATTTTAGTGGTACTGTTAGTGGTAAGTCTTTATCATTATATGACTACGAACACAGTAAATATTATGACTATAGCTTTTAACCCTAAGACTACTCATCTAAGAGTGGTCTTTTTTATTACTATAAAACAAACAATCACTCGGGGGTGGGTGAGATGTAGTGTCCAATCGAAATAATTATCAAGAGTAAGGTGCGTGAGGGACATGATTGAAATAGAAGTTAACCCTCACTTTGAAGACTTCCTTTTTGACTCGAGCACTAAATTTCAGTTTTTAGTTAGCGGTTATCGATCTTATGGTGCGATTTGATTTCAAGGAAGAGATGAAAAAGAACAGCAGTTCAAGGGAAATGCTTTGGAGTATATTCAGCGTATCAGTTCAGGCAGCATTTATTGGCGAACGACAAATGCCATGGTTATCACGAACCGTTACTTTACACCAAACGCTAAGAAGTTAGCCAAATCAGGGATGGTTGAACTAATAGATCTGACGGGTATGAACCAGTGTGAAGACGTGATAATCATTTAGAGAAACTATTCGCATTTATAACCGTAATTAAGTTTTAAGAGATTAGGAGGGTTTCTATGTTCAAACAAATACTCTCAAGTGTTATGGTGGGATTGGTTAAAGTGGATACCGTCATTCATACTCCAATCTTCATACCTGGGGAATACGTACAGGGGGAGGTAATTCTTTATGGTGGCAATAAATCGAGAAGAATAGAAACCATCACTCATTCACTTGTAAAGACTTATAATTTTGGAAATGAAAACATTCATTATCCGTTCTTTAGTCATGAGATTGTTGTTGGTAAAGAAATCGGAAAGAACGAAGAAGAACGTATTGCATTCAATTTTCTGTTACCCGAAAACCTTCCTGTGCCTCTCTATGAAAACGAACTATGGGTAAAAACCAATGTAGAGATACCCAGAACACTAGATCCTGAAGATAAAGATTTTGTAGAAGTAAAGATGCATCCATTTATGGAACTCTGTATGAAGACATTTCAGGATGAGTTAGGATTCACCGTGAACGTTCGAGAAGCTTTGATGGATAAACAAATCATAAAAGCAGTGAAGAGAGATTTTGCATCTATGTTGGACGCAAGACAACACGTCTTTTTACAATCCGTAAGATTTAAACCGACAGAACGTTATAAAGAGAAGTATGAAAGAATAGAGATATTCTTTGATGTTACAGCTGATTCCATCGATCTTTATATGTATGTGATTTTTAAATCGACCTTTAGTAAGCTCAACAGCAACCCTCTCAACTATGTTCTTTTGCAGCTGCCTAAAGAGATCAGTCACGACCAGAGAGAGATATCGGAAAGAATTAAAACATTCTTAGATGACTTAAAGAAGACCGATTTAGCGGATTATGTTTATTAATGGTTTCATAGTGTTTTCTATTTTGTGACTAACATACATAAAAGGATAATGTCATCAACACATATGTCATTGTATATGTCGATTTTAATAATGATGCTGATATATATAAAGTTATAATACTTTGAAAGCCATTTTGTTTCAACAGAATTTGTTTTTTAATAGTTCAAAGCAATTTCGGGCGGCAGCACGACAGACTGATCAGAAAGGAAAAACGCTTTTCTGTCACTCTGTAACGTGTCGCTTCGGTATTAAATAGACCGATAACCACGGTCTGTACGGTTCATCCTTCACCTACACACCGATAGGTTCCTGT
The DNA here is from genome assembly GCF_001629705.1 of Fictibacillus phosphorivorans. GTDB lineage: Bacteria > Bacillota > Bacilli > Bacillales > Fictibacillaceae > Fictibacillus > Fictibacillus phosphorivorans_A. The sequence continues at coordinate 2,240,329 of NZ_CP015378.1, read as the reverse complement.
TCTATTTGCGGATACCGCCATACCGAACGAACCGGAAACCCACAATAGAAAAGAAATTTAAAGGTAATAAACAATATAAATGTATAGAAAAGGCTGTTACTCAAGTTTGATAGTGGCATCCTGTATTTAAAGTAACGTGGTGCATTTCTCTAATAAGAATTTTCCTTTTAAAGGGATAACAAGATAAAGGGTAGTGATTGAAGATAATTAGCTTAGAATGGAGGGATTCTTATTTTTAATGAATTGTTTGGACATTCAATTATTGATGAAAACAAAATGAAGATAAACCACAGAGAAGCGGTCAGGGCTATCATTATAGAAGACAATCAAATTCTTATGGTGCATTCAAACCTTGGAGACTTTAAATTTCCTGGTGGTGGAGTCGAACATCATGAAAGTCATGCTGAAGGTCTAATCCGCGAGGTAGCAGAAGAGACAGGCTATCTAAGTAGAATTGGAGAAAAAATGGGCGTTGTCATTGAAAGACATGGAGATGATTATGATAAAGAAGCAATCTTTCAAACGACTTCACATTACTATCTCTGTGAATTGACCGGTGAGGTAGTTGCTCAACAATTAGACGATTATGAGTTTGATCAAGAATATACACCTAAATGGGTAGATCTTGATGAGGCCATCCAACAAAACGAGACCATGATAAATCAATGTGAAGAAAACGTATGGATACACCGAGAAAACTTTGTTTTAAAAGAACTTAAGAAGATCATGGTGACGATCTGATTATAAGAAATAGAAGAAAAAACAGCATTTCAAGCGAAATGCTATGGAGTAAATATAAGTGACGAGGTTAGTCAGCATTCATTGCTGAACAACAAAGGCGATGGTTATCAGGAAGCACTCCTTTACTCCAAACGTAAAGGAGCTAAAAAGACAAACCCCTTTCTAAATTGATAGGAGTTTGTCTTCTTTAGATTTTATTAATTTAATTTAAGTATTGAATCATCAAGCTTCTCGTTAATCATTATGTCCTTTGTTTTTAGGAATTCGACCGTATTTCCTTGTGCATCATAAATTTCATAAGTAAGCAAGATACCTGTTTTTTTATCGACCCAAAATTTAAATGTCTTGCTGCTAAATTTAATCGCATTGTCTTCCTCTAAAGAACCGCTGATTATAATACTGTCTCGGCCTAAATAGTCAGTATTCTGATCTTCTATGGTCCAATTATTATAATCTTGAAGAAGATTTGTAGTGATCTCTTGGGGGAAGAGAGATCCCTTAGCAATCCCAACAATAGGATGATCGGTTCTAATATTATAAATTTCTTTTCCATCATTACCTTTTGAGTAACGGTTTTCTACCTTCTTTTCTTCATCCGTTGCTTCAACGTATTTTTCATACCCCGCGTTTCTAATTACATTTTCGGTTTTAGCATTAATGGTTTTGTATTCGCCGTTCTTAGCTATTTTAATTATATCTCCATTTTTCTCATACCCAATAGGATTGGTTTTATTCATATCTACTTGGTACTCAATATTTGTCTCCGTTTGATTTTTGGACTTAAAATCTAAGTTTCCTTTTGCTGTATCAAAATAATCCATGCTGTTGAGTAAGAGGTAATTTACCTCTTCTTTAGAAAGATCTTTATTTTGTTTTTTAACAACCGGTGCATTTGCATTTGTTGAAATTTCACTATTAATCATATTAGGTTCCTTAGCATCTTGAGTGTTCATTTTATCGAAAGTGAACAAGCCTATCCCAATCGTTAAAGCAGAAATCACACCTAAACTTAAAGCCTTTTTTATTATAAAACTTGGTTTTTTATCCAATTCATTATTCTTAATGTTGTTTAGAATAGAGTACTTTTGAGATTCCTTAAATGAACTATTTTTAAAATAGGTTGAATCAAGTGCACGTTTCAAGCGACTTAATTTCTTATCCATTTTAATTACCCCTTTCATAACTTTTTTTCAACTGCTCTTTTGCTCGTTTAAGTCTTGTTTTAATAGTCTGTACGTTAATATTAGTTATTAAGGATATTTCGTTTATAGAAAGATCAAACCATGACCTCTCGATATTTTAGGGGAAGGGACATTACATGCTTAGCCAGGTCATACTCATCATTCTTTTTTAGCATTTCATTTTCTGCACTGTTATCTTTCTTTATAAGATATTCTTTTAATTCTTTGACGGAAAAATAATCTAATAAATTCTTTTTTCGTATGATATCAATACATTTATTAACTGTGATTCGATATAACCATGTTCGATAGGCTGATTCTTCTCTAAAATCATCTAGGTTTTTATAACAACTCATGAATACTTCTTGAACAACATCCTCTGATCTTGCCCAGTCTTTTAAATAAGTAAAAGCTAATTTATTTAAAGAGGCCCCGTATTGTTCCATAAGGCTAATTAATCTTTCTTCATTGCTTAACTGTGTATTAGGCGATTTAAACTTGACAACATTCAACGAAAACAATCCCCTTCTTTTTTGGTATACGTTAGACGTAAATGAACAGATAAAGTTTCACTATGTAGAAAGATAAAGAAAAAAGAAATAATTTGAAACATACGGTAAAAATGTATGTTTTTACAAATTATTACAGAGGAGGAATTCAATTGTTTAATAAAAAAAGTCTAAGTGCTTTAACTTTGGGTATCACTTTGCTTTTAGGTGGTCATAACACCCAAGCAGCAAGTGTAGCATCGACCCAAACACTTGATAATGACCTGTAGCTACCGATAGAGATCTGTCATAACCAGAGTGAGATATCGAGAAGAATTAAAACATTTTTACTCATTTAAAGAAAAACAGATATTGCGGACTATGTTTTTTAATGATTTTATATCCTTTCTATTAGTAGTTCGTAAACAAAAAAGATATTAACATTAACATATATGTTATTGTGTATGTCGATATTGATAATAATGTCGATATATAAAAAGTCATCCATATTGTTTCAGCAAGATTTGTTTCTTTATGGTTCAAAGCAATTTATGGCGGCAGCACGACAGACTGATCAGAAAGAAAAAACGTTTCTCTTTCACTCTGTAAATGATTTTTTTGCAGCTACCTTAAGAGAGCTGTCATGGTCATCATATAAACTGCTAGTGAGTAAAAAAGAATTGACCCTAAATAGGAAATGTATTACAATTTGGTTGGTTGACCAAATAGTTTGGGAGGTCCTTTATGGTAAAGGAAGATAAACGAAAACAAATAATTAAATCTGCTTATAAAGTATTTGCTCAAAAAGGATATGAGAACGCTTCAATTAAAGATATTGCATCGGAGGCAAACATTACTCCAGGGTTGATTCATTATTATTTTAAGAATAAAGAAGAACTTCTTCTTTCGGTACAGCACACTCTACAAGAAAAATATCATAAACAGTATGACGACAGAACAAAACGTAATATTCTCTTTCAAGAGGTACTACAAGAGATTAAAAGTAGATCTGAGAAAGATCCGGATTGGTACCGCTTTCGATATGAGATTTACTCCCTTGGACTTAAGAATAAAGAGATTGAAAGAGAAGTAATCGACATCTTGAATATGGGAAGAAAAAGTTTATCAAATCCTTTGAGGGAGATCGGGATAGAGGAGGCAGATGAAATGGCTAGCCTTCTGATAGCTTGCTTCGACGGATTAGCCCTTCAAAAAATCATAGATAAAGATTTTGATATTGATCGTTCCTATATTCTGTTGGAAAGATTAATAACAAATCATCTCTCTACTTCCGATGAGAGGTGAACCGATGAAAAAGACAATCTCATTACTAGGGGTTTGTATAATGTTGGTACTCTTTTCATCAACAACTATAGCTCAGGAAAGTGAACTTAAAGGGCAAATCGAACAATTTATGAAGGAATCATTAGAAGAATATCAGATTCCCGGTGCTTCCTTGGCGATTGTCCAAGGAGAGAAAGTAATTTTTCAAGAGAACTGGGGAAAACAAAGTAATGGAAAGGAAATTACAAATAACACACTCTTTACCATCGGTTCAATCAGTAAGCCAATCACGAGCTTAGCAATTATGAAACTGGTTGAAGAAGGAAAGATAGATTTAGATACTTCTATCCATTCGTACCTACCCTCGTTTCATTATGATAAGGGGAATGCTAAGAACGAGATAACCATTAGACACTTGTTATCCCATACAAGTGGCATCTCCTCTTATGAGGGCTTAAAAGTCGCAGATCAAAAACTAAGAGGGAAAGATGCGATTAAAAAAGCAACAGAGATGCTGAATGGAGTTAAACTTAATAAAGATCCGGGAAGAATGCATCAATACAGCGCAGCAAACTATCTCTTATTAGGAAGGGTTATCGAAGAGGTTAGTAAAACTTCGTATGCTCAGTACATGGAGAACGAAATTTTTACGGAGTTACGTATGGACCATTCAGTATCTGATTTTAAAAAAGCAATAAAATTAGGTTATGAACCAGGTTATCAAGCATGGTTTGGAAAACCTATAAAAAGTTCTAACCACTTTGATGATAGTGGTTCACCATACGGTTATATTGCTTCAACTTCTTCTGATATGATTCAGTTCATATCATTCATTCTTGGCAAACAAAACTTTCTAGGTCAGAAGTATTTTACCGAATATACTTCCCCTCAAATCCATAGAAAGGAAGTATTTTATTATGGGTTGGGTTGGAGAATATCTACAAAAGAAGATGATTCGTATCTTTTTCATGGCGGGGAAACTCCGGACTCACGAGCTGAGTTGTTCATTCATCCAAGTAAACAGTATGGTTTTATTTTACTGACCAATAAGAATAATGTATCAGATGTGATGCACACAACTTATATCAAAGAAGGCATCAGAAGCATCATTGAAAAAAATAGCGCTCCAAAAATCATCTCAGCTGATCATAAATTACAATGGATCACATTATTCTTCGTTATTATTACTCTCTTTTTTTCTCTCGTTCTGTTGTTCCACTTGATGAAACAAAAGACAATTACATTAAGACATAGACTAATTGGTTGTATCTATTTAGTTGTTGGTTTATCAATAATACCAACACTGGAATCTGTTTTTAACACACCATGGAGAACGATCACCATGTATGGGTCTGACATAGCCATACTGACCCGTTGCTTTATTACTATCTGCATTTTGGTTTCATTGTTTATCTTTTATCAAGAATATAAAATCCGTTCGATAATGAACAAAAATATGAAATCTTTTTTCAAAAAATAGGTATCTGGAAGATTGCTATTACGCCAGCCGTTTACTATTTCATCTTATTGACAAATAACTCTTAAAGGGAGCCAAAGTGGTTAAACGTGAATGTCTAACTAATCTAATCTACTATCAGTGGGTTAATTAGTAAGAATTTTAACGAAGAACACGATATTATAAGGAAAAATATGGTATATTTTAGATTGTGGTTTACATATTTGTAACCTAACTAAGTTTATAAAAGGCGGTTTTTACAATGATAATTTCAAAATAATAGGGATGTAGTCTAGTTGTTCAGGCGCATTCCTAATTTTATCAGAAATACCGATATAGTAAAAAATTCAGGAGGAATGGCTATGAACGTGATTTTAGAAGAGAAGATAAAAGATGTAATCGATCAAATTGATTTTTCAGGTGTTGTGTATGTTGAAGAGAACGGAAAAGGTATATTTGAAAGTGCATGGAATTTTGCTAATCGCTCTGACCAAATAGAAAATAAGATCGATACGCGTTTTGGAATAGCATCTGGATGTAAACTGTTTACGGCCGTTGCAATCTATCAACTTGTAGAAAAAGGGATGATCTCATTCGATAAGAAGTTAATAGATTGTCTAGACATTCCTTTTAAACATATTAGTTCAGAAGTGACTGTCCATCATTTACTCACACATACTTCAGGCATACCTGATTATTTTGATGAGGAATTTATGGATGATTTTGAAGAACTGTGGGTTGAAAACCCCATGTATCACATAAGAAGGTTAGAAGACTTTCTACCCTTGTTTCAAGATCAACCTATGAAAAATCAAGTAGGAGCTTCGTTTTCTTATAACAACGCTGGTTTTATTCTACTGGGGTTGATTGTAGAAAAGGCAAGTGGGCTTGATTTCTCAGATTATGTTCAAAAAAACATATTCGATAAAGCTGATATGACGGATTCAGGTTACTTTTCATTTGATTCACTACCTGCAAATACTGCAACAGGATATATTGAAAACTCTGATGGAACATGGAAAACAAATATATATTCATTACCTGTAAAAGGGGGAGCAGATGGTGGTGCATTTGTGACCGCTTATGATATGTCCAAGTTCTGGCGAGCATTAATGGGTTACCAACTCTTAAACGAAAGAAACACAAGACAGCTTTTAACACCATATACACAAGTCAATGAAACGAGTTTTTATGGTTATGGTATTTGGATAAAGAAAAACATAGAGAACAACATCTTTAAATATCATGTAATGGGCTATGATCCAGGTGTCAGCTTCCATTCCGCACACTATCCGGATGTATCTATTAATGTGGTCATCTGTTCAAATAAGTCAGATGGTGCGTTCGATATTATGAAAGTGATCGAAGAAGAAGTAACAAACAAAATAGCGGTGAAAAAATAGAGCTATTAATTGAAATGAAGTGAAAAGTGACTGACAGGCTAATTTTGTCGCATGATTTGGGCATGAGTAGGGGGAAACCTTACTCATGCCCTTTTAATCTTGGAGACAAGAATAGGGCAGAAGATTGTTACGACATTAAAGTAAAGTCGGCTGATTGGAAATATTAAACACATGTTTAAAAATATCTCAATTTTCTTGTTGTTTTTAACCCTAAAAAATTTGAGTTTATCTTGGTATTAATGATTTTCTTATACCTACCTTATATTATCGGTAGTTTGGTTATGCTAGAAAAGGTTTGTATGACTCATCTTTCTATTTATTTGTAACGTTTAATAAACCTGAGAATAATGGAGGTACCAAATGAATTTTATTGAAGAAAATAATAGATGGTTATCAAAACCTACTACGTTTGATATTGGAGATAACCATATATCCATTACAACAGAGCCGCATACGGATTTATGGCAACGAACGTATTATGGTTTTCAAAATGGTAATGCTCCGGCGTTACTTTTACCTGTTGAAGACAAGTACTTTACATTCACCGTACGCACCGACTTTAATTCTAAAAGACGTTTTGACCAATGTGGCGTCATAATCTATCAATCAAGTGATAACTGGTTCAAAGCTTCTATTGAATATGAGAATGAAGACTTTCAACGTCTTGGTAGTGTTGTTACAAACAACGGGTATTCGGATTGGGCAACCACTGATATTCCTGCAAAACAAAAACACATGTATTACAGATTAAGCCGACGTGAAAGTGATTTTTGCATCGAGTGTTCCTATGACGGTATTCACTATAAGCAAATGCGAATCTTTCATCTGTTCTCTGCAGATCATGCTGTAAACGTTGGGATCTACGCGTGTAGCCCTGAACACTCTAGCTTTACAGCTGAATTTTCAGAGCTGAAAATATCGGAGTGTTTATGGCAAGAGCATAAATAGTAAAACAAACCAAAGTCTTTATAAGAGTCCTGGGTGGTTGCCTGGGACTCTTCGTCATTTCTTTATATATTGTTGTTAATTTAAAACCCATGTATATAAAGAGCTTAAAGAGTATGTTTGGTTGAGTCTATTCATAGAAAATTACCAGTTGTTTAAAAAACGATAAAAAAAGTCTAAAGATATAACTTTAGACTTTTCCGGTTTTATTTAAAGTATTTCACACGATCTTCAATCGGTTTAAACTCTTTTTCTCCTGGTTGTGAAGTCGGTTTCCCAAATGGCATTTGTGCGATTAACTTCCAATTAGAGGGGATGTTCCATTCGTTCTTAACTTCTTCATCGATTAGAGGATTATAGTGTTGTAGAGATGCTCCTAAGCCTTCAGCTTCGAGTCCTGCCCAAACGACTAACTGATGCATTCCTGATGATTGTTGAGACCAAACTGGAAAGTTATCAGCATATAATGGGAACTGTTCTTGAAGAGATCGAACCCCTGCTTCATCTTCAAAAAATAACACCGTCCCAAACCCAGCTTGAAAGGACTCCAACTTTTGCCGGGTTCCTTCAAAATTCTCTTCAGCAACGATTTTCTTTAACGTTTCCGTAGTAATATCCCAGAGTTTATCATGAGCGTCTCCCGTCAAAACGACAACGCGAGCCGTTTGTGAGTTAAAAGCAGAAGGAGTGTGTTTTACTGCAAATTCAACTACTTCCTTTACTTTTTCTTCAGACACTCCAACGTCTTTTGAGATCCCATAGTACGAACGTCTTTCTTTTAGTGCTTGATAAAAATCCACAGTCAAAGTGATTACCTCCTAATCAAAGTTTCAGTTTTTTTAACATTTGTTTAATTATAGGAAAGTGTTAACTATATTGTCAAATTAAAGCATCTAACAAAAAATTAGTGGGATGCATTTCTAATGCAGAAGAGTGTGCTGACCGGTTAATACTCATCTGTGTGGTGAAGCGTGATCTTATTGAAGGTTAGAAAAAAAGCGCAAGAGTTATCAATTGTATGTCCAAATTCAAAGTAAGTGGAGGAGATCTTAAAGGAATCTTTCAAAAGCTCGATTATTTGGTCGATCTGGGGATTAGGGGTTCCTATTTGACTCCGATCTTTAAAGCTACATCTAATCATAAATATGACACGATCGATTATATGGAGAACCCGCATTTCGGAGATAAACAAACGTTTAAACAGTTGGTCCACGCTTGTCATGAAAAAGGTATAAGAGTCATGTTGGATGCGGTTTTTTAACCATTATGGATACTATTTTCCAGCGTTTCAAGATGTGTTAGAAAAGAAAGAGAGATCGCTCTACAAAAAATGGTTTCTTATAGATGATTTTCCCGTGAAAACAGAGCCGTGCAATTAACATATGGAACCGAGTGGTATCTATATTTAGCACACCGAATTGCGGAGTATCCGCCAAATATCTATACTGGGATTACAGACGTCATTGAATGGCCAGGAAACAATAGTTCTCTTTATTAATACTAACTTTATAAAAAATGGAAAGCGACTAGAAAAAAAGATAGTCTGGTCGTTTTCCTATTACTTGAGCTTTAACAATATGTTTGATGCGATTTTTCGTACTCATTGGTTTCGTTATACGTTCGTCACCACAATGATTGAAAACGAAGTACCGCTTGTTGATGTGAAAGAGTGAGTCGGTCACTCAGATATCTCAACTTCCAATCTCTATCTAGAACGAGTGAACAAAGGAAAGAGTTATCAGCGCCGTAAGCCTTATAGCAGGTGACATAGCAATATAATTGTTAATTGACATAAAAAAACCACCAGGTTTTTGTCATGTCGTTTACATATAGCCATATTCAGCAATCCCACCATTTAGTTTAAGTAAAATATGTTAAAGTTGAAGAATGAGCATTTTACTTATATCTATCACTTAATCATTTAATTGGGGAAGTAATACTGTCGAAGATTGTTAAGTGGAACCTAGTGTATCGAATGTGAAGAAAATACTATATGCTCTAAGAGAAAGTTGGTCTTATGATTATGCATCCAAGTAGATGTTATCATCAATAATGTCAGTTTTAACAATAACAACGATGTCATTAACATATATGTTGTTATGTATTGCAATTTTGTTCTTAATATATTATTCAACCTAATATTATATTTTTTGAATCATTCATAATCCACGTTCAATAAGCCTGCCGGACCTTCCATAAGAAGGTTGGTAATACTATCTGCCATGTACTCTGAAGCATACATCATCCCATTTTGAAGCCACCAAACGATAACACCAAGAATAGCTGAAGATAAATAGCTGATAAGTATCCCTCTAGGAAGTTCCTTTTTTTCAGACAAGTTGAGGTTTTCGTATTCTGCTGAAAATTTATTAAAGAAAAATTTTGTTAGTTCTTGATTAAAGTTGGGTGTGTCATGACTAGAAAGCATAGTTTTAAAAAATGTTTGTTCTACCCGTATCGCGTCAAACACGCGGATAAGCATCTTCCTTAATTCTTCCAAGTTTAGTTTGTTATCACGAAAATGTGTGGATGGTTGAATTAGATCTGATAATCTCGTAAGCGTTTGTTCTGTTAATTGGTCGAGTAGATCGTATTTATCTTTATAATGCAGATAGAAAGTACCTCTACCAATAGTTGCTGCATCAGCGATATCTTGAACGGTAATTGCTGTAAAACCTTTTTGATTGATTAGTTCTAAAAAGGCTTCTCTAACTAGTTTTTTTGTTCTTATAATACGAAGGTCACTTTTTTTAGCCATTTTTTATAATCCCTCCCTAATTAAAATGTAACATAAGAAAAAGACATAATGTTCAATAAATCCAATTGAACAATTATTAATTATTCGTTCAATATTTCAATGAAATATGTCAGAATCACTTTAAATGTTTGATATTATACATACTTATAAATATTGAACATTGAGGTTACTCTTATTATCTCCTAAAATTTTATTAAACATACTGAGTTTTATTGAACAGAGTGTTTAAAAATATGCAGGAGGAATAAGAGATGAGTAGATGGTTTAGTTTCTTGGCGGAAAAGATTATCCATAGTCCGAAAAAGATAATTAGTCTTGTATTACTTTTTACAGTGATACTAGGGTTTGGTGTGACCAAAGTTCAAGTTGATCTTGGGCAGGGAACAATGATTTCTCACAAAGATCCGATTTATAAAGCCACGGAAGAATATCAAGATCAATTCGGTAGTGATACGTTGTTCATATTGCTTTCAGGTAATCAAGATGATTTTTTATCAACAGATAACCTTTCAGCGATTAACAAGTTACAAGAGAGATTAGTAGAAAAAAAGGAAATTCAATCTGTATTCAGCTATTACAACATTATAAAAAATGGGACAGATCAAGCTACAAACATGCAATTGAAGATGAAAGAGCAACTAAAAGAAGTTGTTGAAAAAGCTGTAAGAGAGGCTGCTTCGAGTGGTGCAACACCAGCACAGCAACAAGAAGTCGCTCAAAAAGCACAGAATGCATTTCTAAAGAAATTGAGTGAACAAAACGGCGTTAATCTTAAGGCACTGCAGGAAGCAGGCGCACCATCCATACAGAATGAGAAGTTTGTAAAAGGACTTGTGTTAGACAAAGAAGGAAACTTGAATGAGATGTTCAAGACGATTATGCCTCAAAACGGAGAACATGCTTTAATCGTCATGAAGATAAAAGGCGGTATTCCCTATGATAAACTTTCTGACATAACAGAAGACGTTAGTGATATAACAAATGAAGCAGGATTAAAGAATCTTGAAACAAACATATCTGGAACTCCCAAGATATATGGAGCCATCTACAATAGCATGATGAAAGATATGTCTATCATGCTTGGCCTTTCACTAGTATTAATGGCAGTCATACTCTTTATTGTGTTCCCAGTCAAATGGAGACTCTTATCGCTTCCTGTAGTGCTCTTGTCTTTATTCTGGACGATAGGAATCATGGGTTATATCGGAGTACCGATGAGTATGGTAACCATGGCGATCTTGCCGATTTTAATTGGTCTGGGTACCGATTTTGCGATCCAATTCCACAATCGATATGATGAAGAGTTAAAAGCCGGCAAATCTGTAAAAGAAGCAACGATGCAATCTATTAAGAAGATGGGTCCAGCAGTTGGTATCGCTGTTTTTGCGATGACGCTAGGTTTCATCACATTGCTCATCTCAAAAGTACCTATGATTCAACATTTTGGCATCATGCTTTCTGTAGGCGTGATTGTTTCCTACACCGTTAGTTTGCTGTTGATGTACACGGTATTTATGTTACGTGACCGTTCTGTTACATCAAAAGCTATTTCGACCTCTAGTAAAATGGAAGGTTTCATGAAAAAATTAGCTACCTTCACTGTAAAGAAACCACTTCTTCTATTATCAATAGGTGTGGTGCTTTCAGGAAGTGGATTCTATATCGACCACTCACTCAAGGTAGAAACGAATATTGAGAAATTGATGCCACAAGAAGCGCCAGAGTTAAAAGAACTGAACGAACTTCGCAAGATCATAGGTTCGACAAACGAGATTTCATTCATTCTTAAATCTGATGATGTAACAAATCCTAAAGTAGTTAACTGGATCGCAGATTTTGAAGAAGAACAGCTGAAAAATCACCCTAAAATCGAGACAATTACAAGTATCGCAACGATTGTGAAAGAAGCAAACAGAGGAGAAATCCCAAAAACACAAGATGAGATTGAGACCATTTTAACCCAAGTTCCAGGAGAACTAAAAAGTAATATCATTTCAAGTGACAGAAAAACAGCAGCTGTTTCCTTCACGATCGGAAATATCGGTATGAAAGAGCAAGCTGATCTATTGAGTCAGATCGAGAAAGAAATTAATCCTCCATCTGGAGTTGAAATGAATCCAGCAGGTTCTAACGTCATTAACATTAAATCGGTGGAATCTATGACTGAAAATCGTCATTTATCTGCAGGAATGGGGGTAATTGCGATTATCGCGGGACTTCTGCTAGCTTATCGACGATGGAAGATGTCCCTATATCCAGTTCTTCCGATTGTGCTTGTTGTAGGATGGTCCTCTCTTATGATGTTCCTGTTAGACATTGAGATCAATCCACTAACAGCAGTACTAGCTTCACTTGTTCTTGGTATCGGAAGTGAGTTTACTATCCTGATTATGGAGCGCTATCAAGAAGAACTTGAGAACGACCTATCACGAGACGAAGCGTTAATCAAAGCAATTTCTAAAATTGGAAGGGCTATTACGGCTTCTGGATTAACCGTAATCGCTGGCTTCAGTACCCTTATCTTTTCTGAATTTGTGATGCTGCGATCGTTTGGAATAACAACGGTTTTTGATACATTCTTATGTTTGATGAGTGCTCTATTTATTCTTCCGTCGATTATTGTACTTGTTGAAAAATATAAACCTGAAATTAACAAAAAGGTTAGTTGAGACTATGAATAAAACTGTTCGAAAAAGTTGCTTTATTATAAAAAAGCCGCAATCAAGCGGCTCTTTTTTCTGAATTCGTATGGTCCCTATTTTAACCATTCGAAGCGGTATTTCTCTAAAGGATAAGCAACACTTATTGTTTGGTTATTCTGGTGTTTTTTTGAGACATTTAAGTTCTGCTTTGAACTGCATTTTTTTCTATGATAATACAAACCGAGATACGTCTGAAGTCATAGAGAGATTAGCGCTGTGGTCAGAGTTTTAATTGTATTATTAACGTTATGGAGAGGGTAATCAAACATGAAGTTTGGGTTTGACGTGTTTACTTTTTTCCTCTCATTGTAAACAATCCCGCATGTTACTTTATTTTCAATTACCTCAACTGAACTGATGGTGTACGATTCACTCAAGGTGATTACTTTCACGTGCAAAAGAGCATAGAGCCAATGACTCAGTTTTTTTATGATAGGTAAATTGTATGAATTATCTGATTACTAATTGTATTCCTTATTTTGGTGTATTAGTATATGGCTTATGCAACAAAATAAGGGAGTGACAGAAAATCTACATGTTCAAACGAAAAATGGTATACACACTCGGCGCATTGGTCCTATCTGCTACCCTTACAGCACCTACTTTTGCCTCGGCAAACACGTCTCCTGGAACACCTGATCAACAAACGTTCTCTGTAGAGGGCTTTATCAATCATGCAGAACTCTCTAGCAAGCTGCAGCAGATCGCAACAAGCTCTCAAGGAAAAGTAAAGGTTGAAACGGTCGGACACTCTAACCGTAACCGCGAGATCTACAAAGCGACAGTTGGTACAGGTAAAAAAGTGGTAATGATTCAAAGTGAAATCCATGGAAATGAGAAAACAGGTACCAATGCCATTTTAAATATCCTTCAGTTCTTAGGATCTAATTCTCCTGATGCAAAGAAAATCCGCAGTGAGATTACGCTTGTTGCCCTTCCGATGGTAAACCCAGATGCGTCTGAATTGGATCGCCGCGGAAACGACATGAACTGGAACGAAGTTGTGAGGAAATTCCCGCAGTTAACAACGGCAAAGCCATCTTGGAATTATTATACATACAAAAATGAAACATACGATTATACGTCTAAACCAGGATTTGATGTGAACCGTGACTTTAACCCGGATCTTAACTATGTACCCAAAGCATCCGATTTTCCAGGTAAATCGTCTACTGCAGGATGGTATATCACTCCTGAATCACAAACGGTACGTGATGTGTATAAAAACCTTGTAAAGGAATTTGGAAAGGTCGAAGCGTTCATTGACCTCCATCACCAAGCACCTTACTACGAGGTGGATGGTACGGATAATCTTGTAACGTTTTCCATCTCCGCGCAGTTCGTACCTAATCCAAAAACGACTGAAGGTGCAGCCTATACGCAATATGCTGATAAATATGACTATGATTACTCCAGACAGCTGAACGTTGCAGTGTATAATGCGATGCAGCAGCAAGGTAATTCCCCATTCGGAAACATCTCATTGTATCCACAGAATCAGAACCTGCCTGGAACAGCACTTGGGTCATTCGCACTGAACGGAAGTGGGACGGTGCTCTTTGAAGTTCGAGGCCAAACACAATCGTTTGGTCAAAAGAAAAAAGGCCAGCTTGTTAAAGCCGTAGAGCGCGGACTATACGGAGTCATTGATGGCGTAACCGATGGTTCTGTTTATACCATCGATCCTGAAAAATATGAGTCCATTCCATTAACAGAAGGAAGACAGTAAGAAATAGGGGGAACTTCCTTTGAGAAGTTCCCTTTATTCATTGAGCTGTTTCTTCATTCCACAACGTTTAAGCTATTTATTCGAAAGATGGGTGCTTGATCCAAGAAGGATTAACGCGCTTTTTAAGGAAGCTTTTGAATAAATGTAGAAGAGTTGGTGTATTTTCATAAAGAAGAAATACTCTAACTGCTATTCATTAGATTAATCAAGGAGAGAGAATCCTATGAATCCATTATTATTAGATATCCCTTTGCAAATGAATACGGAAAGGCTAATTCTTCGAGCACCTCTTCAATCTGGGGACGAAGAAATTGTGAGTGAAGCCATCAAAGATTCATTTAATGAGTTAAAAGTGTGGCTTTCCCTTTTTCAAGAAATTCCTACTCTTGAAGAAACAGCTATTTTATTAAAAAATGCTCACATCAATTTTTTGAAAAGAGAAAGTTTTCGTTTCCTGATCTTTAAAAACGGTGGAGGCAAGGACTTTATCGGAACTGCGAGCCTTCATAGGATTGACTGGGACATTCGAAAATGTGAAATAGGATACTGGATAAATACAAAGTTTAGCGGTAATGGATATATGACCGAAGCCGTAAAGGAGTTAGTTGACTTCGGATTTAATCACCTAGCATTGAAGAGAATGGAAATAAGATGTGAATCAAGAAACGTAAAAAGCCGCTTTATACCTGAAAAACTTGGTTTTACACATGAAGGGACATTAAGGAATGATGATCTATCCGCAGACGGTAGCAGGCTGACAGATACTTGTATATATTCTAAAATAAATTAATCTTGCTCAACTTTCGGTTGAGATTGCGGGATATAAAGCATATTTTTTTAGTAATAACTTAAGATTTTAAGGTACCATTGTTGAAAAGGTAAATAACAAAAACACTAATAGGTTTGGTGTTTTTTTGTAGCTACCTACACAACGGCAGTTATATATGAAATACTAACGCATTTATTTGGCGTAATCGGCAAGTGAAATGTCGTCCTCTGCTAGTTACAGAGAAAAGTTGGATAGGTATTGTATTAACTGTACTGCTAATCATATCCAAGAATAATGTTTGTGTAGATAGTGATAGGGAGGACCTGTATGTATGACGTCTCAATCTCGAATAAAAATTCCGGCAGGATTTTGGACAGGATTAAATCAACTGGGGATTGCCGCCCACGATGTGGTTAGAAAAGCACGACTTCCGCTCACCATTATTACTGAACCAGATGTCACAACCGCCCAATATTTGGCGATTTGGCAAGCTTATTCCGATCTCATTGATGATAATGCAAAAGGAATTATCAAGCTTACGACCGGTTTTAAAACAGCGCATTACCCTCCTAGCGTTTTAGCTACTTACCACGCTCGTTACTACCGTGACGCTCTGAAGCGAATGGCCCGGTACAAACAACTTTGCCCCCCTGAAACTTTACGTATCATCGAGAAAGGCGAGCACTGTACAATCGAACTGGATTGGTTGGATATCGATCAACCCGGTCCGCCTCTGCTGATAGGTATTACACTAGCATTTCTTCTGGAGCTAGGGCGCCGCGGAACAGGTCACCCTTTAAAAGCGAGGTTCGTCGAATTCACACACGCTATGGGGGATATAGAGGTACTTGAAACTTTTTTTGGATGCCGTATCCGAATCGGTGCAAATTGTAACAGGTTGACGTTACATAGAGGAGATCTGGATCGTCCCTTTGTTTCGTACAACGCGGAATTACTAGAGATTCTGACTCCTGTACTGGATAAATCGTTGAATGAGCAGCAAAGCAGTCGCTCAATCACCGAGATGGTCAAGTGGATAACGAAACGGAGCTTAACAGGAGGGCGTCCTGACATTCAGACTGTCGCTAGCGAATTGGGGATGAGTGATCGTACCTTACAGCGCAGACTGACTGAAGAAGGGACGAACTTCAAGCATCTGTTGACACAAGTGCGACATGAGCAGGCACGAGAGTACTTGGCGGACCCCTCGCTCGATATTAAAGAAGTGGCATTTCTGATTGGATATGAAGACCAGAACTCGTTCTACCGTGCCTTTCGCCTTTGGGAAGGTGATACTCCTTCAAATTGGCGTAATGAACAATTAGTACACACTCAATAAATAGAGATAATTTTTCACACTAAGTAGATACAGGAGATCAATAAATTATGGATATGGAATTAAACAATAAAACAGCATTAGTTACTGGATCAACGAAAGGTATAGGTAAAGCAATTGCCATTGAACTTGCTAAAGAAGGTGTTAATGTACTAATTAATGGACGAGATTATGAAGAGGTAGAACGAATTGTAAATGAAATTAAATTAGATTTTCCAGCTACCTCTCCTCAAAATGCTGCAGCCGATCTAGTGGATATTCAGCAGAGAGAAGCTTTATTTAGGAAATACCCCAATATTGATATTTTAGTTAACAATATGGGGATATATGAAATCATGCAATATGAGGACGTAGATGATGAAGTATGGGAAAAATATTTCCGCACTAATTTTCTTGTTGCAAATGGATTATCTAAATTTTATTTACC
The DNA here is from genome assembly GCF_001629705.1 of Fictibacillus phosphorivorans. GTDB lineage: Bacteria > Bacillota > Bacilli > Bacillales > Fictibacillaceae > Fictibacillus > Fictibacillus phosphorivorans_A. The sequence goes on along the minus strand of NZ_CP015378.1, from coordinate 2,223,110 downwards.
TAAAATGTTGAACAATGATTATGGTCGCATTATCTTTATTGCGAGTGAAGAAGCAATGATGCCTTCAGGACAAATGCCTCAGTATTGTGCAACAAAATCAATGCTATTATCATTGTCAAAAAGCTTATCTAAATTAACAAAAGGAACAGAAGTTACTGTTAATACAATTCTACCAGGACCAACACTCTCTGAAAATGTATATCAAATTATTGAAGGGATCTACCCAAATGAAGATATGAATTTTTCAGAAAAAGAGAAAGAATTTATGACTACAAACCTACCTCAATCTGAAATACAGCGTTTTATCAGACCTGCTGAAATAGGTAGATTGACTACATTTGTATGTAGTCCTTATGCCTCAGCGTTTAAAGGAGCTCCTATACGTATGGATGGGGGAATGGTACCGACTATTTTTTAAAATTTTTTCATTTTACTACGATAGGCTGCTCGTAAAAGGAGGGGCCTATTCATTTAATGAATTTAATATAATTATATATTCATGAAATAGCTAATTGTGTGCATCTCTTCAAGAAGAGATGTTTTTTTATTGAACTGGTATTACTTTAAACTAAATTTAACGCTATGCTAAGAGTCTAACAGTTTGATTTCTATAACTATAAAGTAATTCTGAGAGTTTGCAGACACCTATAGCCTGAAAACTCTTCATTATTATTATGCTCTGTTAAAGGTAATTTGGTAATCTGAAAAGTGTAAAAAACACACTAAATACAGAAAATATTCTTTTGTTGTGAGCTATACTAGAGTTTGGATATATAGAATATGATTTAAATAGAAGTGGAGTTTTCTTATGCCTAAAATTGACAATATGCTAGCCGTTTTATGGATGCTTCGGTCAGGTGGAAAAGTCACTGCCAAAGAAATCTCAGAGAAGTTAGAGCTGAATATAAGGACGGTATATCGATACATTGATACCCTTTCAACAAGTGGTGTACCTATCATTTCAGATGCAGGACATAATGGTGGATACTCTCTATTGAACCATTTTATAGAGGCTCCTCTTTTCTTTGATATTGAAGAGCAAACGTCACTGTTTCACGCAGCTGTTTTTGCAAGTGAAGCGGGCTATTATGGAGGTGAAGCACTCAATAGAGCGGTATCCAAACTAGGTAAATACTCAAATCAAGAACAGGAAACAAAGAGAAACCAACATTTATCAAGTCTTGAAGTAATCAGTCGATTACGTTCATCCTCTGTAGAATCTACGTTAAAAGAGCTGGAGACTTCAGTAGCTGATGAGTACTCCATAAAGATTACTTACCAAAATAGTAAAGAGAACCAATCAAGTGATAGATTGATCGATCCGTACAGAATTATCTTTTGGCATAGGAAATGGTATGTGATTGGTTTTTGTCATCTTAGGAAGGAAGTCCGGAGTTTCAGAATAGATCGAATCGAGAGGTTCATTCAAACCGAAGACAAGTTTATTCGGCCAGTAGATTTTTCAGCTTCTGACTTTTTTATGAAGAACCTACTGCCAAATGTTGAAGATAAAGATAAGAGCACCACTTTAGTTATTAATGGGAGTACAACAGCTTTGGAAGAGATTTGCCAACATTGGTTTTTAGGACATTATTTACAAAGTCAATCATCAAATCAAGCAACATTTCTTCTGGAAAAAGATATATTACATACATATGTTCCTCACATGCTTTTACCATATGGTAGATCTATTCAAGTGATTGAGCCTATAAATCTTAAGAAAAGGATTATTGAGGTTCTGTCAGATCTAATAAACTTTCATCAAGTATGATAACTTCCCTGACGTTAGCTGTCAGGGAAGTTATTTTATAATTGTCTATATTACTTGTGAAAAGGAGTGTTATTGGATGGAAACAAGAAGCGTTTATTTATATGTATGTAATACCATGTCAGACTGGGAGTATGGTTATTTGATTGCTGAACTACATACAGGGAGGTACTTTAAAAAAGATACAGCACCTTTAAAAGTAGTAACTGTGGGAGCTGATAAAGACATAATCACTACGATGGGTGGACTACGAATCCAACCAGATATATCAATTGAAGAGTGCAGTCTAAAGAGTAAAGATCTTTTAATTTTACCTGGAGGAAATACATGGGGAGAAGTTGTTCATCAACCCATCTTGAAAAAAACAGGCGACGCTTTAGAGCAGGGTTCGATTGTTGCGGCGATTTGTGGTGCAACAATAGCACTTGCGAATATGGGGTACCTAGATATGAGAAAGCATACGAGTAACAACTTAGACTACTTGAAAATGGTCTGTCCGAATTATAGGGGAGAAAAGTTATATGAAGAGAGACCAGCAGTTGTTGATGAAAATTTGGTTACGGCTTCAGGAATAGCTCCTCTAGAATTTGCGATGGAAGTGTTGAAAAGATTAGATGTATTTGCACCGGATACTTTACATTCATGGTATAAGCTCAATAAGACTCAAGAGCCTGAATACTTTTTTCAGTTAATGAACTCTATGGAATAGATGAGTTTGAAAGATTACCGTAGGATAGGACAGCTTGAAAACGTTAAAGAGTATAAATTTTATAAAGGAATACGGTAAGATCCAGAGATACGTTTTATTTTGGCGTGTCGTTTAAAATAGATCCATTTGTAATGATGATGGAGTCTATACTTTTTTCCCTGTGACTTTTTAATTCTCATGACCCATTCACTGCTGTAGTGAAATGAAGTATGATGGTTTTCAGGAATCACGGGGGTGTCATCTTGGTTATATACACAAATAAGGTCTATGAAAATAAGAAAGGATACCTGTACATACCGGTTATTTGGAGAGAAGAGTTTAACATTCATTGTGGTTTAGAGATAGGAATCGATTGTTATCATGATTCTATCCTTGTCATTGATAAGTCTTTAAAAAGAGAATATAAACAGATAATTTCTAATAAAGGATATCTTACCATTCCTTACGCGTTAAGGCAGAAGTTGATCAGTAATACCTTTCAGATCATTATTGAACAGAAAGATGAAAGAATTATATTGGCTCCAAAATAAAAAGACACTAGTTTCGTAGGATGAAAAAAAAACGATAGGTCCTTAGTTTTATTTAAAAACATATATTGTCCTAACAGATATAGGAACATATGGTGTACATAAAGAGGAAGCCAGTTATTTACAGTAAAAAGCCTAATTCCATTAGAAATTAGGCTTCAGTTATTTTTAAAACGAGAGCTTCTACTTCAATTATACCTCTAATGCTAGATCAATAATAGACTACTCTTTCTAAGGTTTAAATCATATACTATTAAAAACAAATCTAAAAATAGTTAGAGGTGTCTGAGTATGAATGATAAAAAAGAAATCTTAGATAGAGGTCCTTTCTTTCATGGTACAAAAGCAGAACTGAAACTAGGGGACCTGTTAGAACCGCTATACTTATCTAATTTCCAAGACAAAAAATCTAACTATATTTATTTCACCGCAACATTAGATGCTGCCAAATGGGGTGCTGAGTTGGCACGAGCACAATCAAAAGAGAGGATCTATATCATAGAACCACTAGGTGAATTTGAAAACGATCCGAACTTAACCGATAAAAGATTTCCCGGAAACCCGACACGTTCTTACAGATCGAAATTCCCTCTAAAAATCATAGCAGAATTAAAAACATGGGAAAGGCATTCCGACCAAGAGATTAATCAGATGCAAACACATTTAAAAACCTTAACCGAACAAGGAAAAAACGTAATATACGATTGATTTTTATAATATTTCTGTACTCAAATGAAACCGGCTTATTGTATGAAACTAAAGATAATAGATGGTTAACCTTAATTTTGGGTTAACCATTTTTATTAGACGTTTTTAGATTGTTATTTCATAAGATACATATAAAATGAAAAGTAAGATTTGAAATAGTTAAAAGAAGCATTCTACAGGATAGATTATGACTGGAAAGAAGTTATACATAGAAGGAGCTTTTTGTTATGAAAGAAATCGTTTTTGTAACGACAAATAAAGGGAAAATTACTTCAGCTGAAAAGGATTTAAAACATATAAAAGTGATCCCAATCGAAACAGAGTTGAGTGAACCTAGAAGTGACGATATTAAAGAAATCGCAAAACAAAAAGTGTTACAAGCGTACTCCATCGTTCAGCGTCCATGCATTGCTCTGGATTCGGGTTTCTTTGTTTCTGAATTAAATGGATTTCCGAGAGCCTATGTTAATCATATGTTAGATACGATTGGTATTGACGGCATCTTAAAATTGTTAGGTGATGTAGAGAACCGTTATGCAGAATTCAGGTCGTGTTTGGCATATTATGATGGCGAAGAAATAAGGTATTTTGAAAGTAAATCTCCTGGTGTCGTTTCAGAAGAAATTAGAGGTACTGAAAATAGAAACAAATGGTCAGATTTATGGTACATATTTATGCCGAAGAATTTTGATAAGACACTAGCTGAATTCAGTGAAGAGGATTTTGATACATACAATCATACAAAAGAGGATTCATGTATGGTCCAATTTGGCGAATGGTACAGTAATCAGAAACAATTAGTAGATGTAGAATAGAGACAAGATACAACCTTGTTTGTTAAAACGGATAGAATCTTGAGAAGTCATAAATGCTTATATAAAACTACGTTCCATTTATAAACATAAGGAACTTGCATGGATGATTATTTTCAAGGTGTATTCCTTACTCAAAAAGAGTGCTTAGAGAATTAAGCATTCTTTTTAATTTCTCTTATTAACTAACTCGTTCTTGACGATACCCAAAACACGTTATATAGTTAGTTTGTCAAACTAAATTTATTTGGAGGTGTTTTGTTTGGAGAAGACTTTAAATGAATTTATTATCACTCTTGATACTTCGTTTAAAAAATTGATAGAAGATACCATCCAAACCGCAGGAGTTACAAATCTGCGTGTAAATCAAATTCAATATATCCAAGCGATCGGTAAGTTAAACAACCCGACCATCAGTGAAATTGCAGAGGCGTTAAACATTACGAAGGCATCCGCGACAACAGGAATTAATAAACTCGTTCAAATGGGCTATGCGAAAAAAAGTCAATCTACAATAGATAAAAGAGTCTATCATGTAACGTTAACTGAGAATAGCAAAACGTTTATCCAACTAAACCAACAAGCATTAGAGAACTACGTAAGTTTTATCAAGCAATTACTATCAGCTGATGAAGCAAAGCAATTTGAAAAAACATTGGAGAAGTTGATCAAAGGCTTCTATCAAAGAGAGAGGTCTCAATAATAAGAGCGCCTCTTTACCTCATAAAGTAAGTTAGACTAACTAATAAAAAGGAGTAGGAATATGAAAATTTCACTGCTAACTACAGGTACAAGGGGAGATACCCAGCCCTACATTGCGCTTGGAGTAGAATTAAAAAAACTTGGTCACTCTGTAAAACTTGCTGGTTTTGAAAACTATCGTCAGTTAGTCGAACATCATCACTTAGAGTTCCACCCCATTAAAGGAGACCTAGAGAAAGTAATGAAGGAAATGGCTGACGCATCCATTGAATCTGATGGACCTCTTAAGTTCTTTACAAGTTTTAAAAAAATGAAGCCCATCATTAAGGACAAACAATTAGGAATGCAACGAGATCTTTTCGAAGCATGTGAGGGAGCTGACGCAATTATCTACCATCCTGGTGCAGCAATAGGTCATTTTGCAGGTGCACACTTCGGGGTACCGACCGTTTTAGCTACGCCATTTCCTATGGCAGCCACCAAAGAGTATCCTGCCCTAATCTTCTACCGAACGAGGTGGGGAAGAGTGACAAATTTTCTTTCTCATAAAGTGTTTGAATTCGGATTCTGGAGAACTGTAAAGGGATCGATTGCTGATTTTTGGAAAGATAGATTTGGAACCCTTCCACCCAATTTTAAAAATCCTTATAATGAATTTGGCAAAGGGGAACATGCTTCAATCGTGTCTCTCAGTCCTCATGTTTTTCCTGTTTCACACACACACACTAAATGTTATGGTTATTGGTTTTTAGAGGAAGACATGAAAGAGTGGGAACCTCCACGTGAGCTTGTCGCGTTCATTAAAGAAGGACCTCCACCCATTTATATCGGGTTTGGCAGTATCTTGGAAGAGAATCCAGAGCAAACCATCGAACTAGTCTCTGAAGCACTAAAGAACTCAGGGCAACGAGGAATTGTGAACCTACCAGTTGATCTTAGGAATATCCACAAATATGAGAACATGTACTTTGTTCGCAATGTTCCTCATACGTGGTTGTTCCCCAAGTTAGCGGGTGTTGTTCACCATGGAGGAGCGGGTACTTCAGCGGTCACTTTTCGATCAGGTATCCCGAGTGTAGTGATTCCACATGGGAATGATCAGTTCGCATGGGGAAAGCGATCAGAAGAACTGGGTGTGGGTGCACCTCCTATTCCCAGAAAAGAACTTACAGTAAACAGGTTAACAGAAGGAATCAATCATATGCTTTCTTCTGCTAAGATTGAGAGAGCACATCAATTAGAAGATAAGATAAAAAAAGAACACGGTGCCAGGGACGCCGCAAGATTTATTGAAGATTTTATTAAAAAAAATACTTTACACAAAAAAGATTAAGCATAAAAGCTCAATCTTTTTTGTTTTAGTAGATACGCTACCAGTAGGGTTACAGATCTAACATATAACCATTAATCACTAAACAGAAAAAAAACTGAAAATTTGAAAAAACTTGTTGACTAAATAATGGAAGGTAAACTATTCTATAAGTAATCGATTACGTAATCGATTACGTCAGTTTTTTTGAGGAGTAATAGGAATGGCAGTGAACATGAAAGAAGTTGCTTTAAAAGCGAATGTTTCCACAGCCACCGTGTCCCACGTGATCAATGAAACGCGGTATGTTGCTGAAGAGACGAAACAAAAAGTATTTCAAGCTATGAAGGAACTCAATTACCGTCCGAACCCAGTCGCGAGGAACTTAAGAAGTCGTAAATCGAACATCATCGGACTTATTATTCCGGTTCAATCCGACGATACATCCAACTTTTTCTTCATGTCCATTGCTCATGGAATTGGAAGCGTACTAAAGAGGTACGGGTACCAACTGATCGTGAGTAACACGAATGAAGAACTGAACATGGAGAGAGAACAGATCACGATGTTCAACGATCAGTTTATAGACGGTCTTATCATGGCACCTACTTCTCAGAGTCATGAGTTTCTTCATCAAGAGTTGAACGGAGATTATCCTGTTGTCTTTATCGATCGTAAACCAGAAGGCTACGATAAGGGAGACTTTATTTTAAGTGATGGGAAAAAGGGCACATATGAAGCCATCAAACTCTTGTTATCAAAAGGTCATAAAAAAATCGCATTCATTACAGGACCACTCGGGATCTCAACGAGTGATGAGCGGTTAGAAGGGTATAAGCAGGCTCTATTAGAACAAGGAATGAAGGTAGACGACACATTGATCAAAGAGGCTGTCCCTACACTTGAGAACGGATACAACCTGACAAAAGAGTTATTATCTTCATCAGAGATTTCTGCTGTACTTACTGCCAATAACGTGATGACGATGGGAGTAGTAAAGTGTCTTCAAGACCACAAAAAGGTGATTCCGACCGATGTAGCGGTTATCGGATTTGACGATTACGAGTGGGCAAAAATCACCACACCCTCACTCACGATGATCAAACAACCTTCATTTGAATTAGGAGTTAAAGCCGCAGAGGCCATACTCAGAAGGATTGAAAACCCGGATGCTGATTTTATTGAGATGAGGCTACAAACTGAAATCATACAACGGGATAGCTGTTGATATTTTAAAAAGCGCATTTGTAAGCGCTTCATTATTACGTAATCGATTACGTGGAGGTGATGAAATGGAATTGTTACTAAACAAAGAAAAACAAGTCGTTGTTGTTCCAAAAAAGACCACAAGACGCAAAAAAATCATGCGCAACTGGGAGTTGTATCTGTTTGTTCTTCCGTGCTTGTTATGGTTCATCTTGTTTAAGTATGTTCCGATGTATGGCATCCAACTTGCGTTCAAACAGTACATACCTACAGAAGGAATTTGGGGAAGCCCTTGGATTGGCTTCCAGCACTTTACGAGGTTCTTCGAATCATATCAGTTTTGGACGCTCATTAAGAATACGCTCAGCTTAAGTCTGTGGGCTTTCATCTTTACATTTCCAGTTCCGATCATCGTCGCTCTTTTGTTAAATCAACTGACGAGTGAACGCTACAAGAAGTTTGTTCAAACGGTCATCTATGCACCGCACTTTATCTCAACTGTTGTTTTAGTCGGAATTTTGTTCGTGTTCTTATCTCCCACTAGTGGAATCGTCAACCATCTGATCGTTTTGTTCGGTGGAGAACCTATATTATTCATGGCGAGACCAGAATGGTTCAAACCACTTTATGTGATATCCGGACTTTGGCAAGAGACAGGCTGGGCGACCATTATCTATCTTGCAGCACTAGCGGGTGTTTCACCTGCACTTCATGAAGCCGCAATTATGGATGGGGCGAATAAGTGGCAGCGTATCTGGCATGTGGATATCCCAGGGATACGACCGACGATTGTGATTCTGTTAATTCTTGCGATTGGAAACATCATGAACATTGGATTTGAAAAAGCATATTTGATGCAGACAGATCTGAACAAATCAGCCTCAGCCATCATTCCAACTTATGTGTATGAGATTGGTCTTCAACGTGCTCAATATAGTTTTGCAGCCGCCATCGGTCTTTTTAACTCTGTTATCAATTTAATTATGCTCTTACTGGTAAACAGAATCGTGAGAAAACTTGGGGGTAACAGCTTATGGTAAGGAGGGGAAATCATTGAGAGCATTTAGAAGAACCAAAGGGGATATGACGTTTGACGTAGTGAACTACGGGTTGATGACTCTATATGCCTTGATGGTATTATATCCGCTGTACTTTATTTCGATCAGTTCAATCAGTGATCCGAACGCTGTTTTTGCAGGGGAAGTTTGGCTATGGCCGAAGGATATTACGCTTGAAGGGTATGAACGAATCTTCAGCGATACGTTGATCTGGGTTGGGTACGGTAACACGATACTATATGCAGCGGTAGGGACAGCGATATCGATCATGTTAACGCTAACCGCAGCCTATCCACTTTCAAGACCCGATTTTTACGGTAGAAATCTCATTATGCTCGTGTTCGTTTTTACGATGTTCTTTAGCGGAGGTCTCATTCCAACATACCTTCTAGTTAAGGATCTTGGGATGGTCGATACGATCTGGGCTATGGTGATTCCAAACGCTGTTGGTGTGTGGAATATCATCATTGCAAAAACGTTCTTTGAAACGTCGATTCCAGGGGAACTTAGAGAAGCAGCGTTTATAGATGGATGTTCGAACACTCGATTCTTTTTCAAGATCGTTCTGCCTCTATCAAAACCGATTATCGCAGTGATGGTATTGTTTCACGTAGTCGGACATTGGAATGGATTCTTTGATGCACTGATCTATTTAAATGACGAATCGAAGTATCCGCTGCAACTGATCTTAAGAAATATTTTAGTAGAGAACCAAGTATCAAACTCTGCGGCGATGATGATGGATGTTGAATCATATGCAGCCAAGCAGCGAGTAGCTGAACTCATCAAGTATGGCATGATCATCGTTTCAACATTCCCATTATTGATTCTCTATCCTTTCTTGCAACGTTATTTTGTGAAAGGTGTCATGATTGGATCTATAAAAGGTTAAATCATTCTTTAGGAGGTGATCAGGACTTAAACGGGTTCATTAGTGCCAGCAAAAATATTAGGGGGGATAACATGAAGAAGGTATTTTCAGTAGGAACAACGGTTTTCTTAAGTGCTAGTCTTGTATTAGCAGGCTGTAACTCAAAAGAAGAATCCGAGCCAAAGGATAAAGCGACTTTTGAGAAAACAGGCCTGCCAATCGTGAAAGAAAAAGTTTCACTTAATATTGTAGCACCAAAAGCACCTCTCGCACCAGATTATTCTGAGATGGAAATCTTTAAAAGACTTGAAAAATCGACGAACGTATCAATCAAGTGGAAGAACATACCTGATACCGATTATCAGGAAAAGAAGAATTTATTACTAGCGAGTGGTGATCTACCAGATGCTTTTTACGGCGCTCAGTTTACCGATTATGACCTTGTGACTTATGGACAGAACGGTACACTCATCCCGCTTGAAGACCTTATTGACGAATATGCCCCAAACTTAAAAGAAGTCTTTAAGAAACGACCTGAGATAGAAAGAGGGATTACAGCTCCTGATGGTCACATCTATTCACTACCTACTGCAGAAGAGATGGGAATCGGCGATACACCGTTCTTTCCGTCAATCAATAAAAAATGGTTAGATAATTTAGGACTTCAAATGCCTACAACACTTGATGAATATACAGAAGTACTTCGTGCGTTTAAAACACAAGATCCAAACGGAAACGGTAAAAAAGATGAGATTCCATTAAGTTTTATGCATCTCTGGTGGTGTGCGGATATTGGTGACTTCTTCGCTGCTTTTGGTCAACCGGATAACCTCGATCATCGTATCGTACGAGATGGAAAAGTAATCTTTACAGCAGACAAACCAGAATACAAAGAAGCTCTTCAATACTTCCATCAATGGTATAAAGAAGGATTGATCGATCCTGAATCTTTTACCCAAGATGCTGCTCAGTATTTAGCAAAAGGTAAAACAAAGGATGAAACACTCGGATCTTACATCTGGTGGGAAACCGAAGAAGTAGTGGGACCTGAACGAGCAGGTGATTACGTTCTAATGCCTCCTCTAGAAGGACCAACCGGAGAGAAGTTAGTCGGTCGATCGAATGGTTCAGAGTTTGCTAGAAACGCGTTTGTTATTACAAATGCTAACAAGAACCCTGAGATTACGATGCGCTGGATTGATGAGCAGTATGAACCAAAGATGGCTGCACAGATTCACTGGGGTCCGATCGGAATCATCTATGAAGAAGACGAGAACGGAAAACTTGTGAACAAAGAACTGCCTGAGGGTGTAGCGATGGGAGAATATCGTCAAAAAGTAGCGCCAAATGGCGCAGGTGTTATTTTAAAAGAAGATTTTGGTACGATTGTTGAGATGGAACCACGTGCTAAGCAACGAATCAAGGATCTAGATAACATCTATCGTCCTTTCATGGAAAAAGAAAAGTATCCAACGATCTTCTTCAAACCTGAAGAGTTAGATCAGGTGAACACGATAGAAACGGATGTCAAAGAACTTGTGAATCAGACTCGTGCGAAGTTTATCGTTGAAGGGTTCAGTGAAAAAGATTGGAAAGCCTACGTTAAAGCTTTAGAAGAAATGGGAGTCGAAGATATGATGAAAATCTATCAAGACGGACTGGATCGATTCAATAAATAAAAAATCTAGGAAGGCCGGAACACATATTTGTTTTCCGGCTTTTTAAAATCGTGGTGATGAATATGAAAGAGATAGATGTAATGGCAATCGGAGAGCTCTTGATCGACTTTTCTCCAGCTGGGCCTTCACTCAACAAAAGACCAACCTTCGAACAAAACCCAGGTGGTGCGCCTGCGAACGTTGTAGCCGCACTTGGAAAATGGGGAAGAGCTACTTCCATGATTGCCAGGGTTGGGGAAGATTTCTTTGGTGAGGACTTAATCTCTACATTAAAAGAGCATCATGTCGATTGCAGCTTAATCACAAAAGATAAAAAAATCCCTACAACTCTAGCATTTGTAAATCTAGATGATAATGGCAACCGGTCGTTTCGTTTCTATCGTAAACCCGGGGCAGACCTTATGTTGCATAAAGACAATATAGAGGAAACGGGTATTAAGCGTTGTAAGATATTTCACTTCGGTTCTGTGTCTTTAACCGGTGAACCATCTCGAGAAGCGACATGGCATGCGGTAGAACTGGCGAAAGAAAACGCTAAAATCATATCGTTCGATCCTAACGTTCGTGAACTACTATGGGAAGACCATGATGAGATGAAGGAACAGATTATAAGAGGACTCTCGGTAGCGGACCTTGTGAAGGTATCAGAAGAGGAACTTCATTTTCTTACAGGGGAGGATATGCTAGAAAAAGCAATGACATTACTTTCAGAAACGTATTCTATTCCCTTACTTATCATTACATTAGGTGCTGAGGGTTCGTCCTATCGATTATACGGGAAAATGGGGTTCATTCCAGGATACAAAGTAAGAGCTCTTGATACAACTGGGGCAGGTGATGTTTTTTGGGGAAGTGTCCTATACCAACTTTTGGGACGCGCAAAACTTCTTGAGTTACAAGAAACTGACATTGTACAAATACTTCAAACAGCGAATGCTGTAGGGGCTTTAACTACTTTAAAAAAGGGAGCGATCCCCTCGATTCCGACTATAGATGAGATCGATCTATTTTTACGCCAACACCGAACACACATGGAGGATAAAACATGAGTATGAAGATGAGTCCGACGAACTTTTTTAACGAAGAGTATCGTCCGCAATATCACTTTACGCCGATGAAGAATTGGATGAACGATCCGAACGGCATGGTGTATTTTCAAGGTGAATATCACTTGTTCTATCAATATCACCCAGAGAGTACCGTTTGGGGTCCGATGCACTGGGGTCACGCGGTAAGTTCCGATATGATTCACTGGGAACATCTCCCCATCGCTCTTTTTCCTGATGAGATCGGATTTATCTTTTCAGGTAGCGTTGTCGTAGATCCTTGCGATTCAACAGGATTCTTTAATGGGAAAGAGGGATTGGTTGCCATTTTCACGCATGCAGGCGAACATCCTGTTACTCGAAAACCACGACAGGTCCAAAGCCTAGCTTATAGTAAAGACCAAGGAAGAACATGGACGAAATATGAAGGAAATCCCGTTCTTGAAGAGCCAGCCATCGCTGATTTTCGAGACCCTAAAGTCATTTGGTACGAGGAAGAAAGGAAATGGATCATGGTGCTAGCTGCTGGGAACCACGTTCGCTTCTATTCATCAAATGATATGAAATCATGGGACTTTGAGAGCGCGTTCGGAAAAACGGAAGGTTCGCATCAAGGCGTGTGGGAATGCCCAGATTTGTTTTCCTTACCCATTGATGGTGTTCACAGATGGGTACTGATCGTCAGTATCGGAGATGATCCAGCATACCATGAGGGCTCACGAACCCAATATTTTGTAGGTGATTTTAATGGTAAGACATTCACGAACGATAACGATCCGGATGTGGTGCTATGGTTAGATTTCGGAAGAGACAACTATGCGGGTGTGACATGGAGTGACGTACCGAAAGAAGATGGTCGTCGTTTGTTTATCGGTTGGATGAGCAACTGGAAGTACGCAAACCATGTACCAACAAGTACATGGAGAAGTGCGATGACTTTACCAAGGTCTTTATCATTAACATCGACAAGCGAGGGAATCCGACTTGTCCAGAAACCAGTGCATGAAGTATCTGTTCTTAGGGAGCCGCTAACTTCTATCAAGCGAACGATAACGCTTGTACCGGATGAGAACCTTTTAAAAGATATCAAGAGCAAAACCTTTGAACTTAAAGCTTCGTTTACAATTAAAGAAGCAGCAGTCTTTGGACTTAAAGTGCATCAATCAAATGAAGAAGAAACGATCATTGGTTTTAATTCTCAACGTTCTGTTTTATACGTAGACAGAAGAAAATCTGGAGACTTGGGATTTCATGACGCTTTTTCATGTGTTCAAGAAATGGCTGTTTTGGAGAAAGAGCATGTATCTCTACACATCTTCGTGGATAAGTCTTCTGTGGAAGTGTTTGTGAACGAAGGAAAACAAGTGTTAACTTCTTTGATCTTTCCGAAAGAGGAAAGTGATGGAATAGAACTCTTTTTAGATCAGGGTGTCGTAGACCTTCATTCACTGGATGTATTCAACTATCATTCCATTTGGACGAAAGGAGAAAGTTGAAATGTCTCAGTTAATCGCTCATTGGGCATTTGATGAAGGTATGGGAAAGACGACGAAAGAACAGATTAACGAACATTGGCATGATATCAACTATGTGTTCAACGATGCCACGGATAAACCACCCAGTGATCCTCTTTGGAGACAAGGCATCAAAGGGAACTGTCTACTCTTTGATGGTTATTCGACATCGGTTACTTGTGAGGGTCTTGCTCAGAACACGTTAACTGAGATGACGATCGAAGCATGGATCGCTCCTCGTTCGTTTGAATATGGCGCAGACAACAAGCTTTCAGCAATTATCAATCAACACGATAGAGAAGAGAAGACAGGGTTTCTCTTAGGTCTGTACCGACATGGTTCGTGGTCGTTTCAAGTAGGTACGGGAGAGGAGTGGCTTGAGGTCTGGGACGAAGGCCATCCTCTTCCCCTACATGAATGGTCACACATTGCAGCCGTCTATAGTGCACAACATCACTGTATGAGTTTGTATTTAAACGGACAACAGATTGCGACAAGAAGCGTAAAAGAGTCAAGTGTGATCGTAAGTCAAAAAGAATTAGTAATCGGAATGCATAACGAGCCCTTTATGATCGAGGATATCTTCTCTTTAAATATGTACAACGGCTTGTTAGATGAGATAAAGATCTATAACACCGCTTTATCCTCTATCAAACTCTTAAACCATTATGCAAGAGTCAAGATAATAAAAAACGAGATTCCAGAGATCCCTTACGGTGATCTTGCGCTTCAAAGAGAAGTATATGAAGGAGACCGTCACAGGCCGAGGTACCATCTGATCCCACCCGGACACTGGATGAACGAACCACATGCACCAATATACTTTCAAGGTAAGTACCATATATTCTATCAACATAATCCTAAAGGCCCTTACTGGCACTATATCCATTGGGGGCATCTTGTGAGTGATGATCTCGTTCATTGGAGGGACTTACCGATTGCCCTTACTCCAGAAGCAGGAGAAGTTGATCCAGACGGTGTCTGGTCGGGAAGTGCATGTTTAGATGAGCATGGTGCTCCAGCTCTTTTCTTTACAGCCGGAAACGATGCCGTCTTTCCTAACCAGATGACGGGGCTCGCAAGAAGTACGTTTAGAGAGGATGGCGACGTACTTCTTACAAAGTGGAAAAAGGTCGAGAAGCCTGTAACCGTTCAAACAGAAGGTCTCGGCATGAAGATGGGAGATTTTCGAGATCCCTTTGTATGGAAAGAAGATGAGTTATGGTACCAGCTTGTTGGAACCTCTCATGAAGACGGAGGTGGAACAGCTGCCCTATACACATCTTCTAATCTACTAGACTGGGAGTATCAGAATCTTTTTTATAAAGCTGACCACGACAAATTTCCGTTTCTCGGCCCCATCTGGGAACTACCTGTGTTCTTACCGATCGGTGAGGATGAGGACGGCAACAGAAAATATGTTTTTTTGATCTCTCCAGTTGGTGAGGGGGCGGATGTGGAGGTGTTCTATTGGATCGGAAGCTGGGATAAGAAGCATCATCGCTTTGTTCCTGATCAAGAAGAGCCTCAACTAATCGATGTGGGTGACTTCCACTTTACAGGACCGAGTGGCTTTATTGATCCTAAAGGAAGAGCTATCGTGTTTACGATCACGCAAGGGCAACGTACACTTCAAGAAGAATACAATGCCGGATGGGCACATAACGGTGGGCTTCCAATAGAGTTGTTCTTAAGAGACGATGGTGGCCTTGGAGTAAGACCAATCGAAGAGTTATCATCCCTTCGTTCTGAACTACTCTTAGATTTAGATTATGTAAATTTGACTGAGGCGAACAGACTGCTTGCAAAGATTCAGTCGGATTCACTAGAGATAGAGTTAGTGTTAAAATTAGAAGAGATCGAGGAAGCTGGCATTGCCGTTAAAATGTCACCTGACAGAGAAGAAGAGACCTATTTGTACTACAATACATCTAGAAGTATCTTGGGAGTGAACCGGGAGAAGACGACATTAAACCCTTTAGCAAGAACCAAAGGGATTCAAGAAGGAAAGCTTGAGATTCAAGAAGATCTCTTAAGTCTGCACCTCTTCATAGATAAATCTATGATCGAGCTTTATGTGAACGAACAAAAAAGTTTAACCACCCGCTCATATCCAACTAAAGAAGATGCACTCGGATTAGAAGTTCGAGTTTTGGGAAGAACAAGCGTGGTGTCGCTTAAGGTATGGTCCATGAACGGAGCATATGAATAGATAGAATTCTCTATAAAGGGAGTCAACATGAAAAGATTATTAATATCCATAACCTCTATGTTACATTTTATAGGAAATCTAGTAATTCTAAACGGACTTTGGTTGATCTTCACCACTTTAGGAATGATCGCTTTTGGTTTGTTTCCTTCGACAGCGGCTCTGTTTGCGGTAATCAGAAAGAGTTTTCGCTCTAAGTCAGAATCAGGCTTGTTAAAAGATTATTGGTTCTTTTATAAAAAAGAATTTATGCGATCGAACGTTTTTGGGTGTGTTTTTTTATTATTTGCTTATTTCTTTTATATCGATTGGAAACTCGTGCAGTCTTTAAGTTCTCCTTATTCTTTAATAGGATACGTGCTCTTGTTAGGTTTGTTACTGGTTAGTAGTATGGTGATTATTTATCTCTTCAGCCTATTGGCTCACTACGAGATACCTCTCGCTCGTGGGATAAAAACGTCTATACTGTTAGGGATCTTATACCCATTCTCTACGCTCATGATGCTCTTTGCCGGTGGTGTTCTGTATTACGTGTTCTCAACGCTACCGATCCTTATCCCGTTTTTTGGAGTGAGCGTATACGCTTATATTCTTAGTAAGAGTGCAATATCCGTTTTTAATCGAAATGAAAATAAATTAGAGGCAGCCTAAGAGGGCTGTCTCTTGTTATATGGTGTAATAGTTTATAGGTTGATACATGGAAATCAATCGTTCCAACTCTTGATTTTGTGTTAGTAGTTGATTATGAGTTTTATATGTAGAAAGACATCGAATTTCTAAAGAAAGTGACAAGCATAACTGTGACTTGTACTATGGATAGAACGGGATCTTTATAAAAAACGTGGTTAGAGAAGCTCATATCATCGCAGTCGCTTTTAAACATATCGATCAAAGAATTACTACATACAATATAGAGCAGCTTACCAACTAAGTAGAAAAGGATGCCAAAAATCTGGCATCCTTTTTCGTTATCTGACCGCTATGTCTTGTTTTTCTTTTTGGGTTTCAAACGTGGTGATGTTAATAACATCAGCTGCAACCAAATGTCCATTTCCAACGTCTACTAAATGAGGTGGGTTAATGGATTTTTCAGGAAGTACGATCTGTTTCCTACTATGATTTCTTAGTTCAGGATCATGAATAGGGATAGAAGACAGCAACGATTTTGTATAAGGATGAATGGGATTCGTATATAGCTCTCTTTTAGGAGCAACTTCTAAAAGATGACCAAGATAGAGTACAGCGACTCGATCGCTCATATAATGTACAACGTTTAAGTCATGTGAAATAAAAACACAGGTTAGATTCATTTCTTTTTGCAGATCTTTTAAAAGGTTCAAGACTTGTGCTTGAACAGAAACGTCTAAAGCAGAGACGGGTTCGTCCGCTATTAACAGTTTGGGATTCAGAACGAGAGCTCTTGCGATTCCGATCCTCTGACGCTGTCCGCCTGAGAATTCATGTAACTTTTTATAATATGAAGTCTTGGGTAGCCCTACTTTTTCTAACATCTCATAGGCTTTATTCGTACGTTCAGAAGGAGCTAAAAGATCTTGGATCAGAAGTGGTTCTTCTAGAATCTCTCCTACATTATAATGTGGACTCATAGAATCACTAGGATTCTGAAAAACCATCTGAAATTCTTTACGCATCGGTCTGATCTTATCTTCTGGTAAATGAGTAATTTCCTTTCCTTCGAAGAATATCTGCCCTTGGTCCGGTTTGTATAATCGCATTAATGTCCTACCTAACGTTGTTTTACCAGAACCTGATTCTCCTACAATGCCGAGAGTCTCACCTTTTCTTATGTCAAGGGTGATTCCATCTACAGCTTTATGTAACTCTCCTCCTACAGAAAAGTATTTTGAGAGATTTTGTAATTGAATGATGCTACTCATCTTCCAACAGCCTCCTTCTCTACAAACAACCGGACATAGTGATCCGGTTCCACTTCAACCAATTCGGATGGCGCATCATAAACCTTATTTTCAATTGAATATGTTTCTGGAGCAAACCGTCGACCTACATACCCGACTTCCTCAAAGACAAAGTCTGAAACACTTTTTAATCTCTCCTCTGTGTCTGAAATCTTAGGAATGCTACTGATCAATCCTTTCGTATAGGGATGAATTGGATTACGGAAAAGTGTATAAACATCTCCTGCTTCTACTACTTTTCCACCAAACATGACATAGACACGATCTGCATATTCAGCAACGACACCAAAGTCATGAGTGATCAGAAGGATGGAAGCATCATTTTCAATCTTGTAATCATTGATGAGATCAAGAATCTGACTCTGTACGGTAACATCGAGTGAAGTCGTTGGTTCATCTGCAATCAACAAGCTAGGTTCACCAGAAAGTGCCATGGCAATCAAAACACGTTGTTTCATACCTCCTGATAATTGAGAAGGGAACTGGTCATACACATGGTTCTTAAGACCTACCATCCTGAGTAGGCGTAAAGCTTCGCTACGCTGCTCATGTTTCGTCAGTTTTTTTCGAGCTTTCAACCCTTCTGTAATGAGGACTCCCACCTTCATTGCAGGATTCAAACTAGCTTGAGCATCTTGGAACACCATCGAGATTTCACTACCACGAATTTGTTGCATTTCTTTATTTGAGAACTTTAATAGATTATGATCTTTAAACAAGATTGACCCATTGTCAACACTG
Organism: Fictibacillus phosphorivorans; assembly: GCF_001629705.1. Classification (GTDB taxonomy): domain Bacteria; phylum Bacillota; class Bacilli; order Bacillales; family Fictibacillaceae; genus Fictibacillus; species Fictibacillus phosphorivorans_A. The sequence continues at coordinate 2,204,314 of NZ_CP015378.1, read as the reverse complement.
GCGCTTAATGGAAGTAGACCGAGTATAGAAAGGGAAGTGATACTCTTGCCAGATCCGGATTCTCCTATTACCGCTACAGTTTCACCATTAGGGATCGTTAGGTCGACTCCTTGAACAGCAGTTATCTTTGATTTCTTATCATAAAAGGATACATGTAAGTCCTTGATTTCTAGAAGCGGAGCACTCATATTTTCACCTCATTATTTTCGTTTGTTTTTTGAAATGATGTTTTGTAAACCACTTATCATCATGTTGATAGAAAAGATTGATACAAAGAAAAATCCAAGTGGTATTAAGATTATCCATGGTGCAGTTAATACTTCCTGAAAGGAGTGGCCGATAATCCCAGACCATTCTCCTGCGATTGGAACGTTTTCTGTTGTTAGGTTTAAGATGTCTCCTCGTATTTCTGCTTGGGATCCACCGACAAACACCGCTAAAACACCGAGGTGTGCAAGTAGAATCAAGATTTGAACAGCTTGTTGAGCAAATAATAAAAACAGTTTGGGCTTGATTTCAGGTAGTACATGTTTACGGTAGATATATTTCTTCTTCGCACCTAGAGACATCGTGCTAATAATATAATCTTTATTCATAATGTTCTTGATATCTCCACTAAATGTAACTACGAGTGAAGGAATCCCAATCAACGTTAAAATAATACATTGAATGACGATCATCTTTCCAAAACTAATAGGGTCCGTTGTACTTTTGATGAACAACGGAATCATAAGCATATAGGCAAATATGGTAGCCGGTACATAGAGTGTTGATTGGACAAGATCATTAAAGAAAGTGTTGTTCTTGAGTTGACCTTTATACAAAAAGGAGATGAGTACAGCTGATACTAACCTTAAAAAGGCAACGCCTAGTGCGATCAATAGTGTATATTTGGCTCCATCCAAGATCATATAGAATAAGTCTCTACCATCACGATCTGTTCCGAAGGGAGGTATATCAGTAGGAGAGAATGGAGCTACTTTTGAAATAGAGCCATCATTTTTATACAGAAATTTAACTTCTTTTGGTCCTTCATATATAGAGTTAAGTCCCAAACTCACAATTAGTAATGAAATAATGATAAAGAAACCTAATAAAAACTGAGGTTGTTTTAGTAGTTGTTTTATCACGCTGCTTCTTCCTCTCTATGTACATTTAATCTCTGCGTATAACGTTCAATCCACTCAAAGAGTAATGAGAATGGGATGGCTACAAATAAAACAGTGATGATAAAAGCTATACCTTTTGTGTTTAACATAATGGTCATAATACCGTGTAGGTTAAAAACATATTCTAATATAAATAGATTGGAGAGCATGAAAACAAATATGGTTCTTGAGTAATGAAACAGACTTGCTAGTACGTTACGAAACACATGATTAATTGTGATATATACATTACTGTGACCGAGTGATCGCGCTACATTGACATAAGGCTTATTCATTTCTTCATTTAATAATAAGTATGTAATCTTAAAAAGTTGAATAGCCGGAAGAATAGACAGTGTAAGAATCGGAAAAAAGTAAATCTTACTATCGTATACATTTGAAACATTTCCAATTAATAAACCAGTCTTTTTATAGATGGCTACCACGGATACTTGAAGTACGATAATGATAAATAAGTCTGGTAACGCTTCTAACATCGTATAGAATCCATAGATGATTTTCTGCAATGAGCGAGGAAGCAAAGTCGAGATGAAAGTAATGGTCAAAGCCAAAAATAGTCCAAAAAGTAATGCTGCAACTAGAATAGTCATAGAGTATAAAAACTTCTCGAATATATCAGGGAATAAACTATAAGCTCGTCCACCAAGCATGTATTCCCATGGTTTCATACTTTTTTGCTGTTCCACCCCAAAAAACAGTGTTGGAAAGAAACTTATGATTATTACTCCGATAATAATAGATCGTAGTCTTTTACCGTACCTACTAGTCACTATAAAACCCCCTTGTAATCTTTAAATGATTGTTTGTAATAATTGTAACATCTTTTTCCAATAGCCATAATAATAATTATTTAATATTAAGATAAGTCTGATTTTTATATTAAATTATTTATTGAATAATTCCTTAATTACAGAGAAATAATGAGTTCCTTTCAATAGGATCTAAATTTCTTCAATTTAAATAAGCTAAATATCGTATGTAAATAATAAGTATTTAGGTTCGTTGAAATGGCACCGACAGATCTTGCATCATGAAGTATACGATACAAGTCTTATCGAGTTTTTCAAAAATCAGACTAAAAACAAGACAACCCTCATTTTAACAAAGTTGAAATGAGGGTTGTCTATGTTCTGTGTCAGCCATTAAGATGCCCTTTTCATTGCTGGATTTAAACTTACTTGCAGGGCTTTTAGAAGTAATCCTAATAAATTTAAAAAAGATAACTAAAAAACTGTAAAACATTTACACCCATACGATAAATATATGGGGAGAAAAATATGGAATGGAGAGTTGAAATGTTTAAGAACTTCGGAATTACATCAAAGATCAACAGCCTGTTTATCGTAATGTTGCTTCTTTTTGCAGGTGTAGTAGGTTATTTTGCTGTTTCAGAAGTAGCACAAGGCATTAAGAACCTTGCTACAGAGAAATCTAAAGGAGATTTAGGCTTAGCTTATAAGTTTGTTGATAGCCAGTTCGAAGGGGGTTGGGAACTTCGAGATGGGAAACTGTATAAAGGAGAGACCTTATTTAATGAGAATTTCTCAGTCGTAGATGAGATTGGTAAAGTTACAGGAGATACTGTTACGATCTTTCAAGGTGATACCCGAGTCGCAACGAATGTGATGATCGACGGAAAACGGGCTGTAGGTACACAAGTATCACCCGAAGTAAAAGCTGTTGTTTTAAAAGAGGGAAAAAGCTTTTACGGGGAAGCAGAAGTAGTAGGAAAGAAATACATGACAGCTTATATGCCGCTTAAAAACGAGAATGATGAGATCATTGGTATCTTTTATGTGGGTGCTTCTCAACATATGGTGAACGTTACGATTGATTCGTTTATGAAGTATTTTCTGACGGTGATCATCGTGACTTTAATCGTCTTCATATCAGTACTTGTCCTTTTTACAAATAGACTAAAAAAACGTTTATCCAATGTTACAAATGCAATTAATGCAGCAGGTCAAGGTGATTTCACGATTGGAATCATTGATAAATCTTCAGATGAGATCGGAATATTGAGCAGAGGCTTTGATAACACAAGAAAGAATATACAAGAGTTGATCAATCAAACAAAAGAAGCTTCAGAACAGGTAGCGGCGGCATCTGACGAGTTGTCTGTCTCTTCCGAAGAGACGAGTAAAGCCACAGAACAAGTTTCTCACGCAATGGAAGAAGTTGCATCAGGCTCAGAGAACCAGATTGAAACGATTAGTCATGCTTCTTCCATCGTATCCAACATCTCAAAAGGGGTGGGAGATGTTTTAACATCTGTGAACATCGTTAAACAGTTATCTTCTTCTGCAAACGAGACCGCTTCGGAAGGAAGTAAAGCGGTTCATGAGACCATTCATCAAATGGAAGTGGCTGAATTACAAGTAGAAAAAGCATCTGAAGTAGTAAACTCGTTAGAGAAAAAATCAGTTGAAATTAATCAGATTGTTAATCTTATTACCGAGATATCTGATCAGACGAATCTTCTTGCTTTAAATGCGGCGATTGAAGCAGCTCGTGCAGGAGAACATGGACGAGGCTTTGCGATTGTAGCGGACGAAGTTCGTAAATTAGCCGAGCAATCACGGACAGCAGCAAGTGAAATTCATCTACTAATTTCTGAGATTCAAAGAGAAGCAGAACTAGCTGTAGGCTCTATCCAAGAAGGTACTACTTCTGTTTCTAAAGGGAAGAAACTCGTAACGACAACAGGTGATACTTTTTTACAGATCGTTCAAAAAATTGAAGAGATGGCAGAAGAATCACTTGGGGTTACTAACGTAGTAGATAGGGTGAACAAAGAAGCTCAAGATATGGTAGAACTAATTAGTGGTGTAGTCGAGATTTCTCAAACCTTTGGGGCTCACTCTCAACAAGTTGCTGCCGCTTCAGAAGAACAACTCGCATCCATGGAAGAGATTCAAGCATCCGCTCATTCTCTCTCGCATATGGCTGAAAAGCTTCAAAGAATTCTAGATAAATTTAAAATATAAGTATTGAATAAGCATTGGATTAAGCACCAATGCTTATTTTACTTTTTACTCTAATTTTTACTACTACGAAATAATAAGTATAACAGCGGACCGAATGAACCAGCTATAATTGTAAGTAAAGCCCATGGCCAAAATATACGACTTGTTCTTTTTGCATCACTCCACATCCAAAATAGAATTAAGAAAGAAGCAATAATCAAATCAATAAAAACTTGGATGGTGGCAGAGTTATTGAACACTTTAATAAAAATTCCTAATAATCCATGTTGAAATACTGCCACAATCGTAAAAGGAGTAAGTAAGACTAACATTGTAATAATTACCAATTTAGAAATAAATCTGGTAGTAGAATGGTTATTAACATCAATATACTTTTTTACCATATAGATCCCCCTTGTTTATATGAAATGTAGCGGTCACTACATAAAAAGTGTAGCACACACTACATTTTTTATCAATCCCAGGAATAAACAAATTTATTGGATGTAGTATTTGCTACACAAGGAGAATGTAGCATATACTACACAAAAAGAGTTAAGGGTGTCGATTATGAAAAAGGGAGAAAGAAGGAAAAAGGAATTAATAGAGCAAATGTCTGATTTTATATTAGCTAATGGTATTCAATCAGCTAGTCTTCGGAACTTGGCAGAAGCTGCAGGAACTAGCGATAGAATGCTTCTTCATTATTTTAAAGATAAGGAAGAATTACTATCTGTTGTTTTGTCTTCGATCTCTTCAAGACTAATGTTAATGTTAGATAATACTGAAATTGAAAAAAGACCATTTTCCAGTTTAGTTAGTTATCTGTACCAAATGATGAAAAAACCAGAAGTTAATCCTTATATGAGATTGTGGCTTGAATTAATCGCTATTGCGTCTAAAGATCAAGACCCCTATTATCCAATCGCAAGAAAAATTTGTGACAGCTTTTATGAATTTTATAAGGACGTCATACATGTAGAAGAGGGTGTAACGCGAGAACAAATGGCTGCAATTGCCCTAATAGTAGTAGAGGGTATCGCGCTGCTTGAATCTCTAAATTGTGATCATTTGATCTTGGAAGCGATTGAAGGAATTAAAGTTCTTCACTAGTTAAGCGACTTGTAGATAAGAATCAAACTTCAAATCGGGAATTAAAAAGTTACTATGGAGTACATTTCTTTGAGAAAAGGAATGTACTCTTTTTTATTGAATGTATAAAGACTTGTAACTTTCTAATGAAATAAAGGGAGATTATTATGTTATCGAAACAACAACTGCAAGATCTAAAAAAACTACAAAAAGAATGTGAGTCCTATGATCGTATTCAGCTTAAACTCAACTGGAATATGTTAAAGAGCCGTAAGTCTGATCAACTAGACTTTTTTCACTATGACAATGGTGAACTTCTCGCGTTTTTGGGTTTGTATCCGTTCGGTTCGACAGTCGAAGTTTGCGGGATGGTAAAACCAAGCGAAAGGCGAAAAGGACATTTTCAGCATTTGTTTCAAGAAGGGATGGAATCTATTAAACAAGGTCAATATAACAGGATTTTATTGAATACGCCGGAGGGTTCACGTGAAGGAAAAGCTTTCTTGTTAAAAATAGGAGCTAATTATACATTTACAGAACATCAAATGATTTGGCATGGAAGTACTATAGAACCTGTTGTGGGGATAACACTTCGACAAGCTCGTAAAGATGATTTAGACATGCGTATTCGTATCTCTGTCGAATCATTCGGTATGACACGAGGAGATGCCACTGTAATGGAACATGCATTCGACGAAGAAAAAAACACGGGTCTGTTCATAATCGATGCGAATGAAAGAACTGTAGGGAAAATTCGTGTGTCACGGAAGGATGGAGAAGCGTGGATATATGGCTTTGCCATCCTGCCTGAGCATCAGGGGAAAGGAATCGGCAGTAAAGTGTTACGTCAGGTTATTAAAGAAGAAAGTTCAGCTGGGTATTCGGTACATCTTGAGGTTGAAACAAAAAATGACCAAGCGCTTGGATTGTATAAAGCAGTAGGATTTAAAGTAGTACATTCACAGGATTATTACACATATTTACTTTAAATAAAACGTTATGGTGAGTAAGCATACCGTGATTTCTCCCTGAAAATTGCAATTCAAAAATCATTATGTACTGTTACTAACAAACAACCTTCATGCGAGAGAAGGTTGTTTTTAATATGTTGAAAAATCAATCATAGGTAAATTTGATTACGTTAAAGAATAATTTACTTTATTTACTAAATAAGGACTTTCGGTGCGGGTACTAAGAATTATTATTAACTCAATATAAAAAATATTCTGAAAACTAATTGTAATTCTACTTAAAGTAATTATAATCAAATATAGAATAGATGAGAGGAATGATCTTCATGAAAAGTAAAATTATGGCCAGTGCTCTAGCCCTAACACTTGGAGCATCTGTCGTATTAAGTGGTAGCCCACTCTCTGCTAAGGCGGAAATAGGTAAAGAAAAGAAATACATAGTTATTTTCAAGGATCAAGCAAAGTTGCCAACAGATTTCGATAGTGAAATTTTAAAAGCTGGAGGTCAAATTGAAGCAAAATTGGACAAGTTAGGTGCGGTTGAGGTCGTTTCTACTAATCCAAACTTTCTATCTCAAATTAAAAAATCGAGCACCGTTCTAGACGCAGGAATTCAAAACATTGTGCAGCCTGATTCTGCTGCAATCGAAGCTGAGGCACTCGTGACCAATTCTGGTCCTTCTGCAGATTTGTACAATAGTTTACAATGGGACATAAAGCAAGTGACAAATAACGGAGCGTCTTGGAACCTTCCTGGAGGCACTGGAAAGTCAGTAGATGGAAATGACATCGTAGTGGGAGTTATTGATACAGGTATCGATTATACGCATCCTGATCTAAAAGATAACTATGCTTACGGCAAATCATTTGTACCAGGATATCCGGATGCGATGGACCAAAATTCTCACGGTACACACGTTGCAGGATCGATTGCAGCTAAAGGTCGTACGATGGGTGTAGGGCCTGATTTGAAAGTAGCAGCTTATCGAGTATTCGGTCCTACAGGCGGAGCGGAAACATCTCATATCGCGGAAGCATTGATGACAGCAGCAGACGACAATGTGGATGTTGTAAACATGTCTCTTGGCGGCTATGATTGGTTCCAAAATCCAGATTATGCGACAAAAGATACGGTAGCGGATGTTCGTTTGTTTAACCGGGCCATTCAATACGCGATTAAAAAAGGTGTAACAGTAGTAGGATCTGCTGGAAACAATGCATTAGATATCAGTTCTCCAGGGAAATTATCAGGAGATGATAATGGTGCAACTCACCGTAGTCCTAGCAGCCAATCAATGATAAGAGTTTCTGCTGGTGGACAACTTAAGAATCTAGCATTCTACTCTAACTATGGAGTAGGTAAGATTGATGTAATTGCACCAGGTGGTGACCTTGGTCCAAACTATGATCCAACAACTGGGACCGGACGAGACAATACGTACCTCTGCGTAGCTACTGTTCCTGGTGGATATGGTTATAAAGCAGGAACATCTATGGCAGCTCCAAAAACTGCAGCTCTTGCAGGAGTAATTATCGCACAGCACGGTAAAGATAACCTTTCGCCATCACAAGTCAAACACATTATCCAATCTTCTTCTGACGATATTTTTAAACGTGGTTATGATGGTGAAGCAGGATTTGGTTTAATTAATGCGGTTAATGCTTTGAAATAAAATAGATTTATGAAAAATGGAGCTATCCCAATAGTTCCGTTTTTCTTTTTGTTTAGGAAATACTAATGAATCTGTGAGTTGAGGTAAGAATGAAAACGTTCAGTTTGTTGTTACTAGATTTGGATGACACTTTGTTAAAAAATGCTTCATGGTTTGATGATGGATTCACTCATTTCATAGCGAATCATCCACTTACCAATCATTTAAATGGGTCAACGCTCTTAGAATTATTTAAACAACCACCAAGATTTTTAATAGAAAAGTTGATATCTAATGAGTACAGTCCATCAAGCATTTAAGCGAGCAAGATGGGAATATGTACTGAAGCATTTTAACGTATCAATGGATATGGAATCATTAGATGGTTTGGACAATCATTTTCATAAAACGAGCATGGATTTTATAACAGTTGACGATGCAATAACGAGTTTAGTAATCGATTTAAGTAGAAAATTCGAGCTAGGTATTGTAACGAATGGTCTATATGATCCAAAACAAAAGTTATTTAATATGGGAATAGGAGAAATTTTTAGTGACGACAAAGTTTTTCACGCAGAGCAATTAGGTTATCGAAAACCTGACCCTCTAATCTATTACAAAGCGCTAGAATATTTTAATAGAGAACCGAGTGAGACATTATTTATTGGGGATTCATGGACACATGACGTAATCGCTCCGATGGAAATAGGTATGGAAGCCATTTGGGTAAATGATAAAAATGTATTGCCGCCAACTTCACATAAGCCATTTGCGATTGTTTCTGATATAGCGGAGATTCGAAATGTTTTGTTAGGTAAATCAGTGTAAACGGAGATTAAGGAAACAATCAAAAATGTATTTATTAAGTAAAGAATCTCAGAGCTTAAATTCTATGCCAAGAGATTAAAGGTTTTACAAAAAAATATGTACATTTAGTCGATTATACAGATTCTTGATCGTCGTATGAATAAATACAAAAAATTTGAGTAATCGAGGAGAGATGACGATGATATTTTTATGTATGGGCTATTATAGCCCAGAAAAAATGGATGCACGTCCAAGTGCAGAGATTGAAGCTATTATGAGTGAATGTCAGCCGCATATAGAGAACTTTTATAATAGCGGTGAGGTTTTACTTGATGCGGGACTTGAAACAGAAACCAAAAGCTTACACCGAACGGCCGGTAGGGTAATCGTTACAGACGGACCATTTACAGAAACAAAAGAACTGATAGGAAGCATTTTCATGTTTGAAGCAGAAAATATGGATGAGGCGATCAAACTTGCTTCTTTACATCCAACTACACAAGTTAACAGAGGGGAAGAGTTTGGTTGGCGTATAGAAGTTCGTCCTGTGCATTACTTGAAAAATGAACTCAAGTGAGGTTGTATTCTTCATCATATTAAGCTATTTTTAGATGAGGAAGAAATTTTGGAAGTTGAGATAGGAAACATGCGACAATATTAGTAAGGTTTATTTCAGCTAACTAAGGTATAGTATATAGGTTAAAAAGAATTTCGTTTTAGATAACAAAAGTAGGTGAACATAGTGGGGAAATATCAACTAGATAACAAAAGTAAGGTAGCTGTATCAAAGTTTCATGAAAAACAGACACCTGCTCGATTTGATAAAAAGGAGCATCTTGAAAAACTACGCGTGGAGTTTTTGAAAAAGAAGCAAAAACAAACAGATAAATAATGGATAAAAACATAGGAAGATGAAATGCTTCCTATGTTTTTTCTTTTCCGAACCAAGTGGCTATATATCTTACAGTAAAATCATAAATGGAAAAGACATTGTTAAATAAACAGCATTTAAAGATTCATTTTATACTGCAGCGGTGTACAACCTACCACAGCCACAAAATTCCGGTGAAACTGACTAGGGTTGTTAAACCCCACTTCATAACACACATCCAAAATGGAGCGATTGGTGTTGGTAAGTAGTTCTTTAGCTCGCTCGATCCTTGTTCGTATCACATATTGGTGAGGAGAGAAATTTGTATAGCTCTTGAAACTCCTCATAAAGTGATACTTACTTTGCTTCGCAATTGCTGCAAGTGCATCTACAGAAATAGCTTCATGATAGTTCGTATGTATAAACTCCAGTACATGTAAGATTGAATGCTGAGAAATAGTGGGTAAATGATGTTTGTATTCAGCTGAATGACTTCCTCTAAATATCGATGTAAAAAACTGAAAAGCCTCGTTTTCAATGTCCTTCACTACGGTATCTTCATGGCTATGAAAGAGGTAACGGTCAAACCAGGTTTTCACCTGCTTTTTTATTGCTACTGAAGAGATTGTTTGTTGCTCATTAAATGAGATCTCTACGTTTAAGTTTTCATTATTCCATGCGTTTAAAGACTCACGTTCTAATCCAATCAAGAACATCGAAGAAGGGCGATCGAACTGATGAGAATGACGAGACAAAGGATTCGTTATCAGTGCTTCACCTTCATGTAAAGTTAACGTTTTTTGATTAAGCTCTGTAATCATCTGTCCTGTAAGCGGCACAGAGATCTGGTACACATCATCATGAGAATGGGGTTTATCTCCCCAATGTGTGCCCTCTATGTATAGAATTTTGATATGATCAAGCTTAAGATGAAACCCCAACAACTCCACTTCCTTCCTTTCTCTATACTATCAAAAGTTGCGGTAAGAAGTAGCAGAAAATGCAATGAATGTGGTTCTACTTCTATTCATAATGAAGTAAAGGAAGGATTTTTATGAGTTTTAAGTCAAGGTGCTATTTGGTTTACGGTTTTGCACCAGCAGGGACAAGAGCAATTGAGGCCAATGCATCGTTAAATAATTGGATTAGTAATAAGAAGTTAGGTAAGATCATCTACCACGAACATTTTGCAACCAAGCCACTAGGTGGATTCGCGGTATTTGAAGTGAATGAACAGCGTGAACTTGACGCACTTCGTAGTGAACCTCTATCTGAAGATTCACATCTGAAGGGATGGACCTTAAGTTATCATCCTCTCACACACAGTACGAATACAGATAAGTTTATCTATCAAACTCAATACACTTTATCATCCTACCGGGATGTGAAGATGGATTACCAGTTAGAGAGCAAAGAATAGGTTTAACAAACAGAGCATGTTACAACTTGCTCTGTTTGTTCGTTATGTACTTCACAATGGTATTTTTCAGTTTGTTAGCTCTATTAGACATTGATGAATTATAATAAAAATACACATACGTAGGGGGGGATTATTCCATGGTTACTAAAGACGCTCCCGCATTAAAAGAAGAGCGGTTTGATCACAATGACGTCTTAGGATTAATTGAGCTCTCTTCATCGGTTGGATGGGACTATGATGAAGGAGAAATCAATACGATTCTATTATCAGGCAATATCTATGGCCATAAAAACCCTAAAGGAAAAATCGTTTCAAGTGCAGCCATCATACCCTATGATACGAACCTAGCATCAATAGGAATGGTAATCGTTCATCCGAATATAGAGGTCTAGGATTAGGTAAACAAGTTACTATAACTTGTATGGATAGTGTTTCAAAAGACACATCTATTATGCTGATTTCAACAGAAGAAGGGAAACCCTTGTATGAAAAGTTAGGCTTTAGAAGGGTAGATGTAGTACATAAGTTTTTATGTGAGAATTTTATACATAACCCGTTTGATTGTCTTGCTAAATTTACGTTAGAACACTTTCAAGCTGATGATTTTCAAAAGGTAAGGGAACTAGACGCTGCTGCTTTTGGTGATCAAAGAAGTATATTTCTGCTTAACCGAATTAAACAATCAAAACAATGTATGGTTGTAAAAAATAAGTATAATGAGAATGTGGGTTTTGGCCTGTCAATACAAGGTTCAATGAATCTCATAATAGGGCCGATTGTTGCACCCGATCATAAAATAGCAGTAACTTTAGTTAATGCTTTAGCTTTTAATCACAGAGGGCATCTATGAATCGATGTACCTTCAAGTCATCCTAATTTTATGAAATTCTTAAATCAATGTGGGTTTGTAAAAGTAAATGAGCCTCCCATCATGTTGGAGAACTCAGCCATAATGCCTAGTAGAAATCAAGAATTGTACGGGATTGCTGCTCAAGTTTTTGGATGAACCAGTAAATCCTTAGCTAATATCATTAATATTAATAGCTTCGCTTAAAAAGTTTAGGATATTCTATAACAAAACCATCCTTATCAACAATAATGGGAGACTCGAAGCTACCGCTTTTATAGTGAAATGTGCGATTCTCTTCGTCATGGATCAGGGTATACATCTGCTTAACCTTTTTAAAAGAAAGATCATTTGCGGATACATATACCATCTGAAATACTGTAGGTTTATCTGCTGTCCATGTTAAACGATTAATAGGCAAGGAATTTGTGAAAGGTGTACAAGAGATATCAATATCAATCGCACCTCTTAAACTATGAATCTCCAAACCATTGTTATCAAACCAACATCCATCTTCTTTGGAAGAAAGGGATAAAGTTTTATTGAGAGTGTGGTTCATGATATACAGATCCTTAACCACCCAATTTGAATCGAACTTGACACTGTAAGTAACTTTTTGTGGAACACCTTCCTCTAAAAAAAGAACCGTACTTTCGGCTCGGATAGTTTTATCAACATACGATAGTTCGAGATATTCAGATCCTGAAGTTTCTTGCTTTTCCCAGAACAAAACCTGTTTAGACATAAGTATTACCTCCGATTTAGGTTGTAGATTTATACGTGTTACTCCCAGGAAGACTTTTGATCGTATTCCAAGCGTGAATCGCATCTCTTCGGGTCTTTCCATTATTATTCGGATCAGCGAAAAAATCACGCGTGAACTGGTTGTATTCAAACTGAGATCCGATTTCTTTTTTATATGTAGGGTCTTTTCTTCGTACTTCTTCCTCATGCCAAGCCTTTTCTACATCCCGATATGTCAGTCCAACATTCTCTCTAATGAAGTTTTGAATATACGTAGAAAAATGGAAGTTTGGGATGATGGTTTTAAAAAAACTTCTAACTTCTTGACTGCACCGATGATTAGCAGTTATAACGGTATCCAAGCTGAGTTCTATACACGACTCGTTTTTAACTTTTGTTTTCCTTGTTGGTTGTAAGATTTCTCCTGTTTCCAGGTACGTCTCTACTCTATTACTGATCTCAACCTTTGGTCCTGCAGTACTTAATCCTTCAGTCCTACAGAACGTCTGAAGTTCTTCTTTCAACCAATAATATTCTTTAAAACTCTTAATACTAATCTGTTTTGTTAGGTCCGGTCTCAAACGGTTAGCCTCCTTTTATCATAATTATAGAACGTTCGTTCTTTAATTTCCATAAGTTAGCAAGAAATGTTAAGTTTTTAAAACCACATCTCGCTAAGATAAAAATACATAAAAAAGGTGGGATCAATATGGATTATCAAGAAGTGGTAAAGAAATCATTCGTATTAATTGGATATGGTGCAGCAGGAAAATGGGAAGGGGATTGGGTCTATCCAATCCCTAGTTTGTGGGACCGGGCTGCTTCGTTTATTGGTGAAGAGGGGGTAGACAAAATCGTAGGCGTTTGTCTACCGCCAAGAAATGATCATTATTTCTATATTTGTGGTATCGAGTTGGATTCAGTCGACTTTAATAAGATAGGAGAAGATATGGTTCTCCATACGTTTCCAGAACAGAAGTATGTGGTGTTTACGCATAGAGGAAATACCGACCAAATACCTGCTACCTATGGTAAGATATGGAGAGAATTTGATAGGAAAGGGTATAGAATAAAAGCGGGCATGCCTGAGATCGAAAGTGTTAGAACAGATTTATTTGGTAAAGAAGAGAGTAATGAATATGAGATGGAAATCTGGATACCTGTTGAATAAAGTGACATCGACCAAAGGGACAAGGAGGAATTTTCACTCTTCTTGTCCTATTTATATATAGGTAACTTACGTTTACAACGAATGAAATTATGGAGGATACAAATGAAAGCAGTCATACAAACAGAATTTGGTGATCCAAGTGTACTTAAATATGAAGATGTGGACGTACCGAAGATCGGTAAGCATGAAGTCTTAATAAAAGTTGCTTACACGAGCGTAAATTATGCAGATATAAAAAAACGAATAGGAAACAAAGGGAGAGGTCCTTTTCCTTTAATGCTTGGATTGGATGCTGCAGGTACGATCGAAGAAGCTCCTAAGAATTCCATCTTTTCAAAAGGAGACCGTGTGATCGCTTTTCCTAAAGGTGGTTCCTATGCGGAATTTGTAGTAGCTAACGAACAACTCGTTTATAAGATTCCAGATACTTTACCTTTGGATAAGGCAGCAACTATGCCAACTGTGTCTATTCTAAGCTATATCCTTCTTCATGAGATTGGACAAGTTAAGAAAACGGATACGATTGTTATACATAGTGCTGCTGGTGGTGTGGGCTCGATGCTTCTCCAGTTAGCAAAATTAGCTGGAGTTCAAAAAATAATCGGTACCGTTGGAAATTCAAACAAAGAGAACTATGTAAAAAGACTTGGTGCTGATGTGGTCTGTACGTACGAAACATTTGCAGAGGACGTTTTATCACAAACAGCTAATTTAGGTGCTACTGTTATCTTTGATTCAGTGGCTGGCGAAATAACGAGTAGGAGTATAGATTGTTTAGCTCTATATGGCACACTTGTGCAATTTGGGAATAGCAGTGGTAAAGCGGGTAATTTCAAAACAAGCGATGTTCATAGTAGTTGTAGGAATGTAAAAGGTTTCAGTTTAGGTACAACAAGAAAATATGATCCAGCACGATTAGCACCAGTCGCCGACATAGTATTGGACTTGTTTGCTTCTAAAAAGATTACCCTTCCTATAGCTAATATTTTCGATTTAAGTGATGTAATACAAGCTCATAGATTAATCGAAAGCCGAAAGTACGAAGGGAAAGTTTTGATTAAGATTTAATTAGATTGGCTTACCTCTGCAAAACGAGTAAGTAACCACCCCAGTTGGACCAAGGTGGTTACTTCTTTTTATATAGAAATCATCTTCTTATTCAGCAAGCTTCATCTCATGCCTCTGTTTTAATTCTCCAGGTCGAATCCATGTCACATTTCCTTCGAGTTCAATATGACTCTTCAAGTTGTCTTGAATCGATTTTATATGTTCAACCATTGTCATCACTGTCATTTCAAGTTCCATGAGATGGTTTTGTTGTTCCATCGTCATCTCAGACGATCCTTCCGTTTTTATGCTCAATTGTTCAGTAAGATTCAATACGTGCTGCATACTCTCGATCAGACGTTGGTTTTCAACTTCCACTTCGGTTGAATTCTGTTTAAGCTCATCTGACTGTTGAGAGAGGGTGTTGATACTGGCGATCACGCCATCGAAAATATCGATCATATGCAGGCTTTTTGTTTTTCCATCTTCTATGATAGAAACGTTGTTTTCATGCGATTGCTCTTGCGTCTTAATACTACCGTTTACAGCTTTAATGATGGTGTTAATCGTTTCTGCACTCTCTTTGACTTGTACGGATAGTTTCCGAATTTCATCTGCAACCACTCCGAAGCCTGCACCATGAACACCCGCTCGTGCTGCTTCAATGGAAGCGTTCAGTGCAAGGAGGTTTGTTTGCGTGGAGATGTACTCAATCGCGCTTAGAGCTTCTGTAACTTTTTTCATCTTTTGAAGCAGTTCTTGGTTATAGTCTCCAAATTCTTTCGTGATGGTGATGATCTTGGAAAAAACGACGCTAAAATCATCTACCTTTTGTTTACCTACGTTAGAAAGCTCAGTTACATCTTTGGTCGTGACGTTGGTAACCTCAATGATTGCATCAAGATTTTGAATCATCCCATTGATCCTTCCGAGTTGGTCGCCAAAATAGGTGATAAGCTCATGTTGTTTTTGTATATCTCCTACCATTTCGATCAACTGTCCACTTACCATCTCTGAAGATCCATTAACCTGACCATTTATCGCATTCAGATGTTCACTATGCGCCTCCAAGTGACGAAGTTCTTCAAGTGATTCAATGATCGTTGAAGAAGGAGTAGAATCTTCATTTAGTCTCTCCGTTTCAAGAGCCGTGCTCTTATTGTTCTTCTTGACTATAAACCATGAGGCAACTGTAATCACAACAAGGGTTCCTATGAAAGAAAGAAGAAAAGAATCTACGTAATGTTGATACAGAGATAGAAGTATGGACACTAGTAAAGCAGAAATGATTAACATCAGGTTCTTCTTATTATTCATCTTCACTTTCATATAGCCATGCTCCTTTTTTGCAGGATGCGTTGTAGTTTAAAAGCAAATGGTAGGCCAATCGCATACACCATAATAATCTTTATGAGATTAAACGGAACGATAATGAGTAAGACCGCAGATTCAAAGTCTTTTACGAGCTGATTTGAACTTTTGAAGGCGCTCAGATATTGCTCCATATTTAGTCCTAAAAGTTTCATGATGGTTGGCAGAATAAAGTAGTAGTTAAGTGCAAACATGGCGATTAAAAATACACTGATTGAAACAACAAAGCTGATCCAGTTCAATTTTTTCTGATATTGATAAAAAATGCCGATCAGTCCAACGATGAGGGCTCCAGAAAAGAAGTTGGCAATCTGGTTGATGGGTAGACCGACATAGCTTCCGTGTGACAAATATTCAAGACCATTCTTGAAGAATTGAATTAGAACACCCACAACAGGTCCCATCATGATTGCTCCGACTAGTGCAGGAACATCACTGACATCTAGCGTGAGGAAGATCGGAAAAAACGGAAGTGGTACCTTAAACAGATATAAGACCATGCTAAACGCAGTTAAGATAGCGATCGAAGTCATTTTTTGAACTCGTGACATCATGTATTTCTCCTTTAATTCAAAATGAAAGGGCAGCCTATGGCTACCCTAGGAACTAACCCTTTACCGTGACTTTTATGTATGGTGCTAGTAGATTAGTAGCATGTTGGATCACACGTGGGCTTGAAGTTTTGACTCCTTTAAACTTACGACCTTCTTCAACCTCGTGTACGCCGAAGCCTTCCATATCATAAGCAACCATCATAGATTTAAACGTAGGACTATCGATGATCAGAAACCATTCACGCATCAACTCGCTGTTAGGTGGCAGTTCGATATAATTGATTCCATCTTTCGAATCCATCACAGCATCATTTTCACCAAAGATATGAACGTTTGAATACTCCGTCATAGCTTGGAATCGGTCGAGTACGTTCTTCGCACGAGAAAACTTTTGAAAACCTGCATAGACATTACCTTTAAGCTTCTTTGTTAACACGATGTTTTCCATCATTAGACACATGTACTCTAGTTGAGGAACCTTCGTCTCATATTTTAAAGATTGTGCGTTTAGCTGACTCAATGGCGAATTATCCAACTTTTGAACATTTCCTTCTACCTGACCAAAACATTCGTTGAACAGTGATAATTTTTTTAATTCCATAGCAATTGCCCCCTGTTTTTCATTATCTTGATATAGTAAAAAAGTACTAGTGGTAAGGTAAAAATATACAGCCCTGTATGTTGAGGCTGTTTTAAAGTGTATTTACGCTAATCATACGATGTCTACATGTTTTTATTCGTTACCTTAGTAAAGTACCAAAGTTTATATACCACTTCTAAAACAATTTGAAACCTCATTTTCCAAAAAATAATAAAAAATTTTGAGGATGATCGGATTGAATGGTAGAAGCAATTATAATGAACCGGGAAAATTAAGTTACAATCGTTGAAAAAATGTTCAATAAGTAAAATGAACTATGGGAAGTTTTTCTGTAAATATAAAGGCTCATTTTCCTGGATATGTATTGACACTTTTTAAGTTTAGATTTTATAATCCATACTAACCTTATAAATTTACTTCTTTATCAAGAGCAGGTGGAGGGACAAGCCCTATGAAACCCGGCAACCGGTCGATTTGTCGACACGGTGCTAATTCTTGCAGCTATAAAGCTGAGAGATAAGGAAGAGGATCATTTAATTTATTTTCAGAGCCTCTTTCTTAACGAAAGGGGCTTTTTTTGTTGAAAAGAAAGGAGGTATTTAGAGATAAAGGCTGTAGAAATAATAATAACAAGGAGAATGAGGATGAAAAGACCATTATTATCGACGTTACTTAGTGTATCGTTATTGGCAGGAACACTTCCTGCTACACATGTATTAGCAGAAGGGGATAAAGCGCCTGTACGAAAGCACAGTCTGTTCAACTCAGAAAAGTATGACTACATAACGTTTGATTCGCTAAAAGATAAATTAACTCAATTTGAAAAAACAAGTAAACGGATTGATCTTCGTGTAACAGGAAAATCGTCCACTGGAAAAAATCTTTACACAGTCACGATAGGTGATAATGAGTCAAAGAGATCTGCTGAGAAATATAAAACGTTGCGTAAACTTATGAGTGATGATCCTAAGAAAGCGCAGAACTATTTAAAAGTTAACCCTGATGTAAAAGCACCTATACTCATTCATGCATCCATTCACGGCACAGAGTTCGTTGGTACGGATGCTGTGATTAAACTAATTGAGCGTTTTGGTTTTGAAAATGACAAGGAAACGAAAGAAATCTTAAAGAATTTCACATTAATTATTAATGTTAATGCAAATCCAGACGGACGAATAGACGCAACGAGGTTCAATGCAGAGGGCATCGATCTAAACCGAGATTTTGTTACTCAATCTCAGCCTGAGACAAAGGCTGTAGTCAAACAAATCGTAGAGTACAACCCGCTCGTACTTCTTGATCTTCATGGTTATGTGAAACAAAGAGGAGTAGCAAAACATCCAGGGCTCATTCTGCCGGGAACGCCTCCACATAACCCGAATTATGAATATGATTTATTATATAATTGGATGAACCAACAAGCAGAAGCGATGGAATCAGAACTCGTGAGTGAAAGAAAAAACTATGAATCTGAGCTCTATCAATCGATGGAGGGAACGCATATTCCACTACGAGACTCAGCTTCTGGATGGGATGTGTATCCACCGATATACACACCAGCTTATGCGATGCTTCATGGTGGTTATGGATATACACTTGAAGCACCGACAAACGATTGGGATGGGGTGAAGTGGCAAGTCGATGCCGTTACAGGAGCACTCAAGTTTGCGCTTCAAAATAAACAAGGTATGCTTCATGACCAAATTGAAGTCTTTGACCGAGGTGTAAGTGGAGAACACCCAAACAATTCAAAAGAATTTTATCCAGAGGCTTATGTGATACCTGAAAATAAAGAAGATAATTCAACTGTAAAAAAAGCAGTTCAGCATCTAATAAATAACGATGTTCAAGTAGATAGAAGTGAACAACCATTTTTTGTGAATGGAAAGAAATACGATAAAGGGTCATACATCGTAGATCTGGATCAAGCGAAAGCTGGACTTGCGAACACTTTCCTTTGGGATGGTGAAGACATTTCAGACGATATTGATGCAATGTATGATATTTCGGCTTGGAACCTTCCTGAATTATGGGGGTTTGACGCAGTAGAAACGAATGAAGAAATAAAGGTAAAATCCACTCAAGTTAAAAAAGTAGAACAAGATGGGAAACTAAAGGGGAAGGGACCGTACTTTGTTTCTAATAACTCTGTAGATGCAGTAGAACTAGTTAACGCTCTTATTAAACGAGGAGTTTCTGTTAAGCGCGATACAAAAGGAAATTTCTATATTGAAGGGAATAAAGAGCAAGTAAAAAAAGAGGTTAAGAAATCGAGTCTTACTCTTGTATCAAAAAGAACTCCAGATGATGCGGTTGCTCTCAAAAGAGTAAGGGTAGCGATTCTAAAAGATGGTGGATTAGGGAAAGTTCAATCACATGCAGGAACAAAACTAGCATTAGAACGATTAGGTTTTGATGTTACGGAAGTGCATCCGAAAGATGTAGCTCAAAGAGGTTTAAATCGTTATGATGCATTTGTATATAGCGGTTCAGCAAGTTTGATCTCATATAAATTGAGTGAAGCTAATAAAGAGTTTGGTCTTTCTAATGAAGAAGAAGTACAAGCTTTTTATCATAAGCTAAAAGAATTTGTAAGCCAAAATGGTAAGTTCGTTGCTATAGGTGCGGGTGGTTCTCAAATAGCGAAAACAGCTGGACTCACAGATGTAGAAATCCATAAAGGATTTTCAAGTGCAAACGGAATCGTTCATATTGCTTATGAAGACTCACCAGTAACTAGAGGATATAAGGATGAGGACACAGGTTTTGTGTATAGTCCTGTATGGTACACGCATACAGACAATGTGAATGTGGCTGCAACGTTTGCTAACCGTGATGACTTCTTTGTTGCAGGACATTGGAAGGATCGTAAACCTGCTCAAGGACAGGCTGTCATTATACAAGAAAGAAGCAAATCGGTCACGTTGATCGGAATTGAAGCTGGATTTAGAAATCATACAGATTACTTATTCCGCTTGATATCGAATAGTCTTTATTAATTCAAAATAAAGGTAACGTTTATCATTAATTCCTAGTTGACTGATATGTATTGTTGGTTTAAAATGGATATAGATTAGCTGATCGGTAAACTGAAGGCTCATACCTGAACAGGTGTGAGCTTTTGTAGTAAAAAAATATTTTTGTTTTCTTCTTATCAAGAGAGGTGGAGGGACTGGCCTTATGAAACCTCAGCAACAGATTCATTTACTGAATACTGTGCTAAATCCATCAAGCCAATTGCTTGGAAGATAGGAAGAGGTGGCTACACAAGCAAACCTCTTCTTAATTTGAAGGGGTTTTTTTATACCCCGAAACGAAGGGGAGCATAATCATGGGAGAATTAATCCGTCAGGCTATTGAAGAACGTAAGAAACACTTGATCAACACTTTATTAAGTAAAGGGATCTATAAGAAGAATGATCAACATCTATTCCAGCTAACATTAAGCGAACTAGAATATGAATTCAGACAAATTTTGTATGACCAAATGCAAAGTCCCAATAAGCAGATTTTATAACGAAAATGATTATTAGGTAGCGAAATACTTTTAGCATTTAATCAACATAAAATAGAGTATTCAACATTGGCTATTCGTTAAATGGGCGATAGCGTAAAAATGTAAAATGATAACTAAAATTAATGTAACCTGATGAAACGGTGCTTTCGTCAGGTTTTTTCATGTTTTTATTAATTTAATAAAAGTAATATAATAAAAAGTATAAGTTTACTTTACTTTTTGTAAGAATTTAGTTTATAATAAGTTTCAAGAGGTGATGATGTGAAGAAAGATTTTGGTGATTCTATTTCAAATAAGGTTTATGAATATCGTGTCCTTGCCAGATTGTCACAGCAAGAATTAGCAGAAAAGGTCGGGGTCTCCAAACAAACCGTCTTTGTTATGGAAAAGGGAAACTATGTACCCACTCTATTGTTGGCATTTCGAATTGCTGAATTTTTTAAAGTGAATGTGAATGATGTATTTACTTATTTGAAAGGAAATGATGAAAATGGAAATTAAGTCGATCTCAGATATCCCTAGTGCAGCTTTTTACCCTTTGAAGTCATGGGCGGAACAGTCTGCTAATAATTGGAATATGTTGATTGGAATTGGATTTTTATTGTTGATGGTAAGTATCGTATTGGCTTATGTATTCTATAAGAAGATGGGGAATGAAGATGAACGGACAACAAACATTTATTTAAAGAGTAGCTACTTTATGCTGTTGACGATCATTCTATGTGATATCGTTTTTCCTACTGAGTATATGGCGAACATTTTTTTTCTATTTAAATACGCGCTAGCCATTCTAGCATGTGGTATTTATTTAGCCGTTCAATATAAAAGAGATTTTACGTAAAGTTTGAAAGTTAGTTCCTTCATTAGAATTTTCCCTTACTAAACGGTGCATTTCTTCTAGATAAAAAGCAAAAAGGTTTTAGACCCATAATCTTGATTAAATGGGGTTTAAAACCTTTTATTGTTGCGATTTTTAAAATTTCTTGAATGACGAAGGCTTATTTGAAAAACACGGCTATTTTATCATCAATGAGGTTAGTATCATCTGGATGAAAATAATAGTTTGTCTTATCATAGTGAACGGAGAGTTTATAAGCTATCGGCTCTCCCGTATAGAACGTCATTTCATACATGAGAGGATCTCCGTCTTTCATAGAAGGTTGGTAACCTGATTCTTTTTTACTAGTTGTTAATAACAATAGAATATCATCAATTTCTTCTTTTCCTGATAAGGTTTGTTTCAAAGTCCGATCTACATCATTGTGTGGGTCTATAGCATAGGTTTCAATTTTTGTTACTTTGTCGAGTGGGATATGTTTGAACCAGAAACGGTCTTGCTTACTATTGTATTCAACATACAGTTTATACCCATTGATTTCATTTTTATCTTTAACTGCAATAAATCCACGTCGTCCTTTTATTCCAAACAGAGTTGTACCTTTTGGTAAGAAAGCAGCATCTCCGTTCTTTGTTTTATACTCTAGATCATTTATGCTATCTGATACCTTAAATGTAGTTTTCCCAATCTTTTCTCCAATTAAAGAAGGATCTGAAATAAATCCTGTGTACACCCCGTGGTATTCTTTATTATTCCATTTAATAAAATCAACCCAATCAATTTCAATTTGTCCTCCATAATTACAGCCTGTTAGTAAAAATAGAATCAATACTAAACGATATAATCTTCTCAGTTTCAACTCCTCCTCAATTCTTATACTGATATGTCGAACATAAAACATAAATTGTTACATTTCTTTTTTGTTTTAATTTTCCATCATTTTACTGGTAATATGAAAATTAGGTAAGTGGCACGATTAAGAATAAAAGGAGAACATTTTATGAGTCCTTTAACAGTAAATGAAGTATTACATATGAATGAACCAGCAGAACTAGTGCACATGTCCATATCTTCAAACGGAAAATGGTTATCGTTCTGTTTAAGTGGAAATGCAAAGAGTCGTTCAGTTGGAGTTTCTCAGGCTGTAGAAGGTAATTCTCAGTGGGTATGCAATCTTGAAACGGGAGAATCTTTTCCGATTGCTGAAGAAGCTGATAGCAGTTGGGGGGGCGTATGGTCGCCTAACGGGGAGACACTAGCTTTCTTTGCTGATCAACATAGCAAAGCACAACTTTGGTTGTGGACACCGTCAGATCGTTCTCTAAAACTTGCTTCAGATATAACGGTACGTCCTTTTTTTGGAATGGAAAAGCCGGTTTGGACAAAAGACGGTAAACGTATCATCGTAAAAGCAATGCCTGTTGAGCATGTGGATGAAAACCATTTTTGTTCTTCAGACTCTTTTAAAACTTCGTCTCTCAAGAAATCAGTTTCAAAGCCACAGGTTTTTATAACAAGTAACTCTCTAAATAATGAGACTGAGGATCTAACATATTGGGAAAACCGTTATAGAGCAGATCTCATTTTGGTGGATGTTTCAACCGGAACACATAAAACTCTAACTCGTGGTTTACGACCAGTTGGTATAGAGCTTTCAAGCAATGGTAAATATCTTGCTTTTACAAATTGTTTAGGTGATGAACATGTTAATTCTCAACAAAATGTGTTTGAGCTCTGCATTATATCTCTTGGAGACTACAAAGAAACTCACTTAACCAGAATTGTGAATAAGATTCAAATGGACTATGGATGGAGTTTTTGTTGGGGATTAGATAATGAAACCATTTATTATCTTACGAGTGGACCTCAATCCGAAGGGGGCTTATGGTTAGTAAATACCCGAAGCACAAATTCAAGTATGCTTAAATTCCACAATGATGGTATGCACATGGGAAGAGAATTTGATGGGCCAATTTCCCTTGAGAATGGTGATGTGTTATTAATTGTGAATGGCGGGTTGTTAAGAGTTTCATCTAATGAAGCGGAAAACGAGTTTTTAAGAGTTGAAGATAGAGAGATTATAGCAGTCTTTCCAATCGTAAATCCAACTCAGAAGTATATCATAATACAAACCGAAGAAAAGAATGAAGCTTTATATGGCTTTTATAAAATGAATTATGAAACGGGTAAACGTGAGAAGATATTTGAGGAGCCATGCGTGCATATCCCTTGGTATATAGGTGGAGCGGCATATCAAAAAATGTACGAGAAAGAAGTGGTTACGTTTTTCTCTCAATCATCAAGTGAACCTTCATCTATTAAGGTGCTTGATATAAACGCTAAAGAAATTAGAATGAAATCTATTATAAATGGATTAGATACACAGGAGTTAGGAACATCTGAGATTATTAAATGGAAACAAGGTGATCAAATATTCAGAGGAGCACTGTTAATGCCTAAACATAGGAACGGTAAAGTACCTGTAGTCATGCGGGTTTATGGTGGAGCTATGCAATCTGAAAATGTTCGCTTCTTTGGGCTTAGTCCATATGCAGCAAATAATCATCATCTTTTATCAACGAGAGGGTTTGCGGTCTTCTTACCAGATCTACCTATGTATAGAAGTAATGAACCAGCAGAGGAAATTACAAAAGCGATCGAAAACGCGTTAAATGCACTTGTAGAACATCCAGAGATTGATTCTGAGAGAATTGGCATTATAGGACATTCTTTTGGTGGGTATTCAGCACTTGTTGCCATTACTAGGATTCAAAGATTTAAAGCTGCCGTAATCTCATCTGGTATTGCAAATTTGATAAGTTACTATACAAAGTTTGATCCTCCACAATATAGCTATGGGTGGGTGGAGGACGGACAAGCAAACATGGGAACCACATTATGGGAGAATAAAGAGGGGTACATTAGAAATTCTCCAATATTTGATTTTGATAAAATACAAGTACCTGTTTTAATCGTTCAAGGTACACAAGACCACCTCTGTTCTGAGGAAGCTGGATCCATGTTTTCCGCATTAAACCGAATTGGTAAGACTGCAGAATTAATTTTGTATGAAGAAGGGCATTCTCAGGAGACATGGAATGAGGATAACTTAACACATTATCATGAAAGATTAATAGATTGGTATGATAAATATCTTAAATAAGGATAAACCTTAGAATTCACATGAAAAAACGTATAGTTACTGTTTTTTTATAATGAAGAATAAAGAAGAAAAACTACTTTAATAGGGGATTTCAGGATTAAGGTGAAAAGATTAAACTAAACGATTCTAACCCATTAGAGGTTAGAATCATAGTCAGATAAGCATATACATCATTATCGTTATTATGTGGGTACTAAAAGAGGAAGGTGTCCTTTTGGGAGATCAATTGTGATGTTTAAGTAATTGAAAGGTGCTTTATTTAAATGATATAGGATTTCAAAACATACAAGCATAAAATTTCTATAAATTTCCTTCTGACATTATAATCTGAGTTAGAGAAATAGAAGGGGGAAGTAGTATGAAAAACTTTATTTGTGAGACATGTGGGGTTCAATATGAGGGTTCTGTACATGAACCAGCTTCCTGTATGATCTGTGAAGAAGAAAGACAGTATGTGAGTTCAAAAGGACAATCGTGGACTACACTTGAAGCGATGGTTGAGAGTGGTAATTATAAAACGGAAGTTAGTGTCGAAGAGGAGAATCTTTATCGTGTTCAGACGAGCCCGAGTTTTGGGATCGGCCAAACGGCATATCTCGTAAAAGAAAATGGATATAACGTGTTATGGGATTGTGTGAGTTACATAGATGAAGATACCATTAAAGAAATTCGGCAACTGGGTGGTATCGATGCAATTGCGCTATCACATCCTCATTATTATTCGACTCAAGTGGAATGGGCTGAGACATTTGATGCTCCACTCTACATACATGAAGATGATAAGATGTGGGTAACGAGAACAAGTGACAAGATCGTTTTCTGGTCGGGAGACAAGCTAGAACTTAGTGAAGGAATAATCCTTCAGAGAATCGGTGGCCATTTTAAAGGAGGTACCATCCTTGAATGGAAACAAGGGAGCCACCTTCAAGGTGTTCTTCTTTGTGGCGATATTGTACGTATCGTAGCAGACCGGGAATGGGTCAGTTTCATGTACAGTTATCCTAACTTTATTCCTTTACCGAGTGCTACGGTAGAGAGGATTGCTCATCGGATGAAAGAATTAACCTTCACTCGTATCTATGATGCATTTAACCGAGTGATTAAAGAAGATGCTGGAGAAGCGGTTCAACGATCAGCAAAGAGATATGTTGATGCGCTGAACGGAGTGTTGTTTCATACATAATATATTATATTGGTATAAGCAATAAAAGGAGAAACGGAGCTATCTTGATAGTTCCGTTTCTCTTTTTTCGTTAGAACTGACCGGTCGTTCTCTCGTAAAAAAGTAGTCTAATTAAGTCCACGAGGATGTTTCTTATGATATCAACAGAACGATTGTTATAAATATAACTCAAGTTTAGATGTTCTTGAGACGGTTAAGGAAGACAAGATTTATATTAGGACAGACGGAGTACTCAGGCATGACCTTTTTGTACTAATATATCGACCCAAACAATATTCTTATTAAAGAAAATGATAAGAAGGAGGGGAACGTGAAGTGGAAAAAGTGAAAGTGCGTTTACGCCCCATTATTCGTAACATAAATTTACCCATTGTAATCAAAACAACCATTCTACCAGGTGACTCAATGGAAAGATTATTTATCGCAACCCAGGTAGGGGAGATTTTTTGTATAGGAAATGAAGGAATTCGGACGTTTTTAGATATTCGCTCACGTATCATAAAGTTAGGTGTTTCTGGCGGTGGTTATGATGAAAGGGGATTGCTCGGTCTAGCGTTTCATCCTCAATTTTATTATAACGGTCTGTTTTATCTTCATTATTCATTAGCTGGATCACAAGGCCCTGGTGCTTTCTCTAATTCAGAAGATCCTACACAGAATCGAGATGCTCTTCCAAAATTTTTCAAACCAGATCCTTGTAAACCTAAAACTTTAAATTTAAGGTGGACAAACAGAGAAGCAAGATATGATCATATCGATACCGTTGAGGAATGGACTTTACAAGCAAGTGGCCAACCTGAAAAGCGAAGAACGTTACTTAATATAAGAAGGCCATTTTTTAATCATAATGGTGTTAATAGCTTAACTTTTTCACCTGAAACAGGAAGACTTATTTTGACAACTGGAGATGGTGGGTCAGGCTATGATCCGTTCAATTTAAGTCAAGATGATATGGAGATCGCTGGTAAAATTATTGAAATCGATGTAGAGAAAAACACATTTGGTATTAATCCACCCGTAGTGACACGTTTTCATGAACTTCCTGTAAGTATTCAAGGAATACTCACCGTGATTGCAAAAGGGGGACGCAACCTTCCAGGTATTTCATTTCAAAGACACGATAATCAGTATATTAAATATGTAGGGAACGTCGGACAGGATTTGGTAGAGTCCGTTTTTTCATTTGTACATTATAAGCCGTTGCCAGTGATACA
The DNA here is from genome assembly GCF_001629705.1 of Fictibacillus phosphorivorans. Lineage (GTDB taxonomy): Bacteria > Bacillota > Bacilli > Bacillales > Fictibacillaceae > Fictibacillus > Fictibacillus phosphorivorans_A. The sequence continues at coordinate 2,177,116 of NZ_CP015378.1, read as the reverse complement.
GCTTGTTAAAGCTTATCTCATGAATACTAGATTACAAGAAGATGGATTTATTAATTTCGGTTGGCGAGGTTGGGAAGGTACATTTCCTACTACTATTATAAAAGAATGTTCTCCAGATTCTTCTTTAGAAAAGCAAACATTCGCTTATTACAAAGATGCGTTAAAAACTTCCGTTCAGCGCATTCAGCCACTCACTTGTTATTATCATCAAGACCCCCGCCCTGGTAAGTTTGGAGGAAGTGCTCTAACAGCTGTTCAATCTTATATGGGGAGTGGGATTCCACATTTAAAAGGAAGCGTTGTTTTTACCGATTTTGCGGTAGAAGATTCACCACCTCCGAATAGAGGAACTTTAGCTTATACTAAAATAAGAACAGACGGTAAACTAAATGATTACGATATCATTGAGACCGATTATGATTTCGGTTCTGAATCATCGTTTTACGTTAGTTTAGGAGCAAACCTAAATCAAACTAGACTCTATTTAGGAGTGTATGCTTCTAATAAGGTGAATGATTATAATCAAGGAACTATTTTTGAAATTGTCCCTTAATTTCAGTCAAGAAATGGACGAATAAGAAGTGGCGAGTGAGCAGCAATGTTTTTCTCGCCTGATTTTTAGTCAAGAAATGGCTTGAATTTTTTAAAAAAGAAAGGTGCCATCTCAACCCATAACCAGCTATAAAAAAATGAAAATAGAAGTATACTACCTGCTGTTAGGAAAGAAAAAGAGTGGGAGACGATTGGACCAAGAACAGGAAATTGGAGAATATATAACAGACAGATAATCCCTAGTGCTAAAAGAATGGCACCTAGACTAATGATATTCAATTTTTCTTTGAAGAGATAAAAACCAACGCCGATACCAAGACCTAAGATTCCAGTTGTAAATGGAAAAACGATAAGCTCGCTAGGAAACAGAATGAATAACAAAGAAATGCTAAGAAAATAAGAAATCACGCCTATTTGTAGAAAGAACATGGTGCCAATCAAAATCGGTAAGGTAGCGAAGGGGCTGATGAAAAAACCAACAACAGGTAAAAGACCTCCTGTTGCTTGAAGTAAAGCAGCGATACAAGAGAGATAAGAACCTAAAACCAGCCACTTTACTTTTGGTTGTTTTTGAAATTGTAATTGGATAGAGCGAATATCCTCTGATAACCAATTAGCAGACATTGGCACACCTCCATCAATATGATTTTATTAATGCAATATATTAACCAAGTATTCGAAATGGAACTCTTTTAAGAAAACTCTTGAGGCATTCACTGATTTTGCCGCATTTTTCTTGAAACGTTACATTGTTTATTTCGTCTTATTTATAAAGGGGGAGTTTATATAAAAATAAAGCATATTCTTTTTTTCTTGCTATTATTTATTTTTTTATGTTCTTTCATATCCCCAACTCCATCATTCGCAACAAATTGGGTACATCAGTTTGTAGTTTGGGATGGCTTTGTTTATGTTGTGAAAGATGAGTACGTGAAGGAGATAGATCAAGAAATCGGGCAGGTTACGAAGTATTCAGATATGGAACAGTATGCTGGAAACTTTTCAAATGTCTATAAAGAAGGAACGAAATACTATTCAATTAAAGACATAAGTACTAATGAATACATTGCAATAGAAGTTGAAAGTGGAATATATAAAAAAGCGGTACGAGAGAGTGAATATATATTTGCAGACCATTCAAATGGAAATATAAATGAGGGAAAGTTTGCGGATAAAGCGGTAAATGTTTTATTCATTTTTACATTAGGAGTATTTGTAATCGTTTTTATCGTTATAAAAGTTAAAAGGTAACCTATATTAAAAAATGTCAAACTGGATTTTTTAAAGAAAGAAGATAGGGCTAAACCATAAAGGCTTTCTATATTTCTATGGTTCAGTTCTATCCTTTTTTACTAGGTAACAGTAAAGTCATATATATGCCCCTATTGTTCCAATTTAGTTTTTTTTGGGAGGTGCTGTGATTATTCAGACACGCTATTTTCAAGAAATTCAATGGTACCTTGATTTGCATCTAATTTAACCTTAATTCCAATCGGAAAAACGTGCGAAGGGAAAGTGTGGCCAATATCTACATTCGTGAGAATAGGTATATTAGTCTCTCCCATGATTTCGAATAACAGGTCTTCTATTGAAAATGGAGCATTTAAATGATTAAAATGTTCGTGTTTACCGATGATGAGTCCAGCAATCTTATCGAAAACACCTGAAATTTTTAACATACTAAGCGAGCGTTCTTGCGTTGCTATATCTTTAAACGAGTCTTCAAGAAATAGAATGACACCTTCTAAATCTGGGAAAAACGCTGAACTCATAAATCCCGACATTGTGTTTAAATTACCGCCAATCAATTTCCCTGTAGCAGAGCCTTCACGCAATGATTTCCAACCCGTATTCTTAACCATTTGTTTTTGTCGATCTTGTGTGTTCCAATCAAGCATTTCTTCTGTCCATTCTTGTGGGACATCGAGTACATAAGGAGCTTTCTTTCTTAATTGAATAACATCTTCAAAATACTCTTTTCCTTTTGGCAACATTTCAGGATACTCTCCAAAGGAGGGAACAACAGCTGGACCGTAAAACGTTGTTAACCCTGTCTTCGCATAAATACCAAGCAAAAGAGCAGTAACATCACTGTAGCCCATGATTACCTTGGGATGCTTTTTTAAGTGAGCATAATCCAAATAAGGCAAAAGCGAATTTGAATTCATTCCACCGATTGTACTTATTATTCCGCGCACCTCTTGATCATGGATGAAGTCGTTAATCTCTTCGGATCTTTCTTGGATGGATGCAGAGCGATAGGATTGTGTTTGTTTGGAGCATTTTCCTTCTTTGATTTTAAATCCCATTCTTTCTAACTGAGATAATCCTCTTTCGTATCTCGCTTTAAACAAGACGGGTGCAGGTGAGGAGGGGGTAATGATTCCAATCGTATCTCCCTTTTTTAATGCTTGCGGTAATAACAAATAAAACAACTCCCTTTCATTGTTTCATATTTTGAAGTGCGATATTAGTAGGTTCATATTTTGTAAACTGCCCAAATAATACCATAAATAGGTGGTGTAGCTAATTGTTTTTTGAAAGTAAATGGATATGGATTATTTAAGTTGTGCGTTATGCTAATCATGATCATATACAATTTAATAAATCATTGAGTGGTTTTATTTAAGATATCTACTCTCCTGGAAGGTGAATCAAATCTTTAGACTATTTTTTACAATCGTTTTTAATCTTATCTTTGGATATCTATTTCATTATTTGTTCATTTTATTTGTGTTACTTTATTTGTACATTGCAGAAGCTCTCGGATGGAGCCTAGATCCAACGTTAGAAGAAGGTTTATTAATTCCAGTCCTCTTTTTAACAATAGTGATAAGCATCATTTACTTTTCAATCATTGTTCTTACAAACGTATGTGTATGGAAAAAAACTAAAATCAAAAAAATTCACTTCCTATTCATAATCATACTTACATTTTCAGCGGGCTTCATTTTAAATGGAGAAAGAATGGATCTTTTAATCAGCTAAGGTTTTAAAAAAAATAGCATTTCTTATGCGTTAAAAATCGCGTGATTCTAAATTCCGAGTGGCTTAACGTAAAGTGTTTGTTATAATGGTCAGCATAATCTACTAAAAGCGAGTGATTGATTTGAATTCTACAGAACGCGAATTATTAAAACTCATTGAAAAAAACGGACGTCTTGAGACAGGTACGATCGCCAAGTTAATGGGAATTACAGAGGATGAAACAAAACAGATCTTAGATAAGCTAGAAAAAGAGAAAGTCATACTCGGCTACTCTGCTATTATTGACTGGACGAAAGGTACTGAAGAAGGTGCCGTGACAGCCATGATTGATGTAAAAGTTACACCAAAACGAGGTGTTGGCTTTGATAAAGTAGCGGAGCGAATCTACCGTTTTCCAGAAGTTAAAGCAGTTTATCTCATGTCTGGAGTATACGACTTATCGGTATCGATTGAAGGGAAAACGATGGCAGAAGTCGGTCGTTTTGTATCTGAGAAACTTTCGACTATCGATTCAGTCATCTCAACAACAACTCATTTTATCTTAAAAAAATACAAACATGACGGTCTTGTATTTAGTGATAACGATGAAGATAAACGAATTGTGGTGTCACCATGATTACTGAACCGACTTCAAAATATTTATCAAATACCGTGCAGTCCATTCAGCCGTCTGGAATCCGTCGATTCTTTGATCTTGCTTCCTCTATGGAAAACGTTATTTCTCTAGGCGTTGGAGAGCCGGATTTCGTTACACCTTGGAACGTGATCGAAGCGAGTTATCATTCATTGGAACAAGGTTATACGGCTTATACGGCCAATGCTGGATTATTTGAGCTCCGAAAAGAGATTTCTCGCTATATGAAACGACGGTTTGGTGTTTCGTACAGTGCAGAAGAAGAAATAGTGGTTACTGTCGGTGCTTCACAGGCGATTGATATCGCTTTGCGTGCGGTCATTAATCCTGGTGAGGAAGTTATTGTTGTTGAGCCAAGCTTTGTTTCCTACGCACCAACAGTAACACTGGCTGGTGGAGTTCCTGTGCCAGTAAATACCTACAGCGAAGATGATTTCAAGCTTCAGCCTGAACAAATAGAAGCGGCGATCACTGACAAAACGAAAGTGCTTATGTTATGCAGTCCAAATAATCCAACAGGTACAGTGCTGTCAAAAGGCGATTTAGAACGTATAGCGGAGGTCGTAGAGAAGCATGACTTGCTCGTGATTTCAGATGAAATCTATGCTGAACTAACATACGATGAACCGTATACGAGTTTTCCCGCAGTCAAGAATATGCGTGACCGCACGATCTTGATTTCTGGATTTTCAAAAGCATTTGCCATGACAGGCTGGCGCTTAGGCTTTGCTTGTGGACCAAAACCCATTTTGCAAGCTATGCTAAAAATACATCAATATACGATGATGTGCGCTCCTACGATGGCTCAGCACGCTGCCCTTGAAGCACTTGTTAACGGGCAGAAGGATGTAGTGAAAATGAAGGAAAGTTATCGGCAGCGCCGTAGTTTAGTCATTCATGCTCTAGAGGAGATGGGCTTATCGTGCCATGTTCCAGGTGGTGCTTTTTATGTATTTCCTTCAATCGAAAAAACCGGATTATCATCTGAAGAGTTTGCAGAACAGCTTTTGATGAAAGAGCAGGTTGCAGTTGTACCTGGCAGTGTTTTTGGCGAGAGTGGAGAGGGGCATGTTCGCTGTTCTTATGCGACATCTGTTCAAAAGCTGGAAGAGGCGATGCGCCGGATTGACCGGTTTTTACAAACGTTATAAGCCTTTTTTTATTGAAGGTGCATTCCTGGCACAAGGAATGCATCTTTTTTAACGAGGTTAATGGTGAATATTTTTATACATTACAAGAAGGAAATCTTCTTAAAGATGGGGAAGTACTCGTGAGTTCGAAAAGAGGAGATGGGAGTATGAATTTATTCAAAACTCAATATGACTGGATACGTTTAACGAGAGAGACTCTTTTTCAATATTGCGAGACGTTATCCCCAACAGACTATTCAAAGAAACTTGAAACTTTCAGTGGTGAATCTATTCTAAGCCTACATGCTCATGTAGCGGGTTGTTACCAAAGATGGCTCGGTGATCGTGCTCTTGGAAAGTCACTTCCTGATATTACACCCGAGTCCATACATAACGTTCAAGAGATGCGTGAGCTTTTCAGAAAAACAGATGAGTTGGTATATGAATTTCTCGATAAATTTGAAAACAATTGGGATCATATGGTAGAAGTGACGTTTAGAAATGGCAGTCAAGCTGATTTTACCGCATTGTGGTTATTTACTCACACGGTGACTCACGAATTTCATCACAAAGGACAGATTGTGAAGATCGGCAGACAACTTGGGTACGCACCGCCAGATACAGATCTCATTGAGCCGATGATAAAAAATCCGTCAAATCGTTAGGAGGAATTAGTCAGATGAGCAGAGTCGAATTCTTAGTTAATGTGTTAGACTCCACATTTGATAAAGAGAGCTGGTACGCGCCGCTCAAACCAGCTATTGAAGGATTAACGGCTAAGCAAGCTAGCTTTAGACCACCAGGCGAATCAACGAAGTCCATCTGGGAGAACGTCAATCATCTCATTTATTACAAAGAAAGGCTAGTTGCTAATTTGGAAGGGCAAGAATGGACGAGAATGGATGGGAACGATACCTTTTTTATCATTAAACAAACTGAAGATGATGACGACTGGATTCTTACCATCGATCGCGCTGAAAAGGTACACGACAAACTAAAAGAGTTACTTAATAGGATGAGTTCTGAAGATTTAAAAGAGAGCGGATTAGAAAGTGATCTCATAGATATCTTGCTTCATGATGCTTATCATACTGGTCAGATCATGCTGCTAAGAAAAATGCAGGGATCGTGGCCATCTCATCGCTAAATCAGAGGAATATTCATTGTAGTAGGCACATTTATTTAACTAATAAATGTGCTTATTTTTATATAATCAATTCTTCTAAAATGATTGACACAAATGGCAAATAAACATACTATGTAATTAGATAGTTAGACACTTATCTAAATATCTAATAATGGAAATCATCCTGAGGTGACAAAATGTCTCTTAATGAAGCGTTTAAAGCATTATCTGATCCAACTCGAAGACAAATCTTAACCCTGTTAAAAGAAGATGAACTAACAGCAGGAGAGATCGCTTCACATTTTGACATGCAAAAACCGAGTGTGTCTCATCATCTGAAAATATTAAAGCATGCTTCGCTAATCGATGATGAGAGAAGAGGACAGCATATTTATTATTCTTTGAACACAACGGTGTTTCATGAATTAATGAGCTGGTATTTCACGTTTACAACGAAGGAGGAAAAATGATGAAAAAGTATGGATGGAGTTACCTTTTAATTGCACTTAGTGTACTGATCGGTGCTATCGCTTATCCTTACCTGCCTGATCAAATGCCGATGCATTGGAACATACACGGTAAAGTGGATGGGTATTGGGATAAACAATATGCAGCTTTCTTTCCACCAGTGTTAATGATTGTTTTGATGGCGTTGTTTATCTTCATGCCAAGAATCGATCCGAAGAAAGAGAACTATAAGAAATTTTCTGGAAGTTATACGATTTTTATTACGATTATGAACGTGTTCTTCTTACTTCTCCAATCCATGACTATTAGCTATGGTTTAGGTGTTAATATAGACATCTCACTAGTCGTTAATTTAGGAATTGGTTTACTTTTTATCGTACTCGGAAACTACTTGCCGCGAATCAAACACAACTACTTTATCGGAGTGCGCACACCGTGGACGCTTGCGAACGAAAAGACTTGGAGAAAGACACATCAGCTTAGCGGGAAGCTCTTTGTAATGGCAGGAATTTTGCTTGTTGCAATATCTTTCTTGCCAGGCATTTATAAATTTACGGGCATGCTCGTTGTGGTTCTATCAACGGTTCTCATCGCAACCATTGCTTCTTATGTTTTTTTCAATCGTTATAAGAATGTAGATAACAACTAAATTTTGATCGGACACCTCACGTAGGTGTCCTTTTTTGTCACCCAAACAAGCCAAGAGGTACATGCATAGACTATACCAATATATGTACGGATTTATAATCGTCACAAAAGGAGAAGAAAGATGGATTACCATGAAAATCAAGATGATTGTACATGCGGTATATTCGAACAACTAAAGGCTGGTAAGGTGATTTCCATCCTTCTGAAAAATACAGCGGTACCAATTCAGTTAACTTTTCAAACGTTTGATAAAAATTCAGGATGTATCTCTGGTTTTTTACGAGATGGAAGAGTATTCGTTGTCAGCTGCGATTGTGTAGCTGGTGTTTTCCTAAGTCCTGTTCCTCCGCTTGCTTGTCGTGTGTTAGCTTATGTAACTAATACCGGGGACAATACCGTTTCTGTTGTAGATACAGCAACAAATACAACGATTGATACAATTTCAGTGGGGGAATTTCCTATCTTCGTTGCGTTAACACCTAATGGGAGAAGAGCGTATGTCACGAATTTTAATGGCAATACGGTTTCAGTTATTGATACACTCACGAATACTGTGATCCAAACGATAATTGTACCAAGTCCATCAGGAGTCGCCGTTACTCCGGATGGTACTACGGCATATGTAACGAATGTAAATGATGGAACACTAACCGCAATCAATACCTTAACGAACACGATAACTAATGTCTTTCCAGTTGGAAACCTCGCTAGCACACCTGTTAACATCGCTATTTCTCCAGATGGCTTAACGGCTTATGTAACAGATCAAACTCAAGGTACACTCTCTATCGTTGACCTTGTGACTACCACACAGACAGTACTTACTCTTGGTAATACACCGCCTGCGGGTGCTTTTGGTGTAGCAGTGACTCCAGATGGTACAGAAGTCTATGTTACGAATAGTTTTGAGGGTACTGTTTCGGCAGTTAACACAACCACACTTAATGAAATCATCATCCCTGTTGGATTAGTGCCAGGTACTAGTTTTCCTTTTGGAGTAGCGATTACCCCTGATGGAACCAGTGCTTATGTTGTTAATTTAAGTGATCCATCCGTTTCAGTTATTGATACAGCTCTGAAAATTGAAACAACTATTATCACTAGTCCACTATTGGATGTTTCTGCAAATATCGCGATTACTCCGGACGGAAGGTTTGGTTATGTGACGAATAACCAAGCTGGAAGTAACACTGTTTCTATTATTGATATTACGACAAATACAGTGATCGGTAACGTAACAGTAGGATTAGAACCATTTGGTATTGCAATTGGTACGGTTTGTCCAAATCAACTTTAAAGACACAAAATTAAAGCCTGTGGCCTCATAGCCACAGGCTTTTACATATCCAAACGACTTTGTAATCTTGCTAGCGGCCAGTGGTAACCAATTGGAATCTGTAGTAAACTCGTTCTTTCATCTTTTCTTAGTTGAAACAACTCATCATACCAAGGAACATCAAAACCGAGAATAGGATGACCGTTCATGCTTTGTAGAGAGGAAGCGAGTAGTAGTTTATGAGCTAAGATACCCGTTTCCATATGCTGAATCCGATGCCCTCGATAACCGTACAGTTCCTGGTAGTGGTTGTTGTTGCCGCTAAAATTAAAAGAAAGAGGGATCTGCGCCATGTTCACAAAATCGGAAAGCAGTCCATCTTGTTGAGTCATACGATAATCTCCGCGTGAGATCTGCTTTATCTCATGAGTAGAATCACAGACTTCATACATACCATTCGCAAGCCCCTCTACACCATATGAAGTAAATCGAAGGGAAACACGAGACGTTAAGAGTGAAAGATCTCGATCAATATCGTTTAGATAGTGACTCATGAAAGTAAGTTCATTTAAAAGGTGTGAAAGGGTTCCGAATTGTAGCGGTTTTAATACAAAATCTTGTCCTGGGGAATATCGATCTCTGCAAGCTTTTGAGAATGATATTGTGTGATTTTTTGGTTGTTCCGCAAATTTTACAGGAGGGGAAATGCGATTAGGAGAATGCTTTTTATTAGAAAAAGAATGCATCATACAAGCCTGATTCATTTTAAGCAGCATTGGATAAGGGCGAACAACCTTTGACTTCATATAATGTTGAAGATGTATAGGTTCAAGCTCTTCACATAGTTTTGCTGAGGTAATCTGAACGTCTTTTCTATCTTCAAACCATTTCATTTCGTTGTCTATGGATAGAGGAAGAACAGCATACACACTTTCTTCATCCTCATGAACCCCAAGTAAATGATTGATAGCCCCATCTAAAAATTGATAATAAACGCCAGTCTTAAACTCCTTACGCCTTCCAACCTCTAGCATCTGACCGATCAAAAAGCCAGCATCTAGTCCTTGAAGACGGTAAGAGAAATTGTGATACTTAAAGAAGTTCTTCCAAAAGAAAGTGGATACAAAAACAATGGTAAAACATTTTGAGAGATTGCAGCGGTTTCCTAATGCTTGGTTTAAATAATCATCAAAATTGCCTTCACGCAGACATATCAACGAATGATGTGCGGCATCGTAATGATAGATGCCATTAGGCAGTTCATCAAGTTTTAGATACAGATAAACCTCACTCGGATAGAGTGCACCGCCAGATGGAACATAGCGGCGATAAGTCATCCATGTATCCTTTGAATCCACCGAAAGAAACGACTCACTTAATTGTGTAATTCCATAGGAGTACATCAGAAATTGACTTAGATCAGCTAGCGTTGGGTGAGTACTTGGTGAAAGGGAGTAAGAGTGATTTTTGGTTAATTCAACTCCAGGTAGATCTTGTGTGTACAATTTATAGGGAAGCGGGGCATCTTCCCAGTTTACCTCCCAATCGGGCGGCGTAATCTTGGCAGTCTCGTAATGAAGTTTGTAAATAAACTCATCGAGGTTCATCAACAATGCCCCTTTCTTTTTACCGTTTTATGGAAACGGGTGAGGATGTGGGTTTAATTCCTCCGGTGATAACGGTTGTTTCACATATCCGAGCGTCATCGGTACAGTGAGTACGCGGTCTAATCCTTGTAATCGAGTTAGATGATGTCCGAACGTCATCGGCAGCATGCCAGGAATAATTACTTTTACACAATGTAGACCGTTTCTCTGTAATTCGGGTCCTGTTTGATCGACAACGATCACTTCGAGGTTCAGTTTTTTGAAAGTATCTAACACACTCTTCAAGTCTTCTAGAAGATCAGATGTTTGACGAACTGGTTTGAACTCTTCTTCAAAATCTCGTACTTTCCTCTTATCCAGCAAAAAGTACAACCGTTTCTCTGCATCTTTTAAACCGTAAACCATCGAGTGATCTTCCATATGACGAACAAGACTAGAATCTCTATACATCTTCTCGTATTTCTTGCGGTCCTTAACAAAACTTTCTTCCATATTAAGCAGCATGCCCGAAAGCTCTTGAACAGCACCTTTGGCTGCTCTAAGTGGATCAAGATGGGCACCTGCTGCACAGAGCAAATTTAAACCATCGTTCTTCGTATTCTTTGCCATCGCCCAAATACTTGGGATACCGTTTTCTGTTGTGGCATTAAATAATTGAATCTCAAACCCTGTCACATGGAGGATGCGCTGCACCATGAGCTGAAGCTCTGAATCATCGATTGATTTCATGTCCAGTCGCGGAATAGGCAGTTCACCGTACCACGTCATAAGAAACGCGTCACGTTCTACGATCTCGAAGATTCCATACAGAACAGCTTCTTCTAAACTACCACCGACTGCACAGCCGTTTGATGTTTCATAAACGAATCCTTCTCCACCACCCATGCTGTAATAGGCGAAAGTTTCAGGTACTAATGTAGGACGGTCCTCGGATAACGAATATCCCCATACCCAGTGGATCGGTCGGTCTGGATCGAATGGTTGAAATGGATAATGCGGCTGACTGTACTGTTTCTGTGAATGAGTTCCGATTGATAGAGGATTCATAGCTACATTTTTCACTTTGTTGTAAGGTTCATAAACGATTGTTCGTTTTCCACGTGGCGCATAACCACAATACCGCTCAAGTCCCTCCAAAATGCCCGCTTGCTCACTATGAAGATACGAATGTGTCCGACCGGCGTTCAGTTCGTTACCAGTGAGCAAAGGTAGATTAACGACAGTGTCAGCGAAAGGTGAGATCAAGTCATATCTTTTAAAATTAAGAAGACCGGTACGAGTATCTAAGTAGTCTCGACTTAATACGTTTTGCAACTCATCTATTGATCGGCAACGGTAAGCGTCTCGTGAGATTTTCGGACTGGATTGAAGTGCAATCTTGGCATGATCATCTGTATCGAGTGGTATGTCACCACATGTTTCACAATACGGATCTGGTAAAAAGAAATGCTTTGTAAGTTTGAACGTTTGTAGGTTCATCAAGTATACGTGTTCCTGAGTATGCTGAGTACCATCGTGCATGAAACGCCTCACCTCATCACAAATGAGGGCAGCTGTATGATTGAATGCGAGATTAGTGGCCCAAACGTCGCGTGGCAAATCTTCTTTGGAAGATTGATAGTCTTTCATGTGAAAATGTTCTCTACGATCTTGGCCGGTCATGAAATAACGAAGATCGGCACATTGTGAGCAGCCTGGTTGATTTGGATGAACGAGTGGACCAACATGTGCTTCACCAAAGTAAACAAATCCACGCAGCCACGGAATGTTGCTGTTTCGAAACAATTTCTCTGCCTTCATATGCTGAGCAGGATTCCAACTATCATGAAGAACTAACGCGAGCTTTTCATGATTAATTTCGGCATCTTCAACCTTCTTAAAACGAGAGATGTGATAGGTTGCATGTATTTGTTGGTAGACATCGTTTGCAAGACTACCATTTCCGATCATTATAATTTTTTGAGTCATGATTGTACCTCCGAAGAGAGTGTGATTCCATACAGGCCAGAGGTATTTTCGTTCAGAATGGTTTCCGTATGCAGTGTGTAAAACTTTGCTTCGCAGTTGTTGTTTTTTAATGTTTGTAGAGCTGATGTCAATGGTACTTCTTTTGATACTGAAAGGGTAATCGTTTGAAGTCCAGTGGTTGAAATGGTAGTTGAAGACTTTATGCAATTCTTGTTAGGAACTTCTTCTTTATTTTGCCGGTACATAAGTGCACCTTGTAGTGCATTTTGTAAAGCCCGTTTTTCATCTAGACCAATAGAGCCGAAACAATGTCGATCCTGCTGAACCCATATGACAGGAAAGCCATGGATTTTCTTTCCTAAAAAGAGTTTGATTTCTTCCCCAAGAGTAGTTAGTGCTCCAATTAAAAAGGTGGAGTATGCGTCTTGAATGGAACTCCGATCAACTTCTGCAGAAACATGCAGTTTGTTATGCGACTTTATGAAGATTTCTTGCAAACTATTTTGAAGGGCTCTACACATTCCTTCTGTTGCAGAGCGGCCGCTTCCAACACTCATAACTTCCGGTGAATTCATAAATAACGTCTTAGCGTATGTTTCAATTCCAGATAAACCCGCTTCTAACCGGGCATCTTCATGTGTTCTGCCTGCTGCCGTAATCACTTCTGGTTCATTTTCACCAAAAGGATCTGCCACATGTACTTTGCACTGTGACAAGGGTAGCTGACTTAAATCTCTTTCCTCAAACTGTTGGAATATTCCAGTGTCACTTGATGTAATTTTATAAAACAATGAGTGGAGATCAAATTCCCGGGTAGTAGCTTCTTTTATAAACAAAAAGGGATCCTCAATCACTTCAATTTTAATATTGTTAGTCACGAGCGGGTGAGGGAAAACCGGATGCCAATTTCCTTCTAATGTTTCTACGTTCAGTTGGTAGATGGCGTTTTCGGGATTTTCCTGTACGCCTGTTATCACTTTGAAGAGCATAAATACAGCGACGTTAGCCAGCAAGTTAGAAGCAGTGCGTGAAGATTTCAATTTAGTCTCTTTGTTGTCTTTTTTACCTAAACGTAATGAAGCTGTTTTCCAGCATGCGGCTGAATCTGTTAATTGAAGAGGACCGACAAAAGCTTGATTGTTTTGTAACGTAACGGGTAAAAATGATTTCGATTGATCTCTGCATACTTTTTGAATCATGGAGAGTTGATCTGTATTTTCACCCTCGTTTGCATAGAGAACATATTCAATGTTCGCTAGATCTTCTGTACAGCAGTTTTCATCAAAAGATAAAAGTGTAATGGAAGATTCAGGCTCTGTTTTTATAGCAGATTTCATTAATTCTTGCAGTTTCTTTGTTTCATTTTGTTTCGTGTTCGTGTGGAATATTGTGAATGCTGGAAGTCCTGATTGCAAAAGGGAAGCCGTGAGAGAAGAGAGAAGTGGACCACAACCTATTATTGCGATTTTCGAATTACGATACTTTTGAAATCGATGCGCGCCAGAGTGGCTGAGATGATCAATAAACTCAATCTGTGATGCATGTTTTTCTAATACTTCAGCAGAAAGCTGATGAGGAAGGTCCTGACTCGTATCGCGAACAAACCCATTCGTATATAACACCTCAGCGATCTTATACACTTGCTCTTTATATGGATCAGGCAGACCGTCTGTAATTTCTTCCATTGAACGGCTACCATCCAGCATAGGAATTAAATTTTGCAGCCATTGCTCGATGGTGTTTCCTTCCATTTGTATAGAAGTCTTGTTATTTCGAAGATAAACGCCGCCGTTTTGTTGTGGATAGACGAACGTGTCTCGGTTCATTTTTAAACACATTGAGAGAGTGACGCCTGGCATAAATATCCCTCCTTAACCTAATGCTCATCATCTATTTCTATGGATTCTGCTTGTCCGTTATGTCATTTTATTATGAGGCAATGAAGTAATGTGAATATAAATCAAGTTACCGTGAATAAAAAGGGAGTTAGCGTGAATATATCGTGGATTACCGTGAAATTATTTGAGATTACCGTGAATATTTGTTAGTGTGTCATTCTGAAAAATACATTTATATAATTTGTTTACTTGAGGAGGACGGAATTCATGCTTGTAACGGCGGCTAACAATAAAATAGAGGACTGATGCTCAAAAACTTGAGCAAAGCCCCCTGAAATTTCTTCGAACAATGCATGTTACTAATTATCTGCCTCCGCAGCGTCCGCCGCATCCGCCACAGCGTCCAGCGCAACCGCCGCAACCACCACAACGTCCAGCGCATCCGCCACAACCGCCACAGCCTCCGCAACGACCAGCACAACCACCGCATCCGCCACAACCTGCGCAACCTCCACAAAAGTTAAAACAAATTCCGATTACACAGCCTGGAACGATAAGGCGAGGGTCTTGTGCTTGCTGTTCTTGGGGATGATGTGGCTGACCGCCACTAACTTGAAAGTCTCCAGTACTTAATCCATCCAAATTCCATTGGTGTTTATTGTCCAATACAAACACCTCCTTGTTTTTTGTCAGATCTAGAACGAGTAGAGAGTCTCTGCTCAAATTCCTCATAATAAAATATGGATACAGTCTGTCCATCGTTACACGATTGGGTGCTAGAAATAGAAACAGCCTGTGTTTGCGGAAAAACAATCGCCGTCAGCAAATCGAATTGATTAAAATATGATGTTGGACGATTTATTTATGTAGGAAAATGATTTTTGAGAACAATGTTTAGTGCTATGAAGAGTTCAGCGCGTTGTATTTAACAGAAAGTATGTAATTAAAGACTATTTAGAAGGGTGAACAAGATTGATTTTGTATACCCACCGGGGTATTAAGCCTCTTGATTCATGATCTTAATAAAATAATTCTAGAAATTTTGGAAATACGGCGAGATTGAACGATAATACGGCGAGTTTTGAACATATATCGGCGAGTCGTTAATTATCGACAATTTCTGCGATCGGTATACCCCCAGAATAGACCGTTTATTACCCCTCTACTTATAAAACAACCATTTTGGGGGCAACCATTTGTAAAATCTCTCAATCACCACCCTCACACAATATTTACAACAGTCAAACACTTCCTAAAAATAGCCTTGCTACTCTTAAACTTGTAATGATTCAACATACATAAATATGGAGGGGTAGCAAAATGACTTCTAAACAAGTAAATCGTCGGGATTTTATTAAGATTGGAGGAGTGAGTACGTTAGCATTAACACTTGGTTCGCTAGGGCATACTTCTAACTTATTTTCTGAGAAAGTCCATGCTGATCAAAAAGCAGAAAAAGTACTGAAGTTTCATTCGAACGGAAAATTCAAAGTAGTGCAGTTTAATGATACGCAAGATGATGAGCGGATCGACAAACGTACCATTCAGTTGATGGAAAACGTGCTGGATGCAGAGAAGCCTGACTTTGTCGTACTCAACGGGGATGTAATTACAGGTGGATGCGATACGGAACTTGAAATGAAACAGGCGATGAACAATGTTGCAGGACCGATGGAAAAGAGAGAAATCAAGTGGGCTGTAACTTTTGGAAATCATGATGAAGATTCTACCCCAAAAAGCGGTGTGGACGAGAGTAAGATGTTAGCTTTCTATCAGTCTTACAAACACAATGTGAACGATAAGGGAGCAAAACACATCACAGGAACCGGGAACATGAACCTACTTGTGTGGGACGCGAAAGGGAAGAAGCCCGCTTTTAATTTCTGGTTGATGGATAGTGGACGTTACGCGCCAAAAGAGATTGCGGGGCAAAATTTTGAGGGTTATCCAACATGGGACTGGGTTCGTTTTGATCAAGTCAGCTGGTACAACGAAACCTCTCAGAAGATCGAGAATCGTTTTGGATTTAAAGTGCCTTCTCTCATGTTCATACATATTCCGCTTTGGGAGCATCGTTATATGTGGTATTCGAGTGTAGATAGCCGAACGGAAGCGGATCACGCTCGTGCTAGAAACAAGCATCAAATTACGGGTGAGAGAAACGAGGATGAATGTCCGGGTCCGATCAATTCTGGCTTATTCTCAGCTATGCAGCATCGAGGCGATGTAAAAGGCGTCTTCTGTGGTCATGATCACATCAACACATATGCAGGAAACTATTATGGCATTATGCTCGGATATGGAGGAAGCGCTGGATTTGGAGCGTATGGACTTCCTGGTGAGGAGAAGAACCGACTACGGGGAGCTCGTGTTTTCAATTTGGATCTAAATCATGAGAATGTTTTAAAAGAAACACATATGGTGTTTGCGAAAGATTATGGCATCGATCTATCACCAAACGACCAAAGCATAGACCCTGCTCCTCTTCCAGGAGAAAAACAACCTGCTATGCAATAGTGAAGTTGCTTAGCAAGGAATAATTATTTTTTACTATAATGGTTTCCGATAGCAAATTTGACCGTAATAAACGAGACTACCTACCTATATCTAAGGTCTAGATTATGTTTAATTGCCGAATTCGTAATGCCAACCCCTAAAGACATGTTATAAAATGATAACGATTTTAAAAAAACTACATATTGGAGGATTTAAGCATGTTGAAGAAATCGATGTTGTGGTCGTTTGTTTTTACTCTAGTGATGTCATTCGTCGTTGTTACATCTGATGATAACCAAAAGGCATGGGCACTACCGCCAGGAACACCTACTAAATCTGCTGCACAATCTCAGTTGAACGCATTAGTCGTAAAGACAGAAAGTACAATGACTGGTTATTCTCGCGATCTGTTTCCTCATTGGTCGAGTCAAGGTGGAGGATGTGATACACGTCAAGTTGTTCTTAAGCGTGATGCAGACTCTTTTAGCGGGAATTGTCCAGTAACATCAGGCAGTTGGTACAGCTATTACGACGGTGTAACGATTACGAATCCATCTGATCTTGATATTGATCATGTTGTGCCATTAGCAGAGGCTTGGCGTTCTGGAGCAAGCAGCTGGACGACTGACAGACGTGAGGCTTTTGCAAATGATCTTACGGGACCACAACTTATTGCCGTAACGGCGAGCTCCAATCGATCAAAAGGGGACCAAGATCCATCAACATGGAAACCTACTCGCACGGCTGCTGGTTGTGGATACGCAAAATGGTGGATTCAAACAAAGTATAACTGGGGCTTAAATCTTCAATCAGCAGAGAAAACATCTCTTCAAAGCATGCTTAACACTTGCACGTATTAATCGATTTAGAGTATAAACAATGTACCATCTTGTTTTAAAAGAAAGGAGCTGGTCCAATGGAAGAGAAATCAACAATCTTTACGGCAACTCATGGTGTAATGACTACAGAGGTCGGCGTGATCAGCGGAGAGCTCGAGCTTAAGACAAGCTGTACGGAAGATGGTTTATTGAAACTCGGCATCACATATGCGGGAGCGGCAGAGTGGTATACGCTTCCGGGTGAAGAATACCGATTGCACGATCCACGAGACCACGAGGTTATTCACCATTTGTTAGCTAAAGTATTGGAACGCGCTTAAAAAAGTGAATAGACAACAGAAGGACCCTCTTTAAATCAAGGCGGTTCTTTTTTATTGTTAGCGAAAATGGTATATTAATAATTTAAAATATGGTCTAACACATACATAGTTGAGTGGTGAAGTTTTCTAGAAGGAGTTTTTAACATGATTACAAGGGAAGGTCTTGAAAATCAACAAATAGGAATCTACGTTATTTCTTTGGTAGTAGGTGCTTTAATCGGCCTTAATTTTGAACGTTTTGGAACGGAACTTCAATGGACGATTTCTCCACTAATCGCTATTCTCTTGTATGGAATGTTTGCACAGATACCTTTTTTAAAGCTAAAAGAAGCCGTTTCAAATGTCAGGTTTATGATAGCTTTATTAATTGGAAATTTTGTATGTGTACCCATCGTCGTATGGATCCTTACTCTCATTTTTCCGCAGTCCACACCTTTATTATTAGGGATTTGCTTAGTTCTTCTTACGCCGTGTATTGATTATGTAATTTTGTTTACTCAGCTGGGAAAAGGAAACGAAAAATTGATGCTTGCGGCAACACCACTTTTGTTCGTTGTACAAATGGTCCTGCTTCCTCTGTATTTGTGGTTATTCATTGGGAAAGAGATGTTTAACGTAGTGCAGATTCAACCGTTTTTAGAAGCATTTTTCTTTCTCATTGTCACCCCCTTATTATTAGCAGTACTTACACAGTGGTGGGCAAAAAAACAAACGCTAGGGGTTCAGGCATTGGAACTTACAGCATGGTTACCTGTTCCTTTTATGGCTCTCGTCTTAATCGTGGTGGTCGCTTCACAGATAGACAAAGTCTACACTGATTTTACTATCATTATTAAAGTCGTTCCGATCTATGTATTATTTTTAATCATCATGCCAATTGTGTCTCGATTGATCTCACGGATATTCTCTTTAGATATAGGTGCAGGAAGAGCATTAATCTTTAGTATGGGGACAAGAAATTCTCTTGTGGTTCTCCCGCTAGCACTAGCTTTACCAGAGGCTTGGCGAACATTAGCTGCAGCGGTGATCGTAACGCAGACCATGGTTGAACTAATCGGCGAATTAATCTATATAAAAACAGTACCAAATTGGGTGTTGCGAGATTCTAAATAAAACGAAATTCACGACAAAAGGCAGGGAGTGTATCCCTGCCTTTTTCTCGGTTTCATTCTGCTAACAATTAGGGGTTAAGGTCTTGCTTTATAAGTTTCGCGCGTTGAATAATAAAAGTGGATGTCTTTTTAAAATTCTTTTTGTGTTTGTGGAAAATTTATATGAACAGGCAATTGTACAAGCGGATTGGAAGTAAGTGAATAAAATATGAAAGGTATGTATGTCATGTCAATAGAAAAGGTGATCGTTAAAATGAGTAAAGCAATACGTCCTTTTTTCTTTAATTCGTTTCCTAAGAGTGGTACACATCTTATGTTTCAAATATTAACAGGAATTCATTCCATTACATTTGATCAAAATCTGCATCTTTACGAAGGTGTCTCAGCACAATTGGCTGATCATCAGCGCGAGCTAGAGAAATTAAAAGAGAATGAATTCTTGTCTGGCCATATTTATTATTCCGCATCATGGGAGAAGCTTCTTCAAGATCTCGATCTAAAACAAGTCTTCCTCTATCGAGACTTGCGTGATGTTGTCGTCTCTTATAATTATTATATTGAGAAGGTAGATGCTCCACTTCATCAATACTACCAAAAAAAGCAATTGTCCAAAAAAGAACGAATGCTATCCATCATAAGAGGAATTCCAGAATTGGGTCATCAAAATATTCATGATTGGTTCTCGGAATTTAAAGGATGGTTAACGGCGCTTAATGTGCTTTCTGTTAAGTTTGAAGATCTATTAAGAAGTGAAGATTCTCTAGACCAATCGGTTCAGAAGATCGTACAGTTTATTACGGAAGAGGAACTTGGAAACCTTGATCAGACGATAATCAAACGTGCGAAAGAAAACATTTCAACTCAGGACTCTGCTACATTCCGAAAAGGGACGATCGGAAACTGGAAAGAAGAGTTTGATGAAGAGATTTCTGATGCCTTTAAAGAGATAGCTGGCCATCTGCTCATTGAGTTAGGATATGAAAAGGATTTACTTTGGTAAACAAGTAAATCCTGAAAAGGAGAATACGTATTTACCATGAAAATCGTAACGAAATTTGTTACGGTTTTTTGATTTAAAATATGTGAGAATAATGACATAACGGATAAAACAGTTTTACATACAAAATTTTCACTTCAATCTTTTTTGAAAGTGATACAATAGTACAAAAGTAGGTAAAATTTTCAAAAAGGAGTGAACACTATGGGTTTAGTCTTGGAAAAGGATTATATTCAATACTTTACTAATAACAGAGAAGAGTTCCAAGAATCTTTATTAAGTGAAGCCCGAAATGTTCGTGGAAAGATTGAAGAAATTTTGTTGATAGGGAATATCGATTTATTGTCTAATGCCCATAAACTTGTGATGTACACCATTCAAGGAAAAGATCATGAATTAGAAAAGTTTGCAAAAATTGAAGGTGTATCGTGGGCATCTCACAGCCTTACGCTTGCATTCAAATTAGAATGGGTTCATGCCATCCGAAGAACGGTATGGAAATATTTTCAAGAATTTAATAAATTAAACCACATCGAATTAGAGGCTGAAAGTTTTTTTAATACAGAAAGGCAAATAAATGATCGCATCGATAAATTTTTGAATGAACTATTTTTAAGCTATTCAGAGTACAAAGATAACTTAATTGAGTCGCAGAAAACACTTGTTGAAAACCTTTCTGTTCCAATTATTCCGATTACATCAAAGGTTTGTGTGCTTCCGCTAATTGGAAGTATTGATACATATCGAATTGACACGATTGAAGAGAAAGTTCTTTTAGAAATCAGCAGACTCCGCATCGGCACGTTAGTAATTGATCTTTCTGGTATCGCTCAAATGGAGACAGAAGCGATCGAACGCATCATGAAAGTAATGGAAGGTGCGAACATGATGGGGTGTGAGTGTGTCATTACGGGGCTCCGCCCAGAAATTGTACGCAAAATAACAACGATCGGGTTAACTTTCGAAAGCAAGGCTCAGACAAAAGCTACACTTCAGCAAGCTTTAGAGGATTTTTTAAGATAGTTATCCTTGTAGATGGTGTACACCTCAATCATGGGTGTACACCATTTTTTATTTTATAGATCTACTAATTTCTTTCTAAAATGGATATCTGCCGCTCCTGGAGTAGGTAATCCTTCCAAACGAAACAGTTCTTGATAGCCGTGACGCTCATAGAAACCTGGTGCTTGAAAGGTGAAGGAAGTCGTGAAGATGTGTGTGCAACCTCGTCCTATAGCTTCTTTCTCAAAATCGTGTAGTAATTTTGTACCAAATCCATCTTTACGAACATCTTCACGAACCCATGTCATTGCAATTCCAGCAGCTACTCCCCACGTCCAGCCACTCATACCAGCTGCAAGTTCTCCATGTTTATCTAAAATTTGCACCGTCAATTCTCGAGCAGCGGGAGTGCCAATCGTGGATGCGGCGTTCACTTTGTCTAATTCATCAGAAAGTTGCTGATCTAACTCAGCATTTCCTTCACCAACTAACACTTTGTAATGATCTTTCATTTATTAATTCAACTCCTCAAATAGTTAGATAAAAAATGAACCCTTATATATGTAAACAGTATATCAAATGGTTAAATGACTTGGTTGAGTTGATGTGGGTTGTGTGAGTGGAGATGGGCTAGGACAGATTATAGTATTGTTAGCCATATTTGCCTCATTTTAAGTAAAATAAATGTTGATCGGTGGTCAGTCTCAAATCTCAGGTGGTGCAACTTCATTTACAGGTGAAGATCTATAAAACATAGGTGGTAAACATAACTTTACAGGTGGAAATCTTTGATTTATCGGCGAACGTGTAAGAAATATAAAAACACGTACCGTACATACATAGATCTGCTCCAAACCATAGCAAAACCCCCGATCACGACGGTCGGGGGTTCCATTTAGAAAGAGTAATTATTCTTTGAAATTACTTCTTTTTGCTTTTTTTCTTGCATTTTTTGTGCTTTTTATTACAATCGCATTTTGTTGGAGCACCAGGATCAATCACTTCTTTAATGACTTTCTCCTTATAAACGTCACGGCGAACATATTTGATGTGTTCACGTTTTACACGAATGATCGGATGAACGAAAGTGACTTCTTTCTCTGTATATGAATCCTCAATGATATAAACAGGATCACAACAGATTACTTTTTTCTTTTCTTTTTTACAATGCTTGTCTTTACCCAAGATAGCACCTCCTACATTTCATACTTTAGTAGATGCAATTGGAGGATAAAATGATCTAGACAAGTCACTATTTTTATCAATTATAAGGAAAAATCCTATTTTTAAACATCCCAAAAATCACTTAATTTCGCTGTATCCTCTTTCTTTTTTACGATACTTAATACGATTCTCATAGTTGTCCCGTCTGGTTTATACTGGGGATCATCTAACAGTTTCTGCACTTGATAGGAAGGAAACTTACTGGCTTCTTGAAACCATTGTAAATCTAAATTGTGTTTTTGAATCCACGTATTTAATTTTGTATTCATCATTTTCTCTCCCATATAGTCTTTCTGTTTATAATATATCATTCATTTAAATAAATTTATACATATTTTGTACAAAAGTTAAACGTATGTGTGTTGAATCATTAAAATAGAGGATTTTATCATACT
Source organism: Fictibacillus phosphorivorans (assembly GCF_001629705.1). GTDB lineage: Bacteria > Bacillota > Bacilli > Bacillales > Fictibacillaceae > Fictibacillus > Fictibacillus phosphorivorans_A. The sequence goes on along the minus strand of NZ_CP015378.1, from coordinate 2,154,496 downwards.
CAGGTGAATGATTATTAAGGTAGATAATGAGTATGGAGGACATGAGATGAAGAAGAACATATATATTAAACTTCTAACACTAAATGATCTTCAAGCGTTATTTGATAATGAAACAAGAAACAGAGAGTTTTTTCAGCAATATGCCCCAGAACGAGATCAAGATTTTTATTCTTTAGATGGTCAAGCTAGGAGAATAACTGAGATGGAAGAGCGAAAAGAGAAAGGGTTAGGTTATTCGTTTGGCATTTTCCTTCAAGATACACAAGAATTGATCGGACAGATCGGTCTGTTCAAGATTGAGAGAGGACCTGCACAAAAAGGGATGGTGGGGTATTCCCTCGATAAAGTACATAATGGTAAAGGGTATATGACTCAAGCACTTTCACTACTTATAGATTTTGCGTTTCATGAACTTAAACTTCATCGAATAGAAGCAGAAGTAATGCCTCAAAATATGGGTTCAATCCATTTATTGTTGAAAGCTGGATTTCACAAAGAAGGAATTTCAAAGAAAAATGTGAAGATCAATGGCAGATGGGAAGATCATCAGGTTCTTGCCATTCTTAATGAAGAGGATTTTGACATTTAGTTTATAGAAAAGCAGGCTGTCGATTAGCAGCCTGCTTGATCCTAATGTTTCTTAGACAGAAGGTTGAGAACCGGGACGTTTATTCAATTCTATATCTCCGTTCTCAGCCATCAATAAGTTGTTCATATAAGCTGCAAGTGCTAACTCATACCTTACACGTTTGCTTGCATCTACAAAATAAGCTTCTTTTACAATGCCAGAGAGAGAATAACGGTGTCCTTTATAATCGACGTTCAATTCGGTAATTTGGTTGAATTTAAATTTCTCTACAGGTTTACCGTCCAGATCTGTTAAGAGGTACTCATTATATTTCTCGTTGCAGATTCTCGCTACTTCTTCCATCACCTTAAACGCCTCGTCAGGATTTTGTCTGTAGTTGAGGATAAGACTTTCGTTTACTCGCCGCATTCCGCGATTTCCGTTTTGAAGCTCGTTGATACTTCCATAGGAAACGGTGTATAAATATCCGTCGTATTGACGAATTTTCAGGTGGCGCATACTAATTTCCTCGATTTTTCCTTGTTTGTTACCGTTGATGATCACATAATCACCAAGGTTGATCTGTCTTTCAAACAAGTAGGCAAGACCCATAATGTAATCTCGTATAATATGTTGAAAGATCAATGCCAGGGCACCGGCTACAACGACAGAACCTGTTACAAGTCTCGCTAGATCGAAGAAATGACTAAATACATAAATGAAGAAGAACACCAATCCAAGCACCTTGATGACTTGATCTGTAAAGTGCATCAACGTTTCTTCACGGTTTTCATCTAGAAAACTTGTTTTATCAAAGAAGATGCGAACTGATTTTCTTATGAAGTATGCAGTGATTACGATAACAAAAGCCACAATTAAAATTTTTACAGGCAATTTATTAAACCATTCTAAGTTAAACATTCTTTCAACTCCCACTCTTACTATACCAATAGAATGCGGAAAATAAGCAAAAATATTTTCTAATTCCAATGGATTTTAAAAGATAGTGGGAGAAAGGTCAATCAAAGAAAACATGAAACTTCTCATTTTTAAATAAATGGTAGGTATAGTGACTTATGTAAGAAGAAAATTTAAATTTGTTTATATGAAGACTTCAAACGAAGAGGCCTTTTAAACTCTTACTTAAGCAGGAGTTAAAATAAACTGTTCAGTTTCTTGAATCGCAATTAATTGATACGTATGACTTTTTAATTCTTGTCTGATTTCAAGAGGAATTGTGAGTCTTCCTTTTACACCTATAATCGGGGTAAATCGTCTTTCGTTCATCTTATCAATAATGATGATTCCATCTTTAACATCAACGCCTACTTTTTCTCCAATTTCAAACTGAAATTCTTCTCGCCATACAACAGGGATGTGAAAATATCCTTTCTTGTTGTCGTAAAATTTATTTAATACAACTGACATAATGTCACCCCATCAAATGAATTCCAAAGTATGTATACTTATACTAATTTGTTTATTTTTATAAATAAATATTACCATAAAATATCTGAATTGTTCAATAATATTTAGTTTTGTGGTTACAGTAATATCGTTTTGAATTCAGAAACTTTTCTATCTCTTTTACGTAAATCGAGATAAGAATATTTGATCATATTCTTGTGAACCATTAGGATAGGTAAGAAAAATCACTGAAAGAAAGAATGGGTGTTTGAGTTGGATAAAGATAGGTCACTTGAAGATAAGGAATTACAATTGAAACAAGAATTAAGTCAGTTAGCCACTGATAAAGGAAGCCTTACAAATCCGGATGTTGTAAAGAAGAGTCAAGAGCTTGACCAAGTTTTAACAACCATTCAAGAGAAAAACTTAAAAAACAAGTCAGGAAGATAAGCCATACAGCTTTTTTACTGACTTTTATCATAGTTGATAATCCCATTGTCTACGATTGTTGATTCAATATCAACATCAATTGGTATAGTAGGGTAATCGTTGTTCCAGTTCATTTTCTTCCAAATTTCAGGATACTTTGATTTAACCCGTAATCCAAGACCTAAGCCATCACAGTTAGCAGCATGCAGCTTACTAATGGTGCGATCTGCAATTGTTGTAAACTGATTTTCAATATGCTGATCAAGTACTTTCAGTTTTTTCTTATTATCTAAGTGGTCTTTAGGGTATTCGTTTACACCTAAATTTATGGACAATTTAATTTTTGCATGAATGGAACCGTTTTTTTCGATAACATGAAAGTCACGTTTTATATCAAGTATGCTTAGGTTAATATAGTTTTCAAGACGAGACTTCTCAAGATTCTCCACAAATCCAGCGTGTGAACCTCTTACTACTTTTTCATTAGAAGGTTCTTCAGGAGAGCGGGCATTTATCTTACTTGCATTGAAGATATAGATGCAATTTTGTTCTTCTAAAATTAATAAACAGTGACCACGTACCATTTGATCGAAGCCATAATCAAGGTCTTCGGATTTTTCTAATCGTACAGATGTAATCAATTGATCGATGGGAATTTTCTCACCACTGTTTTTTTAGAGTGGAATTAAGACGCTGTTCTGTATTTTTTCCATGTCACAAACCGTTTCCAAGTAAACGAGGATTCCAGTTTTTTTATGTATGGAGATAGAACGTGATTTTAAATCACTGCTGTAATTGAAGCTTTTCTCGATATAACCAAGGTTTTCACAGGGAGATTTACTTACATGCTCTTTGATGTTATGGTTTTGGGATTTGCTTTTACTTTTTCCGAACATAAGAATCGCCCTTTCAAAGACTTCTTCAATGTTCTTAGTATGAGTGAGGAAAAAGAAATCATACTTATATTTGTACAATGTACATTTTATAAGCAAAACGCATAAAAATAAGAGGTCAAAACTATTTCTACCCTTGGAGTGAGTCTTATGAGTAAGAATCGTTATCCGTTTATATATCCTGCAGATACACCTCCAGATGACAATGAGAATGGCAATAACAATAGCTCAAATATGTTTCAATATAACCCACCGAATAATGCAGGAAATATATTAGGTATTATCGGAGGAGTTATTACTACTGTAGGAGATGCAGTATCTACAATTGGAGCAATTATACAGCTTAATTCAGATGTGGCAAGTGATTTTGAGTCACAAGTAGATGATTTTAAATCAGATCAAGAAAAAGATAAAATGCAAAAAGAGATAGATGATCTGCAAGGCAAAGTGGCGAGCTTAGAGAAATTGATTAGAAGTAAGCTGAGCTAATCCTTTTCTCTTACTCTTACATAGAAGAATTAAAAAATGGATGAGAATATTCATCCATCTGAAACAAGAAGTTATTTATAAGGATATGTTAATTTGAAGGTTTGATGAAATCTCCTTGAATCGGTTCATAATCACCTAGAAAACGAATTCGGATAGATTTTCCGTTGTAGTGGTTGTCCGAATACATGACTTGAAAATGAATGTGAGGCTCAGATGAATTTCCTGAATTTCCGCATAATCCTATTAACTGATTTTGTTTGATTGTATGGCCTTCCTCTACAATAATTGAATTTTGCTTGAAGTGAGCGATGAGGCTATACTCGTTGTTTGCATGTTGAATGATTATATAGTTACCTTCTGGATTAGAAACATTCGTTGACCCCAGTTCGTTATCCACGATAGAGTTTACAACTTTTACGACTCTTCCGTCACATGGAGCTACTACTTCTTTATTAAACGCGTAAAAATCCTCATTTGATGTTGGAGTGTCTCTATAGGAATGTCCATCCTTTACAATTACAAGATCATAAGCGTATCGCTGCTCTTCGATCTCATAGTGATAATTAATGAATTGATTGGCACCTCCCCAAAATACAAACCATTCATCTTGTATTGGCATCATGTAAGTATTCTTAGAAAGCTGATTGTCTGTTTCAGGATATGTTTCATAAGGCGCAAGTAAGAGGCTATGTATAACATCTTCTGGATCGAAAGTGACACTGATTGCTTTTATTCCTTCGTTATCTAGCCATAAATAGTGTCTTAAATGATCTGTAAGCCGTGTTTCCGATTCCAACGAATAATTCTGAACGCCAGTATTAAAGGAAGAAGTTAACTCCATGAATTGTTCGATCGTAATCATTTCTTTAAAATTACTCGCAGTTTGATTATAGATCGATTGAAATTCTCCTTTTAAAAATTTTGCACCAAACGTTTCTCCTGTTATACACCGTTGTATGTTGTTCACTAAACCATCCTCTCAGTAAATGAATACTTTTCTTAATAGTAGTACATTTATTTTACCACTGAATACCAATTAATGTTAATTTAGAGAAGGATCCACAAAAACTTTCAACACATAATAGGAGAGGTAAAATTTGAAGACTATTCATAAGGGAAGACATGTGGCAGCGGTGGAAGGTGACTTTGTAGTTTTTGTAATTGGGATGCGAGTGAATAAGCTCCTTTCATTTTCTAAGTGGATACCTGTATTTAAAGCCATGGGTCCTATGATAAGAGAACTTTATCAAAACCCTGAGCTTGGTTTTTTACATACAGAATTTCATTTTAGTTGGAGAAGAGTAACATTTATTCAATATTGGAAAAGCTTTGATCAACTGGAAGCTTATGCACAAGGTAGAACTCACTTAGAAGCATGGAAAGCATTCAACAAGAATATAGGTGACGATGGAAGTGTTGGTATCTTTCATGAAAGTTACAAAATTGAAAAGCGGAGTGCAGAAGCCATTTATACCAATATGCCAAGAATAGGACTTGGAAAAGCCTTTTCGTTAGCCTCCGTAACGAAAAACACTCAAAGTGCTAGAGAAAGAATGAACAGTTACTAGTGTAGATCTATCCATACAGGGTAGATCTTTTTTATTTTTTTAATAAACACTTGAAACTGACGTAACGTCATTTTATATAATTTTAATTAATGACTTATATGTAGAGGATGATGAGATGAAACGTGAGGATGTTGTGATCTATGGGTGTGTTATCATCGGAGCAGGTGTTGGTTTAATGATGGATCAAGCGTTGATAGGTGTGCTTATCGGTCTAGGAGCTGGATACTTGCTGAATGCTTTTTCCATTAAATAAACAATATCAGTTGTGGTTGTATCTTAAAGGGGGGAGATTCATTGCTTCATATTCATAAGGTAAGTGAGATGACTGGTGTTACTGTAAGAACTCTTCGTCACTATGATCACATCGGCTTATTGCAATCATCATCCAAAACAGAAGGTGGCCATCGTTTATATACCCATACTGACCTGAAGAAGCTACAGCAAATTCAATTCATGAAGAAAATCGGTTATCGTTTGAACGAGATTAAGAATATGTTGAATTCTAGTGACTGGGATTGGTCAGATAGCCTTAAGAAACAACTCTCTTATATAAAGCAAGAGCAAGAAAATCTAAGTAAGATAGAGAGTACACTAAGGGAATTAATTCACGGAATGGCGATTGAAGATAAGAGTAATGAAATCGCCATCCAAAAAGTCATGCAATTAGCTAATAACGATAAAGAACTTCAAGAAAGATATAGAAAATCATTATTTGAAGAAAGAGAATTAAAGCTGTGGAAAAAGATCCCAAACATGACTAGCGACCATCCAGATACTTTGGAATGGATTGCTCTTATTGGACAGTTGAAGCGGTTTATTCATGAGGATCCAAGTTGTTCGAATGTTCAAAATATCATTAGAAGAATGGATGAAAAAAGAACAGAAACATTTGGTGGTGAAATAGAGTTTCTAAATAAACTTTGGGACGTGCGTATGTCTGAATCGCAATCTGAACAATTGGGGTTATATCCCATAGACCAAGATGTACTGAAGTATATGAACGCTGCTTATGAAATCTTTATAGAGAAAAAAGCTTAAGATCTGAATAGAATAAAGGGGGGATTTGGTGACTGTAGATCTGATTCTTTTAATTGGCGGATTGGCTGTATTAGATATGCTGAGTCCTGCGACAATAGGGGTTACAGTTCTCCTCTTAAACGAGAAAGAGAATCGAACATCCCGTATTTTCTTCTACTTATTAACCGTTGCTGGTTTTTATTTTGTAGTGGGTGTTTCTCTCATGTTAGGAATATCAGCTTTGCTTGAAAGTGTATCTAACATTTTTCAAAATCAAACTATAAGCTGGATCATTTTTATCATTGGAGCGATTTTATTTATTGCTAGTTTCTATGTTCCCGCAAAGAAAAGTGCTGATCTGCCTTCTCCAAAGTCTAAACGATTGATTTCAATCATAATCCTTGGGTTATCAACTGCACTTATTGAAGTAGGAACCGCTTTTCCTTACTTTGCTGCGATCAGTATTTTATCAACTAGTGATCTCACAAGCATGGAATGGGTTTCTATATTAGCTGGATACAATTTAATCATGGTCTTGCCACCGGTCTTGTTATATGTTCTTTATCTCTTATTTGGTAGATGGATGGATAAACCTTTAATAAATTTACGTGAAAGATTAATTAAGACTTCTGGTTCAGCTCTTTCATGGGTCATGTGTATCGTTGGAATCATACTGATTTTTAATAGTTTGGATTATTTGTAAGTTAATACACTGGTTCTACTATCAAACAATCATAAGGAAAATAGAACTATAGATAGAAAGATCTGCCCTTCGTATACTTAAGAAAAGGAGGAGTCATCACATGTCTGATAACTGGAATTTTTATATTGATGAATTGGATGGGAATCTTGCTTCATTTGTTGTTAATTTGGATGTAACTGAAGAAATTAATATCAAAAAATACAATTGGTTGTTTACAGTCAAACTTACTGTTAAGTCGTCTACTGAGTTAGGTTTCCCTGAGGAAATAGAAGATGAATTACTTGGTGAGCTTGAATACGATCTAATGGAAAAATTATATGATGAAGACATCATTCAAGTTGGACGATTAACTACGAATGGAACACGAGAATTCTTCTATTATGCTAAAAAAGAAAAACAGGTCAAAATTATAGATAAACAGGCCCTCGCAATTTTTGATAATAATAAATACGAAACGGAAATCTCAAGTATAGAAGAAGAGGAGCCGTGGTCATTTTATTACGAGTTCCTTTATCCAAATGAATATCATCTTCAACAGATGAATAACCGTGATTTAGTGGAATTGCTTGAACAAGAAAATGACGACTTAGAGCACCACCGTGAGATTCAGCATTGGATAGAGTTTCAAACATTAAAAGATCTAAAATCATTTGAACAAGACATTATTAAAGAAGGATTTAAAACGGAGGATTTCGAACAGGAAAAGAATGAAGAAGGAACATTTTCCATCACAATCTCTCGAGAAGACGGTGTAGATTACGAAATGATTGATGCTGTTACATATCTAATAATTGAAACAGCACAGAAATATAATGGCGAATATGACGGGTGGGAATCTCCTGTTGTTCTTAAAAAGTAAGATCTTAAGTGATCTTAATTGAGGAGCAATATGATGACAGATTTAGTTAGAGGCTACCAATGCACATGCTGTGGAAATTATCATGATGAACTCCCCTTAAATTATGGGATTGTAGCACCTGTATATTATGAAGAGGCTACAAGAAGAGAGAGAAAAAAGCATTTTGAACTTACTGATGATTTTTGTGTAATGGACGGAGAACATTTCTTCATAAGAGGTTGTATTGAAATTCCCATTATTGGATCGAATCAACCTTTTGTATGGGGTGTATGGGTATCACTTAGTAAAGAAAACTTCGAACTGACTTTAGAGCAATGGGATGACCTAAATAGTGAACAATTAAATCCGATGTTTGGGTGGTTATCTACACATCTTCCCATGTATCCTGAAACCGTAAATTTAAAAACGAATGTACATACCTGCTCACAAAATTTGCGACCTTTTATTGAGCTCGAGCCTACAGATCATCCATTATCTATTGAGCAAGCACAAGGGATTACGATGGATCGCGTTAAAGAAATCGCTCAATTTTTTTGCGAACTTGGAAAATAAGTCTATAGAGAAGTTTATGAAAGAGATCCGATAAATTTATTCATCTGGTCTCTTTTTTAATTGGCACTCGTCGTTTCATTACATTCCTTTCCTTACAAAAGGGGATCATTCGTGGACTTGCCACATACTTCCTATATAATAATGCTAACAAGCTTCTTTTTAGGAGGAACAACGATGAGTGCTGAAAAAATTCTAATTGTTGAAGATGAGAAAAAGATTGCAAGAATCATCCAACTGGAACTTGAACATGAAGGATATGAAACGGAAACAGCTACGACTGGCATGGAAGGATTAGAAAAATTCAAATCAGGCAACTGGGATCTTATTCTACTTGATGTGATGCTGCCTGAAGTAAGCGGGCTAGAGGTGTTAAGACGAATCCGAGCGACTGGTAGTCATATTCCAATCATTTTATTAACGGCCAGAGATGCCTTGCCAGATAAAGTGAGCGGGCTTGATCTTGGCGCAAACGATTATGTGACTAAACCGTTTGAAATTGAAGAATTGTTGGCTAGAATTCGGGCATTTCTTCGCATGAATAAACACTTCACAGAAGATCAAGATAGCGAAATTTATGAACTAGGTGATCTGACAGTTAATTTAAAAACGAGGGAAGTTAAGCGTGACTCTACTCTAATTGAATTAACACCGAGGGAATTTGATCTTCTTGTTTACTTGATACGAAATAAAAACCAGGTATTGAACCGTGATCAAATATTATCAAAGGTATGGGGTTACGATTATTATGGCGATACCAATGTTGTAGATGTCTACATACGTTATCTGCGTAAAAAGATAGATTCCACTTTTTCGCACCCCTATATTCATACGATTCGTGGAGTAGGCTATACGATGAAGGAGTAACCCATGAACATAAAGAATCGGATAACTTTGTTTTCAACGGTATGGCTTTTAATTATTTTACTTGTCACGAATAGCGGCATATACCTGTTGTTTCAAAAGAATCTGCATGATAATGCTCTTGAAGGTACAGAGACAAGGATGGAAAGTTTAACGGAAGCCGTAAAAACATCTACTGAGACTAAAATGAACATGACACAACTTTTGCGTGCCTACCTTCCTGGAGATTCAATGATTCGTATTATCACGGGTGATAACCGTGTAGCTGCTACTTCGTCGAGAATAACAGATGATGATAAGGTTCAGGAAATCAAGCCAACTTATAGACCCAATCAATACAGTGAGGTTAAGACGCTAAACGGAATGGTTTACACGGTTTCTCAGCACCCGGTTATTTGGACGGATGGGGAGGTTGTGTCTTTACAGTTGATCGAAAAAGAATCGTCTATTCCAAACACATTGCAGATCTTAAGAATTGTTTTAATCATAGCAACCTTACTCATTTTAATTCCTTCTTACATGGGAGGGCGATTCTTGAGCCGGTTGATCTTAGTACCCATCAGTAACTTAACGAAAACAATGGAAGAAAACCAGAGACGTGGGACGTATAAGCGGATTACGATTAATAAGAAATCGAGTGATGAACTGAATAAGATGGCAAGAACGTTTAACCATATGATGGACTTGCTTGAAAACAACTACAAAAAGCAAGAACAGTTCGTATCTGATGCTTCTCATGAACTGAGAACACCGCTTACTGTTATTGAAAGCTATGCAAAAATGCTTAAGCGGTGGGGAAGTAGTCGGCCAGAAATTTTAGAAGAAGCTGTAGAAGCAATCCACTCAGAATCCATTAGGATGAAAGAATTAACACAACAAATGCTTATTCTAGCAAGGGATGAATCACAAGTAGATCTTCAACTCGAACAATCCGATTTAGTTGAAATGGCTAAAAATGCCGCTAAGAATATGAATAAGGCGTACGACCGTGACATTCAAGTTCATTCCAACTTAGTCGAAATTCATGTTGAGTGTGATTCATTAAAAATAAAGCAAGTTCTAATCATCCTTTTAGATAACGCCATTAAGTATAGTTCGGCAGCTATTAATGTGGAGTTAACTAAACAAGGAAACTCTGTCAGATTCTCCGTAACAGACTATGGAATCGGAATTACAAAGGAAAATCTAGATAAAGTCTATGATCGATTCTTTCGTGTAGACCAAGCTAGGAGCCGTGATACAGGTGGAGCAGGGTTAGGCTTGTCCATCGCAAAACAAATCGTTTCTGCTCACCAAGGGAAGCTTTATCTAGAGAGTGAAGAAGGAAAGGGAACAACAGTAACATTGGAGATTCCTGTGAAACAGAGTTAATTCTCATCATTTTCTCATCTGATTCTTATGGAGATTTCATTCTAACATGAGAAAATCCATGTAAAGGGGGAATACCTATTAACAAAAAAACAGTTGTGATTTCTGGAATAATAGTCGTTATTCTCCTACTTGTTTTCGGATCAAGAGAGTGGGTGAACGGAAGCCAAGGCAGTACATTAGAAAAAGAGAAAATGAACAAAATCGTAAGCGCAAAATATCCAGGAGAGATTCTATCTACAGAATTAACCAATAGAGATGATAAACATCAATACAAAACAGTGCTGAAAAGTGAACAAGGTGTTTATGTGATCTGGTCTGATGCGGTTTCAGGAGAAATTCTCAACATGAATCGAACAGAAAATGAAGAAGTTCAAGAGGAACACATTACAAAAGATGAAGCAGAAAAAATAGCTTCCAAACACGGAAAAGTAAAATCCGCCGAATTTAATAAAGAGAATAGAGTCTATGTTGTTCATGTCAGTAGCGAAGGTAAAATATATCGTTTAGAAATTAATAGGGCCACTGGGGACATTAAGAGTAAAAACGAGGTTGAATCTGGAGATGAAGATGAACCGGCTCAGCCAAGCACAAAAATAACACAAGAAGAAGCCAGACAAATCGCACTAAATGAAGTAAAAGGGACCGTTACGGATATTGAGTTAGATGATGAAGACGGTGTAATCGTTTATGAAGTAGAGGTCGAAACGAAAACGAAAGAAGCACAAGTGATCATAAATGCGTTTTCTGGTGAGGTAAACTCCGTAACAATGGAAACGAAAGATCGTGACTAAGAATGCTCTAATTTAGAGCGTTCTTATTTTTTTGAGAAAAATCACCAAAGCTTCTCATCGTTTTCTAATTTTCTCTTCCTTTTGTTCTCATTTTACCCGTCTATTATAAGGATATAGTTAAAACAAGGAGGAAACAACAAATGAAAAAACAAACAAAAATCATTGCAGGTACAGTATTAGTCGGTGGTATTGGAATAGGAACATATGCTTATGTAGAGAACACGCCAAGCGCTTTTGCTGCTAAGAATCTGATTTCTGAAAAACAAGCAAAAGAAGTAGCATTAAAAGAAACAAAAGGCGGAACGATCACTGAGTTGGAACTTGACCGTGATGGTCTTAAAAACAAATATGAGGTCGAGGTACTTAATGGAGATAAAGAATACGACCTGGATATCGCTGCAGAAACAGGAAAGATCTCTAAAGTGGAAGAAGCTATGAAAGATCAAGATGACAACGATGATGATAAGGAAGATAATCATTCTCTTAATGATGATGAACGTTCAGATCGCGATGACCAGATAGATCCTGCTAAGATAAAGGTTACAGCTGAACAAGCTCAAGCTATTGCACTGAAAAAAGTTTCAGGAATGGTTAAAGAAATGAATCTAGATGATGATTATGTGTATGAATTCGAAATTCAAAAAGACGGAAAAGATATTGATGTTCATGTAGACGCTGTAACCGGTGAAGCTGTAGTTGATACGAAGGACAACGACTAATCAGTAATAAACCGAGGCTTCCTAACTAAGGAGCCTCGTTTTTAGTTTTTATACGTTTATGAAATAGAAACGCACTAAATAAATAGGCTGTCTATTTGAAAAAAACATTTTAAAAAATCCATCAAACATTACCCCGTTAGAAACTCTCTAAACCCTTTAAACATCTAACTTTGTTAAGTTTTAAATTTGATTAAATAAGGTAAAAACTTTAAAAATAATATATAATCTTTTTAGTATAGAGTCGTTCATCGTAGTGCAAGTATTTTTCGAAAGAGTATCTTGCGACTAATATGGTCATTCTATGGATAGTACATATTATTTTTACGACTTGAAAGGAGATTCGTGGATGGATTCAATTTGGTTAGAGTACGGATGGGCATTATTAATTTTAATTGGTCTGGAAGGATTGTTATCTGCTGACAATGCCCTAGTACTAGCGGTTATCGCAAAACATTTACCTGAGGATCAGAAAAAACGAGCGATCAGCTATGGAATAATTATGGCATTCGTATTTCGTTTCGGTGCACTTTTTGCTATTTCGTTTATCGCGAACGTTTGGCAGATCCAAGCGATTGGAGCCGCTTATCTGTTGTACCTTGGCTTGAAGCATGTCATTCAAGCTAAATTCGGTAAAGAAAACGAAAAGATTCAAGAAGAAGTAAAAGAAGAAGCAAAAGGAAAAGGATTCTGGCCGACAGTTGGTAAGATCGCGATCGCTGACTTAGCGTTTGCTATCGATTCGATCCTAGCTGCAGTTGCCCTTGCACTAGGTCTTCCAGATTCACCACTTGGTGATTTTGGAGGTATGGACGGTGGACAATTCATCGTAGTTGTTCTTGGAGGAGTTGCGGGTCTGATCTTGATTAAGTTTGCAGCAACTTGGTTTGTTCAGTTGTTAGATCAACGACCTGCTTTAGAAACAACAGCTTATGCCATCGTTGCATGGGTAGGTGTGAAGCTTGCGGTTATTACACTTGCTCATAATGATATTGGAGTGTTAGATCACGATTTTCCACACAGTACGGTATGGACTGTCATCTTCTACGGTGTGTTAGTGGGTATCGCCCTACTTGGATGGTTTGCACCTGCTAAATCGAAGAAGAATGAAACATCTTTATAAACAAATTACAAGAAAGTCAGCGGAATAATCTGCTGACTTTTTTCATTTCCATTATCTTATTAAATGAAAATAAAATAAATGATCAAGAGAGTTTATCTTGTTCGTTTTCTAATTGTAAACAGATGAAAAATCACTAGAATAAAGCAAGTGATTATACTAATAAAGAGACCAACTAAACCTTGCATCATAACCCATCCTGTTGTAAAGGTTCTGAAAATCCAGAGATACCAAAAGCCACCTAATAAAATAAAGCATGGTCCAGCAAATAGATGCAACTTTTTGTTCCATTTATGTACGATATAAGTCGCACCAATCATTAAAAAGGTATAAAGAGGTGGTATATGTATTTCAAATCGAGATTGAGCGTCTTCAGGTGTTTCATAAGGTTGATTTAATTCAACAAAAGTAAAAATGATTGTAAAGAATGCAAAAATGATTAATACCCATACGGCTCCTTTATTTGCTAAATTCATCAATATCTCACCTTTCCTATCAACGTTTTATTCCATTATATGTTAAATCTTGTTTTAAAAGTGAATTATTTATATCTGCGTTGTATGTATTCTTTTTTCGATTTTTTTAAGTCAAGAAGGATTAACGTGTTTTTATATTGAAGTCCTTATTCTCATAAATCAGAATACTAATCTACATGAAAAGGACTTATAAAGGACGTGACACTTGTGGAAGCAACTGAAATATTAAAAATGAATAAACAAAGGTGGGAGATATCAGCCGAACGCTTTTTCGGTCGAACAGCACTTCCTGAATACGGCCCATTTGCATTAACTGAAGCACAACTAAAGTTATTTGGTTCGATATGCGGTAAAAAGGTTTTGGATATTGGTTGTGGTAGTGGACATTCTTTACAATATATGGGGAAAGAAGAGGCTAGAGAATTATGGGGATTAGATCTGTGCACAAAGCAGATCGAGACGGCCAGAAAGGTTTTAAAGGACCAACAAGCAGAGGTGAAATTAGTAGAATCTCCTATGGAAGAAAACCCAGGGTTACCAATCGGCTATTTTGATATTGTTTATTCGATTTACGCTTTAGGTTGGACGACAGATCTAAGTCGAACTTTTTCACATATATACGACTATTTAAAACCTGGTGGTACGTTTGTCTTCAGTTGGGAACATCCGCTTCATGATCGATTGAAGTTTGAGGAATCTTCATTTACCTTTAACAAATCTTATGTTATTGAAGGACCTGAATATAATGAAGGTTGGCAGAATCTAGCCGTCATTCATCACAGGAAGTTAAGCACTTACATAAATACTTTAATTGAGGCAGGTTTTATGATAGAAAAAGTAATAGATGATGTTTGCTTACCAGATGAACAATCTGAAAATCCCGCGAAGTGGTATTCCACTCAAAAAGCAAATCTTGTTCCAGCTACTTTTATTATAAAAGCATCAAAAAAGTAATAACTGTTTAAAAGGAGTTCAATAATGACTAGTTGGAAACCACTAGAATTTACTACAGATGACAGATTACATGTTGCAAATGAGATACTTGAAACTCTAATAACTAAGTATGGAGAGCGTTTAATTTCGGTTGCAATTGAAGGATCAACTGCGAAAGGAATTGATCGTCCCCAGTCTGATTTGGAGTTACGAGTGGTAGTGGATAGCAGGGAAAGTGAATGGTATCCTTTCTTTTATAACGGAATGTTCGTAGGTATTAGTTTTAATACAATTGATAAGATTACATCAAAAGCAAGAAGCATGGATTACGAATGGTGTGTAAAAGGTGATGTGTTGTTCACGTGTAAGATTCTTCATGATCCAACAAACTTATATGAGTCTCTAAAAGAAATAGCATTGAACACGGAGTCACAAACTGATTTCAATGTCTTAATGAAAGATGCTCTTGCGGATATGTATGAACATGTTTATAAAATTTTTACGGCAAAAGAAACAGACACGATTGTAGCCGCACATGGGGCACGGCAGGTTGCTTATTGGGCAACGATGTTGGTTGGATTAAAAAACCATCATAAATTTTTATCGAGCAGATCCATGTATGAAGAAGCGTTTAAACTGCCTAGTTTACCGGATCATTATGAAATGAACATAAAAGAAGTATTATCTTTACATACAGAAGTACAAAAATTAAAAAGCTTTGTTGGTGATTTGTGGAGCTCTACAGCTGAATGGGCAAAATTCAATGGTATCAGTCTCGAAGAGGATCGTTTATCCTTCTTATAAAGGCACTTTTAAAAATCAAAAATCTTAACGAATTGAGATGAGACTATGAAACCTCGAGTTACGGTCATTACATTAGGGGTTGAAGACGTAGAGAGAGCACTACAATTTTATAGAGATGGTTTAGGTTTCCCGACTAAAGGAATTATAGGGAAGGAGTTTGAGCATGGAGCTGTCGCTTTTTTTGATATGCAACAGGGATTAAAGCTTGCCATTTGGAACCGCAAAAATCTATCACATGAGGCTAAGGTTTCAGGTGGAACACCGAATTCTACTGAATTTACTCTCGGTCATAATGTTGGAAGTAAAGCAGAAGTTGATATGATTATGAAAGAAGCGGAGCTTGCAGGAGCAACAATATCAGATCCAGCTCATGAAACGTTTTGGGGTGGATATTCTGGTCACTTTCAAGATCCAGATGGACACTTGTGGGAAGTCGTTTGGAACCCTGACTGGGAAATTTCAGATTAAAAAATAAATGTAGTATGAAACAAAATGAATTGACATCTTGGAAAGGAGAACGCATATGCCCAGTTTTGTAGATAGACCCACCGGTGTTTTTCCTTCAGTGTGTTCGTTAGACTGTCCGGATCAATGTGGATTACTCCTCCATAAAGAAAACGGAAAAATTGTAAAAGTGGAAGGTGATCCCAATCACCCGGTCACGAAAGGATTCATTTGTAATAAAGTTCGAAACATGACTGAACGCCTTTATGATGAAAAGCGGTTAAAATATCCGATGAAGCGTGTTGGAGCAAAAGGGGAAGGACATTTCGAACAAATCAGCTGGAATGAAGCGATTACCACCATTACTGGGAAATGGAAGGACTTGCTTCAAACCGACAGCGCTGAGAGCATCCTACCTTATAGCTTTTATGGAAATATGGGTAATCTCGCTGCCGAAGGGATGGACCGCCGTTTTTTTCATAGACTAGGAGCTTCCAAGCTGGATCGAAGCATCTGTAACTCGGCAGGTGCAGCGGGCTACAAATATACGATGGGTGCGAGTTTCGGTATTGACCCTGAGGATACCATTCACTCCAAACTGTTCATTTTCTGGGGGATTAACGCTGTTAGTACGAATATGCATCAAGTATCACTTGCCCAACAAGCTCGTAAACAAAACGGAGCGAAGATCGTTGTCATTGACGTCCATAAAAATCAGACTGCTAGATTTGCAGACTGGTTCATTCCTATCTTACCAGGAACAGATACGGCTCTCGCATTAGGTTTGATGCATATTCTATTTGCTGAGAACATGGTGGATGACTCTTTTTTGGACCAGTACACTGTTGGACATGAAGAGTTGCGAAAACATGTTGAGCAGTATGATCCGATCACGGTTTCTAGCATTACGGGAATACCTGTAGAGGATATTTTAAAGCTTGCTCGGATGTATGGCCAAACGTCTCCTGCGTTTCTTCGGATTGGAAACGGACCACAGCATCATGACAATGGCGGTATGTTTGTGAGAACCGTTTCTTGTTTGCCTGCTTTAACAGGGCAATGGCTTGTAAAAGGTGGAGGAGCGATCAAAGGGAATTCTGCTTATCTTGCGTTTAACACGGCTAACTTACAACGCCCTGATCTGCAGCAAAATAAAAACACACGTGTGATCAACATGAATCTGCTTGGAGAAGCTTTGCTTACTTTAGATCCTCCTATAAAATCACTTTTTGTATATGGGACAAATCCTGCTGTAGTGGCGCCTGCAGGGAACAAGGTTCGGAAAGGATTAGAACGAGAAGACCTATTTACGGTAGTACATGATTTATTTTTAACAGAGACTGCCATGTATGCAGACATTGTATTACCATCTACGTCTTCGTTTGAAAACACAGATTTTTACACATCGTATTGGCATCACTATATTCAACTACAACAGCCCGTAATCGAATCCTACGGCGAGTCAAAGTCTAATGTTGAAGTGTTCCGCTTACTTGCTAAAGGCATGGGTTTTACAGAAAAAGCATTTGAGGAAACAGAAGCAGAACTGATAGATCAAGCTTTAGATCTCCTTTCAAACCCGGGTATTGTGCAAATAGACTTTGAGGTACTGAGTGAAAAACAATACGTCAAGGCACAGGTGGAATTTCCAACAGAGCTACCAACACCGAGTGGAAAAATAGAACTGTATTCTGAGAAGATGAAGCAGGACGGCTATCCTGCACTGCCTACTTATATTCCTATAGTTAACGATTCTGTTCATCCACTTCAATTTATTGCAGGGCCGAATCATAACTTCCTTAACTCTACGTTTGCCAACCAGAAAAAACATACACGATTAGAAAAAGAACCTGAAATTGTGTTGAATCAGTTTGATGCTGATCAAGCAGGAGTCATAGACGGAGATAAAGTACGCGTATGGAATGAGCAAGGAGAATGTATACTAAAGGCCAGTGTTGGTGAGAATGTTCTCCGTGGTGTAGCGGTTACCCAAGGGTTGTGGGGAGCAGATCAAGACACGAAGCATCTAGTCAATTCACTAACACCCGATCGCATAGCAGATATGGGTGGGGGAGCAACGTTCTTTTCTGGAAAAGTGAGTATCGGTAAGTATTAATGCATAATTCATAAACAGAACTCTTCTTCTTTACGAAGGAGAGTTTTTTTATAAGCTCACAAACAAGACTTGTAAACCTCAAAACATACAAAGTTGGGAAAAAACCAAATACAAACCTATGTTTATAAGGTCTATTTAACTATAATTTTCCCAAGTTCATTCAGCGGATTTATAGGTATAATTAACTATACAAAGGTCTTTTGTGTAGTTCTTTTTTATTATTCATTCTGTTTGAATGAGAAAGGGTTGAAAATTTGAAGCAGATGTTATTACCGAGTAAATTATTATCACAATGGCATCCTACAAAAAATAAAGGTATTGAACCTGGCCAAACGAGTTTTGGTAGTTATGAATACATATGGTGGGTTTGTTCAAAAGGGCATGAATGGGGATCGACTATTCGGGAGCGGTATAAGAAGAATTTAGAATGTTCGGATTGTGTAAGAGAAGAAAGAGCTTTAAAACGATCGTATCAGTTTGAAGAAGTTAAGAGCGAAACGTTAGCTGTGGCAGATCCTGAACTAAGTCAACAATGGCATCCGTCTCGAAACTATAACCTATCTGTTACGGATGTTGACAGCCAGGAGGATTGGCCGCGAAGATGGTGGATGTGTAAAAGAGGACATGAGTGGGAAGAAACGGTAAAAAATCGTATACATAATCCTAAAAGTGTATGTGTATATTGCTCAGATAAAAAGGCTTACGAAAAGAACTGTTTGGCAACCGTTCATCCCGAGCTGATAAAAGAATGGTCTACCATTAACAATGAGATAACTCCACAAGAGGTAGTATATAATTCAAATGAGGAAGTGGCATGGGTATGTGAAAAAGGACATGTTTGGCGGGAAAAAATTCGAAAACGTATTAAGAATAAGTCCCGTTGTCCAGAGTGTACAAAAATTGAGCAATCTCTGTATATGATGTATCCAGAGATTGCAGCTGAATGGCATCCTGATCGCAATGGAACAATGTTTGGTGTACATAAAACACCTAAAGATGTTTCCGTTACTTCATACAATAACGTTTGGTGGATCTGCAAAAATTGTGGTGAAGAATATACAGCTAGAGTGAAAGACCGTGTAAAAGGAGTCGGGTGTCAAAGTTGTTCAAACAAGTAAAAACAAATCAGTTATCCATTTGCTATAAACTTGAAAAATACTTACACTAAAAAGTAGAAGATAGTCGGAAGTTTAGATCGTTTAAGGAGGAAATTATGGAAGTTTTTTCAGATTATTTAGCAGGTATTGATGACCCTGATCACCGGAATCGAATGGACGAGGTTTTGAAATGGGTGGCTGAAAAGTTCCCATCTCTAGAACCACAATTCAAGTGGAATACTCCGATGTATACTGATCACGGTACATTTATTATAGGAATCTCAATGGCTAAGCAGCACATTAGTATAGCACCTGAAGAAGTAACGATGGTGAAGTTTGCTGACGATATTAAGAAGGCTGGTTATACGTTTACAAAAGGATTGTTCCGCATTCGCTGGAAAGATGAAGTGAATTATGAACTGCTTGAAAAAATGATTTCATTTAATATAGAGGATAAAGCTCATTACACAAAATTTTGGCGTGAATAATATAAAGTTAAATTTTAAAAATACATTTCTCAAAGCAGGAGAAATGTATTTTTTATTGAATAATTAACGGTGTCTTACCTAAATGAAATCGAAGAGTTACTGTTTTTAAAATGGTAGGTCAACGATTTAAAATCCTATTTATAAGGTGGTTGGAGTAATGGAGACATCTAACAAAGTTATGATTACAGTGGAAACAACCGTACATAAACCGATTGCAGAAGTTTGGAAATACTGGACTGAGCCGCAGCATATTACAGGCTGGAGTTTTGCGTCTGATGAATGGCACGCACCTAAAGCAGAGAATGATCTAAGAGAGGGCGGAAGGTTCCTTACGAGAATGGAAGCAAAAGATGGCAGCTTTGGGTTTGATTTTAGTGGAGCATATGATGAAGTTAAAACAAATGAATACATTGCTTATACGTTAGATGATGGAAGAAAAGTTACCATCACTTTTGTCGGTTTGGAAAATGAGACGAGAATTGTTGAAACGTTTGAAGCGGAAGCGTCGAATCCGGTTGAAATGCAAGAAGCCGGTTGGCAAGCATTTATGGACAATTTTAAAAGATATAGTGAAACTCAAAACTAATACTGTTTTAATAGAGAGTGCATTTCTTTAAATAGAAATGTGCTTTTTTGTTTGCCTAACTTTTGAGTTATGAAACCTTTGAAACTTAAGAAATTCTTAAGATTTTTAGTAACTAAAAGTAAAGGATTGCTGTGTAGAATAAAGGTAATTTCAAATATATGCCATGCTATAATGCAGAAGGGAGTGTGAGGAAATGAATGATTTTAATGTGCTAGTTGTAGATGATGAAAAAGAAATTCGCGATGCGATTGAGATCTATTTAAAAAATGAAGGAATAATCGTTGTTCAGGCTAGAGATGGAATTGAGGCTTTAGAGAAATTAGATGAACAGCCTATCCATCTTATTGTGATGGACATTATGATGCCAAAGTTAGATGGTATCTCAACCACCTTTAAAATACGAGAACAAAAAAACATACCCATCATTATCTTAAGTGCAAAGAGTGAAGATACAGATAAAGTACTTGGACTGCAGATTGGTGCTGATGATTATGTGACAAAACCATTCAATCCTTTGGAGTTGATCGCTCGTGTCAAATCTCAGCTAAGGCGTTACGTAACTTTGGGTACATTTGAAGGCAAAAGGAATTTCATCGATCTGAACGGCCTAACTCTCGATAAAGAAGCAAAGGAAGTTGCTATAAACGGTGACTCTGTAAAACTAACTCCTATAGAATACAAGATTGTGGAGTTGTTGATGTCATACCCTGGAAGAGTTTTTTCCATTAATGATATTTATGAGCGAGTTTGGAAAGAACCTAGTTATAATGCTGAGAACACGGTTGCCGTACATATTCGAAAAATCAGAGAAAAGATTGAAATCGATCCGAAAAATCCTAGATATTTAAAGGTGGTATGGGGAATTGGATATAAAATGGAAAAATAGAATAAAAGTCTTGGGTTGGATCGTATTGTTAACTTTTGGGTTAAGTGGGATCGTCTCAATACTCGAGAACGGACATTGGTATTTTAAGAAAGATTACTTTCATACAGAAGAATTTAACGCAGAGTTCGAGGAATTTATCAATTACTTGAGTATATCTGAAATTAATTATCTATCTAAAGATGAGCTAAAGAACAATATTAAGGTTTCAAAAGAAGAAATAGAAGAACATCGTACTCGCTATGGAAGTTTGTCAGAGCAAGTAGCGGATATCAAAAGCCAATATGAGTATCAGATTGATGAAGCAAAGGCAGCGGAAAACGAAGATGTTGTGAAGCTTTATGAACAACAAAGAGATGCAAAGATAAAAGATATCATGGAAAACTTCAAAAGTGACGAACACATCGAAGCAAAAATTGTGAAAGAAAAGGAAAAGCAAGTAAATAACTTTGTTAAAGAAAGACAACGTTTTCTCTCTGACTATGACCCTAAACGACTAGGTTTTAATTACTATTTAGTGGATTTGAATACAAAAGATGTGTATTCAAATGTTCGGACGGTAGATCGTCCAGAGGATCTTAAGGGAAAATCTAATCTATTTACTCGTGAATACTCCTCATCATCTGAAGAGGGCAATTTAGTCATAAACGAACAAGACTTTTTTACCGATTACGACTATGACGAGTATTTGACACAAAATACAAAGTACCTTCAGGGTATCATCACACTACCTAAAGAAGGAAGCTGGTTGCAAAAGCAAGTAGATGATTTTGAGAAGAGACAGTCTTTCTTTTATGGGATCTCGGTTGCTAGTATACTGATGCTTATCACGGCGATCTTATGGGGGAGAAGACTTCACCCAATTAAGATGATCACATCTTCGGATAAAAAGAACATCTATCGGAAATTACCGATTGATATTCGTTTAGGAAGTATAGTGATCTGTATGTTTTTTGCATTAATGGCCATCGTCATGAATGCCCAAAACTACGATCATCTTGCATTTTCAATCATGTATAGTGATGGTCTGTTTGAATTTCTGATTACAGCGTTTGTGGTAGGTATCACATTAGTTCAAGGGGTATGGATTTACCGTGATGTGAATAACAAACCGTTGTATAGAGATGCGTTCATTATTAAGTCAGCAAGATGGGTTTATCGATTAGTTTCTGATGCTTTTTACAACAGAAGTGTTGGAATTCAAATTATGTTGCTTCTCCTTGTCATCTTTTTGTCAGGTTTTGGTGCAGCTGTTGTATTCTTTCAACCTATGGCGTTTGTCGTTTATTGCATTCTCTTTTTGTTCTTTACTTTACCCGTACTCATCTACCTTTTTAAAAGAATAGGGTATTTTAATAGAATCATTCAGCATTCTAAAGAACTTGCTGCAGGACAGATGGAACAAGATCTGCCTCATAAGGGAAAATCAGCTTTAGCAATGTTAGCAGGTAACCTTAACCTACTCAAATATGGTGTGAAAACGTCTAAACGGGCTGAAGCTAAAAGTGAAAGGCTTAAGACGGAACTAATTACAAATGTTAGTCATGATTTAAGGACTCCGTTAACATCCATCATCACATATACAGAACTCTTAAAATCACAAGAAGTAACAAAAGAGGATCAGAATGCTTATCTAGAAATCATAGATCGTAAGTCAAAACGTCTGAAAATTTTAATTGACGATCTATTCGAAGTTTCTAAGATGGCAAGCGGGAATTTGGAATTGGTTAAACATAAGGTGGATATCGTTCAGTTGCTGCAGCAGTCAATGGCTGAATATAACGAAACCATTAAGGAATCATCATTAACTTTCAGACTAGCAACACCTAATTCACCAATATATGCTCATGTGGATGGACAAAAAATGTGGCGTGTCTTTGATAACCTAATCGGCAACGCATTAAAGTACTCTATGGAGAATACTAGAGTATACGTGTCCGTTTCAGAAGAAAACGAAAAGATTATTGTTTCTTTTAAAAATGTCTCGAAGTACGAATTAGGCGGAAACTTTGAAGAATTATTTGAACGATTCAAACGCGGAGACACATCACGTCATACGGATGGTTCTGGATTAGGGCTCGCTATCGCAAAATCAATCGTAGATCTTCACGAAGGTAGCATGGATATCGATGTTGACGGTGATTTGTTTAAAGCGACGATTGAATTGGACGCGGTGATATGATGAAAGTGAACAAAAAGTTCTTACTGGGTGTGACCATTGTGATGCTAAGTATATTCGGTTTTGCAGATAATGCAGGAAGTCCTACTATGAAGGAATCGGTTCATGTTACTGAGATACTTCCAATAAGTGAATAAATTTTGAAAGCACTTCTTCTAGTCGAAGAAGTGTTTTTTATTTGTTGATACGTTGAAGTGAGGGGGAGTTGTTACTTGAAATTGGAAACGGACAGATTAACGAGGGAATTGGACAGATTATGAACGGAATTGGACAGATAAAATGCTTAAACGGACAGATTTCATTCGAGATCGGACAGATTATCCTTTCAATCGGACAGATTAGCTGAAAACTTCTATATTAAAATCCCACGTAGACAAAAAAAGACCAGATATTATCCGGTCGTTGTCCCATTTTCAAATGAATCTACACTCTATTTACTGTTGGATTTCAAACATATAACGATTCGTCTGCACACTCACTCCGAGTACAATACCCATTAACATCATGTTAGATAAGAGCGAACTGCCTCCATAACTTAGGAACGGTAAAGTAACCCCAGTTACCGGCAACAGTCCAATATTCATTCCGATATTCTGAAAGATCTGGAAAGAAAGAAGCCCTATAATCCCTGAACACATATATCCGCCAAAGGAGTAGTTCGACTTCACTCCTAAGATTACAATCTTATAGATCAATAAGAAAAACAAACTGACCACGATGGATGTTCCTAGAAAACCTGTGTCTTCACCAATAATGGAAAAGATAAAATCAGTGTGAGCTTCAGGTACATATATGATTCCTTCCATCCATCCCTTACCGGAATACCAACCTGAACCGATCGCTGTAATCGCTTGTTTCGTTTGGTATCCTTGGTCGGTGTATTCATATGGATTCAACCATCCGTTAATTCTGCTTCTTTGGTGTGGAAGAAGAAGTACGAGCAATTTAGTCTGGAAAAAATCATTAAATTTAAAATAGATGACAAGTAATGTAGTCAAAAGGATGGAAGGGAGTGAGATCACAGCCAAAATAATCTTCCAGCTAACACCTGATATGAATATGATGGACAGAATGATGGAAAGGTAGAGCATGATCATTCCAGAATCTGGCTGTATGGCCACAAAGATGACAGGAGCTAAACTAGCTAATCCCATTTTGTAAATCAAATACAGATCCGATTTTAATGTCCGCTGAATATATTGATAATTGTGAGATTCAACGATATTACTCAGTACTAAGATTAAAGCGATCTTCATGAATTCAGATGGCTGAAAAGAACCAAGGAAAGGTAATTGATACCACGCTTTTGAACCGTTGATCGGCTTTGCAATACTTTCTGGTGCAAAAATTAACATCACGATAAAGAATAATACAATGCCATAAAAGTACCATGACATTCTTTTAAGCTGCTCAAAATCTAAGCGTGCAATGGCGAGCATTAAAAACGTACTAAGGGTGTACCAAAAAATCTGCTTCGGAACAAAATTATCGTTATATTGACCAGATTGTTGGCCGCTATATATGAACATCAAGCTGATAATTGATAATAAGAAGAGTATAAATAGAATTCCGTAATCTAACTTATCTATAAATGTTTTATTGTTTGGAGTTTCCATGTAACACACTTCTTTCTTTTTTCATTATTTTACCAAAAATAATGATACCACAATTTGGTTAAAATGATGCAAGTTAAAGCGATTTCGATATGTTGACTTCATAAAATAGTGTGATAAAATTACCTTACGACCGTTCGGAAGGTGGACTATAAAATGACTTACGATCAATTAAAACAAACAGCACTCGTCCAGTTTGCACATCTTGGTTATGAAGGGGCCTCTTTGTCGGTAATCGCAAATGAGGTAGGAATAAAAAAACAATCGATCTATACTCATTTCAAGAGTAAAGATGATCTCTATATAGAAACGTTTCATGATGCAACTGATTGTGAAATTGATTTTGTAAAACAATTTATTGAAAATCAGCAATTTTATGAGCTAAAAGATATTTTGTTCAGATTTTTGACGGAGTACTTAGAACGATTTGAGCAAAACAATAATATGAAATTTTTTATGCGAACGTCTTTTTACCCGCCTGTTAAGCATGAAGAAGTGATTAAAGTTGGAAGCAATAAATTTGTTGATCGATTAGAGAGTTTGTTTACGGCACTTTTTGAAAAAAATTCGGATACACTAAGAGCGGATGTTACTCCGGAAGCTGCAGCTCTTTCCTTTTTAACGATGTTAGACGGACTTCTTGTAGAATTAATCTATGGAATTCCAGAACGTTTGCAAAAAAGGTCTAAACAGTCGTGGTCCGTTTTCTGGCGGGGTATTAGTTGTGAAAGTGGTGAATTATAATGAATCGTTCTTGGGGTTATGTCCTTTTAGGTTCAGTGTTTGAAGTGTGTTGGGTGATCGGACTAAAGCATTCTAACAATATGTTAACTTGGACGGGGACAATGATCGCGATCATCTTCTCTTTTACATTGCTTATCCTGGCCACGAAACATCTACCTGTAGGTACCGTATATGCTGTATTTACTGGCTTGGGGGCAAGTGGAACTGTGTTGATGGAGATGCTTGTTTTTGGAGAACCATTTAAAATGCTAAAAATCATACTGATTCTCGTGCTTCTTGCAGGAGTTATGGGACTCAAATTAGTAACAGGAGAACCAAAATCAGAAGGAAGAGTTCAATAATGGGCTGGATCTTTCTGGTGTTTGCAGGTCTTTTCGAAGTGGTAGGTGTAACAGGTATGAACCTAGTTGCTAAGAAGAGAAACATTCTATCTTTTCTTGTTCTTGTTGTAGGGTTTAGCAGCAGTTTTCTTCTGTTGAGTCTCGCTATGCAATCTTTGCCTATGGGAACGGCTTATGCAATCTGGACTGGAATCGGTACAGTGGGTTCTGGGATTGTCGGAATCTTGTTTTATGGTGAATCAAAAAATGGACTAAGAATTCTTTTTATGGCAATGGTATTAAGTGCTGCAGTTGGACTTAAACTGATCAGCTAAGAAGGAATTCTATAGAAGTTAATAGAATACCCTGGTTATACACTTTAAGTAGAAGAGGGATCACCTTGGGAATTCATGATACGTTTCGATTTGGTGCGCATGCTATGATATTTAATCATGAGAATCAAGTGCTTTTGTTAAAACGAACCTACGGAAACAAAGGTTGGAGTTTACCTGGAGGTGCTGTTGATCCGGGTGAAACGATTCATCAAGCATTGTTTCGTGAATGTAAAGAGGAGCTTGGGATCGATGTCATGCATCCTATACTAATCGGAATTTATTATCACAGTAAAATAAATACACAAGCAGCGATCTTTCGATGTGAAATTCCAGAAGATGCAAAAATTGTGCTTAGCACTGAACACTTGGATTTAAAGTGGTTCGATCTAGCAGCATTGAGTGAAAGTCAGCGAATTCGTGCTGAGGATGCTCTGCATTTTCAGGGACAAGTCTTGAGTAGAACATTCTAATGATCATGATTTTGCTATAGAGCATTTCTTCCTAACCGGAGAAGTGCTTTTTAATTTGAAGTAATAGTTACGAATACCTAGAAAATTCGTCTTTTTGACAAGGATATGATTAAAAGTTGTCGAAAATCATGTAAGACAGGTAAATCTAGGAAGTAGGGAACAGAATGTTAGAGTCTATACAAAGCATGTGCTTACATGTGGTCTTTATCCTTTTTACAATCCTTATTTATCAAGTGTTCTTTAATGAAAGAGATGAAGAACGTAGAAAAGTTACATCGAAATACTATCTGCTTATGCTGATCATTCTAGTTTTCACGATGAGTCAGCCAGTCGTTTATTCTGAGATCTATAAATATGATTTTAAGTCTGTAGCCATCATATTGTCCTTTTTATACGGTGGAAAAAGGGTGGGTTTTTCAAGCTTCCTTGTCCTTCTATTGATGGCATACTTTACAGATCAAAACCTAGCAGTCTTACTAGGAAACTACATGGTGCTCTGTTTATTGTTATTGCCAATTACACGACTCTTTCATCGGTATGGCATCAAAGGAAAAGTTACTGTAATCAGTTTGTTCTACTCACTGATCCCTATTACGCGAGGAATTTCACTTTTAATAAAAGGTGACGAGCAGGAACTCTTTTTCGAGTTGAGTTCTTCCCTTATCGTTTTGGCAACGCTAATTGCAGTCGTGCATTTGATTGAAAATATGAAAGAGCAGATTGAAATGAGACAAGAGCTCGTTCGTACTGAAAAAATGAATGTTGTCAGTCAGCTTGCTGCATCTGTTGCACACGAGATTCGAAACCCCATGACTTCAGTAAGAGGGTTTATGCAACTCATGCAAAAAGAGGAGTTAACGAAAGAACAGCAGATGTACATCAGTATCTCGATTGAAGAGCTTGATCGGGCGCAGGAAATCATTAATCAATATTTAGCGCTGGCTAAACCACAAACGGATCAATATGAGATTATTGATCTAACCTCAACCATTCAACAATCAATTGATGTGATGCACTCTTATGCCATTTTGAACTCTATACATATTTCGCAAAACGTTGAACCTTCTCTGAAAATTGAAGGACTCAAGCTGGAAATTCAGCAGGTATTGATTAACATTATTAAGAACGCCATTGAAGCAATTAAGTCAAAAGGCGAGATTAAAATAATAGCCTACCATGATATGAGCGGATATATATGCATCAAGATTAAAGATAATGGTGTGGGCATGTCCACTGATCAATTGAAAAAGCTTGGCAGTCCCTATTATTCTACGAAAGAAAAAGGAACAGGACTTGGTTTAACGGTTTGTCACCAAATTGTAAAGCAGATGGGTGGACGAATTACGATTCATAGTGAGTTAAAGAAAGGTACCTCCTTTACGATTAAACTGCCTTCAAAGTGATGGTAATATCAGTAGTAGGTTTGAATGATAAAAGAGGATAGATCTATTATTTTACGAAGAAAATTAGTAGCAGCTTCTATATCCGGTACGATCTATGCCATCATCTTAGGGTTTTCTATCCCAAATCCTTTTGAAGATGAGTCATTTGATTCCGTGTTAAATTATGTATATGCAAGCATTGGGATGATTCCTGTTTATATGATGTATAGCTTTCCAGCGATAGTAACTTATGGTGTATTAACATCAGCTCTTAGTGAGAAAGTTGGAGAATTTATTTCAATTAAATCTGGAAATAGTAACGCAGAACTTATTATTTCTTTGGCATTGCACATGATTTTCGGTTTAATCTTGCTTTTGTTTAGTTTAGGCGCTGCTGTTTTGTACTTTGTTACAGATAGGATATTAAAAAGAAGAAATAGGAACATAAAGTGGTATGACGCATTAACTAGTCTGTCCATACCTGTCCTTACATGGTTTGTTACAATGGGAACAGTTTGGATTATGGAATTGTGAGAAAATATCGTTTAACCCCAAGAGGTGTGTAGATGGAACTGAAAATTGCAAAGTACAAGGAAACGGATACAGAGGAGATTATTAAGCTGTTTTATGAAACTGTACATACCGTAAATGCAAAAGACTATTCATTACTAGAGTTGGATGCTTGGGTATCCTTTCATGAATTACAATCTAAAGTGAAGTCATGGAAGGAATCATTCTTAAACAACATAACGTTTGTAGCTAGGAATCTTGATGGAATAGTTGGTTTCTGCAATTTAACATACAGTGGACATTTAGATCGACTGTATGTTCATAAGGATTACCAACGACAAGGAATAGCTTCGGCATTAGTAAATATGATTGAATCGGAAGCAAGGAAATTAAATGTATTAAGTATTGATACTGATGCAAGTATTACTGCTAAAGTATTTTTTGAACAGCGAGGTTACCAAGTAGTTTCTCTACAACATGTAGTTCGAAAAGGTGTTACTTTGATAAATTATAAAATGACAAAAAACTTATGTGAATAGAAATCATTTCAGCAGAACAAAAAACGATCAGAAAAAATTCTGATCGTTTTTTGTGCTAATAAATAGTCTTATAATTTTTGAGAAAGAGAGAATGTTCTTCCATGCTCAGCTTGCTCTACTGATTTTGTGGACAATCCAACAAATACAGCCGTTAGTGCTAGTGAAGTAATAATGATACCTGCAGCGAATTTTTTCATTTTAGTGCCTCCTTTTTTTGTAAAGCGCGTTTTGCTTCGTAAGACTCTTTAAAATAATAACTAGCTTTATTGTGGTTCTCTTTGGTGAAGAAGACCTGTGCAAGTTCTCCAGCATAATCTTCTACGAAACCAAAGAGTTCGTGTTGTTTAAAATAGTCGTTTCCTTCTTTAACAATACGTTCAAGCTCATTAATATCTGTTGCCTGATTTAAGGCGTTCAGTATCTTAAAGTGATGAAGATATTCTTCATTCGCGAGCTCGATTCCTTTTTCATAGAAAGGTATTGCTTTTTCTTCATTATTCAATCGATAATATTCTCGAGACAATAAGAAGTGGGTCTTATAAAAGGCTTCTTCTTCTTCAAATACCTCTAACAAATAGCGTACTGCCAGTTCGGACATGTTTTGTTCAGCATACAGATAACCTATGTTGTATTTGATCAGTGATGTATATGACTGATCAATACGCTTTGCGAGATCAAGAGCACAGAGGAAATGTTCTTCTGCTTTTCCATATTGTTTCAATGATAGAGAAGCAAGTCCCAATACATTTTCACAGCCGGATTGAAGCAGTTCAAAATCTTCTGCTTCAGATAACGTTTTCAAAGCTTCGTTTGCATAATCCAATGCTGTGAGTGGCTGGCGGATGTGATAATACAAAACGGCAGCTTTATGATAGAAATCGGCTCTCACGATATCATCCGTTATGCTGTTCAATACGTTTAATAAGTTAAACGCCCGGATAAAACGTAATTCTGCTACTTCATAATTTCCTTCGGCTGTTAATAGCATTCCGGTAATTAAGTTCATATAGTACCCAAAAATATCTGTTCGATTCAAATGAACATCATTTAAGGTATCGAGTATGGCATGAGCAGAAGTAAGTTCTTTCTTCAATATTAAGTAACGGCTGTTTAATAGTTGATAATATAACTGTGTAGTAGGGTCTTTAATCTGTGTGATCTCACTTTTAATCTCGTTATGTATGCTCTCAGATTGTTGTATGTGATTTGTCCGGATGGCTATATGCCACCGCTCGAGTGACTGTGTGATGGGCTCTCTAGTTCCGACGTTCATGGAAAACTCCTTTCTATAAGACTTGTAATTTAAATCTAACATAAAATGGAAAAGTAAAACTTGGGAAAATTAAATGCTAGAGGGTAGCATAATGTGACATGAATCACGCCAATTTTCCCAATAATCTGACACTGTGGACGATATCTTATGATTTCAAGATTATTGAATACGGAATTATGAGGGTGGAAGGACTATAATACCTTTTATTGAATTAAGGTTTATACAGAAAAATAATAGAATAACAGGGGTGAAGGGGTGAGGAAGCTGTGTTTTTTAATAAAACGTCTCAATATGGAGAAAAACATCATGTTTGTTACTTAAATGGGAAGGTCACTTTTCAAGGTGTTTCCTTAAACGTTTATAGTTATCTCGTAGATGGTGTATTGATAGATACTGGTGCCAAGTCTTTACATAAGCATTTCAAACCCTTTATAGATGCAGCTGATTTTGATCAAGTATTCATTACACATTTTCATGAAGACCATACAGGGTGTGCGAGTTATATAGAAAAAACAAAAAAAGTTCCCATTTATTTAGATGAAAAAACAATGGATTATTGCGCGAAACGGGCCAAATATCCACTGTATAGACAGTTTTTTTGGGGAAGAAGAAAACCATTTCATGCAGAAAAAATGAAAACTGAACTTCAATCTAGAAACGCAATGTGGGATGCAATACCTACACCAGGTCATGCAATAGATCACCACGCTTTTCTAAATCGAGAAACGGGTCAATTGTTCACAGGTGATCTGTATGTAATGGAAAGGACGAAAGTGGTTCTCGAGGAAGAGAGTATTCCTACTATCATTCAATCATTAAGGCGGGTTTTAACGTATGATTTTCAGGATGTGTTTTGCAATCATGCTGGGTTTGTTCGAGATGGAAGAAAGGCACTTGAACGAAAACTTCAATATCTTTTAGATATTCAACATGAAGTATTAACTTTACAAAACCACGGTGATCCACCAGAAGTCATTTGTCAGAAGCTCTTTCCGAGAAAATTTCCGATTATCAAATTTTCAAGAGGTGAATGGGATTCTATTCATATTGTTCATTCAATCATAAACGAAAATCATGGTATACACACATAATTCATTTAGAAAAAGAGGTAAGGCAATGCCGACGAAACTAGAGAAAAAAATAACGATTCGTACCGTTCGTGTTGAGGATGCAGAAGCTATTATTCAAATTCATCGTGCAGTGATTTCTGAACACGATTATTTTATTGCACTACCCACTGAATTTAAAAAGACGACAGAAGATCATCAAGAATGGATATCTAACATTCTGAACCATGAACGAGAGACCATGCTTGTAGCAGAATACGAAAACAATGTGGTGGGATGGATCGTTTTTCTGTCACATGAAAGAATGAGGATGCACCATATCGGTTCGTTTGCTATTATGTTACAAAAAGAATGGAGAAATAAAGGAATTGGAAAGTTAATGATTCACGAGCTATTATCATGGGCTGAAAAGCATCCGCTCATTGAAAAAGTTACGTTAGGAACGTTTTCAACTAATACTAGAGCAATAGAATTGTATAAAAAACTAGGATTTATAGAAGAAGGGCGGAAAGTAAAAGAATTTAAGTTCGGCAACGGCGAGTATGTTGACGATGTTTTGATGTATAAGTGGGTAAAGTAAATCCAGTGATACGAGGGAACTTCTTACTAATGAAGTTCCCTTTTTTCATTATTGATTTATCTTTGTTACTAGCTTGTTTCTTATAAATGTTATAAGGAATATTATCCCTGCAACGATTGATGTATAGATCATAAGTTCAGCATTTGTTATGGAGAACACTTTTAGAAGGAGAGCAGAATACGCAAACGTAGTTGTTGTAAAAAGTTTTGAGACAGCAGCAACAAATATGAACCTGCTGAAACTTACTCCGCTTAGACCTGCACCGATACAGATGATTTCATCAGGAAGCACAGGGATAACAAACATAATGACTAGAAAGAGCACTTCGTTTCTTCGTACATAATTTTGATATTTAGCGAGTTGTTCCTTTTTCACGATTCGAGAGACCAATCGTTGCCCACCCCATCGTGCTATAATGTACATGACTACAATACCTGAGAGTGTTCCTATAAACCCTAAATAAATGGCGGTCACAGGACCGAAAACGCTGCTTGCACCAGCGACTGTAATTACTTCGGGAAGTGGAAGAATTATGGGTTGTGCAAAACAGATCACTAAATAGATCCATTTAGCTGTTGATTCATGAAGTTGTAATAATTTTTCAAAACCATATACGTCGGTTACAACCAACAATTTAGTAAGATAGAACGTTATGAATATGACACTACTTACTGCGAATAGATACAAGCATAGAAGCCTAGTAACTTTTAGGAATTGTCTATTCTTTTTAGTCAAGATGATAAAATCGCTTATGAAGATGAATAAGCAGAATATAAGACCCACCACTTGAAAGACTGGTGTAATGGTTGGGAGTAATTTAAAAAGTGTAACGATTGTTAAGG
Source organism: Fictibacillus phosphorivorans (assembly GCF_001629705.1). GTDB lineage: Bacteria > Bacillota > Bacilli > Bacillales > Fictibacillaceae > Fictibacillus > Fictibacillus phosphorivorans_A. The sequence continues at coordinate 2,121,471 of NZ_CP015378.1, read as the reverse complement.
ATGTTAAAAGCACGTGCAACGCAACCTCTAACGTTATTTGTTTTTTTGTGAGTATGTGAGTCATGCCAAGTCTCCATTCTATGTAAACGATAGGTTTAGTTTATACATTGAACGTACCTTGTGACAGTTGCTGCAGATGTAAGTGGATTAAGTCTAGAGACGTATATTTAGAAGTGACGAAATATTATGACAATTTTCGCGAAATATATAGATGGATGAATCATTAAATGGTAAAATATTACTACGCGGTACTAATGTTAGGGACATTTGTACGGTATGAATAATTTTGGGGTCAAAAATTATGAGGAGGTATTGAATGAAGCGTAGAATTGTGCACGAAAAAGTGGAAAAATATTTAATAACGAATAAGACCATTGCCATTCATCCATTTATTAATCAGTGGGGAAGGGTTTGTGCAGAAATTTATGAAGAAGACGCAGTCATCCTAGTTGAAAAAAAGCCTTTCCGAATTATTAAAGATTCTTGCCCGTACTATGGAAGTACATACGATGGCAAAAAAGATGCAACCCAGATCCTGTTAGGGAGGATGTGCTTTCCTCCTATCATGATTGACACGAAACTTGATATTTTCTTCTTTCCCACGAAATCACCACGAAAAGACTCCTGCATCTGGCTCTCACAGCCGCATATTGATGATATTGAATCAATTGACCGGAAAAAAGTTAGAGTTATTTTCTCCAACGGAATGGACCTACCTATTGAAAGTACCTCCCGAGCCCTTAAAGGCAAACTCCATCGAGCAGCTCATTACAGAAGTGTATTAATAAATCGAATCAATCGAGATCTAGAAAAGGATAAAGAAATAAGTTTGAAAAACAATGATTGGATCTTAACGTAAAAATCATAAAAACTTGAGCGCCTGATGAGAATTTCAGGCGTTTTTGTTATGTGAAAGAGTGAAAGTTACAATGATTAACGGGTAATCTCTTCATTAAAACTTTCTTGTAAACCTGTATACTTATTGATGTTAAAAGAGTTTGGGCACACTAGTCATATAATTATCACATTTTATCGGCTTTCAAATAATTTATAATTATCATATAATAAAGATATTAAAGACTTAAACATTAGTAATACTAGTTGAAACGGTTTTCATAAAAACAGAAAAAACACGTAATCAAATTGTCTTTTCTTGAGGATGAGACGATGGCTTTTTTCTGTAAATTTTAGGTGAAAAGGTTGATAATGATGAGCAACAGAGAAACGAACACAGACGTCCTTTTAATCGGCGCTGGAATCATGAGTGCTACATTAGGAACGATCTTAAAAGAAATAGCTCCAGAAATGAAAATTAAGGTATTTGAGAAACTTGATAAAGCAGGAGAAGAAAGTTCCAATGAGTGGAACAATGCTGGAACTGGGCATGCTGCACTTTGTGAACTAAATTACACATCGGAAAAACCAGATGGATCGATTGATATTTCAAAAGCCATTGAGATCAATGAACAGTTCCAAGTATCGATGCAGTTCTGGTCTTACCTTGTAGAACAAAAGTTAATTCGCAATCCAGAAGATTTCATCATGCCATTGCCACATATGAGTATGGTTCAAGGAGAAAACAACGTTCAGTTTTTAAAGAAACGTATGGAAGCGCTAACAGAAAATCCTCTTTTTAAAGGGATGGAATTCTCTGATTCTCCAGAGAAATTAATGGAATGGATTCCGTTGATCATGGAAGGTCGTTCTTTAGATGAAAGCATCGCTGCTACCAAGATTGATTCGGGAACTGATGTTAATTTTGGTTCACTCACTCGTATGTTATTTAGTCATCTGCAGAACAAGAATGTAGATGTCAAATACAAACATAGCGTGGAAAACTTAAAGCGTACGAGCGATGGCTCTTGGGAACTGAAGGTTAAAAATCTAAACTCTGGTTCTGTTGAAAGACACACAGCCAAGTTTGTTTTTATTGGTGGTGGAGGGGGAAGTCTTCATCTTCTCCAAAAATCCGGTATTCCTGAAGGAAAGCATATTGGTGGTTTTCCGGTAAGCGGAATCTTCATGGTATGTAAGAATCCAGAAGTGATTGAGCAACAGCACGCGAAAGTATACGGAAAAGCTAAAGTTGGTGCACCACCAATGTCTGTTCCTCATCTGGATACACGATATATTGATAATAAGAAATCGTTATTGTTTGGACCATTCGCTGGATTCTCGCCAAAGTTCTTAAAAACAGGATCTATGCTTGACTTAGTCACTTCTGTAAAACCTAATAACGTTTTAACGATGTTAGCTGCAGGTGCTAAAGAAATGTCACTAACAAAATACTTGATTCAACAAGTGTTGTTGTCAAAAGAACAGCGTATGGAAGAATTACGAGAATTCATCCCAAATGCTAAGAGTGAAGATTGGGATCTTGTCGTAGCTGGCCAACGTGTTCAGGTCATCAAAGATACGGAATCGGGTGGAAAAGGAACGCTTCAGTTCGGTACAGAAGTGATCACATCCGCTGATGGTTCGATTGCGGCCCTACTTGGCGCATCACCTGGTGCTTCCACTGCTGTTCACGTTATGCTGGAAGTGTTGAACAAATGCTTCCCACAAGAAATCGGAAAATGGGAGCCAAAGATCAAAGAGATGATTCCTTCTTATGGCCAGCGATTGATGAACAATCCTGATCTGTTGAAGAAGGTTCATTCTTCAACAGCCCGTACTCTAAAACTTGATGCAAAAGAACCCACTTTAGCAGATTTTTCGGAAATAGAACCTACAGTTTTACATGAAAAGATTTAGACTTACTGTTCAAAAGAGCCTTAATGAAAGGCTCTTTTGCTTTTTTTATCATTTGTAAAGGAGTTACCGACCTTTTTCAAGAATGCTAAATATAACTACAGATAGACTAGGAGTTATAGAGATGAATACGGTTAAACACAATAGCAAGGCTTGGGACAAAAAGGTAGAAGATGGTGTGAGCTATACAAGGCCAGTATCAAAAGAAATTATTGAAAAAAGTAAATTAGATGATTGGCATATTACCGTTACAACTGAAAAGTCTGTTCCTAGAGGTTGGTTTCCGAAGTTACTACATGGAGTTAAGGTGCTTTGTCTTGCTTCTGGAGGCGGTCAACAAGGTCCTGTGCTAGCTGCGGCTGGTGCAGAGGTTACAGTTGTAGATATATCCCAAAAACAGTTAGAAAATGATCAGATGGTGGCAGAAACAAATCATTTAAGTCTAAGAGTCATACAAGGAGATATGTGTGATCTTTCTATGTTTGATGAAGGGGAGTTCGACTTAATTGTTCATCCTGTTTCAAATGTATTTGTTGAAGACATTTCTCCTGTTTGGAGAGAAGCGTCACGTGTATTAAAAGACCGAGGTGTACTTATATCAGGTTTTACAAATCCATTATTGTTTATATTTGATGATGAAGAAGACCAAAAGGGAAATCTAGTGGTAAGTAACAGCATTCCTTATTCAACTCTTGATTCTATGACAGAAAAAGAGAAGTCCGCCTATCTTATGGCAGATGAGACGATAGAATTCGGCCACACATTAGAGAACCAAATACAAGGGCAGATTGATGCGGGTTTTGTGATTACTGGATTATATGAAGATGACTTTGGTGGAAGAAGACCGATCGATTCCTTTATTAAAAGTTTTGTAGCCACACGTGCGGTTAAAATGAAACTAGATTAAAGAGGTGAGAACTAGCTTAGAGGTATATTCAACTAAGCTAGTTTTCTTCATTTTTGGATAGATAATTCTTAGCTAAATAATAAGCGCTTACCATAAACAACTGTGTAACTTTATGATCTTCTATCAACTGCTCTATATGATCAAAAGGGATAATCTTAAGCGTTACATCTTCATTTTCATCTAAGTTTTGGGAAGACGACTGGAAAGCATCAAAGATTAGAAACGTTAAAACCTTATTGGTCTGTGTAGCAGGATTCACCATGAATTCTCCAAGTAAGATCGGTTTGTTTAATGAAATGAAACCTGTTTCCTCTTGAACCTCTCTAATGATTCCTTCCTCATAAGATTCATCTTCTTCTACTTTTCCAGCTGGAATCTCTAAATAGAAGTCATTACCAGGATGACGGTATTGTTCAACAAGCACGATCTGTTTTTCTTTAGTTAATACTATTGCATTCACCCAGTCAGGATATTCGTGAACATAATAGTTATCTATTGTCTCACCGTTAGAAAGCTGACAGCTATCTGTTCTTAAATGACCAAAAGGCGTTTGGTAGATATATCGTGTTTTTATTGTTTTCCATTTTGCCAAGTAAATTCTTCCTCCTCATGGTTTACTGAATATTTGCGGATCCTTTCTAACTCACTTTTCATAGTCGATAGTTCATTCCGTATTTGCAACAGCTCTTTTGAGTCATTAATTCCAGTTCTTACCGCGAAATAGATAACCAAAAATAAAATCAAATAACCTGATAGCGCGAATAGAATCTCCATACTCTTAACCTCCTAATGTGGATGAATCCCACTCTTCTCGAAGAATGCCCATCCTGATCGAGTCATAATACTCTCCATTGTAATAACGACACTTTCTCATTCTTCCTTCCATTTTCATGCCAAGTTTTTCACCAACCTTAATCATCCGCTCATTCCCTGACCAAGTTGTGTATCCCACCCGAACAAGTGGAAGCTTATTAAACAAGTGGTTGATCCATAAAATAAAGGCCCTTGTGCCATATCCTCCGCTCCAATAATTAGGATTGTAGATACCAATCCCCATCTCTAACCAGAGAGAAGGCTCGTGCTCCCAATAATAACTCACGGTTCCAATTACCTCGCCAGCCACTTCTATCGCCCACCGTTGTTCATGATCAACATAGTGATCTTTGTTCCACATAAATTCTTCAAAAGGAATTTGTTTGTGCTCAAAATATGGAGCATCCCATTGTTTCCATTCTGGTGCCTTCTCTTTATAAATGAGTTCCCAAAGCTTGGGGAGGTCCCTGTCTATAATTGGTCTGATACGTAACTCGTTATCGTAATATGACATTCTATTCCTCCGTATTTTATGAACATTTCTTTATCATTTATGATACCATTATTTGTAAAGGTAATTTTATATTAATTTGGGGGATTTATGAAACTTAAAATCATACATACGAACGATCTTCACAGTCATTTTGATAACTTTGCAAAAGCAGTAACGCTCATTCATCAACATAAAGACGAAAACACTTTACTGGTGGACGCAGGTGATTTTGCAGATTTCAAGAGTATTGAACTTCAAGGAACTAAAGGAATTGCCGCGGTGGAGCTTCTCGAGACTGCTGGTTATGATTTAATAACGATTGGCAACAACGAGATGTTTAATGGGGCAGACACGTTGGAACATATGGCTACAAAAAGTACAGTTCCTTTTATCAGCAACAATCTTTTCAAGAAAGATAAAACGATGATTCCTGGTGTTCAATCAAGTGTAATCCTGAACAAAAATGGACTTCGTATTTTCGTGACTGGCGCATCCCCTGACTTAGGCGCTTTTAATGACGGGCTAGGGTTTCATGGAGAAAATTACATTATCGCCATTGCCGAAGAACTGGAGCGAAACCGCGGTAAATACGACCTTTGTATCCTACTAAACCATGTTGGAACGCTAGCAGATACAGATTTAGCAAAAGAAATCTCTGGCATCGATGTGATCGTTTCTTCACATGATCACGTTTTATATAGAGAAGCACAGGTAGTCAATGGTACGTTCATCGTAAGTGCAGGAAACTTTGGTGAACATATTGGTGTATTAGAACTTGAAATAAACGGTACGCACAAAACGCTTTTACAATCCGCGGTTTATAGCACATTAGATTCGAAATCAGATGAAGAGATTCTTTCTATTCTTAAACGAAGCAAAGAAACGGCAATTGAGATCTTAGGAAAACCGTTATATGGAATGGAAGAACCGTTATGGCACGATGTGATCAATGAAAACCCGATCACAAATCTTATCGCAGATGGGTTAAAAGACATGCTGAATACCGATATAGGCTTGATCAACAGTGGGATTGTTAACGCTGGAATCTTTTCTTACGTTTCACATAAAAAATGTATCGAAATTTGCCCATCACCCCTCAATCCAACATCTTTTGAGATTCAAGGTAAATACATAATTGAAGCAGTTCAACAATCACTTAATGTTCAACATTGCTTACAAGATGGAAGAGGACCAGGCTTCAGAGGGAAGTATGTAGGTGGTCTGCATCTATCAGGCGCAGAAGTTGTTCATGATGGAACGAGAGTCGTTGAAATGAGAATAGGCGATGAACCGTTAGATGAAGAGCGATGGTATTCGGTTGCTTCTTCAGATTATCTCCAACGAGGTTCAGGTTATCCATCGCTTGCCCACAATCGGAACGAGTTTTACCGGCCAGAAGAGATTAAAGAGGTAATTGAAATTTATGCTGAGAAAAAAGAGTTTGTAAGTAGCGCTTTTAATACCAGATTTACTGAACTACAGAAGATTAAGGGGTGACAATAACATGGAATGGGTTACATTTTGTATGGCTGCGACAGCCTTCATTATTGTGTTTCAGGAAATAGAAAAGCGAAAGAAACTTGAAAAGCGACTTCAACAGTTAGAAGATCAGCAAAAATAAATGCCAAAGTGACTTAGGGGGATTGTTGTCATGGAAAGATGTGTGTATTTTGAAGATACCTTTTTCTCGTCAGGTAAAACTGATATTTATAATGCAGAGCATCAGAAACAAGGTGTCCTTGATCTAAGAAGCGCATTTTCTTCAGGTGTGAGTATTGAAGATGCATCCGGAAGGTTAATCGTTGAAGGGAATTTTCCTTTCTTATCGGGAAAATGGGTGGTTAAGCAATCAGACGGCAGGGAACTCGGTGTTGTAAAATCATCGTTTGCGTTATTTTCTAAAAAATATCATTACATAACGAATGTGCAAAATTATGAAATTGAAGCTCCTGCTTTTTCAAAAGAGTATACCGTTTTTGATGAGAACAAGGAGGAAGTAGCGACGTTTAAAAAAGTGAATGGATTTTTCCAAGCTTCTGCTTATGAGTTAAAACACACTTCAGATCGATTGTTAACAGAAGAGCTAATTGCTGTTGTAATGGGAGTTAATGCGATCGAAAAACGAAAACGATCTTCAGCCGGAGCTGGTGCAGGAGGCTCTGGCGGCTGAACTTACTAATAAAAGAAGCTTTTTACTTAATGTTTTGAGAACATTGAGTAAAAGCTTCTTTTTTATTTGAGTGATGTCCATTTGAGGTGGGCATTGTAATTGAAAGTGCGCATGACACATACAAGAGGGGATATTAAGCCATATATCCACGGTAATTCCAAATAATTTCACGGTAAATTGTAATATATTCACGTATAAGCTTAATTATTTCACGGATAAAATTTTTTATCCGATATTCGACACAAGATTACTTCTCGTCAAAACTAATCCAAAGCCGGAATTCCCACAAAACTAGTGGCTACTCCGTAATCCCTGCCTGCGTAATTTCCACCTTCACTTTAACGTTGATTGGGATATTAGGATATTGTTCGTCCCAGCGTTTAAAATCAAATCCTCGTGTTCTACTTCTAGCGAGATCTCCTAATCCAATTGTATCAATCTTTGCTTTTTGTAACTTCTTAACGATTTTATTGGTTCGTCTATTCATCGCTTTTTCTGTTGCACTTTCAAGCTGCTCGATAAGATAGGGATCACTCACCGGAATTTTGGGCGCTTCACTAACTCGTCCTTTCACTTTTACCGAAATATCTACTTTTGGTGATCGTTTCACATTTTTGAATCGATATTCTACTTTAGAAGACAGGTTTTGAATCGTGAAAAATTGATTCTTTTTAAATTTCACTTCATAGATACCTTTTTCGAAGGGTTCCATGAGAAGTTTTAAAAGAAAAGAATCTTCAAGTTTTAGTTGTCCCACCATTTTATCGTCTTTTAGAAGTGCTGTTCCTATTACTCTTATTCGATCTCCTTGCTTCTCTAGAAGTGGCAAGTTTGGATCCATCCCTTTACCGTAATACGTATACAAAAAATCATGTAAGTTTGACTTTGGGATGTTCGCGTTCATATTTTGATCAAGCAGCTGAAGCAGATACTTAGAAGGCGTTTCGCTGAGCGGGTATTGTTGCTTTAGTAATGTTTTTGTACTTCCTTTTACGATTGCCATATAGAGGTCGCGACCTAAAGAAGGATCACGTTGAAGGGTGTCTACTAGATCATAGATGCCCTTTTCAGCTAAACGTTTATTATATAGAGCAATATCTAACCGTCCGATTTCAAATGGTTTAGGTGATTCAGCTTGTTCTAATGCTCTTGCCATCTTGCTCGTATTCGTGGTTGCTGTGAAAACTTCCGAAATAGGAGGAACATCTTCACCGCGTTGAGGAATCGCTACCATTCCGTTCAACTCCACTTGGCTGTTTGACTTATAATCATAACCTACGGCGGAAACGAGTTGAACATCTTCTAGAATCTTTTTACTAGGAAAACAGCCTGTTAAAAGGATTAAAGTGAAAACGAAAATAAGATTTTTTTTAACCATTATTGGTTTTCCTTCCTTTTCCTAAAATAAGTTGGATCACAAATAGAAAGGGAATGTAAGCATATAGAATATAAAAACCAATCTGAGAAACTTTCGTGTTCAGTATGTCTACTTGCTGCCTGTCAACGATTAAGATACTGCATATGAAAATAACGAACATCATGGTACGAAGTGCGCTTTTTTGCTTAATTTTATATAACCGGTGAATTCCACGGCTAACCGACCAAAAACCAATACAGATGTTAGGAAGAATGACGAAGAGCCAAAGCGCGATCCCTGCATATTCAAAACGTTGTGCAAAAGGAAGGTCAACGATTTTCCAAAGCGTTAATGTCGCCCAGATCGTATGTTGAAGCTGCTCTTGATTAAAATAGACAAACGATACAAACACAGTGATCAGGTAAGTAAACATCGTAAACAGGTTCCCAAAATGAGCCCATTTTTGAGACTTCTCAGGATGTTTTAAGAAAGGCAGGTATAACAAAATGAGTTCAAACCCTAAATAATCAAGAGTAACCCCTTTTGTTGCAGCCATCAGATCACTAAAAGAATGATCAAGAATAGGTAAAAGATTGGTATAATGTGCATTTTTAAGTGCGTAATATTTTAATAAAAATAAAGGCAATGACATAAAAAAACCTAATACTGAGAGCCCTGCTACAACTCGGATTCCTCCGATAACGTAGGAATAAGCTAGTCCGAGTAGGATAAAGGAGATGATTGGTGTTCCAAGTTCAGGAAAGACCCAAATCTGAATCACTTCAATGTACGTTCTAAGTACAGTTAGAATGGTAGAACTAAAATAGATTAAAATCAGAAAGCTTAGCGTACCACCGATCCATCTGCCAAATAGGTTTCTATGTACGCCAATAATATCAGCGTTTTCTCTTGAAAGAACACGATAGATCATCCAGATCAACACATTAAAGGAAAGACCCCCGATGATTACTGAAATCCATGCATCATGTCCTGCTGTTTTTGCGATATACCGCTCGAATCCGAGAATCCCTACTCCAATCTGCATAGTCGTAACCATATAAAAAGCCATGTAAGGTGATATCTGTTTGTTTTCACTGATCTGAGACATACATACCCCTCGCTTTTTAATCTTCTATGTCATGTTTTTCTTTTGCACGCTTTTTATTCATTTTCGCCTTATCTTGCGGTCGAACGGATGATGGGCGACTGTTCTGCACACTAAACGGCATACGGATAAGAGCGTCTTTTAAATCATTTACGCGAAGTGGGTAAAGAGGTGCGATGTATGGTCTACCAAGTGATGTGAGTTTCAACAGATGAGAGACGATAAAAGCAAAACAGATCGCAACCCCAAGTACACCTAAGAACTGCGCAAATAATAAAAAGGGAAAACGAAGCAAACGAATCGTATTACTCATCTGATAAACAGGTGTTGTAAAAGAAGCGAGTGCGGCTAGAGCTACGATAATTAATAAAACGTTACTCGTTAAACCAGCTTGAACCGCTGCTGTCCCGATTACGATACCTCCAACGATACCGATTGTTTGACCGACTTTTGAAGGTAGCCTTGCACCAGCTTCACGTAATAACTCAATCGAAAGCTCTAGCACAATAGCTTCTAGTATAGGCGGAAACGGGATGTCGTTTCTTGATGCCACAAGTGTGGCTAAAAGATTTTCTGGAATCATCTCATAATGAAACGTTAGTACGGCAACATAAAGCGGCGTTGATAACACTGAAAACATAACCGCCATCAAACGGATCAACCGAAAGGCAGAAGCGAGCGTCCAATTTAGAAAATAGTCTTCAAAAGCTGAAAAAAATTCTACAATAGTTGTCGGGCCGGTCAGTGCATGAGGTGATCCGTCAGCCATAATCGCCACTTTTCCTTCAGATAAAACACTGGCTACTCGGTCAGGTCTCTCTGTATCGATGAGCTGTGGAAAAGGAGAGTTCTCATTGTCTGAGATCATTTGATTGATATAGGAACTGTCTACGACATGATCGTATTCGATATCATTAACACGTTGAATCGCGGTGTTCACATTCTCTTCATCAGCGATTCCATCAATATAGATAATCGCCACTCTTGTTTTAGAAAGTTTTCCAACACGCACTTCTTTTACTGTAAATTCAGGAATAGGTAGTCGTTTTCGAATCAAGTTAAGATTGGTATCCAAAGATTCTACGAATGCTTCCTTAGGACCAACTACACTAAATTCGGTTTCAGGAATCGAGATCTGTCTGTTCTCAGTCGATAGACTGGGAACGAGCAAACCTTTTGGGTCATCTTTATTCATTTGTATGAGAATAAAGCCTTCTGTTACTTTGTTCGCGATTTCATGAACATCGTCCGTTTTGACCATTCCATCTAACGGAAGATGTTTTTGGATATCGTCTAAGTTTTTGAGAGGGATTTCAGTTATATAAGGTAATAAATCACGATGAACAAATTCGGGATTTACAAGTGTTTTATAATACGAGATATAGAAGGTGCTTACAGATGATTGCTTTACAGTAGAAAAATCAGCTGAAGCCGTTAGCTTTTTCATAAGTTCTGGAAATGTCAATGTACCTTTTGGAGAATTGGAAGTTGCCTCTTGTTGTTGTTTTTTCTTTTTTTTCTTAAAAAATATCATTGATATCACCCGTTCGTTAGTGCGTCGTGAACCTACTACATTTGTTTAGCATTTCCTTGGCACATAAAAATATTCTCTAAGGTAGGATGTAAGGTTACTGTAATATTTGCATTGACATCAATTAGCAAGTAGCCTATGATTATCCTTAAATAAAAAAATAAACAAACTCTTATTAGGAGCAGGCGGAGGGAATTAGCCCTATGAAGCCCGGCAACCATCGGCGAAACATGAAAAGTTTTGACCGAAACGGTGCTAAATCTAACAGCATTCTTTGCTGAGAGATGAGAGAACGAACGGATATTTTGTATGAAACCGTGTTCTCTAAGGGAACATGGTTTTTTTGTTATAGGAAAGTAATTATACGGTTAGGATTAAAAAGTATTTTAAAAGAGAAAAGGAGTGGGTGATATGGTGGCATCAGATTGTATATGGTGGAAGGGAAGAAAACTTGCTCACACCCTCCATTTACCTCACGCAATTGGGGTAGGTGAAAAGAAGACTCCGTTAATCATTATCTGCCACGGTTTTACAAGTACTCGAATTGGCGTTGATCGATTATTTGTAAAAACGGCTCAAGCTCTTGTTAAACTTGGATATGCTGTATTGCGTTTTGATTATGCAGGCTGCGGTGAGAGTGAAGGAGAGTATGGAGAAAATGAATTTGCCTGTTTTATTGAACAGACGAAGGAAGTAATTTCTTTTGGAAGCAAACTTCCTAGCGTTGAGGAACATTCCATAACGTTGATCGGTCATAGTTTAGGTGGAGCTGTTGCGTCTTGCACGGCAGCGGAAGATAATCGAGTTCATAATTTCATCACATGGTCAGCTGTAGGAAATCCATTTGCCGATATTAAAGAAATCGTTGGTTACAACGGAGAGCACGCTGTCGTTGATCACTTAGGATATGCCATTACAGAAGAATTTTTATTTTCCCTAAAATCCTATTCGCCACTAGAGGCTATCCAGCAATTTAGTGGAAACGCACTGTTTATCCATGGAACTGGCGACCCAGTTATTTCTTCTAATTATTGTAGGGATTATTATGAACGCTCTATTTTAGCGAAAAGAGGTACATGTTCCATGTTGTTAATAGAAGGTGCTAACCATACGTATTCTTCTATTAAGCATTTTGATCAGCTCATAACTGCTACTTCAGAATGGTTGCTAACGAATGTGAAAGTACCCGTTCAGAATACTTTTAAAAAAAGTGTTTGACATTCCATTGAATACCTGTAATAATACAAAGTAATTTGATAGGAATACTCTTATTGAGAGCAGGTGGAGGGAATTAGCCCTATGAAGCCCGGCAACCATTCATGTTGAACAGCCAACATGAAAACGGTGCTAAATCTAACAGTGGTCACACTGAGAGATGAGAGGATAATCGGAAATTTTTTTCGAAAAGCCTTCTGTCTCTTTTATGAGATCAGGAGGCTTTTTTGTACCACCTCTTAATAGAGTCTTTATCAAAAATAAATAGAAATGTATGGATAGGGGATCAGAACATGAAAAGAATCATCCAAGTATTACTCGCAAGTTTGGCAGTATTCTTATTAGCAGCTTGTGGCTCATCTACAAGTGGTGGAGAAAAAACAGAAAAGCTAGTAGTTGGAGCATCAAATGTACCACACGCTGAAATATTAGAAGAAGCGAAGCCGCTTTTAGAGGAAAAGGGTATTGAACTAGAAATTGTAAAATTCCAAGACTATATCTTACCGAACAAGTCACTTTATGAAAAAGAAATAGATGCAAACTATTTTCAGCACATTCCATATTTAACTCAGCAAGTGAAAGATAACCCGAAGTATAAGTTTGAAAACGCAGGTGCTGTTCACTTAGAGCCAATGGGTGTTTACTCAAAAAGACATAAATCATTAAGAGATATTCCAAATGGTGGGAAAGTAATCTTGAGCAACTCTATCGCCGAGCACGGCCGTATCCTTTCAATCTTTGAAGCAGAAGGACTAATCAAGCTTAAAGAAGGAACAGGTTATGAAGCACAAATAAGCGATATTGTAGAAAATCCGAAAAAACTAGAATTTGTAGCAGACATCGACCCTGGGCTTTTAACAAAAGCTTATGAAAACGATGAGGGCGATGCGATTGTGATCAACACAAACTATGCGATCGATGCAGATTTGAACCCGAAGAAAGATTCTATCGCGTTGGAGGGTTCTGATTCACCATTTGCGAATATCATAACGGTTCGTGAAGGCGACAAAGATAAAAAATCGATTAAAACCTTATTGGAAGTTCTTCATTCAAAAGAAATAACCGATTTTATCGATAAAGAGTATAAAGGTTCTGTGTTAGCTGTTAAAGAGTAATTAAAAGAGCTGTCTAGATGGGGAAGTTACTCATCTAGGCAGCTTTTATTGTGAGTTGGGTTGTTTGTTGGGAGTTCTAGAAATCTCTTTTTATGGAATTAAGTCTTAAAAAGGAAATATAAGTCTAAATTAGAAAAAATAAGTCGTAATGAGCTTCGATTAAGTCGTTCTAGAGGTAAATTAAGTCTAATTCCAGAAATAAAGGCCGTTCGACAAAACTGACATCATTCACACCCAACAAAGCGCGGTATGATATGATGGAGACGGAAAATATAAGCTTATAAATTATGGTGTTAAGCGGGTGGAAAAGGAAATGGCAATTGATTTTTGGTCACCTGTCAAATTATCACTCGGCATAGCGGTGGCTGCTTCATTATTTGTGATTATTTCAGGTGTTTTTTTGGGAAGAGTCATGGCTCATCAGAATTTTAAAGGGAAAACCTTGATGGAAACACTATTCTTACTTCCACTCGTATTACCTCCGACGGTAGTAGGTTTCTTGTTGATCGTGATATTCGGTAGAAACGGTCCAGGGGGACAGCTAGTAGAGTGGGTCTTTAACCAACCGCTCATGTTTACATGGTGGGCGGCAGTTATAGCATCTGCAGTTGTTGCATTTCCACTTATGTATCAATCGGCGAAAGCGGGATTTGAATCGATCGACGCAGATATTGAGAATGCGGCAAGAGTGGATGGAGCGAATGAATGGGACGTATTACGAAAGATTTCTGTTCCACTATCTGTTAGAGCTATCATATCTGGTGCCATCCTCAGTTTTGCTCGCGCATTAGGGGAGTTTGGGGCTACGCTCATGTTTGCTGGAAACATTCCAGGAAAAACACAAACGATATCTACTGCTATCTATATTGCGATTGAATCAGGTCATATGAAACTTGCTTGGATGTGGGTCGCGAGTGTTATCGGAATATCATTCTTCATGCTAATCGTCGTAAATCGAATAAGGACTTAACAAAAGGAAAGAACCTATTGAAGTGAATTGGGTTCTTTTCATTGTCATTGTCATCTACAATCTATTCTAAAAAGAGATATTGTTATATCACTTAAAGAAATAAACAAAAAAACCGTAGCCGCTCATAAGCCGGCTACGGTTTTTCTATAATGCTAACTAACTTCTTGTTTGTATTGCTCTGCTTTCATTGTGTTAAATTGACCTTCCCATTTGGACATCACGACAGCAGCTAACGAGTTTCCTACTACGTTTACAGCTGTGCGTGCCATATCTAGGATACGATCAATACCCGCAATAAATGCAAGACCTTCTAATGGAATTCCAACTGTGCCAAGTGTTGCTAAAAGAACGACGAATGAAACGCCAGGAACACCTGCAATCCCTTTTGACGTTACCATCAATACAAGTAATAACGAGATTTGCTCTGCGATTGTTATTTCAATGCCGTACATTTGTGCAATAAATAATGCTGCAATGGCTTGATAGAGAGTGGACCCATCTAAGTTAAATGAGTATCCAGTTGGAATAACGAAAGAAGTAATGGCTTTCGGACATCCGAACTTCTCCATCTTTTCCATGATTTTTGGCAATACGGTTTCAGAGCTAGCCGTTGAGTATGCTAAGATCAGTTCGTCTTTTAAAATTTTGATCAATGTAAAGATATTAACTTTGACCATAGCTGCAACGCCACCTAGAACAGCGATGACAAAGAAGAACATTGCTCCATAAACGACTAGAACCAGTTTACTTAATGGAACGAGTGATTCAATACCAAATTTTGAAACCGTAACACCGATTAGTGCAAATACTCCGAACGGAGCAAGTTTCATGATTTGATTTGTGATATAGAACATAGCGTCAGCCGTTCCTTGGAAAAAGGCTAATACCGGTTTTCCCTTTTCGCCGATCGCAGCGATCCCTAGTCCGAATAATACGGAGAAGAAGATGATTGCCAACATATCTCCTTCAGCAAGTGATTCAAAAAGGTTTGTAGGTACGATGTTTAAGAACGTTTCTGCAAAGCCGTGACTTTCTACAGACTCTGTCGTCTCCACATAGCTCGAAATATCACCTTTTGATAACGATTTCATATCCACTCCTGCTCCAGGCTGGAATATGTTAGCGATGAATAGACCAATTACGATTGCTAAAGTTGTAATGATCTCAAAATAAAGAATCGTTTTACCACCGAGTCGTCCTAATTGTTTTATATCACCTACGCTTGCAACACCTACGATAAGGCTTGATATAACAATAGGTACAACGATCATTTTTATCAACCGAATGAAGATATCTCCAATCGGTTGTAAATATCCTTGAACGGTTTCATTTCCATAGAACAGCGCACCGATAAGAATACCGAATGCTAGTCCGATCAAGATCTGCCATGCAAGACTAATTCTTATTTTTTTCACATTGAGTCACCTTCTTCTTGATGTTAGTTTTCTGAGTTGCCACATAAAAGACATTTTAGCGAGTTGAAGGAAAGGTTGTCAACGCAAGAAATTGGCAATAAATAAAGGGTGATGGGAGGAAGAAATATGCATTTCTATTTATTAGAAATGTTTGAAAATTTTAATGTTTACAAAAATAATAAATGCTTGTAAAATTACAAAAGCGTTATTCGACTTTTATCGACATTTATTGGAGGACTTATGAACTTATTTAGAAAAAAGTTACTAACTACAAGTCAGAGCAATGATCAATCTTTGAATCGTGTTCTTGGTGCAGTTGACCTTACGATGTTAGGAGTAGGGGCCATTATCGGAACAGGGGTATTCGTGCTTACGGGGGTTGCTGCTGCAAAATATGCAGGTCCAGCTCTTATCTTATCTTTTATTATTGCGGGGCTGGCGTGTGTTTTTGCGGCACTTTGCTATTCCGAATTCGCATCTATGATTCCTCAATCAGGTAGTGCTTACACTTACAGTTATGTAGCATTCGGTGAAATCTTTGCTTGGATTTTGGGATGGGACCTCGTACTTGAATACGGTCTCGCTTCATCAGCTGTAGCGAGTGGTTGGTCAGGATATTTCCAAAGCCTTTTAACTGGTTTTGGTATACATCTTCCAACAGGAATTACAAGTGCTTTTAACCCTTCAAAAGGAACATACATTGATCTGCCTGCTGTAATGATCATTTTGCTTGTTACACTTCTATTATCAAGAGGGGTGAAAGAGTCGGCAAAATTCAATTCCATTATGGTTATCGTGAAAGTGGCAGTTATTCTCTTATTTATTGCAGTCGGTGTATGGTATGTGGAACCTGCTAACTGGGAGCCGTTCGTACCGTTTGGATTTTCTGGTGTAGTAACCGGAGCTGCAGTAGTTGTTTTTGCATATTTTGGTTTCGATGCTGTATCCACAGCTGCAGAGGAAGTGAAGAATCCTCAGAGAAATCTACCCATCGGAATCATTTCTGCCTTAGCTATCTGTACAATTATCTATATCGTGGTTTCACTTATTCTTACTGGGATTGTTCCTTATAACATGCTGAATGTTAAAGACCCTGTTGCGTTCGCGTTGCAATTTATCGGTCAAGATTGGGCAGCTGGTTTCATTTCATTAGGGGCAATCGTAGGGATTACAACCGTGCTAATCGTCATGATGTTCGGTCAAACAAGATTGTTTTATGCGATGAGTCGAGATGGACTTCTTCCAAGTAAACTGTCGGCGGTTCATCCAAGAACGAAAGTACCTCTTCCAAGTACATGGACAACCGGATTATTAGTTGCCTTATTTGCTGGATTCGTACCTTTAGACAAATTAGCAGAACTTACGAGTATCGGTACATTGTTTGCCTTTGCTACTGTATCTTTAGGAGTTGCCGTTCTTCGTAAAACACGACCTGATATAGAACGCGGTTTTAAGACACCGTGGGTTCCATTAATTCCAGCATTAGCTATTATTTTCTGTGTGTATCTCATGCTCCAACTTTCAGCATTCACATGGAAAGGATTTGTGGTTTGGCTTGTTATCGGTCTAGTTCTTTATTTCAGTTACGGATACCGTCATAGCAAATTGAATAGCACTAAGTAATCATAACAAAAGCTACCTGAAGTCCAGGTAGCTTTTTCACTTTACTTCAGAAACGCGTTGTTTCGTGTTATACTTCTAATAGTAAAAAAGAAAGGGGGGAGTAAGAAATTGCGGAAATTTTCTTTATTTGCACTATTGTATGTATTTGCGTTTACATCACTTTTTCCTAACTATAATATGGAAAATTTATTCTCGCCACCTCAAAATGACGTTTATGAACTATCCTCAGCGTCGATCGACGAATCAACAATCATTGGCGAATATCCAACAAAAAGTAAAAAGTTAAAAAAATCCGTAAAAGCTGTATATACGGATAACCAAATACCGTTAGAAGAATACCATCATGATTATGTATTCCAAATTTACAGCCAAGTTAACAACAAGATTGTACGACTTACCCCCTATCAATTTCAATCGAATTACCTCTGACTATCATAACAATCCCAATATCTTTTAAAAAAACCTTCAACGCAAGGTTTATTTAGCAGCATTATCTATTCAAAAGCACGTTTCGAAAAAACACGGAATCGAACGTTTATTTGTCGTGCTTAAAATACGAACAAAGGGAGATTGTTATGATCGTTAAAGAAACAGAATTACCTGGAATAGGCAGAAAGTTTGAAGTGGAGATCGCGAATAGAGATAAAGTCGTCGTAATTGTTCATGATGATGGAAGAAGAGAAATTTATCACTTTGACAAACACGACTATGAAGAAAGTCTTTCATCAGTCACATTAAGTGATACCGAAGCTAGACAGTTTGCTGCAATTATTGGAGGAATGATCTATCGGCCAAAAGCACTTGAAACGATTGAAATGGCATTCGATGAACTTATGATCGAGTGGTATCGCGTTGATTCCAATGCGTTTGCAGTTGGAAGAACGATCGGGGAGCTTGATATCCGTCAACAATACGAAGTGTCTGTCATCGCGATCATCAAAGGAAATAAAAAAGTATTGAATCCAGGTCCTGAAACCATGATCGGCTCTGGAGATATGCTAGTCATTTCAGGAGAAAGACCTGGTGTTAAACGAATCATTAAGGAGATGTTTTCAGCTGAGGTGAGCAGTGAATGACAAATCATCTTGTACTAGAAGTTGGTACAGCACTCATCATCATCGCGCTTGCTGCTTTACTCGCAAATAAATTAAAATTTTCTATCATTCCGTTTCTTATCATTTTCGGAATGATTGTAGGCCCACATGCCCCTGTAATTGGCGTACTGGACTTTACGTTTATTAATAGCAACGAAATCATTACCTTCTTTGGCAGAATCGGCGTCTTGTTCCTGTTATTCTATCTCGGTCTAGAGTTTTCAGTAGGTAAGTTGGTTCGCTCTGGAAAAAACATCGCTGTTGGGGGAAGTATCTATATCCTTATCAACTTCACATTAGGATTGGTTTATGCCTATATCATGGGCTTTCCTCTACTAGAGGTTTTGATCATAGCTGGAATCATTACCATTTCTTCTAGTGCGATCGTCGCAAAGATCATCGTTGATCTACGGCGTACTGCAAATCCTGAAACAGAATTGATCCTCGGAATCATCATGTTCGAAGATATATTCTTAGCTGTCTATCTCTCAATCATTTCAGGGTTAGTGTTAGGAGATGCAACTTCTGTTCTAGGTGTTACAAAATCCATTTTAATCGCATTTGGTTATATGATTTTGTTCTTCGTTATTGCAAGAACGTGTACAAAACACTTAAACAGACTGCTTAATATCACATCTAATGAGATTTTTATTATTGTGATCTTCGCCTCGTTGTTCTTTATCGCAGGTTTTTCAGAAACCATCCACGTAGCAGAAGCAATCGGTGCTCTTTTGTTAGGCCTAGTTTTTTCTGAAACGGAACATAGTGAACGTATAGAGAAGATGGTCATACCGTTCCGAGATTTCTTTGGTGCGATCTTCTTTTTCAGCTTCGGGTTAAGTATAGATCCTTTTACGTTAGGCGGAGCGGTTTGGTTAGCGCTTGGAGCAGTTCTGATCACGATCATTGGTAATTTTGTAGCAGGAATGATCGCAGGTAGAAAGGCAGGCCTGTCTCATAAAGCTTCTTCCAACATCGGTCTCACGATCGTTTCAAGAGGAGAGTTCTCTATTATCGTAGCAAATATTGGTATGGCTGGCGGTTTGGCTTCTGTATTAAAACCATTTTCAGCA
This sequence comes from Fictibacillus phosphorivorans, assembly GCF_001629705.1. GTDB lineage: Bacteria > Bacillota > Bacilli > Bacillales > Fictibacillaceae > Fictibacillus > Fictibacillus phosphorivorans_A. The sequence continues at coordinate 2,101,839 of NZ_CP015378.1, read as the reverse complement.
CTGTATGTTCTGATCTTAGCGATACTAGGACCATTGCTTACAAAAGAGTCAAAGAAGATTTATCATGTATTGAATGGAATTTTCAAATGGAAAAAAGAAGAGCAGCCTCAACTTAAAAAGAAGGCAAACTGAGTATGTATGAAGAAAACACAGCGTCTCTATCTAGAGAGCTGTGTTTTTTTTACATGCCATGCGCTTAATCATTCTTATCAATAATTACGGCAAACTTACTATGTGTTAAATAACTTATTCGTATGGATTTGTTTTTGAAATGCTCTTTATAACGTTTAGCGGTAATATTCAAATGTGACACTATAACTTTTTTATGTTGAATCGTTATAGAAGTAACATAATCCGGACCGTTTATATAACCATCAAATGTTAATGAAGAAGGGACGCCTTCTACTGATTCGAAGTTTCTAACTTCATATAGATCTATATCTTCATATAGTTGAAACAAGGTGTGCGCAAAAGTTAATGAAAATGCAAGAGAACCAACTATTACAACTGAAATAAGAATACGTTCTATCCAATTGTTTATACTGGAATAACTTGCAACAAAACCAATGAAAAGTGATAGCAGTGACATCGATAGAAACAAGAAAAGCTCTGACAAAACAAGGTGATCTTGAAATACTGTCGAAGATAAAAGTAAACTTAGTGCAGAAAATAGTAGAATCACAAAAAGTAAGACGAGAGGAATCGTGCTCGGAGTTTTAAAGCTTCGAGATCCCGTGATTCTTTTCTTTTTTCTATAACCCATAATCATCCTCTCCTTTATAGAATGTATTCAATAAAGCTAAACCACTATTCATGAGAGTGAAGATTCATCTCGACGGTTCGCAAATAACAAGATTAGCTTATGGAGAAAGGACAGTATGGTATGAAATTAACTCAAGCCCAACAACTTGCCATAGAATACGTTGAGCGTTATGCATCACAACATAAAGATGATGCTCAAGCTACTATTCAACACATAATAAGAATGGCAAACATACCTGATGATGTTTTTCGACATGCGATCCTTAAACTTAAAGAACACGCTCGCATCGCCCTGCATTTTCATCCGGATCGCCCAAACTCTTCTATGATAAATATTGCAGAAGCTTTGTATCAAGATGGAATTTATAAAAGTCAGTTTGAAACGTTGCTTTCAAACGGCAGTGTTTCTGCATATCCCGGAGGATTACGTGATCAGTGGGAAGAACAGTTATTTGGAGGAGCTTACCAGATAGAAGGGACGACTCTTAAGGAACGAGCAAAGTATGGTGCATTAAACATCATGAATCATGCAGATGGGCCAGCACCAAGGTTTGGTTCATGTTATTTTTTACTCAAACCTGAAGTTTCAAAACGAGCTACCTTTACATACCTTGACTCTCATCAGAATCCTAAAGAAAAAGGTACTTTTGGAGAGTTTGATATGATACTTGCAGCTTTATTAGAGGAAATCTTTACGAGAGATTTTGCGCTAGGAGAACCTAATCTTATGGTAAGTTCGTTGATTCGATACATCGTTCACAAAATAGAGGTTCCTTTTGAAGATCCTGCTGTAAAACAAGTGTCCCGAAATCTAAATCACTACATTGAAGCTCAGGTTCACGGTGATGTTTCATTAAAAGAAGATGTAGACATTCTTGTTGCAGATCCTTCATTTATTGGAACAAAGCTAGGACAAACGCTCACAAAACTTTGTGCAAAATATAATGTAAAGCTATATTTCCATAGAGGTTTTCAAATGTCAGTGGATCAAGTTCCATCTGATTTTAGAGGAGCGGATATGCCATCATTAGCAAAACGAATTGCTAAAAATCAAATGATTGATGCACATCTTGTAGGTGAAGCAGTTATGGAGCTAAGGAAACATCCAGAAATTTGGAGTGACAGAGGGACTAATAGTGAAGTCTTACAAGAATTGAAGCTTCTATGGCACATTTTAGTGAAATATGGAAATCCACATCTAAAAAAATGATTGAATATCCTTGCGTTTTAGATATTAATCTGTTAATATCGTTTCAATGCTAACGATTATGAAAATTGATAAGGAGTGGATCATATCTATTCTTTTGATGAGTACGGTGAGTTATTACCGGAAGAGAAGGACACCATCAATCAATTGACGAAAGCACCGATTGAATCACTCAATCTGCACTCTATTACGGTAGTGACAAATTTGTATCGAACTGCTCAAGGACTTCGCAATAAAATGGAACGAGAAGTACTAGCCAAGCATGGGTTGTCTTGGACGTCTTTTTCTATTCTGTATGATTTGTGGATATGGGAATCCGTTGAAACGAAAAAATTAGCGCTATCCGCAGGAGTTTCAAAAGCGACCATAAGTAATATCACGAATACATTAGAAAGAAAAGAATTATGCTATCGTAAGGTGGACAATCGAGATCGGCGCATCACATGTGTTGTTTTGACTGATAAAGGCAGAAAAGTGATGGAAGAACTTTATCCAAGGTTTCATGAAGGTGAAGTTCAAGTCGTTTCTTCTTTGTCCGTGGATGAGCAGAAATTAATATCAAGCTTGTTAAGAAGAGTTATACGAGAGAATGATTTTTAACTTTATATAAAAATGCGATGACAGGAAACGCAGTAGCAATGATCTCCCTGTTTTAGAGAGCTGGTGGTTGGTGCGAATCAGCACAAAGATCATGTGAATTACATTTCCGAGAGCTTTCTTTGTTATGTTTTATTGAAACAAACGACGAAGAACGGGAAACCGTTATTTACATTTGAGTGGAAGAATGATTTCTTCAATTAGGGTGGTACCGCGTGTAAAAGTTAGACCACGTCCCTTTATTATAGGGATGTGGTCTTTTTTATTTTATAAATGGCATTTTAAAATCTTAAGAGGAGGAAAATAGGATGAATCAGATTATGGAACAGCTGAATGAGAAGCAACTAATTGAAGTGAAGAGGCAGATGGACATCTATAAACAAGGCGTTCAAGATATTATTCCGACAGAAGAGCTCGAAACCAAAGTAGCAAAGTCGATTTTAGGAAATTCTCCTTTAAAAATAAAGCTCGGTCTCGATCCTTCAGCTCCAGACGTTCATCTTGGTCATACGGTAGTGTTGAACAAATTAAGGCAGTTTCAACTGAACGGTCATATCATTCAATTGATTATTGGTGATTTTACAGGAAAAATCGGGGACCCTACAGGGAAATCTGTTGCTAGAAAACAATTAACAACAGAAGAAGTAGAGCACAACGCAAAAACATATTTCGAACAGTTTGGTAAAATCATTGATATGGAAAAAGTAGAGTTACACTACAATTCCAAATGGCTTTCTAAGCTGAATTTTGAAGATGTGATCAATCTTGCTGGTAAGATTACGGTAGCAAGGTTATTGGAACGAGACGATTTTGATGAGCGAATATCAACTGGAAAGCCGATCTCGCTACATGAATTCTTCTACCCGCTCATGCAAGGTTACGATTCTGTTATGCTGGAATGTGATATTGAACTAGGTGGAACAGATCAGCACTTCAACATTTTAATGGGAAGACACTACCAAGAGAAGTTTGGTAAAGAAAAACAGGTTGCTATGCTTATGCCGCTTCTAGAAGGACTTGATGGCGTTGAGAAAATGTCGAAATCCAAGAAAAACTACATCGGGATTGATGAAGCTCCGCAAGAAATGTACGGAAAGGCGATGTCTATTCCAGATACGCTTATGATCAAATACTTTGAACTGGTAACAGATTTAAATACAGAAGAAATAAATACTATCAAATCAGTTGTTGAGAACGGAAATCTTCACCCTCGAGATGCTAAGATGCTTCTTGCACGAACGATTGTACGCATGTACCATGGCCAAGAAGCTGCGGAAGAGTCAGAAAAACATTTCATTTCCGTGTTTCAACAAGGCTCTTTGCCAACGGATATTCCAGTCGTCCAATGGGATGGTCCTGAGGAAATCTCGATCATCGACTTAATGGTTGAGTTAAAGATGCTTTCATCAAAAAGTGAAGCGCGAAGAATGATCAGCAACCGCGGTGTTAAAGTCAATAACGAGAAGGTGGAAGATACAAGTTTTAGCCTTCACTTATCTGAGGGTATGGTCATTCAAGTTGGAAAACGTAAATTTGTTAGAATTTCATTGAATCAATAATGAAAGACAACTGAAACTTTTTTTATAAGAAAAAGGCGGTCGTATGAAATGGAAATCACATGGAAAGAAGTCTCGTATATAAATCAGAAAAATTTGCAAGAAGCTCTCACTCTGTATCACGATTCATTTCCAATCGAGGTTCGGGAACCAGAATCAGTATTTCTTCAAAGTTTGAGAAATGCTGAAACACGTTTGCCAAATCAATATCACTTCCTTGTTGGATATAAAGATAATGAATTAATCAGTATGGTAACAGCTCATTACCTTGCTGATGTAAATACAGGCTTTATCGTGTATCTCGTTACAAATCCTAAAAGCAGAAGTAAAGGTTTAGGAGCACAATCTCTTCAAGTAATTGAACACATTCTTCAAGAAGATAGCACTGCTGCTGGATATGAGTCACTAGATGCCATCGTACTGGAGACTGAAACACCAGAGATGGTTCATAGCGAAAAAGAAAAGGATGACTGCCTAAAACGAACGAATTTTTTTATGAGAAATGGTTTTTACAAAGTTAAGGATTTTCTTTATCTACAGCCACCCATACATGATGACGGTGTAGATGTTCCTCTACATTTATTTATAAAAACAATAGGAAAACAAGAATTGCCGTTATCTGAAGTGAGGCGAATCGTAAAAGCTATGTATGTGGAAAAGTATTATCATGCTAACGGTATTGAAAAAGAGGTTCTTAATCGTTCTTATAACAAAATGAACGTAGAAAAATCGAGTCTGTTCTACTAAAATGATGGAGGGGTTACATCATCAGAAAACCACTAATGATTCTTGTCATATGTGTGATCTTCATGACTGCTTGTGAGCAGAATGAAAACAGAGAGTACGTACATTGGGGAGAAAAAACAGAGATAGATATACAGAGATTAACTAACAACCGAATTGATTTCAAAGTAAAGAACGATAATATTTATATCCCAGAAGAGCTATTAAAAAATGCTGTAGCTTGTTGTACTTGATAACTTTATTAATTTTAAATCTAAAAAAACAAGGCACTTTGATCGGGAAGTAGCCTTGTTTTTTTAGATTGAGCTATTTGAAAATGTTATTTATATATATTGTGATATTTACTCCCTTGAACAATTTGTTCAGCATTAAGTTTGGTCCACTCTTCAATGGAAAGATGGGGATGCTTTTCTAAATAACTTTTAGTCATTTGAAAACCTACTTTATAATTTGACCATTTAGGAATGTTTTTCATAGCATTCCCATCAAAAAATTCATTATATAAAGATGGATCTAATGAATCCTTATTTACATGTAACTGTCCCAATACATGGTTAAGATCTACCTCAGATAATGGCTTTGTCCATGGTGTTGTATGTTCAGGATAGATGATAGAAGCAAAGTTATCTGCTTTACCTTCAAATATGAATTTTTCAATGAGAGATATATTAAGATTCGATGCACTTTCTAAAAATTTTGTATGATGATATTCATGTGCAATGAGATATTTTAAAGATTCTTCTGAATAAGAAGGTGAAATTTGTAGCAGAATTACATTTTGACTTAGCGTCCATCCGGCTACACCTTGCATCTCCTGTATCGCTATATTGCTTTCAGGATTATTCGGCATAATAAAAATAGTTTTATCTGTACCAGGAAATTGCTCTGAAGATTTGATGAGTGCACGCTTAATAATAGCGTTTATTTGTTTTTGTTGCTGAAGGAGTTTCTTAGTATCTTCTGCAAGTTTCTTAGTATCATTTGTTGGTGAGAAATAATCAAAATAACCACTTTGAATGTCTACATTTTCTTTGGATGCCTTGTTTTGGAACGGAATAACAACTTTTTTGTTGTATTCTTGTTTGTTGTTCATTGAAGGAGATTTCTTTATAAAGTTAGTGTAATCTAGTACTTCTTCATAAAGAGGAATGATTTGAAAGGTTTGATTATCTTGTGAGAAATCATATGAAATTTGGTCTGAATCTTTATCACTTTTTACAGTTTTAGTTGAACAGCTTACTAGTAATAATGAAATGAAAAGTAACAAAATGAAATGATATGCTTTTTCCATCTTCTGAAATCCCCCATGAAATAATTTAATTAATAATACCATATATAGGGAATTTGTAAGCCTTACTTTAATATATAGACTTTGAAATTTTATCGTTATGAGATTAGAGTATCTCTATTTAAGTAATTACCGTAGGCTCCATAACAGTCAAAGTTCGATTGATCGTATTCATATTGACATTAACACCTATAGGAATTGCCGCTTTGTAATAACCGTGTGCACTTGTTAAATTCGTCATCAATGGTTTACCAAGTGGAACAAGAAATTCATCGACTACATTTTCAAACGTCTTCCCATAAGCAGGCTGACATTGTGTGCATTCTCCGATGATGATACCGATACAATCCTCAAATTTACCAGCGAGCTTTAAATGATTTAAATATCGATAAACGGTATTTACCGGCTCGTGTGTATCTTCAAGAAATAATATTTTTCCCTTTGTGTCTATTTCATAAGACGTTCCTAAACTATCGACTAGTGATGTAAGATTTCCACCTACTATAACCCCTGTAACATTGCCTGAAACTTTACTTATAAGCGGGATATCTGGAGGATTCATAATCTGCCAGGGTGCAGTTGATCGCGTGATGCTATTAAAAAACTGGCTGAAATTATAAGATGGGGTACTTGAACGGAAATCTAGAAGCATCAGACTTTGAAACGTAACCAGATCTGCAAGTTGATACAAAACATTTATTAAAATGGTAACATCACTGTACCCTGAAATAATCTTTGGATTACTTCTGATAATATTATAATCGAGATAGGGAAGAATGCTTGCTACTCCCACACCACCTCGTGTTGGAAAGATCAACTTCACCTGTTTGTTTTGAAACATCTTCATCAAATCGGAAGCTCGTTGCTGTGGTGTTCCTGACAAAAAACCATTTGTTGCGTATACATAATCTCCCACGATCACTTGAAAACCCATATTCTCTAACATTGTAATTCCTTGATTGATTATATTTGCTTCAAGAGGGCTACCTAAAGTAACAATTCCAATGGTGTCGCCTTGCTGTAACTGCTGTGGTTTGATCGACATCGTAATAACTCCTTTCGGAGAACCAAAATCCTATACGCTATTATATTGATTAAAAGAAGATCATATGAAAAAACGTCCAGAAAAGACGCTCTGAACGTTTTGATAAAGTGCCTATTCTTCTTTTGAAAAAGGTGTATCTTGGTAAAAATAATTTGGTTTAACAATTTCATTTTTGTATGGCTTATGAAAGATATGTGTCGTTGCAGGACTCATTGGTGGAATGAGCCAAGCCCAGTTACCGGTTACCTTTCTGCCACTTTCTGATTCTTTTTCTTCAAATTTTTTGAACTGTTGAGCTGCAGTATGATGATCTACGATACTAACACCATCTTCTCGAAAGGAATGAAGTACTGCTATGTTTAGTTCAACAAGTGCTTTATCTTTCCATAAAGAAATTGAACTTTTTGTATCTATACCCATGCATGAAGCAATCTTCGGAAGCATATTGTAACGCTCTTCATCTGCTAGATTTCTTGCTCCAATTTCAGTCCCCATATACCATCCATTAAACGGAGCTGCCGTGTAACGAAGCCCGCCTATCTCTAAAGCCATATCGGAAATGAATGGAACACCGTACCATTTTAGCTCTAGATCTTTAAACCATTCAAACTCAGGGTGACGTATCTCTACTTCTAGAGTTGAAGATTTCGGTAGTTCAAATAACTTAGGAGGATTGTTGTTTACTTGAATAACTATAGGTAAGATATCAAATTCTCCAAATTTCGGTTCCCAACCGAGCTCTATGCATATTTTTGTAAATTCTATGGAAGAAGGATCTCCAATAATACCAGTCTCCACTTGATAGCCCGCGTATCGAATTAATTGATGATTCCAGATACGTACATGTTGTTTATGGGATTTTGGAGGGAAGATTGTTATCGTTGGCCGAATTCTTCCATGGTTAGTCGCATATTTCATGTGATCTATGATTGCCATAAAAATTTCTTCTTCTGTTTCAACATGTCGTCGATCGAACGTATGCATCTGATCCCAAAACAATCTTCCGATACAACGATTACTGTTGCGCCACGCTAGTTTTGCACCATAATCTATTTCAAACGGTAAGTGTGAATACGTACCATCAATTTGAATTTCTTTTGCGATTTCAGAAATCCTATCATCTATTTCGCTCTGTGTTTTATTCAACTCCTGATAACAGGATGTGATGAATGTTACTGCTTCTTGTAAAAGATTCATTTCCAAAATAAAGCCCCCAACAAAAATAAGTGTATTATTATAATAGCCTAGTTTAGAAAGAATTACCGCTTGTAAGTGTTACAAAATAAGAACAAGAGGAAGGGGAAGAAATTTCAATGAGAGCACCTTACCAGGTTCTGGTGATTCCTTTTATATGTAATGAGAATGGTGTAGAGTATGCTATTTTGAAACGTTCAGATATGAAATATTGGCAAGGTATTGCAGGTGGCGGAGAAAACGAAGAAAACCCTGAACAGACTGCTAGAAGAGAGGCTTTTGAAGAAACAGGTCTAGGTGAAGACTGTAGGTTAATCACATTAGATACGAAGACTTCATTGCCAGTTGAACACGTTGTTGGCCACTTTCTCTGGGGGGAAGATGTTCTCGTCATTCCAGAACATACTTTTGGTATAGAAGCCACTGATCAGAAACTTAATCTTTCTAAAGAACACTCTGTTTACAAGTGGGTTAGCTATGAAGAGGCTCTTAGCTCTTTGAAATGGGATAGCAACAAAACGGCACTATGGGAATTACATACACGATTAAAGATCAGAGACCACCAAAAGGAAAATAATGCTAAACTATAAAGGTTGAAGGAGGAGTTTATAGCATGGCTCATACAGATTGTTTAATATGCGAACGGATCGACATGATTCAAAAGGGTACCAATCCTTATTTCGTAGCGGAATTAAAGACTGGTTTCGTCGTGATAGGTGATCATCAATATTTTAAAGGTTATACACTTTTTCTTTCCAAACAACATAAGACCGAACTGCATTTTTTAGAGTCAGAAGTAAAAAAGACGTTCTTAAATGAGATGAGTCTGGTTGCGGAAGCTGTTTATAAAGCCTTTGGTGCAGAAAAATTAAATTATGAGTTACTAGGCAATGGCGACTCTCATCTTCACTGGCATCTCTTTCCTCGACGAGAGAATGATTCACCTGTAAAAGGTCCGGTATGGTGGGTAGACAAAGAAGAGATGTTTTCTGATGAAATCAAACCTTCTCAAGATCAGTTGGAAATGATGAAAAATCGTTTGTATGCTGAATTAAGCAAATTAGTTGCTGTAACCAATCGTTAAAAGAAAGGAATGAAGGAAGGAGATGATTGAACATCCTATGATTGAAACGGATCGCTTGATCTTAAGAAAAGTAACTCTTGATGATGCGAAAGATATGTTTGACTATCTATCAGACTCTGAGGTTGTAAAGCATATGGGCATCGCACCTTATCAAACGGTTGAAGCTGTTCATGAAGAAGTAGAGTGGTACCATTCAATCTTAAAAGAACAAACTGGAATTCGCTGGGGAATCACATTAAAGAATTCCGATAAAGTGATTGGAAGCTGCGGATTTCTAAATAGAAATGGTAAGCATTTTCGAACAGAAGTAGGATTTGAACTGAATAAAGAATATTGGGGTAAAGGTGTTGCTCGAGAAGCATTAGAAGCTGTTGTAACGTTTGGGTTTAAACATATGAAACTGGAACGAATTGAAGCACTCATAGAGCCGGGAAATATTTCATCTCAAAACTTAGTAGAGAAAATTGGTTTTGTTAAAGAGGGGTTGTTAAGGCATTATGAATACACATGTGGCAAGTTTGATGATCTTTTCATCTACTCATTCCTGAAAGGTGATAAAACAAACCGTAAATCCGAACATTAAATAAAAAATATAATTTAATGTTAAGTTTTATGTTGAAAACAAAAGTTTTTATTGTTATATTATCAAAGTAACATACATAAAAGCGAATTACTCGTATATGCTCGGTAATATGGTCTGAGTGTTTCTACCCGGTTCCCAATGAAAGAACTGGACTACGAGTTGAAGTAAATGGCTGACTAGTTATCCTTATGGATTTGATCAGCGATGATTTAGCAATTTTCTTTTGCTTAAAGATACTTTAACTCTGTTAGTCTAGAGGTAGGAACATCTACATTCTCTAGGCTATTTTTATTGAGTATATTCTAGTAATCCGTGACATCTGGAGGGTAATAGACAATGAAAAAATACGGATTATTAGCAATCGCAGCGGTTTTAGTTCTATCCGCATTAGCTGGATTCAACTTCAACCAAACAGCATCTGGAAAAGAAAAAGCAAAAAGACCGATCATCATTCAAGGGCCTATGCCAATTGAGGCTGAGAACTTTGCAAAACGCCTAAAGAACGTGAAAGAGGAAAAGTCTGGTAACTTTGTTTTTTATAAAGGAACACTAAATAACTATCCCGTAATTGTTGCAAAAACAGGTAAGGGTATGGAAAATACAGCTGCTGCTACAGCAATTGCAATTGAAAAATATAAACCTGCTGCAGTCATTAATCAAGGTACATCTGGAGGACACGATCCGAGTTTGAATGTATTTGATATCGTTTTAGGGAAAAGAACAGTGAATCTTGGGTCTTTAAAAACGCCTCACAAAGAATCTAACGAAGGAATTCACCCTACATCATGGATTCCAATGGATCTCATGGCATCGGAAGGTAGTGCCGGGGAGGATCCGAACGCAGAGAAAGCACGTTACTTTGAAGGCGATGCAACCCTTTTAAAAGCTGCTCATGCAGTTAAAGAAAAGTATACAAAAGGGAAAGTTGTAGAAGGTACGATCGGTTCTGCAGACGTTTGGAACAATGAAGTGGATCGTATTAAATGGTTCCATGAGAACTTTGGAACTTCAGTTGAAGAGATGGAAGGAGCATCAGCTGCTCAAATTTCTAAAGCTTATAATGTGCCGTTTCTAGGCATACGGGTTCTTTCCAATAACAAAACAAATGGCGGGCAATATGATCCTACAACCGCAGCTGCCAATCAAGATTATGTATTTGAAGTGGTTAAGAAATACATCTCTATGATCAAAAATAAATAAGGTAAGGAAACCCCGCTAACCGAAATTTAGCGGGGTTTATTTTTCTAAAATAGCCTTATTGAATTTTTTAAGTAGATGACCAAACTGCTTTCGTTCTTCATCTGTCCAATCATCTGTAAGTACTTCAAAACGATCGAGTCGAGCTTTTTTATACTCATTAAAATCTTCTGTACCTGAATTTGTTAGTTGTAGGAAGTAAGCTCGACGATCCACATGATCTGGAACTTTGTACACATATCCCTTTTTCTCAAGTGATGCAGCTTGTCGACTAACTGTTGATGTATCGAGCTGCAAGTTTTCAGCAAGCGTCTTTACACCAAGAGGTCCATGAACAGACAATTGATGCAGAAGGAGGTAGGCTGATCTGTCTAGATTACCGATTTTGTTTTTGGATGTGATTGAAGTGACGCGCCTTACAAGAACAGCCATCTCAAGTTCGATCTTTTCGAGTATAGAATTTTTCATCGTTTTTGCCACCTTTGTATACAAAACTCTATCAACATGATAACCGATTCAAGCATGATTCAACAACAGAATCATGATTTGACAGCTAAGTAGTTGTACTATACAATTATATAGTTGTATTATACAATAAGTTACAGAGATAATAAAATATAAAGGAGATGTGAGAATGTCAACAAACACACAAAGTGTTGGTGGAGCTAAAGTTTCAGGAGTTTCGCTCGATAAACAAAGTTTATTTCATCAGCCAATCTCCGTATGGGCTGTTTTTTTCGCTTGTATAACAGCTTTCATGGGAATGGGCTTAGTAAATCCAGTTTTACCATCAATTGCTGAAAATCTTCAAGCATCACCAAGTGAAGTAACGTTACTTTATACGAGTTATAACGCAGTAATGGCATTTGCCATGCTGATCACAAGTACTGTATCGTCTAGACTTGGCAATAAAGGAACGCTATTGACCGGAGTATTTATTATAGCGATAGTATCTGCACTAGGGGGCTTTGCTGATAACATTTGGACATTAGTAGGTCTTCGAGCAGGTTGGGGATTAGGTAATGCACTCTTTGTTGCAACAGCATTGGCTGCCATCGTATCCCTTTCAAGCAGCGGAACAGCTAAGGCTATTATTTTATATGAAGCAGCAGTTGGTTTAGGAATTTCAATTGGGCCTTTACTCGGGGGTACACTAGGTAGTATTTCTTGGAGATCGCCTTTCTTAGGAGTTTCAACCCTCATGATTCTGGCATTCATGATTCTTTTGGTATTGATGCCTAAACCTAATGTACAGACAGTAGTGAAAAAGAAACGGACACCTTTATCTGCACCGTTTAAAGCCATGAAGCATCGTTCACTTCTCGTACTAGGAATTGTTGCAGCACTATATAACATAGGATTTTTTACAATCATGGCTTACGCGCCCTTTGTTTTAGGGTTACATCCTAAGGGACTCGGTTATGTGTTCCTAGGTTGGGGGACGTTGCTAGCGATCACTTCCGTTTTTATGGCACCAAAGCTTGAAAAAACGTTCGGAACAGTTAAATCTATGGCGATTATGCTTTTCTTGTTTGTAGCCGATCTTGTAATCATGGGATTATTTACTTCAACTCAATGGGTGATCATTTCAGCGATTGTTTTTGCTGGGGCGATCTTAGGCAATACGAATACGTTAATTACAACGGCTGTAATGGAAGCGGCACCTGTTGAACGTTCGACTGCGTCAGCAGCATATAGTTTTCTTCGTTTTTTAGGAGCTGCAATTTCGCCTTACATGGCGGCAAAGCTCGCGGAAATCTATAATCCACATCTACCGTTTTATGTAGCTGCGGGATTTGTATTCTTATCTATCGTTTTCATCGGATGGAACTACAAACATCTGGCACACGTAGATCGTATGGATACCGCGCATTAATAATAGTAGAGAAAAAGCCTGCTCCGAGACTTGGAGCAGGCTTTTTTGATTGGAGAGGATAAATGAATTAACGAGTTATCAGCTTCAATCCACAAGTTTTAGGCTTGAATCCACGAGTTTTGGACTTCAATCCACATATTTTTGCTGTTTATCCACGAGTCTACAATCCTCGACGCCGTTCGACTCTATTTGCAGTGACTTTAATCAAACGCTTATTCATTAGACAAATGAAAAAGGTTCGGAATTATCCCGAACCTTTTTTCTAATTTAAAATAAAAATGCCAACTAATGAGTAAACAATTACCGTTGAAAACAAAATCGTCATATGAATTAGAGAATAGATGAAGAGAAGCTTCGCCCATTTCTCTGAATCCTTATTTTTCTTGTAGCCATAGATGCTCAACACGAGCCATCCAACATTCATAAGAAGTGCCACTAACGTTAAGCCTAAGCTTAACGGTAAGAACAAAAAGCTCGTTAAGCTCAATAACACAAGATAGATGTTGGTTTGGGTATATGTTCGTTTTACCCCTTTTACAACCGGAAGCATCGGTATTCTAGCTGCCTTATACTCATCATGACGGCGGATCGCGATCGCATAGAAGTGAGGCATCTGCCAGATAACCTGGATGATGAAGAGTGCTGCAATCGCAGGGTGTGCAAGTGTCCCAGTCATGGCTGCCCAACCGATAAGGGGAGGCATCGCACCAGAAATACTACCTACTTCCGTGTTATAGATCGTTCTTCGTTTCGTCCACATCGTATAAGGAACGACATAAAAGAAAAGACCTAGGAAACCTAATAATGCCGCAAGCGGTGTGGTGAAGGCAAGAGCAATTATACCAAGCACAGCCATTATACTAGCGAGCGTAATAGCGAATTTCGTATCGATCTCACCTGTTACGGTTGGTCGATTCTTTGTTCTTTCCATGATCGCATCAATATCACGATCATATACATTATTAAACGTACCAGCAGCACCAATCACTAATATTGTACCAATCAATGCGTATAAAACATCGAGTAACTTAGTGCCAGGATCGATATCGTACGTATATAATGCCAGCGTAAGTCCGGCAAACATAGGAACGAGGTTAGATTTGATGATTCCCGTTTTAACTGTTTGTGACAGGATCGCTGACCTTTTTTGTTTTTCTACTTTTAACGTTTTTTCCATACTATAAGACACCATCTTCACAATAATTCTCTCTCTATATTATCCATATAGTGTAACCTTAAATCCACTTCTATTAAAGCACTAAATGAATTCCCAGTTCAAATAATAGAACACCTTAATACACTTTACTCAACGGTTTTGTGAACGTTCTGTGAGGTTTATGTGATAGAAATGTGATACAAACGCTTACGTAGCTTATGGTCACTCGAATTTTGCCCTTTGCTTTTTGTTACCGATATAAATAAAACGAAGTGCAATTAACATTAAGAGGATAGCGAGCAATCTCTCCCAAGTAAATGGGACGGATAGTCCTCCAAAAAATCCAAAATGATCAATAACCATACCAGCAGAAAGCTGACCAATAACCGTTGCGATGTTAGTAGCGATGACTCCAATGCGTGGCACAGCCACCACTGTTAAAAACAAGTAACCCACTCCGAACCAAACGGCTGCCAGCTGCCACTTAGGCGCTTCAAAGACCTTTAATATGTTACCTTCACCAAAGAAAAGAATAAGAATGGCTAATAGGAGCGCACCTGAGAAGAAGGTTAAAAACGCAGCTTCATACGTACCTGATTTTCTGCTAAATGCTCCGTTAATAGAAGATTGAGCACTAAGGAGCACACCACCAATGACTGATCCAAGAAGTATTAATATGTTCATGTTGTTATCCCTTCTTTCTTAAAAAATGAGCAGCAGTGAGATTGTCATGAGGGTTACTGCTATAAGTTTTTCTTTATTAATAGAAGCTGCTGAACTTCCCAACCAGCCTTTGTGCTCTATAAGCATACTCATAGCCATTTGACCGATGATGACAGAAATCATGGCAATTCCTACGCCAACAATCGGTATAGCAATGATTAAGATGGTTAGATAGATGGTCCCTAGAACTCCTCCAGAAAGTTCCCATTTAGGAGCTTGAAACGTATAAGAGAGTGAACCCTTACCTAAAAATAGAACCACGATTCCTAAAATAATGGCACCAACAAAAAAGTTATAAAAGGTGCTTTCTAATTTTCCAATCGTTTTTCCAAGTTCTCCATAGATCGCTCCTTCAACACTTAGCGAAACACCAGCAAGTAAGGCTAAAAGATAAGTCCAAATTTTCATAAACAAAACTCCTTCATATTTACATATTTAAAATTATCGATATAAAAACAAAAAAAGAAGAACACCTATAATTCTTCTTTTAGATAGGTAGCTAACTTTTGTATGTTTTTTTCGTTTCTGCGATAGTACGTCCATTTGCCATGACGCTCTGATTCAAGCAAACCTGCTTTCTGCATCATCGATAAATATTGGGATACAGTAGATTGCGAAAGATTCGCTTTTTCCTGTATATCTCCTACACAGATACCGCCTTTCTCATTAATCGTTTTAGATAGATGAGCAGTAGGTTTATCAAAGTGTTGCTGTGGATCTTTGAGCCATTTCAGAATATCGAGGCGAATGTCGTTGGAAAGCGCCTTAAATACATCGATAGGATTGTTCATGAATAACACTCTAATCGGTTTTTCTCGATATGTCAATTTGTAAACACTAGTGACAATTGGAAAAAAATGAAACAAATCAGCTTTATAAATCGTAACATTAAGTAGAAAAAAGTGGGAGGGAAGTAAAGATGGAATCTATTTTATCAATTCTGGTCCTCGTAACATTGATATTCTCTATTACATATGTCATACGTCAAAGGCGAAACCAGGGAATTACAGGTTTGAGATCAGCTTTAACATCGATCTGTTTTTTCTTAATCGCGGTAGTGAATCTTTTAGCTTATTGGTTTGATTTACTTGGGATATGGAGTTGGGGGGCATCGGTAATTCTTTTACTGTTGGGTGCTTACTTTACTAAATACTTGCAAATTATTGAATCGTAAATATTTTGTATATTCGAATCCTTTCAACACTTTTTAAATTTAAGGGAACAGGATAATAATTTTATTAACCTAGTATAATCATTTGAATATTTGATCTACATCGTAACTTTTTTAGCTTTTAATTGTTTCTTTAATTGTTTTGGTAAAGGAACATACATCATGTTTGTTTTCATGAAGACATACTTGTGGAAGAACTTTACCGATAAGTAAGCAAAGAATAAACAAAAAAATGAAAAAATAGTTAGAGGATATGCGATGGTTAGTATAGGATAACTTCTAGCTAAATACGCGTAAATTATATAACCAATGCCAAAAAGAGTCATTATGAAGTAATCTCTTTTAGGATTTAGTTTTTCTTCTCCAAAATTACTATGTATGTTCGAGAATTTTTTGACTTGGTACCAAATCTGTTGTTTAACAAATAAGGAAAAAATCAATAAACATATAATGAAGAAAAGAGGGGAAGAGAATTTAAAAATAAGATAGTAAAATTTTTGGACAACCACGAAATTACATAATGAACCAACAACACCTAGGCATGCTGTATAAAGTATGGGTTCAAGTATCATGTTTTCCGTATTTCTAAGTAATATCGTAAGTGACCAAACATTAATGATTACGACCAGCGGAATGGTAATCCAAAAGGTGGACTGGTGAGGTGCCAGAACTATAAAAATGAGGGAGATTATATCCAACAGAATAAAAGTAAAAGCAAATATGCTATGTTTGACATGATGCATTACATTTAAATGCGTCTTATAACGCTCAGGTAACTTTCGATATTTAATAGAACGGTCTATTTTCAATTTTACTTTCTCCCATCCCAAGAATTCACCTGAAAAAATTTTAATTATTCTGCATATTTCTAGTTTACCAGTTGGTTATTAGTTTTATCAATTTAGAATGTAAATGAAAGGAGCCTGATTAATGAGAAAGCACATGGGCGTCGCTTCAATAGTAATTCTATTAACCACATTACTTGTTTTACAATTCGTCATTGAAAACCAATTAAGCGAGATTGGTTTTATCATTTTATCAGTAGGGGTGCTATTAGCATTTATAACCGCTTTAATTAGTACGAAAGGATTCTGGCGTTCGACAGCTTTCAGCGGAATCGGCCTATTCTTTATTATCTTTATTTTTGGCATCTTATCATTCATAGGAGTGATATAAGTCTTTTTTTATATCGTATAATAAGATATAATCTTAAATAACGATGTAAAAAGAGGTGCTTATTATGCGTAGTTCATCAAAATTAAATCAATATTGGACAGACTTATACTTTCATTTGCACTATCCACATGGTGAGAAAATTACTCATCAGATGGTACGGGTTCTACAGTTAATTGATAAAAAAGATAGAGTAGTTGTAAATGATGTAGCGAATTATCTTGATATCTCTCACAATACGGCTTCTGAGCATGTGAAGCGGATGATTCATAAGAATTACATAGAAAAGAAACGCGATTTGGAGGATGAACGAAAAGTTATTCTTCGGTTAACGGATATTGGAAAAAAGGTACTTCATGAGAATACGAGTCTAGATGAAGATAAGTTGAATCATATCTTCAGTCAAATGGACGAAGTTGAAATAGAGTTAATCACGAAAGCCTTTAAACTGCTAAGTGAGCGGTCAAAATCATGTATGTAATTATGAAAATCCTAATTTCTGCAGGAGTTATTGCAGCAGTTACCGAAATTGCTAAAAGGTTTCCTAGTTTTGGCGGAATCGTGGCTGCTCTTCCACTTGTAAGTTTATTAAGCATTATCTGGCTTTATGTACAAGGAGAGCCAACCAAAACGTTAAGCAAATTTGCTCTTGGCGTTTTATGGGGATTTCCAGCAACTGCCGTTCTATTAGCGATTGTTTATATTTCTTTAAAGCACTCCTTCTCATTAATCACCTGCTTAGGTTTAGGTATAAGCGGTTGGTTAGGATGTATTTTGCTTCAAGAGGTAGCTGTGAAATTCATAAAAACAATAATCTGAATACCAGACATTTATTTTCGTAAAGAGGTGAAAGTATGCAAAATACAAGTCTCCCCACTAGATTAGGAAAACCCGCTGAAAGAGCTTTGACATCCGCAGGCATATCTTCAATCGAGCAACTAACAGATTGGAGGGAATCAGATCTTAAGAAATTACACGGAATAGGTCCGAAAGCGATGGGACAGCTTCTAGCAGCACTGCAAGAAAGAGGACTGTCTTTCAAGAAATAACACACTGTTTTATATATAAAGGAGAACGCTTACATGTTACAGACTACACTTGAAAAAGCAACAGTTAACGATGCAGAACAATTAACAGCAATTATGAAAAAAACGTTTGATTTTGAAGCAGAAAAATGGCTTTCGAATCGAGACATCATTGATTACAATATCCAGCCGCCTGGATACACATCCATTGAAATGACCAAATATATGATTAGAGAGTTAGAATATTTTAAAGTAATGTACGATGGTCTACTTGTTGGAGGAATCATAGCCACAATCTCAGGAAAGTCATACGGCAGGATTGATAGGATTTTTATTGATCCAGAACATCAAGGTAACGGGATTGGATCTACAGTTATCA
Organism: Fictibacillus phosphorivorans; assembly: GCF_001629705.1. Classification (GTDB taxonomy): domain Bacteria; phylum Bacillota; class Bacilli; order Bacillales; family Fictibacillaceae; genus Fictibacillus; species Fictibacillus phosphorivorans_A. The sequence goes on along the minus strand of NZ_CP015378.1, from coordinate 2,083,079 downwards.
ATTTGATAGAAAAAGAATTTCCGTTTGTAAGAGCTTGGGATCTTGAGACGTCTAGCAGACAGCTTAATAACCATCACTTTTATAAAAAGTTGGGTTATGTTGTGACCTTTGAAGGTGAAGAAGAGTATTGTTTTGTAAAACATATTAAGCAATCGTTGCAACCTGATAGTTTGTTGACGAATCAAAATTTATCTTATCAGCAATTTGAAAACTCTGATTTAAGTCACTCTGAATATTATCAAGTTACGATGGAAGGCAGTTCGGTGAGTAATAGTAATGTGAGTCATATACATATGAGCAATTGCAATTTAAGTCATTCTAAGTTTCAAAATATTAACTATAGAAAAACGATGTTTGCAGATTTAAATTTATCAGATAGTGAATTCATTTATGTAACGTTAAGTGGTGTGCAATTTACAGATACGAATCTTGGTGACATAGCGAAACCTCTTGTATTTAATAGGTGCGATCTTACTGGTTCAAAACTAATAAATTGTGACCTTAAACATGTTGAGATTGAAAAAAGTGATACTAGTGGTATGAAAATTGATAACATTCCTGTTGAAGAATTGCTTCAATTGTACTATCAAACTAGTAAAAACTAATACCCTTCTTTAAAAGACGATAGGAGATGAAGAAATGATACAGCAACTTAACGGTCAAGAAATTGAAATTAGAGGCAAAAAATTATATGTAGAACGTTACGGTGATGTTGATAAACCAGCCATCCTTTATCTTCATGGTGGTCCTGGGGAAGGGTGTCACGATTTTTCCTTCCATCAAGCTGAAAGATTAGGGAAGCACTTCAATCTTGTTTTAATAGACCAAAGAGGAGTTTGTCGTTCGGAAAACATCGAGAAAGATGAACCCTTCGGATTTCAAGATTTGATTGATGACTGTGAAGCTCTTAGAGAATATTTACATATACAAAAGTGGTCACTCATAGGTCATTCATTTGGCGGCTTTTTAGCACTAGCTTATGTTAGACAGCATCCTGATTCTATCGAAAAAGTGATTTTCGAGGGACCAACTTTTGATTTTGAACTAACATCTCAAAGTCTTATTAAAAAGACTGCGCATTTATTAAAAAAGTACGGCAAACATGAACTATACGAGAAAGGATTGTTGCTAGCTGAGGGGAAACATCCGATACGCGAACTAACAGAAGAATATATGAAGTTGAGTGATGAGTTAGGTGAGAATCGTATGGAGATCTACCGCCATAATCATGATAATCCAACTGATTATTACTCCTTTTATTCTGAGGAAGAATGGGACGAATTCTATGACCGTTCAGAGTACCATTACAATTTGTTAAGAGAAGAAGGCAAGATTTTTGATTCCTTGCTGGATGACATTAAATATGTTAAGAATCCAATGTTATTACTTGTTGGAAAATATGATGCTTGTACGTGTGAAAAACATTTTGAGGTGTTCGAGCGAGATGCTATTAACGGAGAAATCTTTATCTTTGAAGAAAGTGGTCACACTCCTCATTACGAGGAATCAGAGAAGTTTAAGCAAGTTGTCATAGAATATCTGCAGTCTTAGTAAAAGGAAGACCATGTTTTTTATGTGGTCTTCCTTTTTCAATTTTATCTTATACACAACTCTTTTGTTTTTTATAAGTTTTCAATGATGTTTTGTGGAAGATGTAATTTTAATTCTTCTTGTGTTACCCACATATAGGCAGAATGTTCTTCTGATAGCTGAACTTCGTAAGTGTCAGCTTGACATAAATAGGTTAGTAATACTACTTTTCGAGAGGGTTTAGTATAAAAAGTCGCTGCATAAAGAATGTGATCCACTGAAACGACAAGTCGTGTCTCTTCATTTATTTCACGAATTAATGCCTGCTCGATCCCCTCTTCAAACTCTATCTTTCCACCAGGACATTCCCAAGTACCGGCCCCAATTTCGTCTTCATCTGAACGTTTTACAATTAAATATTGACCTTGGTACAGAATTAATCCTTTTACCACAACATGTATTTCATTTACCACGTTCATATTTTCTCCCCACAGTATATAGAATTATTTTCCTTTTTATAGTAGCATAGGATAAACAATTTTTAATCGTTAGAGGTGAAGCAATGAAACTTGTATTATTATTTGGTCCGCAGGCGGTTGGGAAGATGACTGTAGGACATGAGTTAGAGAAGGTCACAAAGTTAAAGCTCTTCCATAACCACATGACGATCGATCTTGTTACGCCATTTTTTGAATATGGTTCTGAGGATGGGCGTAGACTGGTGCACTTATTTCGTTCAGAGATCTTTCAGGCATTTGCGAAGAGCGATCAATATGGAATGATTTTTACATATGTTTGGGCGTTCAATTATAAGGAAGATTGGGAGTTTGTTGAAAGTATTTGTCAGGTATTTGAAAAGGAGGGAGCAGAGATCTATTTTGTAGAACTTGAATCTGAATTAGAGACAAGGCTCCAGAGAAACATTACTCCCCATAGGCTGGACCATAAACCTTCTAAAAGAAATATTAAGTGGTCGGAAAATGACATAAAGACATCGATGGAAATGTACCGCATGAACTCTAATGAGGGAGAGATAAAAAGAGAAAATTATCTTCGAATCAACAATGAAAATCTAAATCCAGATGAAGTAGCTGCTCAAATTAAACATACATTTAACTTATAAAAAAGGACCACGTAGGTCCTTTTTTGATGCTTATAAGTGAAAATCTGGTGCTTTGTCTGCCACAAGGTTTAATAGGATGCCGTGTTCCAAATAAGCTTTTAGCCCACACAATACCATTGTATATCCTCCCATTGCATCGATGGCGTGGTTTAGTACCTCATCAGCATTTCCTGTAAACCCAGCATTCGTGATGTTAACCATAGTTTCATTATTGTTGCGAGAAGTAAATGACCACTCCACTGTTGTTCCATTGGAGGATTGAATCAAGATGCGTTTATTTGTTTCTAATTCTTTAACTAAAATCTCGTCAGAAACTCCGTACATTTCCCATTCCCACAATACTTTTTTTCCTTCTGATAGTCTTCCACTGCTTTTAGTGAACCAGAATTTTGTAGTGATGTCAGGCTCAATAAAAGCTTCAAATACGATGTTAACCGGCTTCCTAATAAGCATTTCTGTGCTTACGAGAGGATTCGTGTTAATAGACTTATTCATATTTTCTCCTTTTCTTTGTACGTTTCTGTAAGTTATATATTTCATTTTATTATAGAGGGATTATTCACTAGGAACAACGCTTCTATAGAATTATTTACAATGTTTAACAACAATAATAAAGATGCTATATGTATTTTTTTTGAAATTAGGTGGAAAAATCATCACCATTGTTATATAGTGTGTATATAGATATAAACACTATAACAGTTACTTGAAGGTGGATGATAAAAATGAACCGCTGGCAACAGGCATTCTGGCTCTCAAAATTTGAATTAACTCATTCAAAGAAAAGTATCTTTACTTTACTGTTTCTATTAGTACCCTATTCATTTTTCTTAACGGTTTCAATTTCTTCATACTTAGAAGAACACTTTATGCTGTATGATATATTCTTTTTGCTTACCTTTGGGGTTGCAGCGATATGGGCTAAACCGAAAGAATATCAATACCAAAAACTCTCTGACAATTTATGGGCACAGCCGTTTACCGTCTTTCTAAACCAGCTTCCAATTCCAAGAGAAATTGTGGTAAAAAGCCGCTTTCTTATTTATTTTATCTACTCAGTTCCGTTTCATTTAGTGGTTTTAATAATCATGTATAGCCTTGCTCCTGAATTGCGCCAAACTTTGGCACCAATGGAGTTTATAGCATTTTCTCTCATCTGGCTTAGCTTTGGGATTTGTTATGGAAGTGTTTATCCGGCAAGTGATTCCGGAGATAAAGTCACGAATGTAAAGATGGTCTTCTATGCAGTTGTTTTATTGGGAAGTTTCACATTATTATTATTCGCTGTTCCTTATCTCTCGAGTCACGGATTGGTTGGACTTACTATTTTAATCGCTAGTAAATGGCCGATCGTTACATCTGTTGTTTCCATTTTTGCAGCCTGTGCGAGTGTTGCATTTTGGATGAGATATATGAAGAATCACATGAATAAATTGGATTATTTTCAGTAAAGAAGGGAGGAAGCATCTATATGGAACTTCCTATAAAGCTCTCCAGAGATTCCAGGGTTCCCATCTACCATCAGATAGAAGGACAAATTAAAGCACTCATTGTTAGTGGTAAGTTACCAGCAGGTTCACCTCTTCCTTCCATTCGAGCACTTTCAAAAGATTTAGAGATCAGTGTTATAACTACTCGGCGGGCTTATCAAGATTTAGAGTACGGTGGCTTTATCAAAACAACGCAAGGGAAGGGAACTTTCGTTGCTGAAGTGGAGGTAAAAAAGATGGAGAAGTTAGCAGTATCATCTGTATCTGAAGCGATTGAAAAAGGTGTAGAGACCGCTCTTCGACACAATTACTCAGTTGATGAAATTCGATCTGTGTTTGAAGAAGTACTAGCAAGACTTAAAGATAACGATCGAGGTGGTAGTGAATGAAGCTTTGTACACAAATTGAAAGAGTAGAGAAAACAGTAGATGATTTCACAGTTGGCCCAATAGATCTAGATATTGAACTCGGTACGATTTCGGCACTAATTGGTAACAACGGTGCAGGGAAAAGCACACTCATCAAAATGATGATGAATCTTGTGAAACCGGACAACGGTCAACTGTTGCATTTTGGAGCTAGTGTAAAGTCCAGTGATCAGTGGAAACAGGAGGTTGCCTATCAACCACAATCTGTTCTAGGTTGTGACTTGTTAACTGGAAAACAACTAAGAGATTTGATGGCACCTTGGTATGCGAACTGGGATCAAGAAATGTTTATGAATCTTGTAAAGACTTTTGAAATTGATCTTAATAAACGTTTTGGAAAAATGTCTAAAGGCATGCAGCAAAAACTTAACATTGTTTTAGCTCTCTCTAAGAACACAAAACTTTTAATCTTAGATGAACCTACAGCTAATATGGATATTCCTTCAAAACAAAAGTTAATGGACATTCTTGTAGATTGGATGGAGAGAGACGAGAGAGCGATCGTTATCGCTACCCACCAAGTAGAAGATATTAAGAAATTAGCAGATTATATCGTGATCATGAACGATGGCAAAGTAATAGGTAAATACGAAAAAGAAGAACTAGTGTATCGATACAAGCGTTATTGGTTTGAAAATGGGTTAGGGATTGAAAAAATTCCTGGTGAGATCGACCGTTTGAACGATCGTCTGCTCATTTCTAATGATGTAGAACAAACAGACACATTCTTGAAGAAAAATGAAATAAAAATTATACAATCAGAGGTTTTAGAAGTAGAAGAAATTATTACTTACATGCTAATGGGGAGGTAAAAGATGATGAATGAGCGCATCTTGAAAGTAGAGCGATTAGGAAAATCGTTTAAAGATAAGAGGATTATTTCGAATATCTCTTTTGAAGTACATCGTGGTGAGATCATGGGGATTCTTGGACCGAATGGAGCCGGGAAATCCACAACAATTCGTAACATTATGGGCATTATGTATCCAGATGAAGGATCCATTCATTTTCATGGGAGTTCTGAAATTCCTCGTCATAAAATAGGCTATCTACCTGAAGAGAGAGGTTTGTATAAAAACGTAAACGTGATGGATATCTTGCTTTATTTTGCTGAACTTAAAGACTATCCACAAAAGAAAGCGAAGAAACGTGCTTTGGAGTATTTAGAGAAATTCGGACTTGCTGGTAAAGAGAACACAAAGGTTGAAGAACTGTCAAAAGGGATGGGGCAAAAAGTTCAATTGATCGCAGCGATTATTCACGAACCAGAACTGCTTATTCTAGATGAACCATTTTCAGGTCTTGATCCTGTAAGCCAAGAGGTATTTAAAGAAGAAATTAAAGAACTTGCAGCCAATGGCACAGCAATTCTCCTTTCTTCTCATCAGATGAACATGGTGGAAGAATTATGTGATCGATTATTTATGATCCATCGAGGCAAAAAAGTGATTTATGGTGCCATGGAAGATGTAAAGAGAGAATACGCAAACTTTAAATGTACGATTATAGGTGACAACCCTGAAGAACTGTTGCGTAATATCCCATCTGTTCACCGCGTTGAGAGTAAAGAGGATCGAACGATTCTTTATTTAGAGCAAGATGTTCACATTCCAACCTGGCTTAGAGAGTTGCCAATAGAATTGAATGTATATGAATTAATAATCGATCGTGTATCTTTGCATGAGATTTTTATTGATATCGCTTCTGATAAAAACATGATTGTGAAAGAAGGTGTGAAGTATGCGTAACAGCTGGAAAGTTGCAAAGTGGGAACTTAAGCGGAACATGAAAAATAAATCTTTTATCATATCACTTCTCTTGACACCGCTTCTATTTATCGTGTTCGCTAGTTTTCCGACACTCCTTGAAAAGCTGGAAGGAGAACCTGATTCAGAGACCGTAACCGTTTATGTGAATGATGAACTGAACCTTTTTGATGAAGTTAATGGTTTGGTCAAATCCCAAGATTTATCTTGGAAGATGGAAGAATTAACAGATGATTCAAAAAAGATACTTAAAAAGATAGAATCATCCGAAAACCAAGCTTATGTGGCATTGACAGATAATGCGGTAAAAACAGGAGAAGTGAAGGTTTTCACAAGCAATGAAATGCCTGACACCTTTTCAAGTGAAGTGCAGTTTCTACAAGAGCCACTGCGTCAGGTGAAATTTGATCAGCTTAACCTTTCTCCAGAAGTCGTTCAATCGATAACAAAAGGAATAGAGATCAAGTCAGAAGAAGCTTCAACACAAACTGGTTCAGGTTCTCTGAATCCGTCAGATAAAAAGAGTGCGGATGACAGCTCAATGGAACGGATAATCCCAGGTGCATTTGCTGGTATCGTACTTTTTTCAATCGTTATGACAGGTATGATGATCTTCCAGAGTGCCTCTCAAGAAAAGAAGGAAAAGGTAGCTGAGATTGTATTATCCTCCGTAACACCTGGAGACTTAATGCAAGGGAAAATCATCGGTTATTTCATATTAGGACTTGTTCAAGTAGGAACTTGGCTATTACTCGTTGTTCCGATTGCAGCATGGAGATATGAGCTACCAGTCATGGAATATCTTTTTGTACCGGAACTATTGCTTTTGCTAGCGATCTCTATAGCAGGTTACTTAATGTTTGCTGCTATTTTCGTTGGTATTGGTGCAACGGTTGAAGATATGACAGCTACAAGCAATTTTCAAGGAATCGTCATGATGTTGCCGTTTCTTCCGCTCATATTCATAGGCCCAATATTGGCAAACCCGAGCGGCATCATCGCTCAAGTTGCCACATATTTCCCACTTACATCTCCAAGCATCCTTATCCTTCGTCTTTCCTTATTGGATGAATGGCCGTGGGTTGAGATCATTATTGCCTTGATTATCTTGTTAGCTAGTATTTGGCTGTTGATGAAACTAGCTGGTAAGGTGTTTAAGACAGGGATTTTACTTTATGGAAAAAATGCAACTCCAAGTGAAATCTGGAAGTGGCTGCGTTACTAGATAAATACTATAAAGAAAACTCCTCTTCTGATTGTTTTAGTAACAAGAAGGGGAGTTTTTATTAGACTTCTTATTCATCTTCCCAGTTAAGTGGAGGCTTGTTTAATTGTGGCTTGTATGCCAATTCTTTTGACGCAGCCACTATGAACTCTTTTCTAAAGAAGAAGCTTCTGTGGTAAACGATTTTGTTATTTTCGACTTCTTGGTATTGAATATCGTGTACAAGCTGACCTTGATCAGACTCAGCCAATACGACAATGACATGTTTACCCCATAGCTCACATTCAATAGCATGATGACCTGGTAAGCCGTATGCTAGTGATCCATTTATGATTTCATCCTTATTTACTTCTAAAAACCCTAATGATGCTTCGTAATGAGCTTGATCACTTATGAGTGAAAGCATCCCTTCAAGATCACCATGATTAAATGCTTTTAAATAGGCTTGTATCGTCTTTGATTTTTGAGGTGAATTTTCAAGCTTCGGTTTAATCGAATGATCTCTATTGGTTCGTATTTTATATTTCATTCTTCTCACTGAGGCATAAACAGCGCCAGGCGTTGTTCTTACCATACTCGCAACTTCATCTGCTTGGAAGCGAAAGATCTCCAAAAGAAGAAACACAGCAGTTTGTCGTGGAGAAAAAAGGTCATCTAATTTTTGAAGAGCTTCTTCTAACTCCAGACTGTCCGAAAATTCTTCATAGGCTTCATATTCTTCATGTAGTTCTCCAAGCGTACGTTTTTCTTTACGACATTGGTCGATCCAAGTGTTGGTTGCGATGCGAAATACATAGGATTTTAAGTTTGTTGGATGCCATCTTGTAAATAATCCTCCTAGTACTTTGAGCAGCGTTTCTTGATATAAATCCTCACCATCCCAAGGTGAACCTGTAAGGTATCTGCAATAGTTCCATAGTGCATCACTGAAATCTTGGATTTCTTCGTCAAATTTTTGGCGTAATTCATTGGATTGCCCGTGAAGTGTTTTCGTTGATTGAGACATGTTATAACTCCCTTCTTAATTGCCGTTCACTATGTACAACGATTATCCTACTGAGAATTATACGCTTTTTTGGAAGTTTTTTTAAAAAAGTTAGAAATGAAGTGTGTTATTGTTAAGTTGGATAATAATTACAATTACATAAAGTGAAGGAGTAATCAAGATGCAAAGTGTACTAACAACATTAAAGACCGTTGAATCAGAACAAGTAGGTATCATCATCTATTCAACGAAACACCAAGAAGTTGTGTGTTCATTTAATCCTGACCTAATCGTTCCACTAGCTTCAGCTGCAAAAGTGGTTATTGGATATTGTATAACAAATTGGGTGGAGAGAGGATTGTTTCATTGGAGTGACTTAATTGAGGATTTTCAACTCGATAAAGACGAGAACAGCGCCGTTTTATTTCCACATATTCAAGGTAGAACTTCTCTGTCCTTAGGAGATCTTGTTGAAGTGATGATCGCTTGTCATGATAGTAAAGCTGCAGATAATATTGTGCAGTTTTGTGGAGGGTGGGAAAAGGTAAATACAGAGATAAATAGTTCTTACAAACACATAAATCTTTCTTCAAATCCTCGGGATGTTGAAAATAAAGGGAGAATTAGTGAAGTGCTTTCTGTATTAAAAGCTATTTTTGAAGGGTATCACCGTCATCCGCAATTATGGTTACCTGTTATGAATGGTCTAGTTCGACCTCAAGATCACTTTGAAGGGATTCCAAACCATATGTTGAATCATATGAGCGGGGGTTTTGAAAGCTTAGTGGTGGATATAGGGATTTTAGGAGAGTTTCATCAACATCCCTTGCTCTATGTTTTAGGAGCCAATAATCTTCCGAATCGTTATACAAACACCTTATCTGATGAAAGAATAGTAGAGTCCATGAAGTTGATGTACAACGAATACAACATACAAAGAAAAAAAGATGACATAAGGAGAGAGGGGAATGAGTTACAAACTTCCTGATTTATTTATTAAACAAATTATAGGTGTACATGGAGAAAAAGCAAGTGAATGGTTGAGTACTTTTGAAGACTTACTCTCTTATTGCGAGAAGAACTATGATCTTCACATCCAACAACCTTTCAATCTTTCGTACAATTTCGTCGCACCCGCTATAAGAAGTGATGGAAGTGAAATGGTTTTGAAAGTTGTGATTGATCAGAAAGAATATGAAACGGAGCTAAGCGCACTTCAGCTTCTGTCTGGCGAGAATACAGTTAAATTGTTAGCGTATGAGAAGGAACGAGGTCTGATGCTTCTTGAACGTATACAACCAGGCCATACATTGGCAGAAATAGAAGATGATGATGAGGCTACTGTAATTGCTGCTAAAGTGATAAAGAAGTTAATGGTTCCTGCTCCAGCCAAATCTAACCTTCCGACTGTACTTGAACGTGAGAATAGCCTAAAACGAATCTATCAAAAATACGATGATTATCAACTGGTCTCAAAATCCACCATCGAACAAGCTCTATCCATTTTTAGAGAATTAAATCGTTCTATAGAGGAGCCTTATATCCTTCATGCCGATCTACATCATTACAATATACTAGCAAATGGAGACGGTTCTTGGACTGCGATTGATCCGAAGGGTTTGATCGGAGACCGTGAATATGAGGTTGTTCAATATTTGCTGAATAAATTACCTGAACATGGAGTGGAAGAGATATCAGAAAAACGAATTGGTATTTTTGTAGATGTACTGAATTTGAATAAAGATAGAGTTTTGTTAAGAGCCTACTCACATGCTGTTTTAGCTACTTGTTGGACGATTGAAGATGGACATGTGCAAGAAAGCTTTTTAAATACCATTCAAGTCTTCAAAAACTTAGTGAAGAAATACATACAAAAAGACGCACTTCTCTAAATTGAGAAGTGCGTCTTTTTAAACCATACAGCCTTCATAGAAAACCTCCTCATACATCTTATATTCATTATTTGTACTAAATTGGTAAGTTTAAAATTTCAGAAGGAATAATGAGACTTATTAAGGAATGAAATATGAAGTATAGATAATAGACATAATGGAGGACAGCTTATGAATACACTGAGTCGTTTTTTCTTTAAACGATCTAAGAACGACATCGGAGAGCTTTGTGGACTTATTGTGATACTTACGATTTTTCAATTTGTAGATTTTAAAAGTATTTGGGAGAAGCCCATTACCTTTATCTTAGTAATTTTAGGTAGTGCTACATTATATCGAATACTTGTAGAGATATTTGAAAAAATCCTAGGTGATAAAAATAAAGTTGTAGGATCTCGATATACATTCATCACAATATTTGTATTTGTATTCCTGGTAAACTTTATTGATAAATAGGTGATAAATGTGACACTTTTAGATAGTTTTTACACGGCAATTGCTATTATTTTCATACAATATCTCTTTGAACGAATGAAGTACAAAGGAACACCATTGAAACGAACGGGACTAATAATCATTGAGATAATCATTTTTACGCTGATTCTGTTTTATGGAAGTAAAATATTTAATTAGTGGGTGAAGAATCATGCCAGCATATGGAAAATATCTTCTTTATATCTTTGAACATAAATTGAATGTCTTTATAGAATGCTGGAAGTTAGGACTTTATGTTCAAGCATTTACACATGATCTATCTAAGCTTCATCCAGCTGAGTTTTTTACATATGCAAAGAAATTTTATTCAGATGAGAAGCCGAGTGAAGTGGAATGGCAATATGCCTGGCTTCATCATCAACATCACAATAAGCATCATTGGAATTATTGGGTGGTTGATCAGCTTAAAAGAGAAGCGGTGCCGATTCCCCGAAAGTTTATACTTGAGATGATCTGTGATTATAAATCTATCTCAAGAAGATGAGGAAGAAAACGATCAGGACCAACCATATCGGATCGTTTGATCGCCAATCTTTTAACGGATCGAGTAATCTTGCATCCTGACACAAGGAAAGAATGTGCACAAATAATTGAAAAGTTGGAACCCGAGAATGCTCAGAAATCAATCTGAGTATTTTTTATTGAAAATAATTGTAAAATATTGCAACTTTTTTTATGGTTAAAACGTGGTTGATATGAAAGGGGGAGCGGTTGTGCAACTAGAGGATGTTTATAAACACTATATGAATGATCTTTACCGCTATTTGTATTCTCTTTCGAAGAATCACCATATTGCGGAAGACTTGGTGCAAGAAGCATTCTATCGAGCATATCTAACTTTGGCAGACTATGAGATCAACAACATTAAAGCTTGGTTGTTTAAAGTTGCGTACCATGCATTTATAGATCATCAAAGAAAGAATAAAAAAACGATTCTTACTGATGAGATTAAAGAAGATGTAGATAGAAGAGAAAATACACCGGAAAGTAAGATGTTAGAAAAGGAATCATTCTTATTATTAATGGAGGATTTAAAGTGTTTAAAAGAGATCGAAAAACAGGTAGTTTTGTTGTGCGATTTGAATGAACTTAGTTATCAAGAAGCAGCTGATATTTTAAATATAAAGCTGAATACATTAAAAAGTCATATTTCAAGAGGTCGAAAAAAACTAGTAGAACGCGTTAAGGAAAGGATGAACCTAGATGAGCGACGAGCATAAACAGGATCAAAATAATGACGAAAATCTATATAAAGCTTACATGATGAAGACGAAGAACGACATTCATACCTCACCCTCTCTATCTGAAGAAGAACAAAAAGAAATCATTAAAGTAGGATCAAATACAGCTCGTAATGCAACCGTCATGATAAGTCTAGCGATCTTACTTCTTATTCTACCCCTCATGACATTAATCACTTATTTGTATTACGGTATTGGTGGTAAAGCAAACACGATGATCGATGTAGTAGGGAAAACAATTTATGTAACTGAACCCAATGTAAGTTTAGAAGAGATGGAAATAGAAAGTGAGATTGGTTTATTTTCCATGAATGTGAACTTTGATACGTTTAAGCGCATTGGTAGTGAAGATTATCTAGCTGAGAAGGTAGATGTATATTTCGGATTGGATAAGCCAAAATTCCCTGAAAAAATATCATTCTTAGAGCAGCTTCCTCCGATGGGTTATGGAATAGATGTTGTGAAGGACGGTCAAAAAATGTATCATCCTGATGCGGGTGTACCATTTAATATGTCAGACGAATGGGATGTATTAAAAGGTCTTCCCGACGGTACAGTTGCAGAAGCTTACCTTTCTTTCTCAGAACTAATGAAACCTAATGAAATTGAAAAAGCGTTACCGAAAGAAATGGAGATTCGGTGGTTAGCGGTTGATACAGGATTAGAAGCTAAGCAAATGGATAAAGAGGGTGTTCCAATTACACCTATCGGCTATCCCGCACAGGTCGATTCTACAACTTGGTCACCTTTTGACGGAGATCAAACGAACGAGGAAGTATTTCTCGATATATTAAAGTTATTAGAAAAGAATGAACAAACTGCTGAGATTGTATCAAAGATAAAATCTCTTGAAATAAAAGAAAGGCGTGAATATGTGGAAGACAAAGGGATTCTGATTTATGGGGCAGTTGTAACAGGACCCGTCCCAGAGTTAAGAAAATTAGAACAAATGAAAGTTGTTCGAGCGATAAAAGTAGGGGAGGTCAAATTATGGAACTGGAAATAAAGAAAAAAAGCAGAAGAAAACTGCAGACGTTAACTGGATTTATATCTTTTATCATTGGTTTACAAGCTCTGGCAGTATTAAATATTGGGTTACTGATAGAAACAATGGATATACCTGACTTATTTCTTTTTCAATTACCTTTTCTTGGGGTATTCTTAGGAGTAGTGGGATTGTTTACAATGAATCGTTCCAAACAGTTCGCCTGGTGGGGAATAGGAATCAATCTTTTCATCCCCATATTTATTGGATTGATGTTTGGATTGTCTTGGACCATTAACGCAAAACCTTGATTTCCAGTGAGAGAAAGGATCTGAAATGTCAGATCCTTTTTTTATTTTACTGATCAAGCGTTGGCCTTAACCATAGTTTAGAAAAATCAACATATCCGAAATGCTTGATATTCACGTTCATCAATTCAGTTGAAAAAGGTATATACCTCTTTTGATAATACAGCGGGATCATAATGGCTTCCTCAATAAGTTCCTTCTCGACTGCAACATTCAAATTCGTCCATTCTCCAAATGGTGTATGAATATATTGAGAGATGCGTTTTTGCCATCTCTTGTTTTTCCCTAAAATTAATGGTAGTGGTGCAAACCCATTTGTTAAGAAAAAATAGAAAGACAGATCTTGATTCAATTCAAATATTTCACCATGTATGAACATGTCTGTTTGGTCAGTTAGTTGTTTATTAAAAATAGCGTCCTCGAAAGATACATGTATGACTTGAACAGGGATGTCATATTGAGCAAACGTGTCTAGAAGCCATCTAGAAGCTTCTTCTGTATGCTCCGCTATCCTAATAATTAGAGGCTCTGTAAATTCGGGCCTAACTGCTGTAGGTATTGAATAGGGAAGACGATTTCCGATCATGCAACTATTGTCGTTCGGTATGGCTCTTGACTCATATTCAGGTATCCTATGGCGATTCATTGCTAGAATTTGATGGATGTAATGCCGTACCTCTAATTTAGCAATCTGTGATCCGCTACGATAAGCATTCATGATAAGTACACCAAAGCCCGAATCACTCTCTACTTGAAAGGTTTCATGATGATTCGGTTCTAAAGATGAGTGGTAAACAATCGGAAAGTCTTTTGGAACTTTAACAAATTCAACAGCATCAAGTAACGGTCGTTCTTGAAAATGTTCTTTAAAAGCGGCAAGCGTTGTTTTTTGGTCATTGTCTTCTTCTACCAAGAACCCTCCAGTCCCATAAATCCTTCCTTTGCTTTCTTTATAAATACTCGATGTCATCATGCTTAACAACGGAAGAATATAGCTGCAGCCTCCTGGGTACAAAATATCGACCACGAGTGGAGCTTTTGAAACCATTTCATCGATCGGTTTCCATAAATCTTTGTTTTGTTCATGAAATCTAAGTTTTTCTAAACAATTGATTACATCTGTTGCTGTTAAAACAGATCCGTCGTGAAAGCAGACGTCTTTTCTTAAGTAAAGTCGTAGTTTCGTAGATGAAACATCCCAGCTGTGAGCAAGTTCTGGCATGATTTCTCCTTGATCGGTTAACGATACGAGTCGATTAAATACATTCGATACCATATTTGCGCTATGTGCATCTGCTGCATCTAATGGGTGTAGGGTCCTAAAAGGATAGCGTTTTGGCACCACCAGTTTGTCTTTTGCTTCCTGCACAAAGCCAAATTGCGTATAAAATTTGTTCATCAATCTTAACTTTGTTTCCGTTGACCAATCATACATTAAATATTTACTGCTAATTTCAACGGGTTCATGATCCAGCTTGAGCAATACTTCATCCTCAAAGTTTTCTTCGATATTCTTTTGCCATTGAAGACGTGAAACATTTCCTCTTCCACGACCTGGAGTAAAAGTTAACCAGCCTTCATCGTTCCATTTTTTTAAATATCGTGTTGTTTGTTTCTGACTGATCTGAAGAGCCTCAGCAATTTCTTCGGTTCGAATATGACCAGATGGAAAGTATCTCCATAGAACAAGAAGTTTGTTATCCATGTTTCTCCTCCAACTTAAAAGTAGACATGATTTTTATAATTGTCTATTTTTATCATTTGTAGTCTAGTTTAATATTACAATACAGAGAAGGAGGGGACAACATGGGATGGAGAGAATACCCCCAAAATATTAAAGTGCGTTTGATTACATCGTTCTTTAATCGAGCCGTTTCATCGGCCGTCATGCCATTTATGGCCTTGTTTTTTGCTATGGAGAAGGGCAAGGTTTGGGCAGGGACATTTTTGATCTTAACAGTTATTATTGGATTCATTGTCAATTTAATCGGTGGTTACATTTCGGATCGTTTTCCAAGAAAGAAAGTGTTGATGACAACTTCTTGCTTAAATGCAGTCATGTTTTTACTCATGACCGTAAGCTTGTTCCCTGAACAAAACTGGATTCTGGTCTTTGCATTCGCTTATATAGGATTCACTGTTACAAGCAGCCTAGGAAGACCTGCCATGCATGCGATTATTATGGATTCAACGACACCTGAAAACAGAAAAGAAGTATACACGCTTGATTACTGGATGATTAATTTATCGATGGCGATTGGAGCTGCTTTAGGTGGTTTGCTTTATGTAAGTCATCAGATTGAACTTTTTGTGTTGTTAACCGTAACATCAATCAGCATTCCTATTGCTTATGGAATTTGGTTACGAGATGAGTTCACAGGCTTTTTGGAAAAAACACATGAGAATGTTTTTCTGGACTTGTTTCAAAACTATAAAGTAGCTTTAAAAGATTCTGCATTCGTGAAAGTCGTTATTGGCGGAACTTTTATCTTTTCAGCGGAATTCACACTGAACAGTTATATTGGCATTCGTTTGGCTGAAACCTTCGACTCTTTTCACATTGGTAATTTTGAGATCACAGGAGTTCGAATGCTCAGTATGCTAAACATCCAAAACATGTTGATGGTTGTTTGTTTCACATTCTTAATCAACCGGGTTATGGATCGTTTTTCTAAGAAAAATGCTTTATTGATTGGGTTGTTGTTATACGGAATAGGTTACGTGACCGTTACTTCAGCAAACGCTTGGTATGTATTACTTCTATTTAACGTGATCGCTACAATGGGAGAGTTAATTTACTCTCCGATTAAGGAAGCTGAAAAAGCGAATATGATTCCTAGCGATAAGAGAGGATCTTACTCTGCATTTGCAAATGTATCATTTAGTGGAGCAGATATGTTAGCTCGCTCGACGATTATCTTAGGGGCTTTTTTAGTTCCTGTTATGATGAGTGTATATATGGGAGTAATAATAATGATCGGCGCATTTTTCATGTATTCTGGTCTCTTTTTGAGAGGAAAGGCAACTGAAAAAGCTGTGAAGAAAGAGATAGTTGCTCAAGTTGTAAAATAAACATAGTTGAGTACAGGAAATTCAACTAATGATGTCCACCACAATTGAACAAAATCAATCTTTATACAATCTGTATGTACATCCATCATTCATTACGGGGTAATAACAACCATTACGAGGTAAATTACAATAAATACGAGGTAAATCAATTTAATTCCGTATATAAAATTATTTATCCGTTTTTCGACACGTTTTGACAGGCGCCTTTAGATTGAAACCAGCAAGAAGAAAACATAAAGAAGCTTGGAATCAATTCCAAGCTTCGATTTTTTATGAATTGGATTCTTTAACAGAAGCAATTTCGATCTTTTCTACAAACATATTGAAAACGCTGCGTTTTTCCTCAAGCTTTTTTAGCTGTTGCTTCAATTCATTGTACTTTTCTTCAAAAGGTTCTTGATAGGTTTTCTTGATGTTCTTGATCATTTCTTCGTTAATGGTAGATTGGATGACTTGCTTCGTGATTCCGAATTTATAAGAATAAAGTTGAAGTTCTGTTTTTACTTTTTCATACTCTTCATCTATTTCTTTTTTTTGTTGCTCGATTTCGTCTTTCCATTCAAGCAGAGCATCCTTTACATACGGCTCCATGATTTGCCTCCTAACAGTGTTCGTACTTCTGTCATTACTTTTTTATGTACTCTATACACTATTAAGAGGGAATCGTTTATTTATGGGGGTATTTTCACTCGTTGACTAAATTTTTCCATCATCATATCATTGAATTTAGATACATTCGCAAAATGAAATTTGATCAAAATTTAGAAAGTCTTAGTGGAAACGAGCAGAGTATAAGAAGTGATGAAACGTAAAAGAGGTGTTGTGAAGCATGCCGGTATTCGGATGGTTTTTTCTTTTGATTGTGCTTGGCGGAATCATTGTTGGTTCTTTTGTTCATAAGTATCGTTACCGTAACATGAATCTCATCTATACTGCATTTGGTCAGGAAAACTATTTTAATATCATAGCCAAACTTAAAGCTGATGGTGTGGCATATAAAGTGAGAATTCCGGGGCAGGCATTTGGTGATAGAGAACGGCCAGTAATTGATAACACGCAATACGACATTTACGTCAAGAATACAGATGCACATCTGGCAGCGGATGCTCTTAGAAAGTAAGGGGATGAAACGATAGTGAAAACTTTTAACTATGTGAACAGCCAAGAAGAGCTGAGGCTTATGCTCGGAACTCCTAGTCTTAGGGGGCAGAATAAAGTTATCCCTAAAATAGATGAACATTGCAAAGACTTTATTGCACATTCACCATTTTTAATTTTAGCTACGTCAGATCATGAAGGGAACTGTGATAGTTCACCTAGAGGTGATGCACCAGGCTTTGTATATGTATTGGATGATCACCATCTCGTGATTCCCGACCGACCAGGGAATAAGCGTGTAGATTCAATGTTTAATATTCTCTCAAATCCGAAAGTAGGTTTACTATTTCTAATACCAGGAATGGGTGAGACGCTACGGATTAACGGTGAAGCTGCTATTATTAAAGATGAAGAAGTACTCAAAAAAATGGAAGCAGGAGGAAAATCTCCACTTCTGGGTATTCTAGTTAAAGTAGAACAATGTTATATGCATTGTGGGAAAGCGTTCAAACGATCCGGACTTTGGGAACATGAACGTTGGGAAAAGAAAGAATCTCTCCCAAACGCGGCAAAGATTCTAGCAGATCATGTAAATCTACCTGAAATGACTGAAGAAAGAATAGCAAATGACCTCAAGGACGGTTATAAGAGCAAGCTTTACTAGTTAAAAATCTTATAGGAAACTATCAAAAGCACTGCATGTACAGTGCTTTTGATAGTTTATGCGGGATTCTTTTGTTTTAACAACTCAAGTAAAGAATCATCTAGTATATATATTGAACTCCTCATTACGGTATGTATAAATAATTCTTTTAATAATAAAGCAGATTCAACCAAACTATCACACGTTATATATTGTGGATATGTTGAAAGATATTTTTTTAGAAAGTCACTATTTAACGAGTCGTAAGCTTTAAACTGATGAAGTTTTTTATCTTCATTTAAAGCTTGAACGATTAACGTGTAATCTCTCATCGACTCTAGCATCTTTAGTGCATATACGAAATTATGGCGTTTCAATTCTTTGTCTAATCTTATGAAACAATAAACAAATTCGAAAACAGGATCTTCGAAAGTAGCATACTTTACGGGTTTGTTTGAAAAAGAGCGATCCTCTTTTCCCATCTTCTCAGAGACTAAGCCTGTTTTGTCCAAAACTATTCTCCACAACGGAGATCTTACACTTAATGAATTCCTTTGAAGAATTGAAACATTGAATTCCAACGAGTTTTCTAAAATAACAATCAATAGGTAAATATTTTTTGAAAACTGCTTCTCTTTAATGATAACGGGATTCAAATCCTTGTAAAATTGCTGAATATTATCTTTCACTCCAATGACTTCATCCTCAGTTGACGTAGCTATCATTAGATCAATATCCGAGAATTCGTCTTTGTACCCCGTTACACCAGAACCTAATTGAACAACACCTTCAACCATAGGCAACACATTTAGCATATCGATCGTACGCTGAAAATAAGCATCTCTTTCTGTCGGAGTATACATAAGACACCTCTCCTTATTTATATATTTTTAAATTTTAACATAATCTGTAAGATTCTGTAACGGAAATTAACAACTATCAAGTTTAAAATAATTTACGTCACCATCCCAAAAAAAATAGTTACCCGGTCATCAAAATACCGGATAACTATTGCAAATATAAATTCTTAGTAGAGTGGTGGGACACTCTGAGGATGGTTAAATACATTCTCAGGATCGTATTTTGTTTTTATTCTTTGCAGTCTTGCAAAGTTTGTTGCCCAATAAGCATTCCCGAAGTTTTGAATGCTTTCGTCTGGGACGTTTACATAAGAACCTATCGTATAAGGTTTTAACTGCTGACGCACAGACTCGACTGATGCAAGACTACTCGCTTCCTCGGATTTATCAACCCACGTAGCGTTCCATTCTGTATAAAACAACGGATCCCGCCAATAGAAAGCTGTCTTGTCTTTTGGCACTCTGCTGATCGCACCGCCCCAGTTAGTAAAATAAAAATTGGATTCTGTTCCAGGTGCTTCTTCTAAAAATTGTTTCATTACCTTAATCGGTTCCTTTGGCCAAAGATTAGTCGCCCAAGAAGATGAGAATTTAAAGTTTTGATCAGCATAAGGTGGCTCAGGTGGATCAAGGAAATCAATACAGTCTGGGTAGAAGAGCGTTTCAATGACTACTTCAGAAGGTGTTCCGGCACTAAGTAAAGGTTGTATGATTTGAATTAATTCAGGTCTTGAACCTAAGAAAAGACCGGTTACCTGACATAATCCATTTACTTTGCTGTAGATCTCTATATAACTGCCTAATCGTGAATCTACAAACGGCATTAAATTCTGCCATGCTTCAAATACTGTTTCGAGCTGTTCCCATGGCCAAATAATGTTAAAGACCGTTGCTGTTTCAGGTGCACGATGCACTTTAAACGTATATTCTGTATTGTATCCAAACGTACCACCACCGCCGCCTCTAGAGGCCCAAAACAAGTCTTCGTTACAAGTTGGACTCGCTTTAAGAATCCGTCCATATGCATCTACGGTCTCTAGTGCAAGAAGGTTATCTGATATTACTCCAATTGTACGGGAAAGTAGCCCGAATCCTCCACCAGTTGTGATGCCTCCGATTCCAACGGTCGGACTATCGCCAAAAACAGCCATAAAGCCTTCTCGAGCAAGGCCTTTTACAAGAGGTCCAACGCGAATTCCAGGTTGTACAGTAGCGATTCCCTTTTTCTTATCTAAGTGCACTTTATTCATATCACCTGTATCTATAACGATTCCACCCTTTACCACATTGAACTCTTTGTCTAGAGCATGTCGACCGCTTCTGATCCTTAAGGGAACATCGTTCTCTCTAGCCCACTTGATTGCATTACTAACGTCACATGCATTTTGTGCAAATACGAATACAAGAGGATATGTGTTGACATAAGGGTTCCAGTTTCTAACGGCTTCATTGTAGCCAGGGTCACCTTTAAAGATAATTCTTCCTGTTAACTCTGTTGATCCCATTATTTCCACTCCCGGCAAAACATATTTGTAGTTATATAAATGTATGCAGAGGATGAATAGTCGGTTAAAACCTTTTATACAGACGAGTTTATTCAGAAAGACACTTATTAGAAATGTAGTAAAAAGTAGCAATAGTGAGTTAAGAAAGATGAAGAATAAGGGAATAATACTATTATTGTTTAATGATTCAAAGCGGTTCGTTTGGTTAAAAAAAGACACGCATGATATCATTTTCTATTATAGTTTTAGTAAAAGGGGGTAAACCGTGCAACGATTATATAATAAGCATCAGTGGTTAGCGAAGATGGTAGCAGCTGATCCCGGAAATGTGCGGTTGCAAAAAGCAGGAAAAGCAACTGCTAGTTTGATTTTTTCTATATTTACTACCCTCTTGATCATGAGATACACCGGTCATTCTGGTGGAATCACACCAGCTATTGTTTCAGGTATGCTTGGTTTGATGGGCATCATGGTCGTAATGGATGATACAAAGAAAGAGATGAGAGTAACTACAATTTTGTTGGGACTATCGGCTATGTTGGGTATAACAGTTGGTTCTCTTGTCGCCAACAACGCCTATTACATAGATGTGGTTTTAGTGGTAAGTGTTTTTAGCAGTTTTTATTTCTCAAGATTTGGTACACGCTATTTTTCTTTGTTCATGATTTTCTTCATGACGGTTTATTTTTCCTCAGTTTTAAAATTATCCAGTAACCAGCTACCATGGTTTGACATTGGAATCTGGGTAGGTGTCGTTTATGCCTTTATCCTAAATTTCTTCTTGTTTCAAGATACAGCAAAGAATTTAAAAAGAAGCATTCATTCGTTTCATATTCAAAGTAACCTGACACTAAACCTTTTGATTGAAGCGATGAAAGATAAGAATTCCAATCTTCAGCGTAAGGAAGAACTAGAAAAAAACGTAGCCAAGTTAAGAGATTATGCTCTTATTGTATCTGGTTATATCAACGAAAATGATGTAAAAAAAATTTGGCCAGGTCTCTTACCCAACCAACTTCGCCTGTATGTGTTTGATACGGGGATGCTGATCGAAACGTTAGTGGACTCGGTGCGGGGATTAAAAACGGCAGATGCTTTACAAGTTGATGAGATTAAGAAATCACTCATCGCGGTGACGATTGCTGTTCGTGATGCTGAAGTACTCGCTCCACATGTGAAGGAACAAAATATTCTTCCTGCTGAAAAATCGGTTCAACAGCTTCGTATATTAATCATGACACTTTTTGAACGGGAAGAGCCTCCTCAAGGATGGATCTATCTCATTCGCAGAATCGAGTCGATCGCTAATCACGTGATAGAAGGTGCTGTTACTATACAGCAATCTCTCTATGCGCAGTCTAGCATTTTAAAAGAAGAAGATATAATTGAAAAAGCTGTTGATGAAGATACAAAAACAGATGACAGATCGTTAAAACCCTCTACAAAAAAGGCGTATCAAGCACTTGTAGCAGGAATTCTATCCATTATAGTGGGTCTAATAATATCGCCAGCTCAGCCATATTGGGTTCTTCTTACAGCCTTTGTCGTTCTACTTGGAACGGAGTCGATCGGAAGAATTTATACGAAAGGCTATCAACGATCGCTTGGTACGATCATAGGAGCAATTATCGGTTTTGGCCTTGCTAGACTTCTTTCCGGACACACTATATTGGAAGTTATCTTTCTCTTTCTGGTTGTATTTCTAGCATTTTATTTAATGACAGTTTCTTACACGTTAATGAGTGTGTTTATCACCATGCTAATTGCGTTTATGTACGATCTTCTATTAGGTGGAATTACGTTTTCCCTAATTAGTGCTAGAGTACTTGATACGATTGCAGGGGCATCGATTGCTTTAGTAGTTTCGTATCTGATCTTTCCAAAGAAAACGAAAGTGAAGGTCGCTGAATCGATTAACGAATTCTTAGAAGAACTTGCTCCTTTTGTCTCCGAATATGTTAGAGGATTCAGAGAAGATGTAAACGTTAAGAACCTTTCGGAAAGTGCGTTTAAGCTAGATACGAAACTTCAGACGATCAGGGATGAAGCGCAGTCCTTTCTTCAACGGCCAGGATCACCGATCTATTCAGATATGGTCAGTTGGATGACAAGGTTAGCCGCCATTAACTATTATGCCAAACATTTGGTTGCTTCCGCTTATAGAAAAGGATTTGAATATCCGGAAGAATTGCTCGAAGGATTTATTCAGATTGAGACAAAGCTAAAGTACAACATCGATTCCTTATCTGCTCTTTTAACAGAGAATGAAGGGGAGTATTTCCTCCAATCGTTAGATGAAGAACGCGAGAAGTTTGAGCGCCTTGCTCCTAGCCGTAAGCAA
This sequence comes from Fictibacillus phosphorivorans, assembly GCF_001629705.1. Lineage (GTDB taxonomy): Bacteria > Bacillota > Bacilli > Bacillales > Fictibacillaceae > Fictibacillus > Fictibacillus phosphorivorans_A. The sequence goes on along the minus strand of NZ_CP015378.1, from coordinate 2,060,092 downwards.
TCTCAACGAGATCTCATCCATCACCTTTATTATGTATGGCGCATCAATCAATCCCTCGTGGAGTTAGGAATTGAGTTGGGAGGAGTAACAGAGAAGAAGTAGTTGTGTTGGATGACTATAAATCAATGTTAAAGTTATGAAGAAGAAACAGCAACGTCCTCTTTCGTTGCTGTTTCTTCATTTTTCATGGATAATTTTAGGAGGATTCAATTAAACAGTACCGAAATTATTTTAGAATGAAGGGGAGGGAAAGTTGATATAAACTCTTTAAAATCATTACAGATTCAAAAAACATCCCTTGAAGACCTACAAATGGTTATTAGACTATTAAAAGAGTGTGCCCAATGGATGAAAGATGGGAATATTGATCAATGGCGTTTTTTGCTCGAGGTTGGTGAAGATACAGAATTCAAATATGCAATCGAGAGAAAAGATACTTTTATCGTCATGTGAAATGAACAACTGATCGCAACATTTAATTTATCACCTCAGCAAACAGAATGGGAAGAGCATATCTTTGGGAAAGATGAGATTTATGTTGATAATGGATTCCAATTTATTGGTGAGAGTGATAGTCATAATAAGTATAAGAAATTCCTAAAAAGGACAAAAGAAAGGTCAGATTCACTATGAACTTTTCAATAATAGCAGCTATGGATGTAAATAGAGTGATAGGCAAAGATAATGATTTGCCTTGGAGGCTGCCGAGAGATTGGAAGTATGTCCAAGAGGTTACGATGGGAAAAACCATTGTTCTAGGAAGAAAGAATTTTGAATCGATTGGAAGAGCACTGCCTGGAAGGAAAAATATTGTGCTTACGAGGAAAAGCAATTTCTCATCTCAAGACTGTATAATTCTTCATTCTATAAACGATGTGCTAAAGATATGCGAAGGCGATGAAGAAGTCGTAATTTTCGGTGGAGAAGAAATCTATACCCAATTTATGCCGATGGTGACAAAATTGTATTTAACAAAGATACACCATGTGTTTGAAGGGGATACTTATTTTCCAGAAATCAACGAGAAAGATTGGAAAGAGATTTTGAGAGTCAGAGGCGTAAAGGACCAAGAAAATCCTTACACTTATTATTTTCATCAATACATAAGAATTGGACAATAATTAAAATCAGAAAAAACAAACTTGACAGAAATTTCTAATCATCTTATTATTAGTTAAAGTTTTCCATCGTTTAAACATGATGATTAGGAGTAGTAAGGATTTTAATGTTGTTTAGAGAGCTGCAGAAAGGGTGAGATGCAGTCAGCATGAAACCTGAACTCACCTTTGAGTGGACAGATTGAAAGAAGTCTGTACGGTTAACCACCGTAATCAGGTTCTTTAGGTTTGCGCGAATTTTTGCGAACGAAGAAGAGTGGTACCACGTTAGGCACAACCTATCGTCTCTTTATAGAGATGATGGGTTTTTTTGTTTAAAAAGGGGAGAGATGAAAAGTGAGTGACGGTTGTTTTATTTGCGATAAACATAATGGGGTTATTGACACAGCAGGCGTGAAAATATTTGAGAATGAACTTGTTTACGTGGGGCATATCGATAAAGGCGATCGTCCGTCTTACCTTGGACATATCATGATCGATCTCAAGCGACACGCACTCGGTCTTGGTGATCTGACCATTGAAGAAGCAAATGCATTCGGTCAGATCATGGCTCGAGTAAGCCGTGCTGTGAAAGAAACAGAACATGCAGAGCACATTTATGCACTCGTGTCAGGTAATTCTGTTGCTCACCTGCATATGCACATCGTTCCTCGTTATCCCAATACACCAGAAGAATATTGGGGCCCAAATGAAGTCTATAGTTGGGTGGATGCTCCGTTTGGAATGAATGAAGATATTATCAAAGTTTGCGAACGAGTAAGGAATTATTTGGAGGAGAATGTACATGAAGAATTCTAAATTGATCTGGGTTGGAAGCGATCATACATTTGTTGATGAAATAGATGTTACACGAGTACAAAATGTGACAGTAGGTAGATTGGGAGGTAATTCTGAAGCAGGGTCATATAAAAATGAAGATGGGTGTTTAGTATGGGTGAACCAAGCTGAAAACTGGGAATTTACAATGATTTTAGATGGGCATAAGACAGCACAGAGTGTTAAACTTGTTATCAAACAATTTTTAAGGAATGAAAACGAAATCAAGCGTGTACTCTCAGAATCCGCAGGTCCCGCATTAAAGAAATTAGATCATCTTATCCTGGATATCTTCCAAGATCCTGATTTTATGGAATCATGCCGCAACACAACGGGTGAAACAGCTTGTTTAATCGTTGTACGAAAAGAAAAGTATGTATGGTGGTTTTCAGTGGGAGATTGTATTCTTCATCTTTTCCATCCTGAACTAATAGCATTAGGTGAAAGACAACTTGTTCAGCGAAGTTTTTATGAATGGGTTGGTGAAGTGAACACATTTGAGCTTCCGGTACCTTGTTATAGTACGGGGAAGAAAGAGATGAGAAAAGGACTTAACCATATTTTTATGACAACTGATGGTCTGACAGAATGTCCTGGTGTTCCATTTGAAGATGCAGCAGAAATTCAAAACGTATTAAGCGATATTGGTTTGGATGATGGCGTTTCATTTCTTTTGGATGAAATAAAAAGAAATGGAGTAAGAGATAGCACGACACTTATCGCCTGGTCTATTGAAATAGAGGAAACAGCTAGTTTGCCAAGTGATCTGTAAAGCTGCTTCCTCCTACTCATTTCTTTATAAATTATTTTGAATGGGATCTATTATTTGATATCACTATAATGCTGAAGCACGCGTGGCGGGATATATTTAAGTGGAAGTGGACGTAAGGAAACAATGATAGTGTGAGGCATGATTAAGTCTTTTTGAGCTTGTTTCAGGCAATTGTACATGTTCTTGCCACCAACAGAGTTTGCAGAATGGATGGTTATCCGATTGGCAAATAATTTTTCGTTGATCATCATTTTTACGAGCATAAGACCATTTCTTGTTCTGCTATATAAATCATGGTCTAATGATAAATGTTCAATTGAATGGTTCCTCAGAAGATCCATACATTCATCAATCGTTTCTACAAAGACATATCCATCTGGGGGACTACGATAATCATCCATAAATACACTGATCTTTTTCATTTTCTTGCTCTCCCTTCCTTAACGGAGGGTGACTAAGAAAAGTCTATAGCCCTAAGTTATTTTAATATACTAATTATAACACATTAATCCAAGGTATGTTTTTTAAGAGGATGTTAGAGTGAATATCGTTTACTCCTTCCATAATTAGAATAAAACAAAGACAATTATTTCAGTGAATTAAATATTAAACTTTAAATTCTTCATCATTTTCCTTTTTCCTTCAAGATAAGTATGATTTTTATCAAAAATTAAGAAATAAAATTTAACACTGTATGATTTTGGCGAAAAAAATCAATCAGGGCTTGAACATAAAGTTTAAGTCCTTGTTTATTTACGAACAAATATTCGTTAAAATAGAAACGAGGTGGTTATCATGTTTCAAAAAAAATCTATCCAGCAAGTTATGGACGTTTTGCGAGAGCCAGATCTAGCTAATCAAATTGTCCATTGGAAAACCATTGAGCCAAGAGAGGCAGTTTCTGTGCCACTTCCTGACTCTTTACATCCAACAATTCAATCCACTCTTTTAAAAAGAGGGATTTCTTCCTTATATATTCACCAGTTATCAGCGTACGAAGCAGCTTTACGCGGTGAAAGTTTTGTAGCTGTTACACCTACAGCGTCTGGAAAAACACTTTGTTACAACCTTCCTGTTCTTCAAGAGGTCGCTAATAATCCGGAAGCAAGAGCTCTGTATTTATTCCCAACAAAAGCACTCGCACAAGATCAGAAGTCAGAGATGAACGAACTGATCGATGAGATGGGATTGGATATAAAAAGCTATACGTATGATGGGGATACACCAGCAAATATTAGACAAGTCGTTAGAAAAGCTGGAAACATCGTTATGACAAATCCAGATATGCTTCATGCTGCTGTTCTTCCACATCATACAAAATGGGTATCGCTGTTTGAAAATTTGAAATATGTGGTGGTAGATGAGCTCCATACATACCGAGGTGTTTTCGGAAGTCATGTGGCAAATGTCATCCGCCGTTTAAAGAGAATCTGCAATTTTTATGGCAGTGATCCTATCTTCATCTGCACATCAGCCACTATTGCCAATCCTAAAGAGCTGGCTGAGCAACTCACCGGCAATCTCATGACACTTATCAATAACAATGGAGCACCAGCAGGTCGTAAGCATTTTCTCTTCTATAATCCGCCAGTTGTCAATAAACCGTTGAATGTAAGGCGAAGCGCTACGCTTGAAGCGAGAAACCTAGCAAAACTATTTTTGGAAAATCACATTCAAACGATCGTATTCGCACGCAGTCGTGTACGAGTGGAAATATTGCTTACCTATTTGCAAGAACTTGTAAAAAAGGAGTTTGGCACAAAATCCATCCAAGGGTATAGAGGAGGATATCTTCCCAAACAGCGCCGTGCAATTGAAAAAGGACTTCGTAACGGAGACATCATGGGCGTTGTCTCGACGAACGCCTTAGAATTAGGAGTAGATATTGGTCAGCTTCATGCTTGTATTCTGACAGGTTATCCAGGATCAATCGCAAGTGCCTGGCAACAGGCTGGGCGAGCGGGACGCAGACAAGATGAGAGTGTTGTGATCTTGGTAGCTTCCTCTTCACCACTTGACCAATACGTGATTCAGAATCCAGACTATTTCTTTGAACGTTCCCCCGAGTCTGCTCGGATGAATCCGGATAATCTGATTATTTTAGTAGATCATCTGAAATGCGCATCATATGAACTGCCGTTTCAAGAGAATGAAAAATTTGGTGATCAAGAGATACAAGATGTTTTAGAATTTTTAGTGGATGAACAAGTGCTTCACAAAAGAGGAAAGCATTTCTACTGGATGAACGATTCTTTTCCTGCGCATAACATTTCACTTCGTTCTGCTTCACAAGAAAATGTTGTGATTATCGATCAATCTAATGTGGCAGATGTAAAAGTGATCGGTGAGATGGATCGTTTTAGCTCAATGACACTTCTTCATGAAGAAGCGATCTATCTTCATCAAGGTACGCAATATCAGGTTGAGAAGCTCGATTACGAAGAAAAGAAAGCGTTCGTTCGTGAAGTGGATGTGGATTATTTTACAGACGCAAACCTCGCTGTTTCATTAAATGTACTAGAAGTGGATAAAGAAACATCACATGAACAGAATGCAAAAGCATATGGTGATGTGATGGTAGTCGCAAAGGCAACCATCTTTAAAAAGATCAAATTTGAAACACATGACAATATAGGCTCAGGTCCCATCCATCTACCTGAAGAGGAGCTGCACACTTCAGCGACTTGGCTTACTTTTGAAAATAATGAGTTAAGTGAAGAAAAACTTGAAGCAGGTCTTCTTGGGATCGCACACGTTCTAAGACATGTTGCGCCTTTATTCGTGATGTGTGATGCAAACGATCTTCACGTTGTCCCTCAAGTCAAAGCGGTTCATAACCAACAGCCTACGATCTTTATTTACGACCGATATCCAGGTGGAATAGGGCTTAGTGAAAAGGTATACGGCTCTTGGGATACGGTTCTAGATCAGGCGCTTTCTATGATTCAAAGATGTCCTTGCGAAAGTGGCTGTCCTTCTTGTACGGGAACATTAGAAGAAGGAAATAACAGCAAAGATCTATCAATAAAATTGATTTCTCAAATCAAAGGGGCGACAAAACATGTCGATTAAAAATAAACTGAATCGACTAAAAAAGCATATGGTCAATCCAGTTCCTGAGATAGCTGTTGAAAGTAACCCCCATTTTGAGAATTCTTCTTCTGAAAAAATTCAACATGAGGACTATTGGAAAAAGTTTGGAGCTTCAGCTTATTTCTTCGAGGATGATTATTGTATTGTTCGAAAAGTAAGATACCCTCTTGATACACAATGGGGACGTTATCAATTTTCAGATGTTTTGAAAGCTGTATCGCAATGGCAAGATGTTGATGCTGATCACCCACTACACGTTAAGGACCTTGACGCTTCTGATTTATTGTTCTTTGATACAGAGACTACAGGTCTCAGTGGCGGAGCAGGAAATACCATTTTTATGCTTGGAATGAGCCAGATCAAGGAAGATCACGTATTAGTACACCAATTCTTCTTACCAGGACCCGGATCTGAAGTGGCTCTATATCATTATTTTTTAAATCATGTGAAGGAACTTCGAAACTTAGTAACGTACAATGGTAAATCGTTTGATTGGCCGCAAGTGAAAACTCGGCACACGTTAATTCGTGATTTTGTACCTTCATTGCCAGAGTTTGGTCACTTTGATCTGCTGCACGGAGCGAGAAGATTGTGGAAAGATACGTTGCCAGCTGTAAAGCTCTCTGTTGTTGAAAAAGAGATGTTAGGTGTCAATCGAATCCATGATACACCAGGTTATCTTGCGCCGATGCTTTATTTTCAATATTGCAATGAAGGAGATCCATCTCTATTAGAAGGTGTTTTTCAACATAATGAGTGGGATGTTCTTTCACTCATCACTCTTTATACACACATGTCGGGGATTGTGACTGGTAATGGTTTTCGAACAGAAAGAGAGACTTATGAAACAGCAAGATGGTTTGAAGCATTAAACCAAAGAGAACATGCCATTTCTCTTTATCAGGAAGTTCTGCAAACTGGAACTTCACTTACATCTCCATCCAAAAAATCTTTAGCCGCACTATATAAAAAATCTGATGGATTAGAGGTTTCTGTTCGATATTGGCTAGAGTTGATTGATGAGAATGACCTAGATGAAGAACCGGCTATAGAACTTTCTAAGTATTATGAGCACATTCAAAAAGATTATGAAAAAGCTCTTCACTTTGCAGTAATGGCTAATTCCAGGTGGAAGGGTAAAAAAAGGTTAACAAAAAGAAAAGAAGAACAAGAAAAACAAGCGTTTGCGAAAAGAATCGAACGATTAGAACAACGAGTTATCCAATATTCGTAAAAATTCGTCAAATTTATGAATTCTTGCAAAATATCTCTTCTCAATCGGCTTTGTTTTTTGTAGAATATAAGAGGACATAAAAATGTTCTTAAGAAAATAAATTCCCCCCATTTTTATTGCCCGGGTAAGCGCAAAAAACGCCATGAAACCACATATTTCTACTGAGTTTTCGTCAAAGTTCTAGAGCGTTCGATTGTTTTCGCGCAATAACCGAAATGTTGAATAGGGAAATATATATTTTAAGCTATGGAGAGATGGTAAGTGAAGCAGTGGATTGTTGTTCTATTTTTTGTAATCGTCGGGTTAACAGTAATGATTGGCAATCAAATCAGTCACACAACACAAAACTTTTAATGAAGCCCCGGCTACTAACAGAGCCGGGTGTTTTTCATTAATAGGAGGTTTTCTCATGCTTCAAACACTGCTTGTTAGTGGCTATAAAGCTCATGAACTTGGTATATTTAGTGATAAACACGAAGGGGTATACTACATCAAGAAAGCAATTGCTCAAAAGTTAGTCTCACTTCTAGATGAAGGTTTAGAATGGGTCATCATTAGTGGGCAGCCAGGTGTAGAGATGTGGGCGGCAGAAGTGGTATTTGAACTACAACCAGAATTTCCTGATTTAAAACTAGCTGTCCTTACGCCGTTTTTAGAACAAGAATCACGGTGGAAGGAAAATGTGCAGGAAAAATATCATGAAATTTTAGCGGGAGCAGATTTTGTTGATTCAGTTAGCCGTAAGCCTTATGAATCGCCAGGGCAGCTTCGAGTTAAAAATCAGTTTCTTGTACAAAAAAGCGATGCCGTCTTGCTTCTTTACGACGAAGAAAAAGATGGTTCGCCGAAGTATTATTTGGATGCAGCCAAACAAAAGCAGGAAATGGACAATTCGTACGAAATATTTTATATTACTCCTTATGACTTGGATGTTCTTGTACAAGAGGAACAATACAATCGTAACGAATAAATGAACTAAAGTCGAAAAAAATTGACATTTAGGTCAGGTAGTGAAAAAATAATTTTAGAATCTTTGTGTGAGGTGATTCACATGAGTGAACAGCGTTTTCATTTAACGGCGAAAGAAATTTTGGAAAAAGACTTTAAACAAGGCTTTCGTGGCTATGATCAAGACGAAGTAGACAAATTTTTAGATCTTATTATTAAGGATTATGAAAATTTTCAAAAAGAGTATGATGCAGTTGTACAAGAAAATAATCGACTGCGTAAAGAAGCTCAAAGTTCTACTGATCATCAGCAAACACGCAGAATGTCTGCAGTAACTTCAAGCACGACGAACTCCGATATTCTTCAGCGTTTGTCTAACTTGGAAAAACATGTTTTTGGCAGTAAACTGTACGATTGATTCCAGTAATTATCCATTTGTTTTTCTACATTCAGCATGCTATAATGAATCTTGCTTTTAAAACTTAAATCAATAGCGTTCGGGTAATCGCTGGATCTGATTTTCAGGTTTAGAGGAAAGTCCATGCTCGCACGGATCTGAGATGACCGTAATGATCGTGCCTGGCCAAAAAATAAGCCAGGGTAGATTGGTTTGCTTGAATAAAGCTTACTGGACTAACGGCAGGGAACGCACCTAAGTCCTATGGATATGGTGTTAATACCTTGAAAGTGCCACAGTGACGTAGTCCCGATGGAAACAAAGGGAGTGGAACGCGGTAAACCCCACGAGCGAGAAACCCAAATTATGGTAGGGGAGTTTCCCATTTCGGAATTGAACGATTGGGAGAACAAGAAGCCAAGGCTTTTTGTAGATAGATGATTACCACCGGTGTACGAGGCTACCAGCCGCTTGTAGTACTAAGGAACAGAACATGGCTTACAGAACGTTATTGGTACCTAAATTAAAGCTGAATGAGGGCCCCGTTTACCGGGGCTTTTTCTATTTACATAAAAAAGTGCCGCAAAATAAGGGTATACTTATTATTATAAGAATCGATGAAATTAAGGAGTTCATATTATGACACAATTACGACTGTTGGCGACAGCCGCTATGGGATTAGAAGCACTAGTAGCCAATGAAGTTCGCGCGCTAGGTTTTGAAAATGTGAAAGTTGAAAACGGTAAAGTCTATTTTGATGGTGATGAGAAGACGTTAGTCAAAGCTAACTTATGGCTAAGAACGGCAGATCGCGTAAAATTAGTGGTCGGTGAGTTTAAAGTGGAGACGTTCGATGAACTTTTCGAGCAGACGAAAGCACTTCCGTGGGCTGATTTTATACCTGAAGATGGGGAATTCCCTGTAATCGGCCGATCTGTAAAATCAAAGCTATTTTCTGTATCTGACTGCCAAGCTATCGTTAAGAAAGCAGTAGTTGATAATTTAAAAACAGCGTATAACCGTAAAACGTGGTTTCCTGAGGACGGCGCATTGTATCGTATCGAGGTTGCGATTCATAAAGATATTGCGACATTAACGCTAGATACGAGTGGTACAGGTCTACACAAGCGTGGATACCGTGAGTTGCATTCAGGTGCGCCGATTAAAGAAACGATGGCCGCGGCCCTAATTATGCTTACAAATTGGACACCTGATAAGCCTTTCGCAGATCCTTTCTGTGGATCAGGTACATTGCCGATCGAAGCTGCTATGATTGGACAAAACATCGCACCAGGACTAAATCGTGAATTTGCTTCAGAAAAATGGAACTGGATCGATAAAAAGGTCTGGTATGAGGCAGTTGGAGAAGCTCAAGATGTTGCGAAATACGATCTGCCTCTTGAGATTCAAGGATCTGATATTGATCATAAGATGATCGAACTATCTAAGAACAATGCAAACGAAGCAGGATTCGAAGACTTTATCACGTTTAAACAGATGCAAGTACGAGATTTTACGACCAGAAAAGATTACGGATGTCTTGTTACAAACCCGCCTTACGGAGAGCGACTAGGTGAGAGAGAAGAAGTAGCACAGATGTATCGTGACCTAGGTATGGCGATGAAACCGTATGATACATGGAGTGTATACGTAATTACTTCAAATGAAAAATTTGAAGAATATTATGGCCGTTCAGCAACAAAAAAACGAAAGCTTTATAACGGTGATCTGAAGACCGACTATTATCAATACTTTGGAAAACGTCCACCTAGACAGCACCAGTAATAAAGGGTTTTAGGGATAAAAAATACTTTGGTGATCTTACACCTACGAAATTATGTTAGTAACCCACATTATTTTTCTAATGAAAATTTAGAGGAATGGTGTGGGTTTTTTTGTTGCTTAAATATGCGATTGAAGAATTTGTAGCCGACCGAGAATACCGAAATCTTTCTGTTTACACAATTAAAATGTATAAGACTGGTCTAATACTTTTTAAAGATTGGTGTGTTGGTAAATCAATAATCAATATAGAAGATGTTACTACTTCGGTACTCAAAGAATACTTACAGTATTGTAAGAAGGAATTAAAAAACAAACCAACTTCACTTAATGGGAAAACAAGAATATTTAAGGTTTTCTTTAACTTTTTAGTCGACGAAGAAATCATTGATGAAAAAAGAAATCCGGCAAAGAAGCTTAAATCTGTAAAGGAAGAGGTTAGGATTGAGGTTTTATCAGATGAACAAATCAAACAGATCCTAAACCACCTAAGACGATTCAATTACAGGGGAAATTCATTCGCAGCATACCGTAATCGTCAGCTCTTTGTTTTTCTTCTGTCTACAGGCTGCCGTAGAGGTGAGATTCCAAATTTGAAATGGTCAGATGTAGATTTTGAGAATCAAGTAATAAGTCTATACGGTAAAAAACGACAAGTGAGTAGCATCCCCTTCACAATAAAGTTAAAAAAAGAACTTGCAGAATACAGAGTCTTTTTGAGGGAGTTTATCGGTGAAGATCCAGTTTATGTTTTTCCTACAGGAGATAACAAACAAATAACTGAGGAAGCAATTACTTATTTCTTCAAAACCTTGAAAAAAGCAATGAGTTTCACTGGAGTTAGACTTAGTGCTCACACTTTGCGTCACACCTTTGCCTCTAGAGCTCTTAAAGGGGGTATGGACGTCTTTTCGTTATCAAAGCTACTTAGACACGAAAATATCCAAATGACTCAAAAATACGTAAATCTGTGGGGGACAGCACTAAAAGAACAAAATGATAAATATAATCCGTTAAATTCTATTGATGTCTAGAAGTAAAAAAAGAAAAAAGGAGTAAAGCTGCGGGAACAGTCTTTACTCCAATAAATGTATTTTGTCGAATACAGACAACTGAATACGAAGTACCAGTTAAACCCTATTTTAAACTTTTTTAAATCGTTTATCAAGTAGGCTTATTAAAGTATGTACTCATTCTGGTATTTCCTTGCTGGAGAGCCGACTAATAGCAAGTAAATCAAACCTTGAAAGCTTATGACTTAAGCGATGCAATAACTAAGTCTAGGAAAGCGAATATACAGCACCCTATTTCTGTATGCTTTCTGAATGGTGTTAACGACCATTAACGGTTAGGAGTGGAAGGATAGGAGTAGATATACTCGCGAGACAAGCCACATACCACTGCCAGGGCTATCTGAAGCAGTAGGCTTGCTAGGATGAAAAATCCTCGACAAATAGGGGCTGATATACGGATACTATAACCTGATATACAAAAGTGTCGCTTGTCTATTGTCATTGATTTTTTTTAGTCTTTGACAGTAGGCAACAACTGCACATAGCCGTTTTCCATACCCTCAACCAAAAGTAAAAGGTCAAGATCATCAAGTCAAGCTTAGTTTATAAAAAAAGTTACCTAAATTACGTCGTATATCCTATAATTGTATTATATTGAAACTATTGGAAGTAGGGGGATTAATGAGTATTAGATCAATGCTTGTAATTGGATTTTCAGTTGTATTGGCAATCTTTTGTTACAGTAAGTTTGTAGAAGTAGAGTCATCTAAAGTAAGTAGTGAGGAAACGTGCGAAGATCCAGAAATAAAAGGAAATCAAACTACTTATAATGGTGAGCTTATCTATCATGTACCAGGTGGAAGGTATTATGATGTTACAGATGCTGAAGAGTGGTTTTGTACAGAAGAGGAAGCAGAAGAAGCTGGTTATAGAGCAAGTGAGTATTAAAAAGGGGAGTGTTTTTATGGCTGTTTATACACCCGTAAAAGAAATTAAGATCCAAGCCAATCATGGGAAAAAGAATACTTACTATATTGTAGGATACTCTTATATGGATTGGGACGGTAAAGGAAAGGATATTAGACCTGCTATATACATTATGATGGAATATAATGGTGTTAGAAATTACCATTTAGTTGCTAATATTACAACGGATAAGAATCAAGATGGTAAAAGTGATTTTGATAACGTTATGGCTGCTGTTGATGAACTAAGAAAAGAATTTAATATATAGGAATCATTAGAGAAAGGTATGTGTCTGTCAGTGTCGGAAATAAGAAGAAGTATTACTGGTTATGAGGAACAATATGATATCACAAGTACAGGAAGAATAATTATTAAACGCACTAATAGAGCTCGTCACAGTAAAGGTAACGAATATGGGTATAAGTATGTTCATCTGATAAAAAATGGAGAAAGAAAGCTCTACAATACTTTTGAACTTTGGCATAGGGAATTTGGTAAATATTACAATGAGAGTCAATATAAAGGTCTAAAATAATTTGTAAGTTTAGTCGTACAGACTATTAACTAGGTAATAAATTATTTTAAAAACTGGAATAAAGCTAATATATTAATAAAAAGTTGTTGAAGGTGGACTATGGATATCTACAAAAATATTCAACATATGCTGTATGCACATACGAGACAGATGGAACAATTAATGAAAGCGACAAATCCTTATGAAAATAATAATTTGAAATTTCTTAAAGAAATCCCTAAATTAGAAATTCCCACTATCGAGATACCTAAAATCGAAATACCCGAAATTAAATTGCCGAAGTTTAATTTACCAGAAATTAATTATGACCGTATTAAAATAATCACAAACAGTAATTCCCGTTACGGATGGACACTAACAGGTGAGATGTACATGAAATTATATCTTAATGAAGAGTTATTAAAAATGAAACCAAAAGATGTAGACCAATATTTCTTAGATTATTATAATTACAATGACCAAGAACACTATAAAAAAGTAAAAGATACTTTAATAAAAAAAGTTGAAAGAAAATGGCGAATGCTACTAGAAGAGTGCTTCCAACTTTATGAAAATAATCAATATAAAACAACAATTCCTACTTTAATCACAGTAATTGAGGGACAGGTAAGTTTTTATTCAAAGAGTGGGATGGTCGGAGGAAGACTTGTTGAAGACTTTAAAAAGACAGTTCTTACAGACGAAGAAAAATTTACTGCTATAGCTGGTTTTTCTCTATATAAATACTTCAAAAACAGCCTGTTTAAAACTAGAGACTTCGATCAACATAGACTACCAGTAATTAATCGGAATTGGATATTACACGGAAGAGACGATCCTTCTAAATGGACAAAAATTGATTTTATTAGATTGATCAATGTTATTGCTACCATGCTGTTTATTTTTAATTAAAACTACTTTAAAACCACTCAGATTAATGAGTGGTTTTTTATTTGCTTAAAAAGTTTTCGACATCTATCGACAATATGCAATAAAAATGAATAAATATTAATAAAAAGGTCATTAGAACTAAATTATATATACCTTTACCCTATATAAATACTGTATTTATAGTATTAAAGTTCTTCTCTATAATCGTATACTTATTCGAAAAGTCGTTATATATTAAGAATAGATAGAAAAGGAAGGAGTTGGGAGTAATGGAACAGATGGAATATAAGCAAATTATTCAAAAGTGTGTATAAAAGTAGTAGGTAAATGGAAAAGAAATACAGTTTAAATCCCTAATTTTATCTAGAGTTGAAAGGTAGGTGAAACGTAATTGCAACGTGAAGAATTGATAAAGCTACTGCAATTTGATGAGGATACAGGTTATGAAAGCAAGATTTACATACCGAACGAGATTTTTGATGACCTTAAAAACAATAATGACATCAAATCTCCAGCACATAAGGCCTTTTCTTATTGTTATATCTATCTTGCAACATGGCTTTATAGATATGCGAAACATAATGGAATAATAGAAGCCACAAGCAGTACAAAAGAAGGAACAATAAGTATGAAAGAGATTTTAGGATACAACCAGATGACTAAAGGATTAGATTATCTAATTAAGAAGAATGGTGTCCTAGAGGAAATGGGATATTTATCTACAGTTAAGGATTATCCAATAAGCGCAATGTTTGAAGATGGTTACCTAGAGTTTTCAATGCTTAGTGATCTTGATGTAGAAATGCAGAAATACGTAAAGAATCGGAGTAGCCGTAAATATACGATTAAATTCCCAGTGAAGGCTTTCTACAGATTTGATGACAATGATGAAGATGGAACGTTTTATTTTATTGATAATACGACCTTAATTCCATTTGAGGTGTTCCTATTCTGTATGAGTAATGAAAAATTAGGCTGCGAAGCATTTTATTTGTACTCTTACCTTCAATACAAGAATCAGATATTTGAAGGTGGATATGATGTATCAATCGAGAACTTAGCTTTAGAAACAGGATTGAATATAAGGACATTGAAGAATTATCTTCACTTACTGAAAGGGTATAAGATGATCCAATGTATGCACAATCAGGATTTCTTTGCATTAGGGTTAATTAAGGAAAAACGAAAAGCTAACACTTACATAACTAATGACTCTGAATTGTTTTTTGACGAACTTACCACATATAAAAAAATTAAAGTAATGCCACGGAAAGAATACTTGTTAAAGCTGAAGTTTGAAAAGGAAGAGGAAATTAAGAAATGGGAAGCGACTGAAGCAGTTAACATACCCATAGAACAACTACCATTTTAATACATAATCGAATAAGTTATAAATTTGCCCTACATTATAATACAGATACATTTATCTGTGAGTAATGTTAAACGAATAAGTTACAAATTTACCCTACATATAATATAAATTAATTTACCTTTTACTTTTATATAAAATTATTAATCATTATCAATATTCTATATAGGGCAAAAATATAACATTTTCAAAAACACAACCCTGAATGGGTGTTCAAGATATAAGGAGGAATATAAATTGATAAAAGAATTGGATATGGTTCATTTAAATTTACGTATCATTACTAAATATGAGGAACTGGATAAGAAAAAACGTTTTATGATAAATAAATCTCACGGTGGTTCAGAGAACTACAATTATGTTTATCAGTATATAAGGGAAGAAATATTAACTATTTATAATAATCCACAGTATGTTGCAAATGTATTGGTTGAATATTTGTATGGTATCAAGAATGCTAAAAATAAGACAACGCTATGGAACAGCTTTGGAGATGTCCTAGTTGCTAATCTTAAAAAAAACCTAGGTGATAGCATACTTTGTCCAGATTGTAATGTCCGATTTGAAGTGACGAAACAAAGGCAGGCTAAATGTTTATCTTGTCAAGAGAATACAAAGAAAGAAAAGGCAAAAGCGAGAAAAGTAAAGTTTAAGAATAAGAAGATGACAAAGTAAACTCAGCGTTCCATTCTTAGTGAGAAACGCAATGATAACAAGGCTTTTCGGTTTTCTATTTCTTACTTGGATACTCTTTAAAGGAAGAAAAAACTTAAAAAAATGCACTTTTTGATCAATATTTGCCGAAAGGAAACCCTGAAACCCTTGATACTATTGAGTAAAAGTATCTGCAATAGGAAAGAGTAAAATTCAAAATATGCAAAATGACAAAAAACGAGCAAATTTTTCCGATGGAAATTTTCAAACTCTTAGAGCCACAAGGGATTCAGTGTCTAAAAAGGTTCGACAATAGGGGAGAGAAATATAAAAATATCAAAAATTGAATCAAAAAGGTAAATAAAATGTGGCTCAAACCCTTGATAGCACTAGGTTTTATCTTTCGACAATAGGAAGGGTAAATTAAAAAGTATCAAGATACGCAAACTTTGATTAAAATTTTCCGATGAACAGCCTTCAAACCCTTGATACGACTAGTTTTGCGTTATCGGTAATAGGAAGGGTAATTTAACGCTACTACACCACCATTTAGGTAGGTGTCTTTTTTTTTGCTAGAAAATCTCAAAAGGAGGTATGGAACAAAAGTTAACCAGCCGGTTAGATTTGCATTAAGCAGCCATGATTATTTGGATGTTTAATAGAAGTTTAACAGAGAAATTCGAGTGGTGAGATGCGCTCTTTATCCTGTGATGTAGCAGGAGATTAATTTCAGACGGTGATCAATGAAGAGGATTCTGTGTTTTTACAGAGTCCTTTTTCTGTTGGTTTATGACCTTACAAATTAATCTTAAGGAGAATGAATATAAATGAATGATGTATTAGATTATAAGTTAGTGCAGGAATATACTAGAGTACCAGGTTATAGTGATTATTGGGTGGATTTAGATCAAGGTATTATTTATAGTATTAGACGAGGATATTTGAAGAAATTAAAGTCAAACTTAAATGATTCTGGTTATTACATGAATACATTGTACGATGAAAATGGATCGAAAACATTTACCACTCATGCAATCGTCATGGCAGCAAAGCAACAAATGTTGATTAACTCATGGTTATCAATTGGACTCACTGTACATCATCGCAATGAAAATCCTGAGGATAATAGTGCAGATAATCTAGAATTAAGAACTAGAACAGCGCAAGCACTGGATTATAAGGATAGGCTTTCTGAACAAAGGTTGGGTAAACCTAGATGTAAAGTTACTGAAAATGATATTGTTGATATTCTATTAGACTTCTCAGATTTTGACGGTACAATTTCTAAATATGCTTCAGTCGTTGCTGATAAGTATGATATGACAAGGATTAATGCTTATTTAATTTTAAAACGTAAAACTTGGAAGCATGTTGATGTTAATAACCAGCAACTGAATTAATTAAACAATACATACCCTAGACAATAACTTTTGCGTAATTTACGTAAGTAAGACTAAATTCTAAAAATGTGCTATGCTGTCTCTTCATCTAAGATTTAACAGTGAGGAGACAGTGAAGTAGATGTTACGCAATATTCCAACAGACGGTAAGATTATTTATAAAAAATCATGTAATTTAGAGAAAAAGAATAATTTAGATCAAGCAATTACTAAGCTTATTTTAGAAGTACACAACAACACTAAGGATACCGAGTTATTGGGTAAAGGTAAATAAATTATGAATAACAACAAGACCGATCAGAACGAAATTAAGAAGAAGCGTAGATCGATTGTACGTACAGACAGAGTTAAGGACTTCTCTTCTATAGAGAGGCTATTGAACAATGAGGAGTTCATGAACAGGTTGCTTAATGGGATTAATGAAGCATATTTAGGTGATAAGAAATAACAAATTTTTACATAAAACAAAGGACATCTGTCATATCCTGTAAAATATATAATGTATTCGGCAGGAAGGGAGGTGTTAAGAATGAAAGAGACATTAAAAGTAAATATCTTGTTTTATGACTTAGATAAGAAAGTTGAAATGGATTTAAATGAAGCTCAAATTAAAGCAATAAATCCCGAATTTAGTATCAAATATTTAATTGAAGAAGCACATAATCTTAATGGTACATTATTGAAATTTAATGATGGTATGAAACGAATTGTAAATACTGATATTAACTATGAGGATAAAGATAATCCTATAAGAACAATCATTTTTAAATTCCAGAACGAAGAAAAGGCAATATATTAATAACCTTTTTGTATGAACAAGCATCCCGTTAATCTGGGTGCTTTTTTAAATTTTCCAATTTTCCCACCGATATATTTAAGTGGGGGTGTATGAAATTAACATTTTTAGTGAAATTATACTGGGTCAAAATTATAAGGAATTTTATTCTTTCGCGAAAAAATTTAGAGAAGAAAAAGATATTGAAAAACAAATGGATAGGCTCATTATGCTTAAGGAACTGGAAGATGATGTATTGTTATTGGCAATCGCTAAAACCGAAGCTATAGAATCACATTATGATCATTCTAAATATCTTGCTGCATATGTTGCTTTAATGGCTACATACTTATTAGCGTTTTCTAGAGTTGTTCATCCTATGATAGCGTTCCTTTTAACTGCTGGAATCTTAGCAGGTATTTTATATGGATCAGTTTTAGAAAAGAAAAAAAGAGTAGAAGCTGTTTTTTTAAAGAGTTTACTTACCCAAATAAAAAATGAAAGAAATAAAAAATGACACAAGGAAATTAATTATTCCCTACAAGCTGACGATTGCTCATATTAGCTAGCTGGTCTTTAGAGGGTTTTGAGAAGGGTTATAAACAAAGGTTAGCTCCTGTTCAGAAAGAGTTATTTATGATTGGATTTATAACAGGTGTAATTTACAAACGTTTAACTGAAGAAGAAGCAAATGAAATAATGGATATAGTTATGGAAAGATTAGAATTTTATACAAAATAACTTAAATTTCTGCAGGAATCTCCAATATTCGTATGGAAATTATATACAAACGAAATTGGAGGGATATAAATGAAAATAAGCTATGAATACTTTGTAGAAGATCTTGCTGGAGAAGAAGATGTTTCAATAATATATTTCATAAATAAGTTTGTTGAAAAAGAAAATATCAAGCTGTTTTATCCTAAAAATTTGTTTACGGATAAGAAACTAAAAGCTCATCTTTTTCTGGATAACCAAATATTTATTTTTGAGAATAATCAAGATTTAAAAATACGAGTTTTTAATTATGATCAAGTGAAAAACTTTGAACTGATTACAGAAGGAAGATATAAGCCTCTAAATTTAAATGTTTTTCTTTCTACTGGAGAAACACTTGAATTTAATAGTGTGAATGACACTAATCAACATTGGGGAAGATCATTTTCGGAAGAAGTTGAAGACATCTTTAAGCTTCTTATTCAGAAAACATCAGCATCTGAAACTATTGTAAAACAATGATTAAGCTAAATGTGAAGCTATATACTGAATTGAAAAATGAAGCAAATCAACAAGGTGTGTTTCATGTGGAGTTTCATAATAACACTTTAAAAATAAGTAATGAGATTGATAAGCTACGTAGTAAGGGTTTTATTAAGATAGAGAAAAACAAGTTTAATGCAACTGGTAATGGGGTTGTTTTAGAGGTAAAAGGTAAAATTCTGAAGGATATATTCACAGTAGTATAACATCTTCCTGTTTCATTTATTATTTGATGAGAGGGGAGGTGTGGAGAATGGAAGAACGTCAAGTTACTATTGGTTTGTCTAACGGGCAAACATTTTCTTATTTTATCAAAGAAGACGATAGAAGCAAAATTGGAAATGATATTCTTAACCTGAACAATGGTGAATGGTATACCTTTGTCGATAGTAATTGGGTCGAATATCGAATCAAAAAAGAAGAAATCGTTTCAATTGGAGTTAGTATGACAGTTGATGAAGCTAATTTGCACGATAATGAATTAAATTCATCAAATTACTAATAAGTAGCAGCACCTCATTTCTTGGGAGGTGCTTTTAATATTGCAATTTATTCCACCTTTTGACAATATAATGTCGAGGGGTGGATATGGATGAAAACAATTTTTGAAGTATTAGGGTATATTGCAAGTGTATCTGTTTTATCTGGTGTTCTTTTGTTTTCTATAAGAGCTCTTATCAAAAGTAAGATTAATAGCTATTTCAGTACTGCTCTTGAGAATCATAAACATGATTTGTCTTTAATTGCTGAACATACTAGATTTGATTATCAAAGAAAAATACATGACTTTGGTTTATATTCCAGCAAAAGACATGAATACTATCCTGAATTATACGGTTTGATCTTAAGGATGCATAGGAATATTAGAAGTTTCTACTTTCATTCTACAGTTCCAACAGGTTTGTTATTAAGTAAGAACGTATTCACAGATTATCTTTCAAAATTTAAGATATCTGCTGAACGGATAGATTTAATTTTGCATCTTTGGGAAAAGGGTCCTGACTCATTAGAAGAAATAAAGAAACAGATTAAGGATGCAAAGTTATTAGAAATATTTGAAGAGGTCAATATTGCAAACGATTATTGCTTTAATTATGATTTGTTTTTTTCTGAGAGAGTATCAAATTTACTTGAAGAAATATTTTTGAATGTATACAGGCTAATGGAAATAATAAAAAAAGAACAAGATGACTACACTGAAGAAGATGGACAGTATATACATAGTAATTATGAAAAGTTAATTGAATTGAAAAACGTGATTAAAGATGAACTTTCAAAAGGACATTATGATAATAAGTTGTAGATTAAAGTATCAAGAAATTTGAGTGATTTTATATTGAATCTCAGTTACCTCATACCGATATTTATTATGAGGTGAGATGATGGAAGAGCCAGTACAAATTTTAAATCTTGAGACTTTACTACCTGCTGCACCAATATTTATTTTATTAATTATATTTGTTGTGATTTCTTTAGTTGTAGTCATTATGACAAGGAAACTACCTAAGCAAGTGACATTGTTAATATTGGGTGTTAGTTGGACAATAGGATTAATGTGGTGGATGAATACGCTATAAAGTGGAACTTTCAATTCTAAAGGAAAACATCACCTTTTGTAGAAATAAAAAGCAAAAGGGGTGGAGATTTTGAAAAAAGTACTTATCATAGTTGGCATACTTATTATGATGGCTATTACAAATCCTGATAAAACGGAGTTTGTAATTTTTGCAGAAGGTCTAGCTCTTAACAAAAGTGAAGGTTTTATTGAAGAAGTTGCTGCTTATTTATTTGCAGAGAAAACCGCAGAAATAGTTACAGAATCACAGAATTATGTAATCTTTTCAATCTATACTTTACCAGGTGTAGATGGTAAGGATATTAATTTTATTGGTCTATTTGATAACTTCTTTCCAATTGGCTCAGTTAATATAAATTTAGATACTGTTGTGGGATTCTGTGGGACTATTTTGCTTATGTTAATCCTTCTTAGAGTGGTTAGGAAAATGATTTCTAAAGATGAAATTGATGAAGAGAAGAATGAAATACAATCTTAATAAATATTTAGCTGTCCTTTGTGGCGGCTTTTTATTATGAATTGGAGTTGATTAAGTGTTTATTATTACTATTATCACTTTAATTGCATTTTCTCTTGTTTGCAGCTTGTGTATTGATTTACATGAAGAGAATAAGCGTTTAAGAAAGTGGCAGCAATCTAGGGTTGAGCATGATCAGAGGTTAAGTGAAGAAGTATTTGATAGTATTCGTGAGAGCTGTGAAGAGATTCAAAAGAATTTAGAAGGACAATTTAAGTATTTTGAAGAAAGAATTGTGCACTTAGATGATGAGATCATAGTTGATACTGTAACACTTTTGGAAAGATAAATGATGAAACCTCTAACCGATAATATTCGTAGGTAGATAAAATGGATAATGGGGGTTATTGGTATGTTTAAAAAGAAATGTAAACAGTGTAAGGTTGTATTGGAAAAAGGTCAAAAGGAATTCTGTAGTGATGAACATAAGGAACAATGGAGGACTGATAATCTTAGACCGTTTCAGAAGGCTGTTTTGGATAATGTAGAAAAATATGGTGAGAAGCCTAAGAAGTGATTATGACACCTGTAATGGGTGTTTTTTTAATGTCTAATTCACGTTGAATTGTTGGGGGTGAAATAGTGAAAGAATTACCACAAAATAAACAACATGCAGCATTTTTAATTGCAAGTGGAATGATGGAAAAGCAAGATATAGCAATGGAAGTAGGAATTAATCGGGGAACCTTGTGGTTATGGGAAAAGTCACCTGAAATGATTGCGGAAGTCGACAGGCTTAAACGTGAAATGAAAACTCAGGGACAGAATTTTTTAATGGGCAAAGTTAATAGAACTGTCAATGAGATATATAATTTGGCAATGAACGGAGAGTCGGAGAAAGTCAGGTTGGACGCATTAAAATATATTGCAGATCAGTCATTAGGTAAAGCGGTTAGTAAAATGGAAATCGCTCTAGATTCTCCTACTGGTAACAACTTTAACGACAATGATATTAAGCAGGTATTTGATACGATTGAAGTAGAGGAATAATTGGATAAAATGTTTCTTTTAACGAATGTAGGTTTTTACTAATTAACTTACATTCATTTTGCTGATTTTATTGACTTTTACCTATTTTACCAATAAAATGAAATTAGTTATAATAAACGTACATTCAATACGTTGATTTCATTGAGGTGAAAGGGGTAAGTAAAATGAATCAGATTAAAAACGTACAACCAATTAGAAGTAAAGAATTAGTTGAAGACATGAAATGGAGCTTACAAAAATACTGTGGTCAACGTGATTATATTCTTTTCCTCATTGGAATCAATACAGGATTGCGTGTAGGTGATTTACTAAAGTTGAAAGTATCTGATCTAAAAAGAAAGAAGAAGTTAGTTATTCAAGAAGGAAAGACTGATAAGATAAGAACTATCCAACTATCCAACATCTATGATGAAGTACAAAACTACATTGATACTGTTAATTCCGTTTGGTTGTTTCCTAGTCGTAAAGGTGATAAGCCTATCACTTCAACACAAGCATACAGACAGTTAAATAAGGCTGCTGAGATGGTGGATATTACTGAAGGTATCGGCACACATACAATGCGTAAAACATTTGGATACTGGTTCTATAAACAAACCAAAGATGTAGCAAAGTTGCAGTATATATTAAATCATACGAAGCCAGAAGTAACATTTAGATACATTGGTATTACTGAAGAAGAAATAGAAGAGGATCTAAATAATTTTGTACTCTAAAGACTATCTATTATGATGGTCTTTTTTATTTGTGGTAGGGTAGGTTCTAATCCTAGCAGGGTCAGAGCCAATCACAATTATAGAGAGAATTTTTTATAAAATTTTTATACCTTTCAAGGTTAGGAGTGTAACTCATATCAACTGAATTAATTCATACTAAAGAAAATCTCCGGCTCCTGGCAAACTATCTATCTAGGATGTTCGGTAAAGAAAAAGCATTGCAACTCATTGAACACAATCAACATAAATCGCAGCAAGATAAACACGATTACTTATTTGGATCTAACTCACTTGCATCTGAATTAGGACGTAAGGATTTATCCTTCTTTTGTACTTACTATCTACAGGATACATTCATTCCTAAACCAAATAACCTTGCACGTAAACTCTCACCAACTCATCTTGAATGTTGGAAGTTATTATCTGAATGTGTAATTAAAGATACAGTAGATAAGATGATTCTCTGTCTCCCAAGAGGGTTTGCCAAGACAACCATTTCTACATTCGCAACTTCAGTTCACCAGGTATGTTACGGTGCTTTTTTTCAAGTCATTATAGGTAAGACTGAAGCAGATGCTCAAGAGTTTATCTTTGATGTTAGAAAACAATTTGAAGAGAATCCATTTATTCAACATTCATTTGGTAAATTGATTGATTCTAAGCGATTCACTGTAAATAAAAACGAGATACACTTTACTAATAATGTAAAAATACTCGCCTTATCATCTACTTCTTCTATTCGTGGTAAAAAGCACATGGGAAAACGTCCAACGCATGTATATTTGGATGACACTCAAGGTTTAACAGATGTTCTTACAGATGAAGCTAAGAAAAAGAAGATGGAAGTATATCGTAAAGACATCTTGTTTGCTGGTGATGAACCTGTATATCGTGATGGTAAGAAGATTAAAGCAGGAACTAAGTTTATTATCAGTGGCACTGTGTTGGCTTCTGATTGCTTTATTTCTTCTTTACTCAAAGATCCACAATACAAATCAATTATTGGTAGAGCTGTCTTAGTTGATGATATTGATGAAATGTTTTCTAATGAATATTGGAAAAGGTTCAAAGAAATATATTATGACAATAAGAATACTTATGCTGAAGCGGATTCTAAGATTTATTACGATGAAAACGAGGGAAAGATGAAGTTTCCTGTACTATGGGAAGATAAATGGCATCCTTTAGAAATGGCAATTAAATATTTTAGTGATCCAGTTTCATTCAAACAGGAAATGATGAATGATGCTACTTTGTTAACAGGTAGCAAGTGTTTCTTTAACATCAAAAAGATGAAGCGTAAGGAAGTGGAAGAATTAGAGTTTGAAAAAACGATGATTACAGTTGATTGTGCTGTTGAAATCGGTGATAGAAATGACTATTCAGCAGTATGTTTAGGTTCTAAGACTAACACTGGTCATAGGTATGTCAGAAAAGGACTTATCTATAAGAAAGAATTTGATGATTCTATTACTGAGGTTTTAAGTTTACTGAGGGATTATGAAGATGTTACTCATGTTCTAATTGAAAAGAACACTTTCCAGGGTAGATTTGAAGCAGAATTAAAGAAATTGATTGAAGTCGATCCAAAACTAAGGAAACGTAACATTGATGTATCTGAAAAAAGACAATATAGCAACAAGGAAAATCGAATACGTTCAATCGCTGGTAAAGTCAACAATGGCTTTATCATTTTTTGTGAAGAAGATGAAGAATTTACATCACAAATTCTTGATTATCAAGGGTCTAAGATTGGACATGATGATGCGATTGACTCTGTAGAAATGTTTGATGCAAATATTGATGATATTAATGTATTTCAACCAATTAAACTTTTCAGCAGATCAGCTTTAGGCTTATAAGGAAGGGGTGAATTAATGGAAACTACACAAGATTTATTAAACAAGTGTTTTGAAGCATTTAGATTACAGCAAAAAGAGAAAGAAAAGTATCAACGTTATTATGATGGTAAACACGACATCTTATCTAATTACACTTTCTCTAAAAATCGAGCTAATACTAAGATTGTAGTGAACTGGTTTAAGAAGTTTCTACATGATGAACTAGCTTATTCTCTGAGTAATCCCGTTAATTACATAGATAAACAAGGTAATAAGGAACACATAGACCGTATTGATACCGATTTTTCAACGTGGGAAAAAGTACACAACCAAAAATTGATGCTAAAAACTAACACATTCGGTTATGCTTATGAATTACGTTATTTAAAGGGAAATGAGTTTAAATCTTCAGTTCTTACTCCATTGAATTGCTATGTGCTGGAAGGTAACGATGCTGATAGTACAATTCAACTTGCAATGCATCATTATGTAGAGAACCAGTTTTCAAAGAAAGAATTTGTTGATGTTTACTTACCGAATAAGGTTGTTTGGCATTTTGAAGTTGATGGTAAAGAACTTAAGAAACTTGGCGATAGTCAGCATGCATTCCTAACGGTTCCAGTTAAAGTTGTAGAAGCAAACACTGAGCGAAAAAGTATGTTAGATGATATTAAAGATCTCATCGACAGTTACAATTTAACCATTTCTAATATGGTTAATGAACTTTCAGATTTCCGTACTGCATTCCTTAAAGTAATAGGTACAAAATTTGAAAAAGATGAAGATATTGCTGCAATGAATGAAAAAGGAGTAATTCAACTTCAACAAGGTGCAGAAATAGACTATTTAATTAAGAATCTTCCAGATGCATTTGCAAATAGCACGTTGAAAGAAATTAAAGAAAATCTATACAAACAAGCATCTCATATTGATACAAACGAGAAGATGCAGAGCAATACAAGTGGATCAGCCTTGGCTGGAAGATTAATCACTCTATCTAACAAATGTACAATGATCCACACGATGCTTGAACAATGTATTAAATCCAGATTGAAGGATTATTTCTACATACTAAAGATTAAAGAGAATATTGATTACGATTATCGTTTAATAAAGCAGAAATTCACACTAAATACACCTACCGACTTGTTACATTTAGCTGATATTGCATCAAAACTAAAGGATATTTTTCCTTTAGAAACTCTCTACTCACTATTCCCGTTCGTTGAGAATCCTTCTTTAGAGTACCAAAAGTATTTGAAGGAAAGAGAATCAATGATGGATCAAGAAGTTGATTTAGATGCAGTTGAATAAGTATTTACAACTCTTACGTACATTAATTGAACAGTTAGTAACTGAAAACATTAATGAACTATTAAAACTCTTTAAATCGTCCTTTGGAATAGTACAAAAAGATATTAACTCTATGTTATTATCGTACATTGTGGATGGTAAATTATCAGTTTCTAAGAAGCAGCGTTATAAGTTACTCAAGAAACTTGATAAAACACTTCTTAAACAAGTAAAAGAGTTAGGTAAGAAGGATATCGAAGTAACAACTAAGATATTAAATGAAACTGCTTCTGAATCTTATTATCGTACAGCTTTTATTATGGAATCAGGTCAGGATAAACCGATTGATGTTAAACCACTAAAGTCAAACGAAATGAAAGCAATCGTCAATACTCCTGTTAAGGAAGAAATGTTTTCTGATCGTATTTGGAAGAACAAAAAGAAGTTAGTCAAACAAGTTAGATATAGTGTAGAACAAGCATTAATAAATGGTACCGATCCTAAGAAACTTGCTAAAGAAGTAAAGCGGATATTTGGAGTATCAACTTACGAGTCTGAAAGATTGATATTTAATGAGGTCGCAAGGGTTCATAAGCAAGCTCAGGATCAAGTGTATGAGCAAATGAAGGTTAAAAAGGTAATGTTTGACGCAACACTTGATAAGAAAACAAGTAAATACTGTCGTGAGCATGACGGTAGGATATATGAGTTTGGAAAGCATCCGAATATTCCAGAAGATTCTCATGTTGGTTGTAGGTCTGATATTATTCCTGTTGTGGATGGTTGGAAACCTACTGTGCAAAAGGAAAATATCAAGAATGAAGACAGAGTTAAGCCTTTAATAAATTATTCCAATTATGAAGAATGGTTGAAACATAAAAGATTTTAAGTAAGCACCTATTTTGAGGTGTATTTATTTTGCAAAAATACTTGCACTTTTAGGGCTATGCGTTAAAAGGGCACAAGGAGAAATGAAAAGATGAATTTAGAAGAAATTAAGAAGTTTTTAGATGAGAACAAAGGGCAAGAAGAAGTGAGTGCATATCTTCAGGGTTTTAAGCAATTTGGCGTTGATGAGGTGCAAAAGTTTGTAATTGAAAACGATGATGCCCGTAAATGGATTGATTCTGAAAAGGATAAGCATTTTTCAAAAGGTTTAGATACTTGGAAAACTAACAATCTTGAGAAGATTATTTCTGTAGAGATTAAGAAACGTAATCCAGATAAAACTCCAGAACAAATTGAGCTTGATAAATTAAGAGCTGATCTTGAGAAAATGCAAAATGAAAAAGTAAGAGAGTCACTTAAAAATAAAGCTCTAACAGTTGCTGGTGATAAGAAAATTCCTACATCATTGATTGATTTCTTTATTGGTCAGGATGAAGAAAGGACGCTTGCAAATTTAGGGCAATTTGAAACTGCTATGAATGATTATGTTAAAGCTCAAGTTGAAGACAGATTAAAAGGCTCTTACACTCCTCCAGGAGGCGGCAATCCAAGTGTTATTACTATGGATCAATTAAAGAACATGTCTACTGAAGAAATTGCAAAACTAGATCCAAAATTATTAGACGATGTGTTAAAAGGATAAGTATTTGTCTTTCAGGCTAGACGTAAAAGAAGCACTATAAATATAAAAAATGAAAAGGTATAGGTGATTTAATATGGCAGTAACATCTTTTATTCCACAAGTTTGGGAAGCAAAACTATTAACAAAATACAACAAAGGAGCAATTGCAGAACTTATTACTACTCTTCCTACTAAAATTGCAGGTAATACAATTACTTTCAACAAAGCTACTGACGTAACAATTAAGGACTATGCTGGTTCTGTTGCATGGGATACTGTTAACACAACTTCTGTTGATATCCTTATGAATCAAAAGAAATATTTCTCAATTCAAGTTGACGATGTCGATGCAGTTCAAGCTGCTGGCGAATTAATGCAACCACATGTAAACGGTGCAGCAATTAGCCTACAAGAAACAACTGATAGCTATGTTCTTGGTTTGTTCACTGGTGCTCACGCTGACAATGTTATCGGAAACGATACTACTCCAATCGCATTGACTAAAGCAAATGTTTATGACTCTATCGTTGATCTTGGTACTAAATTGAACAAGAAGAAAGTTCCGAAAGCTGACCGTTTCTGTGTTATTGATTCTGATGTTCTAGGACTTCTTTCTAAAGATGACCGTTTCACTCGTTCACCAGTTGTTCTTGAAAATGGTGTTGTTGAAGGTCAAAAGATCAATGGGCTGCAGATTGTTGTATCTGAAGAGTTGTCTCAAGCTGCTGGTAAGAAGAAGATCATGGCACTACACAAAGAAGCAATCGGTTTCGGCAAGCAAATCGATCAAGTAGAAGCTATGCGTCTTGAAAATGCTTTTGCTGACGGTGTTCGTGGTCTTACTGTTTACGGTTCTTCTGTACTTCGTCCTGAGGCACTTGCAGTACTTACAGCAACAGTAGCTTAAATACATACTTGGAGAAGGGTTAATTCCCTTCTCTTTTTTAATGAGGTGATTTGATGTTTATTAAAAATAAAGAAACAGGTCTTATTTGGGAAGTTACTCATGTAGATCATATTAAACGTTGTAAAGCGGATTCTAATTATGAAGAAGTCGCTGAACCGAAAAAATCTATTAAGGAAACTGTGAAGGATGAAAAACCTGAACAATCCAAAAAGAAACCTGTTAAGAAATAGGTGATGAAATGGATACACAAGAAGTCAAAGATATTTTAGGCATCACTAATTCCAAACATGATTTTTACATTCAAACTTCTATCCCTTTGTTCATTGAATTCATTCAAGAGTACAGTAACAATACTTTCACTGATGAAAATGGAAATGTTGTATTAAAAGGTGGGGCAAAAATTGCACTTGCTAAAATGATTGAATACAACATGAATAAATCAGGTCAATCTTCTCGTTCTTTTG
Organism: Fictibacillus phosphorivorans; assembly: GCF_001629705.1. GTDB lineage: Bacteria > Bacillota > Bacilli > Bacillales > Fictibacillaceae > Fictibacillus > Fictibacillus phosphorivorans_A. The sequence goes on along the minus strand of NZ_CP015378.1, from coordinate 2,031,216 downwards.
GTGAAGTCTCATATTCTTATGATACTGATTTCCCTCAGTCTATACTCAAGTTACTACAGCCTTATTTGAGGATCAAAGTATGAATGAGTACCCTCACACAATTATATTCCAACAAAAAACAAAAATTCCTGATGGCTCAGGTGGCTTCACAGAAGATTGGGCTACATTTAAAGTAGTCGAAGCTTTAGTACAGCCTTTGAGTGGAAGTAAGTATTTTCTTGCACAACAAATACAATCCAAGATTAATTACAAAATATTCATGGATTTTGACAGTGAAATTAATTTTAAATTTAGGATTAACTATAACGGTAAAATTCTTAAAATTGATGCTCCGATTGATCAAGGTGGTTTAGAAGAAGTGTTATGTCTGTTGTGTGTTAGCGAGGTAAGTCAATGAAGATTGATTTTGAGTTAAAAGGACTTGAGGCATTAATTAATAATATCAAAGATTATGAGATAAACAAAAAGACAGATGTAAGTAATATTGTTAAAGATACTGCTCTAAAAATTCAAGCCAATGCTAAACAAAGAACACCAGTAAAGTCAGGTACTTTGAAAAGAAGTATTGGGATTGATCTTGCACCAGATGAAATGAGTGCAGAAATAGGAACAAATGAAGAATATGCTCCTCATGTTGAATTTGGAACAGCACCAAGAACAATTTCAACCAAGGACTCTAGTACTCTAAGTGACGGGAAACAAATATATGGAAAAGAAGTTAAACATCCAGGAACTAAAGCACAACCATTTCTATTTCCTGCTTATGAACAAGAAATCCCTGAATATAAGAGTAAATTAGCTGAAGCATTGAGGGATGTAAAATGAAAACCGCAATACTAAGCTTACAAACTGCCATTTATAATAGACTGTCTAATGATATACAATTAGCAGCAAAAATAACTGGTGTTTATGATGCGGTAGATGAAAATACTGTCTTTCCATACGTTACGCTTGGAAATGGGGATACAGTCAACAATTGGTCAACAGGTACATGGTATGGAGAAGAGTTAACACATACAATACATGTTTGGTCACGTTATAAAGGTAAAAAAGAAGCAATAGAAATTATGAATTTGATAATAAACGCTCTTACTCAACCACTATCATTGGATGGTGGTTTTTTAGTGGAGTTTACACAATTAGAGTTTATGGAAGTGCTTAGTGATCCTGATGATATTACTAGGCATGGTGTAATGCGGTACAGATTTAAAATTAGAAACCTATAGGGGGCTATATAATGCGTGGAGTAGATATTTTATTAATGGTTAATACAGGTACAGATGCAGTACCAGTTTGGGCAGCAGTTGCTGGACAGAGGAATGCAACTTTGGCAGAAGAAAGCGAAACAATTGATATTACATCAAAGGATTCTCAAGGTGCATTCGAGTATGATTATGGTTTTTACGGATGGACTATTGATGCAGATGGTGTGTATGTAAAAGATGATGCTGGATATCAAGAATTAAAGGATGCTATCCGTAATAAGCAAAAGATAAAAGTTCGTATGCAAGAAGAAGGCGTTGCAACTGAAGAAGGAATGGCTTTAGTTACATCGGCAGAATTTGAAGGTTCTTACGATGCCGAAGTTACATACAGCGTTTCATTACAAGGAACAGGTAAATTAACTGCACCAGCAGCTTAAAAATTGGAGGAATTAAAAAATGACCTTACAAAAATATGTGCAAGTTGAATTAGATGGTAAAACAAAGCTATTAAGATTTGATTATAATTCTGTTTCTGATTTAGAAGCGTTTTACGGTAAAGGTATTAGTGCAATTTTGACTGAAGAACAAATGGGTTTTAATACTCTTCGTATCTTCTATACATTCGGACTGAAGTGGAAAGAGCACGGAATTACTCCCCAAAGAGTAGGTAATATGTTAGGTGAAGCGATTGAAAATGGTGAATCAATGGAATCGCTTTTTAAACCAATCATGAAAGCATTAAACCTTTCAAAACTACTTGGGGATGAAGTTGAAATTCCAGAAGATGAGGAAATACAGAACCCAAACTAAATAAAGGGATGGATTGGGAAGGGATCAAACAATTAGCGTTTGGTCCCTTAAATTTATCCCATGATGAATTAGGTAAATTAACTCACCGTGAATTTATGGAACTAGTAGAAGGGTTTGAATGGCGGGATAAATACCAACGTTCAATGATGGCTGTTCATGCTAGAACAATCATGTCAGCTCAACATAAGAAACCTCTAGATCCTGTAAAAGCATTTAACTTAAAACAGAAAAAAGAGAAGAAGAAAACAAATGCTGAAGAAAGTAAGAACATTGTTCAAGAGTTAGAAAGGGAAATGGGGTGAGTAAGTAATGGCAACTATTGCCGAAATGATGGTGAAAATCGGTGCTGACACCTCTGGTTTAGAAAAAAGTACGAAACAAGTACAAACAGATTTCAAAAAAATGGGTTCGAATGTTTCATCTGTAGCAAAAGATATGGGTCAAAGTGTAACAGGATTATCTGGTAAATGGAAACTCATGAGTGATGAAATGAAATCAGCGTACACTCAAGCAAGTGCAAGTTTACAACCGTTTAAGCAAGATATGGTAGAAGTCGAATATGGATTCTTCAAACTTGGTAAAAGTATGAATGATTACAAGGGTACAAATCAAGAATTTATGTCTGAAGTTGAAGAACTGGGGAAACGACATAAAAAAGTAACTGAAAACATGCTAAAAAACAATGATTTCATGAAACAATCCTTTATACAAGGTGTAGGACAAATGTTAGCAAGGAGTGGTCAAAGTGAGAAGATCGCAGCTAATTTTGAACGAATGGGAAATCCCCTTTACACAGTTAATAATGGATTATTAAAGATTGGTAGCAGTTTAGAAGGTGTTGCAAGAAAAGGTAATGCAACTGTATTGGCACTTAAACAACTGGGTCCCAGTGCAAACATGAAAGAGTTATTAGATATGACTCGTATGATTAATACTGGTTTGTTGCGTACTGCATCTTTAGCTTTATTAGCTGGAATTGCATTTGTTGGAATTAATGTAGGTTTAGCTAAGATGGCAGAAAATAATGGATTTACAGAACTTAGTACATCATTAAGCACTTTAGGAAGTACTCTAAATACAGCATTACTACCATTCATTGAATCTTGGGATAAAGTAATGGGTGCAATTGTATTAGGAATAAATAAGGTTGCCGAGTTATGGGCTACTTTTAGTCAGTTGAATCCAGAATTAAGTGCAGCAGTATCTTGGTTTGCTTATCTGTTCGTTGGACTTCTCATATTGCTTGCACCTCTTGCGGTAGGAATCGGGTTGACTGGCGGGCTTACAGCAGCCTTCTCAGCTTTATGGCTTGTAATTAGTCCTTTTTTAATAGGGTTCCTTTCTGTTGCAGCTACAGCAGCAGTTGTCGCAGCAGCAATTGTAGCAGTTGGAGGAGCATTATACATGCTCTGGACTAAGACTACTTGGTTCAAAGATGAGGTAATTTCTGTTTGGGAAGGTATAAAAAGTGCCACACTTACTGCATGGAATTATGTTTACAATAACGCAATTAAACCAGCAATCGATGCAATTTATAAATTTATACAGAGTAAAATGGCTCAAGTTAAAGCTTTTTGGGATCAAAACGGACAACAGATATTACAAGCTGGGAAAAACGTTTGGTCAGTCATTTCTAAGGTAGTAGAGGTTGCAGTTAAAGCAATCGGAGCAATTCTACAAGTTGTTTTCCCAGTTGCAAAGGCACTGGTAATTTCAACGTGGAATGCTATAAAAATGACTATATCAGGTGCAATAGACATTATACTTGGAGTAATTAAGTTTTTCTCTGCATTGTTTACTGGGGATTGGAAAGGTGTTTGGGAGGCTTCTAAACAAATTCTTTCGGGAGCTGTTCAGTTTATTCTTGGCTTTGTGCAAATTACCTTTATCGGTGGTATCACAAGAGGAATTTCTGCATTTGGTTCAACTTTGAGAACATTGTTTTCGGGTATCTGGAATACAGCAAAATCTATCTTTACTACTGGAATAAATGGAGTGAAAAATGTAGTTACATCTGGTTTCGATAACGTAGTTTCATTTATTACAGGATTGGGAACTACTTTCTTTAATGCAGGAAAAGGGTTAATTGATATGATGGCTAGTGGAATTAAAGCAGCAGCAGGTAAAGTGCTTAAAGAGATGGAAGAAATTGCATCAAAAGCAAGAGATTTCTTACCGTTTTCACCTGCAAAAACGGGTCCATTGAGTGACTTAGATAAACTAGATTTTGCGGGTCCGATTGGAGATAGTATTTCCAAAGGTATGCCAATTATTAAAGGTTTATTAACTGATGTCCTTCAATTACCAAACATACAAGGTGGAGCATCTGATTCTTCAAGTTCGTCATCAGGTAGAAGCGGTATAGTTCAAAACATCACGATTAACAGTCCAAAAGCTCTTTCTCCATCCGAGACAGCACGAAAACAATTACAAGCAAGTAAACGTTTAGCAATGGACTGGGGGTTTTAAATGGAAACATTAACTTTTATAAATGCCAATGGAGACTCTATTAAATTCGATGGAGTCTCTTTTTCATTGGTTTCTGTAAATGGATTAGGTGATGTAGGAGCGGATAATCAAACTCAAAAATCACCTTTCCAAGATGGAAGTACTTTAATTCAAACAATCCTAAATGAAAGATTTGTAGAAATTGAATTCATTATCAAAGGATTAAATTATAAACAACTATCTGAGAGACGTAGAGAGTTTTCAAGGGTAACAAATCCGAAGCTTGGAAAAGGTACTTTAAGATATGACAATGGATACTTAATTAGAGAAATAGATGCTGTAGCTGAAAGTGTTCCAGTTTTTCCTGATGGTGAAAACAGAGGAAATCGGCATCAAAGATGTATGCTTACTTTTCTGTGTCCTTCACCTTATTGGAAATCAACATCAATTACTGAGGAACCTACTTTTGAACCTCTATTTCAATTTCCCTTTGAGGGTATTTTTGAAATGGGGATTCAACGTGATCAAAGAACAATAATAAACGATGGTGATGCTCCTGCACCTATTTATATAGAGTTCTATGGAGCTGCTACAAATCCAATCATTACAAATATAACAACTGGTGAGTTTATTAAAGTAAATCAAACTTTAAATGAAGGTGAATTCATGAGAGTTGATACTACTGATGGAAGGAAAACAGTTGAGTTTGTTTCACCTGATGGAACAGTTACGAATGTATTCAACTGGATTGATTTAGATAGTACATTCTTTAAACTTGCTATCGGAGAGAACATTATCGAATATTCAGCAGACAGTGATATACAAGGAGCAATTGTAAATATAAGATACAGCAAATTATATAACGCTGTATAGAAAGGATGAAAAAAATGGCTGAAATATCAAAGTTTTTTAACTCTGCACCTGGAGATTTAAGAACATATCAAGCTAGTGATTTTGCCGACTATTTCGGCAATGTATTAAGCTCAGGATTATTACATACTGACAACATTCCTGCTTTAGAAGTTAAGTGTGAAGGAACGGATTTAAGAACGTACGTTGAAGCAGGTAAAGCCATTATAGATGGATATGGATATGAGAATACAAGTGATTTGTATCTCACACATGCATTACCAGAAGCGACTTTAGACCGTATTGATCGTATTGTATTGCGATTAGATAAACGGAATCAGAGTCGCTTTATTAAATTGTTTGTGTTACAAGGTACTGCTTCTGCAACGCCAGTTGCACCAACATTGCAGCGAGATGAATTCATTTATGAACTTTCCTTAGCTCAAATTAGAGTTAGAGCAAATACTTCAACTTTAAATCCTGCTGATTTAATTGATGAAAGATTAGATGAGAATTTATGTGGATTAGTGTATTCATTGATTAGTATTCCTACAAGTCAATTTCAAACAGAATGGGATTCATTTATGGAAGGTATACAATCAGAGGGGTTTGCTTCTGCAAGTGAGTTTGCTGCACATAAAGCAAATGGTGTGTCACATATTACCGGACAGGAACGGACAGACTGGAATGCCAAAGAAACGCCAGATGGCGCAAGAAAAAAAGTTGAACAGACTGACTTTAGAGTTTATAAATCAGGCAAAGACGCGAATGGAATTTTTACGACCATTGAATATAAGCGATCTGATGATAAGCTTGCTGTCCGATCTATTTTAAGTGGAGGAACGTCTCCAAACTATACGACACGAAATATTACCTATTATGGGCTAAATGGTATGACAGTCGAAAAAACAACCAACCTTACTCTGACTTATGATGCTGATGGCGTTTTGATAAGTGAGGTGTGATTATGATTGATATTAAAGAGCATGGCGGAAGTTTTGGAGGGGTATCAACAGAATTACCATTACCTCCAATTTATTACGCTAACACTGGATCAATAAGAAATGGAATTTCCTATTCAGCACCGACTCCTTTAGCTATGAATAAGAAATATTATGCTTTCTTCTGGAACGGCAGAGTATATATCGTGAACAAAAAGAATCAGACCTTGATTAGATCTAGCTTAGCGCACCCAGCTAATTCATCGTTTACTATACCTAGCGATATGAGAACTAGGGGTTTTATAATGGGGAACTATCTTTTCTACCATACCATTTTTGGGGATGGAACTAATCCTAGATATATACGTCTAGATATATTAAATGGCACATGGACAGAAATTTATCCACCCACCGGCAATGCTAATCGTATCTACTCCGTATTAGTTAGTCCTGATGAGAGTTATGCTTATGTTCTTTCTAATACAAATCGATTATACAAATTTGATGCTAACGGAATCTTATGGGAGATCTATTACACCCTAAGTTATAGCCCATCGTATATCTATGGTGAAGTAAACGGTTTATTAGTAGTGGGTACTGATGGACCATACACTGTTGTTTATGATTTGACTGCTAAGACATTTAAGTCTGTAAATACACCGTCGCTAAACAATGTTTATAGTGGCTTTGTTTCTTCTGACAATAGAATAATAGGTTGTAGTAATACGGGCTACGCTGGTTCATACAATTTAGATATTTCTAATAAAACAGTGGGCACTTTGATAGCGTCTAGAAGTGGAGTGTACGGGGTAGTAGCTTATGATAAAAATAAAACAAAAGCATATTTAGGGGTACAAAGTGATACCCAGACTTATAGCACTTCTATAGTGAATACAGCTCTCGGAACTATAGAATCTAACATAATTGCTTCCTGTTTTATTGAGCTCATTGCTTCATGTTATGAAGATGGTACACATTTAGTAAGATCAGTTTATAACACAGGGGTAGGTACTGTACTTCCAAACCCACACTTCTTATATACAGGAGGTAAATAATATGACACTAGTTTTAACAACAAATTCAAAAGACGAAGTTGTGTATATTACAGTAAAAAGCAACGACTCTAATGATGAAGGTAAATTATATGACGGAACAATACCTGGGGAAGAGGTCATTTTTGGGAAAAGGGCTATCCTCAAATACGACACTACTAATAAAACTCTTTATTACGAGTATGAGGATCGTCCGTTTACACCTGAGGAAAAAATACAGCAATTGGAAGCGGAACTTACTGTTTCCAAAGAAGATAATGTTTCAAATATGTTAGCCATTACAGAACTTTATGAAATGATTCTTGGAGGTGGCGCTTAATGTCTAACATGGTAACTATCTATTACAAGCTTATTAAGGCAGGAGCAAAGACTATTGAACAGGTGCCAGAGATCCACAGAGCAGAAGTCCAAGACCTACTAGATAATGAAACTACTGCAGCTAATTAAGATGATTGCATACCTTCTTTGGAAGGAGGTGGACATAGATATGGTAACTGTATACGTAACGCTTATCGTACGCGGTTATAAAACTTATAGCCAAGTACCATCAACATTACAACCGCAAGTAAAAGCTGAACTTGAAGCTCTAGAGCTTGGAGAATTAGCACAATAACAAACGCCGTTGAAGGCGTATTTTTTATGCCCATTTTGCACTAAAGGAACTAAGTGTATACTCATGTGACAAGACAACCTCGTAATCTTTTAGGTATAATTATCCTGAGGTGGTATTTTTATGAAAGATAATGATGAAACAATAAATATCCAGAAATCGCATTTTAAGTTTTTGAAAAATCAAACCGATAAACATGATCGGCTTCAAAAGTTATTGTTAGAGTACATGGGTTATAGTGATGAATTTCTTATTACTAAATCAGCACTTCAAAGATTAAAAAGAAGTGATTTATCTGAAATAGTATTAGAGCAACGAGCTATGATTAGAAAACTTATTGATGATCTTGAGCCATCAAAAAGAAAAGAACACTTGGAATACTTGGACAAACTTTATATGTTGCAATCAAGAACATAATAAGGTTCCGCACTTGTATCATCTGAGACAACAATTTGAGTTCCTAATTATTATCCAATCTAACAATTATTAAAAAGTGAACGATATTAATTTAGGTTAATAATAATGTTTTGGATTGGAGAGTCTTTTGTGAAACTTATAAATTACTATTTAAATCTTTTGAAATTCGGTGGCTATTTATTACTAGCTTTGTTTGTTTATGCTGAATTTAATTATTATGGGGCAGTAACATTAAAATCAGAACATCTTGGAATAACAAACGATTTGTTGTTTGAAAAAAATGAAGAGGTTAAAGTTGGCGCATTAATGCTTTCTTCCAATTTGATTTACACTTCTATTGTTTTGGCATTACTTGAGGCTTTAGGAAATTTATTAGCAACCTTTAATTTTAAAAAGTGATGAGGGCTAATTCTAGTCCTCTTTTTTTATGGAAGGAGGGATTATTTGAAGCCAATAAGGATTTTAAATAGTCAATTAGAACTTTTGGCTGAGATTGATGATTATGAATCACTAATCTTTGTTAGCAGATTTCATAAGGTTGGCGAGTTTGAGTTTCGTATAAACCCCAACAAAAAACACACTGAAAGGCTTATTAAGAATAACATCTTATTGCTTGGTGGATCTAAACACAGAGCAGGTATTATAAAGCATAGACAAATTGAGTTAAATGAAGATGGAGAAGAACAATGGTTTATTAAAGGTTATTCATTGCAGCATATTACAAGTCAAAGGATAACTATTCCTCCGCCTGATACATCTCACGATAGAAAAAGTGGAAACGCTGAGACAGTAATGAAGCACTACATAGATAATCATTTCATTGACCCTGTTGATCCTTATAGAAAAATAGACTTGCTTAGTTTATCTGCAAACTTAAATCGTGGTACTCAGTTATCTTTGCAGAGCAGATTCAAGAATATTTCTGAAGAGTTAGAGACATTATCAATTTCTTCAGGTCTTGGATGGGAGATAAAAGTAAACACACAAACAAAGAAGTTAGATTTTGATGTTATTGAAGGTAGAGACTTAACAACTAATCAATCTATAAATCCACCAGTAATATTCAGTGTAGACTTTGACAATATTCAATCTGCTGAATATGTGGACTCTGATTTGAATTATAAAAATGTTGCCTACTCAGCAGGACAAGGTGAAGGTGTAAACCGTAGAATAATTGAGGTTGGATCTGGAATAGGTTTGGATAGAATTGAAACTTTTATTGATGCCAGGGATGTAAATGAGGTTGATGACAATGAAGTTCAAATTCCTGAATCTGAAATTATTGCTCAACTCACTGAAAGAGCCGAACAAGATTTATTAGAGCATTCTAATGAATCAACATTTGAAGCACAGATATTAACAAATGGTCCTTTTGTGTATGAAAAAGATTGGAATTTAGGTGACATTGTAACCGTTCAAAATAGAAAATGGGGAGTTACCTTAAATTCAAGGATAACTGAGGTTAAAGAGGTGTTAGAACCTTCTGGTTACCAATTAGAAGCTACTTTTGGTCAATCCCGTCCTACGCTCATTAATCGTATTAAACAAGAATTAAAACAAACTTCAGCTGAAGTAAGAAAATAATTTTATTATACTTTTAAAAGTAGTTGTTTTATGTTACACATTAAGTAACTTTTAAAAGATGGTGATATTATGTTCAAATGGATATTATGGTTTCTCTTAATTTTAGTGGGATTAGGTTTTGTAGGTTATAACTATGCAATGGATTATGCGTCAGATAAAGTAATGGATCAAGTTTCTAACACATTAGTTGCAAATGAAGAAGAGGTAAATAAGTTACTTAGTGACCCTCAGATTAAGAAATATATCGAAGCTAACGAAGAACCTCCTGAAAACCTGCCATTTACAACCAAGGAAGAAGCAATGAAAGTTGTTTCTAAGAAATACTCTGTAAATGAAATGGTAGAAATGCGTGATAAGGTAAGGGAAGGTTTAACTACTTCAGAGAAAGAAGAAATATACCAAGATTTAAAATCAAAACTCTCTAAAGAAGAACTAGAAGCTTTAAAGATAGTCGCTTTAAAAGAAATGAAAAAGACTCAATAAGAATTATGAAAGTCCTAATTTAATTAGGGCTTTTTTATATGTGGAAAGAAGGTGTTAACAATGGAATCAAAAGATCTAGAAAGATTGGCTAAACTTGAAACTCAACTAGAGTCAATGGGTCAAGTAATGCTGAGATTAGAAGCTAAATTTGATGCTTGGCAAACAAACTTTTTAACTCGTGTAGAGGCAGATGAAATGTTTCGCAGTAGAGATAAAGAAATCCAGAATGTAAGAGAGGATTTAAAAGAAGCAAAGTTAGATAAACGGAGTAACTTTGCACTTGTACCAGCTTATATCTCATTGGGAGTATCAATCGTTATAGGCTTAGTCATGTACTTTAAATAGGGGAGTGCTATAAATGAAAAATAAATTCAAGAGTTATCCGTTATGGATAGCTTTTTTTGCGCTAATCGGACTATTCGTGAATGATATGGGATTACTTGCACCTGAAAAATACACTCAGTACGTTAATGCTTTACTAGCTATATTAATTGCAGCAGGTATTGTATCAAATCCTAGTCAAAGTAATGGTGATAAATATGATTAAAGCACTAACAGTAAAACAATTAGGGAAAGCTCAAGTTATTGTAGACATTGTTGATAAAGGTAATCCTGAAATTCGTCCAGGTGGAGTTATGAACCCGACTGAAATCGCTATTCATAACACTGGAAACAGTGGTCGTGGTGCAAATGCCAAAGCACATAATACATATATACATAACCAATCAAAACTTCCTGTAGCAAAAACTGGTTACGCTTCATGGCATTTCTCAGTAGACGAAGACTTTATCTATCAGCATATTCCACTTGATGAACCAGCGTGGCATACAGGAGATGGGTCTGGAGCAAAGTCAGGTAATAAGAATGCAATCGGTATTGAGATTTGTGAACACGTTGATCAAAAAGACTATGCTCAAGCTGAAGAGAACGCAATTGCTTTAACAGTTCATCTAATGGAATTAATTAAGATTGATGTGATGAAAGTTAAGCCTCACCAATCTTACTCAGGTAAATTTTGTCCCCGTGTAATTTTGAAACGTGATGGTTCTTTTACGAAGTTTCATAACAGAATTAAAACCGCAGCTCAACCAATTAAGAAAGTAGTTGTTAAGAAACAAGTTAAATTGATTATTGAAACAAATGATGTTAACGCTGAATCTTTGGCTAAAGACTTTAAAGAACGTGGATACAAGGTAAGTATTGAGAATTTGTAATATATAAAAGCCTACTCCATTCGATTAAAGTAGGCTTTTACTCTGTATATTACATTTATTTTTGATTCATTTGCTTATTAGTTTTTTGGTACTCTTTTATTAATTCGACAAAGTTAAAAGCAAAACCAATATTGCGAGGTAATTCAAGATTAGCTAATAAGTCGAGTATGAAATTTAGTCTCTTTCTTTTATTGGTAAGCCCTCTAAAGACTTCTGTGTCTTTTATTCTATTTAAAAGTAATTCAGCAACTTCTTTGTCTGAGTCATTTTTAAATATTGGTTTATCCAATATATTCCCTGGATTTCTGTTATAGCCATTTGGAATTAACGAGTTGTAAGCTCTTATAGCATTATCTTCTAAATCATTTAAAGTTTTAAATGAAGTATCTTCCAAAGGAATAAAACTAATACTAAATCTATCTTTCTTTTTATAATCCTCGAATATTATTGGATTCCCTTTTTCAAAAACAAAATGGTTGAATGCCCTCTCAAAAACCCTTTCTGCTTGTCCAATATAGTAAATGTTTTTCGAGCTATTATAGATAATATAAATCCCTTTTAAATTTGCTATTCCTTTACTTTCCCTAGCGGTTTTATTTTTTAATTCAATTAACTCTTCAGGAGTTACAGTTATCATTTTTTTTCTTAAACCATCTAATTCTTTTCTCACAATTTCTTTATTTTTGTTTCTTTCGAATTCAGTTTTTTTCTTATGAAAATATGATGGAGAGATTTCAAAAGGGTCATTATCGCTCAAAATCTGACTTGCCCAATTTCGTTCTTCTTCTGTTAGCATATATAATCACCTTTCAATAAATCAATGAGTGCCAGTATAATCATAATAACCTGAATTAATCTTTTCCATGTTTTTTAAAATTACATCTTTAAGTTCTTTATCAATTTCTTCAGATTCTAATTCAGTAGGAATTTCTATTGTAACCATCCTAGCTTTAGAAAATTGCATTAATGTTACTTTTCTTGCTCCATTATTTTTAACCGCGAACATAATGTCATACTCCATAAGATAACCAACCTTTCAAATTTCAGGAACATTTGTTCTTATGTTAACATATTAAGATAGAGTTAATATATCTCACCTTACTCAAATATCGCCCATTCAATATCACTCACTCTTGTATCAACTTCTTCTAAGGAACTTGTATGTTCTTCTATTGATTCCCTCAACTCATCATTCTCTGATGATAAAAAGTCATATTCTGATTTAGTTTCCTCAAGTTCTGCTTCTAAATCAATTATTCGATCCTCTAGTTCTTCAATACTTATCTTAGGTTCTGTATCTGCGGGTTCTGCATTCTTCTTAAAGTAATCAATAGTACTGGTTACGATAAAATACGCACCCACAAAGGCAACAATCCACACACATTTAAATAACACTTTCTGCCACATATTCATTTGTCCCTTCTAATTTACATTTTTAAATAAGATTCATCCAACATCTTTGTACCAAATAAAACAAATTATGTAAATATTTTTAAGTAAGTATTCAGTACTTTAACATATTTGGATAAACCTACCTCATATATATCAAGAAACGAGGAGGGTTATTATGAAAACAGATGATCTTAAAGACAATAAAGTCAGCAGAGTAGCAAGAATGCACTTTTCTAATAAAGAAAAAGTTGAATTATCATCCGATTATTCTCAGAAGCTATGGGAAGACTTAAATGATGGTAAAATTCACGTTAATGGATTTTTAACAATAGGTAAAACAACATACTCTTTATTTCAAGTTACAAAAATTGAATGGGAAGAAGAACCTTTTGAATATAGTTACAATGAATTTCAATTGTTTCCAGAGGGTGAAGAAATTCTAAAACATAAGCTCATTATTGAACCACTAAATAAAAAGAAGTGAAAAGGTGTAAAGTTAATAACAAAGACGAGCTTATTGAAGAAATCTTTGACAACTCAGAAAAACGTAAATAAATATATAGGCAAGATTAAACCACTAAGAATCAATCTTCTTGGTGGTTTTTATTGTTTATATAATTTGTACTTTCCCGATATATAACTGGGAGGTATTATAATGACAAATAACAATAATGAAGATAAAGTCTCAAAAGGCGGCTTTAACTTTACATTCATTTATACCAACGAGAAAACTTATGGTGAGTATGTAGAAGAATGTTTTAAGAATGTTGATATTGCAGAACTGATTGAAGTGGAAAAAAAAGATCAGGCTAAAGATTCAATATTCATAAGGATTATAAGACAAGTGCTGGTGGGTTTAATTTTACTTTCACGCACACTGGTAATAAAACATATGAGGACTTAGAGAATGCTTGAGCACTAAATCCGTAGATGAATTGAAAGAGGGTATTAGAAAAGCATTAAAAAAAGAAACAATCGAATAGTAAAAAGTAAAGTAGAAAAGACCCTCATTGAGAGTCTTTTTCTTTTAAATGAGATATTACTTCTGTAATTTCGCAATCTAAGTAGTTACAAATGTCATCAAGTATTTTCATTGATACATACTCATCCTTACTAATCTTTGCAATTGTAGCCGAAGAAGTCTTAATACCTTTTTGAAGTTCAGTTTTGCTAATTTGTTTTCTATGTAATGTAGCTGCTAGTGGCGCAAAAGTAATCATCTTTCATTCTCCTTCAATTTAAATGTCTTTAGTTGATTATATCATATCTTTAGAAAAGCAAATATATTTTTATAAATATAGTTGACAATAAAATTTATATGGTTTATTCTATCTTTAGAAACTTAAAGAAATATTTAGAAAGGATGAATAAACGATGTTAATTAGAGTTGGAGATTGGATTAAATTAACCAAGCACCAAAGATTCTTAATGATAGTTGGATTACACACAATTCAAAAGTCAGAAAGAGGTGTAGTTTAAAATGAATAGACCTGCTAAGTGGAGAAAGTACTTTGATGAAAAACTTTCTTATCATGACATGAAAACTTCTTTAGAGAAAGCACTTGGTAGAAAACTTACAAAAGATGAAGATGGATCAATAATGTGGCTTTCAGATGCTGGCTGGCTAACAGTAGGAACATTTGTGAGTATGTTTGAAGAGTTAGCTAATAAAAACTAATTTGAACTTTGGGGGAATTATAATGTTAACAGTTAATAAGGAAGTAAAAGTCGAGCAAAACTTTGAAGTGTTCGTTGATTTAAATACAACTTTATCTTTGATGGTGTCTGGTGAAGATGAGAAGAGAGCTTTAGAAAAGGTTCTCTCCCTTATCGATGAACAAGCAATTCAACAAATTTTGTTAACGATAGTCTCAACTAACGGTAGTGTGATAATGCCGAAAGTACATACATTTGAGACTGATAACATAAGCGTGTTTGGTGAAGATGAGTAAGCTGTCCGAAAGGGCAGTTTTTCTGTTCTGGTATTTTATGGTAGGAAATCCACTTTACTAAGTTAATCTACCATATTATAATAGAAGGAATTCAATAGAAAAGTAATGTGAAAACTAACTCTACATAATATAAAGAACGTTGATAGCACTGAATATTTTATCCATTACCCCAACGGTGATCTGAAGACCGACTATTATCAATACTTTGGAAAACGTCCGCCTAGACAACATCAGAGCTAATGAGTGTATTTTAAACATATGGTGCGGGTAGCTGTGAGTGTCGAAGATTGTAGACTCGCGGATAAAAGCCCGAAATTTGTGGATTGAGAAGCAAAACTCGTGGATTGAGCTATTAAATTTATGGATTACAGTAGAAAACTTTTGGATTCAACTACCAAAAACGATAAGGAAGGCTGACTTTTTGAATGAGTCAGCCTTTTTTAATGTGAACCATAAGACTAATAGTATTAAACTAAAATAATTTCACGTACCGTACGCATTTTAATATTTTTTTCTTCAAAAACAGAGTAATAAACAAATTTTAAGTCAAAATTGAAAAATATTACACCTACTCGCTACTATATTTTTCAATTATATAAAGACTTCACCACCAAATACTAAAACAAAAGTTTAAAGACCTAATAAACGCGTACATACTATGCCTAACTATTAAATTAAAGGCAGGTTATTTCTATGTACTCTCAATTTAACCATTTAGATAGCATTCAAAAAGCATTACAGAACCTCCAACCACATCTGGAAGATCATCACAAAGTTGAAATCCAAAGTGTTCTTCATCAATCCATCGGTCATGTTAACAATATTGACCCGTCTTTTGCAACGTATGCTGAACTATTCAAGGAAGAATTTTAGAAAAAATAAAATAGACCAGCAGGACTTTTTTATTGCGTCACGAATTCTTATAGCGGTATGTTTTTAATGAAATCATGAAACCGTGAAGGGATGGAGCAATAATGACACAAACAAAAGTAACTGTTGAAAAAGAATTTTTAGAATATGTAAAAAAGATGGTCCACATTAATGAAGCAATCGGCCTCATGTATTGGGATCTTCGTACAGGCGCACCTAAAAAAGGTGTTGAACAACGTTCTGAAGTGATAGGAACATTATCCTCTGATGTATTTGCGATGTCTACGTCTGAAGAAATGAAGAATTACATCGAAGAACTTTCTAAGTCAGATGTACAGAACTCTTTGTCTGATGTTACGAAAAAAACGTTACAAGAAGTGAAAAAAGATTATGAGCGTAACGCAAAGATTCCTCCAGCAGAATTTAAAGAATACGTTATTCTTCAATCAAAAGCAGAAACAGTATGGGAAGAAGCCAAGAACGCCAATGACTTCTCCTTATTCCAGCCGTATTTAGAAAAGCTTGTTGATTTCAATAAGAAATTTATCGGTTATTGGGGCTATGAAGGGAATAAGTACAATACACTTCTAGATATGTATGAGCCAGGAGTTACTGTTGAGATTTTAGATGAGACCTTCTCAAAACTACGCGATCGAATCGTACCATTGCTTCAGAAAGTAAAAGATGCAGGTCAACCTGATACAAAGTTTTTATTCGAGCATTTTCCGAAAGAAAAACAAAAAGATTTCAGTTTACATGTTTTAAAAGACATGGGTTATGATTTCGATTCAGGTCGTTTGGATGAAACCGTTCATCCGTTTGCGATCGGATTGAATCCTGGAGACGTTCGTGTAACAACAAAGTATGACGAGAATGATTTCCGTACGGCTGTATTCGGAACCATCCATGAAGGTGGACATGCACTTTATGAGCAAAATATTTCAAATGAGCTAGTAGGGACACCTCTTGCTACAGGTACATCTATGGGGATTCACGAATCTCAATCTCTGTTCTGGGAGAACTTTGTAGGTCGTCACTTTGGTTTCTGGAAGAATCAGTACAGCATGCTTAAGACGGTTTCTGGTTCCCAGTTTAACGGTGTAGAGCTGGAAGATTTCTATCGTTCTATCAACGTGGTAGAGCCTTCACTTATTCGTATCGAAGCTGATGAGATGACATACCCACTTCATGTTATTGTTCGTTATGAAATTGAAAAAGGTTTGTTTAATGATGAGATCGAAGTTAAAGACCTTCCGCGAATCTGGAATGAGAAAATGCAGGAGTATATCGGTGTAACACCTAAGAATGATGCAGAAGGTGTGCTTCAGGATGTACATTGGTCAGGTGGAAGCTTTGGTTACTTCCCATCCTATGCTCTAGGCTACATTTATGCTGCACAGCTAAAACATGCGATGCTGAAGGATATACCTGATTTTGATGCTCTTATGGAATCTGGTAACCTTCTGCCGATCAAAGAGTGGCTAACGAAGAACGTTCACCAATATGGAAAAATGAAGAAACCGATTGAAATCTTAAAAGACGTAACAGGTGAGGGACTGAATCCGGATCACCTGATCGCTTATTTTGAAAAGAAATACAGTGATATTTACCGCTTAGAGAACTAATCACATCCTACCGGCGGGCTCGTCTCGAATGTATTGATCGAGAACGCCGGTTTTTTTACATAAAAAGAAGATGCAACCTGTTTTTTAGGAAGAGTTGAGACGTAGCGACAAGTAAAAGTCATCGTAAAAGTTTAACTAAGGCTGTCTCGAAAAGCTTGGCATCAGCCAAGTTTTCTTTATGAAAATGTTTCATTTGTACAGATTTTGTCTAAAACTATATAAAAAGACACTAGGAGGAGATATTCATGGGAGCTGCAACGACACAAGATATCCAGAACCTTTTAAAATTAAGAAAACGCATTGCTGTAGTCGGACTATCTGATCAACCTTTTCGCACGTCCTACATGGTTTCAGAGTATATGCAGAATGCCGGTTACGAGATCATTCCCGTTAATCCTAATGTCTCAGAAGTTTTAGGGCAAAAAGCGTTTGCAACGCTCGAAGAAATTGATGGTCATGTTGATATTGTTAACGTATTTAGACGCAGTGAGTATTTACCGGAAGTTGCTCGATCGGCAGCAAAAATTAAAGCAGGTTTCTTTTGGGCACAGTTAGGACTTTACAGTGCAGAAGCAGAAGAGATTTTGCAAAGTGCGACGATTCCTTATATTATGGATAAGTGCATTAAAGTGGAACATGCTATGATACGGTAGTAATGAACCACCCGCAATCATACGGGTGGTTTTCCCATGCTATCTAGAAATGTCACTTTTTTATTAAAAAATATTCTTTTCGACACTAAAGGTTTTCAGTCGATTTACCGAGAAATAAGAGGAGAATATACAGACAACAGTAGTATAGAAACAAACGTTCTGCTATTATAGTAGTACTGCAGCAACGCGAAAGGAGCAACACAACTTGGCTAGTAATAAGTCATTAATGGAGTATAACGATGATGCCATACAGGTGCTCGAAGGTTTAGAAGCCGTTCGAAAGCGTCCAGGTATGTATATTGGAAGTACGGATGCTAGAGGATTGCATCACCTCGTTTATGAGATTGTAGATAACGCTGTTGATGAAGCTTTAGGCGGATTCGGTGATTACATACACGTGAAAATTCACAAAGATAATAGTGTTTCGGTATCCGATGATGGGCGTGGTATGCCAACAGGTATGCACAAACTCGGAAAACCAACTCCTGAAATCATTTTTACAGTCCTTCACGCGGGTGGTAAGTTCGGTCAAGGCGGTTACAAAACATCTGGAGGATTGCATGGTGTAGGGGCATCAGTAGTTAACGCTTTATCTGAATGGTTAGAAGTAACAATCCATCGTGACGGCAAGACGTATCGTCAACGTTTTGAGAATGGCGGAAAACCTGAAACAACCTTAGAAGTGATCGGAAATACACGCAAGTCTGGAACGACCGTCCATTTCAAACCAGATCCAACCATGTTTTCGACGATCAACTATAACTATGAAACATTAAGCGAACGATTACGTGAAGCAGCTTTCCTGTTAAAAGGAATCAAAATCGTACTTGAAGATGCACGTAATGGTGAAAAAGACGAGTTTCAGTTTGATACTGGTCTTGAAGCGTTCGTAAAATACTTGAACGAAGATAAAGACTCTCTGCACACTGTTGTAAGTTTTGAAGGTATACAGAACGAGATCGAAGTGGATTTTGCGTTTCAATACAATGATGGATATGCAGAAAACGTATTATCGTTCGTAAATAACGTTCGAACAAAAGATGGCGGAACGCATGAATCGGGCGCAAAAACGGCTATCACTCGAAGCATTAACGAATACGCTCGAAAGACGAACATGTTAAAAGAAAAAGATAAAAACTTAGATGGATCTGATATCCGAGAAGGTTTAACAGCTGTTGTTTCCGTTCGTATTCCCGAAGAATTTCTGCAATTTGAAGGGCAAACGAAGAGTAAACTAGGAACAAGTGAAGCACGTTCTGCTGTGGATGCGGTCGTAGCTGTTAAGTTAGCGTATTTCCTTGAGGAAAATCCTGCAATTAGTGAAATGCTCATCCGTAAAAGTATTAAAGCCGCACAAGCACGTGAAGCAGCACGTAAAGCACGTGAAGATGCTCGTAACGGTAAAAAGAACAAACGTAAGGATTCGATGTTAAGCGGTAAATTAACTCCTGCTACATCAAAGAATCCAGAACGAAATGAACTTTATCTTGTAGAGGGTGATTCTGCAGGAGGTTCAGCTAAGCAAGGGCGAGACCGTAAATTCCAGGCGATCCTTCCACTACGAGGAAAAGTAATCAACACAGAAAAAGCAAAGCTTGCTGATATCTTCAAGAACGAAGAGATCAACACAATCATTCATGCGATTGGAGCTGGAGTGGGCTCTGATTTCACATTAAAAGATGTGAACTACGATAAGATTGTAATCATGACTGATGCAGATACAGATGGTGCACACATTCAAGTTTTATTACTCACTTTTTTCTATCGATACATGAAGCCGCTTATTGAAGAAGGAAAAGTGTTCATCGCACTTCCTCCACTTTACAAAGTAAGCAAAGGGACTGGTAAGAAAGAAGTCATCGAATATGCTTGGGATGAAGACGAGCTTAGAGAAGCACAGAAAAAGATCGGAAAAGGCTACATCATCCAACGCTATAAAGGTCTAGGTGAGATGAATGCTGATCAATTATGGGAAACAACGATGGATCCTGACACACGTACGTTGATCCGAGTAAGAATTGATGACGCAGCCCGTGCTGAAAAACGTGTATCTGTCCTAATGGGAGATAAAGTAGAGCCACGACGAAAGTGGATCGAAGAACACGTTGCTTTTGGCATAAACGAAGAAACGAACATACTAGATAACGAGAACTTGTCAGCATTCTGAGGAGGTTTAAAGATTGTCACTGCTTGAGAAATTTAGAGAGCTGCCGTTAGAAGACGTAATCGGCGACCGCTTCGGAAGATACAGTAAATACATCATTCAGGAGCGTGCATTACCTGATGCAAGAGACGGCCTGAAGCCCGTTCAGCGCCGTATTTTATATGCAATGTTCGCAGAAGGAAACACGAACGAGAAACCTTACAGAAAATCAGCAAAAACGGTCGGTAACGTAATCGGTAACTATCACCCACATGGTGATTCCTCCGTTTATGAAGCAATGGTTCGTATGAGTCAGGACTGGAAAGTAAGAAATGTCCTGATTCAGATGCACGGTAACAACGGTAGCATTGATGGAGACCCTGCAGCTGCCATGCGTTATACAGAAGCTAGGCTATCTGCAATCGCTTCTGAACTGCTCCGTGATATTGATAAAGAAACCGTAGAATTCGCACCAAACTTTGATGATACAACCGAAGAACCGGTCGTATTGCCAAGTCGTTATCCTAATCTATTAGTCAATGGATCAACAGGTATCTCTGCTGGTTATGCGACAGATATACCGCCACATCATCTAGGTGAAGTAATCGATGCGGTTACGATGCAGATTGATAACCCTGATGTTTCTCTTGAAGAATTAATGACCGTGATTAAAGGACCTGATTTTCCAACTGGCGGAATCGTTCAAGGTCTTGATGGCATTAAGAAGGCGTTTGAAACAGGAAAAGGCCGCTTTATCATTCGTGCAAAAACGGAGATTGAAAGCTTAAAAGGCGGTCGCCAGCAGATCGTCATTACTGAAGTTCCTTTTGAAGTGAACAAAGCAAATCTCGTTAAGCGCATGGATGAATTGCGTTTAGATAAAAAAGTAGATGGTATCGCTGAAATCCGCGATGAGACAGATCGAACAGGTCTAAGAATCGTGATCGAGCTTCGTAAGGACGGGAATGCAGAAGGAATTCTAAACTATTTCTTTAAAAATACCGATCTTCAAGTCTCTTACAACTACAACATGGTAGCGATTCATAATAAAACACCGAAACTAATGGGTCTGAAGGCGATTCTTCATTCTTATATTCAGCATCAAAAAGAAGTTGTTACTCGCAGAACACGTTATGATTTAAGAAAAGCAGAAGAACGTTCACACATCGTTGAAGGTTTGATCAAAGCGATTTCCATCCTAGACGAAGTGATTGAAACGATCCGTGCTTCTAAAGATAAACGAAATGCAAAAGACAACATCATTGAAAAGTTTCAGTTTACAGAACTACAAGCTGAAGCAATTGTTACTTTACAGTTGTATCGTTTAACGAATACAGATATCACGACGCTTCAATCGGAAGCTGAGGAATTAGCGAAAAAAATTACGTATCTGCGTTCCTTGTTAGACAGCGAGAAAAAGCTGTTCAACGTGATCAAAAAAGAGATGGCTGAGGTTCAGAAGAAATACGCTGATCCACGCCGTACAATCATTGAAGCAGAAATCGAAGAGATTAAGATCGACATGGAAGTCATGATACCGTCTGAAGATGTTATGGTGACTGTTACAGAAGATGGCTATGTAAAACGCTCTAGTGTTCGTTCATACAGTGCTTCAAATGGTGAACCGCCAGGCATGAAAGATACAGATTCTCTCCTGATGGCGTCTCAGCTCAACACAACAGAAACCCTTCTCATGTTCACGAACAAAGGAAACTACGTCTACCTGCCAGTATATGAGATGCCAGAGATCCGCTGGAAGGACATGGGGCAACACTTAGCGAGCCTTGTTGGTCTAGATAAGGATGAAAGATTGATTAAAGCATACCCGATCAAAGAGTTTGCAGAGAATCAATACCTCATCTTCTTTACAAAGCAAGGTATGGCTAAGAAAACAGAACTTAAGTCTTATAAGGCCACTCGATATAACCGTCCACTTATGGCCGTAAAATTAAAAGCAGATGATGAAGTTGTTGACGTTTCATTAACGAACGGTCAACAAGATGTTTTCATAACGACACATTTTGGATTGGGACTATGGTTTGCTGAAGAAGAGATCTCAATTGTTGGACAAAGAGCTTCTGGAGTTAAAGGAATTAACTTAAAAGCTGGTGACCATGTGGTTAGCGGATTTGCGCTACCAGAAGATCCTGAGAAGGCACAAGTTGTTATTGCCACACAGCGTGGGGCGCTTAAAAAGATGAAGATTTCAGAATTTGAAAAAACATCACGTGCTAAACGTGGTCTTGTGATGGTAAGAGAATTAAAATCGAACCCTCATCGTATTGTAGGTATGAAGTTAATTACAGCCGATGACATACAGTTTGTCTTAGAAACAAGTTCAGGAAAAGTTGAAACGATTTCAGCAGTGAACTATAAGCCAGCTGATCGATATAACAATGGATCGTTTGTTGTGGATACGGGGGAAACGGGTCCTATTACTCGAATTAAATCATTGGTTTCAACCGATCAAACAAAAGAGTAGCGCTTGCTGCTCTTTTGTTCTTTCTTTGGAAGTTTGAAACTTCGCAGTTCGTGGAAGTGGTTGATCTTCGTTCCAGGATACTCGCTTTCCATGGGGCGTGCGGTGAGCCTCCTGCCGCTTTGCGCCATTAAGAGTCTCCACCTGACCGCTCGTCCCATAGGAGTCTCGTACCTTGCACTACGATCAACTTATCAATGAAGCACATAAAAAAATATTAAGATCTTCAACCTTTTGATAAGAACTTCTTTAACTTGTAAATGAAAAGAAAGAAAAAACAACAGGAAAAGTACACAACCAGAGAAATGAGAGATACATAACATGAAGAGCAACACACATTTACTTGGAGGGGTTGTAGCAGGGGCTGCTTATAAAGCATTTACCGATTTGCCTCCGGAGACTCTGCAGCATGAGCTGACTTTTTTTGGTGCTGCTGTTCTTGGCAGTTTGCTACCAGATCTTTGCCACCCTGGATCCTATTTAGGAAAGAAAACGGTTCTTCTTTCAAAAACAATTTCTAAGACATTTGGTCATCGTACTGTCACACATAGTTGGATTATGATCTTATTATTATTTTTATTGCCGCAATGGATAGACTGGCGATTGGAAGAATCTTTAAGCATCGGTTTAGTGGTAGGGGTGCTTTCACATCTGGTTTTGGATGCTGCAACGTCTAGAGGTATTCAGCTTCTTTATCCGCTGCCCATTCGATTTCGTTTTCCTTTCTACACGAAAACAGGATCTAAAACCGAAACAAACATTGCCTCGTTACTAGGATTAATAGCCGCTGTATTGATGATTCATCTCTATATTGTATCTTTATTTTAAGACATGAACTTAAAAAAGGGTTTAATTTACTTCCTCAATGGTAATACAACAAATGTACACACAAAATTGAGGAGTGGTTAAATAATGGCTAAAATTGCAACAGTACTCGCAAACATGTTTGAAGATGTAGAATATACGGATCCAGCAAAAGCGTTTCGTGAAGCTGGCCATGAGGTAACCGTGATCGGATCAGAAAAAGGGGCAACACTTGAAGGAAAGCAAAAGGAAGCACAAGTAACTACGAATGCTGCAATCTCGGAAGTGTCACCTGAAGAGTATGACGCGCTTTTTATTCCTGGTGGATTCTCGCCTGATATTTTAAGAGGTGATGATCAGTTCGTACAGTTCACGAAGCATTTTGCTGATGAAGGGAAGCCCGTATTTGCAATCTGTCATGGACCGCAACTCTTAATTTCCGCTGAGGTATTAAATGGTAGACACATTACAGGGTATAAATCCATTCATGTGGATTTAAAGAATGCTGGAGCTAAAGTTAAGGATGAAGAAGTAGTGGTGTGCGGGGGTAATCTTGTAACAAGTCGCCAACCAGAAGACATTCCAGCTTTTATTCGCGAATCCTTAAAAACGCTACAACAATAACTATTGATAGAAAAACCGTCTAGAACTTGGTTCTAGACGGTTTTTCACGGGTTGAAACTAAATTCTGCACAAAGCGTAAAAGAGGTATGAAAATATAGATAGGATGAAGAACGATGGAATCAAAAGAATTTTTATTGAAAGAACTACAACAGATCGAAAAATGGGAAAAAGATCAAAAAGGCTTGTGGTTCTGGGAGCGCATTACTCGGCTTCCGTTCAAGGTGCTAGATAAAGTGACACCAAAGTTTATTCAAAATAAGATTGGTACACTTCTCGATGAAATTGGTGGGTACATACAAAACGGCGGTCAATATCTAACCAAAGAGAAATCTGTTTTTCAGTTCTACGAAAAACAAACGGGTAGGATAATTCATGAGTTAGCAGATTTTAAAACAATACCCGTTGAAGAAATGAAGAACGTTTCTTTAGAATTAGCAAACAAACGAAAAAGTGCTGCTACCCTACAAGGGGCTAGCACTGGAATTGGTGGCATCTTTACCCTAGCGATTGATATTCCTGCTATATTAGCAATCTCTTTAAAGACCTTACAAGAGATCGCAATCATACATGGGTATGATCCAAACGATAAAGAAGAACGAGTCTATATCCTAAAATGCCTTCAGTTCTCTACGTCTGATTATGTAGGTAAAGAAGCGATTCTTAATGACCTTGCCGCAATTAGTGAGGACGAAATGAAATCAAGAGAAGTTATTTCTCAAATTCAAGGTTGGCGCGAAGTCACTTTAACATTTACAGAATCATTTGGCTGGAAAAAGCTATTTCAGATGGTACCTATTGCAGGAATTATCTTTGGCGCATTTGCGAATCGATCCATGATCAATGACCTTGCAGAAACAGGAACCATGCTTTACCAAAAAAGAAGAATAGTAGAACGGTTAAAGAGTGATACTACGCCCAAATCTATTATTGAATCGAAGTAGATAGAATAGATAAAAAAGACATTCTTAAAGATTAAAGAAATGTCTTTTTTTGATCAAATTCATACAACTTGTAAACATAATTCCGTTTTGAAGGACTAATGAACATGGATGTGGAAAGTACATGTAATACACAAAAGTAATATATGTAAATAGTAGAACGTAAGCAGGTGACGAGAAAATGGAACATATTGATAAAAGAAATCGTTTGGAAGAGAAACCTTTTAGTTATCGAGAAACAAAGGATCAAAACGTATTTATAGATTATTACGGAAAACAAGTAAAAATTCTTAAAGGAAAGGAAGCTGAAAAGTTTTTAAATCGCATAAGAACTGCTGAAAGTGAGATGGCAGAACAGTTAATTATGGCTAAAATAACGGGCAATTTTAAAAGGGGTAATGAACGAAAATCATAAGATTACTTCAACTCCACGAGGTGCACATATTTTATTAAATAATGATTTTGTAAAGCATTCTCATCAAAGTTTTAGGAGTGGAGTAGATGATAGGATTCAATTACGAAGATTATGATGGGTTAGGACTTGCTGAGTTGGTTAGAAAAAAAGAAGTTCAGCCCATTGAATTAGTTGAAGAGTCTATTAAAAGAATTGATACATTAAATCCGAAAATTAACGCGGTTATTAACATGATGTATGAAAAGGCTCGAGTAATGACCACAGATGAACAAAATGGCTTGTTTGCAGGTGTACCAACTCTATTGAAGAATATTTCTCAAGAGATGGAAGGAGAACCGATTACGGCAGGCTCGAAAGCTTTCCTTTCTTACCGGGCAAAAACGGATTCTGAATATGTAAGAAGATTACGAAAAGCAGGCGTTTTAATTCTCGGACAAACAAACGTGCCGGAATTTGCTTTAGTAGCTTATACAGAACCTGTTCAATATGGACCTACTCGAAATCCGTGGAATCTGAACCATACACCAGGGGGATCAAGTGGAGGTTCAGCTGCAGCAGTCGCTTCTGGTATGGTTCCATTTGCGGGTGCGAACGATGGTGGAGGTTCTATTCGGATTCCAGCATCTTATTGTGGCTTGTTCGGATTAAAACCAACAAGAGGTAGGACCCCAGTCGGACCAAATCTTGGCCGCTCATGGCAAGGTGCATCAACTGAACACGTCATAACCCGAACTGTTAGAGATAGTGCAGCCTTGCTTGATCAATTGCAAGGCCATGAAAAAGCAGGTGCCTTCCATACGCCTAGTTTTGAAGGCAGTTTTCTTAATGCGGCTAGCACTCCTTTGACTCGAAAGTTAAGAATTGCTTATTCTATCTCTTCTCCCATTGGAACTGAAGTTCATCCTGAATGTCGAGATGCCGTTATCAAATCTGCAAAATTATTAGAGACTATGGGACATCACGTGGAAGAAGTAGATGCTCCTGTTGATGGATATAAGTTAGTGAAAAGTTATCTTATGATGTACTTTGGAGAAACTGCTGCCACTATAACGTCACTGGAAAGTATTCTAGGTCGGAAAGCGACATACAAGGATGTAGAACCTTCTACTTGGCTGCTAGGTTTGATCGGAAAAGCAACTTCAGCAGAAGAATTTGTACTCAGTATAAGAGAATGGGATAAAGCCGCTCTCCAGATGGAGACCTTTCATGAGACTTATGATATTTACATAACACCCACGACGGCTTTTCCCCCGGCAAAGATTGGAGAGCTTCAGCCAACCACTTCAGAACAATTTCTTATTCGTACTATCGGTCAGATAGGGCTTAGTAGATTATTAAAGAAGGCTGGAATCGTCGATCAGATCGCTAGAAAAAATTTGGCTCGAACTCCTTTTACCCAATTAGCGAATCTAACTGGTCAGCCGGCTATGAGTGTTCCACTTCATCTTACAGGAGAGGGACTTCCGATCGGAGTACAGTTCATGGCGGCTCGAGGTCAGGAGAGTTTGTTGCTGAAAATGGCTGGAGAACTTGAACAATCGGACCATTGGATAGATGTAAGACAAAATCCATTATTTTAAAAACTGCGATACTTCAACCGTTTAGCTAATGCTAGATGGTTTTTTTATTTGGGTAAATGTCTTTTTATTTACATAAGTGACGAGTATTTGTTCATACAATTAAAGTGGCGCTTCACTCTATTTCATCTAATAATTAAACACTTTAGAAGGAGGTAACGTGTTGAAGACGATACTTAAATCATTGAATAATCTAGATTCAATCAATAGCAATCCTTCAAAACAAGATCTCAAGACAGCCCTTTTGTCATTAGATATTGATCTTAAAGATATCGAAACAGAACTGAAGTCCTCAAAGAATAAACCTTATTATAGAAAGCTTTTATATCAAAACGAAGATGTAGAACTTTTGGTAATGAATTGGTCTCAGTTAGAGTGTGCTCCACATGATCACGGATCTTCTCAAGGCTGGATTAAAGTGCTTAGTGGTTGCTCCGAAAATACTGTGTATGAGATTAAAGAAAATGGATTGCCTTCTGAGTTATTTACAAAGACTCATGATAAAGACCAAATTTTTTACGCACCTAAAAAAGGGATTCATAAGATGAAAGCACAAAAGAAAAGCGATCTTGTCACACTTCACCTCTATTCACCACCAATCAGTGGTATGAAGGTATATGATCTTGAAAAATGTTCCGTATGTGTAGTCTCTGATGATTGCGGAGCATGGTGGCCGGATGAGCAACGTCAAAAGTTAAGAGAAATACAGTTGAACGCATAAAAAATGATTAAAGTCCAATTAATGCCAAAGCTTAGTTGGACTTTTCTATTTCTTCCTTACTATCGATCTTCTAAATCTTTCGCAGTAGCACTCAATTCCACCTCTTTCTCATCTTTTAACGTCCCGAATAAGACATCGATAAAAGGAGTAGAAACACCATACCAATAGTTCTCGTTCTTATAATGATGTAAGGTATGTGTTTTTTTAATCCATCTTCCAAATCTGGTCTTAGGCTTCAGCGGACGGTGTGCCACATAATGTTTCCATTCGTAGATGAAAAACATAAACATAAGACCGCTTGCAAAAGACAAGGTGTATGGGATAGACCGTGTGCTGAAAAAAAGAAGAGTGGATAAAAGAAAGAGGCTAGGAACGCTATACCAAATGGGCAAAAACAATAATTTCAAATCATTTGGCTTTTTGTGATGATCATAATGCAATCTTTTTATTAGTTTGAACAAAAATGTATTTTTAGGTGCTTTAATATGAAAGAAATAACGATGTGTGAGGTATTCGCTGAACATGTAAATTAAGATACCTAGAGGGAAGAACAATAAGACATTAATTGTAATTTTCGTTGTAAATAAGTAGCTATTCATTGCTATAAAAATCAACATCATTATTAAGATATCAATATGCAAGAAAAAATCGCCATACATTCCTTTACTCTTCATGTATTTCTCCTCCGTTCATCTGTTTCTTCCAAAGCTGTAAGCTGGTTTTCATCATCGATCGAGCTATCTTTTCAGTTCCTTCAATGTCTCCATTCCATATTGAATCCAAAAGAGCAAAGTAGTATCGTTTAGAAATTAATCGGTGTGAGGGGTTTTCAAAGTATTGTAGTGCCATTCTATGATAAAGGTCATTAAAGCTATTTAAAATCAAGCGATATATGGGGTTTGGAGATAACTGAGCCATATCATGCTGCAAGTTCCAATCAAAAATGGCATAAGAATGAGGTTTATCACTTAATTCATCCAATGATGAGAACAAAGCGATTAATTTTAGCCGGTTATGCTCAGCTGCATCCTTGATATAAGCTGGAGTTAAGGAAATTCTAAGTTCGAGCATATGTTCAATGAAACCACCTGGAATCTCATCTTCAAGTTGCAGCATATCCACGATTGTCATTAAGTTTCCTTGTTTCCAATAATTATTTACTGTGGCTGGGACACCCTTGTGTATAGTGATCCAACCATCTCGTTCTAATCGTTGCAATGCCTCTCTAACTGTTGGTCTTCCTACATTAAAACGGGAAGACAATTCTCTTTCAGACGGCATTGATTCATGGATGCCTATTTTTCCCTCAATTATGGACTGGATAATCTGCCGTCCTACAATATCTGAAGATCTTGTTTTCAAAACGAGTTACACCTCTTTTCTGCTGGTAATACCAATAACTGAATGTGGTATTACCAAATATATGAAGAAAAAAGAGTTTCATGCCTATGCCAAAATCTATTGCTTTAAAAGCGCCTGACTGAACATCCAGGTTTTTTTGTGATTGCATAAAACAGAAGAGAGTTACAAAAGCTGAGAACATCAATTATTTAGAAAGGGGAAAAGAGATGAGCCAGCAATTTTTCAAAAGAAAACGTCATGATTCAACCTCATCAACTGAAAATTACGATCATCTTCATGTATCCTCTGATCTAAAGAAGAATTTAACTGAGATAAAGAATATTCTTGGAAAGAGCATCGATGTAAAAATCGTTGAGTTCTTAGAGATGCCTGTTCCATTTGGGATTTGTTATATTGAAGGCTTAATCAATAAACAACAGTTAGAACTATCTATCATTGAACCGATAAAAAGGTCACAAACTGATCTTAATTCGTTAAAGCCTAATGAACTTATTCATCAAACAGAAATTTCCGCCATGATAAGTCCTTGTCCTCACTTCGATTTAATTATTACTCCCGTTTTAAAAGGGAACGTTATAATCTTCGTTGATGGCATGAATGAGGCTTATTCTATTCCTCTTGAAACTTGGGAGACACGAGGTGTAGAGGAACCTGAGGCACAAACGATGGTAAGAGGACCACGTGAAGGATTTATTGAAACTCTACAGACCAATACAACCTTGCTCAGACGCAGAATCTCAAATCCTACTTTGCGTTTTATGCCTTTTGAAGTAGGAAAGATTACAAAAACAACAATATTAGTTTCATACCTAGAAAGCCAGGTAGATCAAGACGTCTTACAAGAAGTAATAAGTAGGGTATCGAATTTGAATACGGATAAAATCTTTGAAAGTGGCATGCTTGAAGAGTTGATCGATGAGAACGGATACTCTCCGTTTCCTACTTTTCAATCTACTGAACGACCAGATGTAGCAGCGGCTGCCTTGTCTGAAGGAAATGTTGTGATCATGTTCGAAGGGACACCATTCGTTCTGATCACGCCGACAACATTTATTTCGTTTTTTCAAGCCGCTGAAGATTATTATCATCACTTCGATCTTTCGAGTTTCATTCGTGTGATCCGTGTAATAGCGTTCATGATATCGCTTGCTCTACCAGCTGCTTATATCGCAGTTACAACTTTTCATCAAGAGTTGATTCCTACAAACCTGTTAGTCAGTTTAGCGGCTCAAAGGGAAGGTGTACCTTTTCCAGCTTTTGTTGAAGCACTTGTTATGGAAACCATCTTCGAAATTCTTCGTGAAGCGGGTATTCGAATGCCGCGTCCCATCGGTTCAGCGGTTTCCATTGTAGGAGCCATTGTTATCGGAGAATCAGCTGTTGCGGCAGGCCTCGTTTCACCTGCAATCGTAATCGTAGTATCATTAACAGCTATTTCCAGTTTCGTTTCACCATACTATGGTTTTAGTGGTGCTGCACGGTTGTTGCGATTCGTTTTGATGATTCTAGCAGCCACAACAGGCATTTTTGGAATGATATTTTTCATGATCGGCCTTTTGATCCATCTATGTTCATTAACATCGATGGGAAGACCATACTTTACCCCATTAGCCCCTTTTCAAAGTGGAAAACAAAAAGACAGTTTATTACGCCTGCCCTTATGGTGGACACAAACGAAGCTGCATAGAAAATGGGTAAAAAAATCATGAGAAGATGGAAATTAATAGCTGTTATCTTCTCTTTTACATTCGTTTTATCTGGGTGTGCGGGCAGAATAGAACTTAATGAACTACTAATCGTTTCCTCGATAGGTGTGGATTACAAAAAAGATAAAACGATTGTTCATTTTCAAGTGGTGAATCCTGGAGGCACAGCAGGAGGACAAGGTGGTGCACCGTCGGGTGGATCTGGAGGATCAGTCTATACGTATACTGTGGAAGGTGAAACCCTTTATGATGCGGTTGAAAAAGGGAGAAATATACTCCCTCGAAAATTACTTTTTTCACATATTACAAGTGTTGTTATAGGTGAAAAATACGCTAGAAGAAAAGGCATTGCTCCACTCTTTGATTTTATGGAAAGAAATCATGAAGTCCGAGACAATATCATTATGTTTGTTGCTAAGAATTCAACTGCAAAAGATATTCTTTCAATGTATACTCCGATTTTTAAGAACCCTGGAGAGTCATTAAGAAATAGGGTAATGTTAGCTTCGTCTTCAACAGGAATTTCTGAAGGTATTAAAGAAAAGGACGTTGTTCGATGGCGGTATGGAGAATTTAGGGATCCCGTCATTCAAGGGGTAGAGATTGTAAAGATCAGTGACGGTCAAGGAGATACCGCCAATTTAGAAAATATTAATGCAAATGATAAGACCTATCGAATATCGGGATTGGCTGTGTTCAAAAAAGATAAAATGGTGGCTTGGTTGAATAACGATCAAACGAGAGGTTGGTCAATAATCAATCAAAAAGTGAAGGACATCTTCATTTTAAGTCACAAATGCGATAGTCAAAAAGGTAATGTTGGTTTTATGGTAAAAGACGTTGACTCAAAAACGAAGGTTCATATTGAAAACGGTAAATTGAAATATGTTGTTAATGTTAATGGAAAAGCGATCTTACAGGAAGTAACATGCGCAGTCGATGTTGGTGACCCTAATACTCTTTTACAGATGGAGAAAGGAGTAAACCAAGCATTAGCAAGACATATAAAAAGTACTGTGGAAAAGGCGCAGGATAAAAAAACAGATGTTTTTGGATTTGGTAAGTTACTTTACAATAAAGATCCAAAAGTTTGGAAGATATACAAAGAAAAGTGGGATGAAGAGTTTTCTAATGTTGAATTTGAAACAAATGTATCTATAAAACTTGAATCTGTAGGAGCAAGGGTGGAAACGATCCATGAGCAAAAATAAATCCTATCGAATAACACTTACTGTCTTTTGGATCTTCTCAATGATAAACATGGCAACTTTTCTCTCTAATCGAAAATGGCTTCCTTTTACAGATTGGATAAATGCATTATATTCACCACTATATAAACTGATGTTTGGAGGATAAACATGAACCATACTATAAATCGATGGCAGCTTGTTTTAATCGTAATCAGTTTTATAATGGGAAGTTCATTGTTGATGGCACCTAACTTAACTGCGTTTTTCTCTGAGCAGGATGCATGGATTTCTATGTTTTTCGCAGTTATAATCGGTTTGTGCTTAAATGTAATTTGGATTTTGATTCTGAAACGATACCATTTTCGCTCTATCTTCCGAATTACCGAAGTAGCCGGGGGGAAGGTGGTAGGGACGATATTAAATATCCTTATCATCTTTTATGCTCTTCATTTAGCTTCATATGTCGTTCGAAATCTTAGTAACTTTATGATTTCGAACGTCATTCCAGAGTCAAGTCCTTGGACATTTCAGATTATGATCATCTTACTTGCTGTATATTCTTGCTTTTATGGATTGAATAATATTGGGCGAGTTAATGAATTTTTAACCCCTTTTATGATTCTCTTTTTCATTTGTTCATTAGCACTTACTACCAATCAGTTCAGATTTTCACATCTGCAGCCTTATTTTGAACAAGGCTTATTAAAAATATCTCAAGGTGCATATACGACAACGGGATTTCCTTTTATTGAGATCATTCTGTTAGGAAGTGTTCTCACATATGTGAAAAACAAAGACAAACTCTCAAAAAACTATCTATCTGGAATCTTATTTGGTGGAAGTGCTCTCATTTTAACTGTATTTATTGCTGTAGGTGTAGAAGGAGCGTACATGGTCAAACGTCAAAGTTATCCTACATATGAGTTGATGAGAGATATTTCAATCATCAACATTTTTGAAAGGGTAGAGGTCATTATAGGAGTAGTATGGATATTTGGAATTCTTGTTAAGATCGTGATCTGTCTCTTTACAGCATTAAAAGGATTACAGCATCTATCAAAATTCCCAAATTATCATTCATTCTTACTGCCTGCTGGATTGCTAATATGGGCAATGAGCAACCATATTCATACGAATACTATGGAATTCACAGATTTTGTAGGACGAAATTGGACGCTATGGTGGTTTACCTTATATCTGCTCTTATTTGTTGTATTAGGTCTAGGCATTTTACGGAAAAAAGATAAGGATATCGATCAACATTCAGAAAATTCATCTCAATAGTATTTTTTATAATAGTGGGTAAGTGCAAGCAATGGCCAAATGTGCTCATAACTGTGATAACGAATATAGAATGCACCAGGTAAGCCAGCTCCTGTTGGATAGCTGGCTTCTTGTTTAGTTAGCAACCACGAGACAGCTTCCTCCATTTCTGATGTGGGTTGATCGGATATAGAAGTTAGCGCATTAAGTGCCCAAGCCGTTTGAGAAGGTGTACTTTTATTTAAACTGACATATGTTCTCTTTGAATCACTTTCACAGGACTCGCCCCAACCACCATCTACGTTTTGAATCGATATGAGCCACTTCCTTGCTTTTTGAAGGGCTCTTTCATTTTCACGAACTCCACACGATTGTAAGCCTGTAACGGCAGCCCACGTTCCATAAATATAACAAACTCCCCATCGTCCATACCAAGAACCATTGGCTTCTTGATTGGAAAGCAGCCAGTTCACACCTTTTTTGATAGAGTGGTGATTCTGATTCAATCCATGAAAACTGCCTAAAAGCTCTAATGTTCTGCCTGTTAGATCTGGTGTGGACGGATCAATCAGCGCATCTTTTGCATGCTTAATCGGAAGACTGCCAATCAAATAACGATTTGTGTTCTTCTCAAATGCTGCCCACCCGCCATCATCGTTCTGCATGGACAAGAGCCATGACAACCCTTTCTCATAACTAGAATAATAGGAAGAAGATGTGCGACAGTATCGTGCGATCGATCGGAGTGCTACTTGCGTATCGTCAATATCAGGATGCTGTGTGTTACCTATAGAAAAGCCCCAGCCACCAGGAAGTGAATCTGGATTATGAACCGTCCAGTCTCCATACTTATATTGTTGCTGAGAGAGAAGAAATCTAGCTCCTTTTAGTATTTGTGGGTTAGTATGAGGAAGACCCGCTTCTAACAATGTATAGAGAATGAGAGAGGTATCCCAAGTGGTAGAAGGGGAGTTCTGTAAATGTATCGTTCCATCTATCTCGCAAAACATTTTCATCAAACCACTCAGTGCATTTTGAATAATGGTTGATGAACGATCAACACCATTAGAAAGTAAACCATATACCATAAAAATGGTTGTTAGTGCATAGCTAAGAAGTGTACCATCCGGCTCAATATGATATTGAATATAAGAAAGAATATTTTCTTTCTTCGTATTCATGTAAGAGTCTCTTATATTCAACATTGAGAATAGATTGATCCAATCTTCAATGTTAGATCCTTGCTCTGCTATTCCAAAAATTCCAGATAGATCTGACGTATAGCTAGATGTAAGCTTCTTTTTTCCTTCAATCATTAACATGACAGGAGCAAAGTGAGCTCTCGCGTAACTACTGATATCATAACGATTGATGGGCGATGTTTGGGGAAGTGAAAAGAGAATGGCAGGGTCGATAGGCAAATCTGGCCAGTGATATAAACCGTTCATGGCTAAAAAAACTTTAGTGAGAAGATCTGCATTCTTTAATCCTCCATTATTAATAATGAAGTGTTTGGCGTGTAGTAGTGATTCTTCTGTTTGTGTGAGGGACTGTGAATACAAAAGAGCCGTGTAAGCTTGTATGGTCGCAGACAAGTTTGCAGGTTCCTCATCAGGATATAAACGCCATAAACCGTCTTGAGACTGTTTGGAAAGAATTCTTTCTGCTATTCGTTTTATAAGGCTTTCATTCTTATAGTCGATTGTTCGTAACAAAATGAGCATATAGGCATCTGTGATTAGAGAATTCTCAAAGCAATAACACCAAGTACCATTCGCTTCTTGTTGGGAAAGGAGTTTATTACAACGTTTATAAATTTCTGATTCTATCTTCTTTTTTATGTTCAAATTCCTCACCGCACTTTATCCATAGTGTTTACAATGTATGAAACTTAGGGGTTATCCTATGAACATAGGAGTGCAATCTCTGTTCTTTTTCTGTTTAACACGATAAAATCTTTTTAAGAAATAAGTTTGTTTTAGGAGGAATAAGGGTGAGTAATAAAGAACTTGCAACTTTTGCAGGAGGTTGTTTCTGGTGTATGGTAAAACCTTTCGATGAACTTCCTGGAATTCATGGTATTGTATCTGGGTACACGGGTGGAGAACTTGAAAATCCATCTTATGAACAGATTAAAACAGGGAAGACCGGGCATCGTGAAGCTGTCCAAATTACTTTCGATCCAGAGGTTTTTCCTTATCAAAAATTGTTAGACCTGTATTGGCCACAAATTGATCCAACGGATGATGGGGGTCAGTTTATCGATCGGGGTAGTCAATATACAACTGCAATCTTTTATCACAATGAGAAGCAAAAAGAACTTGCTGAACAATCTTTAATGAAATTAGAAGATAGCGGGAAATTTAAAAAACCAATTGTTACAGAAATACTACCAGCTAGTGTGTTTTATGAAGCGGAAGAGTATCATCAAGATTTCTATAAGAAGAATCCAAAAGCTTATAAAGAAGAACGAGAAACA
Source organism: Fictibacillus phosphorivorans (assembly GCF_001629705.1). Taxonomy (GTDB): domain Bacteria; phylum Bacillota; class Bacilli; order Bacillales; family Fictibacillaceae; genus Fictibacillus; species Fictibacillus phosphorivorans_A. The sequence goes on along the minus strand of NZ_CP015378.1, from coordinate 1,995,410 downwards.
TCCGGTAGAGATACTTTCATTCAGCAGAACTGGAAATAAGATAACTGTAATATTATTATGTTAACTAAAAAAAGAGACTTTGTATAGTCTCTTTTTTTTGTACTAGAACAGATATTACAATTTTTCAATTAACCAAATCAAAGCATTTTTAGCTTCGGTAGGAGACATACCATTTGAAACATTTTTTAACGCCGCTCGCCAAAGAGAAGAGAGAAGCACTTCAATACCTGGTATATTTTCATTTAGTATTTCTTGAAAAAGCTTGGCAACAAGATCTTCATTTAAACTAAAGTCTGGTTCACATAATAATGTACAAACATTTAACTTAACAGCAGCATTAAACCCAATAATCATAGATGATTTTAGAGATTCCAGGGGATCTTCATGGACTTCAGAAGCAGCCTCCATTCTACTCGTAATTCTCCTTTCGATCTCCTCACGAACAACTTTATACAATTCTAATTTATTTCCAAAGTGATGGTATAAAGCCCCCGTTGTTACCCCTATATTTTGAGCCAGTTGTTGAACATTCACTTTTTCATATCCTTGTGTACCGAAAGCTAAAATGGCTTCTTGTAGAATTTTCTCCCTTGCAGAACTGGGAATTGGAATATTTGATTTCATGCTCACAATATAACATATTGACACGGATGCGTAAATGAATTACGATTTACGTAAATCATTTATGTGTAAAAATATGGTATAGGAGGAACGGAATTATGAAATTAGTTTTTCATTCTCAACCCGTTAAAGATATGAAAAGTGCTGTTGCTTTTTACAGGGATATTTTAGGAATGGAAGAAGCTTGGAGGGAAGGGAATCATACCGTAGCATTTAAAGCAAACACTGATACTCAAATCCTACTAGAAGATGATGAGGTTGAACGTGAGTTTGGTCCAGGGAGCGTATTTTTGGTGGATAACGTAGATGCGTATTTTACATCGAATCAAGAGGCTCTAAATTTTGTAAAAGAGCCTTGTGATATTCCGCCTGGACGATATGCTATTTTCACAGATGATTCTGGAAATCCTATACGGATAATTGACATGTCTAAGCAATAAAAACCTTGTTTCGATACAAGACTTCTCACTCTATATCCAAAGGCGAGTGTAATCTATCATCTTGTGTGTCTATATAAAGTTTATTGCTGCTAGTAAGTAATGCGTATACGACACTTTCAACTGTAAGATTACGTTTCTTCAGCTCTAGTAGTAGCCACTCTTTAGAAATGTTATTTTCTTTTAAGTTGTTCTGTAGAATTTCTCCATCCATCATCAACTCTATAGGGAGCTTCACATCTTCTTTTACGATATGTAAATCTTTACGTGTGACAGTAAGAAGTTCTTCTTTTTTCTTCACAGAGAGAAGGCCGTTATTTTCAACGAGGGCATAATCAACATCATCGATCGAAAAGATATCTTTCTGCCGAAGCTGTTGATTTAAATAATCAAGTGTATAACGCATTTTCTTCATGTTATTTTCTAATATTTTCCCGTTCTCGATCACTACTGTTGGATCTCCAGCCACATACTTTCGAGCTCGTTTACTCTTTAAAGAAATAAAGGCTGAGAGATAGATTAAAAGAACAAAGATCAATAACACAAGAAAGATGTAACGTGCTTTTACTTCTAGAGCAAACGCTAAGTTCGCAGTAACAGAACCGAGTGTAACAACTGCGATAAAGTCAAAAATCGTCATTCTAGATACGGTTTGTTTTCCCAAAATCCGAGCAGCAAGGAATATAGATAAAAAAGCAACTACAGATCGAATGATTATATCAAAATAAGGGTTCACTTGTGTCACATCCCAATAGAGCGTTTTAACTACATTATTCTTTTTATCCAACTTAGTGAATTTTAAGTCGAAATAAAAAAAACGCACAGGATCATTCCCGTGCGTTTTCGTGTTTCATTTATTGTTCTTCTTATACTGATTCAGCACATGAACCATACCTTCTTCAATTAATTCATTCGCTGGTCTATCAAGCTTCTTAGCTAATGCCTTAATTTCAGTGTATAGGGATTGGCTCAATGTAGTATTCACATTTTTACGATCATGATTTTTTTTTCTTATTTCACTGGTATACATAGTGATACCTCCAACAGGAGTCTTCTTCATCTACTTCAACAGTTTATCATAATGTCACCGAGGTATTATGACTATTTTCTTTGTCTTGCAGCATAGGGATAGATTGGGTCTTTTAAATGAAATTCATAAGTTTCACCATCAACGATGCCCACTACTTTCTCACTATCGTATAAATTAAGTAAGAATTCAGCCATCTCTTTACTTGTATGAAATTTTGGAACGGTTCCTTCGTATTGAAAGTTCTCAAGATCCATGGAACGTTTCGCAAATTCCGTCTCAGTAGCGGCCGGAGCCAATACTTTTGCTTGCATAGCCTGTCCTTTACCTTTTAATTCCTGTGCGAGTCCTTCTGTAAAGGCACTCACATAAAATTTGGATGCACAATAAGTTACAGCATCCGCAACGATCGTGTAGCCTCCACCAGATGAGATGTTGATAAGCTGTGTTCCTTCCACATTCCCATAATCTCTAACGTAAAGTGAAGAAAGAACGGTTAATGCTTCAATATTTAAGTGAAGCATTGCTTCAATCTTATCTAATTTTTGTTCTCCAACCGAAGCAAAGTTCCCGAAGCCTGCATTGTTAATCCAAGTTTCAATTTCATATTTCTTAAGACTTTCGTAGAAATCATGTGCATTCGAAATTATAGATAGATCAACGGTTTGTACCACAACATCCAATTCTGGATACTGAGAGAGCACGTTTGATTTCAGTTGCTCTAATTCCTCTGTTCTTCGAGCTGCAATTATTAGATTCTTACCTCTAGCGGCAAATGCAAGTGCCGTTTCATATCCAATACCTGAGCTTGCTCCTGTGATGACGGTGTATTTCATTCTTGTCACTCCTTAAATAAATGTTTTGGTAATTGTTCTTGTGTTTTATTATACTGATTAGAGTAAACTCTAAGTCAAGGAACTAGATAACAGTTGGGGTGATTGAATATGTATTCCATTGGAGAAGTTGCAAAGCTGCTTAACGTAACGACTCATACACTGCGATTTTATGAAAAAGAAAAGATTATCACACCAGAACGAACAGAGAATGGAGATCGACGTTATTCTGAATCTCATTTACAATGGCTGGGATTTGTCATAAAACTCAAAGAAACTAAAATGCCGCTTGCTCAGATCAAAGAATATGCTTCATTATTCGTACAAGGAGATCATACCAGTCAAAAGAGGTTGGGTTTGTTAAAGAATCATCAAGATCATGTTCAGAAACAAATACAAGTATTAATAGATATTGATGATATGTTGCGCAAAAAGATAGCAACTTATGAAGAACATATGCAAAAAAGAGATATCACCTAAACCATTGAGAGGTGTTACATACATGCAACAAAAAAGAATTCGAGATTTTGGTGTGAAGATCGGGAAGCTTGAGACCGGTCAGAATAACTCGATTACAGATGTAGTAGGGGTTTCAGTAGGACACGTGACACTAAGCGAAGGAAATTGTCAAACAGGGGTTACCGCTATCATTCCTCATGAAGGAAATACATTTATGGAGAAACTGATCGCTTCAAGTTATGTGATCAATGGGTTTGGAAAAACAATGGGAACCATTCAGATGAAAGAACTAGGTGTCTTGGAAACGCCTATTATACTTACGAACACATTGAGTATCGGCACGGCTTCTGATGCATTAATGGCATATATGTTAGAACGAAATCCAGAAATCGGAAGAACAACTGGAACGGTAAATCCTATTGTTGGGGAATGCAATGACATGTTATTAAATGATGTAAGAGCACAATTTATAGAGAAACATCATGTAGTAGAAGCACTACAAAATGCAGGGAAGCATGTAATAGAAGGCAGTGTTGGAGCAGGGACAGGTATGCTTTGTTATTCGTTAAAAGGTGGCATTGGAACGGCTTCTCGGTGTTTTTCAATCGACCAGCAGATGTATACGATAGGCATACTTGTTTTATCAAACTTTGGTATACTGAGCGACTTACAGATAAATGGTAGAGCGATCGGACAAGAATTAAAGGAAGCTTTGCTAAAATCGTGGGAAGAAAAAGACAAAGGATCTGTGATGATTATTGTTGCAACCGATCTTCCGGTTTCCGAAAGACAGCTAAATCGAATTATTAAAAGGTCAGTACTCGGGTTATCAAGAACGGGTTCATTTATTACTCATGGAAGTGGGGAAGTGGTGATTGGTTTTTCAACAGCAACAAAGATTCCTCACTTTAAACCAAAGCATATCACTACCATTCCTACGATTCATGAAGAAGATTTAGATCTTGCTTTTAGAGCAGTTGGTGAAGCAACAGAGGAAGCGGTGTTAAACTCGCTTGTAACGGCTTCACATGTTAGCGGTAGAGATGGGAATGAACGGCCAGCGTTTAAAGATCTTTTAGAGGAATTTAATATTCAGTTAGCTTAAAATGATAAGAAACTACACAAAAAGATCCCTATCGAAATTATGTCGATAGGGATCTTTTTTGATTTATACAAACAAATTTAATAGCAAGATAAAGCCTAGACCAGCAACTGAGATAATGGTCTCTAATAAAGTCCAAGTTGCAAAGGTTTCTTTCATACTTAAACCAAAATATTCTTTGAACATCCAGAAACCAGCATCGTTCACATGTGATGCTATTAAACTACCAGCACCTGTAGCTAAAACGACTAACGCAAGATTGACATCGGTCTGACCTAATAGTGGAATAACTAGTCCTGCTGTTGTTAATGCAGCAACTGTCGCAGACCCTAAAGAGATTCGAAGGATGGCTGCAATGATCCAAGCTAACAAGATTGGAGAAAATGTAGTATCTTTGAACAATTCAGCTACATAATCACCAACACCACCGTTGATTAATACTTGTTTGAAGGCTCCACCTCCACCAATAATTAACAGCATCATTCCGATATGTGTGATAGCTGTCGTACATGAGTCCATAACCGTTGTAATTGGAATTTTTCTTGCTAATCCCATCGTATAAACAGCTACTAGTAATGAGATCAACATGGAAGTAGAAGCGTCACCAACAAAACGGATAATTTCAAATGTCTTTGAGTCATCGATCCCCATCGTGTTTTGAATAAGTGTGATCACCGTAGCAATCGACATCAAAATAACTGGAAGCATCGCTGTAAACACTGAGATACCAAAAGAAGGTGTATCTTCTAATTTAAAAACTTTTTGTTCGCCTAATGAAGCAATATTTCCTGTTTTGTTAAATGAGTCTGGTACAATCTTTTTTGCAATTTTCGTAAACACGGGTCCAGCTAGAATAACAGTTGGAATCGCAATGATGAATCCATAAAGTAAAACTTCACCAATATTCGCACCATATTCACCTGCAATTACCGTTGGACCTGGGTGAGGAGGCAAGAATCCGTGCGTTACAGAAAGAGCCGCTACCATTGGAATACCTAGATAAAGAATGGAAACGCGTAATTGTTTTGAAATGGCAAATACGATTGGAATTAACAATACAAGACCTACTTCAAAGAATAAAGCGATACCAATAATAAATGAAGCAACAACAATCGCCCATTGAATTTTCTTTTCACCGAACTTCTCGATCAGTGTAATGGCAATTCGTTGAGCACCGCCAGCATCAGCGATCAGTTTACCTAACATTGCGCCTAAACCAAAGATTAACGCCAAATGCCCGAGCGTTCCACCAAGACCTGCTTCAATGGATTTTACGATTTCTCCAAGTGGCATACCTAATGCTAATGCAACACCGAATGATACGATGATCAAAGAAATAAATGTGTTTAACTTGAAATACATGATTAATACTAACAATGCTAAAATTCCACAAGCTACGATAAATAATGGCATGATAAATCCCCCTGATACTAATTTTCTCTATGAATCAAACTTCTTTGATACGCTGCAATACGTGAATAATCTTCTTCTAGTTTTCTAGATAGACTAATAAAGATGGGTAACAATTCTCTATATTCTTTTACCGCGTCTTCATTTGGAGTATGAGTGTAGGTGCTCCCAACCATGTTTGAAGCTGCTTCGAACGATTCTATTCTTCCTGTTGCATACAATCCAAGAATACATGCCCCTAAGCAAGAACTTTCGTAAACTTCAGGAACGGCTAACTCTGTATCAAAAATGTCCGACATCATCTGACGCCATGTTTCTGATCGAGCAAAGCCACCGGTCGCTTGAATTCGGGTTACCGGTTCATCCATACATTCGACCAATGCTAGATACACGGTATAAAGGTTATAAATCACCCCTTCCAGTGCAGCTCTGATCATATGTTCTTTTTTATGAGACAACGTTAGACCGAAGAATGAGCCTCGAACATCTGAATTCCAAAGTGGAGCACGTTCACCAGCGAGGTAGGGATGAAACAATAAACCATCCGCTCCTGGTCGAACACGTTCGGCTATTTTTGTAAGGATTTCATATGGATCGATTCCTAATCGCTTTGCTGTTTCGAGTTCTGAGGCAGCGAATTCATCGCGAATCCAACGCAGGACTACACCACCGTTATTTACCGGGCCACCGATGACCCAATGGTTCTCTGTTAAGGCATAACAAAAAATTCTTCCTTTTTCATCTGTTTGTGGTTTATCAATTATTGTACGAATAGCGCCGCTTGTACCAATGGTTACTGCGATCTCACCCTTACCAATCGCATCAACTCCAAGGTTTGATAACACTCCATCACTCGCACCAATAATAAATGGAGTCTTTGGATCGATTCCAATCTGTTTTGCAATATCCAATTGACAATGATTGAAAATCGTAGTTGTTGGAACTAAGGTAGAGAGTTGGTCTCGATTAATCCCAGCAACACGTAAAGCCTCTTCATCCCATTCCAGATTTTTTAGATTCATGAGCCCCATGGCTGAGGCGAGAGAATGATCGACAACATATTCATTGAATAAGCGATGGAAGATGAACTCTTTAATTCCTATATACTTTTTTGCTCTTGCTCCGATTTCAGGCTGATCATTTACAATCCAAGCGATTTTACTTAATGGACTCATTGGATGGATAGGAGTACCTGTTCGTTCATAGATCTCATGCCCGTTAAATTCCATTTTTATCTTTCGTGCCCAAGCTTCACTACGATTATCTGCCCAAGTGATGCAGGGTGTTAATGGATTATCGTTTTCATCCATTGCAATCACGCTATGCATCGCAGAGCTAAATGAAATGAAGGAGATAGCTTTAGAAGGTATATCAGATTTCTTAACAACATTTGTAAGGGTTTGCAAAACTGTCTGGAAAATTTCCTCTGGGTTTTGTACCGCAGTAGAAATGTCAGGCGTGTGAAGCGGATACCCGATGTTCTCCTGTGAAAGAACTTCACCTTTCTCGTTGAATAATACTGCTTTAGTACTTGTAGTTCCGATGTCGACTCCTACCATATAGCTTTTTCTATGTTGTGTACTGTCGATATCTGTCATTGATTTACTCCTTTTCTTGCTCTCTTGCTTTCGATAGCAATTGCTGTGACATCCATAAATCGTCTACTTTTCCTTGAACATCATCAAAATTTTGATGAAGGGATTGAATCATGATTTCTCTATTTTTTGAAGAGATTGCATCAATGTAGAGTTCATGGTTTTTCATGATTCGAGAAAGGTCATCGTATTTTTCGTTAAAATGCATGCGCATGGATAATAAAATGAAGCTTTCCATAACTGGCTTCGTGTTGTTCCAGATCATGGTGATATACGAATGGTTAATCGAACGAATGATTGTTTCATGAAACAAGACATCTTGAAATGCAAACTCATCAGCATCTTTGTACTTTTTAGCGATCTGCATCATCTCTAAAATTTTTGTGAGTTCTCTAACTACTTGAGTGGTATCGATTTTAACCAATCGTTCAAACACAAACGTCTCAATAAGTAGGCGAACATCATAAATTTCTTCTATTTCTTTTTCTGTTAATCCGACCACAACTGCACCCATACGCTCTAACCGAATTAAGTTTTCATTTGATAGAACCTTAAGTGCTTCTCTTATAGGAGAGCGGCTTACATGGTATTCAGCAGCTAATTTATTTTCAGATAGAGTGGTACCGCTTTCAATGAGTCCCGAAATGATCCTCATTCTCAACTCACATGCGACACGTTCTCCAGTGGAAGCTTTAGAAAGCCACTTTTCAGGATAAAGAAAATCATTAGTATCGTTCAGCATAATAACCTCCTTTTGTAGAACGAGTATACTTGTATACAAGTATTATAGTACAGTGATCATAAAATGCAAGCGCTTTTATTTATCGTTAAAAACAAATAGTTGCCAAGCGTTTGATAAAAGGGAGGAGCGAAGTCATTAAAATAGAAAAGAACAATTCATTTAATAAATTGTTCTTTTCATTATTTATTCAAGTAATAATGGTACTTCTTCTTTCTTCTTCATATCAGTACCGTGAAACTCATTGTATCGGGGGTGCATCTTTAATAGTTCATCAACCGTGACAATTTCATAACCCATTTCTTTTAGTCTAGGAAGGATGATCTTTAATGCAGCAACGGTTTGACTTCTATTACCGCCAGAATCATGCAAAAGAATAATATCTCCGTTTTTTAAATTCGTTAGGATGTGTCTAGCGATCCTTTCAGATCCTGGATTCGTCCAATCACGTGGATCTTGATGCCAAGACCATAGGATAACTTTATATCCCTCTTTTTTTAAGATTTTTAAACTGTTCTCTGTAACCGTCCCACCTGGAGGTCGAAACAATTTTATGTAATCTGAATGATGAGCAGGATCTAGAAGATGCTCAGTCTTTCTAGTTTCAACTACTACTTTATGCCTTGAAATTGTGTGGAAACTTGGATGATTATACGTATGGTTTCCGATTTCATGTCCTTCTTTTAGTTCTCTTTTAACAATCTCTGGGTACTTTTCAACCCTTTTTCCGATAAGAAAGAATGTAGCATGAACGCCTTCCTTTTTAAGAACATCTAGGATCTGAGAAGTGTATACCGGGTCTGGTCCATCGTCAAATGTAATCGCAACTTGTTTCTTTTTTGAAGGAACTTCCCAGATCACATCTCCATACTTTTCAACTTCAAAACGATTTACAACACCAGCATCTACTTTAGGTGTGAGAAAAAGAATGTGATATAAGAACATCAAAACAATCACTCTTATAGTGGTAAACATTATGAGCCCTCATTCTAAAATTTAATACCTTTAGTATTTGTAAGTAGAAACTGATTTATTACAAAGCTGTTTTCGCTTCTATTAATAGTTGGTATCCGTTTTAGATGTTCGCTGTTAACAGAAGAAATGTCCTTGCAACAAAAAAGCTGTTCAAAGAATTATTTTGAACAGCCTGCGTGTGTATATTTTACAATCCAGTAGGAGAAAGAGAGATTGCTTTTAATGCGTGATCTAAGTCATAGATCAGATCGTCTACGGTTTCAATTCCGATTGAAAGACGAATTAATTCTGGACTCACGCCAGATTTTCTTTGTTCTTCTTCTGATAACTGCTGGTGTGTTGTGCTAGCAGGGTGGATGATTAGCGATTTGGAATCTCCAACGTTCGCCAGGTGGGAGAAGATACTAACGTTTTCGATCAATTTCTTACCTTCCTCAACACCGCCTTTAACACCAAACGTAAGAATCGCACCAGCTCCTTTAGGCAAATATTTTTGAGCTAAATCATAATAAGGACTGCTAGGTAGCCCTGCATAGTTTACCCAGTCAACGGATGGATGGTTTTCTAAGAACTTCGCTACTTTAAGTGTATTTTCAACGTGTCTTTCAATACGAAGAGCCAACGTTTCAAGCCCTTGAATGAATAAGAACGAATTGAACGGTGCGATGGAAGATCCTAAGTCTCGCAGCAACTGCACGCGAGCTTTTAGAATATAAGCAAGCGGACCAAAAGCATCCGTATACACGATTCCTTTATAGCTTGGATCTGGCTCAGTCAGCCCAGGGAACTTACCATTGCTCCAATCAAATTTCCCAGAATCAATGATTACACCACCGACTGATGTACCATGTCCACCAATGAACTTTGTTGCAGAGTGCACAACGATATCCGCTCCATGCTCGATCGGACGACAAAGGTAAGGCGTTGCCAATGTATTATCCACTATAAGAGGAACCCCTGCGTCATGTGCGATATCAGCAATGGATTGAATATCTGCAACATCGATTTTTGGATTGCCGATGGTTTCGATGTAAACGGCTTTTGTTTTTTCAGTTATAGCATCTTTAAACGATTGAAGGTTATCAATCTCAGCAAATTGTGTATGAATACCGAGCTTAGGGAGAGTGACAGAGAACAGGTTATACGTTCCACCATATAGAGAGGTAGAAGCAACGATCTCATCACCAGAGCCAGCGATATTAAATATGGCATTTGTAATGGCAGCCTGACCAGATGAAAGGGCAAGTGCACCAACTCCGCCTTCTAATTTAGCGATTGTCTGCTCAAAAGCGTCTTGAGTCGGATTCATCAATCGCGTGTAGATGTTCCCAAATTCTTTTAGCGCAAATAAGTTAGCTGCATGTTCCGTAGAGTTAAACTGATACGAAGTAGTTTGGTAAATCGGAACTGCTCGAGCTCCTGTAGTAGGATCTACTTTTTGACCCTCGTGTAATGAAATCGTTTCAAACCCGTACTGTCTTTTTGGATTTTGATCAGTCATTTTGAAATCTCTCCTCAACATTAATATTTTTATATCCAATCTCATTCAGTTTCAACTTATCCCAGAAAAAAAGACCTCTTCCAAAAGAAGAGGTCCCGATGATTTCACCCGATCGAAGTCTCATCTTTCAGAACAATGATTGTTCTGCTGAAATTAGCACCATGCGTTTCCGCTGGTTGCCGGGCTTCATAGGGTCAGTCCCTCAGCCTCTCTGGATAAGAAGATTAGAATATTGAATTAAGATTTATAATACATAGCTCATAATCAATAGTCAACAGAATTTTTCAAAAATTTTGGATTTTTATTTTCCGGATTGCTTTTGACCGCATAGATAATCCCGACCGCCCAAAAAGCAGCAAGTACAAAGTAGATCGAGAACAACATCTTGTTGGGTATACCAAGAGTATGAAGAAGAGTTCTTATGTTAGTAATAATGATGAGCCCTCCGACTAAGACCCCTAGTATGTGTGAGGGTATAAGACGGACAAGCCACGCAGCAATAGGAGCAGCAATTACTCCTCCAAGCATTAAAGCTCCGACCCAAAGCCATTCAACTTGTTCCCAACCAAGGGCGACAAAGAAACCGATTGATGCAGATACAGCTACTGCAAATTCGCTGGTATCTACAGAACCGATCACTTTTCTGGTTGTTAGATCTTGTTTTGCCATTAGGACCGGAGTAGTGACTGGGCCCCAGCCTCCACCACCTGTAGCATCTAAAAAACCTGCTAATAATCCAAGTGGAATAAGTTGTTTCTTTGTAAAGGGTTTTCCATTGGCTGTTGCTTTCTTCTCTCCAAGTTTAAACAGAAAACGATATAAGATATAAATCCCAAGGATAATTAAAAAGATAGAGATATATGGTTTAACAACATCTCCAGGCAGGTTACTTAAAAAACAAGCACCTACAAAAGCTCCTATAGAGCCGGGAAGGATTAAACGAAGAACGACTTGCCGGTCAACGTTTCCGAACTTAATATGAGAAGCGCCGGATGCCGCAGTGGTTACGACTTCAGCAAGATGTACTGATGCAGATGCAGCTGCAGGAGCAATTCCCGCTACTAAGAGCAATGATGTAGATGTAACGCCATAAGCCATACCTAGTGAACCATCAATCAACTGTGCAACAAGACCAATAAGAGCCAATACGATTAACTTTTTCATATTCTTCCTCCTCAAAATAAAAAGGCCCTTAACAAGTGATGTTAAGAGCCTTCGGTTTACCGATCAGCGATACGGATTAAATTTTAGTTAATACTATATGATCCTAAAAGATAAAAAGTCAACTGTTTGTTTAAATTTTTTGTAAAAATAGAAAAATGAAAAAATAGGTCTTGATATCCATTTCAGATATGATATGATTTTATAAAATTTAAACTCTTATCAAGAGTGGTGAAGGGATCTGGCCCGATGAAACCCGGCAACCTGCGATCGTAAGGTGCTAACTCCAGCAGAATGTTTTTACATTTTGGAAGATAAGGTAATACGTTTACCTCCACTATCTTTCCGAAATGGGAAGGTTTTTTTTATTGTTGTTTTCATATTCGTTGTTGCTTTTGAAAGAGTTGATTTCCGTTGCAGATACTCGCTTTCCGTGGGGCAGGCGGTGAGCCACATTCGTACGTTCCCGTATAAGTGTCTCACCGGCCCGCCTGTCCCACAGGAGTCTCGCATCTTCCACTCCAATCAAAAGTCAAAGAAGAAATAAGTAAGACTTAGAAAACAACAATTTTTAGGAAAAATTTTTTAAAAGTTAATGAATGTTGTAAAGGGAGGCAGTGGAGTGGCGAACGAAAATAGTGCAAACGATTTTCTTCCTCAGCTTCAAAAAATGCTGAGCAGTATTAAATTTGGATCAATCACATTAATCGTACAAGATGGAAAAGTAATTCAGCTGGAAAAAAACGAGAAGGTAAGAATTAAATAGCTCGCTGACTAGAAAACTAGAGGCGGTTTTAACGATTGGGCAAAGTCCTAAAAACGTTAAAGCCGCTTTTTTAATGGCAAGAAGGAGGTAACAAATTGCTAACGTACGAAACATGGGACGAGAAAACCCGTGATTTTAATAGTGATAATCCCACAAAAGGTGCACTGCATGTTTTGAAGTGGGCTTATGAAACGTATGAAGATGATCTGGTTTATGCGTGCAGCTTCGGAATTGAAGGTAGCGTCCTGGTTGATCTCGTTCATCAAGTAAAACCGGATGCTCAAATTGTTTTCCTTGATACACATCTACATTTTCTAGAAACGTATGAAGTCATTGAAGCAGCGAAGAAAAGATATCCATCCCTTCACATCATATTGAAAACACCGGCTTTATCTCTTGAAGAACAAGCGAGTAAGCATGGTGAAGAGCTTTGGAAATTAAATCCGAATCAATGCTGCAATATTCGAAAAGTGATTCCTTTAGAAGAAGAACTGAACGGAGTAACAGCTTGGCTTTCAGGACTACGCCGTGAACAGTCACCTACCCGCCAAAACACGCAATTTGTTAATCGGGACGGGCGATTTAAAAGCATTAAGATTTGTCCGCTTATTCATTGGACTTGGAAAGACATTTGGCGTTATGCCCACAAACATGATTTGCCGTATAACAAACTTCACGACAATGGTTATCCAAGTATAGGTTGCGAGCCATGTACACAGGCTGCACTAAACGCAGATGACCTTCGTTCTGGACGTTGGTCTGGTTTAGGAAAACTAGAATGTGGCCTTCATCAGAGCGATAGCCAATAAAGAGAATTTCAGGAGGAGAGAAACATAATGAGTACAATACAGCCCCATGGAGGGAATTTAATCAACCGTTATCAGCCAGAGACACCTTACCAACACATAAAAAAAGAAATAACTCTCGATGCGACAGCAATTAGTGATCTTGAATTAATCGCTATTGGGGCATATAGCCCGTTAACAGGATTCTTAAATCAAGAAGACTATCAATCTGTTGTTCATGACATCAGGCTAAGTGATGGAACGGTTTGGAGCCTTCCAATCACGTTACCGGTAAATCGTGAAACTGCTGAAGGGCTCAGCGTGGGTGAAGAAGTTCGGTTAACTTACGAAGGAGATACGTACGGAATCCTGCAGGTTAGTGATATTTATACTCCTATTAAGCAAATAGAAGCAGAGAAAGTCTACAAAACTAATGATAACGATCATCCTGGTGTAAAGAAATTGCTGGATCGTCCTTCTGTGTATGTAGGCGGAGACATCACGCTCGTTAAACGTCCTCTGAAAAAAGAATTTGAAGCCTATCATCTCGATCCTAGTGAAACGAGAAAGACCTTTAGTGATTTGGGCTGGAAAACAGTAGTAGGCTTTCAAACGAGAAATCCAGTTCACCGTGCACATGAATATATCCAAAAAACAGCGCTTGAAACGGTGGATGGCCTCTTCTTAAACCCGCTCGTCGGTGAAACGAAATTAGACGATATACCAGCTGATGTTCGAATGGAGAGCTACCATGTTCTTTTACAAAACTATTATCCAAGTGACCGTGTTTTCCTAGCTGTTTTTCCAGCCGCCATGCGCTATGCAGGTCCACGTGAAGCAATTTTTCACGCTCTCGTTAGAAAAAATTATGGCTGTACACATTTTATTGTAGGCCGTGATCATGCAGGCGTCGGTAATTATTACGGGACATATGAAGCACAAGAAATCTTTTCACAGTTTACAGCAGATGAAATCGGCATAACCACACTTTTCTTTGAACACAGTTTTTTCTGTAAAAAATGTGAAGCAATGGCCTCGTCTAAAACGTGTCCTCACACAAGTGAAGATCATGTGATCTTATCCGGAACAAAGGTACGAGAACTGCTTCGTAATGGTGATTTGCCGCCTAACACTTTTAGCCGTAAAGAAGTAGTAGAAGTCTTAATAAAAGGGCTAAGAAAACATGAAGAAAAAGAGCGAAAAGGAGATTCTAATGAGCAAACCGCACAATATAATCTGGCACGATAGCTCAATTACAAAAGAAGATAGACGAAAGCAAAATAACCATTCCAGTTTTGTTCTTTGGTTTACCGGTCTTTCTGGTTCAGGTAAATCAACCATTGCAAACGTACTTGCAAAAGAACTGTACGATCGAAACATCCGGAACTATGTACTGGATGGAGACAACATCAGAAATGGATTAAATCGTGATCTATCGTTTTCAGATGAAGATAGAACGGAAAACATCCGTAGAATATCAGAAGTTTCTAAGCTGTTTGTTGAAAATGGAACGGTTGTGCTGACAGCATTTATCTCTCCATTTTTACAAGATCGCGAGAAGGCGAAGGCAATTGTTTCAGAAGAAGAGTTTATTGAAATCTTTGTATCATGTCCAATTGAAGAATGTGAGAAAAGAGATCCAAAGGGATTGTACGGCAAAGCGCGAAAAGGTGAGATTCCTGATTTCACTGGAATTGATTCACCTTACGAAGAACCAATATCACCTGCTCTTACCATTCATACGAACGAACAAAGTGTTACCGAGAGTGTTGTGGTCATCTTAAACTATTTGAAAAACAGGAAGTTGATTTAACTAACGATAAAGGAGATCGAAAACGATGGCATATGAAAAAGCGTGGACAGATAATCCTAAAATTAATAAAACAGAGCAAAAAAAGCTCGTAAAAGACGGCTTAAAAATATTTGAAGATATTCCTCATTACGCGGAAAACGGCTTTTCTTCTATTCCGAAAGAAGAATGGGATAATTTCAAGTGGGCGGGCCTATATCTGCAGCGTCCTAAAGAAGACGGCTATTTTATGATGAGAGTCAATGTTCCGTCTGGCATCTTAAGCAATGAACAAGTAAAAGCATTAGCTCATATTTGCAAAGATTACGGAAGAAACGTATTCGATATCACAACACGTCAAGCTATTCAATTTCACTGGCTGACCATTGAACAGATCCCAGATATCTTTAATCGGTTAGAAGCAGTTGGATTATCAAGTGCTGGTGCATGCGGTGACATTACGCGAAATATTATGGGGAATCCGATTGCAGGTATCGATCCACACGAACTTTTTGATACTACTGAGATCGTAAAAGAAGTATATGAGTTCTTTCAGTACAATGAAGATTTCTCTAATTTGCCGAGAAAATACAAAATGTCTATTAGCTCAAATGTAAACAATAGTGCACATGCTGAAATTAACTGTGTGGCATTTACTCCGGCTTTTAAAGAGATTGAAGATAAAGAGATTCCAGGATTTCATATAAAGATCGGGGGCGGTCTTTCTTCTCGTCCTTTCTTAGCACAGCCACTCGATGTGTTCATTGAACCGCATCAGGTAAAAGAGGTTTCAATCGCGATTACTACTATTTTCCGTGACTACGGATATCGGGAAAAGCGTCACCTTGCACGCCTTAAGTTCTTGATGGCAGATTGGGGACCAGAAAAATTTAAAGAAAAGCTTCTAGAATATACCGGACCGCTTCACTCTAAAGGAAAAGATGCTCTTAAAACATGGAACGGCGGATACTTCTATGGTGTTCATCCTCAAAAGCAAGAGGGATTAAGTTATATCGGCTTTAACGTACCTGTTGGCCGACTTCATGCTGATGAAGTTTTAAAGCTTGCTGAAATTGCAAAGAAATACGGAAACGGTGAAATTCGAACGGTAAATTCTCAAAACTTAATTATTCCTAACGTTAAACACGAAAACGTCGAGTTGCTTTTACAAGAAGGCATTTTCAAACGCATCACTACGCAGCCTCTATCTTTCATTGGTCATTCTGTTTCTTGTACCGGGATTGAGTATTGTAACTTGGCACTCGTTGAAACGAAAGAAAGAATGCGCAGAATTGCTGAGACTCTCGATCAGCAAATCGCACTGGATGTTCCCGTTCGCATTCATATGGTCGGCTGTCCTAACTCCTGCGGACAGCGTCAGATCGCAGATATTGGCCTTCAAGGCGTATTGTTAAAAACGAAAGAGAAAAAGATGGTTCAAGCCTTTGAGATTTATGTAGGAGGCACACTTGATGATGGCGGAAAGTTTAACGAAAAGCTAAAAGGAAAGTTCCATGCGGATTCGTTAGACGAAGTACTTTTCCGTTTCCTTACTGTATTTAAAAATACAAAACTTCCATCAGAAATCTTTTTTGATTATATAGACCGTGTCGGGTTGGAACATCTTCAAATAGAGCTGGACCGAATTGCAGAAGAATTAGAAGAAAAAGTCTCATAAAATGGAGGTCTCGCTATGTATTTATACCGGTTCGAAGTGATTTTGAAATCAGAGGTTATTCCTGTTGTGATAGCAGCTTCAACAGATGAACAGGCTTTTCAATTAGTTGACATCGAGCTCGAGAAGTATTTTTTGAAACAGCCTGAAGTTGATGAGATCTCTCTTTATGAAAAGAAACGAATTCGAACGGGGAACGGCTTTGTGCTGTATGAACGTGAAACGATATTAAATCCTTAAAGGAGTGATGATGATGGGAAAAGTGTATCTTGTCGGAGCTGGTCCGGGTGATCCAGGGCTGATAACTGTAAAAGGTCTGCGTTGTATACAAGATGCGGATGTCATTTTATATGATCGATTAGTGAACAAAGAACTGCTCTCTTATGCAAAACCTGACTGTGACTTAATCTATTGCGGTAAACTGCCAAACTATCATTTCATGAAGCAAGAAACGATCAACAGTTTCTTAGTTAAACACGCTCAAAAAGGAAAAGTTGTAACTCGCCTTAAAGGCGGTGATCCCTTCGTGTTTGGAAGAGGAGGAGAAGAAGCAGAAACACTTGCAAGAAGTCGCATTCCTTTTGAGGTGATTCCTGGGATAACATCAGGGATTGCAGCACCAGCTTATGCGGGCATTCCTGTTACACATCGAAACATCGCTTCAAGTTATGCGGTCGTCACAGGTCATCGCAAAAAAGGCAAAGAAGATGAACTGAAATGGGAAAGTCTAGCGAACGGTATTGATACGTTAGCAATCTATATGGGAGTGGGCAACCTAGGTTATATTTGCAAACAGTTAACGAAGAACGGAAAAAGCAAAGACACACCAGTTGCTCTCGTTCAATGGGGTTCTTTAGAGAATCAACGAACCGTTACAGGTACACTTGATACGATTGAGGAAATCGTGCTTACTGAACATATTGAGAATCCGAGTATGATCATTGTTGGTGAAGTCGTTCGTCTTCGCAGTGAACTGAAATGGTTCGAACAGCTGAACGATGAACAGAGTAAGCTTGCTGACGTAAGAGAGGCTTTGTAAATGAAGGCATTGCTCTTTATCTGTCACGGTACAAGACTTGCAAAAGGACGAATAGAAGCAGAAGAATTTGTGAGACTTTGTATGTCACAAGTGGATGTGCCCATTAAAGAGATTTGTTTTCTAGAGCTTGCTGAACCCTCTATCGCTCAAGGATTTGAAAGGTGTATACAAAAAGGAGCAACGAACATCTCTGTGATTCCTGTGTTCTTATTAAGTGCTAATCATATAAAAATAGATATTCCAAAAGAACTTCACCACTTCCAGAATCAACATCCAGGAGTTGAAGTGATTTACGGGCGTCCCTTCGGTGTACATGAAGCCATTTCGCATTTGTTGTGGGAGAAGATCACTAAAAACACAGTTAGTTTAAGAAAAAATACACATATCTTGCTTGTGGGAAGAGGCAGCACGGATCAAGATGTAAAGCGGGACCTAGAAGCAATAGCGTCTAACGTTCAAAACCATTACGGAATTCCTAGTATTCAAGCATGTTTTCTAACTGGTTCAGAACCAAGCTTTGAAGAGGCTCTATGGAATAGTCACAAGTTATATGATCAAGTCATCGTTGTGCCTTATCTTCTATTTTCAGGGCTATTAATAAACGGGGTGAAACTTACGATAAAACGCTATCAGCAACAATCAAAACAAAACGTAACTCTTTGTGAGACGCTCGGCTACCACCCTATTCTTAAAGATGTTTTGCTCACGCGTATCAATGAAACACTTGAAACAAAGAAGTATGCATTTTCTTAAGAAGAGAGGAATGCTATGTATCCCATACATGTAAACTTGTCTGGTAAAACGGTCGTTGTAGCAGGGGGTGGTTTGGTAGCCTATCGAAAAATTAAAGATTTATTAAATGAAGAAGCAAAAATTACTGTAATCAGTCCAGTCGTTGTTAAGGAGATTCAGCAATGGCATACAGAAAAAAAGCTGACTTGGATCGAAAGAGAAGTAAAACGTGCAGATTTGGAAGAAGCGTTTCTAATCATTGCTGCAACCAATAGTAAAGAGATTAATTCTTGGATTGCAGAACAAACCAGTCCGAAACAGCTTGTGAATGTTGTTGACCAACCAGACCTAGGTAACTTTATTGTTCCTAGTGTCGTAAAGAGAGGGAAACTCATTTTATCAGTTTCTACCTCTGGAGCTAGTCCAAGTCTATCTAAATCTATAAAAAAAGAGCTTCAGCAAAAATACAGTGAAGACTATGAAACGTATTTAGATTTTTTATTCCAATGCAGATCCATCTTTAAGAAGGAATTTCCGGAAAAATATCGAAAAGACTTATTAACAAAGCTAACAGATCAGTCGTTTTTATATGACGTAGAAAAACAACGCTCGTATAAACAGGAATTATTAAAGATACTAGAACCCAAATTAGTAAATGAACCAATAAATGAATAAATCCTTATCAAGAGAGGTAGAGGGAGCGGCCCTATGAAACCTCAGCAACCAGCAGCTACAAGCTGAAAAGGTGCTAATTCCTGCGAGTTCAAATGTTGAACTTGTAAAGATAAGAAGACCCCGACGCTTAAAAAAGTCTTCTTTTATAGAAGGCTTTTTATTTTTATAGAGGAGGCTATCATGAGTTTAATCACAGACTTAGAACAAAACAAGATCCTAATCGGTGATGGTGCGATGGGAACGCTTCTGTATTCGTATGGATCTGACTTTTGTTATGAAGAGTTAAATCTTTCTCAAGAAGAACAGATTTATAACATCCACAGGGCTTATTTAGATGCAGGTGCTGATATTATTCAAACGAATACGTATGCAGCAAACTATTCGAAGCTTGAACGTTACGGACTTCAAGATCATGTGAAAGAGATCAATAAAGCCGCTGTTCATATTGCTAGAAAAGCCGCTCATAACGAATATGTTGTAGGTACGATCGGTGGAATACGCGGCATTAAACCAAATAGCATTTCTCTGGATGAAATCAAGCGCAGTTTTCGTGAGCAGCTGTATTGTTTGTTGATGGAGAATGTAGATGGCATACAACTTGAAACGTATTATGACCTGGAAGAACTAGAAACAGTTTTAGAGATTGCTAGAAAAGAAACATCTCTTCCGATCATTGCTCAAGTGTCATTGCAGGAAGTCGGTTTTATGCAGGACCGTACACCAATCTCAGATGCTTTGATTCGTTTAGAGAACATTGGCGCAGATGTCGTGGGATTGAACTGCCGACTCGGACCGTATCACATGCTGATGACACTAGATGAAGTGCCTATACCTAAACGTGCCTATTTATCAGCCTTTCCTAATGCGTCACTGCCATCATATGCAGATGGACGTTTTAAGTATGAAGGGGACGCGGATTATTTTAAAGAATGTGCCCATTTGTTTAGGCAGCAAGGTGTTCGGCTATTAGGCGGATGTTGTGGTACGACTCCTGCTCATATTCATGCTTTTTCTAGTGAACTTAAAAACTTAAAGGCTATAACTGAAAAAATAGTGAAACAAAGAAAGCAAAAGATTGTCATCCAGACAGCATCAAAACCTAAATACGTACCACTAAGTGAAGAAGTAAAGAAGAAGCAATCTATTATTGTTGAATTAGATCCACCACGTAAATTAGATACATCGCGTTTTATGGAAGGAGCCAAGGCGTTAAAAGAAGCGGGAATCGATGCACTTACCCTCGCTGATAATTCACTCGCTTCACCACGTGTTTGCAACTCTGCATTAGGGTCGATTGTGCAGTCCCAACTTAACCTTCGCCCGCTCGTTCATATTACGTGCCGTGACAGAAACTTAATCGGCCTTCAGTCTCACTTGATGGGACTTCACACGCATGGAATACATGAAGTACTAGCTGTGACTGGAGATCCCGCAAGCGTCGGAGATTTCCCAGGTGCATCGTCTGTTTATGATGTCACGTCTTTCGAACTGATCAAGCTCATTAAGCAGTTTAATGAAGGGTTATCACTATCAGGTAAAGAGCTTGGAGAAAAAACATCCTTTACAGTAGGAGCGGCATTTAACCCTAACATCCGGTCCATTGATAAAGCCGTTGAACGGTTAGAGAAAAAAATCGCTTATGGCGCAGATTACTTCATCAGTCAGCCTGTTTTTTCAGAGCAAAGACTTATTGAAACGTATGAAGCAACAAGACATATCGATAAACCGATCTATATTGGGATTATGCCGTTAACTTCTTCCCGAAATGCTGAGTTTCTTCATCATGAAGTTCCAGGCATCAAACTGTCTGATTCTGTCCGTGATCGCATGGGCAAGTGTAAAGATGATCCAACACAGGCATGCAAAGAAGGCTTATTGATTGCCAAGTCATTATTAGACACAGCTATGGAACTCTTTAACGGCATCTACTTGATCACGCCATTTATGCGTTACGAACTAACCGTGGAATTAGCACAATATGCACGAGCTAACTCTCCATCACTTTTAGCCAGGAGGTCACAGAATGCCTAAGTCATCAATAGAAAAGCAGCTAGAATCAAAGATCTTAATCATGGATGGTGCGATGGGAACGATGCTTCAAGAAGCTGAACTCACACCAGATGATTTTGGCGGTGAGGCGTATGACGGTTGTAATGAGTATTTAAATGTAACAGCACCCCATGTTATTGAATCTATTCATTATAAATATCTTGAGGCGGGCGCCGATATCATTGAAACGAATACATTCGGCGGTACAAATCTTGTACTGGATGAATACACACTCGGACATAGAGCTTATGAGATCAATAAGCTTGGAGCAGAAATTGCAAGAAAAGCCGCTGATGTTGTCTCAACAGAACAGTGGCCACGTTTTGTTGCGGGCTCACTCGGACCGACCACAAAAACACTCAGTGTTACGGGAGGAACGACGTTTGATCTGTTAAGAGAAGCTTATGCTGAACAAGCACGAGGATTGATTGACGGAGGTGCAGATTTTCTCCTCTTAGAGACAAGCCAAGATATGCTTAATGTAAAAGCTGGCTTTTTAGGGATCGAGCAAGCTATTGAACAAACGGGAAATAGAATCCCGCTCATGGTTTCTGGAACGATTGAGCCGATGGGAACCACACTTGCGGGTCAGTCGATTGAGGCCTTCTATATTTCGTTGAAGCATATGAACCCGATCGCAGTAGGATTAAACTGTGCGACAGGTCCTGAATTCATGCAGGATCATATCCGTTCTCTGTCAAACCTGTCTACAACAGCAGTGAGCTGTTATCCGAACGCAGGACTTCCAGATGAAGAAGGAAATTATCATGAAACACCAGAATCTCTAGCCGCTAAGCTTTCCGGATTTGCAGAAAAAGGATGGCTGAATATCGTGGGTGGCTGCTGTGGAACGACACCTGCTCATATTGAATCACTATCAAAAGTTATGAAGAACTATACGCCACGTCACTTGCAAATTAACGAAATTCATATGGTCTCTGGAATCGAACCTTTTATATATGATGATCCGACGTTAAGACCGATCATGGTAGGAGAAAGAACAAATGTTATCGGATCACGAAAATTCAAACGGTTGATCGCTGAACGGAAATTTGAAGAAGCGGCTGAGATTGCAAGGGCTCAAGTAAAAGGCGGTGCTCATGTACTCGACGTTTGTTTAGCTGACCCTGACCGTGATGAATTAAGAGACATGGAAGCGTTTATGAAAGAAGCGGTGAAGAAGGTGAAGATTCCCTTTGTCATCGACTCTACGGATGAGGATGTTATCGAGCTCGCTTTAAAATATTCACAAGGTAAAGCCATCATCAATTCTATTAATTTAGAAGACGGTGAAGAACGGTTTGAAAAGGTGATCCCGCTTCTTCATAAATATGGAGCGGCAGTTGTTGTCGGAACGATTGATGAAACAGGTATGGGTGTGTCTGCAAAACGAAAACTGGAAATCGCTAAGAAATCGTATGACCTTTTAGTGAATAACTATAACGTTTCACCTTCAGACATCATATTCGACCCACTCGTTTTTCCTGTTGGAACGGGTGATGAACAGTATATCAGATCCGCCAATGCAACGGTTGAAGGAATACGCTTAATAAAGAAACATTTTCCAAAGTGCTTAACCATTCTAGGGGTTAGTAATGTATCTTTTGGTTTACCTCCTGTAGGCCGTGAAGTATTAAATGCGGTATACCTATATCATTGCACACAAGCGGGACTCGATTATGCCATCGTAAATACAGAAAAGCTAGAACGTTTTGCCTCCATTGCACCAGAAGAGATTGAAATGGCAGAAAACCTACTATTTCGTACAACAGAAGAAGCTTTATCTATTTTTACAGACTTTTATAGAGGAAAGAAAAAAGAAGTCAAATCAAGACTGCCAGATATGACATTAGAAGAGCGGCTTCACTATTACATCTTAGAAGGAACAAAAGAGGGTCTCATTCCTGATTTAGAAATAGCTTTAGAACAGTACGCTACACCGCTAGCTATCATTAATGGACCATTGATGGATGGCATGAAAGAAGTCGGCCGACTTTTTAATGAAAACCAATTAATTGTTGCAGAAGTCCTTCAAAGTGCAGAGGTGATGAAAGCCTCTGTTGCCTTTTTGGAGCCATTCATGGAAACGAGTGATGAGTCTGCATCAAAAGGAAAAGTTTTGCTCGCAACCGTTAAAGGTGACGTGCATGATATCGGTAAAAACCTTGTAGACATCATATTAAGCAACAATGGTTTTAAAGTAGTCGATTTAGGCATTAAAGTAACGTCTCAAGAATTGATTGAAGCGATTAGAAAAGAACAACCTAACATTATCGGTCTCTCCGGGTTGCTTGTTAAATCCGCTCAGCAGATGGTTTTAACTGCAAATGACATGCGTGAAGCGAACATCTCTACGCCTATATTAGTCGGTGGTGCAGCCTTATCAAGGAAATTTACCGATACAAAGATATCTAAGGAATACGAAGGAATGGTTCTTTATGCGAAAGATGCAATGGAAGGACTTTCACTTGCTAACCAAATTCAAACGCCAGAAGATTATGATAAACTGGCTGATGAGTTTCACGAAAGGAAAAAAAGTGTAGTGAGTGATGCAGGGAGCTATGAGGGCCTTTCGTCAGCTGCAACAGCTGTAAGGGTCCGGTCAAAAGTATCTCAGACCGCTCCAATTTTCGTTCCAAAAGATACAAAAAGGCACATTTTAAGAAATTACTCATTGTCCCATATACAGCCTTACATCAATTTACAAATGCTTTTAGGGCATCATCTAGGGATTAAAGGGAAAATTTCTCGACTGCTTCAAGAGAAAGATGAGAAAACCCTTCAAATCAAAGCAGTTGTAGAGGGACTTTTGGCAGAAGCTAAGAATAAGAATTTAATCACTCCTTCAGCACTATATCAATTCTTTCCAGCGCAAAGTGACGGTGACAGTGTACTCATTTATGACCCTATCGATCAACAAACGGTTATCGAAACATTTGATTTTCCTAGACAAAACAAAGAGCCCTATCTTTGTATAGCGGATTACTTACGATCAAAAGACAGCAGGGAAATGGATTACGTCGGTTTCTTTTCTGTAACAGCTGGAACCGGGATTCGGGAGCTAGCTGCAGAACTAAAAAAAGAAGGCCGTTTTCTAGAAAGCCACGCTCTCCAGGCATTAGCTTTAGAAACAGCAGAAGGCTTTGCTGAACTTGTTCACCAACAGATGCGAGATCGATGGGGCTTTCCGGATTCAGTAGACTTTACCATGAGAGAACGCTTTTCTGCAAGGTACCAAGGGCAACGGTTCTCCTTTGGGTATCCAGCCTGTCCAGAACTTGAAGATCAGCAAAAACTATTCAAACTGATTCAGCCTGAAGATATTGGTATTCAATTAACAGATGGCTGCATGATGGAGCCAGAAGCATCTGTATCTGCAATTGTTTTTGCTCATCCAGAAGCACGGTATTTTAATGTGTTAAGCTAGAATAAAGCACCTGATTTTAGTTTCATTTGCTTAACTTGGGTTCTATATGTAGCATTTATAACTGATGAAGCAGGTGGGGGAAGTGCGTATGATAAAACAAATGGAACGCTCATTATCCGATTTATTAGCTTCTGGAAAAGGGGTATATGGTTGTTCTTTATTCGATTTTAATACAAAAGAGAATTTTACTTACCACGAAAATGAATCATTCTATGCTGCTAGTATAATAAAGGTTCCTATTATGGCAGCTGTTTTTGCACATGCATTTGAGGGGAAATACCGTTTGAAAGATAAGGTATATATACAAGATGAAGACTTTGTACCGGGGGACGGTGTTTTGAAGCATTTGTCTGCAGGAATGGAATGGACAATTCATGATTTACTTGTTCTGATGATCATTGAAAGTGATAATACGGCTACAAATGTTTTAATTGATTTAGTAGGAAAAGAAAATGTACATGCTTACATGAAAGAATGGGGATTTAAAACAAGCCACCTACATCATAAGCTACAAATTTCACCGGATAGAATACCTGGTGAATTCAATGTAATTACACCTCATGAAATTAATGCGTTTTTAATCCTTATTGCAACAGGTAGAGTTGTATCCATAAAAGCATGTGAAATGATGATCAATATTCTTAAACAGCAAAAAATGAATGATTTACTTCCACGTTACCTTCCTGCTAGCGAGGGTCCTATCGGAATGATTCCGAATTGGGAAGCAGCTCACAAAACAGGTTATGTTTCCGGGGTGGAGCATAATGTAGGGTTATTCTATTTTCCGGGTCATACATATGCGATCTCTGTACTAAGTAAGAATGTTCCAGACCGAAATGAACCTAGAGTGATTATGGGACAAATCGGACATTTATTATTCAATACATCCAAAAATAAAAAAAGCTAATGGATTTGATCATCCATTAGCTTTTTTATGTTAGCAAATTGAATCTGTAGGTTTTGGATTCTTTAATCCGAACATTGGTCGAATGAAAAGAGCTAAATACGTTCCTAGCATAGCCATAACTGCCCATACCCAGCCATGCAGACTAAATGATGCAATCCCGCTAAAGTACGCACCAATGTTGCAGCCGAAAGCTAAGCGAGCACCATATCCCATCATTAATCCACCAATTATAGATGCACCGGCAATACCAGGTTTAATCTTTCCTGGTTTGAACGTACCTTGGAAAGAAGCTGAGATAAACGCACCAAGAATTATACCGAAGTTCATCACACTCGTTGGATCAGTGAGAACACTTTTTGTAAGAGCTTCGCCATTCTTTCCGTCAAAATAACCCCAAGTTGATACGTCAACACCTGTTGCCATCATAGCTTTACCGCCCCATAATGCAAATGCTGATGTGATACCCCATGGACTACCTTTTACAGCTAATGTTAATGCGTTTAATAGAGCGAGCACAATTGCAGCTGTGAACAATGGCCAAGATCCACGAAAAACCTTTTTCCAACCAACTGTAGTCGGAAGTGGCTTCATCATAGGTGGTTGTTTCTTTTTAGCTATTTTTACAGTAATCCAATAAATGAGTGCAAATAATCCTAACTGAATCACTAAAGCTCCAAAATAACCGAATCCAGGAATCTGATTTAATGAGAGTGGTGGAAGAGAGGGTAAACCCATCCAAAATGTGAAGTGATAAGCTCCCAATACAGACCCTGCAATAAATGAGATTAGGGTTAGAATCATTGATGATGATCCACCGCCTAAAGAATAAAGGGTTCCTGATGCGCATCCGTTTCCGAACTGCATCCCGATTCCGAACAGAAAAGCACCAACTAAGATACTAACTCCAACGGGTGATACATTTCCTGTCGGTTCACTACCTGTAAAGGTAAAACCAGTACTAAAAATAATTGCAAATAATACGGATGCAACGGCTAACATCACCATATGAGCCTGAAGTCCTTGAACGTTTCCGACTGAAACCAGTCGACGAAATGCTGAAGTGAATCCAAATCGTGCATAAAGTAGAGCCCCGCCAAGTGCTAGCCCAATAAGGAAAAGACTGCCTTGTGTCCAATTTGCAACGTTAACTGTAAATAAAAGCAGAATGAAGGCAGCAAGAACGCCTAAAAATACGTACGTTTTTTGCATAGGCTGTAATTTTGTTACGACTGTTGTAGGCTGAAATGCTCGTTGTTTATTTGAAGAAGTATAAGTTTCTGTTTGTTCCATAACTATAAAACCTCCAAATCCTATGAGTTATGTCGGATTTAAAGCATTATACTACGAATTCAATCATATGAAAAGTAATTTTGTTTTATTCCACTATTGTCCATGTCCAGATGATAAGAACTTACATCAAATAATAGGAATAGGGATGAAGGGAGACTTTAAAATGGGTAAAAGAAGAAATAAATTTCATAGCAATTGCTTTTCGTGCGATGATGATTTACAGAGAGCGGGTTTAGGATCTGGGATAGCAGTAAAAGAATCATCATTTCAAGCCCTAACAACGACGACAACAACATTTCCAGTACTTATAACTCTTGATGACGCAGTAACAACTACAGGTATTGAATTCTTAAGAAACGGTGTATCATCGGGACTACAAACAACAACGGGTGGAATTTATGATATTGCTTATATTGTTAGTTCTACAGTAACGACAACAACAGGTGTAGCAAATACATTGTTATTTGAACTTGTAACAAGCACAGGGAGGGTCATTGCAGACTCAACAGCTACTCAATTTTTCCCTGCAGCGTCAGTGGCAGGTTTTTCAGCAAATACAAACTTAGAATTAGCATTAAATGCCCGATTATTTCCGGGTGAGTCAGTATCAATTGTACTAAGATCTATAACACCATTAATATCTGCAGGTACGATTACTATCAATACAGCGTCATTATTTATTTCACCAACACCAACGATTGAAGAGTTTAGAGATGAATCAACCACGAGCTGTTTTATAGAGTCGAGTATTCAACCATGTAAAAAATCCAGTTTGTTCAATGGTCACAGAAATTCTCAGTATAGAAAAAGATAATATAAGAATTTTAAAATTTTTGCTGCGTCTAATTTAAGATGTGGCAATTACATAAAATCCTAAATTTTTCATTCTGTCTCACTATCTTAAGTAATCTTTGGTTTTGAGACTTATTCCATTATGCTTCACATAGGTGCCGAGAATAGATATTATGTAAACTAATAAAGAATGAATTTTAATGTGCTTACTTACCTTACTTCATCTGTTTCTTCTTCTTTCATTCATTAGAATTAGTTTATCTGCGATTAAGTGTCTATGTGGTACAAATATAAACCCTACTCGGAAACTGTTCATCCAACGTTTATGGAAATATTGTAAAAGATACCTTTCTTGTATAAAAACGATTGGTAGATAAATAATACCCTTGTGCTTTCAATTTATAAATTAAAATTGTAAGTTCTTTGGAGTACCGATGTTAAAATTAAGGAGGATATTAATTTGAAAAAGAAAATAATGAGTTGGTTCTTATTGATTTTCATGCTTACCCTTCCACTCTCGAGCAATGTTTTCGCTTCTGAGAATTCAGGAAGTAAAAAGGATATTGTTCAAACAGCAACAGACGCAGGAGATTTTAAAGTACTTGTTGCCGCACTACAAAAAGCCGGACTTGTTGAGACACTCAAAGGTGCTGGACCTTATACTGTATTTGCACCAACAGATCAAGCGTTTGGAAAACTGCTAAAGGATTTAAACATCACAGCAGAAGAGTTATTAAACAGAGAAGATTTAAAAAACATTCTGCTTTACCATGTCGTTCCAGGAAAAGTATTGTCAAGTGATCTCAAAAATGGAATGAAGGTAAAAACGTTAGCTGGTAAAGAAGTAACAATTTCACTTAATCCCGTTAAAATAAACAATGCCACTGTGGTTACTCCGGATATCGAGACATCCAATGGTGTAATTCACGTAATCGATACAGTTTTATTACCATAAAGGTGCCTCAGCGGCCTTTAAAGTCAGAGTATTTTTCTTATGGAAAACTACTCTTTTTTTTAGGCTAAATACAACTTTTTTAGCAAGTTCACTTTTCCCCCCCACTAATAGAACATTTGTTCCCATGTCGAGTTTTTGGCACTTTTCGCAACAAAAAGACGCTATCTTAATTGACAGCGTCTAAAAAAAATCTATTTCATTAACTTTTTAATGATTTTCAAACCATGTTTAGCGTTCGGGTATCGAAAACTAAAGTCGAATTTGTTCGTTTGGTTGAGCACACTTTTGTTATGAGAAAACGCAACGAAACTGGACTCACCGTGATAACTTCCAATCCCGCTCTCTCCTACCCCGCCAAAAGGCAGATATGGCGTGGCGATGTGCATCAATGTGTCGTTGATCGATCCACCACCAAACGAGATGTTATTCACCACTTTTTCTTCTACCTCTTTGTTAATTGTAAACAGGTATAGTGCAAGCGGTTTTGGGCGTTCAACAACAAAATCGATTACTTCATCAATGCTTTCATATTCCATGACTGGAAAGATGGGTCCAAAGATTTCATCACTCATTACAGGTGAAGAAGTATCAGATGGAACTATTAAAGTTGGTTCGATCTTTTCACTGGTTTCGTCGTATCGACCACCTAAAAGTATCTCGCCTTCTGATAAGTAACTTTTTAAACGATTAAAATGACGATCATTTACGATCTTACCGAATTCTTCATTCTGAAGTGGGTTTTCGCCGTAAAATTCTTTTATGACTTCTTTAAATGTATCAATGAATGGTTGACGTATGTTTTTGTGTAAATAGATATAATCTGGTGCTATACACGTTTGACCAACGTTCGTAAATTTTCCGAAAGCTATTCGCTTCGCAGCAAGTTTAAGGTCTGCTGTTTCATCTACAATACAAGGACTCTTGCCACCTAGTTCTAATGTAAGAGGAATAAGTCTCTTACTTGCCGCTTCCATCACGATTTTACCTACAGGAACGCTTCCTGTGAAGAATATATAATCTAATGGTTGATCGAGTAAGATTTGATTGGTTTCAACCCCGCCTTCTACGACTGCGATAAAATCAGGATGATAGTATTCTTTGATAAGTTCATTCAATAGTTTTGACGTTTGTGGCGTAAGTTCAGATGGTTTTAAAATGGCCGTATTTCCCGCTGCGATCGCACCGATTAACGGAGCTAGTTGCAGTTGAAACGGATAGTTCCATGGCGCGATTATTAATGTGACGCCATAAGGTTCAGCGATGGTATAACCTTTTGATCCGATATGGGTTTTTGCTGTTTTTACTTTTTTAGGTTCCATCCATTTTTTTAGATGTTTTTGAGTATGACGAATTTCTTCTAATAAAAAGCCAATCTCCGTTGTGTAAGCTTCTGCTTCTGATTTATTTAAATCTGTCTTTAATGCATGAAGAATTTTCGCTTCGTTGTTTCGAACAAGCTTTGAAAGGTTGTTCAAAGCCTTCATACGGAATTCATATGATCGAGTTACACCGCTTCGAAAGTAGGTTCTCTGAGCTTGTACAAGTTTATCGATTGATTCCTTTGTGCTTTCTTTCATCGTGTTTGGCTGATTCAAGCTTTACGCCTCCTACAACATAAATTTAAGTGTTTAAACTTATGAACATGTATTAGTGAAATCACTATAATATGTTTATGATAGGTAGTCAATGATTTTGACTTTTCTCATTCGTTATTATGATACATTACTAAAATAACCTTTTAAAAAGAGAACTAAACAAAAAAGACCCTCTCCATGTAAAAGAAAGGGTCTGCTTAATAAGTAATTTTAGTCTTGCTGAACGGCAGAAACTTGCCATTCTACACCATATTTATCTTTTACTTGGCCATACGATGGGCTCCAGAATGTTTCTTGTAGAGGCATTGTTACTTTTCCCTCTTTAGAAAGTTTCTCAAAAACTTGTTTTGATGATTCTACAGAATCGATATGAATGGCGATGGTAACTTGATTTCCGACTGTATAAGGCATTCCAGGAAAATTATCGGAAAGCATCATAACGGTATCGCCTACTTTAAATTGAGCATTCATGACACGGTCTTTCGCTTCTTCAGGAAGTGGATGATTGGGATCCTCTGGCATATCTCCGAATGTTTGAAGTGAAATAAGTTCTGCATTCAATGCATCAACATAAAACTGCACTGCTTCTTTACCTTTACCATCAGTTACTACATAAGGATTCACTGCTACAATCATTTTTAGCACCTCATCGTCTCATTTTTTCGACACAAGAACATTTGTTCGTTTTTATTTTACCAAATCTTTTTCCTTCTTGCTACCATTTTTATATTTCTACTAAAGATGAATTACACCTTCTTATGAAATAAAAAAAGAGAACCACTAAGGCTCTCTTTTATCGTCATTATTTTAGATCAATACTATAAATTCCGAATCCATTTGCATCTGTTTTATTCGTATATTGTATCTTACCTGTCTCACTCGTATATTTTTGACCGTTCGGCGAAGATAGGAACGTTACGTTAGCATTTCCGCTGATGGGAGCGATGGACCAGTTGTTGTCAGCTGTAGGCGTGATCTCCTTCATCTCCGTGATGTAATCCATCAAAATTTGTCGGTTTTCATCAGCTGAATCAACTACATATTCGCTACCTTTTACTCCAGGGAAGTTTCCGCCTCCACCCGCTCTATAGTTGTTCGTTACTACAATAAAATCTTGGTTAGGGTCGATAGCTTTTCCATCATATGTTAGATTTACAATTCGATTGCTGTCAGCATTGATCACTGCTCCGTTTTTATCATACTTAGGAGCTTTCGTAACATCGACTTGATAATTAACACCGTCAATTACGTCAAAGTTATAAACAGGGAAACCTGCATCTAAGAGTTCTTGTGCTTCTGTTTTGGTAGGATCTATGGTCTTGAATTTCCCAGCGGACATTTCTAACCATTCTTTAACAACAGAACCTTTTACTTTTAGCGCTTTTAACGTATTGTCATAAAGATAAAGGTCACCTGCACTGCGAATCGTAAGTGGTCCTTTTTGAATCTCGGTAAATTCAGTTACACCATTTCTTCCTGCTTTAAATGGAGCTCCAACTGAGAGTATAGGAAGATCTTTATATTCTGGCTTGTTTAATGAGATGTATTTTTCTACATACCATTTTTGAGCGTTCGTTACAACTTGTACAGATGGATCATCTTGAACAAGCGCAAAGAAGCTATGAATATCATCAGTTGTTGAGCCGATTGGTGTGTTCACGTACTTAATCGTAGCTTCATGAGCATTTTTAACCGTGTTAACCACTTTTTCATCTGGTTTAACGGCAGCTGCACTTCTTACAGAAGATTGTGAGGAAACTATTTTCCATCTTCCACGATCTTGTTGAAGGGTTAAATCGATCAGACCAAGTGAGCCTCCACCATATCCAGCTTGTACTGCGGGTACACCGTTTATTGTACCTTTTGCATTATCAACGCCAGGAAGAACATTACCTTTTGCGTCTTTAAACAAGGCATCTAGTGATTTCTCATCAGCTGCTGGGAAAATTTTATGTGTGTGCGAGAATGTAATAGCACTAATTCCTTTTACTTTGCTAAGTGAATAAATAACATCTTCTGTATTCGTTTCACTTCCATTAAAGCCAGAGTGAGCTTGTGCGATAATGATGTCTGCACCTTTTTTCTTCATTTGCGGGATGAACTTTTCTGCGCTTTCAATGATATTCTTTGTAATTACTTTTCCATCAAGATGAGATTTATCCCATTCGTTGATCTGTGGTGGTACGAAACCAATGTATCCGATCTTCAAAAGCTTCGGTCTGCCATATTCATCTCTAACGAATTTCTTTACAATTTTGTAAGGTGTATATTTGTTAACGTCATTTTTTGGATTGTTATCTTTATCATCTACATATACGTTAGCGTTTACAAAAGGAAAATTAGCATCATCGTACGTTTCTGCTAGAAAATCAAGACCATAGTTGAACTCATGATTTCCTAGTGTTGCCATATCATAATCCATGAGATTCATAGCTGCGATGGCTGGATGAACTTCACCATCTTTTAGCGGGGAGATCTTTGCTTTGTATGTACCAAGTGGCGTACCTTGAATCAGGTCTCCATTATCAACTAGCACACTGTTTTGACTGTACTTTAAGTCTTCTCGAGCCGTTTTAACAAGTGTAGCAGTCTTTGCTAGACCAACGTTTTCAGATGTTGCATTTTTGTAATAATCAAAGTTTAATAGGTTTGTATGAATGTCTGTTGTTTCCATGATTCTGAGGTTAACTTTACTTTTGTGTTTTGCTGGTGTTTTAGCGATGGCTTGGCCTGCTAGAGGTGAACTTAAAAGACTGATAGCTAGAGTAAGTGAAGCGACTTTCTTAACATTTTTATTCACAACAATAACCCCTTTGTTTCATATGATTGAGACTTTTTGGTCCCAAGGAAGATTATAGTCTTCCTTTTCTGATAATACTAGCTTGTTTTTTCAAGATTCTGTGCTTTCTTACACAACATGTATCTTTTCATCGTATACATATAGTATAGTAGTTATGTAGTACCCATTAAATTCCATTAAACGAATTGAAAGGAATGAAGAAAATGGCAAAATCAAAAGCAAAGAAAATGAGAGAAAGAATAGTTCGTGAAGGTAAACGAAATCCTACTCATGATCGAAGCGCATTTGCTCATCAAGAGATCTATAATTGGATGACAACAAAGACAACAAAATCGAAAAGGGAAAAACTTAACAGCATCAAACATAAGAAGCGGCTATCATCCACTGGTTACAATGAGGATCATAGCCGCTCTTTCATTTATACAGCTTGCTTCTGATTTTGTTGAACGTGAGAAACAATCACTTTTTTAGACTTTGTGTTAAATAATAAATTCAGTAGAACAGCCATCAAACTTCCAGCTACAATTCCGTTTTCAGTAAGTATTTGAATACTTTCCGGAAGTCTGCTGAACAGTTCAGGTTCTACGGTTACCCCTAACCCCATTCCTACTGAACAAGCAATGATCAGAAGATTTTCTTGTTTAGCGAGGTTCACTTCACTTAGCATTTTGATACCTGAAGCAAACACCATTCCAAACATGGCAACCATTGCTCCTCCCATTACAGCTGTTGGGATTAAAGTCGTAAGTGCAGCAACTTTAGGAATTAAGCCAAGGAAAATCAACATCCCCCCTGCAACATAGATCACCTGTTTTGCTTTTACTCCCGATAATTGAACAAGGCCTACGTTTTGTGAATAAGTCGTATAAGGAAATGCATTAAAGATTCCACCTAAGATGATGGCAAGACCTTCTCCTCGATACCCTTTTGTTAAGTCTCTCGGTGTTAAGTCTCTATCGCATATCTTTCCTAAAGCCATAAATACACCTGTTGACTCAATCAAACTAACGATAGCAACTAATATCATGGTGATGATCGCACCAAGTTCAAAGGTAGGAACTCCAAAATAAAAAGGCGTTGGCATGTGAACCCATGATGCTTTCATAACCGGTGTGAAGTCAACCAAACCAAGGAATACAGAAACGATAGTTCCCGCTATGAGGCCGATCAAGATAGAGACAGAACGAATGAAACCTTTAGAAAATCGATATAAAAGTAAGATGAATGCTAACACACCAAAAGAAAGCAATAAGTTTTGTGCTGAACCAAAGTTCTCGCTTCCCGCTCCGCCTGCCATGTCTTTAATTGCAACGGGTATTAAAGTAATTCCTATTATTGTTACAACAGTTCCCGTCACGATTGGTGGGAAAAGCTTAAGAATTTTTCCAAACGCTCCAGCAAAAATAACTACGAATAGACCTGCTGCAATGATGGAACCGTAAATGGCACTCATTCCATATTGTCCACCTATGGCAATCATCGGTCCTACTGCTGTAAAAGTACATCCAAGAACAACGGGAAGACCTACTCCGAAAAAGCGATTCTGCCAAACTTGGATTAGTGTTGCTAGGCCACATGTTAAAAGATCGATCGCTACTAAATAAGCTAACTGTTCCGGAGATAATTTCAATGCACTTCCTACGATCAAAGGTACGATCACTGCTCCTGCATACATAGCAAGAACGTGCTGGATCCCAAGAGAAAACACTTTACCCTTCTTCATGATGACATCACCTCAGATAGAATGAACGTTATCCCCTTCGTATCCATTTCTTTTATTCTTGCGATTGATTCAACGCGATACCCCTGATCCTCAAGCTTTTGACGACCAACTTGAAACGATTTTTCAATCACGATACCAAATCCAGCAATGGTAGCATGTGCTTGATCTACAAGTTCAGCTAGACCGAGTGCAGCTTCACCATGTGCAAGGAAATCATCGATGATTAACACCCTATCACCGGGTTGAATGAATTTCTTTGCAACAGAAATTTCGTTTTGTTCTTGTTTGGTAAATGAATAAACGCTCGATGTTAATAATCCATCTGTTAAAGTTAACGATTTCTTTTTTCGCGCAAAGACGATAGGTACGGAAAGTTTCAATCCCGCGAAAACAGCAGGTGCTATACCTGAAGATTCGATCGTTACAATTTTCGTAATTCCTTCATTCTTAAAACGATCGGCAAATTCAGTACCTATTTGCAGCATGAGTTCTGGGTCGATCTGATGGTTTAAAAACGAGTCTACTTTTAAAACGGACGGTGACAATACAATTCCTTCATCACAAATTTTCTTTTCTAAAAAATTCATTTTTCCACCCCATTGTTTGATTTACACACCAAAAACCGGAGAACGACTTCTCTCTGAACGAGTGAAGCAATTCTCCGGTTAAATAATCGGAACACATAAATAGCCCAATACATCTATAGAAAGATGCATGGAAAGTTTGCGTCACTCGTAGTCAAACCCTTAACGGGGGTTTGGTAGAAACTTGCAGGCCATATCCCTGCGATTATACGAGCTGTATGAAGTTAACTCACATTATACGTTAAAGGCTTTAAAAAGAAAACCTCTTTAAGCCACTTTACTATTTTTACTGTTCTTAGACGTATATTTATAAAAGATAGGATATACCATAAACCCTAGGAAAAATAACCCGATTCCTAAAGCGAAGGTCTTCACATCCGATGTTCCGGAAATAATAACCCAACTTGAGTAGATGAAAGCCAATAATGCAATCGCTCCATCTTTTATGCGAGAACCTTTAATTTCGTTATAGGTTTCTCCACTGTAGACAAGCTTTAAAAAGTAAATCGCTGAAATCAAATACGGAATTAAATATGCTAGCGTTGCCGAAGTGGTTAAGAACGTGTAAGCTTCACCGATCGTACCTGATATCGTAGAAAAGATAAAAATTTGAGACATGATGTTGGTTACTGCTAATGCGTTCACCGGGCTTCCATTCTTATTCACTTTTGCGAAGATAGCGGGAAATACGCCTGATTTAGCTGCTTGATAAGGAACTTCCGAACTTAACAGAATCCATCCGATTGTTGAACCGAACAAAGAGATAACAGCTAACAATCCCATTAAGGAAGCTCCCGTATTTCCGATTAGTACGGATAATACATCAACGAATGGTTTGTCTGAACTCATGAGAACTTCTCGAGGCAAAACGTTCATCGTTAGTAATGTCGTAATCATGTAGATGCTAAGTGCAATCAAAAGACCTATGATCGTAGCTTTTTTAACATCTCGTTGCGAAGAAGCTCTCCCCGATAAGACAACAGCTGATTCGATCCCAACAAAAGCCCATAACGTTGCAATGGCCGCCATATTAATCTGACTTCCAAGACCATGAGAGGTCCCTTCATTGTCTATAATTGGGAAGTAAGCATCAGCAAAGATGGTTGACTCAACAGCGAAAAGTGCAGCGACTATAAACAACATAAATCCGATTACTTTTGAAGCCGTTGCCACAAAGTTAAGTTTACCTGCTCCGTTCATGCTCTTGATTAAAATAAAATGAGTAAACCATAGAAGTGCCGTACACACGACAAATGTAATTAGCTTTCCTAACTGAATGTCTTGGTTAAGTACCGTTCCGATAACCTTTTGACTTCGCATCATAGGGAAAAACGTTGACAAATATCCTGCAAAACTTGTGATGATTGCGACATTGCTGATCCAATTCGCGACCCAATATCCCCAAACCATGCTGAATCCTGCTACATTTCCGGCTTTTGGATTGGAGAATAAAGCTCTTGCGTAGCTCTGAGGTCCTGCAGTTAATTCTGGTTTTCTTATAGATAGCGAGCCAAAGACTAACGCGATCATTAATACGCCAAACCCGGTAACTGCCCATGCAGCTGTGACACCAAGCGGACTAGCTGTTTGAGCTAATGTGTTCGGTAACATAAAAATTCCCGACCCTACCATGTTTCCAACGACAAATGCCGTTAGCAGCCACACGCTCCAATTATTATTTCTCATGATGTAAGTACCTCCTGTTGATATAAAGCCAATAAAAAAACACGTATGGAAACGCCCATACGTGAATATAATCAGCATCCTCCAAAAATCTCTCATAGCTCAACGCAGAAAGTTCTGCGACAGTTCTGCACTTGTTCAATGCAGCCCCAATGGGTTGTTACGTGGATATCAACCCATTTCGGCATTAATTCCTTTTAAACTGTTGTCAAAAGCACCACTTGCCTCTAACAGTTCTACTCATAATTCATGCGACCTCTACCTCACAGAGATTAATGTGAGGACTTTTATTTAATTCATTTAGTGTAACGTTTTGTAGATTAACAGATTGTTCTTGTTGCGTCAATGTTTATTCATTATTTATAATCCGAACTTTGCCTGATGGTCTCGTATACTCTTTTTCCGAGTAATGCGTATCCTTTTTCGTTAGGATGAAGTTTGTCAGAGAAATAATCACGTTTGTTCTTGTCGATGAAGAGGTCATCTGTACGTATATAAGCCGTATTTTTATTTTTCTTTGTAACTTCAATCGTAGATTGATTCCAATTGGATACGGTCTCATTAACAACAGCCATATCACTCCATTCAGCTTTGGGGTTATAAATCCCCAATATATAGATGGTCTTCGGATTTTCTTTATTTTGTAACTGTTGTATGATCTGGTTCAAGTTCTCCTTATAGATTTCCTCGTTCGCTGCTAGTTCTTCACTGTTGAATTTTGTTAGATGATCAGTGCTTTTAAGAAAATCATTCGTTCCAATATTGATAAAAATGACATCAGAGCTTTTAGCTGTTTTAGCTATCTCTGGATTTTTCAACCGCTTACGCAAGTCTGTGCTTGTATCATTGGGAACTCCAAAGTCATGAATCACAAGCTGTTTTTCTAAATCTTCTTCGTACCGTTTTTCAACATCTCCTATATATCCATTATCTTTTGTATCGCCTAATCCATAGGCGAGAGAATCACCAAGTGCTGTTACTTCCATTTCTTTAGAGTTTAGCGAGTACACGCCAAAAGCAACCCCTATCAAAACGATGATACAGATTGAGGTAACCATTGTGATTTTCTTCATGTTTTCTCCACCGGCTTTCTAGTTGTTTATTCTAAGTATGTATCAGGGGGAATTTCTTTAGACCCGCTTGCATTATTGGTATTCATACCTGTTTTGGTAAGCTTTTAAACAAAAGATATTTATCAGTATTGAAAATGGGTCAAAAAAAAGACAACAGGAATAAATCATGTTGTCTTAAGTGGATTATGTTAACCTTTGTGATATCAAATCTGCAACAAGAATATAGCGCTCGGGTGATGCACCTATAAAATCAAAAGGATAACATGTGGATATAGTTAAAGTTGCTCTCGGTTTAGGTACGATGACTGTC
This sequence comes from Fictibacillus phosphorivorans, assembly GCF_001629705.1. Classification (GTDB taxonomy): domain Bacteria; phylum Bacillota; class Bacilli; order Bacillales; family Fictibacillaceae; genus Fictibacillus; species Fictibacillus phosphorivorans_A. The sequence continues at coordinate 1,956,901 of NZ_CP015378.1, read as the reverse complement.
CTGTCATCTTTATCAACGATACGTACATGTCTAATTTTATAGGTAAAGGTACCTGCTGACGTTTCTACGATCAACTTGTCACCTTTGCCTACTTCACCTAACTTGCGGAAAACAGTATCTCTATGTCCAGAAAGAACCGAATTATCCTGTTCTCCTGGTAAGACACTTTTCTCAAAATGACCTACACCTCTTTCTAACTCCTCTTCATCCGTTCCATGAAAAATAGGTAGTGTAGCATTTAGTTTTGGTATGAGCAAGTTTCCGATATTCTCGCCTTTTTCCGGTCTTATAGAATAAAGGAGTTCTTGATTTAAGTTATGTTTATGCTGTTTTGAGGATTTTTCCGTACTCTTTACAATCTTTGTCTGACCAGTTTGAAAGAGCATATACCCTTTAACAAATGTGTAAGCATTTTTTGTACTGAACCAAAATCCGAGTAAAATAAAAACAAAAGAAAAGATAAAAATTATCTTTCGAGAGTTAACTTTTGTTTTCATTAGATTCTTTTAACGCGAAATCTTCTAAATAAGTATACACCTGCCGCTAACACAACTAATCCAATTAAGGAGTTCTCTAAAGAGTTTGTAGCGGTTTTAGGAAGTTCTCCGCCTTTCACTGTTTTTACAGGTGGGCTCGATTTTTTCGGTGCTTCAGAAACAATCTTTTCAACTTTTTTAATATCTTTTCCTGTTTCTTGGATCAGTTGAGATCCAAACATTTCAGCTGTAATGCGTATATCTGCTAATAGTTTTCCATTCAGATTATATATTTCCATGATAAGATCATTTCCATTTGTCGTTTCCATCTTCATTAATGTCTCCATGGAAACAGGTTGTTTTTGTCCATCAACAACTAGATAATACTTTGTCTCAAGTTGTAATAGTTGTTTCATCTCAGAAAAGATGGAAAGAAGTTCAGCAACTTGTTCGGAAGTAAGTTCGTCTGCTGTTTCAAAATCTTCAAACGCCATCATTCTTTCAGCAAGAGTCATCATCTGATCAAGGAAAACTGGATCTTCCCAATTCAGAGTCTCCATATGAGTCAAAAGATTTTCTATTTCTGTTTCTGTTAAATCAATCTCTGTAAATAGATCCTCGATATCATCACCTAAATAGTCATCGCCATTAATATAATAATCAACGACTCCTTCAAGATCTTCAATGTATTCGTAGTTTTCACGTGAATCATCATTTTCTTTTAATAAAGCATCCAGTTCTGCAAGAGAAGCTAGGTTGTAATCTTTTAATAGCTGTTGAAGGTTTTCATCATTAATAAGAGTCCCTTCCCAGTCGTCTCCATTTATATAATAATCAACCGACCATTCTAGGTGTTCGATATATTCATAGTTTTCACGTGAATCATCGTTTTCGTTTAATAAAGCATCCAGTTCTTCAATGGATTCTAAATTATAATCACTCAATAATTTTTGAAGGTTTTTATCGTCTATAGGTGTGCCGATCATAAAATCAACTTCGTCGAACAATTCCTCTTCAAAAATAATGTAGGTTCCATCAAGAACGTCTTGTCCTTCTTCAATATTTCCATATTCCACAAGAAGTTCATTAAGTCTATCGCGGCTAATATCAAACTCTTTTAACACAGATTGAACACCTCTTTCTGATAGAGGCGTACCAAGTTCATCTACCGATTCAAAATCTCTTAGTGTCCAATCTTTGCTGTTTAAATAAGCAACAAAATCCTTGGAATTCCACCCAATCTCTTGTAAGAACGCTTTATACTCTTTGTCGTTTGCATTAATCGCGAACGCTGACAATGGCAAAATGCCGAGGCTAATTGTGATAGCCAATAAGAAAGTTACAACCTTTTTCATCCCTGACCCCCAGAAAACTTGTTTAATATAATTTCTAGAAAATTATACTGCCAAAATCTCCTTTTGCATACCAGTTTTTTATTTAATAGAGAAAATAAATGTTATCTATTTTTTAATATCAATTGCTTATTATCGTTAGTTATTCCACCTAATATATAATGTTCAATATTTCTTCATTGTAAATACCTTCAACTTTGTTTACGATAAAAGTAACTTCTTTTTATTTAGTAAAAATTCTACGAGGTGAAAAATGGTTAAACAAAAAAAGAATAAGGCTTATGTAAACAGCTCAAAGAAAAAGAACAACTCGTCTCCTGTTTGGTTGTTTTGGACGATTGGTATTTTGACTCTAGGGTTGATCATCTTTCTGTTCAGCGGTGCTCTTGATAATGACACATCTACAGCTGACATTTCCTATGAGAAACAACCTTACCTAGGTGAGAAAGATGCAACTGTTAACATTATTGAATTTGGGGATTACAAGTGCCCAGTTTGTAAGAGTTTTAATGAGTCATTCTTTCCGCTTATTGACAAAGAATTAATTCAAACAGGCAAAGTTAAATTCTATTTCTTAAACTATCCATTTATTAATGTGGATTCAAAACGATCTGCTATTTTCGGAGAAAGCGTTTATAACGAATTAGGAAATGAAACGTTTTGGAAGTTTCATAAACTTTTATATGAAAAGCAGCCTGAGGATCAAAGTTTAGAGAAACAAGACATTTTCACTGAAAAATTCTTATCAGAGACACTTGGAGAAGTTACATCTGAAGAAAATGTTAAGAAAGTAACAGCAGATTGGGAAAGCAAAGCAAATGAAAACGCAGTAAAAACTGACGAAGGACTTGTTAGTGACCTTGGCGTCACGGGTACGCCGACATTGTTTGTTAACGGTAAAAAATTTGAAGGTACATCCATTGAGGATCTAGTAAAGATGGTTGATGACGCTGCGAAGGAGAGTAAATAAAGGTGGGTAATAAACCTTTATTGTTTGCTTGGATTACATCGATCGTCTCTATGATAGGAAGTCTTTTTTTTAGTGAAGTCATGAAGTTTGTGCCATGTAATTTCTGCTGGTACCAAAGGATTTTAATGTATCCGTTAGTTCTTTTGCTCGGTGTAGCCTTCTATCATCAAGACCGAAAAATTACACGCTATGCCCTGCCTCTTTCCATCTTGGGCATGATTGTTTCAAGCTATCATTTTGCTCTGCAAAAAATCCCAGCACTTAAAGCTTTTGAAATGTGTACATCAGGTGTCCCTTGTTCTGGTCAGTATATTAACTGGCTCGGATTCATCACCATCCCGCTATTAGCTTTAGTTGGATTTACAATTATCACCATTTGTATGGTATGGATGAGAAAGCAACCGAATTAATTCGGTTGCTTTTTCTTTTGGTCTTACAATTAAAAATGAGCCGGTCCTTAAAAACGACCGGCTCATTAAGTTTTATGAAATTAGTTCAAATCAACGTTATGATACACTTGCTGCACGTCTTCTAAATCTTCTAAGGCATCGATTAATTTCTCAAACTGAACCTGTGATTCTTCTGTCAATTCCACATCGTTTTGTGCAAGCATCGTAAGTTCTGCAACTGTAAAATCTGTGATACCCGTATTTTTAAATACTTCTTGTACAGCATGAAACTGATCAGGTTCAGCGTATACGATAATGGATTCATCCTCTTCAATAACATCTCGGACATCTAAATCGGCTTCCATCAGCAATTCCAAAACATCTTCAGCGGATTTTCCTTCGAGACCAATAACAGCAGTTGCATCAAACATGTATGATACAGCACCAGAAACACCCATGTTTCCATTATTTTTATTAAAAGCAGACCGGACTTCTGCAACTGTTCGATTCACATTATTCGTTAATGTATCGACAATAATCATCGATCCATTCGGACCAAAGCCTTCATAACGTAGTTCGTCATAATTTTCATCAGAACCGCCTTTTGCTTTTTCGATGGCGCGGTCGATGATGTTTTTAGGTACACTATATGTTTTTGCTCGCTCTAACACGACTTTTAACGATTGATTGGATTCCGGATCAGGTTCACCCTGTTTTGCCGCCACATAGATTTCGCGACCGAACTTAGCGTAAATTCGGCTCGTATTAGCGTCTTTTGATGCCTTCTTTTCTTTAATATTGTTCCATTTACGTCCCATATTGCTCACTCTCTTTCAACTTTAAATCTATGTAGAACATTATACATCAACTTAACTAATATTTAGTAGTATAAGAGTCAAAACAAAAGCAACCCGGTAAACAGGTCGCTTAATCCTATAGTCCGTATTTGTAGATTCTTTCTGGTCTGCCAACGCCTCCGTATGTAATATCGGCTTTGGCTTTTTGTTCTGAAACCAGATATTCTAAATATCGCCTTGCTGTCGTACGACTAACTCCTGTACGATGCCCCAAATCTTCTGCAGTAAATCCTTGTTCGTGCTTCATCAGAATAGATAATATTTTATCTAACGTGATTGGATCAATACCTTTTGGTAAGAAAAGCGGTTCAACCTCGACTTTTTCACGTTTTAGTAAGGAATCAATCACGTTTTGATTGATCTCTTTATCAGCTGATAATTGAACAATGGATGATTTATGCTCGTTAAATTGGATTAGTGTATCTTTAAACCGCTGAAAGATGACTGGCTTGACAATATAATCAAAGATACCATCTTCTAAAGCGTATTTTAACGTGTTGACTTCTGTTGCAGCAGTTACCATGATCACTTCGATTCCTCGAAATTCACTTCGAATCCATCTTAGTAGATCAAGTCCATTCATATCAGGAAAAAAGATATCTAAAATAACTAAATCAGGTCTTAATATAGAGATCTGTTCTTTTGCCTCTTCCTCGTTTAATGCGATTCCACATACCGAAAAGCCTTCTACTTTTTCAACGAATCTTTTGTTAATCTCGGCAATGCGAATGTCGTCTTCAACGATAAATACTTCCCATGAACTCATGATGTATATCCTCTATTCTTTTGGGATAATAACTGTGAAAAGCGTTGTTCCCGCTTTTGTTCTCTCAAAAAAGATATGACCATCTAATACTTCTACAGCTTGTTTGATTAAATATAATCCATAGCCGCGGTCTCTCCCTTTTGTAGAGAATCCCTTTTTATATAACATATTAGCGGTTTCCTCAGTAATTCCTTCTCCAGTATCCTCAACTTCTATGATTAGTTGCTCTCCAAAATCGGAAAGGCTGATTTTTACTATTGGCTCATTTGTTTTAGAATCAACTACAGCATCCATGCTATTGTCTATTAGATTACCCATGATCGTTACTAGCAATTGTCTATCGATCGAGTTCGGAATATCTTTTAGATGACTGGAAGGATCAATCGTAAACTCAACTCTCAACTCTTTTGAACGATTGAACTTTCCAATTAACAGTCCGCCTATATAAGGATCAGAAATATGATTCATAATAAATTGTGTGAAATGCTGATGAACATTTGATTCTTTCGTAATAATATCTTGTGCTTCTTGATAAGAACCTAGCTGAATAAGTCCGGATATTAAATACAGTTTATTAGAGAACTCATGTGTTTGAGCTCTTAAGCCTTCACTATAGCTTTTCACTTGCGAGAGTTCTTCATTTAATTGAAAAAGCTCGTCTCTATTCCGAAAAGTCGCAACAGCCCCTACAACTTGATCATGATCATCAATGATCGGAATTCGGTTTGCAACAACTTTCGTGTTTCCGAGCTTCATCTGTTCGTCAAACTCATTTTTCCCAGAAGCAATAACATCAAGTAATCTTGTATTTGGAATAGCTTTCAATACATTTTCTCCTATTAACTTCTCACTATCTGTTTCAAGCATCTGAAGTGCAGTGTGATTGGCAAGGGTTATCTCACCTTCTCGATTTACAGCAATGACACCTTCCCTAATGGCTTCTAAGATCGCGCTTTTTTCTTTGTACAACATCCCGATTTCTTTAGGTTCTAAGCCATGTGTCGCTCTCTTCACACCTTTAGCGATCAATACGGAACCTATTATGCCTAACAATAGTGTCAAGATGCCTACAATGATGATCTTTAACTTATAAGGCCAAATCTCTTCTTTGATTTGATCAGTTAGAAAACCTACTGATACTAATCCAATGATCTCACCATCATTGTTTCTAATCGGAGATTTTCCCCGTACAGCTGGACCAAGCGAGCCAGTTGCTTCCGTTATACTTGGTTCACCCGATAAGGCTTTTTGGTTGTCCCCACCTACCATTTTCTTTCCAATTCGTTCTTTGATTGGGTGTGAATAACGAACACCTTCTTTGTTTCCCACTACGATATAATGAGCTCCTGTTTTCATTCTGATTTTCTCTGCATAGGGCTGAATACTTTTGGAGGGGTCATCACTTTCAAAAGCTTCAAGAACAAGTGGATTATTACTTACTGCATAAGAAACACTTAGCGCTCTCTCCCCAATCTCACTCTTCATCGTGTCTTCAAACATATTTTGAAAGATAACTGCTAAAATAGTGATTACTACAAAGATTAGGGAACAGCTGATGAGCATTAATTTTGTTTGAAGTTTCATTGTTTCCCTCCGTAAAAATAGAAAAGACCTTCTAGAATAGAAAGTCTTCTCTACTAATCTTCTTTTATCCTTCAACATTCACGACAACATTTTTTCCTTTTAATCGGAGTACGAAAGGAACGAGAATCCATAGAACGGCACAAACCAGGAAAAACGCAGAAATGGGTTGTTGAACAAACACCATAAAATCTCCGTTTGAAGTTGTTAAAGCACGTCTCATGTTATTTTCAATCATTGGTCCTAAAACTAAGCCGAGTACAAGAGGAGCGATCGGATAGTCATGCTGTGCTAATAGATATCCTGCGAGTCCAAAGCCGATCAATAAAAACAGATCAAACGTTGTCACTTGTACCGCATAAACACCAAAAACTGAGATGGCAATAATGATAGGTAGTAAGTATTTCGCTGGTGTTTCAATAATTTTTGCAAAAACCTTAACAAGCGGCATATTGAGTATGAGAAGCATCAAGTTTCCGATAAACATGGAAGCGATAAGACCCCAAGCTACATCAGGGTGATCACTAAATAATAAAGGACCGGGCTGAACGTTATACATGATCAGTGCTCCCATAAGAATCGCTGTTGTTCCTGAGCCTGGAATTCCGAGTGTTAATAAAGGAATCATCGCTCCTCCTGAAGCTGCGTTGTTTGCAGACTCAGGGGCTGCCACACCTGCAATCGCTCCTTTACCAAACTTCTCGGGATTTTTACTTACCTTTTTCTCAGCAATATATGAAAAGAAAGAAGCAAGTGTTGCCCCTGCACCTGGTAAGACACCAATAAAGAATCCTAATAAAGAACCACGTGCGATCGGTCCAGCACTTTCTTTAAGGTCTGCTCTTGTAGGAAGGACTCGTCCTACTTTTGCAACCTTATCTGCATCTTCCTCTTTATGGAGAACTGTCTTAAAGACCTCACCTAATGCAAACAAACCTACAGCGACCGTTAAAAATTCAAGTCCACCAAATAGAACGGGAATGTCATAGGTAAATCGCGCCACACCAGAAACTGCATCAATTCCAATTGTGGCGATTAAAAGACCCGTTACAGTCATCATCCATGCTTTAGTGATCGATCCGCCTGCTAAACCGCTAACTGCGGCAAGCCCTAAAAGCATCAAGGAAAAATATTCTGCAGGTCCAAATTTCAACGCCATTTCTGAAAGCGGTTCTGCTAATAATACCAATCCAATGATTGAAACAATTCCGGCAAAGAAAGAGCCAATGGCTGCGATTGATAATGCAGCTCCTGCTCTTCCTTGTTTAGCCATTTGATAGCCATCAAGGGTTGTAACGACCGATGAAGATTCACCAGGTGTATTAAGTAGAATGGATGTAGTTGATCCCCCGTACATGGCACCGTAATAAACACCCGCTAAAAGAATGATTGAGCTTGTAGCTGCTGCAGATGGATCCATTCCACTCGTAAAAGTTGCGGTAACTGGAATTAAGAGTGCAACACCACTCATGGGTCCAATCCCTGGTAAAACGCCTACTGCCGTACCGATCAAGACACCGATAAAAGCAAAGAATATGTTATGTGGCTGTAGCGCTGTTTGAAATCCTTGCATCAAAAAATCCATAACACCCATATCAAATCCTCCTAACTAAACCAAATTGGCATTCCAGGCAAAGAGCCTTCCAACACAACTACAAATAAATAATAGACAAAGAATGAGAACGCCAAAGCAATTATTCCATTTTTTATCCAATTTCCTCTTTCCATCGCTTGAAAGGATACGTACAGAAATAAGGAAGTACTAATGATATAACCTAACATTTCAATAGTGCCTGCATAGAAAAGACTTGCTAGTAGAATGATCACAAACCGTTTGATCTGTAACTCTTCCGTTTTCTTCTTTTCTTTCTGAATACTTTTTAAAGATTCAAGAAAAAGTTTTATACTAAGGAGAATAAGAATAAGTCCTAAGAGAAAAGGAAAAACATTAGGTCCCACTTCACTTCCATAAGCACTTTTTGAGATATTTCGACTTTCTATTAAAAATGTTGCTCCTAGTAATGCAAATAAGATACTTGCATATCGGTCAAATTTTCCTGTTTGCAATTTACTTCCCTCCTTATTGGAAAAATGGAGAAGTAGAAATACTTCTCCATGTCACAAACTATTTATTCATGCCTAATGATTTCAACAAGTCTTCTACTTGTTTTTCTTGATCTTTTAAGAAGGTTTCAAATTCTCTACCATCTTTAAATTCCGCTTCCCAACCGTTCCGCTCTAGCTCGTCCTGCCACTCTTTACTCTCATTTAACTTCTTCAATGTTTTCTCCCAATGAGCTACAGCACTATCAGACATCTCTTTTGGTCCGAAGACACCTCTCCAAATCGTAAAATCAGCATCGATTCCAGCTTCTTTAAATGTTGGTACATCTGCAAGGTCACCTTTTAATCGTTCCGTTGAAGAAATACCCAGCACTTTTACTTTTCCTGCTTTTAAATATTCGCCTACGGCAGAAGCATCAGTTGCGATATAGTCTGCGTTCCCTCCTAAAAGAGCTGCAATCGCCTCACCACCACCATCATATGAAACATACTTAACTGTTTTAGGATCAATGTCAGATTTGTAAGCTGGAAGAACAGCTACAAGGTGGTCCATTGACCCCGGTGCAGATCCACCCGCTGCTGTAACGGATTTTGGATCTTTTTTCACAGCATCCATCAATTCTTTTAGATTATTATATTTAGAATCTTCTTTAACAACGATGGCGCCAAAGTCTTTTGTTAGTTGAGCAAGTGGTGTTGTATCCTTAAAGCCGTATGGACTGTTACCCTCTTTTTTCAAGTTGTTGATTAAAATTGGCGGGGAACTAATAAAAAGTTTATAATCATCCTTCTTATGCTGTGTAGCATATTCTGCTAAATAGACAGCTCCACCTCCACCGGGTTTGTTCTCGACTGTCATGGTTTGATCGACCATTTTAGTTTCACCAAGAATTTTAGACAGTGAGCGTGCTGTTAAATCCCAGCCTCCTCCAGCACCTGATGGAGCAACTACTGTAATCGGTTTTTTTGGATAATCAGATTCCCCAGCATTTGAACCAGATCCAGATGAACTACAAGCTGTAAGTGAAGAAAGTATAACACCTGCTACAAGCCATTTTTTCCATTTCATCGTTTTCATCATTCACATCCCCTTTAATTTTGATAGCGCTTTCATATCCCTTTTGATTATCCTATCACTCGCTTTATTAAATGGAAGTTTAAGGACATAAAATGCATTTTGTTCATATTGTTCACACAAAAAAAGACCACTAAGATTATCCTAGTGATCTAAAGCTTAATAAGTTTTTACCGTTTAGATGATTGAATATTTCTTCCATAAAAAATCTCGTCCATCTCAGCATTGATCAATCCTGTGATGTGTTTTTGAGTCTCGCTATCAATTTCATCTTTTGTATACCCAAAAAGGTAGTTATTAAGTTCAAAATTCTTTAACTTACACTTTGTGTGAAAGATATTTTCTTGATAGATATTTGTATCAATCATGGTATACGTTTCTTTAATATCTGCAGAAAGATAGTTTTGTATCGAATTGATATCATGATCAATAAATAATTTGTGACCTTTTATATCTCTAGTAAATCCTCTAACTCGATAATCCATCGTCACTATGTCCATATCAAATGAGTTAATCAGATGGTTAAGTGCTTTAAGCGGTGAAATTTCTCCACAAGTAGAAACATCGATGTCCGCTCTAAATGTACTAATTCCTTCTTCTGGATGAAATTCAGGATATGTATGAACAGTTAAGTGGCTTTTATCAAGCTGCATCACAACAGACTCTGGCATTGCTGTCGAATTTTCATCAAATGTATCAGTTGGCACTTCAACAATGGGACCTTCCGAGACAAGTACAGTGACACTAGCTCCTTGAGGCACATAATCTTGTTTGGCTATATTCAAAACATGAGCTCCTATCGTATCCGAAACTGTTTGCAAAATATTCGTAAGTCTTTCAGCATTGTATTGTTCATCAATATACTCGAGATATGCTTCTCGCTCTTCTCTCGTTTTTGTATAACAAACGTCATACAGATTAAAGCTAAGTGATTTAGTAAGATTATTAAAGCCGTGTAAAGTAATTCGCTGATCTGGTGAAATAGACATATGTTAGATTCCCCTTATGTTTAGACATTCAAGATTCATTACAACAATGATGGAAACATATCTATATTACCCATTTAAATGATTTGAAAAACAGTATGAGGTTGAAAAAGCGTCAACAGTGCTGTGTGATGGTTTGTTTCTAGCCGTAAATTAAGCATGTAAGTGGTGAATCCAAAAGTTTTGACTCTCAATCCACGAGTTCAGGGTGTAAATCCAAAAGTTTCTTACATCAATCCACGAGTTTTTGCTGTTTATCCGCGAGTTTACAATCCTCGACGTTTATCGACACATACCTCTTTCCGATTCAGCTAAAGGTTACAAGAAGCATAAAAAAATCCTCAAAAGCTTAGGTAGCTTTTGAGGATTTTTACATTTAGGCTTTCTCAACTTCAGCCACTGGAACAACCTTTTGGCGAATAAGCGGGAGCATCGTTAATATTCCAACTGCAAATAAAAGTGCTGCTCCTTCAAACATTAAGACAAGTGAAAACGTTTCTTTTAACCAACCGGTAATAGACATCGTAAGAACCATCGCACCCATAAATAGTGGATTTAATATTCCGTTCACACGACCTATAAATTTAGCCTCTGTATTCTGGAGAATTAGTGTATTAATACCAATGTGAACACATGGCATGAAAAGACCACTTATGAACTCGGCAGATAAGGTTAACCAAAAATGTTCGGAGAATCCCATAATCATAAATCCAATCGCACTTGCTCCCATTCCTAAAGCCAATAATAATTGTGGCTTTACTTTGCTCGCGATTCCGATGGTTAAACCTCCACCTAAGATCATTCCAGTACCGAATGCAGCCATGAGCCATTGAAGTTCTTCTTTTGGAAGACCAAGTTGTTCTGTAACTAAGAAAACGGTTAACGGCTGTGTCAAACCTAAAGCTAATCCGGCCACAGCGAAACATGCACCTAGTAAAGTTAAAGAGCGTCTGTTAAGCACATAGTTGAAACCTTCCTTCATCTCTAACCAGATAGATGGTTTCTCTTCTGTCTTTTCTACTTCTTCATCAGGAGGAAGTAATAATAGAATAACAGCAGACAATATGAACGCGATTCCCATGATTGCTATCGCTGTTGTAATCCCAAACTGCTGGTATACATAAGTCCCGAGAATAGGACCGAGAATCATGAATACAGCAAAAAGGGTTTGATACATCGACATGCCTAGCTGAACCATTTCCTCAGGAACATGAATCTTAAATAACTTCATACCTGATGGCTGAGAAAATTGTGACAAGATCGATGAAACGAGCGTTGCGAAAAATATGACTTTCCAACTTCCAAAAAGTAAAGTTAATAATACAACAAAGATGGAGACGGCGCTTAATAAATCACACCAAATCATCGTCTTTTTGGGTTTCCATCTATCAGCAAATGTTCCACCAATAAATGAAAATAAAAAGATTGGTGCAAACTCTGCGACGGATATTAAAGATACTGCGATTGGATTCTCGTTCGTTTTTTCAATCACATACAAGAGGATGGAATAGTTACGAACCCATATTCCAATCTGTAAAAAGAGAACCGAAAAAAGGATGGTACGAATGACTTTGTTTTGAAAAAGCATACCCATGGTGATCTTGGGTTTGTTTTGATCTTGATCCACTTCATTAATCCCCCTTATTTGAAGAACAGTTACTTCCACTCTCCAAACCAATGTTTCCATTTAATTAAAATTATATCCTTTAATGGTGGAGAATCAATTCCTTTTTGTTTCTTGAATTCATTGTAACTCGCAAAACCTATGAGAAGGATACCTGTTAATAGTAAATATACCCACCATGGCATGTTCCCCCAATATGGGCGTGTTTGAACGAAGACATTTAGAAGCAACATGATCAATCCACTAAAGAAATAACTTTTTTGTTTTGAAATAAATCCATAAATAATACTAGCAAATGATAATGAACCAAGTATGATTGCATCCATGACTTGATAGCTGTCTATTGCATCGATCATCAATGTTATACCTATTACACCAAGTAACACATATTGGATCAGATCAGCTACATGGTCCGATATGTCCCACATTCTCCGTGTGATCACATAACATAATAAGATCCAAGGCAGTACCATTAATTCAGTTTGAATAATCACAGGAACTTCAAATTGCTCAAGTAATGAATAATAAGAGAACAGGACAAGCAAACTGGAACACGTTTGGAGTATTCTCTTTCCGATCAAAACATTCAAGAATCGATTTCCTTGAACATAGAAAAGAATAGCAAGTATGACAAGACCAAACGTTGTTACGAAATTTTCAGATCGCACCAATCCAATAAGTACATGAATCATTCCAAAAACTGCAAAGAAGTCAAATTGAAGAAAATCAGATTGGCTGTATAGCTTTTTATAGAAATACATACCTGCCAGTGAAATGAGTATGCCTGAGGTGAACCAAGCAATTGAATACATCTCATTGGCTATTCGATTTATTAACAACCATTCCTCTAAATCTATCATGAAGTATATCAACAAGAATACTGATGCGTATTTCCAGTATTTTTCTAACGATTGATAGAACACTATAAACCCGACTAATACAGCTGCATGGATAATAAGAAACTCCTCATCAGACCCTCTAATCGTTATATACTCTCCTAAGAAAATGACAGAAAAAGGTACAATGAAAGCTCTAAATCGCTTTCTCCATTCATTGTTAAGAACAAAGTAGAAACTAGCTAGAAGTATGCTGTAAACAACAGGACCTTCATGAGTGAGCCATGTTCTAATAAAGTATTGGAAACCAATTGCTAAAAATATTAAACTAACGTAAAGATTATATCTGATCTCATATTCCTTACGAGAACGAAACAGGTAAATTCCATACACTGTGGCAAGTAAAATAAACGGAACGGTTGAAGTTGTAACGAGTAAAGCATAAGCACCTATGAGTAAGGTGGTTAAGTGCGATACAACTTTCATTGGATATTCACTGCTTGAGTCAAATTTATGGAATACCTCGCTATTTATTAATAACAAAAAGGAAATAATGATGAACGCATAAACAGATTCATCTGTACCTAAAGAAAATCCAAGCAGGTCAGCAACATAACTCAGTGCAAAGAACAAGGCAATCTGAATACCAGAGAACCCGATCGCCCAATTAAAATGTTTAGTGAAGAACCATAGCACTACCATTAGAAATATGGATGATAGAATCTTTATCCACGTAAAATCACTTTCAACTAAAAGAACAAGAAAATTTAAAGTCGTCGTTATCGTTGTCATTGAAATAAATGAAGTTGCCAACTCCTTATTACTTCTTTGCCAAAGGTAGACAACTAAAGTGATAACACTACCCAAAAGTAAGGAGTACGATAATGTCGGTAATGGGAAGTATTTTATGCCCAAAAGGCAGAAAATAAAAAAAGTGAAGATCGGTACCAGCCAGGTGGTTACCATTTTTTCTTTTCCATTCTCAATCAAGAAATGGCGAACAGATAGAATCGTTAGAATGACAGAAATCATACTTCCTTGCCCATAGTGAGCGAGTTCCAACGATAATAAAAAACTAATTAGTAATCCTCCACCCCCTACAAATAGGCTTGCTCTGTTCAGTGGTTTGAGGTACTGACCGATTGAATAAGATAATGTGCTTGAGATGCCGATTGCTAAAGTCCAATAATCATCAAAGTGTTCACCCGACATTTGATACACTTCCATAAACGCACAGAATAGGTAAAATGGCGCTAAATATTTAAAGAAAGAAAAAGTAGAGTTGTAGCTTAAAAAAATAAAGTTTCCTGCTAAAACAAGATACCCTAACAACAACCACACACTGCCTTCTTCAACAGATAACATTACGCCTTCTACGGTTATATATAAGAATGCAAGTATAGAGATTACGCCATTAGCAAGCTGATAATATTTTTTTAATCCTGTGTCTGAAAAATTAGCAACCACTACGAATACAATCGGTATAATCACGATTAAAAACAAACGATATTCGACTAACAGAGAGTTTTGAATCAATTGATAAAGGCCATATGTGATAAACCCGATAAAGAACAGTTCGTATTCTTTTCTTTGATTGACCATTCTCATCGATAAGTATAATGCAGCAGTTAAAATGATATTGAAGCTTTGGTAAAGCTGATTTTCAAATAAAATTAAAATGAACAGTGTCGATAGAATTAAGTTTGCTTGTATAAACAAGGGCAGGATTTGAAGAAATATAGATGGGACTCCTTTTTTGTAATGATATAAAAGAATAAACCCTATATTTCCTGCAGCATAAACAAAATAAAAAGCTTCCTTTGTTAAGCCGAATGACAGGATTAAATACGCATATCCAATCACAATAGCAACATAAGTAATCCAGCTAAATAGCTTGGATTTAAAGTAAAGTCCAAAATAATAATAGATTGGAGTACAAACAATAGCTGTCATCACGCCTAATATAAATCTTCCCTCACCATAAAAACTGAGCCAATCTCCAAATAATTCAAAATAACCAGCAGAAAGCACAGTGATTGGAATAAACAGAGCAAACAGAACAAAGAACGTAAAAGCGGTTTTTCTGATCTGAAGTACTTTTTCCGATAGAGCACCAAAACCTCCAAACAATACGGCAATTCCACCAACTAGCATTGTTTTCGTGAACGAACTAAACACATCCCAGTTGCTTGTCGCTAGAGTAAGCCCCCCTAATAAAAGCATAATCACTCCAACTGTCATTATGCTTGTAATAATTCTCTCTCTTCTTTGTTCAGCTGTGATTTTCACTTTCGGCTGTGTAGGTGGAGGAGTTATTGTTTTTATTGGTTGTTTGTTTTGTTCTGGTTCTTCCATCGTAGCTTCTGCTTTATGTACAATCGTATTAGCTGTTTCTTTTCTTCTAATATCTTCTCTATATCTGTAATAGCCATCAAGTACGTTTAAATAATCCTTCTTTTTAACATATCCTCCCTCTTTTAATTCGTTAAGATCTTTAATAAACCTGGACTGGTCCATCATACGGCCCCCTAATCTTCTCCTCTGTTGAATGTATGTAACAAAAAGAAAAGAGATAACATGTAGTTATCTCTTTTCTTAACTTCTATATCATCGTTATTATTTTACATTAATTACCTATACAAGTCACGAATAACTAGATTCAAAAAGTTCTCCTCACCCCTTTTCTTTCTCATCATATTCTGTATTACATTACGAAAGGGCTAATTACCCATTTCACAGGGGAGGAATAGAGATGGGCGTTGAATTAACAGCGCTGCATTGGATTTATGTTGTGTTTATCGGTTTAATCATTGGTTTTATGGTTAAGAGACGTGATACTACACTCATTAGTATTCTCGGTATCTTCTTAATCTCTATTGCGGCTACGAGTTCATTAACTGGTTCTGTCAGCAGTATTTTTAATAGTTTTATCTACGCGATCACTGAGCTTCTTCCAACGATTCTTGTTATATCCATCATTGTTGCCATGAGCAGAGTGTTGACCTCTACAGGCATTAATGATGTAATGATCTCTCCATTTTCAAAACTCATTAAGACTCCCGGACTCGCTTATTGGACGATAGGAATTCTCATGATGGTCATCTCTTGGTTTTTCTGGCCATCTCCTGCAGTAGCACTTATGGGTGCAGTTCTTCTTCCTGTTGCCATTCGGGTTGGACTTCCTGCACTGGGAGTAGCCATGGCTATGAACCTATTTGGTCATGGTATAGCTCTCTCAGGAGATTTCATCATTCAAGCTGCACCGAAATTAACAGCTGATGCTGCAGGTTTACCCGTAAATGAAGTAATTCAAGCAAGTATCCCACTCGTGTTTGTCATGGGTCTTGTAACAACAATAGCTGCATTTTATTTTTTAAAACGAGATTTGAAGACAGGAAAGTTAAACGCAAATACGGGTTTTACTGCTAATCCAGTAAAAGCTCCAAATGAACAGGATGTAAGTTTGTTGTCAAGTAAGCAAAAACGGTTCTTTGCTCTGTTCATTCCTGTCATGTTTGCTCTTGATGTAGCGGCTATGTCCATTTTTAATCTTCAAGGCGGAGATGCAACGGCATTAATCGGCGGTACCTCTGTTTTAATTCTTCTTTTAATCACGATGGTCAGTCATAAGAACAAAGGATTAGAGAAAACAACTTCTTATATGATTGATGGCTTTCAGTTCGGATTTAAAGTATTTGGTCCTGTCATTCCAATCGCCGCCTTCTTTTATTTAGGTGATTCAGGATTTGCTAAAATAATTGGAGATTTCCTTCCAAAAACATCTCATGGAATCGTAAACGATCTTGGTGTAGCACTTGCGTCTGTTGTCCCTTTAAGTAAGGAGATAGGTGCCATAACATTAACCACTGTTGGCGCTATTACGGGTCTCGATGGGTCAGGATTTTCCGGAATCTCACTGGCAGGGTCGGTCGCAAACATATTTGGTACGGCAATAGGAGCAGGAGCTGCAACTCTAACTGCACTTGGTCAAATTTCGGCCATTTGGGTTGGAGGCGGCACACTCGTCCCATGGGCGTTAATTCCGGCTGCTGCCATCTGTGGAGTTGATCCATTTGAACTTGCCAGAAGAAACATCAAACCTGTTTTTATCGGATTAGTTGTAACTACCATAGTGGCGATATTTTTGATTTGATAGAAAGAAAAAGGAGTAGGCTGATTGCCTCCTCCTTTTTTTTTACTCAAAATGTATCTTTGACAAACTTAATAAATGCATTCATATCTTCTTGTGAAGCAAAACCAGCTTGAGCAGATCTATCATTTCCACCGCCCTTACCATTAAATGAACGAAGATTCTCTTTAAAGAATGTACCGCAAGAAAATTGAAAAGAACCGTCATGCATTAAGATGACTCGATTTTCCACTGTGGAAGCTAGTAAGATCAACAGAGATTCCTCACTTGCGATTTTTATTGCAAGATCTTTTGTATCCTTAAAGCTCTTATCATCAAAAGCATGTAAAAGTAACCCTGTTTCAACTTTCCCGATAAGCTCTTTACTTAAAAAATGATTATTCTCCTCTTTAAGTCGTTTATTTTCTGACTCTAATTCTTTCTGATTGTGCTCCCATTTTTCAAGACGATTTATAACTTCATCTCGTCCGGTATTAAACATGCTTGAAATCTTATGTATCATTTTCAGTGCTTCATTATAGTCTTCTAGTGCCCGTTGACCACATTTAAAATGTAAACGTGTTGCTCCCTTTTGTTTTTCAGCTTTCAGAAGCTTGATAATACCGATTTCAGCCGTTGATTGAACATGAGTACCCCCACATGCGTTATGCTCGATGCCTTCAATTTGAACGATTCGAATGTTCTCTGTCACTTTAGGCATCTTTAATAAAGGTAATTGTTGTAGCTCTTGATCGGAAACAAAATAGGTATGGACCAATCGGTTTTTATAAATCTCATGATTAACCGCTTTCTCAATGGAATCCATCTGTTGTTGGCTCAGTTTGTCTATTTCTATATCTATCGTTGCAATTTCAGAACCTAAATGAAAACTAACAGTCCGTGCATCATACAGAGAATAACAAACTGCAGACAACAAGTGTTGTCCCGTATGATGCTGCATGTGGTCGAACCTTCTATCCCAATTTAAATGGCAGATTACTGAAGAAGTTTCAGGTAGTTTTTTTACCTTATGAATGACTTCATCATTTTCAATAAAAACATCGAGTACGTCACTTCCACTAATCGTACCTGTATCAAACGGCTGACCACCACCCGTCGGATAAAATGCGGTAGTTTCTAAGATAACAAACCATTCCTCTTCTTTTTCAAAAGTGGTTTTTACATTTGTTTCCCAAGTTTTTGTATATGGTGAAGAATAATATAATTTTTCAGTCATAGCTTTTCATCCCTTCTTGCTCATTATTCATAGTTTAACGAAATGGAGAGGTGAATTAAACAAAAAGAAGAAAACCTAGATGGTTTTCTCCCTTAGAGATGGTGACACGTTATCATATTTATTTGAAATCTGTATAAATACGGATTGCATCTCTTAAAAAAACGGCGGTTCCTGGCTGTTCTTTATCATAATAGGCAGTGAAACGTTCATCGTCCACATACATTTGTGCAAGATTCGCATGAGCTTCTTTGCTATATTCGTGCCAGTACAACATCAACCACTCCTTGTGAAGCTCAGCTGCCTTTTGCGCTAAATCTCCAGCAGGGTCTCCTAGTTTAAAAGCTTCAGCAAGCACCGTGTGAATTTTCTCAGCAAGTTTTGTTGCATTGTCATGCTCACTTTGAGTCATATTCAAAACTTTTTTATTGGATTGATCGATAACTTGATCTCCATATTTATCACGGATCTCTTTACCAAATTTTTGTTCGTTTTCCTCAACCATCTGTTTTTTAAATCCTTCAAATTTTTCTTTATCTTTCATCGTTATTCTCCCTTCGTTCGCAGCGATGGTCTGCTCTACATTCAAGATCAGACGGTCTAACTGTTCTCGTTTGTTCAGGAGTTTTTCACGGTGTTCACGAAGTGCTTCAGCTGTTGAGAAGCTTTGCGATGTAATGATTTTTTTAATTTGATAAAGTGGAAGGTCCAGCTCTTTATAGAACAAAATCTGCTGAAGTCGATCTACTTCTGCTTGACCATATATTCGATATCCTGACGAATTTATTCTTGCCGGCTTAAGAATATCTATCTCGTCATAATATCTTAATGTTCTCGTGCTTACTCCCGCTAGTTGCCCAAGCTTTTGTACAGTGTATTCCAATGTGATCACCTCCTGACACTTTAACTCTAAACCTTTACGCTGCGTGAAGGTCAATGGGGATCCGTAATTTAAACTGATGAAAAACAATATATTCTAAACACCCATAAAATGGTAAAATTAGATTTGGAGGTACATGCTATGAAAAAGATTAGTACTTGGTCAGTGATGCTGCTGATGTTAGGTTTGTTTTTAGTTTGTATTAATGGAGATTTTATAATTTACTCGGAATGGACTATGCTAGTGGGATTACTCATTATCATGCTTGGAACTACTTTATGCTTTTTAGCTTTTTTACAAATGGAAAAAGGAAACGCTAAATCTATAAGTCTTGTTCTATCTATACTTGTGATATTTTTCATCACCTGGTTTAAACCTTTTGAATTGATAAGAATAATAAGTTGGCTGAAAAATATCTCTTAAATAAACGCGTTTATACAAGGATGAAACGCATATTCATATAAAATATGCGTTTCATCCTTTATGACATATTAAACCTTTTTTTCGTCCTAAAAGCTGCAAAAGCTGCAATTACGATTGCTCCAGATGTATCGGCAAGTAAATCAACCATCGTGTCAAAATTCCCTCCGCCCTGTAAAGTCATTTCAAAGAATTGATCCATGCTGAATTCGTAGATCTCCCAAACCACCCCACCAAATACAGAGAAAGCTAAAACAAATAAGAACACAAGCCAATAAGAAATTTGTTTCCTCGCTTCAGGATGCGTCATCCTTTCATAAAGGGCGATAGCTACAAACGCCAATAACGCTCCACTTAATAGGTGTAAGAAAGTATCCCACCACCCTAAACGATAAAAATCTAAGATGGATCCTAAATATTGCGATGCAAACAAGAAAGCAAAATAAGAGATCATGATAGGCAAATTGAATTTAATCTTAGTGAAAAAAATTAAACATAGGGGAATTAGTCCACAGAATATACCACCAAATGCTACCTGATAACTGTGTGTCTCACCTTTTGAAAAATAATAAAAACATAGATACGCCATAAACATGGCATAAATAGCACTTAGGATTAGCAAAAATGTTCGTTTCAATCTATGGTCACCTCACGAAATGAATCTATTACCGTTTTTCTAGGTTTGACCTTTTGATTGCGATATATACTTCGTTTCCTTCCATTAAAAAAGACACAACCATGTGTCTTTAAAAATTCCATTGGACATATCAAACGAATGAGTGTTACGCTTCATCTATGTTTTTAATAAATGCAATCAAACGATTTACTTCATTAAAACCGACACTTTTATGAAATTGATAACTTGTGTTATTGGATAATTCGATATCCGAACCAATCTGTGTACAATCTTTTGTCCTTAACCATCTTTCTCCTACTTCAATTAATTTTTTTGAAATACCCTTCTTTCTATACTCAGGTTCAACATAAACGCCCTCAATAAACCCAGTTGGACTGTTATGAGATCCTTCAACATAATCACTTCTAACAGAAATATGTATAAAGGCAATAGGTTTCGCATGCATGAAATAGAGAAGTACTTTATTTTTTTCCGAAGTAATCAGTTCTTT
Source organism: Fictibacillus phosphorivorans (assembly GCF_001629705.1). Taxonomy (GTDB): domain Bacteria; phylum Bacillota; class Bacilli; order Bacillales; family Fictibacillaceae; genus Fictibacillus; species Fictibacillus phosphorivorans_A. The sequence continues at coordinate 1,936,135 of NZ_CP015378.1, read as the reverse complement.
GAATTCTCTTCTCAATTCATTAGCTTCATTATCTGGCCATAATGCTAAAGCCATACTGGTCAATGAATCAAGATATTGTTCACTTGCTTCCTTAATTGATTCCATAATAAACACTCCTTATTTAATTCGTACTTAATTTTATTTCGACAATCATCACTGTAATATCCTTTATTGGAGTGAAGAATCATTAGAAAATGGTAAGCAACTTCTTTTCATTTTTTCTCATTTTACTTTATAGTCTAAGATAATTATAGGGTTATTTTGGAAAAGAGGAGATGTTTGTGAAGTATACGATTAAACATATCTTCTTTTTTATTGGTTTAATCCTCTTTAGTTATGGAATCGCCATGGCGGTTCAAGTAAAATACTTAGAAATCAGCCCATGGGACGTGTTAAACCTTGCATTGTATGATCAGTTTGGTTTAACAATCGGAACTTGGAATATAATCGTTGGCTTTCTATTAATAACCTGTACATTTTTCATTAATCGGAGGTTTATTAACATCGGAACTTTTTTAAACGCTGTTTTGGTTGGCGTTTTTGTAGACTTCTTTCTATTTTTCCACTTACTACCTCATACAACAAACACTATAATTGATCTAGTATTATTGTTAATAGGCATATTATTGATGGGAATTGGTGGCGGTATGTATTCAGCAGCAGGTATAGGAGCGGGTCCGAGAGATGGACTCATGCTGTCCCTTTCAGATATAACTGGATTATCGATCAGCAGAGTTAGAATAATTATGGAGTGCATGGTCTAATTAGTTGGTCTCACGATGGGTGGACCAGTTTTTATTTTCACATTTATTTATACATTTATCCAAAGTCCAATCTACCAAAAATCCTATTTAGCTTGTAAACGGTTGCTCGAAAGGTATTTGCATAAATATGAAAAAAGGAAGTTTGTAAGTTAACAAAGCAAACATAAAAAGAAGGTTATGCCATTGAAATTTAAAAGTTTAAATCAACATAAAGTCTTCCAGCTTTTAGTTACATTAACTATCGCTCTCTCAGGAGGGCTCTTATTTAATGTGTTTAATTGGCCGATCCCTTGGCTTTTAGGTACGCTGACTTCTGTATTAATTGTAAATCAACTAAGCTGGATCAACCTTTATTGGCCGGTTTTATTAAGAAATATAGGTTTGATTATCGTTGGATATTCTATTGGTTTAACGTTTACAAACGATACATTAAAAATGATGATTACCCACTTGCCTTCCATGGCATTTATGACAATTTTACTTTTACTAATCTGTTCAGGAATGGCACTCATCATATCTCGTTTTACATCTATTAATTTTCCAACTGCGCTTACAAGTTCAATTCCTGGTGGTCTATCGCAGATTATTACTTTTGCTGAAGAGACTAAAGGAATTGATATAACAACCGTTACGTTTTTTCAAGTGACTCGTCTTATTGTAATCATATTTGCAGTTCCATTCTTGATATTCAGTCCTATCTTTTCCTACGATAGTGAGACTACTATTCCAAATGTTATTTCAGAAGCAACCACTTCGTCTTTTTTTCCGCAGATTATTCTATACGGGCTATTTTCTGTGATAATGGCTCTTATTGGAAAAAGAATTAAACTTCCTACGGCTTTTTTACTTGGGCCAATTCTTGGAATTGCTTTTTTAAATATTATAGGTTTAACAGGACCGTCTCTTCCCAGTTCAATACTTGATGTTTCTCAATTTTTAATCGGAGGTTACATTGGATTATTGTTAAAGCCTGAGAAACTTAGAAAAAAAGCGAAAATGATTCCAATTGCGTTGTTTAGTGGCTTCCTGTTAGTCACTATCGCACTTATGCTAAGTCTTTTACTGACCTATCAATTTAACTTTTCTTTCATTACTAGTTTCCTAAGTATGGCACCAGGTGGAGCTGATCAGATGGGAATTATCGGACACGAGTTAGAAGCGGATGTTACGATGATTACAGGCTATCAACTTTTCCGTATTCTTTTTATCTTTTTCGCTGTACCTCCACTCTTAAAATGGGTTTTGCGTTCACAAATGAATAAAGTAATCTCAAAAAATGATTAATACTTCACTTTATTAAAAACAAGAACATCCCATCGATGAATGATGGGATGTTTGTTTTTTAGGTGTCTAATGCAGTTGAAATAAGTGTACATATATGGTAATAACTGTTATTTTTGCTCAGGTGCTAAATTCAAATGTTTCCATATTTCAGCTAGGTTGTCTCCTATGTCATGAATGATTTCATTCGTTTTAAAGTAATGATTATGTGAAAGTGGCGTAAAACTGCTTATAAAGTTCCCGCTGTTGATTTCTTTATCTACAGCAATCGCTTGATTATAAGAATCATTGATTGTTTTTAATGGATATCCAAAAACGTCGTCTTTATCATACATATTTACCCATTTGCCAGTTAGTTCTGGATAATGATCCTGTAGATGTGGTGATGGAACTAAAATCGGCTTATCAAAATCTGCATATCTAAGACTCCACAAAGCCAAAGGGCTTCCTAATGAGTAAAAGCTTGTTAGAGTTTCTCCTTTTTCTAACGGAGTCTTCTGCATATTTCGCAATACATCTTCAGCAATTTTTTCAGAAATAAACTGCAGATCATAAAAATAATTACTTGAAATAACCGTACCCAAACTATGTGCAATTACGATGAGTGGCGCATCTTCCCCCGCATGTTCACTTAATTTACGTAGTCCTTTCGCATAAACCTCATGAACTTTTATATAATTCGGATTATGATTAGCTACTGGCTGATAAGCGATTGCATCTCCAAAAAAGTGGATGACAAATTGTCTTAACTGCTTAAAATCTAAGCTATCTTCTGTATTAAGTTTTTTCCATAATAGTGATTCCTTCTCATTAAATACACTTCCCCAATAAATAGGTTGAATCACTAGTTCCTCTTCGGGAGTTGCGTAAAACGGTTTTATCTGTTGAGAAAATCTTTTTGTCAGCATCTCCATAAATAAATCCGAAAAATCTTCACTTTGATTTCCAATCCCATGAAGAATGGCCACTGCAATTTTTTTTGGCATGATAGATCACATCCTCCCATAGATGGTGAAATACACAGAAAAGAATACATTTCTAACTTAATATCAATACTAATGTTAGATTGTGAGGGATTGCCTTTGAAAATAAATAAAATTCATCTGTTATTATTAATCATCGTTTCCTTATTCTTTTTATGGTCACTGATTCAACCAGCACATTACCCCATATGGATATTGGAGGTAGCTCCATCTCTTGTAGCCCTGATTTTTATACTCTTCTTATATAAACGATTAAGATTCACGACTCTTTCGTATTGCATCATTGCTTTGCTAACGATTCTGACGTTTATAGGCGGACATTACACATATGATGACGTACCACTATTTGATTGGCTGCAACAAGAATATCATCTAAGTCGTAATCACTATGATCGGTTTGGTCACTTTATGAAAGGCTTGTTGGCAATTGTTATCCGAGAAATCCTTCTCGTAAAAACACCTTTACACATCGGAAAATGGGTTCAATTCATTGCCATAAGTATAACGTTAGGAATTGCCGCATTTTATGAAATTGTTGAATGGATTGCAGGAAAGATAGCAAAGCGTGAAACGAAAGACTTTGTAGGTTCACAAGGAGATATTTGGGATGCGCAATGGGACATGTCTTTTGCTTTAATCGGATCGATCATCGCCTTACTATTATTTACTTCATGGCATAACAAGCTGATGAAAAAAGGATAGGTTTGATCATATTGTTTCAGTAATTATTAGATCAATCTCAAGCAAATCCTTCAATTTTTCTTTTTTTCTTTCTATTAAAAAACAGAGGTGAAAAAATGCAAAAAGTAAGTTCGATACTTTGCACATTTATTGCGGGATTTCTATTGTTCTTTGCGTGGTCTGGTTATATAAGAGAAGAATTTAATAGTAACGAATTTCAAGGTTATGTTATAAAAAAAGAGAGAAGTGAAAGAGTAATAAGTATGGGAAGTTCACTTATATCACAACCACAATACACTTTATTCTTTGAGGATGGGAAGAGAATACAAGTACCTCATGCTATATATATGAAAATAAGAGAAGGCAGTCATATTCAGCTCATAAAAAACAAGGATAATATGATTTTAACAGAATAAGAGACTGAACGGTTAGGTTCAGTCTCTTATTCCGGTAAGTATCTAACATCCGTACTTGGAAGGAACGGGTCATGAATAGAAAGAATATAGATAAGACCTAACATAAGCAAAAAATAACTGATAAAAAACAGATCATTTCTTGAAAAGCCTACCTTATAATAGTATGTTCTTTTACTATCTGATTGAAATCGCTTAGCTTCCATTGAAACGGCAATGCGATATGCTCTGCGAATACTCTGTGATAATAAAGGTATCGCAAGCCTTTTCATTCTTATTAGAAAGTTATTTCTCTGTTCTAATCCTCTAACTCTTTGAGCATTGATAATCATTTGGTATTCCTCGATCATGATTGGGATTAACCGGATGGCTGCCATAAAACTATAAGCAAACTTAGGCGATAGTTTGAACTGTTGCATGAGAGAATAAAACAGTTTGACTGGTTTAGTGGTTAGAGCAAATAGCAAGCCAAGCATAGCAAATGACAAAGCTCTAAATCCTAAATGAATCCCTCTAATTAAACTCTCTTCTGACACTTGTATATATGCCCACTTGTAAAGAATCGTTTCTCCTTTACCGAATAAAATCATGGAAGAAGAAGTTGAAAGAAAGATAAGCACAAAAGGCAGAGACAGCATAAATAATTGTTTATATGAGTACCCTGTAGCAAAAATAAACAATAGTAAGATCACGAATAAAAAACCAATCATTAAGTCCAGAAAGTGAATATTGATCGCAACTATGAATAAGCTCAATATTGTTACTAGTTTTAGAGAAGGATTTATGCTGTGTAACCATGTGTGTTTGGCATCAAACAATGAATTCATCAAGAAATCCCTCCTCTTCTTTACATGTATGATTGAGTAGATGATCCGTTACAATTTCACCGTTCTGAACTTCCCATAACCGAGTGGCAAACTGTTCCGTAATATGGCGATCATGGGTAACCATAAGTATAATCGTCCCTTTTTGCCGTTCTCGTTCTAACCATTCTAAAAGTTTAAACGTGTTTACTGAGTCTTGTCCAAAAGTTGGTTCATCAAGAAGTAAGATAGATGGTTTTTGCAAAAAGGCTGTTGCCACACTCAGACGTCGTTTTTGACCGACAGATAGGTTATAAGGATGTTGATTCATTTTGTTCGTCAACTCAAGAGAAGTTAGTATTTCTTTTACACCCTCTTTCTGATGATTTTGAAGACCATATGTTATTTCGTCGTAAACAGAATGCGTTAAGAACTGGTATTCAGGATTCTGAAATACGAGGTACACCTGCTGGAAGATGTCTTTTGTTTTTTTAACATGCACATCATTTAAATAATAGTTTCCTGATGTTTTAATAAGCTGCATCAAAGCTAACATTAATGAACTCTTTCCTGCTCCGTTTTCACCCATGATCGTGATCCATTCTCCTGAATGAACCATTATGTCATCAACTACTATCTTATTTTCCTTGTTTCGATACCCTTTGAAATTTTTCAACTTCATGGTGTTCCTCAGTTCAGTCTTATTTCCAACGGTCGGTATTCGTTTATATTCATCCCATGCACCAGGGTACCAAATTCCGTAATCTTTTATCTTTTCTTTATGATGAGAAAAAACCGTCGAAGCATCTCCGTCAGCAAGAACTTCTCCGCCTGGTGTAAATACAATAAGACGATCAGCGAAATCCAGGATTTTCTCTATTTTATGTTCTACTATTATTAAAGTTTTATCTTTCCATACTCTTTTTACCGTTTCCCAGATTTGTTCAGTGCCCTTCTCATCAATAAAAGCGGTAGGTTCGTCTAAAAATACAACATCCGGTTTCAGTGCTAATACAGATGCGATGGCTAATCGTTGCTTCATCCCACCTGATAGATGTTGAATCGGTGTATGGATGTCATCGAGTTCAAGGCCAACCTCTTCTAATAATGAACGAATCCTACTTGGCATCTCCTCTCGAGGCACCTGAAGGTTCTCAAGAACAAATGCTAACTCTTCATCAACGAAAGGCATACAAAATTGAGTATCCGGATCTTGAAATACAAATCCCCATCGATCAGGGATCTGTATCTCATCACACTTCATAGGTATATCAATGGCATTTGGAACAAGGCCAGAAAGAACTTGTAAAAGTGTGGATTTTCCACACCCAGATGTACCCAGAAGAAGTACTTTTTCACCCGATCGAAAAGACAAACTCAAATCTCTAAACAGCATTTCTGTCTCACCTGGAAATTTCAATCTTAGATTTTTTACAGATGTTATGATTGTCATCAAACCACCTCAGTTATTGATCTAATGCTTCGTGATCTTTTTTTGAAGAGGCTCGCACTAAATTTGTTACACCTGTAGCTTCTAAAGCTTTTACGATAGAAACGGCAAACACCCCTGTAAACAATATAGAACTGATTACTCTAAATACGATAAATAAAGTTAGGTTCCATGTTGAAAGATCACCAATATATCCTTTGTAAAAGTCCATGATTAAAGATCCTGCACATGAACTTAACGCAGCAAGCGAGATGACAAAAAGGTCAACTCGTTTATAACGAAATGCGAAAAGGATCAACTCTGCAAACAATCCTTGAATGATTCCGTATAGTAATACTTCAAGTCCAAATTCAGAACCCATTAAAAATTCTCCTGAAGAAGCAGCAATTTCAGCCAAAAGAGCAACTCCAGGCTTTCGAATGATTAAGAACGCAACTGTTGCTGCCATGAACCACATTCCGTATATCAACTGATCGATGTGAAGACCAAATGGTTTAACCGCATAGTAGAGCGGCCCCCAAATTTTATACAAGATGCCAAATGCGATCGAGATTACAATGGTTATAAGAATATCTGTTAACTTTAAACCTCTTTGCATGCTACGCTTCACTCCCGGTCGTTGTTGTCGCTAGGCTGAATGGAATCGGCCATTTTTCTAACGTATAAGCCATCTCCCAAAAGGAATACTCATACTGACAACTAATTAAGAAATGTTGAATCATTTTGCTTTTTTCCTGGTCACTTGCGTTTTCAGCCAATTGATTCAATCTATCGATCTGTTCGTTTACCAGTTCTGAGAACCATTCACCGCCATATGCAGCGATCCACTCCTGATAGATCGGCTCTTGTGGTTTTGCTCCTTTAAACGTTTCACCTATTTCTTGATAGATCCAATAACATGGTAGAATGGCAGCGATAATTTCTCCTAAGCTTCCAGACTCTGCCACTCGGTAAAGGTGTGATGTATAATGATAAGCAGTTGGAGCGGGTTCAAAACTTGTCAGTTCTTTCTCTGTCACCCCCAACTGTTTCATAAACGTCTCATGAAGTCCTAACTCAGCGTCATTAGTACCTTGTGCATGTACCGCCATCCTAGAAGTCGTATACAAATCTTCAGCTCTAGCTGCACCCATCGCCTGTATTCTTGCAAAATGAGATAAATAGTATGAATCTTGTAAAACATAATATCGAAAGCATTCTAATGAAAGATCACCTTCCGCAATTCCTCTTACAAATGGATGTCGAAGGTTGGCTTCCCAAATAGTAGTGGCTTTTTCTCGCAAAATATCAGTAAATGTGTTCATATGAATCCTCCTTATTTTTTCCAACAAAAAAACCACTCTCAGCTAAGAAAGTGGTTGTATTTGGAGAATTCAAGAAATAAATAAGACTCCGCAACACCACTTCCCTACGCTGGTATAATCCAGATCAGGTTCTAAGAGTCTCAAAGTTACACTTTGATCTCAGCCTTATTAAAGGCACCCCTAGTGGTCATTTTTATGTAGTTGGTTTCTGTCTTAAATGATAGCAGTCTCGTATAGATTGTCAACTGTTTTTGAAAAACACGAATATGTTGAAGACCATGATAAAAGGGTAAAACATGGTATAGTTTTACCCTTTGAAAAAATTTATTTACTTACTCATCGCCTCTGTTAAAACAGGTACGATTTGCTTTTTACGAGAAACAACACCTTTAAGTACAGCTGTATTGTTTTCTAATTTTACGTTATAAGCTTCTTCAACAGTTTGTGATCTCTTACCAAGAGCTAAAGCTGTTGAATCATTTGTTAGAATGTCAGTTACAACAAACATAAACAGGTCTAGCCCTTTGTCAGCAATCACTTTAGTAATTGCTGATTCTAGATCTTCTTGATGTTTCATTACATCGCTAGCATCCACCGTATTCACTTGAGCAACTTCAATTTTACTTTCCCCGATGTTAAATTCTTTAGCATCAAGTGAAATCAATTCTTCTACCGATTTATCACTTAAGTCTGCTCCTGCTTTTAGCATTTCTAAACCGTACTTTTCAGCATCTACTCCTGCAATTTCAGCAAGTTCGCGCGCTGCAGCAACATCCTCTTCTGTACAAGTAGGTGATTTGAATAATAAAGAGTCAGAAATAATGGCAGAGAGCATAAGTCCTGCAATATTTTTCTCTACTTGAACACCTTTCTCTTTGTACATCTTGTTCAAGATTGTAGCCGTACAACCAACAGGTTCCGCACGATAATATAAAGGATCACTCGTTTCAAAGTTTGCGATACGATGATGATCGATAACTTCTAACACTCTTACTTTATCAATGTCATTTGCACTTTGTTGACGTTCGTTATGGTCCACTAAGATTACTGCGTTTGTTTCAGCAGAGACATGTTCAACAAGTCGAGGAATCTCAGCATTAAAATAATCTAATGCATATTGTGTTTCACCATTAATTTCACCTAGGCGAATCGCTTCTACGTTTTGTCCTAATTTAGATTTTAAGTCAGCATAAACAAGCGCTGATGTAATCGTGTCAGTATCTGGATTTTTGTGTCCAAAAATAAGTACTTTTTCCATGCGTCTACTCCTTATGAATAAAAGAATTGTTTTTTCCTAAGCCTTATTTTATCATAGATAAAAAGTTTATGGCTTTTGGAGTTTATTGTAGCATGGAAAAAAGTATTAAGGCAAAACCGTACTGCCCATTAACGATAGGTCAACTTGGCGTGCACAATCACGCCCTTCTTGAATCGCCCAAACGATTAAACTTTGACCTCGTCTAGAATCACCTGCAGCAAATACTCCATCTATATTTGTTCGATAATCACCATGTTTAGCATCTACTTTGTTGTTTTTATGCTCTACTCCAAATTCTTTTAAGACTGGAAGTTCTGTACCCTCAAAGCCAATAGCAATGAATACAAGATCTGCTGGCCAAATCTTTTCAGATCCCGGAATTTCTTCAAAAACTAAATTTCCAGCATCATCTGACGTACGTTGCATTTGAACCGTATGCAGTTCTTTTAGTCGACCGTTTTGATCTGATACAAGTTTCTTTGTTTGAACAGAATACTCTCTAGGATCGTGACCATATTGAGCTGTCGCTTCCTCATAAGCATAGTCCATTGTAAAAATATTAGGTTGCTCCGGCCACATATTTGCATCACTTCGAACATCAGGAAGTTTAGGATGTTTTCCAAATTGGACAACACTCTTGCACTTTTGTCTAAGAGCTGTTGCTACACAGTCAGCACCCGTGTCACCACCACCGATTACGATGACATGCTTACCTTCTGCATCAATTAGCGGCTCTGAAACTTCAATATTTAATAATCTCTTCGTAGCTTGAGTGAGATAGTTCATAGCAAAATGAACACCTTCTGCTTCTCTTCCTTGAAGGATTAAATCTCTTTGTTTTTGCGCTCCTGTACAAAGAATAATAGAGTCGAATTGATTTTTCAGTTCTTCAGAAGTAATATCTTTTCCTACCTCTGTGTTAAGGATAAAATCAATGCCTTCTTGCCTTAATAATTTGACCCGTCTTTCCACAACATCCTTATCCAACTTCATGTTAGGAATTCCATACGTTAACAATCCGCCAACTTTATCTGCTCTTTCATAGACGGTAACAGAATGACCTGCTTGGTTCAGCTGATCTGCTGCTGCAAGCCCAGCTGGTCCTGATCCAACGATTGCGATCTTTTTCCCTGTTCTTTTATGTGGAATTCTAGGTTGAATCCAGCCGTTTTCAAAACCTTTATCAATGATTGCTTTTTCAATGTTCTTTATCGTTACAGCAGGACCAGCTAACTCAACTGTACATGAACCTTCACAAGGAGCCGGACAAACCCTGCCAGTAAATTCAGGAAAATTATTTGTTTTTAATAAACGGTCAAGAGCTTCTTTCCATTTTCCCCTGTAGACAAGGTCATTCCACTCTGGAATAAGATTATTAATGGGACAGCCAGACGCAGCCCCATTAATCTCTATTCCAATATGACAAAAAGGTGTTCCACAATCCATACATCTAGCAGCTTGCCTTTTCAACATATCTTCAGGTTGTTTTTCCGTATATTCTTTCCAATCTTTAAGACGTTGGAGAGGCTTTCTCTCTATCGTTTCTTCTCTTGGGTATTCCAAAAATCCGGTTGGTTTGCCCATTTAACATCTCTCCTCTCATCTCAATTTATTTCAGAATTAATTTTGTCGGTCCAGGTCTGCCGCTTGCTTTTGCGGAGCTTGTTCCGGCTTCAAAAGCATTCATTACCGCTTCATCTTCTGTATAACCTGCTTTTTTCTCTTCTTCTATTTTCTTAATCATTTCTTTATAGTCAGTTGGAATAACTTTCACAAAATGCGACTGTTGTATTTTCCAATTTTGAAGAATAGCTGCAGCTTTTTTACTTTGAGTGTATGAAAAATGTTGAATGATCATCTGCTTGACTGTTTCTGTTTCTTCAGAATCAATCAATCTCTCAAACTCAATACCTTCTTTGTTACATAACTGCTTCAATAAAAGTGGCTGATGCGTGTAGATGTATGCAATTCCCCCACTCATACCTGCTCCAAAGTTCTTTCCAACATCTCCTAAGACAACTACTCGACCACCCGTCATATATTCACAACCATGATCTCCGATTCCTTCAACAACAATGTTAGCTCCACTGTTTCTAACCCCGAATCTTTCACCAGCCAAGCCGTTAATATATGCTTCACCACTTGTTGCTCCATAAAATGCAACGTTTCCTAAGATGACATTATCATCAGCCAAGTACTCTGCTGATTTAGGGGGGGCGACAATCAATTTTCCGCCAGATAATCCTTTGCCAAAATAATCATTGCTGTCTCCGTTCAGATAAAGCGTCATGCCACGTGGCACGAATGCTCCAAAGCTTTGACCAGCAGATCCAGTAAAGTTAAGAGTAACAGTATCTTCTGAAAGACCTTCTTCACCGTATCGTTTTGTTATTTCACTACCAGCAATCGTACCAGCGACACGATTCGTGTTTTTAATCGGTAAGTTGAGTGAAACAGACTTCTTCGTTTCTAATGCTGGCTGCAGCACGGGTAGAATTTCATTCATATCAAGCGATTGATCAATCTTATGATTTTGAGAAATTTGCTTCGTACGGATACCTTCTGCTTGATAAAGCAGTTTTGATAAGTCAAGATGCTTTGCTTTCCAGTGTTTCTTTGCACGATCTCCGACCGTTAGTACGTCAGTACGTCCTACCATCTCCTCCATCGTACGAAATCCAAGTTCTGCCATAATCTCACGTATTTCTTCAGCTACAAATCTCATGTAGTTTACAACGTGTTCAGGATCTCCCATATATTTTTTCCTTAATTCAGGATTCTGTGTCGCAACACCGACAGGACACGTATCAAGGTGACAAGCACGCATCATGACACAACCTAATACTACAAGTGGTGCTGTAGCAAAGCCGTATTCTTCTGCACCTAACAATGCAGCAAGAACAACATCCTTACCTGTCATCAGCTTCCCGTCCGTCTCAAGAGTTACACGTTCGCGAAGTCCGTTCAGCATTAACGTTTGGTGTGTTTCGGCAAGTCCTAACTCCCAAGGAAGACCAGTATGTTTAATACTTGTTTTTGGAGAAGCACCAGTTCCCCCGTCATAACCACTAATTACGATCACATCTGCTGCGCCCTTTGCTACACCAGCTGCAATCGTTCCAACTCCAGATTTAGCTACAAGCTTTACGCTGATTCTAGCTTCGCGATTGGCATTCTTGAGATCATGAATCAGTTGTGCCATATCCTCGATCGAGTAAATATCATGATGTGGAGGCGGGGAGATTAATCCTACTCCTGGCGTTGATCCACGAACATCTGCTACCCAAGGATATACTTTGTTTCCCGGCAACTGTCCGCCTTCCCCTGGTTTAGCTCCTTGTGCCATCTTGATTTGCAGTTCATCTGCGTTTACGAGATAGTGACTTTTGACGCCGAATCTACCTGATGCTACTTGTTTAATACTACTTCTACGGTTATTGCCAAGTTCATCAGGAATAAAACGGGCTGGATCTTCTCCACCTTCACCACTATTGCTTTTTCCACCTAAACGATTCATCGCGATAGCAAGTGATTCGTGTGCTTCTTGGCTTAGAGAGCCAAAAGACATAGCACCTGTTTTAAAGCGCTTTACAATCTCTTCAACAGGTTCAACTTCATCAATAGGTATAGACGTAGATTCAGGTACAAACGAGAATAAGTTTCTTAAGAAAGTTGTTCTTTCCTCATCCGCTAGCTTGGAGAACGTTTTAAACAATGAATAGTCATTCTTACGACATGCCCATTGAAGGGTATGAATCGTTTTTGGATTAAAAGCATGATGTTCACCAGTACTTCTCCATTGAAAATCGCTTCCTGAATCCAAAGTGTCATCGATGGTTTCTTTATAGCCTAATTGGTGTCTTTGTGTAGCCTCTTTTTCAATCTCAGCTAATGTAATGCCATCTATTTGTGATGCGGTAGCTGGGAAATAACGGTCGATTACTTCTTTACCGATTCCGACTGCTTCAAAGATTTGAGCCCCACGATAACTCTGGACCGTTGAGATTCCCATTTTCGACATTACTTTAACGATTCCATCTGTTATTCCTCGTTTATACGTTTTAACCGTTTCTGACAAAGAAAGGTTGATATGTTCATTCTGGATAGCTTCTTCAAATGTCTTATACGTTAGATATGGATAGATAGCATCAGCTCCGTAACCAATAAGCGCTGCAAAATGATGAACTTCTCTTACTTCACCTGATTCTACAATCAAGCTTACTTTGGTGCGCAGTCCTTTTTGTACAAGATGATGATGAAGCGCACTAACAGCAAGTAAAACAGGGATAGGTATAGAAGACTCATTCATCTCTCTGTCTGACAAAACTAATAAAGTTGCTCCATCTTGTATTGCTTCTGCCGCATTTTTAAAAAGAGATTGTAGCCCGAGTTCTAAATCTTCCGAAAATAAAGTCTGCAGAACAGCCGTTTTAAATTCATAAACCATGTTATCTGTAATCTGATTAAACTCATTAGATGTTAACACAGGAGAGTTCAATTGAATTCTCTTCGCATTCTGTGGTCCAGGATGCAGAAGATTCCCTTCAGCTCCGAGCAGCGTCATCGTAGAAGTAACAATCTTCTCGCGAATAGCATCGATAGGAGGGTTTGTAACTTGGGCAAATAGCTGCTTAAAATAATTAAATAGGGATTGAGGGTTATCAGATAAAACCGCTAGGGGTGTATCATTACCCATTGACCCAATGGGATCTTTTCCTTCTGTAATGACAGGAATTAAATATTTATGGATATCTTCATACGTATAGCCGAAAGCTCTTTGTTTACTTCTTGCATTTTCTAAGATAATCCCTGACTCTTCACCATCTTCATCAAGATGATGCAATCCATTCGTCAGCCATAATTCGTACGGTTCTTTGCTTGCCATTTCTGTTTTGATCTCATTGTCTGTAATGATTCTACCTTCTTGTAGATCTATCAAGAGCATTCTTCCTGGACTTAATCGCTCTTTGTATAGAACATTCTCTTCTTCAACGTCAATAACTCCTACTTCAGACGAAAAGATGATGTAATCGTCCTTTGTTACATAATATCTCGCTGGACGTAGACCGTTTCGATCCAGTATCGCTCCAATTTGATTCCCATCTGTGAAGGAAATCGCTGTTGGTCCGTCCCATGGCTCCATCAGACAACTATGATATTCGTAAAATGCTTTTCTCTCATGTTCTAGATGAGGATTCTCACTCCATGGTTCAGGGATAAGCATCATAGCTGTATGAGAAGGCTTTCTCCCTGCAAGTACAAAAAATTCAAAGGCTTGATCTAGAATAGAAGAATCACTGCCATCAGCATCAAGAATAGGAAGTAATTTTTCAATATCATCTCCGAATGCTTCAGAAACAAACTGCTTCTCGCGTGCCTTCATCCAGTTCATGTTTCCTTGTAACGTATTGATCTCTCCATTATGAATGATGTATCGGTTTGGATGCGCTCGTTCCCATGTTGGAAACGTATTTGTGCTAAAACGGGAATGCACTAAAGCGAATGGAGACACGAAATCCGTATCTTGTAGATCATAATAAAAGGCATCCACTTGCTCTGGAGTTAACAAACCTTTGTATACGATTGTTTGTGATGATAGACTAGCAAAATACGTTTGAAGTCCTTGTTTTCTTGCCCAGTGCTCTACTTGTTTTCTGATTACGAATAGTTTTCTCTCAAAAGCTAGATTCTCTGAGAACGCATCATGAGAAGCGATGAAGACTTGTTTAATTAAAGGACAAGTTTCCTGTGCCTTTTTCCCGATCGTTTTAACATTTATGGGTACCGTTCTCCAGCCGAGTAATTGTTGTCCTTCTTGAATAATAATTTGATTAATTTGATTTTCTAATTTCTGTTGAGCTTCTGTATCATTTGGGAAAAAGATCATCCCTACCCCGTAACGTCCATTTTCAGGCAGATCAAAATCAGTTACCTTTTTAAAAAAATTATGCGGTATCTTTGTCAACAAGCCGGCTCCATCTCCCGTTAAAGGATCACTTCCTTGTCCTCCTCGGTGATCAAGCTGGCATAGCATATGAAGTCCTTTTTCAACAATCTCATGGGTAGCATGCCCTTTTAAATGAGCATATAGACCAATGCCACAAGCGTCATGTTCGTTCTTCGGATTATATAAACCTTGTGGTTCTGGAAATTGACTAAAGGTCATTTTGAACTCCCCCTTATGTTTATCAACTGAAATATTCGAAACTTTCTTTCTTTAGTTTAGGTTTTATAATTAATCGAAACAATATATAATTTAGATTAAAACGATCTCAAAATGAGAATGATTGGTTGTGACAAGCATGGAATTCAGACAATTACAGTATTTTATTGAAGTTGCAGAACGAGAACATGTTTCAGAAGCAGCGATTGCGTTGCATGTTGCACAATCTGCAGTCAGCCGTCAGATCGCAAACTTAGAAGCAGAACTTGGCGTTGACTTATTTGAAAGAGAAGGTCGGAATATTAAGCTCTCTCCTGTTGGTAAGCTGTTCTTGACACATGCAAAAACAGCTATGAAAGCAATCGATCATGCAAGAAAACAAATTGATGAATACTTAGATCCTGAAAGAGGTACGATTAAAATCGGGTTTCCTACTAGTCTGGCAGGTCATCTTTTGCCTACGGTCGTGTCAGCTTTTAAGCGCGAACATCCCAATATTGCCTTTCACTTAAGGCAAGGTTCCTATCGATTTCTTACAGAAAGCGTAAAAAGCGGTGATATAGATCTCGCTTTTTTAGGACCTGTTCCTACTAATGATCCTGATTTAGAAGGACATATCCTTTTCACTGAAAAAATATCAGCACTACTACCTGAACAACATTTGTTAGCAGAAAAAAGAAGTTTATTATTGAGTGATTTAAGAAATGATGAATTCGTTCTATTTCCAGATGGGTATATTTTACGAGATGTAGTAGTTAACGCTTGCAAAGAATCAGGCTTCGTTCCTAAGATTGCTTGTGAAGGTGAAGATCTAGATGCGATTAAAGGGCTAGTAACGGCTAGTATGGGTGTTACCCTTTTACCCGATAGTTCCTTTTATGAAACGAAGCCACGTTATACAGTAAAAATACCGATAGAGATACCAGATGTTAAACGCACAGTGGGAATCATTACCCCTAGAAGTCGTGAACTTGCACCTGCCGAACAAGTTTTCTTTGAATTTGTGATTAAGTTTTTCTCCGTACTTGAGCAATATCAATAATTTTATGTGAATTAGAAGAAGCTTGGCATCTATGCCAAGCTTCTTCTAATACAAAGTTAATTATGGTCAACTTGCAACATGTGACTGACTGTTTTCTTTTCTTACGTTTCGAATATTAATCCGGATAAGGAGTGAGATGGCAAGTGCTACTACAAATGCACCTGTAAAGATATAAAGCGTTAATGAATAACTATTCGTTGTTTCGCGTATCCATGAAACAACTAAAGGACCGACTAGTCCAGCGGCAGCCCATGCAGTTAAAATGTATCCATGAATAGCTCCAAGTTGCTTCGTACCAAATAAATCTCCTATATAGGCAGGTATAGAAGCAAATCCACCTCCATAGCAGGTAAGTATTAAATAGATAAGCAACTGAAAGAAAAAAGCATTCGTAACATTCGGTAAAAGTACGAATGCCACTGTTTGTATTGCGAAAAACGTAGTGTATACATTTGGACGACCGATATAATCAGAAATCGATGCCCAACCGATTCTTCCAAAACCGTTAAATAACCCCATGATACCGACCATCGTAGCTGCTGAAGCAGCACTCAGACCTGCAATATCTTGTGCCATTGGAGATGCTACCGAAATAATGGCGATCCCGCAAGTAACATTGATGAACAACATCGCCCATAAAGCCCAAAAACGAATCGTTTTAACCGCTTCGTTGGCAGTTAACTGGGCAAGATCTTTTGTTTGACTCTCATCTTTCTTACTTTTTTCATTCATACCTTTTGGCTGCCAGTTCTTTGGAGGTGGTGTAAGATATAAGGAAGAAAGAAACATGATCGTAAAATAAACGGCGCCTAATACGTAAAAAGTATTTGAAATTCCTATACCTGCTATCAGTCTCGCAATAACAGGACTTGCGATAAGTGACGCAAATCCAAATCCCATTATAGCAAGACCTGTCGCTAATCCTCTTCGATCAGGAAACCATTTTACAAGGGAAGAGACCGGAGTGATGTAGCCAATTCCTAGTCCGATCCCACCTAATGCACCGTAAAAAAAATAAAGCAGATAAATAGAACCTAATTGATCAGCGAACCCTGAGCCTAACAATCCCGCCCCAAAACATACTGAGGCTATGATGCCAGATTTTCGAGGTCCATACCGTTCAACAAAATGCCCCATAAAAGCAGCAGATAAACCTAAAAACAAGATTGCGATACTAAACGTTAGAGAGATTTCACTTAGCCCCCAATTGTGTTCTTCCCGGAGAGGGTTTGTAAATACACTCCATGAATAGACAGACCCAATTGATATATGAATACCTACAGCAGCTGCAGCAATCAGCCAGCGGTTTTTCACCTTTTTAGCCATCCTGTTTACTCCTCTACTTTTATACTTTTATTACTCTAATGTTTTTTCCTTGCTCTGTTTTACGCGGTCTCTAGGTGAGTCTCCTGTCGTCTTTTCATAGTGTTCTGTTTCTTGGCCCATGCCTTTTAGGAACTGCATCAGTATGGTAACGGCTTTATTGATCTCTGGATCTTTTAACGAACGGACGATATCAAAGTAACTCGTTTTTTCATCTGTATCTTTATGTTCAGCTACTCTGGCGATCCCTGCATCTATTTTTAGTAGAAATGGTTCAAGTTGCTTCACGTTGATCATTCCAAGTGTTCCTAGGAGCAAGAGTAGATTTTTTAATGTGTTGGTGTTATCAGGTTTGTCCATCGCTTTCACAGCAATATCCATTACCTTATCCCCTTGTCCGAACAATCCATTCAATAGAGGTAGAATCCCTTTTTCGTTCATATGGTTTAAGATTTCGAGTGTTTGTAAGATCGCCGACTTATTCTGAATAAGTGCATCTTCTACCTCTCTTAGGTCATTAGATCGTTTTTCTTCTGCTGAAATCGTTTGTTTTTGAACGTTTTTAATCGCCTTAGCCATGTTGATTCCGCCCCTTTTTCACAGCATCACCTGGAAAGATATAATCTTCTCTTGCCCACTTCTTTTCTACTTGAACTCCTATTTGAGGTTGTGGATTGCCGTACCTGAAGTTTGTTCTTGGCAAAGGATTCACACCATCCTCCATCAAAATCTCAAGCTTTGCACGTGTCTCTTTGTATGCAGGTGTATCTGTATCTTTGTCAGAATAGCTGCTTGTAAGTAGATTTATAGCTGCTTCTCCGCTATCGTTCATAGGGAGGTAGACTTCTTTGCCTTTTACACGGTCCGTTACTAAACAATGAACTTTTACATTTCCATAAGGTGAAGATAATCTTACTAGTGTCCCATCCTTTATTCCTCGTTCTTCAGCTAGTTCAGGAGATATCTCAAGAAAAGTGTTAGGCGTTTTAGATGTAATCCCTTCTGATTGATACGTCATGTTTCCCTCGTGAAAATGTTCTAATAGTCTTCCGTTGTTAACATGAATATCGTATTCTTCTCCAAATTCTACAGGCTCTGTCCAGTTTACTGGAAATAGCCGCGCTTTCTTATCGTCAAAAGGAAATCCATCTTTAAAAAGGATTGGAGTATCTGTTCCGTCTTCAGCCACTGGCCACTGTAGACTTTTGTACCCTTCTAACCGTTCATAGGATACTCCGGCAAATAGTGGCGCTAGTTGTGCTGCTTCTTCCATTATGTCACTCGGATGTTTGTAATCCCATCCAGCTCCAAGTCGATTCGCGATATCACGGATTATCTCCCAATCTGGTTTAGAATCTCCTAATGGTTCTAATACCTGATATAACCTTTGTATTCTTCTCTCTGTGTTAGTGAATGTACCTTCTTTTTCTAGACTTGGACTTGCTGGTAAAACAACGTCAGCAAACTGAGCGGTTCTTGTAAGGAAAAGATCTTGTACCACAAAAAAGTCTAGTTTTTCATAAGCTGCATGAACATGGTTTATGTTTGAGTCGACGATTCCCATGTCTTCTCCTTTTAAATACATCGCTTTTACATGGCCATCATGAATACCTTGGACCATTTCATGATTGTTAAGACCCGGTTCTTCTGGAATTTTTACATCCCACGCTTTTTCGTATTTCTCTCTAACCTTTTTATCGGCAACTTTCTCATACGAAGGTAAGCGGTCTGGCATGCTACCAAAATCACTTGCGCCTTGAACATTGTTGTGTCCTCGTAACGGGTATGAACCTACACCTTCTCGTCCATAGTTTCCTGTCACTAAGAGTAGATTGGATATAGCCGTGCTTGTATCACTTCCTCCCATATGCTGTGTAACGCCCATTGCCCAGAGAACACAGACACTTTTGGATTGTGAAATGGTTTTTGCTAAATGGATAAGTGTATCTTGTGAAAGTCCTGTCACTTTTTCTGCGAACTCTAAAGTGAACGTTTCAAGGTTCTCTGTAAATACATCCAAGCCATTCACATGTTTTTGTAAAAAATCATGATCAGCTAATCCTTCATCTAAAATGTACTTCGTTACTGCAGACAGCCAAACAAGATCTGAACCTGCCCGTGGCTGAATGAATAGATCGGCACGTTCAGCCATCTCATGTTTTCTAAGATCAGCGACGATTAGTTTTTGGTTGTGTAATTTATGTGATCGCTTAACACGCGTTGCTAAGACGGGATGAGATTCTGATGTGTTTGAGCCGATCACGATTACCAGCTCTGATTTTTCAATATCTTTTATAGATCCTGAATCACCACCATGTCCTACAGTTCGAAATAATCCCATAGTGGCTGGAGTTTGACAATAACGCGAACAATTATCAATATTATTTGTACCGATAACACCACGTGCTAATTTTTGCATCAGATAGGATTCTTCATTCGTGCACTTAGATGAGCTGATAAACGTGAGCGCTTGAGCGCCATTCTTATCCTTGATCTCTGTAAATTTTGAAGCAATTAAGTTATATGCTTCGTCCCAAGAAGCTTCTCTAAATACATCTCCTTCACGAATCAGAGGTTTCGTTAACCGTTCCTCACTGTTCACAAAGTCCCAACCGAATTTACCTTTAATGCATGTTGAAATCCCGTTTGCAGGTGCTTCAATCTGCGGATCTACTTTTAAGATTTCTCTGCCCTTTGTCCAGACATCAAAACTACAACCCACACCGCAGTAAGTGCACACGGTCTTTGTTTTTTTAATTCGTTGTTCTCTCATCGCGGCTTCCATATCTGATATAGCAAGTATGGAGCCGTATCCCGTCTCCACACCTTTCGTGATCTCGATCATCGGGCGGAGTGTTTCGCGATTGATCCCAGTCATGTATCCTGCTTCGCCTTCCATTCCTTTTTCCATCATGGCGTTGCAAGGACAAACTGTAGAACAGTGCCCACATGATACACAAGAAGATTCATTGATTGGTACATCTTTGTCCCAGATCACTCTTGGTCTTTCTCTTTCCCAATCGATTGTAAGAGTCTCTGTCACTTGAACATCTTGACATGCTTCTACACATCGCCCACACAATATACATTGATCAGGGTCATACCTATAAAAGGGGTTAGAATCGTCGACTTCATATGGTTTGTGTTCAAAAGGAATGCTTTGGTGGTTGATCTTCATTTCTTTTACTGTGTTATGTACCTCACAACCGCCGTTGTTATAATCACAAACCGTACAATACAACTCATGATTAAAAAGGATTCGATCCATTCCGATGACTTGAGCTTCACGTACCTCATCAGAATTTGTATCAATGATATCTCCTTTATTTATCTTCGTTGAACATGCTCTAACAAATTCTCCATTCACTTTAACGATACACGTATCACATGTTTCAATCGGTCCTAGGCTTGGATGATAACAAACATGGGGAACTTGATCTGATGAACCATCTAACATATTTAGTACCGTTTCTCCTTGAGTAGCTTTTCTTTCTGTTCCGTTTAGTTTCACCGTAAAATCTTCCAAATGATAACACCCTTTCCTGAAGGTTACACACAAAATATTCTGACATCTCAAACAACCGTTTCCCTAATCGTTATTTCCTTAAACAAATGTTATTTATTCATTTGTTTACAAACAAAAAGACACTCTTCGTGAGTGCCTTTCTCAGTTAGTCATCTAAATCAATCTCTATCAGATCATAGGAAGTAAAAATCCCTAAAGGTTTTTCGTTCTCACTTCCATTTAATGTGATGATGATCGCCTCAAGCTTTTTTCCTTCTTTATGAATATTTTCGAAGATTTCCTCTGCTTTAAAAATACTTGAAGTTTTTGAAATAAATGCTACCAGTTGTTTTTGTTCATTGTCTGCAATATCCGAAATTCTTGCATTATTAAGATCGATCACTTGATCAGCAAGCCTGTCAGTCAACCAATTCAATAAGTATGTAGCCGTTAGAAGCCAAAGGTACTCTCCTTTTTCGTTATAGATAGGAAAACGTGAATACGATGTTTTTCGAATACAGCTTAAAACATCTTCCAACCGGTCACTTTCTTTAAAATGATGTACCTTTTTGGTTGCAATGTTAAGCGCTGTTTCAGGTTTCATGAAATAACCCGCTATTTTTTCTATTCTCTCTACGATCTCTAGATGAGGTTCAGCAATGTAAAAATCATGATCTACCTTCTCATGAACAATAGCATTTCTTAGTTTTGCAAACTGACCGAGCTCATTATAAAAAGATCGGATAAGTGAATGCTTTTTCATTCCTGTTTCCACTAGGTTTTTAAACCGATCATCTTTCGTATCTTTTACTTTGTCAATTAAGCATTTGTGAATCTGATTAAAAGCAATTTCAAAGCGTTCAGAAAGACTATTTTCTGTATTAGATTTGATATGAGTGACGGTCATGATCAATCTCTCCTTCTCTCTTGCAATACTCTTTAAGTACCCAATTTTTTAACAACTTCAAACTAAAACTTCTACTGAGTTTAATGATTTTAAGCAAATAAAAACGAACCCAAAATGGATTCGTTTGTAAAATTATTCACTTTCAGGGAATCGAGGTAACGGGTCGTTAAACTTACCCCAATCTTCGTTATTCATTTCAGAGTCGGTTAATAAGCAATGATCTAACTGTTCTACTAATTGTTCTTTGTTGTAATCAATTCCTATAAACACTAGTTCGGTAATACGATCTCCGAATTCATCATCCCAATTTGGATTTTGACTCTTTTCTTCCTCTATAATTTCTTCTTGTTCTTCTTTTGGAAGAGCTGCCACCCATTGACCTGCTGGTTGAAAGATGATGCTCGTACCAGCTTGACTGAGCAATATTGCCCAATCATTTCGAGAAGCTACCCAGATAAATCCTTTTGCTCGAACAATTTCAGGTGGCCAATTCTCTAAAAAAGTATAAAGTCTTGCAGGATGTAAAGGTCTTTTCTTTCGGTATACAAATGAAGAAATTCCATATTCATCGGTTTCAGGTATGTGTTCTGTTTCGAGCTCTTTCATCCATCCTGCAGACTCACTTGCTTTTTCGAAATCAAACAGACCAGTTGAGAGAATATCTTTAGGATCGACTTTACCGAATTCAGTTTCAATTAGTTTTGCTTGCGGCTGTAATTTTTTTAAGATTCTTTTTAGTTCTTCTCGGTCGTCTTTCTCTAATAGATCACACTTGTTTAAAACCAATACATCACAAAATTCTATCTGATCGATCAAGAGGTCTACTACCTCTCTTGTATCCGTTTCGTCTAATGCTGCTTTACGATCTAATAAACTTTCGCCAGATGCAAAATCGTTCCAGAATCTGTTTCCATCAACTACGGTTACCATTGTATCCAGCTTGCAATAAGAAGCGAGATCCACGCCTGAATCTTCATCTAAATATGTGAAAGTTTGTGCAACTGGAATAGGCTCGCTTATACCAGTTGATTCGATGAGGATATAATCAATACCACCGTTTTTTACGATTCGTTCTACTTCAATCAATAGATCCTCTCTAAGCGTGCAGCAAATACATCCATTCGTCATTTCAACGAGTTTTTCTTCTGTTCTAGATAACTTTGTCTCATTCTTTATCAAAGTAGCATCAATATTAATCTCACTCATGTCATTAACAATTACAGCTACTTTCAAACCGTCTCTGTTCGTTAATATATGATTCATAAGTGTAGTTTTACCAGCTCCTAAAAATCCACTCAACACGGTTACAGGTACTCTTTTAGTTAGTGTATGTAACATAAATAAATCTCCTTTAAATCGTAATCATTACGATTAGTATCGTAAAACAGTATTTATGTTAAGTCAAGACTTAATTACGTTCAAATGAATTTTCCAAAGAAATGTGTACAAAAAAAGACGTGTTATCTTTACGATACACGCCTTTTTAATAGTGATTCCATTCAATTTTTCCACATTTATTTTCAGGATCGAGTTCAATATCAAAATTATGTTTTTCATAAAAATGAACAAGCCGGTCTACATGTCCCCAGTCTCTCTTGGCTATATCGCCTTTTATTGTGGGGATGTTCTTATCTGAAGCTGTTTCTTTTAAATAATGCATACAGATTGAGCCGTAACCTTTATTTGCTGGTCCTTTAATATCACCAATATGAATCGTATTTTTATCTTCATACACAGCATCTATTGAAAAATCCCAGCCGTCATATCTGGATTCACAATCATTAATCATAATCTTACATTGATCCAATTCTTCAGATTTATAAACAATCACAAGGTTGTCATCTTTTGTTTGATCAACACCGATCACATCATAATTTTTAGCGATTTGCTTCATATCGTTCTGCATCCGCAATAATTGAAATTCAAGCTCATTACGATCTATTTTTGTTTCTCTATCTTGTTCTTGTCCAAGCAATAACATTTTATCTCTCCCCTACAACAAGCTGAAACACACAGTTTCTCATTGTACTAGAGGTGAATAGATATTTCAAATGTATTTTATTACCACTCAGGCTTGATTAGATAAAAATCTGTTTGTCTGCCTGTGAAAAATTGCATCTTACCTTCTTTAAAACAAACCGTCTCTTCTAGATAGATCGGAACAGCTTTGTTCCATTCAGGGATGAAATGTCTAATGTTAAATTCTAGTGCATAGCACGTGTTATTCTCCATCCTTAACTCTCCCCGAATTGGAATATATTCTTGTTTATCATACAGTCCGATAATTGGTCCTGCTCCATGACAAAAATAGCCTATAGGATGTGAGTAAAGCATAGCATCCATTTGATTTTGTTCTGCCTTAGTAAGTACATTTAAAAAGATTTCATTCCCCGACATTCCTTCTTTACTTTCTTTAAAAAAGAGATCTTCGAATTCATTTGCCGTATTTAATGCATTTCTTAGCCCTTTAGGAGGTTCTATTTCATTCTCTTTAAGAACATAAGCTAATTGTTGTGTATCTGTGCAAAGACCAAGATATTCAATTCCAAAGTCCAGATGGATGATATCTCCTGGAAGTATAACACCTTCCAATCTGTCTGAAGATCCATCTTGCCTTTGGATATCAACTGTGGGATAAAAAGATGTTTTCAACCCTAAATCTGTTACGTGTTGTCTAATCCATCTAACTAAATCCTGCGTTGAGGTTTTATGAGGTATAACGAGTTCGTTCGTAAATGTCTGTTTTACGATTTCTTTTGTAATGCCTTCTAATTTTCTATACCAATGAAGTTCAGACTCGGTTCTTGTTTGAAGCCAATCGATCGCAATGTTTTCAGAGGAAACCAGTTTTTCAGCATGCTGTGTTCCTAAGACTTTTTGTAATTTCTCATAATTAGAATGACTTAATCCATCGCAAAAAGCATAATGCAAAGAAGAATTAACTGCTATGGATTCAGGATTGAATTTTTCTATTAACCTCATCAATCCATCAAAAGGATCTTCATTAACTTGTAATGGATAGCATGAGTAAAAAGGTTCGAAAGTTTTATTAGAAGAAATAACATATCGATTAATTTTGTCAGAGTGGTTTTCTTTAACAAATGCAAAAATCGTTAATCGCCTTGAACTATCGATCGCTGAAGGAAAGAAAGTCTTCCCAATTGGGTCTTCATTATATTCCTTGCCAATCGTTATCCACATTTCAACGTTATGCTTCTTCATTAACAAAGGCAATAATTGCTCTAGCCTTTCAAAAAGCCACTGATCCATAATCTTTTCTTGTTCTAACAATGATAGAATTTGAACTGTATTTTTTTCTGTATGTAATGTCACTATAATCTCTCCTTGTTCTGCTATATGCTTATCTTTCTCCTTTTAATGTTTAAAGTCCTTCGAGGTCTTGTTTCATTTTTTTTTGCATATGAATAAAAGGACAACGTGTACAAGGAGATGCACTCATCGTATGAATATATTTCTTAGAGGAGTATTGTTGCTTGCTGCTGCTGCATTAGTTGGCGAAAGCTTAGAATTCATTGTGAACATGGTGCTAGCTAGAGAATTAGGTGAATTAGGACTCGGTCATTATATGTCGATCTTTCCAACTGTCATCTTGATTATTATTATCGCGAGTTTGGAATTACCGATTTCCATCTCAAAATTCGTTGCAGAAAAAGAAGAGAAACAACACTTTAGCATGCTGAAACATGCTACAAAGATGACGATATTGTTGACTGTCGCAATGGTTGTACTTGCTTTAGTGATCTTGCCTTTTATACCTGTTTTCAATAGTTATCACCCGCTGGTGAGATGGCTTATGGTCCTATTAATCCCTCTGATTTCCCTAACATCAATAGCTAGAGGTTTTTTTATGGGCAAACAGCAGATGGGTAAGCTGGCGTTCTCAAACTTGTTTCGAAAATTGGCTCAGCTCATCTTATTGACTGGCATTTATCAGTTGTTTTCTTTTGATAACGAAACGGCAATCCTTATAGCATTAGCAACTTTTGTAGGTAGTGAACTTGTCGTTTTTGTCTATTTATTCACAGCCTATTTGATTCAATACAAAAGAATGCAAACTCATAATAATGAACATCTCTCCTCAAATGAAGTAACTAGAAGTCTTATGGCCGTAACGATTCCGACTACAGGCTTACGACTGTTTCATGCTGTAACAAACGCTATACAACCATTTCTAATCAAATATTCATTGTCTCTTGCAGGCTTTTCAGGAGTTGCGGCAACGGAAGAGTTTGGTTTATTAGCAGGTGTAGCAATCACTATCGGATTCTTTCCTGCGTTTATTGCACATTCTCTTTTGGTCGTATTGATCCCCACTGTTTCAGAAGCTACGGCTAAAAAAGACGTAGAAAAATTAAAAAGCCTTCTTATTCGCGTAATGGGTATAACTGCATTATACGGGTTTCCAGCCGTTGCTATCTTTTTAATGTTTTCAGATAAACTTACCTTAATGTTCTTCCATTCACAATCTGCCGCCACGTATTTAGAATTATTGTGGCCAAGTTTTTTGTTTACTTTTTTCTTGATCCCTCTTCAAGCATATCTGATCGGACTTGGCTTAATAACAACTGCATTTGTTCAATCGGTCTGGTCAACAACACTATCTTTTGTTCTTATGTACATGTTAGGTTCTCACCCATCGTTAGGAATGCACGGTATCATCATTGGAATGAACGCGGGTTCCGTCCTATTGATGCTTCTTCATTACTTCTCTGTGTGTAAAGCGATCGGAATCAACACATGGTTGAGTGCAAGAAATAACTATCAAGATTAAAAAAAGCGCTTAGGCAGGATATTTCCCGCTCAAGCGCTTTTACGTTATCTACACATTGGCTGATGTTGTTTGGGCTAAGAAAGCCTGAACTCCGTACTTTGTTTGTTCTTGTTTCTTGAATACCCATTGTGAAGGAATTCGAGATCGAAGAAAATCAAGCTGTTCATCTGAGAGGTTCATGTCGATGCCTGATTCATTCATTATAAAGTCATCGTTCTCTTTTAGCTTATATTTGCTTTGAATCAAGTTCATCAATCCTCTGATCGTAATAAACTTATAGGTATAGCCCGTCGTAATTGCAGAAACAACCGTTTCCCAGTTCTGTTCTGCAAATTCGAAAAAATAAGTCCAGCTTGACTCTTCTTTACCAACATGACGAAGTGCTTCGAAATTTTTCGTTCTGATCACTTCTAACAATCGTTCTCCAGAAACACCGCCAGCTATAGCTGATTCTAACAACAAGCCCACAGGCATCGATAACTTAACCATTCTTTACTCTCCTCTAAATCCTATTTCATTGCTACTTCTCCATTTCTTTTTGTAGCAAGTCTCCAAATAATGAATAACAAAAGTAAAATCGCTAACGTAAAACTCGTATAGGTGAGAACATCGATCTCTCCCTTATGCCTAACCCCTATTCCGACATACGCCCAAACAAAGACGAGTGGATAAATAACATCCTTGTTTAAAAGGGTAAAAAAGATTGCTAATCCTGTGCCTACTAGTAACATGATCACAGTCCAAGTAACAGAAGAGAGTGCAAAACCATTCCATCCGCTATATTTCAAAACAACCGCGGTATTCACGATCGTTGCCACACTGATCCATCCGAGATAGACCGAGAACGGAAGTCGAACGAAGGGAGATTTGTTATCTTGATTTTGAATTTTCGTATAGATCATAATGAGTGACAATAAGAGCCCAATCATCACCAACCAAGATAAACCGAGAAATTCATAATGCCAAACAAATATCCACGTACAATTTAAGATACAGTTCAAAACAAACCATAAGCCGATGTTTTCATACACGGGCTTATCTCTATTCTGAGGAAGCACTTGAACTATTACCCATATTGTTAACAGTAAATAGATAAGTCCCCATATGGAAAACACATAACCTGCCGGCGTGATTAACACATTGTACTTTGCAGATAATTCCCCTGTTGTCTGTCCATTCAAAGGTAGTGCATTGGCCAAATAATTAACAAAGATTACTGCTGCGAGTGCTACGATATTCAAAATAGCTCTAAAAGTTGCTGACATCAATTTCCCTCCTTTGGATATATAGTTTCATATATACCCAAATTGGAAGGGAATTATGAGAAAAAGGAAATTTAAACGAAATGGCGTAACCTATCTTAACTACTAAATGCTTGTGTTCCAATATCTGCTTCTCGTTTAAATAATCTGCTGTATACTCCATTATCAGATTTCAGCAACTCATCATGAACTCCATCCTCGATCATGACTCCGTTCTCGATGACAATCACTCGATTTGCTGCTAAGACAGTTGATAGCCTATGCGAAATAATAATGAGCGTTTGTTTTGATTTTCTTTTATTGATCGCTTCATTAACTTGAACTTCTGTGATGGGATCTAAAGCAGAGCTCGCTTCATCAAGGACAAGAACGGCTGCATCTTTTACTAGAGCACGTGCTAATGACAACCTTTGCTTCTGTCCTCCAGATAGCAAACTTCCTCTTTCTCCAACTAGGGTGTTTAGTCCTTCAGGAAGAGTAAGTAAGAATTCTCCAAGTCCACTGTCTGTTAATGCTGATAGTAATTCATCCTCAGTTGCTTCAGGTTTGGCAATTCGCAAATTATCCGCCAAAGAACCATTTCGAAGCTGGACGTCTTGGGAAACGATCGCAACTTGTGAGCGAAGCCACCCTGCATCAACAGTTGATACGTTTTTTCCATCTATAAAAACAGCTCCACTATCTGGTTCATACAAACGCAATAATAAATCAACAACGGTTGATTTCCCAGACCCACTAGGTCCTACAAGTGCTACCGCTTCTCCAGACTTTACAGAAAATGATAAGCCCTTTAATACTTTATCGTCTTTTTCAGGATAACCGAATGCAACATCCCTAAATTCGATTTCTCCTTCAACCTCTTTTGGAATCAATCCTTTTTCTGTTTCAGCACTTGAAACTTCTTGGCCGAGTAAAAGTTCAGAGCGATCTAACGCAGGGCCAGTTCTTCTTACGGAAAGCCAGTTTCTTAACATTCGTTGCATCTCATTTGCAGCGATTGCCACGAGACCAGCTGCAGTTAGCATCTGACCAGCCGTTAATTGGTCGTTCCAGATCAAATATGCGCTTAATCCATAAACGACAGCTAATGCAAGACCGTTATAGCTCCCGATTACTACAATTGATTGCATCCTAGCTTTTAATTCCTGTCGAGATTCTTTAATGAATGATTTTCTAATTTCAGCTACACTTGAAACCTCTCCATCAGAAACCCCTAATACCCTAGAAAGATGGATACCCGTGACAGACTCACGAAGTCTCTCAAGATATCGAGATGCTTCTTTTCTTGCATTCGCTGAAGATTGTCGTGTACGCTGACCAACTGCATTTGACGTTAGATAGAAGATAATACCTAACACAACACTCGTTATCATTAAATAAGGATGAATCCAAAGAAGGACGATGCTGTATAAAATAACACCTTGTACAGAGGCCATAAAGGTCGATCCTTCCCATGCAAGGAAGTTGTGAAGTGTATCTGGATCATCAGAAACACGAGCCATCATTTCACCAGATTGGTTGTTTTGATAAAACGAAAAAGGTAAATTTTGAAGATGTTTAAACAGTCTTAATTTTTGCCAGTTTGTTACGGTCTTTGCGACTTGATGACAAAAATATTCATCTATAACCATTAGAATCAAGTCAGCAACAGCAGCAAAGATCAACAGCCACATCAACCCCCATAGAAGTTGATTGGACTCACCAGGTAAAATGGAATCAACAAGCCAACCTAGTGCAAGTGTCGGAATCAGTGCAGAAAACACTTGAGAAACGGCAATAACAAACGCATCTGCAAATACCCATTTTTTATGAGGCTTTAAAAAGGCTAGAACGCGTCTGCCGTCTCGATTTTTATGTTTCAATGCTGTCTGGCTCATATCGCTCTCTCCTTTTCCAATTCACTGTACTGCGCCATATAGAGTTCGTAGTACTGCCCTCGCGCTGCCAAAAGTTCTTCGTGCGTACCTGATTCAGCTACAACACCCTTGTCTAAGAGTACGATTTTATCTGCATCCCTAACCGTGATCAGCCGGTGAGCTATCGTGATCGTCGTTCTGCCTGGAATGAGCTCTTCAAGGGCGGATTGCACACGTTCTTCTGTCTCCCCATCCAGGGAAGAAGTTGCTTCATCAAAGATTAAAAGAGCAGGATGTCGAAGAATTGCTCTTGCAAGTGCGACACGTTGTCTTTGTCCACCCGAAAGTTTAAGCCCCCGTTCCCCAACGATTGTTTCGTAACCTTCTGGCAAAGCAGCGACAAAATCTGTAAGTCCTGAAGCATCACATGCTGCATCTAAATCGGCTTGAGTTGCATCTTTTCTTCCATATAATAAGTTCATCCGCAGTGTATTGTTTAAAAGAAACGTTTCCTGAGAGACGACTCCTACCTGCTGACGAAAAGAATTTCTATTATACTCAAACAAGTTTTGTTGGTCGATTTCAATAGTGCCTGCCTCAGGTTCATAAAGTCCGAGAAGCAATTGGATGAGTGTAGATTTACCGCCGCCGCTAGTACCGACAATACCAATGTGTTGGCCTGCCTTCATATTCAATGATACA
Organism: Fictibacillus phosphorivorans; assembly: GCF_001629705.1. Taxonomy (GTDB): domain Bacteria; phylum Bacillota; class Bacilli; order Bacillales; family Fictibacillaceae; genus Fictibacillus; species Fictibacillus phosphorivorans_A. The sequence continues at coordinate 1,905,646 of NZ_CP015378.1, read as the reverse complement.
CCTTTTAATACAAATTCTTCGTTGCCAGGATAACGAAACCATAGATTGTCAACATCAATATCACCACGAATTGGCTCCATGTTCGGAAGATTATCCTCATGTTCTTGTGGTAAGTCAAAATATTCATAGATTCTCTGAAGAGCCGGTATAGCTTGTTGTATGATCAATGCATTCTCAGCTAGTGATCGAATAGGAAAAAACATCGTAGGAATAAACCCTAAACATGCAACAAGGGTTCCGACAGAAATCGTATTATTCCAAACGGCTATTCCCCCAACTAACATTACAACACCTGGAGTAGCGATATTAAATAGATTACCAAGACGCCAGTTTACTTTTCCGATTAAAGCAGCACGTATGGAATAATTCTTCCAATCTGTAAGTTTTTTATCTTGTGTATGTATTTCTCTTTCTTGTGTTTGGAAAGTACGAACTAGTCTTGTTGATTCAATGCTTTCTTGAAGGTGATGATAGATATCTGCCCGCATATCCCGTTGAACCGCACTCATCTTTCTCATAGTCGTTCCAAGTTTAAATGATGGATACAGATAGATAGCAAATACACAGAACATCACAATTGCGACTGGCCAATATAGAGCAAATACGGCAATAAAAGCTGCTATTGCACTCACTACTTGTTGTACGAATCGAGGCACGACCGTATTATTTAAGTTCTGGACAGCTTCTACGTCATGTGTAAGTCGATACAGCATATCTCCTCGAGGTGTAGTCGTAAAAAAGGACATCGGTGTTTTATGTAACCTCCCAAATGCACGCATCTGCATATCCGTGATAACATCTAAACCGATCTGAATTTGAATAAATTCTTGTAAGGATTCAAATATCACCTTAAACAAAAAAGAGAACAGAACACCTGCAACGAGCCAACCTATCATATCCGTCATTTCATTGGGCAGGATTTCATCTACTAGCTTTCCTGCTAAAATAGGTGGGATTACGGTAAAGGCACCACCAATCAACGAACAGATAAAAGCTAGAAGAAGCCCCCTCCAATAAGGCTTAAAATGCTTTAATGTTTCTCTCAAAAGCTTCATATTTATTTCCCCCTCTCGCTTTCAAGCACTTTATTTTATACTAAATTCATAAAATTTTCATTATTTTTACTTGTTATTTTTTTGAAATTATAAAAATTCTTTTACAAATTGTAAGTAAAATATGAATCATGTTGACTTAATATACGAATTTCGATCTAGAATACATAAAAAAAGACTTACTAAAGCAACTCATACTTTAATAAGTCTTCTCCTATTGTTTTATTGTAACTCTACACGTTTTAGCGGTTTTTTGGCAGGTCCTTCTACGACTGAACCATCGTATGAAAAGCGTGAGCCGTGGCAGGGACAATCCCATGTTCGATCGCCACTATTCCATTCTGTTTCACACCCGAGATGTGTACAGGTCGTATCAACTATATGAAGCTCTCCACTCGGATCTCGGTAGGCTCCACATCTCTCGCCATCGACAGTCACGGCACATCCTTCATCTTTGTTTAGACTTCTTGGGTGTTTTGAGGGTTTATCTAACTTGCCAGAAACAAAATGTTTTGCGACGTCTGCGTTTTCCTTTATAAACTGTTTAATATCAGATGGATCAGCTTGAAACCTTTGCGGCTTGTAGACTTCAGCATAATCATTATCTCTACCTAGGATATGATCTGTAATAATTAATGCAGCAAGAGTTCCTGTCGTCATTCCCCACTTCTTGTAACCTGTAGCCACTAAAATGTGATCATGCTTATGTGTAAGCTTACCTATGAATGGTATTTTATCGAGTGTAATCAAATCTTGTGCTGACCAACGATAAAGCACTCTTTCTAATTTTAATGATTTTTTTGCTTCTTTTAATAAAGCCTCATAGTGCTGATGTGTAGGAATTCCCTGTCCTGTTTGATGACTTTCTCCACTTAGTAATACAATTTTTTCGCCGTCCTGTAGGATAGAACGATAAGAGAATGAAGTTTGATCAACTCCCATATACATCCCGTTTGGAAAAGTATCTTGTGTTTTAACAGCTAGTACATATGAACGCTCTGCCATCATCCTTGTAAAATAGAAACCTTGCCCGTCAAAAAATGGAAAATGAGTGCAACAAGCAACAAAGTCAGCTGTAATTTTGTGTCCGTTACTTGTCTGCACAACAGCTTTTTTGTCATCCTCTTCAAGAATATCTGTTGCTGTTGTGTTTTCGTAGACCGAAACACCAAGTGATTCCATTTCTTGCAATAACGCCGTTAAATATTTCACAGGATGAAAATGCGCTTGATCTCTCATAACAAGTGCTTTTTTATGAGGTATATTAAAAGGAAGTTTTTCAACTAGTTCACCATCGATCTCTAACTTTTGATAAGCATCAGCTTCTGTCTTAAGTTTTTTGATTCCTTCCTCGGTGTTTGCGTATAGATAGGCGTCGTGTTTTTCAAAGTTACAATGAATATTGTTTTGTTTAACAAGATTTTCTATAAACTTCCTAGCATGTTCATTTGATTCATAATATAGGCGTGCTCGATCTAATCCGATATGTGAAATAAGGTGATCATAGATGACATCATGTTGAGATGTAATCTTTGCCGTTGTATGACCAGTTGTTCCATTGATCACTTTTCCTGCCTCAATCAATGTAACTCTCTTTCCTTCTTTAGCTAAAAGATAAGCGGTTGTGATTCCGCTAATCCCTGCTCCTACTACTACAACCTCCGTTTCATGATCTTTATTTAAAACCGAATATGTAGGTAGTTCTAATTGCGTTCTCCAGATTGGTTCTGGAAACTGCGGCATATTATTTTCATAGTTACTCATAAGATACCTCCTGATTAACACGTTTTCTCACCATTATTCCCCATACCTCGAAAGAACAATCAGTAATAACTGTATTAAAGAAGGCTATTTTCTAAAGGATGTTTTTCAAATAGTTTGAAGCTTTTGGAAGTAGTTGATTTCCGTTCCAGGTTGTTCGCTTTCCACGGGGCAGGCGGTGAGCCACATTCGTACGTTTCACGTATAAGTGTCTCACCTGCCAGCCTGTCCCGTAGGAGTCTCACACCTTCCACTCCAATCAACAGTCAAAGGTGAAAAGGATTTAAAAAAATAATCTTTTAGAAAAGAGCGTTTCTGAAATAGTATTGAGTTTAATGTTTGTTTCTTTTTACTTTTACGCAAAATGGTCTTAGTGTAAGGTTGCCGTTCATACGAGAGGAAAGGACAGTCCTGAAAACGGAGATAGCTTGTTCAAATCCGACAAGTAAAAGTTATTTGGTAAGGAAGGCGTACTTGGATATCTTGATCGTTCAACTTTTGTCCTATAGGTTCTAGCCACTGTAACTAACAGGTGGTGACGTGGTGACTCCTAATGACGCAAAGCGGCAGGAGGCTCACCGTACGGCCCGTGAATGAAAACCAACACTTTAAAAAACAAGATGGTATAAATAAAAAGAAACAGGCTATTAAAAATAACCTGTTTTATCAACTGAATAGATGAATTTAGTTGCTTAACCGCTTTTCAAGTGCATAATCAAAATTCCCGTTATAACTTTCTAGGCTTCCCTCTTCTAACCAAATGGTACGCTCAAATAGTTTGTTCATAAAATAGCGGTCATGGGATACTGATAAGATCGTTCCATCAAACTCCTCTAGTGCAAGTTCTAATGCTTCACGGGAATCAATGTCCAAATGGTTTGTTGGTTCATCCAGAATCAAGAAATTGAATCCTTCATATACAAGCTGTGCAAGTCTCAGTCGTGTTCGTTCTCCTCCGCTTAGTTCATTTCCTTTTTTATAAACAGATGCACCGTAAAACAAAAACTTTGCTAGATGGTGCCGAGCTTCTCCTTCTTCCATCGGTACGTTTTCTCTGAAAATATCAAGTACAGTTTGAGTTGATTCAGCAGTTAGTCCCTTTTGAGAAAGATAACCAATCGACACGGAAGGACCAAGGTTTATCGTACCGCTGTTGTGGTCTAGAGTTTGTAGTGTCTGGAGAAACGTTGATTTTCCTGAACCGTTTTTACCGACGAGAGCTAACTTCTCACCATATCGAATCTGTAGTTCAAGATTACTTAATATTGAACGACCTTCGATTGATTTACTAAGCCTTTTTATTACTGCAACGTCCTGCCCACTTCTCTTGTTTACTGAGAATTCAAATGCCGCTTTTTTCCGTTCAAGTTTAGGGCGTTTCATACTCTGTATTCGATGAAGTGCTTTTTCCATGTTCCTCGCTCTTTTGAAGAACTTTTCATTTCCTGAGCGAGCACCCCAGTCTCTTAGTTGTTTGATCGATTCTTTAATCTTTTTTATCTTCTTTTGTTGTTCTTCATACTTCTCAAATTCTAATAAAAGGTTATTTTCTTTTTCTTTTAGAAAACCTGAATAACTTTGATGATATAAGGTGCATTCACCATCTTCAATATCAATAGTCTTTGATGTCACTTTATCTAAAAAATAGCGATCATGGCTAATAATAATAACAGAACCTTTATATTTTTGAAGATAGCTTTCTAGCCAATTCATCGTTTCGATGTCAAGGTGATTGGTAGGTTCATCTAGGAGTAATAGCTCAGGTTCTTTTAGTAGTAAACAGGCTAGACCGACCTTCGTTTGTTCCCCTCCACTGAGTTGCATAAATGGTTGATGAGAGAGTTGAGTTAGACCTAACCCAGCTAAAACGCCATTTATCTTTGACTCAATCGCATAACCGTCAAGTTCTTCGAATTCTTCTTGCAACCTGTAAAGCCGATTTAAATTTTTCTCTAATCGTTGCGATTGTTCTGGATCACTTAACAAGGTATTAACCTTCTGAATCTCACTTTCAATTTTCTTGATTTCTTGAAACGTTGCAGAAACTACGTCATATACACTCATATTCTCTGAATGCTCAGGAAGTTGTTCCAAATAACCGATCTCTGCATCCTTTCTGATGGCTATAGAACCTGAATCCGGATGGTCAACACCACTTACCAGCTTAAACAGGGTCGTCTTTCCTGAACCATTTTGTCCGACTATACCTACTCGGTCTTGTTCGTGAATTTCAAAAGATATGTTTTTTAGGATCTCGTTTCCGCCATACATTTTCTTAAGTTGATGAACAGTGCATATAATCATTTTCATTTTCTCCTTTTAATCCAATGCCACTGTCCTTTTTTGGATACAAAAAAACCATGAGCAACATACCTGCCCATGGTTAACAATAAAAAAGGATAGGGTAAGGTTACTTTGTGATGTACTTTCATGTTTTAACTGGAAATGGACAGACTCCGCCAATTTTTGAAAATACGTACGTAATTGCACGGAAAACGACCAACCAGTCAAACATTTGTACACCTTTAAGCATGCCTTACACCTCCTTTTAAGAATTTATAAAATATTCTAGTAATAGTATATGGTATTATTACTTAATATGCAATTAGGAATAAAGTTGAGTAAAAAAGAAAGGGTATTTGCTTTTTTTGTCGAAATAGTTTTAAATATTTATATTATTCTGAAAAGGGTGTGTGCTATGAAAGTAAAATCCAACTATCTAACAAAATCTAAAGTAACGTATGTTACAGAGAACATGTCAATCAGCGAAGCGCGATATACCATTATTCAGTCAGGGTATCGCTGCATACCCGTTTTGGATGAATCTGAACAAAAGTTTGTAGGTCTTCTTTTTAAAGAGACTACATCTGATTATATTATCGACAATGTCGGTTCAGTTAAGGATCATGTTAGTAGAATTGTAGAAGAAAAAGACGCGTTTATTCATGAGAATACTGCTTATTTCAAAGTTCTTTTCACAATCAGACGCCTACCTTTTATGGCTGTAGTCGATGATGATCATAACTTCCTTGGAATCATTACTCACTCAAAAGTAATGGATATTCTAGAAGATTCTTATGGTATAAAAAAGGGTGGCTACTCTCTAACCGTTTCTACTACAGAGGGGAAAGGCTCGTTAAGAAAACTATTTACAGCTATCCACGAAGAATACAATATTGAAGGTGTTTTCACACAAGACGCAGGAAAACAATTCCTACGCAGAGTTGTTATCACATTCAATGAAAGTGTTTCTCGTGAAGAAATTGATGAACTTGTTCACCGAGTGGAAGCCAATGGGTTTAAGGTTGCAGACATTGAAGACCTTAGAACATTCTCAAGTGTGCAATAATACAAAAAACGTTCCCTTATGAATACAGGGAACGTTTTTCTTTATTTCGAGAGTATATCTAGTTGTTCAAAGAATGAAGGATACGAAACAGCAATCGCTTCACTATTTGTAAGTGTTGTTTCGCCTTCAGCGATACATGCGGCTACACTTAACATCATTCCGATCCTATGGTCACCGTAACTTTGAACAGATGCTCCGTGTAATGAAGACTTACCATGTATGATCATACCGTCTTCTGTAGCTTCTATATCTGCACCCATCTTTTTTAGTTCGTTCACAACGGTTTCAATTCGATCTGTTTCTTTCACTCGAAGTTCATGTGCATCTTTTATGATTGTCTTTCCTTCTGCTTGAGTTGCGGCTAAAGCTATGATTGGAATTTCATCGATCAAACGAGGGATAAGATCTCCTTGTATAACCGTTCCTTTTAAATCAGAGCTTTTAATAACTAAATCTCCAAAAGGTTCAGAAGCTGTCTCATTTATATTTTGGTAGGTGATATCTGCCCCCATATTTTTAAGTACATCCAATATTCCGGTACGCGTTGGATTCAACCCTACTTTTTTTAACGTGATCTCACTGTTTGGAACAATCGCACCTGCTACTAAAAAGAAAGCCGCTGAAGAAATATCACCCGGAACTTCAATATGTGTACCCTTTAATTTTTGGCCACCTGCGACTGAAACAGTTAACTCATCTGTCTCAACTTCAACTCCAAACGCTTTAAGCATGCGTTCTGTATGGTCTCTCGATTTGAAGGGTTCTTTTACAGAGGTAGTTCCTTCTCCATCTAATCCAGCTAGAATAATAGCCGATTTAACTTGCGCACTTGCGATTGGAGAGGTGTAGTGAATACCTCGTGTTTCGCCTCCTTTAATATGAAGAGGCACCTTATTTCCTGCATCATTACCATCAATCGCAGCTCCCATTTCTTTTAAGGGTTTGGTCACGCGATTCATCGGTCTTTTTGCGATTGACTCATCACCTGTCAAGGTGGATTGAAACGGCGTATTTGCTAGTATTCCTAGCATTAAACGAATCGTTGTACCTGAATTCCCTACATACAAATCTTCTGAAGATGGTGTTAAACCAGTAAGTCCTTTACCTTCTACGGTTACATTTTCTCCTTCTTGTTGAATAGAAACGCCGAGTTTCTTAAAACATGAAATGGTACTTAAACAATCTTCTCCTGTTAGAAAACCTTCCACTGTGGTTTTACCCTCAGCGATGGATCCAAACATAACTGCTCGATGTGAAATAGATTTGTCACCAGGCACTTTAATAGATCCTTTTAATTGTTGAATAGGTTGTAATTGCTTTGTCATAAAATAGTGCCTCCTTATAAAGTGATTTGTGTTAAGTAATTCTCTTTTTGTAATATTTCCTGTGCCTGATCTCGATCATTGTCATCTTGAAAACTTAATCGAAGTACCCCATTTAGTCCTTCTCTTACTTCTAAAATACTGAGGTTGATTATGCTGATCTCGGATTGAGCCAGAAGGGCAGTGATGTGAGATAAAGCTCCCACTTTGTCGAGGATATCAACATATAAATCTGAAAAAGGATGGATCGCACCTTTTGATCGAACAGGTAAAGAATCTCGAAATGATTTTGCTCCATCAAAGTACTCGTAAAGTTCTGATTCATCTCCATTTTCTACGAACTCTATAACCGTATCCATCTCTTTTTTCCACTCGTGTAATAGAGTTAAAAGATGTGATTTATTTTGGCTGACAATATCACTCCACATTTTTGGAGAGCTTGAAGCAATGCGTGTAATGTCTCTGAATCCTCCTGCTGCTAACTGCTGAATCAAAGGTTTCTCCTTCGCATGATGTTGGGCAATCCTCACAAGGCTTGAAGCGACAAGATGCGGAAAATGACTTACAATTCCAGTAAGAAAATCATGTTCATCTGGATCAGTAACGAGAAATTTTGCTCTTGTCCCCTTTAGCCAAGTCTTTGCTTCATCAATATCTGTATCAGTAGTTATAGAGTTTGGTGTTAAAAAGTAAAAGGCATTTTCTAATAGATGTACCTTTGCACTTTCCACTCCCGTTTTATGGGATCCAGCCATAGGATGACCACCAATAAAACGAATTCCAGAAGCGGCCATTTTCTCAGCTTTATTCATAATGGATTTTTTTGTACTGCCAACATCCATAACAAGCGCTTTAATTATAGGTGATATGGAAACTAATTTTTCCATCACTTGTAACGTTGCTTCAACAGGTGTTGCAATAATAATAAGATCTGCAACTTGCGCCATCTTTATAAAGTCTGTAACAGCTTCATCAATTACACCTATTTCTGCTGCAGTTCTACTATTTTGAGCATAAACGTCATACCCATAGATTGTTGCTTCGTGTTCTTGTTTGATAGAAAGAGCGATTGAACCACCAATCAATCCAACCCCTATTAGTAAGACGTTTTTCATTTATTCCTACTCCTTTGATGCCTCTTCTATAAAAGAAGATAATTTTCTCTCTAATGATTCTGAAGTAAAAGGTGATAATGAGGGCTTACCCAAACTGTTCAGAAGCACCATTTGAATCATGCCTTTTTCCGCTTTTTTATCTTTCTTCATTCGATTGACAAGTGAGGAAGCAGATAAGTGCTTAGGGAAAGAAGGATATCCTAAAGTTCTTAACCACATTTTTAGTTCTTGTCCTAAAATTTCAGTGTCCTCTTTTAGCGAAAGGGCAAAAAGCATACCTAACGCGATTGCTTCACCATGAGTGATGCCTTTATATTGAAGCTCCCCTTCTATAGCATGGCCGAGTGTGTGACCAAAGTTTAAATAAGCTCGAATTCCTTTTTCTTTTTCGTCCTGTGTAACGATCTCATTTTTAATTTTAATGCCTTGTATGAGAGCTTTCTGTAGGGAGTTACCTTTTAGATCATCGATGCTTTTAACGCTCGCACGTAAAGAACGATACAAATTTTCATCAGCGATCAATGCATGTTTAATGACCTCTGCAAAACCAGATCTTATTTCATTTGCTGGTAAAGTAGTTAAGAAGTCTGTCGAATATATCACCGCTTCTGGTTGATGAAAGACACCGATCATGTTCTTACCTTCAGGATGGTTGATACCCGTTTTTCCTCCTACTGCACTATCATGCGCAAGAATAGTAGTCGGAATTTGAATAAAGCGAATTCCCCGCATATAAGTACCTGCGACAAATCCAGCAAGGTCACCGATCATACCTCCACCAAGCGCAATTACCACAGACGTCCGGTCCAGTTCTTTACTTAAAGCAAAGCTTTGACAAGCCATATAATTCTCGAATGACTTTTGATCATCACCAGCATGAATCTGTATCGTTTCATAAGTAAAGGCATCCCCGATCACATTTTGTACGGTTTCTAGATAAAGGTTTCCAACGTTTTCATCCGTTATGATCAAAAGGTTCTTAGGTGAAGGATTAAGGTTTTCAAGGACTACGTTAAGCTGATCGATTACTTTATCACCAATAAAAACAGGATATTTTTTTGAAGGTGTTGTTATGTCTATCGTGTTCATTTAAAACACCCTTGCACGTTCTTGGTGTTGTACGATGTTTTTCTTTATCACTTCCATGTTATCTTGTCCGAATTGATTAACTAGAGCACTTGCCAATTCCCAGGCCACAACTGATTCTGCTACAACACTAGCAGCAGGAACTGCACAGCTATCAGAACGTTCAATGCTTGCCGCAAAGACTTCTTTCGTTTCAATGTCTACACTATTAAGCGGCTTGTACAGTGTTGGAATCGGCTTCATCACACCACGAACAACAACTGGCATCCCAGTCGTCATTCCTCCCTCAAAGCCTCCTGCGTTGTTTGTTCTTCTTGTATAGCCGCGTTCGATATCCCAAACAATCTCATCATGCACTTCACTTCCAGGTTTTCGTGCTGCTTCAAAACCAATACCGATCTCAGCACCTTTAAATGCATTGATACTCATAATTGCAGCTGCTAATTTAGCATCGAGTTTATTATCATAATGCGTATAACTACCAACACCTACTGGCATACCTTCTACGATTACTTCTACAACCCCACCGATCGAATCGCCGTTTTCTTTTGCGGTATCAATCGCTTCCATCATCGTTTTTTCAACATTTTTATCTAGACATCGGACAGGCGAGACCTCGGTTTTTTCGCGAAGTTCGGTTAACGATTCATAAGAAGTATTCTCAGCTACGACACCACCCAGTTCTAACACGTGGCCACCAACTTCAACTCCAAGCTCTTTTAGTACCTTTTTCGCTACAGCTCCTGCTGCTACCCTAACCGTTGTTTCTCGAGCTGAAGAACGTTCTAGCACGTTTCTCATATCTCGATGGTTGTACTTGATAGCACCATTAAGATCTGCATGACCAGGTCGAGGTCTAGAGATAACACGTTTTACTTCTGCGTTTTCCTCTTCAAGAGGTTCAGCACCCATGATCTTTGTCCAATGAGTAAAATCCTTGTTCTCTACTACTAGTGTGATCGGTGAACCAAGAGTAACTCCGTGACGTACACCACTTAAGATTTGAACCTGATCCTTCTCAATCTGCATACGTCGTCCACGACCATGCCCTTTTTGTCGTCTAGCAAGTTCCTCATTAATGTCTTCTGCAACTAGAGGCAAACCTGCTGGTACACCTTCAATGATTGTTGTGAGTTGAGGGCCGTGTGACTCTCCTGCTGTTAAATATCTCATTTTCTATTCCTCCTGTTTGCCTGGTTTTTTTAGAAAAAACATTTGTAAACCACGTTGATCTAGTTACTCTTTTAGTTCTGATAGTACAAAAAAATCCCTGCTAATAAGCAGGGACGAATAATTATCGCGGTACCACCCTGACAGCAAATAAACAACCTTTGCCACCTTCATTTTGTTAACGGAAATTTTTCCGGCTTTTTTTACAAAAGCTTGCTCAAGAATTGTAATTCGTGAAAGGCTGTGTACTGATTTGCACCACCATCAGCTCTCTAATAACAGGGAACCATTTCACTACTGCTGTTCTTTCATTGCGATTTGTTTTATAAAGTTATAAACAGTTTTAGCACGTTGAAGCGCTGTTGTAAAGGAAATTCATTCATTTTTCTTAAAATTTATATTACCTTCATCTATATGTCAAAAAGCACTTTAAATAGCTTTAAAATTATTTTAAATCTTTTTTCGTGTAAGTACTTGACATTCTTTTGAAATCCCTTTAAAGTTACAAACAATACTTTATGAGACACACGCTTTAAAGCGCGAAAGTGTCTATGTAACGATGTATATAAATAAGCCTATGAGCGGCCGCGATATAGGAACTAATGACAAGAGTATAAATATGGGGAGGAACCACACATGTCAAACGAATTAGTAGACTTACGCAAACAGATGGATGATATTTCTTTAAAGATTCTAGAGCTTCTAAACGAACGAGGAAACGTGGCACAACAAATTGGAAAGCTTAAAGAAATGCAAGGTGTTAAACGCTTTGATCCTGTTAGAGAGAGAGAATTGCTTGATTTGATCGCTTCACATAACGATGGTCCTTTCGAGACGTCAACAGTGCAACATATCTTCAAACAGATCTTCAAAGCAAGCTTAGAGCTTCAAAAAGACGATAATCGAAAAGCATTACTCGTATCTCGTAAAAAGAAACCTGAAGATACAATTGTAAATGTAAAAGGTGAAAAAATCGGTGATGGTAATCCTCACTTCATCATGGGTCCTTGTGCGGTAGAAAGCTACGAACAAGTGAAGCAAGTAGCTGAAGTCATTGCAGAAAAAGGTTTAACGTTAATCCGGGGTGGTGCATTCAAACCGCGTACGTCTCCTTACGACTTCCAAGGACTTGGACTAGAAGGATTAAAAATTCTTCGTAAAGCAGCAGATGAACATCAGCTTGCTGTTGTAAGTGAGATTCTAAACCCTAACGATATTGAAATGGCACTAGATTATGTTGACGTAATTCAAATCGGCGCACGTAACATGCAGAACTTTGATCTGTTAAAAGCAGCTGGTTCTGTAAACAAGCCTGTATTGCTGAAGCGTGGGTTAGCTGCAACGATTGAGGAATTCATGTACGCAGCTGAGTACATCTTGGCTCAAGGTAACTCCCAAGTCATTCTTTGCGAACGCGGAATTCGTACGTACGAAAGAGCAACAAGAAACACGCTAGATATCTCAGCGGTACCTATTCTTAAAAAAGAAACGCATCTACCTGTAGTCGTGGACGTAACACACTCAACAGGGCGTAAAGACCTTCTCCTCCCTGCTGCTAAAGCGGCAATGGCGATCGGCGCAGATGCAGTTATGGCAGAAGTTCATCCTGACCCAGCAGTAGCACTATCTGATTCAGCACAACAGATGAACATTCCAGAATTCCACGAATTCATGGATGCTCTACTAAACAAAGAAAAAAAGAAGATTCATTCTTAATAGAACGAAAAAAGCCTGGCTCGCTGAGTCAGGCTTTTTCTTGGTTGCTTTAGGCTTATCCTTCGAAATATTCTTTGTAGTAACCGCCTACTTTACCTGTGTTATCTACTACAAAATAAAATTCCTCTGTTTCGTTTTTTAGCTCATAGGTTTTACCAGCCGTTAAAGCACGGTTAACCATATATTTTTTTGCATCCGTATGTACACATTTAATTTCACGAATCGTGTCTCGATTCGTCCACTCTAAATGAATCATGAAGTCTCTCTCCTTTAAGCATTTCTTTTGTTAAATCATAATGTGCCCTGCTCTATCTGTCAAATTCATTCCTTAGAGACTTCTTTCCTAGTATTATATAGATTGTTTCGGTTACTATGATAAGGATCATATTATAAGAATGGAGATCTACATATATGAAAGCTTTAGTGTTTGACTCTTTTGGTGGTCCAGAAGTTTTAGACTATCGAGAAATTAACAACCCGATTATCGGTGATCAAGACATTTTGGTCGAAATGAAAGCCATTGGCTTAAACTTCGCTGATGTTTATAGAAGAAAAGGAAATTATCATCTTGAAGGGCAGCCTCCATATATTCTCGGTTATGAAGGAGCAGGAATCGTTAAAGAAGTTGGTAGTGCTGTTAACGGTGTTTCCGTTGGAGATCGTATCGCATTTGCAGATGTACCTGCTGCTAATGCAGAACTCGTCTCTGTACCTCGTGACAAAGCAATTCCGATTCCAGAAGGCGTTTCTTTTGAATCAGCTGCCTCACTTTTATTACAAGGGTTGACTGCACATTATCTAACGAAAGACAGTTTTTCGATAAAAAAAGGTGATGTAGCCTTGGTTCATGCTGCTGCCGGCGGTGTTGGACAATTATTAATTCAGATCATCAAGTTGCTTGGCGGAAAAGTTATAGGTTTAACGTCTTCAGAGAAAAAGCGGCAATTCGCTTTAGAAGCTGGTGCCGATTCAGTATTCCTATATAATGATAATTGGAAAGAAAGCGTATTGAGTGAAACTTCAGGCAAAGGTGTAAACGTTGTTTACGAGTCGGTCGGTTCTACGATAATGGATAGTTTTGAAGTTACAGTGATTGGCGGAACCGTTGTATTTTTCGGTATGGCCGGTGGTGACCCTGTGTCCATTGATCCTCGTATGCTTATGGATACTTCTAAGACGTTGACCGGTGGAGACTTGTGGAATGTTCTAACCTCACATGAAGAACGTGTAAAGCGTTCAAGTGAGTTGTTTGAATGGATTAAAAATGGAGATGTAAAAATTACAGAAACATCTTTCCCCTTGCATGAAGGTGAAAAAGCTCATGAATATTTGGAGAGTAGAAAAAGTACTGGGAAGATCTTGTTGATTCCTTAAGTAATATATTTGATGAAACTAAGGCGGTTGCTGATTGCAGCTGCTTTTTTGTTGTTTACTTGTAATATGCAAATGTCATAATCGTCGGTTGGTTGCATTTCACAAGTATCATCAGTTGCATTTTGCAAGTTTGTATTAGTAATTAAATAATAGGTTATTTAATTCATTTTTTTATTAGATTAATATAGTTTTTTGGTAGTTGAGTTATTCAGGAATCGGTAAATGGTACGTTGCAGAATTAGTTGGACCGCTCGGGGTAAGATTCATAGATCTCAGAAGATTTTTCATACAAGTAGTTGAATCGATGTGTAAAAAACGTCTTAACGTTTTATTCTTTACAGGTTCATTAAAAATCACTGCGAAGTCTTGGAGAGCTCTAATATGAGCATCTTTGGATTTAATATTGCACTTAGAACAAATCCAAGTACTTCTCTCTCGTCGCATAGGAATATGATTACAGCCTGGACAAAAGACTCCAGTGATAATGTCCGTGTGATTGATGTTGTAGGTTTTTAATAAATCGGGGCTATGTCTTTCATGTTGCTTGAATAGTTTTGTAGTTATTTTTGAAAGGTCCTTCTTCGTAAGGATTTCTTGATGGTACGTTGAAATTTGTTGAACTTTATTAGCTAGACTCTTAGTCCGAATAATTTGGGCCGCTTTTTTGCCATAATGCGGTGATAACGTAATAAAAGATTTAGGATTTGTTAGAACAACGAGGGAATAAAGCGGGATTTTAGGCAACTGATTTTTTTTCAACCAGCTTTCCAGATATATTTTTTGTTGTTGGACCTGGCTTACTGGATCAGGAAATGTTTCATCTACTCCATTTTTCGTTCTTTTCATCTGGTCGAAGAGATGATCAAAATATAGATCACCTGAGAGATTTTTGACTTCGAGCAGAACGCCAAACGAAGAATGAAGGATCAGACAGTCAATTTGAAAGTAGTATTTCTTTTCTCTATCTCTCGGTAGTCGCAAGTCATGAAGAATGAAGTATGAATTCTCATCTAAATCGTGCAGATAATAATCTAATGCCACTTCGCCTCTATAACCTGCTGAATATCTTGCAAATTCGATTTGTAATTCACCGTGTTTCAGGTGATTGTGTACTAATCTTTGTAAGATGGCGTTCAATTTTAATAATTTTAGGGGCTTTGTACGTGGTTTTTTTATCAAGGTATCACCTCTCGCTTTTTAGTACATATTTCATTCGATAAAAATTGATAAAAAACCTTTATTTTCAGCAATGGCTTGATGAATTTTTTTGCTGGGAAATTAAATTGTGCACAATTAAGTCAAAAATGAAAATATTAAGTCGAAAAAGACGTTCATTAAGTCGTGCGGCGCACCATTTAAGCGGTTCTCAACCTTAATTAAGTCTAAAATCAAAAATAAAGGCCATTCGACAAATCCCCCGCCACCTTCTCAAACACTCGCTAACTTCCAACACGCAATGCTATAAACATAACCCACAAAAAAACACCCCCTGCAAGCAGGAGGTGTTCCATATCATCATTACATTCCTAAACATTAACCTTCTAAAAGAAGTGATTCTGGATCTTCCAGAAGTGATTTAATTGTTGTTAAGAAGCTTACTGCTTCTTTTCCATCTACAATACGGTGATCATAAGAAAGCGCGATGTACATCATCGGACGGTTTTCCATACGCTCTTTATCGATCGCTACAGGTCTCCATTGGATCGTGTGCATGCCTAGGATACCAACTTGAGGTGCATTCAAGATAGGTGTTGAAAGCATTGATCCGAAGATACCACCGTTTGTAATAGTGAATGAACCACCTTGAAGGTCTTCTAAGGATAACTTCTTAGAACGTGCCTTCTCAGCTAAGTTCCCGATTTCTTTTTCGATACCAGCGAAGCTTAGGCGGTCAGCGTTACGAACAACTGGTACGACTAATCCTTCTTCAGCTCCTACTGCGATACCGATATCGTAGAATTTCTTAAGAACCATTTCATCCCCTTGAATCTCAGCATTGATTGCAGGGAACTTTTTCAGTGCTCCTACAACAGCTTTCGTGAAGAATGACATGTATCCTAGTTTAACACCGTTTTGCTCATAGAACTTGTCCTTACGACGAGCACGAACTTCGTTGATCGCCGTCATATCAACTTCATTAAACGTTGTAAGCATAGCTGCAGTTTGTTGAGCTTCAACTAAACGTTTAGCGATCGTTTGACGTCTACGGGACATCTTCACGCGCTCTACAGGTTTCTCAGGATTTACCGCTTCAACAGAAGTAGCTGGTTTAGAAGCTGATGCTGCTGGCTTAGATGCCGGAGCAGCTTTCTCTGTGCTTCCACCTTCAGCATGACGTTTTACATCTTCCGTGCGAACGCGTCCTAGAGGATCGCGAGCATTCACTTCAGATAGATCGATGCCTTTCTCACGAGCAAGCTTACGCGCAGCAGGAGATGCGATCGGACGGTCAGAAGCTTTTACTTCTTCCTCAGCCGCGTCTTTTTCCACGATTGGCTCTTGTTTTTGTTGAGTTGGAGCTGCTTTTTCTTCCGTTTTCTCTTCTGCAGCTGGTTCTGCAGATTCAGACGCACCGCCTTCTACGATTGAAGCGATAATATCACCAACGGCTACAGTGTCACCTGGTTCAACTTTAATATTTTTTAGAACGCCATCTCGCTCGGCACTGATCTCAATGTTAACTTTATCTGTTTCTAGCTCTACTAAATCTTCGCCTTTAACAACGGTGTCGCCCTCTTTTTTAAGCCATTGTGCTACTGTACCTTCTGAAATTGATTCGGCTAATTCCGGAACTTTAACGTCAAACATGTTCACGGCCTCCCTCTCGCGATTGAATGTCTAGTGCTAATGATGTTTGGATGATTTGTTCTTGCTCTTTTTTATAGATGTCTGGTTCCCCACCAGCCGTACTCGAACGTTCTTGACGTCCAATATAAGAAACGTGTGCTTGTGGTGCTACTGCACGAAGTTTAGGTTCGATGTATAACCATGATCCCATGTTCTTCGGCTCTTCTTGCACCCAGATCAAGTCTTCAACGTTTGGATACTCTTTTAATAGAGCATTCATCTCTTCTTCTGGGAACGGATAGATCTGTTCAACACGGACGATATGCATTTCCGTTCTTGCTACTTGATCTTGCTCAAGCGCTTTTTCAAGATCGATCGCGATCTTACCAGAGCAAAGCAAGATTTTTTTCACTTTGTCTTTTTCTTTGCCTAGACCAGGCTGTTGTAACAATGGCATAAAGTGATCACTTTCAAAAGCTTCCGCCATGGATGCCACTTTCGTGTCACGCAGCAAGCTCTTAGGTGTCATAACAACCAACGGACGAACTTCATCCATCGATAGAAGCTTCGCTTGACGTCTAAGCAGATGGAAGTACTGTGATGCTGTACTTACGTTAGCAACTGTCCAGTTATTTTCTGCACCTAACTGTAAGAATCTCTCTAGACGTGCACTTGAATGCTCAGGTCCTTGACCTTCGTATCCGTGAGGAAGAAGCATTACCATACCTGATTTTTGCCCCCACTTCGCACGGCCAGCAGATAAGAACTGATCGAACAGAACTTGTGCTACGTTCGCAAAATCTCCGTATTGCGCTTCCCAAATAACAAGGGTTTCAGGTGCAAACACATTATAACCGTACTCAAAACCAACAACTGATGATTCTGAAAGTGGGCTGTTATGAATCGCAAACGAAACATCGATGTCATCCATCGCATGCAGCGGAGAAAATTTCTTTCCGCTTTCACTATCGTTTAGAACAAGGTGTCTTTGCGCGAATGTACCACGTTCAGAATCTTGCCCAGTGATACGAATCGGTGTTCCATCCTTAAGAATGGAAGCGAAAGCTAATGATTCAGCCATACCCCAATCGATCTTTTCCCCTTGGAAAGACTTGCGTCTGCGTTCGAGGATTCTCTTGATTTTAGGGTAAACGTTAAAGTCTTCTGGGAACTTAAGCATGTTCTCTGTAAGTTCTTGAAGATCACTAACTGAGATTGTGGTATCGATATCAGGAAGTGCTTTCGATAACGGATCAGGAAGTCGTGTGTCTTCCAATTTGAATTTTTCTTTACGACCTTGAACTTTTTCATATTCAGTCTGATGCTTTGTTAATACATCATTTTCAATGGACTTTACTTCTTCTTCAGAAAGTACTCCCTCATTAACGAGCTGTTTTGCATAAACGTCACGAACTGTCGGATGACTGTTTACTTGTTTATACAATCTTGGCTGTGTTGCTGATGGATCGTCCATTTCATTGTGACCGAAACGACGATATCCGATCAGATCGATCAGAACGTCTTTTTGGAACTTTTTACGATATTCATAAGCAAGATGTACAGCTGCAATACATGCTTCTGGATCATCTGCATTAACGTGAATAATCGGGATCTCAAATCCTTTTGCAAGGTCACTCGCATATTTCGTTGAACGAGAATCGCCGCTATCTGTTGTAAAACCTACTAGATTGTTCGCGATGATATGAAGTGTTCCACCCGTGTGATATCCTCTAAGGCGACTTAAATTCAATGTTTCAGCAACGATTCCTTCACCTGGAAATGCAGCATCACCATGAATAAGGATGGCAAAGGCTTTAGAAGTATCTTGAACCGGATAACCTTTTTTGTCACGTGTTTCCTGAGCTGCTCTTGTATATCCTTCAACTACTGGATCTACATACTCTAAGTGACTTGGGTTATTTGCAAGTGAGATTTTAATTTTATGAGATTGATCTGTTTCAACTAAACGGCTTGCACCTAAATGGTACTTTACATCTCCAGTCCAACCAAAGTTAATTCCTCTCGAACCTTCAGAAGGAATTAGCTCTTTGTTTGGAGAATGATGAAATTCTGAGAAAATTAATTCGTAAGGTTTGCCAAGCACGTGAGCAAGTACGTTTAGACGCCCACGGTGTGCCATTCCGATCAAAGCATGTTCAGCTCCGTCACAGCATCCTTCTTTAGCTGCTTCATCAAGCATAGGTACCAGCATATCAACGCCTTCGATAGAGAAACGCTTTTGTCCAACGAATGTTTTATGAAGGAATTTCTCAAAACCTTCAACTTCACTCAATCGTGTTAAAAGGTTCTTCTTATCTTCAGCCGAAAATTTAGGATAGTGTTGGCTTGTTTCAACCATGGTGTTTAACCATTGGCGTTCTTCAGTCTCATGTACATGACTGAACTCATAAGCGATGGTTTTGGTATACACTTCCTGAAGCATTTGGATCGCTTCATAGCCGTCTTTAACACTAGATGGCGCTTCTTTCCAAATAAAGGAAGGTGGTATCGCTTTCAAATCTTCTTTTGATAAGTTAAATTCTTTCGGGTCAATATGGTGGTTATCTTTCGGAAATTCCCCTACAGGGTATAAGTTAGCTGCTAAGTGACCGTATGTGCGAATGTTTTCTGCTAATTTTAGTGCAGCTGCTAATTTCTCGAAATCCAATCCATCAAAACTCTGTGCAGTACGTTGATTTGATTCAGAGCCCTCGATCGGAGGCCCCCAAGCATCAAATTTCTCTTTGAATGAACTGTCAACAGATTCCGGATCCACACTATATTGATCATATAGTTCAAGGATGTAGGCCATATTTGGTCCACTTAGTCCCTGCCAAGGATTTTCTGATTTGGAACGTTGATGACTCATCTTTTGTTCCCTCCTGCTTCCCTTTGTAAGTATTGTGCTGTTGCTGTTAACAGGTGATTCATCATTTCTCGCCATTGAATTTTTCCCTATTTAAAGCGCTCTCAAACAATGAATGAAAAGAACCTTATCATTGATAAGGTTTCAACTGTAACAATGGTCATTGCCATTATACTATATTTTCGCAGAAAGTGAATTTTGTTTTTTACGATTTATGAGATAATTTGCCCATTTTGTTTTGCTGACCGTAAAAATAAGGAGTGCAACCCATATCATGGTGAATGAAATGACATGAATCTTACTGAATGTTTCCTGATACAAAAATACACCTAAAACGAGCATGATTGTAGGAGCAATATATTGTAGAAAACCGATCATCGTCATCGAGATCCGCTTTACACCTTGCGCAAAGCAAAGTAAAGGTACAGCAGTAACGAGACCTGCTCCCCATAAAAGTAACGTCGTAGAAGTGCCTCCAGAGATAAATGATGCCTCCCCGTTCCATTGAAGATAGACTAAATAAAGTAACGCTAATGGGAAGACAAACATCGTCTCAAATGTTAAACCTGTTAGCGAGTCAAAACTCCCAAGTTTTTTTACAAGTCCATACAGGCCAAACGAAAGCGCTAAAGAAACAGCTACCCAAGGAAATTCTCCATGTTGCCATGTTAATAGAAAAACACCGCTAGCAGCTAACAAAAAGGATATGAGCTGCCAGCTGTTTAATTTTTCTTTTAAAACAAGCATGCCTAAGATCACACTAACGAGCGGATTAATATAATAGCCTAAACTCGCTTCAACGACATGATCAGTATTAACCGCCCAGATATACATGACCCAATTTCCACTAATTAATAGCGAAGCAGTCAACACGGATATAAACTGCTTTTTTTGACTAAAGAGCACTTTTACATCTCTTATGAGTGTCTTTTTCTTTTTCAATAAGAACATAACCGCAATCATTAAAAGAAATGACCATAGAATGCGATGTGCCAGGATTTCCACAGAACCAGCGGATTGGAGTGGCTTCCAATATAGCGGAAGAAATCCCCATATTAAATAAGAAAAAGCGGCATACCATATACCCTTCGTATGTTCATTTAATTTCATTGTCCGTTCCTCGATCCCATATTTTATATGAAGTTATAAGATTATATAACGGAATCTAGATGGTTAGCTACTAAATAAACTCTGCAGCAAAATAAAGGGTAACTTTACATTTTATTCGGTGTTTGCACGCCTAATAATCGTAATCCTTCTTTCAGGACGATCTGAACTGCTGCACAAAGTGCTAATCGTTCTGGCGTTTCTTTACTATCTAAGATTTTTACATGAGCATAATAATGATTGAACTTATGAGATAGTTTTAAGACATATTTTGAAATAATAGAAGGTTCTTTTCTGTGAAACGCTAGTTCAACAACTTCAGGAAACTCGCTTAATACAGATAGAATTCCCCAGCTTTCAGATCCGATAGAGAACTCTTGTGGAACATTTCCGGTAAAGTTCCCTTTGTTCAATAATGTTTGAATTCTAGCTGCTGTATACTGTACATACGGCCCTGTGTCGCCCTCGAATTTAAGCATCATCTCAAGCGAAAATTCCACATCATTTCCCTTCTCATTTTTCAAATCATGAAAGATAACAGCCCCCACTCCTACTTGACGAGCGACAGTCGCTATTTCATGGAGTTCAGGATTCTTACTTCGAATATTTTGTTCTGCTAACTTAACTGCTTCTAAAATAACTGTTTCTAATAGGACTGTTTTTCCTTTTCGAGTACTCATCTTCTTACCGTTCTGTAAAATCAGCCCGAATGGAACATGGTGCATGTGATCTGCCCAAACATGTCCGAGCTTTTTCAGGACTCGTTTCACTTGTTCAAAATGCAGAGATTGTTCGTGACCGACAACATATAATGCTTCGGTAAAGTCATATGTGCTCTTTCTATAGATAGCAGCTGTAATGTCACGAGTGGCATAGAGAGTGGCACCGTCTGTTTTTTTGATTAAACACGGTGGTAGATCATCACCTACCCTTACAACCTGAGCACCTTCTGAGAGTTCTAACAGATTCTTTTCTTGCAGTGCTTTTACAGAAGCATCTATCTTATCGTTAAAATAGGCTTCACCGTTATAGGAATCGAATTGGACATCCAATAACTCATAAATTTTCTGAAAAGCCTCTAAAGATACTTCTTTAAACCAGACCCAAAGTTCTTTAGCTTTTGGATCATGATCTTCTAATTTCTTAAACCACATTCTACCTTCATCATTTAACGAAGGGTCTCTTTCAGCTTCTTCATGAAAACGTACGTAAAGTTTAGTTAGCTCTTCGATCGGATTATTTCGTACTTTATTTTCCTCACCCCATTTTAAATAAGCTGAGATCAATTTTCCAAACTGAGTTCCCCAATCTCCTATATAATTTATTTTAACTGTCTGGTAGCCGCATTTTTCGCTGATAGCAGCTATTGAGGAACCAATTACAGTTGAGCGTAGATGTCCCATTGAGAACGGCTTTGCGATGTTTGGTGAGGAAAGATCTAAAAGAATCGTTTTTCCATGACCGAAACGATGGTTTGCATAAGCTTCCTTCTCTTTTAAAATTTGCGTCAGCAGCGATAGAGCTTCTGCTTTTTTATTTAAAAAAACATTTACATAGCTCCCCACTGCTTCAATTTTCTCAAACTCACCTGAGATGTTTCCTTGAGCTAACTCTTTTGCGATTTCAATTGGAGATTTCTTAAAGATCTTAGCTAACTGAAAACATGGAAATGCTAGATCACCAAGTTGGATCTGTTTAGGCTTTTCTATAGAGGCTTCAATTTGTTCAAATGTTAAGTCAGTACCAATGTGATCTTGTAAGTAAGCTACAAATAAATGTTTTCCGTTCATTCGTTTCCCTCCCTAAAATAAAAAAATCCGCCTCTTCTAAATTAATAGAAGAGACGGATATTGACCGCGGTACCACTCTCGTTGCCAAAAGGCCACTTGACTTGTTAACGGGAAGTCCCGGTCTGCTCTACTTCGTTTCAAGCAAACATTTCCAAAGTGCGCTTCGTCTGTAAGTAGTGCAAGGCTTACACCGATTCCTTGCTCGCTATGAACATCCTTACAGAGTACTCTCTTTTTCATAAATGATCTGAGTTATAGTTTTTCATATTATATGAGGGCAAAAACAAAAAGTCAACTTATTCCTTATTATCAAAATCCAAGTAATCTCTCATGCGTTTAATGTATCTTTTTAACCGAAATAACGTTTCAGTACGTAAATATTTTGAATTAAAAGCCGCCGTAACTGCTGGCACTGATACAAAAACTCCATGTTCTGTAACTCTGACCGGTATTACGCCTGTATAAATTGTTTCCCCACTCGTTTTATATAAAAGCTCTGTTGATACCAGTACAATCTTTTCTTCGTTTTTCTCTCCTGGCAGAACAGATTGAACTTCAAAAAGAAATTGAACACTCATAGTTTCTCCTTCACGTATATTAGTTATGTTTTATGATATAATGCATTGTCTCGAATTGACAGTTTAATACTAAAGGAAGTATGCATATGATACAGACATATTCGTTAAGAGATAAATACAAAAACTTCTTAATCCTTGTGATACCAGTCTTGATCACTCAGTTGGGTTTATATGCCATGAACTTTTTAGATACCGTTATGAGCGGAAGATCTGGGGCTGATCAACTTGCAGGTGTAGCCATCGGATCGAGTTTATGGGTTCCTATCTTCACTGGACTAAATGGTATCCTAATGGCATTAACACCCATCGTATCACAGTTAGTAGGGGCTAAAAACACAAAAAATGTACCTCGATCAGTTATGCAAGCCGTCTATTTATCAGTCGTAATATCCGTGATCGTTGTTGCACTAGGTTCAATGATTTTAGATCCTATTCTAGGAGCGATGACCCTTGAGAAAGAAGTGGAGCACGTTGCAAGAGGCTATTTAATCGCACTCTCTTTCGGGATCATGCCGTTGTTTTTATATGGAGCACTTCGATCTTTTATAGATGCGCTTGGTCAAACTAGAATTACAATGTTTATTACTCTTGTCGGACTACCCGTAAATGCGATCTTTAACTACCTATTTATTTTTGGTAAAGGTGGTTTTCCAGAATTAGGTGGAATAGGTGCAGGTGTTGCAACAGCTATAACGTATTGGGTAACCGCAGTTTTTACCGTGATAATTGTCGTTAAAGTGAATCCATTTAGGGGATATAAACTGTTTAGAAACTTCTATAAACCTTCTTTGACCGCTTGGAAAGAGCAGTTGAAGATCGGGGTCCCAATTGGTCTAGCCATCTTTTTTGAAGTAAGTATATTTGCGGCCGTTACATTGTTAATGAGTGATTTTAACACGATAACCATTGCTGCTCACCAAGCCGCACTCAATTTTGCTTCGTTCCTGTATATGCTGCCGCTAAGCATCTCTTTTGCGCTTACGATTGCAGTTGGTTTTGAAGTTGGTGCGAAACGCTTTAAAGATGCAGCACAATATAGCTATATCGGAATTGTAACGGCGGTTGGATTTGCCCTAGTTCTTTCAGGCCTTTTAATGATTTTCGATGAACAAGTAGCAAGCATGTATTCAAACGAAGAAGAAGTTATTCAACTGACGACTTCGTTTTTATGGTATGCGGTGTTCTTTCAACTGGCGGATGCTATAGGAGCTCCGATACAAGGTGCGCTAAGAGGCTATAAAGATGTAAATGTGACCTTTATGCTCTCATTTATCTCATATTGGGTGCTTGGTCTACCGGTAGGATATTATCTCGCTAATTTCACAACTCTTGGTGCCTATGGTTATTGGATCGGATTAATATCAGGTCTAACAGCTGGAGCTATTATTCTATTTACGCGATTAAAATACATTCAGTCCCATTCTTATTCCTCTTCTGAACAAAAATAAACCAGCTTTGAGCTGGTTTATTTTTGTTCAAACAGAGTGAGATATTCTCCGTATCCTTTTTCTTTTAGTTCGTTCTTAGGAATAAAACGAAGTGCTGCAGAATTGATGCAATATCTTAATCCTCCTCGATCTCGAGGACCATCTGTGAATACATGTCCTAAATGAGAATCTGCATCCTTACTTCTAACTTCCGTTCGGATCATACCGTGAGACAAGTCTTCTTTTTCTTCAACGGTAGATGAACGAACTGGCTTTGTAAAACTAGGCCATCCACAACTGCTATCAAATTTATCTAAAGAACTGAAAAGAGGTTCCCCAGAAACGATATCTACATAGATACCTTCTTCTGTATGATTCCAAAATTCATTTTGAAAAGGAGGTTCAGTTCCATCGTTTTGTGTAACGTTATACTGCATAGGATTTAGTGACTTTAGTATTTCTTCTTTTTGCCCACTGTCTACCCAATGTGATTTGATAAAGACATCTCGACCTGAGCCTTGACGATAACGCTTGTAATGAAACGGATTCTTTTTATGATAATCTTGATGATATTCTTCAGCAGGATAAAATGTAACAGCTGGTAAAATTAATGTTGCGATTGGTTTGTCGAATCGGCCGCTCTCTTCAAGTTCCTTTTTTGAATTCTCAGCAATCAATTTTTGTTCATCGTCATGAAAGAAAATGGCAGTGCGGTAGGAATCTCCACGATCGTAAAATTGTCCGCCAGCATCAGTAGGATCAATTTGTTTCCAAAAAACAGAGACGATTTTCTCATACGAAATGATGGATGGATCAAATGTAATTTGGACTGCCTCAAAATGGCCGGTTGTTTCACTGCAGACTTCTTTGTATGTCGGGTTCTCTTTGTGACCACCTGTATAGCCCGATTCTACAGAAATGATGCCTGGCCACTCTTCAAAAGGTGTGACCATACACCAAAAGCATCCTCCAGCAAAAGTCGCTTTTGCATAGTTACTCATAAAATCAATCTCCTTTTTTCATCTATTTGTTTCATCATATAAGAATGTCATACAAAAGCATAGAAATAGGCTCTTACCCTTTTTTCACAATGGGACCTGATGTGAGTGGCGGCTTGATCGGCGCAGGGGTTGTTCGTTTATTTTGTTTTCGCGTATTTTGCAAGAAATAATACAGTCCCGCTAATACGATAGCACCACCACTCCATTGGGAAAGGGTTAGTGATTCACCAAGAAATAGGTATGCTAGCAATGTAGCCCCTACAGGTTCACCTAATATTGCCATTGATATCGTAGCAGCTGTTACATATTTTAATAGCCAATTGAACAATACATGTCCAAACACAGTTGGTATGATGGCAAGCAGTAAAAAGATCCCCCACTCCTTCTCAGGATAGCCAGTCATGGGTATATTTAATGTTAGATTATAGATTCCAAATACAATGACAGCTACAAGAAATACCGTAAAACTATAAAGCGTAGCAGGAAATGTCTTAAGAAGCTTTTGGCCGATCAACATATGGGCCGCAACTACAATCGTACCTAAAATAGATAAAAGATCTCCTTGGATATGTTTTGCTGAGATGCCAATGTCTCCCCATCCAATCATTATTGCGCCGAGGATGGCAACCATCATCCCAATGATAGCAGCTTTAGACGTTTTTTCCCGAAAGGCTATGTATGCCCCAATCATTACAAAAACAGGCTGTAGAGAAAGTAATATCGTTGAACTTGCTACGGTAGTTAACTTTAATGATCCCATCCAGAATAAAAAATGAAGAGCTAAAAAGGCTCCTGATAAAATCAGTAAAAAGGTTTCTCGC
The DNA here is from genome assembly GCF_001629705.1 of Fictibacillus phosphorivorans. Classification (GTDB taxonomy): domain Bacteria; phylum Bacillota; class Bacilli; order Bacillales; family Fictibacillaceae; genus Fictibacillus; species Fictibacillus phosphorivorans_A. Next base: position 1,879,324 of record NZ_CP015378.1, on the reverse strand, counting down.
CAATTGATTTGTTTCAAATATCGTGCTTGTTTCCAAACAAACGGCAACATCATGATCAAAGTAAATAATAAACGATACATCCCTTGAACAGAGACTGGAGCATCTGACCATTTAACAAAAATGGAAGAAAATGATATTGCGATAATTCCTATTATTAAAGGGATAAAAACAGGTATCTTTAAAGAAGTGTTATTCAAGTTGTCACCTTTCACTTTCTAGGCATATTTATGATATTATCTATAACTAATACTTTTATTAAAAACTTCTCATACAGGAGGATATATATGAAAAAGAGATATATCATCTCCTTGTTTGTTTTGCTGTTGGTCATAAGTGCAGTCGGGTGGTACTACTATCCACAATATAAAATAGCCCAGATTAAAAAAGAATCTGTGATCAACCAGGATGCTTCTTCGGATTCAAAGCAGATCACTTATCTTGATTATCTGAAAAAATCTTCAAAGTCAACATTGAACCACCTTGTACTCGGTGATTCTGTTGCTGAAGGTAGAGGCTCTGAAGAAGGCGGTTTCGCTAGTAAAGTTAATGGAAATCTTCAGAATTTAACTGGTAAAACCATCATTCTCGAAAATCAGGGTGTTTCCGGTTTTACGAGTCAAGGATTATTGAATCAATTGGAGATTCCAGCCGTTCAACAATCTGTTGAAAAAGCAGATATCATTTCAATCAATATCGGCGGTAATGACCTCGTACAAATAGCAAAAAAACAAGGCCCTCTAAAAGCGATACAAAGTTATGATGACGTTAAAACTGAATATCAGCAGAATTTAAACGACATTTTTGAAAACATCAGAAAACATAACCCGAATGCAATAATCGTTTTGAATGAATTATACAACGTTGTGAATGCTGAGCAAAAATATTATCCAGCTACTGAAAAGCTTTTAAATGATTGGAATTTAATCGCTTACGAAACAGCCCTTTCACACAAACCAGCCATGGTTGTTCCTGTTAGTGATGCCCTTCAAACAGAAGATATGGATAAATGGCTTTTTGATTCCATCCATCCAAACGATGAAGGATACGATAGGATTGCAAATAAAACAGTTACAACCTTTCAAAATCAATCTTATAAAGAGGCACAATAAGGTCCAGGTACAGAAGAGCTGCATAAGGAAGGCAGTTCTTCTACTACCCCATTCCAATGGATGATCTCTGGCAGAAAATAAAATGTAGTAGCTTCTGTTAATTTTTTCAGCAGACCCTCTGGATCATACAAGATTACGGTTTTCTTATTTCCTAATGCAATACCAAGCTCTGTATGACACCCTTTTCCACCAGGTAATATCACAATCGTTATATCCGCTTCCATAACGGCTTCATATTCTTTAATTCCTATTGCAGCTAAATCTTCTTTCGTCTCTGCCCTATCGTTTAGCGTCCAATCATAAGTCAGCTGCCATTTAAAATTTTTTTGTAGGTCATTCCCTATCTTTTTTACAAGCTCTTTGTTTTGAAATCCTGAAGCGACGTAAAATTTCATCCATGCTCTCCCCTTTTATTTCCTTATGTAAAAATCATATTACAATTAGATGGAAATGAACATAACGACTTGCATATATTTGTGAAGATGTTAACATAGTACTTTATAAATAAGTAAAATCTTTGAAAGAGGGGTTGCATGTTAAAATACAGAAATATTACGTTTATTGGTGCTGGTTCAATGGCAGAAGCAATGATTTCGGGATTGATCCACAAAGCTGGAATTTCTCCTGATCGAATCATAGCCGCAAACCACACGAATGAAAACAGAAGATTTGAACTAACTAACAAATATAACATTACAACAACTTCAGTTCGAGAACTATCATTATCAAACACAGACGTGATTATTCTTGCGGTAAAACCAAAACAAGCGGAAGAAGTACTTCAACAACTTAGACCCGCTCTTCAAGATCACCATGTCATCTTATCCGTTCTTGCCGGAATTTCAACATCGTATATAGAGGAGATCATCGACAGATCTTTGCCTATTGTTCGCGTGATGCCTAATACTTCAAGTATGATTGGTGAATCTATCACAGGTATTTGTGCCGGTAAGTATGTGAAAAATGAAGATTTGGATTTAGCTCAAGAATTATCGAAAGCGATCGGAAAAGTAAAAATCATCTCCGAAAAACAGATGGATGTTTTCACTGGAATAGCCGGTAGTGGGCCTGCTTATTTTTATTATCTGCTGGAACATATGGAAGATGTAGCTGTAGAAAACGGACTCGATCGTGAACTAGCTCGCGACATCGCTGCACAAACTCTTTATGGCGCAAGTAAGATGGTGATGGAATCTGATGATTCACCTGCTGAACTCAGAAAGAAAGTGACTTCACCAAATGGTACTACAGCAGCAGGTCTAGAAGCACTTGCAGAGAATGGCGGTGGTGTTGCCATTGAAAAAGCGGTGGAACATGCTGCAAAACGATCAAAATCACTCAGAAAAGAATTTGAAAAAGTTCCTGTTATGTAAGTAAAATTCCAGAGAGGAGCTGTCATTATTGTGGCAGCTCTTCTTTTTTTGTTTAGGTGCTGATTTTATCTTTTAAATAATGATATATACATACGGTACGTGAAATTTTGTTGAAATTGAGTAAGGGAAAACTCATCACTCAATTTCAGGGAAGCCTAAATCAAACAAAGAAACGGCTATTACTTGATAGCCTTTCTTATTGGGATGAATCGTATCAAAACATACTAGCTCACTTTCTCTACCCATAAACACACTATATAAATCAGCTACTTTTACATAAGGCATCTTCTCATAGCTTTTGATCAGATCGTTAAACATGTTCACCCATTGCATGGCTTTACTCCATTTAAAATACGGATTATATAGCGTGCATATTCTAATGATGAACGGATCAGTTGAATTTTTTTTTATTTTATAGATTTTCTTGAAGATTTTGTTCAGATTTTTTTTGCAGTTTTCAAGCGCGTGGTAGATCAAATCTTCTTCCTTCGTAAACATATATTTAAAAGCCGCTTGTATGAGGTCGTTGCCACCCGCTGTAATCAAAATGATTTTTGAATTCTTAATCGCCCACTTGATTTCTTTTTCTTTTAAGGACTTTAATATTTCTTCAGATGTTGTTCCTGTTACTGCGAAGTTTTTCACTAAGATCTGCTTATCAAAAGTGGTTTGTGTGAAGTTTACATACCTTCCAACATACCCTTTTCCGAACACTGGTGCCCCTACTCCAACAGTTAAGGAATCACCAATCGCGGTTAACATCCATTCATATGAAGTATGATCATCAGACATAAATCCCTTATCCTCCTTTTCGAAGCACACATTTCTATTATTAAAATATGATGTGTTTTAAATTTGGACAGGGCGTTTTCATCACTTCCACAAAAGGGTTATGTCCCTTTTTCGATCGTTGAATATACATATATAGAAACTATTATGAGGTGATTTTTTTTGAAAGAGAAATCTGTAAGAATGTTCCCATATGGCGGATATGATCCTTTTACTACACCTACTGCAAAGGGATATGCAAATAGCCAGACGGTACCCGGCAGACCACCATACGCTCCTGCAGCTCAAGCTCCAGCTATGCCACAACAGCAATATTCACAAGGATTCACTCAACAGCCTTTCATGCCGTATATGATGCCCATGATGCCCCCTGGTGGGATGCCACACCCTATGATGCAAGGTATGCCTTTTAATCAGCAGCAATCGCAGGGCAGTCAAAGTTCAATGGGCATGATGCCGAACAATCAAGGATCTGGACTAAACTTTGGAAAAATGATGGGCGGAGCTAATCAAGTTATGGGCCTTGCACAGCAAATGGGTAACATCCTTTCCTTCTTTAAATAGAAGCCTTTATCAAAGGTTTCTATTTTTTTTGAGCAACTGATAATACCGGTTAAATAGAAACACAGACTCTATTTTGTGAAGACCAGACCAATACGTCATCCAAGTGGATGGTGAACGTTTATCGACTAACTTCATCTTCTTTATCACGTACTCTTCATCATCAAACCAATCTGAGAATGGATGGGGTCCATGAAATGGATGCTTCCATACATCCAGAAGAAATGGACTATAAATTTTTTTTGTTTTTTTCGTCTTAAAAAAAGAGAGCTTTTCTTTAGGAAACTTTTCAGGAGGCGAATAATAAGCTTTAAAGCTATCGTTATCATAATCACATCGCGATCCCGTATGAGGAAAAATATTTGCAAATCTGTGTATCTTCGTTACAAATTGTGGCTGAAATAATGTGGAATATAAATGCTGCCCTAAGCGAATTCTTTCGTTCGGATTTTTAAAATGGTTCATGTTTCTTCCTATCGAACGCTTCAAGGGCCAAATAGGAAACAAGATTTGAGAAAGCTTCAGCCATTCTTGTAGTCGATATGAGATAGAATCTAATAATTGTTTATACTCTTCCTTTTGAAGAAGCGCTTTTTCAATATGACTCTGTTCATTTATAATCTGTGCGACGGGTAATAAAAAACTCTGATCTTCTTGTCGTAAATAAACCTCCCAAACTCCTTCAATAAAAGGAGAAACATTAAAATGATGACTAAGATAAAACAGAGATCTTCCTGAGATTTTACTCTCTTCATATAAAAGTAATTGAGGATAGGCATCCTCGAAGATCATACTGTTTCCTCTCTCAAGCATGTCGTATAATTTCTCTAGAAACGCCTCATCTAGAATATGTGGTAAGTACTCACCTTTTAGATCACTCATAAAATATCCAGCATTTCTTGAGACCATATGTGCCAAGAATGACCATGTGATCTCAGGATGTTGATTATAAAAAGCTAAATAGGCTGCAGTACGCGTAATGTTATTCTTGTTGTTGCGTTTTGTCTCCGACCTGATTCTTTGAACTAATTCTTTACTATTGCTTTGAATATTTACCTTAATTCCATCCGTTCTTCTTTTTATTCTCCTCCACTCTTCTTGAAGTAACGTCTTCTGAATTTCACTTAGTTCCCAAATTACTTTTTCTTTATGAATAAACGGAATAGCGTTTATAACCATTTCAAACGGGAGTAGTGTTAATTTTGTAAATAGCCGTTTTGAAGTTACCAATCTTAACACCCTCCTTTTCTAACAATGTATGAAAAAAAGAAACGAAAAACACCCTTTCCATTACAAGGGTGTTTGTTAATCGGCTACCTTATTTAGTTGCGACGCCACCAGATAATAAAAACTTCATGGCATCTTCAGGTTTTATATCAAGAATTTTGATCTTGTTCTTTGGGACTAAAAAAGTAAAGCCGGCAATCTGAAATGTTTGAGGGATGTACACCGCAACATGATCTGCCAACTCGTCACTTAAACTACTTACATCTTCAGTCGTAACAAAACCAACACTTTTTAAGTTCAGTTCTGGATATTCGATCAGTACAACTTTGGAAAAAGATCTTTTCTCTCCAAACAGAGAATGGATCGTATCTTTTATCACAGAATAAATCGTCTTAACAAATGGTGTCTTCTCTAGCAAACGATCAATGAGACTAAATATTTTTCCTGATACATATTGAGTAGACATCCAGCCTAAGAGCGTAATCAATACGAGTGTTGTGAAGAGTCCGATCCCAGGAATATAATCTTCTTTTAAAACATCTTTTAATAAGTTCCCAAGGATGCTATCTAAGAATCCAAAAATCTTATATATCATATAAACCGCTAACACGATCGGAAGGATCGTCAACAGTCCATTAATAAAGTACTTGAGTAATTTTTTCATGTTTCCCTCTTCAACTTAAGACTCGTTAACAAGAGAAATATTCTTTTTAATCTGTTTCTTAAAATGGTCCTGCAATTTCAAAGTAATAGGACCAATATCGTATGACTGATTCTCAGATCCTACAAGTTTTTTGACTGGTGTAACTTCCATCGTTGTACTTGTAATGAAAACTTCGTCTGCCTTTAAAAGCTCCTCTACAGAAAAAGCTTCTTCTATAACTGAGATCCCATTTTCTTTTGCTAATTGAATGACGATTTGTCTCGTGATACCATTTAAGATTAAATTAGTACTCGGATGTGTTTTCAATGTTCCATTTTTTACGATGAAAACGTTGGAAGAAGATCCTTCTGTTACTGTTCCATCTCTGTGCTGAACCGCTTCTTGACAGTCAAAATCTGCAGCTTTCCGTTTTGCCATCACGTTTCCAAGAAGGTTTAAGCTCTTGATGTCGCATCGTAGCCAACGGATGTCCTCTGTTAGATACGTGCTGATTCCCTTCGCTTGAGATTCAGCGATGTTTTCAAGTGAAAAGGATTTTGCAAAACCTGTGACAACACTTTGCATATTTCTTTCATAAAGATGATTTCTTGGTGCTACTCCCCGCGTCATCTGAATATAGACCATTCCATTTTCGATGTTGTTCTTACTGATCAGTTCATCTGTCAGCTTTTTAAACGTAGATACATCATATGGCATCGCAAGTTCTAGTTTCTCTGCACTTTGTTCAAACCTCGCAAAATGCTCTTTAAACGCAAAAGGTTTTTTGTCATAAACAAAGACCACTTCATAAATCCCATCTCCAAAATGGTAGCCTCTGTCTTCCGGATCAACTGGTAATGATCCGTCTTTAATAATTTGATCATGATACAATACGTATGAATTTTCCATGATTTTACCACCCCATCTACATAATATGTATACAATTGAGCTTTCATCTACTTTAAATGAAAAAGAGAATGCCTTCAAGAGTCACTTTGTATGTTTTCTTTGTTGTCATTTTCATAAAGAGATGCTCACTTTCCTCGATTAAAACGCAAAAGTCACATTCAAACAAAAAACCGCTATTGATAAGCGGTTTCTTTCTCATTATTGCTTTACTGTTTTTACGACTTTATTATTTTCTACGGTGACAATATAAAGTTCCTTGTCCATTTCGATCAGAAAATCATTATCATACTGTTCTTTCAACTCTTCTTCAATCTTAAAAGGTTTCTTAAAATGCTCGTCGATAACATTTAATTTATCTTTTCTTTCGTTCTCGCGATTGATGGTATCATATACAAAATATGCTAAAAATATGACACCTAATGAGATGATGATCTTCGCCGTTTTACTCAAAGTTATGTATCCCCTTCCCCTTATTCCAAGAACAAGTATAACCTAAAAAAGACAAAACAAAAACACCTGGTTTTCCAGGTGTTCTCCGCATTACTTCCACCACGTATCATGGATGGAAGCAGGATGATTTCTCTTATGCATAGTTTGAAGATATCTCTTTTCAATTTTTTCTTTAGATTCTAAAGACAATTCTTTACCCTCAAGATAATCATCAATTTCTTCGTAAGTCACTCCAAGCGCTGTTTCATCCGGAATAAGTGGTTTGTCATCTTCAAGATCAGCTGTAGGAACTTTTAAATAGAGGCGTTCCTCTGCACCTAATTCTTTCAGAAGCTCTCTTCCTTGTCTTTTGTTTAAGCCGTACAGTGGAATGATATCGCATGCTCCATCACCATGTTTTGTGAAAAATCCTGTTATTGCCTCTGCTGCATGATCTGTACCGATGACCAAACATTGATAAGCACCTGCAATGTCGTATTGTACTTTCATTCTTTCACGTGCTTTCGTGTTCCCCTTAAGAAAGTGAGAAAGTTCTTTTTCGGTCGCCTTTTTAAACGCACTTACAGATGCGTCAACTGCTGGTTTAATGTCTACGGTTAAAGATACATCTGGCTCTATGAATGTCAGTGCACGCTGAGCATCTTCTTCATCTTTTTGAACACCGTACGGAAGTCTAACCGCAACAAATGTATATGTTTCTCCTGTTTCTTCTTTAAGCTCGTTCATGGCAATCTGAGCTAATTTTCCGGCCAGACTCGAGTCTTGTCCACCACTGATGCCGAGGACATACCCTTTGGCACCCGATTTTTTTACATAATCTTTTAAAAATTGAATTCTTGATGTAACCTCTTCTTTCGCATTAATTTTAGGTTCTACTTTCAATTCTGAAATAATCTGTTTTTGAAGTTCCAATTCTATCGCCACCTTTTGGTCTATATTATCTCTTTCCACTGTCGATCTACTTTTAATCAAACTTATAATCTTTTTCTAATGAATACAAACATTCCAATGAACGTTTTGCCCATGGGCTATCGTCCTCTTCCAGTTTCTTTATGTATTGATCTAAGGCTTGTTTTAGAGATTCTTTGTACGGGAGAAGTTCACCATCAAAGTTTTTTACTGTATGTACGGGCACCCATGTTTTTTCTTTAAAACTCAGCGCTCTTCTTTCCTGAAAAAATGGGACTTCTGCTTGTTTAGGATTATGAAGATCGCCTTGCCAAGGATGTTTTTTTACTGCAAGCACTTCAAACAAAACCATTTGATTCCGCTCTTCTCCCGCTTTCCCAATATATTGCCCCGTTTTATAACTTGCGATAACAAGATTATCGATGGTCATCTTTTCATTGTCTCCTTCATCGTCTGAATTTCATTAGAGACTACAAAGGCAAGGTCATCATTACCAAACATCGATAAAACTTGAAGTACGGTATCATGAGGAATGTGCTCTGCTTCTTCGATTGAAACCGTTTGTTCGAGCATATGCATCACATAGTCATTATTCATTTGGTCTGGGTAAGCTTTAAGATAGACGGCTTTAGGATCGAGCTTATTATTTACACACCATTGAGCATAGATGATGATCATCATACCCTCATCTTTTTGATAATTACTTATCACTTGTTTAGAAATATCGTTAGCTTTATTATTCAACTCTATCACCTCTTTAATTACTCTATTATCTGTTTTTGCATCTGTTATGTTTTCCATGTTTGATGTAAAAGTTATGACTATATATCGTTAACTTTAAAACAGGAAAATAAAAAAAGCCAGTATAATCACTGGCTTTACAAGCTTAAACGGTTTGTTGTTCTTTTTGTTCCGTCTCGTAACGGTTGCGTGGGTGATCTAAACATTCTTTCGAACAAGAACGCTTATGTTTCACTTCACACTCTGTACAACAAACATGTTGTTTATTACATTCAGGGTTTGCACAGTTCACATAACGATCTTCTGTTTTACCGCAATAATAGCATGTAGCGATCACTACATCTTCCTCTGTACGGTTTACAGGAACGGAGATACGTTCATCGAACACGTAAAGTTTACCGTCCCAAAGCTTTCCTTGAACTTCATCGTCTTTACCATACGTCACGATTCCGCCGTCAAGCTGTGATACATCTTCAAACCCTTCTTGTAGAAGAAAGCCTGAGAACTTTTCACAACGGATTCCACCGGTACAGTACGTTAAGACTTTTTTATCTTTAAACTGGCTAATATTTTCGCGTACCCATTTCGGAAAATCTCTTGATGCTTTTACATCTGGGCGGATCGCACCGCGAAAATGGCCGATCTCATATTCATAGTCGTTACGACCATCGATTACGATCACATCTTCATCTTGCAGGGCTTCGTAAAATTCTTTTGGAGATAAACGTTTACCTGACAATTGATTCGGATCAACATCATCTTCAAAGCGCCAAGTTACGAGCTCTTTTTTATGACGAACAAACATCTTTTTGAATGCATGTTCTTCAACCTCATCTATTTTAAAAACAATATCTTCAAATCGCGGATCTGCTTTTAGATGATCCATATAGATTTGAGTCTGTTCATACGTTCCTGAAACGGTTCCATTGATTCCCTCAGGAGCAACGATTATCCTGCCTAAAAGGCCTAAATCTTTACAAAACTTTAGATGCTCGTCTTTGTAGCTCTCTGGATCATCGATCGGAACATACTTGTAATACAATAGTACTCTCATTTTTTCTGACACAATTAATCACCAACCTGCAACGTTAGTTTATTTTTGTGACGCCAAATAAAAAACCACCGGTCCCAATTGCCATCCCCGTGGTGAGTACCGGTCTAACCGATATTCTTAGATATTCAATTGGAAGTGGCGCGCCCACCAGGATTCGAACCCAGAATACGAGAGCCGAAATCTCGTGTGATATCCATTTCACTATAGGCGCTAATTACGTCACGATTAATATCATAAGCTTTTTTTGAGAATAATACAAGTGTTATTTACATGAATCCCATAAGCTAACCTTAATTTACCAAATGAAGTGAATCCAAGTTTTCTTCAACACTCTCATAGACGGTGATAACGGGTTCTTCAGGATGCCATTTGAATACACCTTTTTCTCCATTTAGGATAGCAGGAAAATGGAGTGTCGATGAGAAGGCATCTTCAAACCAAACACCATGAGACAAGATATTTGAAATGAACATTTCAGCTTCCAGCTCCATAAATTGAATTCTTTTTTCCCAAGCCGCTTTTTCTTCAGCATTCAACTGAGGCTCGACCTGCTGAAAGGATTCATACCACAAGTCAAACTCTCTTTGAAGATTATGTAGTGAATCAAACTCTTTTGAGAGGACCGGAAGCAATTGGTTGGCTTCTTCTAATGTATAGCGCTTCATTACATCGTTCTCCTTCGTCTTCTTGTTCGTATTATAACAAATGATAAATACTTTGCACACAAAAATGACAAGAAGAAAACCTTTTGGGTTACCCAAAAGGTTAAACGGTAAGACATATATCTTTCTTTGGATTCTTTAGGTCTAAATAAAAATCCCTAACTGTTTCATCTTCAAGAAGTTCTGGGAAATCTCTTCGATATTCTGAGCTGATCAAGATTTGCTCAACAAGATCTAAAGAGCCTCTTCTTAACAGAAGCCTTAACGTCAACCATTTATCCCTTTTTGATTTAAGGTGGAACTTCGTAATAAACAACATGATTCTATCATCGCTTGAGAACGTTTTTTCCTTTTCTTTTCGTAAATTAATTTGAGATACCGTTTTCATAGAGAACACCCTCCCTTTAATTTGCGAGCTCTTAATACCATTATTATTCAGTTTTTTCTGAAATATACTTGTCCATCCTAGAAATCTAGTTTTTTGTGGACGGGTATTAATAGAAAAGCCAGCATTTGCCTCATCAATCTAAATTTGATTAAATATATTTATAAGCAATTAACTAGGAGCTGTGTTTAATGAAAAAACATCAAAATGAAATCGTGCTCGGCAATTTCCATTCTATCCTGACTGAGTCTGAAACGTGGAAGATCGGAGGTTTCCCTCTCCCCGATGGATCCTTCCATGAATTTAGAGAGCCTGAGGCAGTTGTTATCGTTCGTAATGACGAGCTGTATGTTAGAGTAAATCCATTCACTAAATCCCACCCTTCTGTTCAGTTCTTAGATAATGCAAAACACATGTATTATTCAAATGATCCGATCAAAGTGCCACAAGACGGAACCGTTTCTTTTCAATGGAAAATGCGTTCACGTCCAATCGGAACGAATGCGAATGATCTGTATGATGGTTTCGTTTCTGTAAACTTATTAGACTTCACTACAGGAGCAGCACTTGATTTCTTTGCAGGTAACGATCAGTATGCAAGTGTATATGCTGTACTCCCATTTCCAGGGGTCTCAGTACCTGAAACAGATAAAACAAGATACTTTTGTATCTTTAAAGAAGATCAAGAATTCAATCAAAGAGAATGGAACGAATTTGAGATCACTTATAACCGATCAGCTGATGAAGTAAAGTTCTTAGTGAACGGAAATATCGTTCGAACTGAAAAAGATGTGCCGATCAAGTTTAATGAGTTCACCGTAGCACTAGGACTTATGACCGAGAAAGACTTATCACCTAAAGGAAGCACCTCGCTTCATGGTCAAGGGATAATCGGTGAATGGTCACCAATGAAAGTATCTTTTTAGTGAATAGTACAAAAATCGGCTTAAAACCTTAAAGGTCTGCATGATGCGGGCCTTTTTTTATTTATTCTATAAATACTTTGAAAATTCCTTTTTTTGCGACAGTTTTATATAATAAGTAATGAGTAATTAAGAGAGGATGCGGCAGAATGTCACAAAATATCGTGTTAGATTTAAATGAGATCACACTAGAAAAAATACAACATCATTTTGAGAACGGTGATCTAACATCACTTGAACTTGTAACTTTTTATCTAGATCGTATTTCTTCATTCGATAAACAAGGACCTAAGATAAACTCTGTGTTAGAAATCAACCCTCATGCTTTATTCATTGCAAGAAGTCTCGATGTTGAAAGAAAGAACGGAAATGTTCGAGGACCCCTACACGGGGTGCCCATCATCATAAAAGATAATATCGACACTGCTGATCAGATGCATACAAGTGCAGGATCTCTTGCTTTAGAAAATCATTATGCAAAAAAGGATGCTTTTCTTGTTAAAAAGTTAAGAGAAGCTGGTGCAGTTATTATCGGAAAAGCAAATATGACGGAGTGGGCGAACTTCATGGCATACGATATGCCAAACGGTTTTAGTTCTAGAGGAGGTCAAGTATTGAATCCATACGGACCTGGGGTATTAGATGTGAGTGGATCTAGTTCTGGCTCAGCGGCAGCGATAGCGAGTAATTTTGCAGCTCTAAGCATAGGAACTGAAACCTCAGGCTCAATCCTATGTCCCGCTGGAAATAATAACATCGTAGGAATTAAACCCACTGTTGGCTTAGTCTCTCGATCCGGCATCATTCCCATTTCAATTAGTCAAGATACTGCAGGTCCTATGGCACGTAAAGTTAAAGATGCTGCGATCCTTTTAGAAGCGATACAGGGTAATGACCCACTAGATCCTGCAACATTTTCCGCTCCAAACAAGATGAGTTATATAGAAGGTCTAGAACAAGCCACACTAAAAGGAAAACGATTCGGGGTATCGTACGAATTTTGTATACAGCATTTAAATCATACACAAAGATCAGTCTTCGATGAAGCATTAAAGCTCATAGAGGATGAAGGTGGAGAAATTATATATTTGAATCAGATCTCCCCCTTAGAGAAAATGGAGTCAGATTATAAGGTTCTCTTACACGAGTTCAAGTCTGGTCTTAATCATTATTTAAGTACCGTTCCAACAAAGATTAAGATCTCCTCTTTATCAGATGTTATAAATTTTAATGAACAGAATAAAGAAAGATGTTTAAAGCACAACCAAGAGCTGTTGTTAGAAAGTAATAAGACTGACGGAAATTTAACAAGTCCAGAATACCTTAAAGCGAAATTAAACGATCTTGAAATGACACAGAAAAAAGGAATAGATCTTGTCATAGAGGAAAATAACTTGACTGCCATAATCAGTCCAAATGATGTCTGGTACGGTATTCCTGCAAAAGCAGGATATCCTTCCATTTCAGTTCCCTCTGGGTTTGATGCTGATGGAATGCCGTTAAGTGTGATTTTTACCGGAGAGGCATACTCCGAGAAAAAACTCATACAAGCGGCTTATATCTTTGAACAGAGATCTAACAAGAGAGTTCCTGTAGTATTTTAATAGAATTTATATAAAAGCAGTTGTCCATTCACCTTTTGCTTTTCGGGGCTGGCCGAGCCACTTTCACTTTTAGGACTAGCCACTTGTGCTAGCTCGCATCTTATCCTTCAATCAACAGGCAAAGAAACGGTTTAAAAAACGCAAAGGATGAGCCTTCATGTAGGGGCTCATCCTTTTATTTGTAATTCCTTGACCCATCAGTTATTTTCATACATTCTATTATCTTACGACTCGCCTTATTGCAGAAATGGCATGATTGATATCTTCATCACTTACATCATAATGCGTTGTTAATCGGATCTGTCCTTCGCCGAACGATACAGCAAGAACTCCTTCTTGCTTTAGTCTTTCTAAAAACTCTTCATTCTTTTGTTTTGTGTTTTCAATATTTATGATGACGATGTTTGTATCGGGTTTATTGACTAGTTCTAACCCGTTCATACCTTCGATCGCTTCTGCCAGCTTTTGTGCTTTATCATGATCTTCTGATAATCGGTCTACCATCTTTGTTAACGAAATGATACCACTTGCCGCCAAGAAACCAGCTTGTCTCATTCCTCCGCCTAAACGTTTTCTCCATTTTCGGGCTTTTTGTATAAACTTCTTGTCTCCTGCAAGAATGGAACCCACTGGTGAGCCTAATCCTTTTGATAAACAGAACTGTACTGAATCACAGTATTGGGTATAATCCGTCACATTCTTATTTGTTGCTACAGCTGCATTAAATAGCCTCGCTCCATCGATATGTACAGGAATTCCTGCCTCTTGTGCCACATCATATATCTTTTTCATGTTATCTAATGAAACGACAGATCCTCCTGAACGGTTATGTGTATTCTCAAGGCAGATCAACGTTGTATCTGGAAAATGAATATCCTCAGAACGAATCGCTTGTTTGACTGAAACAGGATCCATCTCACCCCGTACTCCTTCAATCACTCTTGGCTGAACACCTGCTAATGCTGAGATAGCAGCTCCTTCATAAAAGAAGATATGAGACTCTGATTCCACGATGATCTCATCCCCAGGTGAACATTGAGCAAGTACCGCCAATTGATTTCCTTGTGTACCGCTTGTAACAAACAGAGCTGCCTCTTTTCCTGTTATCTCAGCAGCCATCTTTTCAAGTTTGTTTATGGTTGGATCTTCTCCATATACGTCATCACCAACAGAAGCAGTATAGATGGCGTCTCTCATTTCTTTAGTAGGTTGCGTTAGCGTATCACTTCTAAGATCGATCATGTTCCACCTCATCCGATTTATTCGATTCAAAAAGATACTACAATCATTCGATCACACCATATAAAAAACTGGCGTTTCGTTTAATAACGGAGAATCCTAAGTCATTAAACTTCGTACTCGTTTTGTTATCTTTCATCACAACTCGTTTTGAAGCTACTCTTTTGGCTTCTTTGATGGTCTCTTCTGTAAGTTCATTATAATCAGCACTGCTCTTTAACCCTTGAATGCCAGGTGATGAGATCGTTGATTCAAACATCGGATCAAAATAAACCACATCAAAGCTGTTGTCGTGCTGTTTTTTTAGAAATTCATAATGATTTTCATATACCACTTCAATTCTTCTCATTGCTTCATTCATTTTTTCAGAGTTAGAATCCCACACTTGAAGACCACTCTTCACGACAAATGATATGGCTCTGCTGCTTTCTACTCCGATAACAGATCCTGATCTTCCTGCTACTAAACTAGCAACGATCGCATCAGAGGCTAATCCTAGCGTACAGTCTAAGATCTTCATCCCCTCTTTGAGCTGAGTCGCTTCTATAAAAGCATCTTTTTCTCCTCGAAGAATCTGTTTAACACGAAACATGGAAGAATTGGGATGGAAAAAGAACGGTGTGCTTCCGTCTTTTGGATGATAGGAAAGTTTGTCCACTCCGATCATAAGAACATGGTCATGATATGTACTTATCATCGAAGAGATGGAACGGTTCTCTCTCTCCACAAAAGTACCGTCTATCGTTACGGCAACTTCTTGTGCTTTGTTTCTTAATCGTATTGCATTCTTTCCAGCTGTCGTTATGATCATTGTTTTCACCTATCTGTTTTATTATGGACAATTCCTATTCGTGATCGGCCTCATATAAACCTGCTAGAAGGATTACGTATCATTTGCATATCTTATAGAACAAACCTAAAATATGGGAAGATAGATGTATGAGGAGGCTCCAATAATGAAAAAGGGTTTATCGTTTCAAACCTTAGGAAAATTTACATACCGTTTCCGCAAGCTTATTATAACATTTTGGGTTCTAACTACCATTCTCTTAGGCTTTTTTGCTGTTAAACTCCCTTCGATCTTAAGCGGTAGCGGGTTTGAAATGGATGGGTCGTTCTCAAAAGTTGAAAACATTCTTCAAGAAAAATTTGATCAGCCGAAATCCTCTGTGATGCTAGTCTTTGATTCTAAAACATATGCTCCTGAAGACGCTGCGTATAAAGCGTTTGTTATGGACACGATTAAAAAAATGGACGGAGTCGACGATGTAGTCGACATCCAAAGTCCTTATGAGGTTCCTGAAAGAACGATAAAAGATAACGTTTCTTTTGCATCTGTTCAATTCGATAAGAGTTTTGGAGATCTTAAAAAGTCGATTGATCAAATCCGAGAGCGAATGCCTGACGAAAAAGATATTTCAGTTTCGTTAACAGGCGGACCTGTGATCGCAGAGGATATGAACACTGCTAGTCAGCATGATTTAGCAAGAGCCGAGGCGATTGGGATCCCTGCTGCTTTAATCATTCTTCTTCTCGCATTCGGGGGTTTGATCGCAGCAGGCTTACCGATCATAGTCGGTTTAATCTCGGTCGCAAGTTCACTAGGTCTTCTCTATTTTTACGGACAAACAACGAATGTGAGTATCTTCTTACTCAATGTTGTTCCTATGATAGGACTTGCATTAGGAATAGATTTCGCTCTTCTTCTCGTCAACCGTTTTCGTGAAGAGCTTCATCGTGGTGTTGAAAAAGCTACCATCATTTCTGTACAAACAGCTGGTCGTTCAATCGCGTTCTCAGGTTTATGTGTCTTCTTAGGACTGTCTGGGATGCTGTTGATTGATATTGATATTTTCAAGACCGTTGCCATAGGAGGCATGGTAGTTGTAGTCCTCTCGGTTCTGAATGCCATAACATTCTTACCAGCTATGTTAGCCGTCCTTGGACAGAGAGTGAACGCCTTGAAATTGTTTAAAACAAAAGAGAACAGTAGATCGGTTTGGCATAGCTTTGCAGCATTCGTTATGAAACGTCCTATTATGATGGCTGTGATCGCAGCACTTGTTTTAGGCTTTTCTGTTACACCTGTGAAAGATATGAAGCTATCCATTCCGGAAGCTGACGCACTTCCACCGGATTATGAATCGAGACTCGCATTTGAGAAATTTGAAAAAACGTTTGGTGAAGATGAGTTATACCCTGTAACAATCGTTGCACAATCTAAAAATTCTTTTCTCAAAGATGAAGATTCCCTTTTAGCGCTTGAAAAGCTTACAAAAGATCTTCAAAGTCAAAAAGAAGTGAATAAAACAGAATCTATTTTCACGTACACGAATCAATTAAATGGTTCAAAACTTTTTCAAGCCCTGCAGACCGATCAAGGTAAACAGCAGTTCTCTCCTGTTCTCAAACCTTTTATCAATGACGATACTGCTTTAATTAAAGCTTATTTATCAGTAGATGTGACAGGTGACGATGCGAAACAGTTCGTCAAAAAATGGGAAAAAGAACATGAAGGACTATCTATTACCATAGGTGGTGTTACAAAGTTTAATCAAGAGATTTTTGATGAGATCATCGAAAAAGCTCCTTACGGATTAGCTATCGTTCTAATTACAACGCTGTTTATTCTCATGATCGCTTTTCGATCTGTATTTATTCCAATAAAAGCGATCTTTATGAACATGCTGAGCTTGTCTGCTACTTTTGGAATTCTCGTTTGGATCTTCCAAAGTGGTGTCATCATGGAACCTGTTGATATTGGATTGATGATTCCTGTCTTTACTTTTGGAATTGTATTTGGACTTAGTATGGATTACGAAGTCTTCTTGATTTCCAGGATTCAAGAGATTTACGAAGAGACTGGTAATAATGATCGTGCTACCCTACTTGGATTAACGTCCACATCTAAGATCATTACATCGGCCGCAGCGATCATGATTGTAATCACAGGATCGTTTGCTTTTACAAACGTCATGCCTGTTAAGCAAATTGGTATCGCTATTGCTCTTGCCATATTTATCGATGCCACGATCGTAAGGATGATATTCGTCCCGTCTCTTATGAAACTGCTTGGAGACTGGAACTGGTGGATGCCATTCATAAAAAGAAAAGAGAAGAAACGAAGCGGCACCCTTTCTTGAGGGAGGCCGTTTTTTTAAAGTAATTGTGGGAAAACGAAACATTATATCCTATAATAAATAATAGCTAGTCTCATCATTAAGGGGTGTTTATATGTTTGAAATCATAATTATTCTTTTACTCTCTTATTTACTTGGCTCGATCCCCTTTGCACTATTAGTTGGAAAAATAGGATATGGCATTGACATCAGAGAACATGGAAGCGGTAACTTAGGCGGTACGAATACATTTAGAACGTTAGGAAAAAAAGCCGGATTTATTGTATCAGCAGCAGATGTTTTAAAAGGCACATTAGCTGCGAGCTTACCTATATTATTGGATGTTGATCTTCATCCACTCCTTGCAGGAGTTCCCGCTGTAATTGGGCATTGTTATCCTGTATTCGCAAAATTTAAAGGCGGCAAAGCTGTTGCAACTTCTGGCGGTGTCCTATTATTCGCTCAACCATTATTGTTTGTACTCGTCTTGTTCACATTCTTTTTGACACTATACATAAGTAAATACGTATCACTGTCATCTATCATGGCTGGAGTCGGCTCAGTAGTTCTTAGTTTTTTCATAGCAGGTGATTGGCTGACAACGTATATTTTGATCGGCTTTACTTTGTTCTTAGTCTATCGCCATAGACAAAACATTGTAAGAATCGCTAAAAAAACAGAGCCTAAAGTGAAATGGATCTAAGAATCGTTCTTCTTTATAAGAGCGGTTCTTTTTTTTAATGATCTTTTACCCTTTACTTTCTTTTTTAAAGGACAAGGAAGTCATATTGCCCTTTATTCAAGATGGTTTTTGATAAAAGTCGAAAAATAGGCTCTTCTCCTAAAAAAGTACAGGCGATTTCACTAAAAACTCCGCATTTGTCCGTGTCCGTTTAGGTGTTTCGGTCATATGGTGTAATGTGACGTTGACCTAGACTTAAATATTTGGAGGGACTGAAATGGAAAATAAAAAAATGAATATGTCTTATGGTGACAATATGAACATTAACATGAAGCCGGTAGCGAACATGCCGCTTCATCATGGTGAATATGGTGGAGGTTATGGTGGCTATGGACACGGTTGCGGCTTTTTAATTATTGTTGTCCTATTCATCCTGTTGATCATTATCGGTGCTACTGCGTTTCATTGTAAAGAAGAAGAACATGACTGTGACGAATCTTCATCTTCATCCTCTTCATCCTCATCATCTCATTAAGTCATCATATTTTAAAAAAGAAAGAGAGAAGCAGATCAGCTTCTCTCTTTTTTAGTATGAAGATTGAATGATACTAGACGTTAGCGGATTAACAATGCTCATCATAAGCGCCAAGAAGATTCTCAAGAATCTCTTCAGGTGCATGATTTTCAATGTTATGACGGTGAATAAAGTGAACGACCTTTCCATCCTTTAAAACAGCCATCGATGGAGAAGATGGTGGAATCTCGCCAAAGAACTCTCTCATTTGAGCTGTCGCTTCTTTATCTTGACCAGCAAAAACAGTCACAAACTGGTCAGGTTTTACGGAATGGTTAAGAGACGCAACAGCGACTGGACGAGCAAGACCAGCAGCACAGCCACAGACTGAGTTGATCACAACAAGTGCAGTACCTTCTGATTCTTGCATAAAATAATTTACTTCTTCTGGTGTTTTTAATTCTTCAAATCCGGCACGCGTCAGTTCGTCTCTCATCGGCTGAGCCATCTGTTTCATATATTCTTCATAAGCATTCATGTTTTATTCCTCCTGAGAACGATTCATTTACATACATCGTTATTATAACGTAAACAGTCTAGCTTTTTAAATGGTTTCGACTTATCTCGTGTATCTTCTTGTTCTCCATAATATTTAAAGATCCAATGCTCGTGTTGAAAGCGTCGTATATCATCGCTTTCGCAACTGAACTTGATTCTACAGGCTCATATTTACTAGGATAGATAAAAGGTAGTGCATGATAAAGTTTTTCAGCAAATCTTTCTCCGAACCTGAATTCTTCCCTGTCCCCAATCAATAAAGACGGTCTAACAATCGTCAAAGAAGGAAATTTCATTGAGATCAAATGGGATTCCATATTCCCCTTTACCCGATTGTAAAAAAATGTAGACTTTTCATGAGCACCCATAGCTGAAATTACAGAAACATGTTGTATATTTAACTTGTGAGCAAGTTTTCCTAATTTTACCGGAATATGTAGATCTATGTCTTCAAATGCTTGTTTGGATTTTACTTTATTCATCGTCGTTCCGATACAGATGAACATAACATCCGCTTCTGTTTGTTCTATGCTGTATTCGGATGCCGTAAAATCAAATATCACTTCTTTAATCTTTTCATCCTTTAAACCCGATGACTTTCTAACTAGCAAGATGATCTCTTTACACAATGGGTCAGTCACTAATTGCTTTACCACTTCTTTTCCGACTAATCCGCTTGATCCTGCAACGATAACTGTCTTTTTATTCATGTGTTACGGTCCTTTCTCCTTACTAGTAAACTTATCTTAAGCTGAGGTGTATATTGATGAACCATATCTATTTTATCACCGGTTACCCAGGATTTATAGCTACAAAGCTTGTAAGTGCTATTCAAACGGAATACCCTTCTTCAACCTTTTATTTATTGATATTAAAGCATGAGCGTGAAATCGCGGAGCGAAAATTAAAATCACAACCCAAAAACGTTCATCTAGTCGAAGGAGATATTACAAAACATGATCTAGGTTTAGATACAAACACGATTGAAGATCTTTATGAGTCTGTAACACATTGTGTACATCTTGCTGCTCTTTACGACCTCACAGTTGCTTATGAACCTGCATATCTTTGTAATGTGGTTGGTACTAAAAACGTCTTAACTTTTTTGGGAAAATGTCCGAGCTTACAGCGTTTTTGTTATTTCAGTACAGCTTATGTTTCTGGAGATGAGAAGGGATTAATGATGGAAAACGACATTCGTATGCCTAGTCGGTTTCGTAATTATTATGAACAGACCAAACATGAAGCGGAAGTTCAAGTTCGTAATAAGATGCATGAACTTCCGATCACGATCATACGACCTGGTATCATAGTTGGTGATTCAAAGACAGGAGAAACACTTAAGTTTGACGGTCCTTATTTTATGATGCAATTTATAAAACGGCTAGCTAAGTTTCCAATTCCCTATATCGGAAAGACTTCTTCCAAAATCCATCTTGTTCCTATTGATTTCATAATTGAAGCTTCCGTTTTTCTCATGCATGATCGTGTCGGAGAATCCAAAACATATCATGTACTTAGTCCTAATTCACCTTCCATACAGGAAGCATACACTCTATTATGCCAAGAGCTGTTAGGAAAAAAACCTAGCTGGACATTGAATAGGAAGATAGCTGAACAGTGTTTGTCCATTTCATATATTTCGAAGTGGCTTGGTGTACCATTGGAAACACTCTCGTATTTTTCTCATGATGCCACATACGATACTTCACAACTTCTTCAAGACCTAGATGGGTCAGGAATTGAATGTCGATCCTTCAACGAATATGTAGGTGCAATAGTGAACTATTATAAGAACAATGCTCATGACAAGAGCTTAATACGCTATTAAAAAGGGTGACATGTAAGTCACCCTTTTTTTATACGTAGTTATCAATCTAATAAACATTCACAAAACAGATTGTGTGAAGCCATTAAGCTCTTTTTACAACTTCGTATATAAGGGACACTTTATTTAAGATAGCATCTACAAAATTCTAAAGAATCGTAATTCCTTAAATCAACCAAGTGTTTCAATCTCTACACTACGGATACCCTCAATCTTTTTCACATCATCATATAGATCGGTCGTATACCTTTTTTCATAGATGGATGCGGCCATCTCCATCTTTTTGTAGTCATTATCAAGATCCTTTATTCGAACATTTACGATCTTTACTTTTAGCTCATTGATCTCTTTCATCACATCACTCATGATTGTGTCTGGGTTAACGACTAATTTTAATTTAATATCAATCTGCCTTAAAGCTTTAGGACCAATCCATTTCATGATTAAAGGGATAAGTTCAACACTGATTAGAATTAAAAAAGCACCTGCAGCCGCTTCTTTATAGAAACCAGCTCCGGCGGCAATTCCTAATCCAGAAGCTCCCCATATCATAGCTGCTGTTGTAAGTCCTGAAATGACATCATTGCTTCTTCTTAAGATAACACCTGCTCCAAGAAAACCAATTCCACTTACGATCTGAGCTGCTAGACGCATAGGGTCCATAACCGTTTGACCTGTTAGAAGTGAAAACTGTCTAGCAGATTCTATGCTAACAATCGTGAGCAAACAACTGCTGATGGAGATAACAAGGCTCGTTTTAAGACCAACGGGTTTATTTTTCAACTCCCTCTCAATGCCGATGATCAACCCGAAAAATGCTGACATTCCAAGTTTCACTAAGACAAGACTCATGATGTTTACACCTCTCTCCTGTTTTTGCCCTTATTTAATAATACGCAAATCATCCCATTAAATCCTTCTAACTTCAAGAACGATTCTCGTTGAATCATACTGCTCCTCCGTATATAATAGAAATTGATTTTATCAGAAAATATAGATTATTCAGTAAAAGGAGGTGTGGAGGACTTTTTGCTCTCAAATTAATAAGAGGAGGAAAATGCATTGTTACCAAAAAAACAGCAAAATTTTGAACACTCAAGGTACAGCGACGTCGTTAACACGAAACAATTTCAGCAATTAATGGCTGAGAAAAAACGTTTCATCCTACCAATGACCGTGTTTTTTTTACTGTTTTATTTTAGCCTTCCTATTCTAACTGCTTATACGGATGTATTGAATCGTCCTCTGATCGGTGATATCACATGGGCTTGGATCTTTGCTTTCGCTCAGTTCATCATGACGTGGGCTCTGTGTATGATCTATACGAAACGAGCCAAGCGCTTTGACGAACTTGCGGAAAAAGTGATAGCTGATATGGACAAGGAGGCTTCCTCATGAATGGTACAGCATTTTCTTTGTTTTTAGGGATCGTTGCTCTTACTTTAGTCATTACCTATTTTGCCTCTAAGAAAACAAAGACTACGAGTGATTTCTATACAGCAGATGGCGGATTGACAGGGATGCAGAATGGTCTTGCCATAGCTGGAGACTATATGTCAGCCGCTTCATTTCTAGGAATCGCAGGCACAATTGCACTATCAGGGTTTGACGGCTTTTTTTATAGCATCGGCTTTCTTGTGGCATATCTCGTCGTTCTGTTCTTAGTAGCTGAGCCTCTTCGAAATCTAGGAAAGTATACGATGGCTGATATGATTGCTGCTAGGTTTAATGATAAAAAGGTTCGTGGTGTTGCAGCATTGAATACGATGGCGATCTCCACCTTCTATATGGTCGCTCAATTAGTAGGTGCAGGTGCTCTCATTAAACTTTTACTTGGTATCGAGTACATATATTCTGTACTTATCGTAGGTGTTCTGATGACGGTCTATGTGGTGTTCGGTGGTATGACAGCCACATCATGGGTACAAATCGTAAAAGCGATTCTATTGATGCTTGGTACATTTATTATTTCTGTCATGGTGTTTGCTAAATTTGGTTTTAGCTTTACAGAGATGTTCAATCAAGTGAAAAGTGCTACCCCACTTGGAGAATCGTTTTTGAACCCCGGAAACAAATTCAAAGATCCGCTTGATACGATCTCCTTAAACTTAGCACTTGTTTTAGGAACAGCCGGTCTTCCACATATTCTGATCCGTTTCTTTACGGTAAAAGATGCTCCAACTGCAAGAAAATCAGTAGTTTATGCTACTTGGCTGATCGGAGCGTTTTATATCATGACGATCTTTTTAGGGTTTGGTGCCGCAGCTTTTGTCGGACAAGATAAGATCGTAGCTGCAAATGCCGCCGGAAATATGGCAGCTCCTCTGTTAGCTGAGGTACTTGGAGGAGAATTTTTATTTGCATTTGTTTCAGCCGTGGCATTCGCTACCATTCTAGCCGTTGTAGCTGGGTTGGTATTGTCAGCTGCTTCTGCATTTGCTCATGACTTTTATACGCACATCATCAGAAAAGGTCATGCGTCAGAAAAGGAACAGATGAAAGCCGCCAAATGGGCTTCAGTAGGTGTAGCAATCATATCTATCATCCTGGCCTTATTCGCACAAAAACTAAATGTTGCATTCTTAGTATCCCTCGCTTTTGCGGTAGCCGCTAGCGCGAACCTTCCTATCATTCTTTTAACGATCTTTTGGAAGCGCTTTAATACTGCAGGCGCCGTAACAGGAATGTTGGTTGGACTCGTTAGTTCACTATTTTTAGTCATGATTTCACCTAGCGTTTGGTCTCCTGTAGAAGGAGCGGCTATTCTTACGGGCGAAGCGATCTTTCCACTTGCTAACCCAGGAATTGTTTCCATACCACTTGGGTTCTTAGGCGCGATCATCGGAACGATGCTCTCCAAACCATCAGACGTTGATAAGTTTAATGGAATTTTAGTAAAAGCAAATACAGGGTCTGGCCTTCGTAAAGGTGCATGATGATTAAAAAGGCTGTTTTTGTATTCCCTGTTGCTATTGAAAGTATTGATTTCCGTTTCAGATACTCGCTTTCCGTGGGGCAGGCGGTGAGCCACATTCCAACGTTTCCGTATAAGTGTCTCACCTGTCTAGTTGCAGTGGCTAGCCCCTCGAGGTCAAAAGTTAAATGGACCACAAGGCAAAGTGCGCCTTGCTAGCCCATTCACCTTTTGCTAGTCGGGGCTGAACGAGCCACTTCCACTTTGAGGACTGCCCGCCTGTCCCACAGGAGTCTCGCATCCTCCACTTCAATCAAAAGTCAAAGAAGAAAAAAAACTTAAAGGCAACAATTTTTTACAAAGAGCAATCAAAAAACCGGCTGTTAATCAGCCGGTTTTTTGATTGATTCAGATGGTTTTGGAACAAACGGGTAAAATAAGATTCCAGACGCAAGTAAGGCGATCCCGAATAAAAAGGTCTTGAGATCTGATGTTCCTGCATAGATGACCCAGAACGAATAGATAGCAGCTATGGCAGCTATGATTCCATCTGTTGTTCTGCTTCTACCAGATTTTTCATACGTCTCTCCTCTCATAACGAGTTTCAACTGATAAAGAGAAGCGAACAAATAGGGAACGAGGAAAGCGAGTGTTGCAATAAAAATCATAAAATCAAACGCAGACGCCATCGACTGAGAAATTACTGAAAGCAAGAAAAGTTGTGTACATAAGTTTGTGATCCAAAGAGAGAAAACGGGTGCTCCTTTATCGTTTTCTTTCAAAAAGTTCTTAATAAACATTCTCTGCTGTGCTGCTTGAAACGGCACTTCGGCTGAAAGTAAAACCCAACCAACTGTTGCCCCTAATAAGGAGATCACCCCTAATACAGCCATGATCATACTGCCAGATGGTCCGATAGCTGCCATCAATGAATCAACAAGTGGTTTCTGAGAGTTGATCAATTCTTCTTGATTCAGTGTTCCCATGACTAACAACGTGATACTTAAGTACAAAGCTAGTGCAATGATCAATCCGAGGATCGTCGCTTTCTTTACATCGCTTTTCTTTTTTGCACGCGTCGCGAAGACAACCGCAGATTCTACTCCAACAAATGCCCAAAGCGTTGCAATCGCTGCGTTATTTATTTGAGATAGAAAACCTGTAGTCACCCCGCCTTCACTCTCGATCGGTTCATAAAAAGGAACGAGATTGCTACTTTGAAACGCAAATAGACAAGCTAATATAAATAATAAGAATCCTAAAACTTTAGCCAAAGTAGCAATGAAATTTACCTTTCCTGCACCTTCGATACCGTTAAGAATCAAATAGTGTACGCTCCACAAAAGAATGGAACAGATAATAAAAGTAATGACCCCCCCAACTCGTACAGAAGTTCCCATCACGTTGAATAGAATAGACTTATTCGTCATAACAGGAAAAAAAGTTGAAAGATAACTAGCAAACGTCGTGATTATCGCCACGTTACCTGACCAGTTAGCTACCCAATATCCCCAGCTTACAAGGTACCCAGCTAGAAGTGATGATTGTGAATCCTCTTTGAACAATGCTTTGGCATAGTTCTGTGGCCCTCCATTTAATTCCGGTTTTCTTAAAGAAAGATTTCCGAAAACAAGAGCTGTCATCAATACACCAAAACCTGTGATCAACCAGGCTGTTAATACTCCAGATGGACTTGCTACTTCTGCTAATGATCGGGGCAACATGAAAATACCCGATCCTACCATATTTCCTACTACGAGTGCTGTTAATACCCAAAAGCCTAGATTTCTTTTCAAAGTGACTCCACCTTTCTCTACGCTTATTTTACCCAATGAAGTACATTGCAAATCCTGAGGTTTCATGGACTAAAAAGATTCCGGGAAAAGAAAAAAGAACCTGATTTGAAAATCAGGTTCTTTTCCTTAAATTTGAAGATACGTCTTTCCGTCTTCTTGAATGATTTTTTCTTCTTTCAAAAGCTTACCAAGAGCACGTTTGAAAGCAGCTTTACTCATCTGAAAAGTCTCTTTGATCTCTTCTGGAGATGACTTGTCTGTTAATGGCATCTGCCCTTTATTTTCTCTTAAATATTGATAGATGCGTTCGGAATCCTCACTGTATGCGATCTCTTTTCTAGCTCTCATCGACAAGTTCATTCTTCCATCTTCTCGAACAAACGCAACACGAGCTCCGAGCTTCTGCCCAAGACGCGGCTTAACCTTTAATTCATCGTTATGAATGAATCCGATGTGCCCTGACTCCGTAAACAAAAGTACGCCTGCTTCATTCATCTTATAAACATATCCAGATGTTTGTTGATTAAACATTTCTTCTGTTGCAGCTTCTGCTTGTTCTACCATCTCTTCTTCTGTAGCTAAGTCAGCAAAGATACGGCCTTTTTTATCCAGCTTCATACCTGAGTATACACGGTCGCCTAGATGTGGCCATTCATCCCATGATTCAGGAAGATCGTCTTTTGATAAGAGAATATCTTTTTTAATACCGATATGAAGAAATACTCCCAACTTACGGTTCACGCCCGCAACTTCTAGCCAAGCTAATGAATCGAGACGAACTTTTGGAATCGTTTCGGTAGCCGCCAGTCTTCCTTCGTGATCTTGATATAAAAAGACTTCTACCATGTTTCCTTCTTCATGCTTACTTTTTGCTTCAGACCGATGTAAAAGAACTTCTTTCCCATCTTCAAGATCTAATACATAGCCAAGATCTGATACTCGCACAACTTTAAGTGTATACACTAAACCAGGTTTTTTTGTTTCCATATTTTCATTCCTTTTTTAATAGCTGTTTTCGTATTCATTGTTGCTTTTGATTGTAGTTGATTTACGTTCCAGGTTGCTCGCTTTCCGCGGGGCAGGCGGTGAGCCACATTTATACGTTTCACTTTTAAGTGTCTCACCTGCCAGCCTGTCCCGCAGGAGTCTCGCACCTTGCACTCCAATCATCTTCTCATAGAAGCGCCGAAATACAATGATTTAAAAGCAACAATCCTTTAGAAAACTGCCTTTTTAATAATAGATAATAAAAAAGAAAAAACCTACATAGTAGGTTTTCGCCTTCTTGTTCTTAATTATTCATCCTTATTTTCTTTGGATGCTTCCAATTCCATCAGCTTTTTCACCAATATATGCTGAGGCATATGCATCAGCTGTTCGAGTGGTACGTTTAGCGCTTTTGCTAATTTTACCGCCGTGTCAGCTGAAAGTTGTAATGGTTTCATATGCATCCCTCCTACAGAAGTATAGCAGTTTATAAGGATACTTTACACTATTTCTTAAAATAGTCCTACTGCTTTTCCGTCTTCTGATACATCCATGTTGTTTGCTGCAGGTACTTTAGGGAGTCCTGGCATTGTCATGACATCGCCTGTAAGGGCAACGATAAACCCTGCACCAATCGATGGTTTTAGTTCTCTTATCGTAATCGTAAAGTTCTTTGGACGACCAAGTTTTTTTGGATCATCAGAGAATGAATATTGAGTTTTAGCCATACAAATCGGCAACTGGTCCCATCCAAAATCAGTAAACTGCTTCATTTGTTTTACAGCTTTTGGTGAAAACTGTACTTCTCCTGCTCCGTACACTTTTTTACAGATCGTCTCTATTTTTTCTTGTAAAGAAACGTTTAGTTCGTAAAGAGGTTTGTAGTTATTCTCTTCTGATTCAATGGTTTCTAACACTCTGTTTGCTAATGCTTCTCCACCTTGTCCGCCTTTAGCCCAAACATCAGCTTCTTCTGCAGCAACACCTTTACTATTGCACCACTCTTTTATGAAAGCAACCTCTTCGTCGGTGTCAGTTACAAATTTGTTGATAGCTACCACTACAGGCACACCAAATTCTTTTAACGTTTCTAAATGTTTCTCAAGGTTTGGCATACCTTTTTGAAGTGCTTCTAAGTCAGGATTCTTCAAATATTCTTTTGCAAGACCGCCATGCATCTTAAGCGCTCTTACTGTAGCGACAATAACCACTGCACTTGGATTAATACCCGCATATCTCGCTTTAATGTCTAAGAACTTCTCTGCTCCTAGATCAGCACCGAATCCAGCTTCTGTTACGACCATCTCACCAAGTTTAGAAGCTAACTTTGTCGCGATTACGCTGTTACACCCATGAGCAATGTTAGCAAACGGACCACCATGAACAAGTGCAGGCGTGTTTTCTAATGTTTGTACGATATTCGGGCGAATCGCATCTTTTAATAGTAATGTAAGCGCACCTTGTGCATTCAGATGACCTGCTGTAATAGGTTGGTTGTCATAATCGAACGCCACTACCATCTTTGAAAGTCTAACTTTCAAATCTTCTAAATCGTTAGCCAAACAGAAGATCGCCATGACTTCTGATGCTACCGTAATATCGAATCCGTCTTCTCTTGGAACACCTTGAATCGGTCCACCTAATCCGATAACAATCTTTCTTAATGCTCGATCATTCATATCTAACGCACGTTTCCAGACAATACGACGCGGATCTATGTTCAATTCATTTCCTTGGTGAATATGGTTATCGATCAATGCGGCTAGTGCGTTATTGGCCGTTGTAATAGCATGCAGGTCTCCTGTAAAGTGGAGATTGATATCTTCCATCGGCATTACTTGAGAGTATCCTCCGCCCGCTGCACCACCTTTAATACCCATGCTAGGTCCGAGTGATGGTTCACGTAAAGCGATAATCGTTTTCTTTCCAACACGATTGAGTGCTTGTCCAAGCCCCACAGTTACGGTAGACTTCCCTTCTCCCGCTGGTGTTGGACTGATTGCTGTTACTAAGACTACTTTTCCGTCTTCAACATTCTGAAGCTTTTGAAACAGATCTAATGATAGCTTTCCTTTGTATCTTCCGTAAGGTTCCCAATCATCTTCTTCAATTCCTAGTTGTCCTACAATTTCTTCGATTCGCAGCATTTTCGCTGATTGGGCAATCTCGATATCACTCTTGAACGTAACCTTTTCTAGCATGTTGATTTAACCCTCCATCATAATAAATTGACTCCACTCTCTATTGTATATGAAACAAGTATGTGATGCGATTAGTTTTTCTATTACAACTTCTAAACATGTAGTTTACTTGGTAGAAGGTTATCGTATAATAAGAATGGAAAGAAATACTAAGTGTTTATTTTAAGGAGGCAGGTAAAATGGCAAGAATTGATGTACGCGGATTTGGTACATATGAGATTGAGAACGGTAAAAAACTTGTAAATGCACTTGAAGACAACGGAATTGACATCCTTCACCGCTGTGGAGGCAAAGCGAAATGTACGACATGCAGAGTGGAAGTTTTGTCAGGAGACCTAGGTCCGATCGGAGAAAATGAAGCGAATATCATCGCTACAAAGGGCTTATCAGGAAATGTAAGATTATCTTGCCAGATCTGTGTGA
This sequence comes from Fictibacillus phosphorivorans, assembly GCF_001629705.1. Classification (GTDB taxonomy): domain Bacteria; phylum Bacillota; class Bacilli; order Bacillales; family Fictibacillaceae; genus Fictibacillus; species Fictibacillus phosphorivorans_A. The sequence continues at coordinate 1,849,724 of NZ_CP015378.1, read as the reverse complement.
GTGAAGATGCATCGATCAATCCTGTTCTTACTGTAACTTCAGAAGGATTAGACGCTGGACCTCGACCAGCAGAAGAGTGTTAAAATAAATTAAAGGCTGTTGATATGCAACTAAAAGGCCATTATTTTGGCCTTTTTTTAATACAGATCATTCACTTTAAAATAACATGAGTAAATCTTTCTTCCAAACTAAACTAAGAATGTTGTTTGGATGTTTTTTCTCTTCCTATGAAAGTTGATTGGAGTGCAAGGTTGCCGACTCCTATGGGACGAGCGGTCAGGTGGAGACTCCTAATGGCACGAAGTGGCAGGAGGCTCACCGGTCGCCCCATGGAAAGCGAGCAATCTGGAGCGGAAATCAACCACTTTCATAGAAAACTTACTCACTTTCTGTCTTCCCACTCTTCAAAAAATTGCTCTAAAAAGTTTTCTAGAAAGGCATGCCGGTCATTCGCTAGTTTTTTTGCATAAGGGGTATTCATCCCATGCTTTAATTTTAATAATTTTTCATAGAAGTGATTAATAGCTGTGCTTTTCTCATTGCGATATTGCTCTTTTGTCATCGTCTCTCGAACCGGTATCTCAGGATCATACATCAGTTGTCCCTTCGCTCCTGAATACGCGAATGTTCTTCCGATTCCAATCGCTCCGATCGCGTCTAAGCGGTCTGCATCCTGTACGACTTTACCCTCAATTGATTCCATCTCTGCTCCGCTACCACCTTTAAAAGACATTGAAGAGATGATGGATAATATGTGCTTGATGTATGGTTCCTCTACAAAAATAGACTCTAACCAATTTCTGACTTCTCGCATACCCTCTTCTTCCGTTCCTGCAATTTTTTCATCTGCTATGTCATGAAGAAGTGCCGCCATCACGCAAACGAACGAATCTGCACCTTCTTTTTCTGCAATGTTCAAAGCCAATTTCTTAACGCGATAGATGTGATACCAATCATGGCCACTGCTTTCATCTTTTAACTTATCTTTTACAAACGCCTCTGTCTGTTCGATCATCTTCTCTTTCATAATTACCCCACTGTATAAGAATGTTTTCTCTCATTGTTGTTTTGTAGCCGATCAAGTAGTTCATACGCTTTTTTCTTTGAGGTGATATTTTCGTTGACTAAAGACTCTAATATGGCGATAAAGTAACTGCCATCAAACGATCGTTGTTTAATTAATGTAACTTCTAATGCTATTTTCACTTGAGGTTCACTTGCATCTGTGTAATGTCTTCCGAAGTGCACAAAATGAAGATCTCCCTCACTAAGGCGAAACCCTTTTGATGCTAATAGTGCTATATAATCGTCTAAAACGTTCTCGTTCATGTCTACCTCAACCCCAAAATCAAAAGATTCTAGTAAATTGTACCAGTTATATTCAAGAATTATCAATGACTTCTTTCTTCGCTTGTATGATCTTTCCGTTTAATGCTTGTGTTACGAGATGATCTGCATCTTTGTTCTTGTTTCTAGCCACCCATTCATAAACAGGTTCGATCTGAAGCTTCTTCAATAGTGTTTCGATTTTTTCTGCCCACTTCTGGAGGTTCGTTTCGTAACATGGCCATTCCCCTTTTAATTGCTCTATGACAACTTTCGAATCTCCTTGAATGAGAACTTCTTCATATTGGACACCAAGTTCTTCGAGTTCTTTTACAGCCAACCATAGTGCTGCATACTCAGATTCATTATTGGATTCAAGGTGTGTTAGACTCGCGTTCTTTTTAAGACGATAGGTAATCCCGTTTTGAGAGAAATGAATGATGATACCTTGCCCACTCGTACCCGTCTCTGTCTTAAACCCTCCATCGAAATAGATAGAGATCTCTTTTGGTTCTTCTTTTTTCACTTGTGTTAGTTTAGTGAGCTCTTTTTTCGTCCACGTTACACCTTTTGTATCGATAAAGACCATCTCAGAAACTCTTCCAGTCTTTTCTATATCCGTTGCCGTAAAAAGGGCCTCTGTTAAAGACATAGGATCAGAAACAAATCGAATCTTAAAGGGTGACTTGGGATGTTTATACATATACTCTATTGAAAAGTTCATAGTAATCTCCTTTTTGTTTTTAATAAAGTCCTTTATAATACGAATATATTCTTATAGAGGAGAGACGCAATTGATAGAGATATACATTGATGGTGCAAGTGCAGGGGATCCTGGACTCTCCGGAGCTGGCGTATATGTAAAAGTCGGAAACGGCACTACACATTCGTTTCGTTTTCCGATCGGCACGATGAGTAACCATGAAGCGGAATTTAGAGCTCTTATTCATGGTTTAGAACTATGTATTGAAAATAATTGGAGAATCGTATCGTTCCGCACAGACTCACAAGCAGTAGAGAGCGCGATGGATAAAAAATATGCAAAAGATAAACGGTATACAAAAATGTTAGAAGAAGCTATCGATCTGTCAGAGAAATTGGATCTGTTTTTTATTAAGTGGATTCCCTCAAAACAAAATAAGATCGCAGATGAACTAGCACGACAAGCCATCCAATTAAACAAGAGTCCCTCTGATGTTTAAAAAGACTTGGTTTGCCGACTTCAATTTACTCCTTGTAGCCTTGATCTGGGGTTCGACATTCGTAATCGTACAAAAAGCAATCGCGTTCTTAGAACCTTATTCATTTAATAGCGTTCGTTTTTCAATTGCCGCTGTAACATTATTGCTAATTATCTTTTTGTTTAACCGCTCATCACTCAGGCATTTTACGGATAAAAGGATATGGATTAGTGGTATCATTCTTGGTTTTTGGCTATTTTTAGGATATGGTTTTCAAACCGTCGGATTGTTATACACCACTTCTTCAAAAGCTGGGTTCATCACAGGATTAAGTGTTGTCTTGGTCCCTTTGTTCAGTTATTTATTGTTAAAGAACAAACTGAATTGGCAAGTCGGTCTTAGTTCTTTATTAGCTTTACTCGGATTGTACTTATTAACCATCCACAACAGCCTCTCGTTCAACATTGGCGATGGTTTTGTGTTATTATGCGCCATCTCATTTGCTCTTCATATCGTGTTCACAGGAAAATTTGCAGTATCCTACAACGCTATATGTTTAACTGCTATCCAACTGTTGACCGTTGCCACATTCAGTTTCATTACCGCACTCATGATTGAGGATTATCCGCAGATGTTCAAAATTAATTTGGTTCTGCAACCGGAAGTAATTAGTGCTCTCTTAATCACATCATTCTTTGCAACTGCTCTAGCTTTTTTGGCTCAAACACATTTTCAATCATTTACAACACCCGCAAGAGTAGCTTTGATCTTTGCGATGGAACCTGTTTTTGCGGCACTTACTGCTTATATCATGCTTGATGAACGACTCGGTTCAAAATCTTTGTTAGGTTGCGGATTGATTTTACTCGGTATGATATTATCTGAAATACGGTTCAAGAAGAAGTTTATAAAACGCAAACAAAAAGAGTGGGATTTTTCTTAACCCACTCTTATTTGAATCTCTAATTCTTCTAATGCGCTTCGAACACTCTGTTTATCTAAAATGTATCGGCATTCTTCTAAGTCTCTGTCGACTACTTCTGGAACATCTGTGAAAATCGTACATAGATCTTTACTAAGAACAGCCATCTCGCGACCTGCTTCGAGTTTTTTAAAGTACCTCTTGTATCTAGGATCTAGATTCTCAAAATTTTCATAGATCGATTCTACAGCACCATATTGTTGTATGAGTGGAAGTGCAGCTTTGTCGCCGACTCCCGCTACTCCAGGAATATTATCACTTTTATCGCCTAGTAAAGCTTTTACATCGATCCACTGTGCAGGTGTGATGCCATACTCCTCTTGAAAATGAGTTAGCGTATATTTCAGCTCATCTCTTTTCACTGTAATAAGCTGTGAAGTTTTTTCACAAAGAAGCTGCAATAGATCCCGATCGTTGCTGTAGATGATACATTCTCCGTCACGTTCGTTTCGCCAACGGTGTGCAAGAGTGCCTATGATGTCATCTGCTTCATATCTAGGAATCGTAAGCTGAGTAATTCCAATAGTATCAAAAAGTTGAACGAGTGTTTCAAATTGCTGAATCAAAGGCTCAGGCAGTTCGTTTCGTGTTCCCTTATAATCAGCGAACTTTTCTCTTCGGAGTGTTTCATCACGTTTAACATCCCAAGCAACGACAATGTGAGAAGGCTCATGATCTCGTACGAGCATAAGCAATTTTTGAATGGTCACGCGTATGGCATTCGTGAACTGCCCTTTAGAGTTACGTGGAAGATCATGCATTTCTTTTCCATAAGCTGTTGCAAAATAACATCTGCTGAGCAGATTGAATCCATCGATTAATAGTAAAACTTCTTTCTTTTCCATCTTCTTTTGTCCCCCGGTAGAAATATGTTATGAAAAAAGCGCATTTTACATGTGATGTAAAATACGCTTGTTGTCGTTTAAGTAAAATCCGCTCTGCCGTGACTTTATATGCCTTTGGAACCTGATCTCTCAGGTGGGTATCCGCAGCTGACGTTACAGCCTTCCAAGTCGAAAGCAAGGCTTGACTGTCTGACAGATCATATTGGATTCCCGTCATTAGCACATAGGTTAAAGACATGGAAAAGCCACGAACATCGCAGATTTTTATTATACTACCAGTTTGTTAAGAAGTAAAATCATTTTGTTTTTTTCCCGTGATGCATCTTTTCAACTTCCATTTCAGCATAAGACGCAAATTCGGTTTGGTTTTCTGCACCGTTCTCTTTCACGTTGTTATTTCGCTGTGCATTAGCATTAGCCTTTTTCTGTTTACCCATAATTGTATCCCTCCTTTTTCTTACTATGGCTAAATGGAATAAAAATATAACTTACATAATTTTTCCTTGATTGGTTAACTTAAGACTAAAAAAGGAGGGTTTCTTAAAAATGGCAAATCCTTATTTATGTCCAAACTGTAAGACAAACCGTACGCGTTTTAACGTGATCGAACAAAATCCTGTAGCGGTTAAGCTAGATCCATCTACTGGAGATGTGGTTCAACAATATGAAGATGGTGAGTTAGATATGTTCCATCTTCCGTATAAAGGTTCAGAACGATTGATCCAGTGCGGCGCATGCGGCATAGTTGGAGAAGAAGAGATGTACATCAAACGTGCTCAGAGTAATCCGAGAGCGTAGAGAAAAGACTGCCGTTTATCCATTTCGGCAGTCTTTTTTTATTTTTTGCTTGCTGTAGGAAGCTTTAAAGGAACTTCTACCTTTTCTTTTAATGGATAAACTTGTGTTAATCTTGAAAGGGTAACGGTGAGGTCATCCTTCGGAAGTCCTTCATGAAAGATCAACAAAAATCCAGGCTGTTCATTATTGAAGGTTTGCATCACATCAAAATTTTGCAGAGTCTTACCTGATGAATTTTTAATCGTGACGAGGTTATTCATAAAACGCTCTTCGTTTGGAATTCCATACTCATTATTGCTTGGTTGAAAATAAAGATACTCTTCTTGTTCTATTTTTCCTGTTTTGCTTTCTATAGAAAACTCTATACCATTTTGATCGCTTGAAGTATCATTTGTGATCCCTTTAAAAATAACTTTATAATCTTTGTCATTTGCGATCACTTGATTTCTTGTCACATCTGTTTTTGGGTCTTTTGTAAATTTCTCTATATCTTGTTGAGGGACAGAAAAGGAATAGGACTTATTCGTTCTATGAATCGAGTGTGTCAACGACATCTTTAATGAATCGGCTTGTTTCATATTAAGAAGTTCATCTAACACAAAATACGTTTCCATAAAATAACCTGTGTCTTCTCCTCCAGTAATATCGGAATTTAATGTGTACTGATTCTGCCCACCCTCGATCGTTCCAAATAAAGAAACAAGATCTTTATCATGCTTAGAATCCATCTTAACTCTTGCACCCATTTGATAGACTTCAAGTTGGTCTAATTGAATTTTTTCGTTGTTGTAAAGTTGCAGGGATCTATCAATGGTTTCTGTCGCCAGAACGGGAGGCAATTCAAAAACATGATGAGGCTTGACTTTAAAAGTTAAGTGATCGATCTTAATCTTTCCGTTATTTGAAGTAAATGTTGGATTAAGAAAATTTAGGGTCTCACTGCTAAAGACCTCTTTCCACTCTTCATCTGTTTTTATGTCATCGTATTGGGCATGTATCATCATGGAACGGTATAGCTTATGTTTATACACTACTCCACCGATCGCGCCTTCTCCTTCATATAAATCGATCGGAAAAGTAAACTTCTTTCCTTTTTTGGATGTAATCTCAACTTGATTAAACGTTAACCGGGGGACATCACTCTCTTCTTTATCCCGTTCAATTAGGTCCACGCTGTAGAGAATATAGAGTTGTTGTCCGAAATCATAAGTTCTTTCGACTTGAAACATTCGTTGATCATTCGCTAACGGAATAGATACATGGCTGTTTCTTAATAACTTGAAATGCTCAGCAAACTTAAGGTCGCTGAATTTTGATTTCTCTCGATCCATAAGTTCTTCCCAGTCGTTCATCACAACAAAATTTTCTTCGTTTATTTTCCACGTCGGCTCAGCACTTTTTTCATATTGCGTGTATAGTACAAATCCGATAAATAATATCAGTCCAATGAGGATCTTATTTCGCTTGTTGCTCAAAATACCTATCTCCTTTATTCATCCTTTATCAATTCAAAATCATGATGTTCTTGAATGGGATATCCACCGGATTTTTAAGAGGCATTAAATAAGAGAGGTTTGATAAAGTAATGGTCAAGTCACTCTCAGGAATCAGAATTGGTCTCATCTCACCGTTTTCTATCTCTTCTTTGTTATAAAACGTAATATGGTAGGTGCTTTTATTTTCTTCTTCTGAATGATGTAATTCGAAGTTTTTGATTCTCGTTTTCTTCTCATCTGAGATCGAGATGATATTGTTTTTATACACCCGTTTGTAATCGTCAGTTACTTCAGTATCATTATAATAATGGTCAGGAATCAAACGCAGATGATTTAGCTGTTGATCCGTGTCAGTTGTTAAGCTTAACTTGATTCTAGGGCTCTCTTCAAACAGGGTGATACCTTCATAGCTAATTACTGTATCATTCATTCTTACTATTTCCTGATTCTTTAGAACCGGTTGATTTTTATTCGTTAAAAACGTGTGTATGTCTTTCTTTGGAATTGTCCAAGAGAAAGAACGAGGATCTTTATGTACAGAAGAAGTAAATGTGAGAATTTTTTCTTTCTTCTTCCCTTCCATTTCATCAGGCATGTCATAAATGGGAATGTAATAACCATTTTTCTTGGTTCCTAGAATTCCATATGTTCTTGTAGGTCTATCATGTAGTGTGATGTTTTTGCTAGCAAATCCGATCAAATCTTCATCATTTGGAATTTCTACTCTAAGTCTCTGTTCATAAAGTAACGCGTCAATGGATTTGATTTTTACTTTTTTATTATCTTCATATGTAATTGTTTGATCGATCGGTTTACTTTTTAATACTTTCGTATAAGGATCTTCTGCAGGCATCGTTAACGCAATATCTTGAATCGAGTCTACTCCTTTGTCTTTTGAGGAGATCGTAAGGTCCTGCAGCCTAACCACAGTCGCATTTGATACGATCGACCAATCGTTTTCTGAAGAATCGAACATACTCGGCATAAGCATCATGGAGCGGTATAAACGGTGCTTATACACGAATCCTTCGTCCCTTGTTCCAGGGTGCGCCATTTCTTCTCCTGCCTTAAGAACGAGCTCCTCACCTTCTTTTGTTTGAAACTGAATGTTTTTAACAGAAAGACGCGGAATATTATATTCGTCCTTGTCTCTCTCTTTTACATCCACACTGTATAAAACATACATGCGTCCATTCATGTTCCAAAGTTTTTCAATCTTTAACGTTCGATACGAATCTTTTAGTGTAAAAGTCTTGTTAACGTTCTTAAGAAAACCGTATTTATCCATTAATTCTAATTCAGCAAACTTATTATATTCTCTCTTCATTCCATCTTTTAATGATTTTACAACTGAAAATTGTTCTGCATTCACTTTCCAAGTTGGTTCAGCACTTTTTTCGTATTGAGTGTAAACGACGAAACCTCCAATTAAGACAGAACCGATTAATAATTTTTTAATGATTTGCAAGTCTTACAGCCCCTTTGATCTCTATACCAACATATTAGCATAATTTTCCGAATTTTCATTTGGGTAAAATCCATTATTTTGAAAATACTCAAGAAATCATCATAAAATAACCTCGTCTTTAGAGAGACGAGGTTATCACGCTTATTAAGACGATACCATTTCGCTTATCTTAGTGAGCTGTTGCTCGATGACGTTCAACCCTTTAACAAGTTGTTCATCAGAGATTACAAGTGGTGAGAGGATCCGGATCACGTTGCTGTAAAGGCCAGCCCCCATGATTGCTACGCCATTTTGATTACAAAGTGCGATGATTTTCTTCGCTCGATCAGGATCTGGTGTTTTCGTGATTTTGTCTTTCACGATTTCAAGCGCACACATAGCCCCTATACCTCGAACATCGCCTACAAATTCGTAACGATCTCTCCATTTTGAGAAAGTCTCAGTAATTCTTTCACCGATCTGATTCGCTCTTGTTAACAGACCTTCTTCTTCTATCATTGAGATGACTTCTAGTGCCGCAACACATCCTAATGGACTTCCTCCATAGGTTCCCCCGATCTCGCCCGGAGCGGGTGCATCCATGATTTCGGCTCTGCCCGTAACTGCTGATATCGGCAGTCCAGCAGCTATCGATTTGGACATCGTCATAAGATCTGGAACTACCTCAAAATGTTCCATCGCGAACATTTTTCCCGTACGCCCGAATCCAGTTTGAATCTCATCAGCGATTAACAGGATATTGTATTTATCACAAATCTCGCGAAGTCCTTTTACAAACGTTTTAGAAGGAATTACGAATCCTCCTTCTCCTTGAACAGGTTCAAAGATAATCGCTGCAATTTCCTCCGGTGGAACTTCACCTAAGAAGAAGTCTTCGAATTTACTTAAGATCGCTTTATCGGTTTCTTCAACATTACGATCTTCACGATAATAATAAGGATATGGCATCTTATATGTTTCGGGTGCAAAAGGCCCAAACTCAAATTTGTATGGTTTCACTTTGCTTGTTAAACTCATAGCGAGCAGCGTTCTGCCGTGAAATCCTCGTTCAAATGAAATGATAGCTTTTCTGCCCGTATATTTTCTTGCGATTTTCACAGCGTTTTCTACAGCTTCTGCACCACTGTTTAAAAAGAACGTTTTCTTATGATGGTCTCCAGGTGTGATGTCGTTTAGTTTTTCTGCAAGCTGAACGTACGGTTCGTACATCATTACGTGAAAACATGGGTGGATGTATTTCTCTACTTGGTTCTTAAGTGCTTCTACTACTCTAGGTGGACAATGACCAACGTTTAACGTTCCGATCGCTCCAGCAAAATCAATATATTCGTTTCCGTCAACATCAACCATCGTACTTCCGCTCGCATGATCTACAAAATTTAAAACTGTATTAAAAGGACCTCTTGGGACGTTCAACTCTTTTCGTTTTAACAACTCTTCTGATTTCTTCATCCATTCTCGCCTCCACACCAGTCATAGATCGTTAAAGCAATGATTTCAGCAGCTTCCATGATCTTAGAAATCTCAATATATTCGTTCGGATAATGTGCAACAGAAGTAACTCCTGGCCCGAACACGATCGAAGGAGTGTCACCAACATGAGATAACAAGCCGCCATCTGTTCCCCAAGGTGACGCTTCAATGATAGGCTGATGACCCATTACATCTTCAAAATTTTTAGAGAGCATGTTCATGAGTGGATGCTCAGTTTCAATCAAACCTGGCAACCACTGTGCACCGAACCATTCTACAGAGATCTTATGCTCTTCTAACCATGGATCTGAAACCTTTGATAGGTGCTCCTGAAGTTCATTTTTTACTTCTTCCAACGTTTCATTAGGAGCAACGCCGATCCTCCCTTCAATCTCAACTGTATCTGGAACAGATGATGGCCAGTTTCCTCCAGATATCTTCCCTACATTTATCGGAACGGGTATCGGAATTGCCTTGTATAACGGATCTGATACGCGATCATTTCGAATCGTTTCCAATTGTTTGATAGCATCTAAGACGACTACCGCTTTCTCGATAGCACTAACACCTTCGTATCGAGTTCCTCCGTGTGCGGCTTTCCCTTTCACTGTTAGACGAAACCACATAGAACCTTGTTGCGCAGGGAAAATCTTCATATTTGTAGGTTCTGGAATGATGGCTGCATCTGCTTTGTACCCGCGTAGTACAGCAGCGAGCGTACCCGCACCACCACTCTCTTCTTCTATAACACTATGAAAGTATAGATCGCCTTCTAACTTTACTCCTGTTTCTTTCAGTGCTTGAATAGCTAGCAAGAGGGAGAGGTTTCCACCTTTCATATCTGTTGATCCTCTGCCGTAAAGTTTACCATCTATTATTTTTCCACTGTAAGGATGATCGTTCCATTGATTCAAATCACCTTCTGGGACGACATCCACATGACCATTTAGAACAAGTGAACGTCCGTTACCTTTTCCCCGCCAGATCCCAACAACATTAGGACTCGTACTGAAATCTTTCCGGCTCGCACAAAAGTTAGGATGCTTCGCTAACTCCTCACCATCCGGATACCACATATCAACCTCAAGTCCCATTTCCTCTAGTTTTTGGGCGATCAACTTTTGTACACCCGTTTCATTCCCAGTCGTGCTCGCTTCTTGAACCGTTTTTTGTAAAAAATGAATGGCGTTTTCTTGTTCCTTCATCAACCAGTTTGAGAGTTTTTCTTTAACTAACATGATTCTCCTCCCTAACATCTCATTGGAAAACAGAGATCTGTTCATTTACAACGATAGAAGCACCTGTTGTTTGAATAACATCTTCTACCGTATAAGGGCTCATGATCTCACGAAGATAGAGTTTTCCCTCTTCACAGTGAAAAACGGCTTTCTCCGTAATAATCATGTCTGCGCCTTCCCTCACTGTGAGTGGAAGAGAACAGTTACTCACAATCTTTGGATTTCCATACTTATCTGTATGGTTCATTAAGATGATGACTTTTTTTGCTTTTTGTGCCAGATCGATCGCTCCCCCCATTCCAGGAACACGTTTTCCAGGAACGATCCAATTGGCAATGTCACCTTTTTCACTCACTTCAAGTGCTCCTAAAATCGTTACATCAAGCAATCCCTTTCTAATAATTCCAAAAGCTGTGGCGCTGTCAAAGTAAGAAGCTCCTGGCTGGATAGAAACTGGATATCCTCCAGCATTTGATAGGTTACCATCTTCGCTGCCTTCTTCTGGTGACCCTCCCATGCCTAGGATTCCGTTTTCCGTATGCAGCATGATATGTAGGTCTTTTTCAATATAATCTGCAACAAGTGTGGGAATGCCGATACCAAGGTTAACGATCATTCCATTCTTTATCTCGACGGCTGCCCTTCTTGCGATCCTGTGCCTTGTTTCAATTCCCAGACCCATTTCCAATCCACTCCTTTACTCTGAATGATATAGTCTACAAAAACGCCTGGTGTGACGATTTCTTCCGGGTCAAGGGAGCCTATCGGAACGATTTCTTCTACTTCTGCGATCGTTATCTGTCCTGCAGTAGCCACGAGTGGATTCGTATTTCGAGCGCTTTTGTCATAGATCAGGTTTCCATAACGATCTGCCTTCTTGGCATAAATAATAGCTACATCAGCTGTTAATGCGGGTTCAATCATGTATTCTTTGTTATTTACAGTGACTTTTTCTTTATTCGCTTCAACTACAGTCCCGAGACCAACATCTACTAAAATACCGCCAAGCCCCATACCACCAGCTCTTATTTTTTCGGCAAGGGTGCCCTGCGGAACAAATTCAACTTCTAACGAACCTTCTTGCATCTGTTTACCCGCTTCTGGATTTGATCCGATATGAGAGGCGATCAATTTTTTTACCCGTTTTTCTGTGATCAGCTTTCCAGGTCCGATCCAAGGAAACCCCGTATCGTTACTTATTAGAAAAAGCTCTTTAATATCTTTTTCTAAGATGAGATTAACAAGAGTTGGAGGAGCACCAACTCCTCCAAAACCGCCGATCATAAGTGACATACCGTTACTAAAGTAGGTAGCAGCACTTTCAAGCGAGATCTCTTTATCAACACCGTTTGTCATTCACAACACCTCTTTTCAACTGGTCGCTTCAGTAATATAGATTCCTTCTGTAATGAGTTGAGTGGTTAGTTCACCGATGGATTGATCAAGAATATCCATGATATCGGTTATCTGTTCTTTCGTAACGTTTAGTGGTGGCGATAAAAGAATAGAGTCTCCTGAAAATCCCGTGACTCCACCTACCGCCGGATAAACGAGCAACCCGTTGTCAAAACAGATGGATAAAAGTCGGTCTGTAACTTTTGATGTGATCTCAAAAGGTTCTCGGGTGATCGGATTCTTAACAAATTCAACGCCACATAATAAGCCTTTGCCTCTCACATCGCCGATTAAAGGATATTTCCATTGAAGCCGTTGAAGGTGATTGATCATATACTGTCCCATTGATTCGGCATTTTCCTGAAGGTTGTTTCTTTCCATATAATCGATAACAGCAAGGCAGACTGCAGCAGATTGTGGATTTGCGCTAAACGTGTGGCCACTCATAACTACCTTACTTCCCGACTCGATCACGTTCATAATGCGGTCTGATACGATAGTAGCGGCCATCGGGGTATACCCTGCACTCATGCCTTTTCCTATAGCAATGATGTCTGGTGTAACATTCCAATGCTCCATCGCGAACATCTTGCCCGTTCGTCCCATACCTGTCATCACTTCATCAGCGATCAGTAGAATATTATATCTATCACAGATCTCTCTTATTTTTTTGAAATATTCGTCTGGAGGAACGATCGCTCCACCAGATGCACCGATGATCGGTTCTGCTATAAATGCTGCGATTTGATCTGGTCCTATCGCCTGAATGGATGATTCTAGGTCATCTGCACATTTCACACCGCAACCCGGATAGGTGTCTTTAAGTGGGCACTGGTAACAATAGGGTGGGTGCGCAGCAGGAAAGTCTTCAAGCAATGACGTAAATCGGTGACGTCTTAATTTATGACCAGACATCGACAGTGCCCCTAAAGTAATTCCGTGATAACTGGTCCATCGAGAAACGACTTTGGTTTTCGTCAAGTTTCCTTGTTCTTGAAAATACTGAATAGCAACCTTAAGTGCTGTCTCGGTTGCTTCTGATCCACTATTAACAAAGAAAACTGAATTCAAATCTCCTGGTGCATAGTGAGCTATTTTTTCAGCTAATTGTTCTGCTGCTTCACTCGTAAACTGCGAACGATATACAAAAGATACATGATTTGCTTGATTCCACATTGCTTCTGCAATTTCATGTACTCCATGACCGATATTACAAGTGATCGCACCTGATGAACCATCAATATATTGCTTACCATCTTTATCGTATAAATAGATTCCTTTGCCGTGACTAATTACAGGATAATCGCTTCCTAGAACCGGTTTGATGAGATGTGTTTTTCTCATAAAAAAGGCTCCTTCCTCATGAAGGTTAAAAAGGAAATATCTTTATTTATAGCTATTTTCACTGTCTCTCTCAGAAAGTTTAGCAAGCAGCTTTTTAAAAAAAATTTTATTGAGAACGCTCTTTTCTAAAAGATTGTTGCTTTTAACTCCTTGTCACCTTTGACAGTTGATTGTAGTGGAAGGTGCGTGCCTACCACTTGAGATACTTCTTGCAAGGCATGCGACGAGGAAGCTTACTACGAAGCATCACTTGTAGACGCAGGAGCAAGGAACTTCTTAAGGCTGGCAGTCCGAAAAGTGAAAGTGGCTCGTTCAGCCCCGACAAGCAAAAGGTGAATGGGCTAGCAAGGCGCACTTTGCCTTCTTAACCATTTAACTTTTGACCTCGAGGGGCTAGCCACTGTAACTAGACAGGTGAGACATTTAAATGTGAAACATTCGAATGTGGCTCACCGCCTGCCCCGTGGGAAGCGAGCAGCCTGAAACGGAAATCAACACTTCCAATAGCAACAAAGTTTGCGAAAACAACCATTTAAAAAAGATACTTCCTTACTCTACTGGTGTTACAATTTAAAATAATTCTTCTTCAAAAACCTCGGTATGCTCATTAATTCTGTATAAGAAATCGTTGAATCTATCTTCTTTGTATCTATTAACATGAGTTGATCTTCTATCTCATCTACAATATGATCTTCTTGATATTCCATACCACAAGAAGAACAGGATACAGAAGGGATTACAGTTATTTGGACTGCTCTTGAACCATCAGGCAGTTCCCAATAACCTGTTAGTCCTGCCTTCTCAGTTTCTTCACTTTCACACCATAAGCACTTCATGTTATCCTCCTCTCTATGCATTTCTTTGTTCTTCAGGAGTCGTTGAAATTCCTTCGTCTTTTGTCTGTTCAAACTTATATTTTTTCTCTTTTAATTCGTCACGTTTATCTCGTTTATCCTTTAAAGAACTATGCTCCGGATTCGTTCCATAATCTTCTCTTCGTTCAAGGCGTTTTAATCCTTTTGGAACAAGATTGAAAGCTTCATCGTTCATAAGTGCTGAAACACCGATCGCTGGCTTGATGTGGTCTGTTCCCATCACTTCATTAAAATAAGCATCTGCTCTTCCAGCTTGATAGTTTTGAGGTTCAGGATAAGAAGTGATCACTCCTTCAAAGTTACGAAGCACTACTTTTTCTGGTGATTGAGAGATCACATAGTTTGGTTGAACAGAAATCTTTCCTCCGCCACCAGGAGCATCTACCACGAATGTTGGCACTGCATAACCGGAAGTATGACCACGTAATCCTTCTATAATCTCTAGACCCTTAGAAACAGGTGCACGGAAATGTCCGATTCCTTCAGATAGATCACATTGGTAGATATAGTACGGTCTGACTCTAATTTTCACAAGGTCATGCATCAGCTTTTTCATGATTGGAACACTATCATTGATCCCTGCAAGAATGACAGATTGGTTACCTACCGGAACTCCTGCATTCGCAAGCATCTCACAAGCTTTTTTAGATTCTTCTGTGATTTCGATCGAAGTATTGAAATGCGTGTTTAACCAAACTGGATGATACTTCTTTAAGATGTTACATAAGTTTTCTGTGATTCTTTGTGGGAATACGACTGGAGCACGTGTTCCGATGCGAATGATCTCTAGATGTGGAATTTCTCTTAAGTTCTTTAATATATATTCTAAGATGTTGTCATTAATTAATAATCCGTCGCCACCCGAGATCAGACAATCTCTTACTTGTGGATTGTTTCGAATATAGTTAATAGCTGCATCCAATTGCTTTTTTGGTACCCCCATACCGATCTGACCAGAAAAACGTCTTCTCGTACAATAACGGCAATACATCGAACATTGATTGGTTACAAGAAAAAGAACACGATCCGGATAGCGATGCGTAAGCCCTGGTACAGGAGAATCTTCGTCTTCGTGTAAAGGGTCTTCCAAGTCGTATCTCGTCTTTAAAATTTCCTTACCGATCGGAACGGACTGCATACGAATCGGACATCTAGGATCATCTTGATCCATGAGCCACGCATAATAAGGTGTAATGTTTAACGGGATCGTCATCGTGGATATTTTTACGCCTTCTTCTTCTTCTGGTGTCAAGTTAATGATGCTCTTAAGATCTTTCAAATTTCTGATGGTGTTCGTCAGCTGCCACAGCCAATCATTCCATTGCTCTTCTGTGACATCTTTCCATAAGTCAAATTCACTCCAATGTTTCTTTGGTTTGAATAATCCATTCACTACAGGCATTCTAATGACCTCCTTTATTTCTACACCCTAACTTATGCAAGAAGCGTGCCAAGTTACAGAAAGTTCAGAATATAGAGATTTATCCTATAAGGTATGCATGCTCTTTACAATGTGGGCCTTTAATTGCTGAGAATAAAACAAAAATGAACTGCCGAAAAACCGGCAGTTCATTTTTGTTTTATTTTATATTGCAGAGTTTGCCTCGGTACTCCTAATATTTTTGCAGCCTGAAGAATATTACCAGAAGTATGTTGTAGAGCTCTCTCGATAATCTGTTTTTCATAATCTCCTAACGCCTGTCTTAACGAAGGTATGTCTGACAATTCCTTTTTAATGGTATGCCCTTTTTCTTCATGAATCGTTACATGTTTTGGAAGTAAATAAGTCTTGATCAAAGAATCGTCTTCTGCAAAATTCATACAGTGCTCGATCGCATGCTTGAGCTCTCGGACATTGCCTGGCCAAGAATAACGTTGTATGAACAATTCAGCTTCCGAAGTAAATCCTCGTACATTTTTCCCAAACGTACGATTAAAATGGTCAATGAAATGTTTCACTAGGTATGCAATATCACTTTTTCTTTCTCTTAACGGTGGAAGCTCAAAATAAACGACATTCAACCGATAGAAAAGATCTCTTCGTAACTTTCCTTTTTCCATACAAACATCTGGCTGTTCGTTTAAGGCAGAAATAATCCTAACATCAACCCTTCTTGACACATGACTTCCAATTCGCTCTACAACGCCCTCTTGAACGACCCTCAATAGCTTTGCCTGCAGTTCCACTGGCATCGAATTGAGTTCATCTAAAAACAAAGTGCCTCCATCTGCTAACTCAAAAACTCCTGGCCGATCGATAGCACCTGTAAAGCTTCCTTTTGTCGTTCCAAATAATATCCCTTCAAGGAGCGGTCCTGGAATCGCGGCACAGTTTTGAACGACGAAGGGATTTAAAGCACGTTTAGATGAGTTGTGTATGGCTTGAACAAACATCTCTTTACCAGTTCCCGTTTCTCCATATAACATGATCGGAGAGTTTGTTTGCGAGGCTTGGTTACATTGTGACTTTACTTCGTTTAGTTCAGGGTCAGCAGTGATGATATCAGAGAAATGGTAAGCCGCAAAGGGTTGATCTTTATTTGTTTTCCTCTTAACTTTCATCTTTTTTTGCAGATCGATCAGTTGTTCAGAAAGGACTTTTATCTTTGAAAGATCTTTCGCTACTTCTACAGCACCAATCAATTCTCCATTCAACCAGAGTGGAAGCGTAGAGTTTATCGTATCGATCTGTTTGCCTTTTCGGTTCGTATACGATTGATGTTCATTAAAGATAGGTTTTCCGGTTTCTATGACTTTAAGTAGTGTACTCGTTTCCTTTGTTAAGGATGGAAACGCATCAAGTACATGATGATGATGAACCTCATCTGTTGTTAATCCATCTAATGAAGCAGCTACTGAATTATAAAAAATAGTGATACCATCTGCATCGACTACATGTATTCCCTCATCAATCGTCTTTAAGATCGCATTTAAAGTTTCTGCAGTTTCTAATGATTTAGATATCAACAAGATCACCACCAAGAGTGCTTAATTTTTGTCACTATATGCCTAAAATTCGGCACTCATTTTGATAAATCCTTTACCCAAATGTTCATATCTTCGTATTTGTCAAAAATTTTACAGTTATTGGCTAACCTTCCCTTATATAGATAGTCTTTTTGATGAAAAACAGCATTCATTCCAAATGAGAGCGCTCTAGCGATCGAATAGGAGCAATAAATTTTTCTTTGAAATAACTCTTTTTCAAGCTGATCGACCAGATGCTTCATAAGACCAAATTTTCTATGTTCCGGGCTCGTGGCACAATCTGTGATCTCAGCGTTATTATACGTATCATTGACGTCTGCAGAAGCAGCACTAACGATTCTTCCTTCATGCTCAATGATACAAAACAAAGTGCCTGATTCAATCATTTCCCTCACATACTCTATATCGTTCATCGGTGTCGGATACACTTGAAATACGTTTCCATAAAGCTCTGCAAGCGACTTAGCATCCTGAACGTCAGCCATTCTCAACGTATATTCGATTTGTAAAGGTTGATTCTTTGTTCCTTTTTCTAGCTTTAAAACATCTTTCAAGATACGATCCTCTTCGATCCAATATTCGCTGTTTCTTCTTTCATTCTTAAGATATTTGCACATGGCGTATGCAGTGGCACCATTAAAATATCCCTTAAATTCTCCTTCGTTAATATAGCCTAGCTCTTGCCAAGCATCAATATCATCTTTTTTAGATTTAACAATGATCTTATGAAATCCGTTGATTTCGGCTTCTTCCTCAAGCCATTCCGCAAAAAAGTATACATTTCCTCGATAATCGTCTGCTCGTAATCGTTCGCTGTAATAATCAAAACATGTATTTGCGATAAAGTGAGTTTTAGTGATCTTTTTGTTTTCGTAGTATGTTGTCTGCATGGTTTTCCCTCCTATGTACTTCATGTTTCATAACTTCCATAATATATGCTGAAATTCCTGCACAAAAAACCACCCTCTGTTTAGGGTGGTTTCATCTATTTCTATTAAAAGTGAGCTGTTTTTCGTAGACTTTGTTGTTTTACAATACTTTCACCCAAGAATGCTCGCTTCCATAGGCGTTCCCCTATCATCAAGTCCCATAGGGTGCAACAGTCTTGTAGAAAAAACGGAAATTACAAAGCTCTATGTGGAAGTCTCCAATTTAGTTTCAGTGACAACATTCTAAACACAACTAATGAAACAAAAAGAATCATATACTCTACTGTACTGTCCACGATATTAAAGCCAACCATTAAACCGCCTAACAAAGCCCATACTGCATAGATCTCTTCACGCAATACGACTGGTTTTCGACCAGCTAACACGTCACGTATCATTCCTCCGCCAATACCTGTTAAGATCGCAGCAACGATAACGGCACTGATGGGATGATTCATACTTGATGCAGCGATGGCCCCTTGAATCGCGAACGCGGAAAGACCGATAGCATCAAAAAAATGAAGGCTCCTCTTAGAAAATTGAATCATGCTCTCTGGCATGAAAAATACGATTCCCATAGATGCTAGTGCTGCTTTCAATAAAAGTCCTTGCTCCCAAATCGTGTCTACCGGAAGACCGATCAACACATTTCGAATTATTCCTCCGCCAAATGCTGTGACGAGTCCTAAAATAAAGACGCCTAAAATATCATAATCTTCTTCCATTGCAACTAAAGCACCCGAAATGGCGAATGCAATCGTTCCAATGATGTTCAATAAATCCCAAGTCAAACCCATTCTTCCTCTCAAAAATCAATATACTCCGTATTGAATCTTATAAGGTTCTAGGCCGACTAGCAAGCTTTATTTACTAAATCTTTTCAAATCGTTTACGATGCTGATGGGAACTGAACAGCTGCCAATGTCTCCATGGAAAACTTCACCGTTACGAAAACCGTGAAAGTCACTTCCTGCTGTTTTAAGGAGAGAGTTTTTTTCTGCAAGTTTCTCATAAAAAACAACTTGTTCCTCCGTATGATCTGGATGTTTATACTCTAATCCGATCAAACCGTTCTCACTTAAAATCGGAATAAGTTCGTCTGCCCCGTAAATACCTGGATGAGCAAGAACAGGTACTCCTTTTGCATTCCTAATCAATTCTATCGCTTCAATTGGAGAGATACGTTCGGTTGAAGCATAAGCAGCTTTCCCTTTTCCTAAATACTTTTCAAAAGCTTCAGGAAGTGACTTCACGATTCCTTTTTCCATCAAAATCTCTGCAATGTGCCCTCTTCCAACATTTCCTTTGCCATGTCTTTTTACTTCTAACTCAGATTCCTTTACAGGGATGCCAAGGTTGTTCAAATTTTCAAGAATCATCTTATTTCTTTTATCTCTAACAGAAGTAAGGCTACGTAGTGCTTTTAAAAAGTTTTCATCTTCATAGTCTATGAAATAACCTAATACATGGATATCTTGACCTTCGTATAAAGTACTTATCTCAATACCTGGGATTACAGTAAAGTCTTCATGCTTTTCGGCTTCTATCATCGCTTCCCGAATTCCATTAACTGTATCATGATCGGTGATCGCTATAGCGCTGAGACCTTTTTCAACAGCTCTCCTAACATTTTCTGCAGGAGTAAAGGTCCCATCAGATGCTGTGGTATGGGTATGTAAATCGCTTTGTTTCATTTTTATCTCCTAAAACATTTTTATTTACGGTACATGAAATTTTATTATGTTGTTTCTTTTATTATCGGGTTTTCAACATAGCTGATCCAATCACTCCAGCTGCCAGCATACAGAGCTTTGTTTGCGATTCCCGCTTCATCCATAGCTAGAATGTTGACGCATGCCGTTACACCAGAACCGCAATACACAATAACGGGTTTCTTTTCGTCCATCCCATCATACATACTTTGGAGGTCTTGTCGGCTCTTCCACCAGCCAGGTTCTCGCAGATGACTTTCCCAAGGTATGTTTATCGCATTTGGTATATGACCCGCCTTATGGTCGATCGGTTCGATCTTTCCTATATAGCGTTGAAATTCTCGTGCATCTACGATCAGCGTACCGTCATTTTTCATTTCGCATAATACATCATCTTTGTTCTTTAACATGTCATCTCTTACTTTTGACGTAAAATGTGCAGGTTTTTCGATAGGCATTTTACTTGAGATGACATATCCTTTTTCTTTATAGTGTGTATAGCCGCCTTGCATGACATAAACGGTATCATGTCCTAAGTATTTCAAAATCCACCAAAGTCTTGCAGCCATGCTGCCTGATTGATCATCATAGGCGACTACAATTTTTTCTTGGTCAACACCACAACGGCTAAAAAATTGTGATAGTATGTTTACGGAAGGTAATGGATGACGTCCACCATGGGTTGAAACGGTGCTTGAGAGATGTTGATTAAGATCTGCATAAATGGCACCTTCGATGTGATCGTTCTTATACAGTTCATATCCCTTTGACGGTTCAGCTAAAGAGAACCTGCAATCAAAGATCACGATATCAGCACTGTTCACTTTTTGGTTCACCCATTCAGGACTTACGAAATTCGACATATTTGACCTCCTGTTTTATGAAGTAATTCGTTATTTTAACTTCATCTAGGGAAAGCTGTAACTATTAGAAAAGATAGAAAGAAGTGACGTACAGATGATACATAGTATTCCTAACGCATCCATCGTATTGTTCGGAGCGACTGGTGACCTTGCTCACAGAAAACTTTTCCCTGCTCTTTATCAATTGTATCAAAAGGGACATATGAAAGAGAACTTTTCTGTTGTAGGTGTTTCAAGAAAAGAATTCTCTCATGAAGAGTTTCAGGCTGAAGTTGCGTCAGCTATTCATGAACATGCACAAGGTGCAAATCGCCAAATCGTAGAAAAGTTTGCTTCTCATTTTTATTATCTAAAGATGGATGTAACGAGTGAAGCAAGCTATCATGAGCTTGAAGAACTGTTGAACGTACTCGACAGAGATTATCAAACGAATGGAAATCGCCTTTATTATCTTGCGATGGCTCCAAAGTTCTTCGGAACGATTCCTACTTTCTTAAAATCAGAAGGAATCACGAACACGGAAGGTTGGCAACGAATCGTGATTGAAAAACCATTCGGTAATGACTTGCCTTCTGCAACAAAATTAAATGAAGAGATTCAGCAGAGTTTCAATGAAAATGATATTTACCGCATCGATCACTATCTTGGTAAAGAGATGGTTCAGAACATCCAAGTGATCCGTTTCGGAAATGCCATCTTTGAATCGATTTGGAACAATAAATATATTGACTCTGTTCAAATCACATCGAGTGAAACATTAGGTGTAGAAGATCGAGCAGGTTATTATGAAAAATCTGGTGCTCTTCTTGATATGGTACAAAATCATATGCTTCAAATGGTCATGATGGTGGCCATGGAACCGCCGGGTGAATTAAAACCAGAACACATCCGAGATGAAAAAGTGAAGGTCCTACGTTCCCTGCGCTTCTTTTCAGAAGAGGAAGTGAAGAAGAATGTGATCCGTGGACAATATTCAGAAGGATCAATGAATGGAGAACAAGTTCCTGGGTATTTAAATGAAGAGAATGTTGATCCGAAGTCTCAAACAGAAACATTTGTAGCAGCTAAGCTATTTATTGATAATTTCCGTTGGACTGGCGTACCGTTCTATATCCGAACTGGTAAACGTATGGCTGTAAAATCTACAGAGATCGTCATTCAATTCAAACAAGGTCCGATGGCACTTTATCATGCGAACACAGAGAACTATCAACCAAATTTATTAAGAATTCATGTTCAACCAGATGAAGGTGTTAGTCTCACTCTGAATGCTAAACCAAAAGGTGACACACCTGATCTGTTGCCGATCGATATGACATACAACAATAAGAATACAGCTGAGATGAACTCACCAGAAGCATATGAGAAACTATTGCACGATTGCCTTCTTGGTAATTCTACTTATTTCACACGTTGGGATGAAGTGGCACTGAGCTGGGACTTTATTGACCGAATCACAAAATCATGGCAAGACGGAACGGGAGCTAATCTCACTCACTATCCGTCAGGAAGCATGGGACCTAAAGAGGCAGACGAACTATTGAAAGCTGACGGACATTCTTGGTGGGAACCTACAAAAGTTAGAGAGGAATGTTAGTTCATGAAAATATATGATGTCTCATTACCGATTTTTGAAGGAATGCCAGTTTATAAAAACAAACCTGAAAAACAACCAGTGTTTAACACCGCACAAAATGGTCATGTAACAGAAACACGTATCTCAATGGATGTTCATACAGGAACACATGTTGACGCTCCTCTGCACATGGTTCCTGGTGGAGATACGATCGAAACCCTTCCGATCGAGAAACTGGTTCGAAAAGCGAAAGTGATCGATCTTACAAGTTCTACGGGTTTTATTTCAGCTGAAGATCTTTCGGTTAAAGATATTCAAAAAGATGACTTCGTCTTATTTAAAACGAAGAATTCCTGGGACACAGAATTCAACTTTGAATTTATCTATGTAAATAGTGATGCAGCAAAAGTGTTGGCTGAAATCGGGATAGCAGGTGTCGGAATCGATGCATTGGGAGTAGAAAGAGCTCAAGAAAATCATCCTACTCACAAACAACTTTTTCAAAACAACATCATTATCATTGAAGGACTTCAGTTAAAAGAAGTTCCTGAAGGCGAATATTTAATGGTCGCTGCTCCTCTTAAAATAAGAGGCCTTGATGCATCTCCTGCAAGAATCGTATTGATTGAACAATAATAAAAACAAGGGCTTGCATCATTTTCGAATGCAAGGCCCTTTTTTTTTGTGTAGTGATCATGTTATTCTAAAGCTGGTTTTAATTTTTGAGTGGGATTAGGATCTTTCTTTTCTTCGTCTCCCCCGCCTTTTTTCTTCTCAGGTTTGATAGCAAAAAATGCAGCAATGGCTCCAATAATACTCACTCCTGCAGAAGTATAGAAAACAATCTCATGTGACTGTTTCATGAGAATCGCATAGATCGGTGGCCCGAGCGCAACACCAACAAAGCGCATCGAACTATAGATCGAAGTGATTGTTCCTCTTGCCTCTTTTTCAATTCCTTCAGTGATTAGCGCATCTAAACTTGGAAGTGCCGCACCAATTCCTATACCAGCTACGAAAAGTGCACCTAAAAGAAAATAAACGTTTTCTGTAAACGTAATCAAAAAGACCGAACCACCTAGCAGCGCCATAGAGATAAACGTACACCACTTCATGATGATTTTATTTTGTTTGATCTTCTTTCCTGCAATAAAGGAGGCTATGGAAAGTGCTAATAACGGTACAGCGATTACTAATCCTTTCATAACACCCTTCACCCCATACTTCTCTTCTAATATGGTCGATAGGTAAAATAAGATACCAAACAAGACAAACATAATAATGCCACCGATTAAAAAAATGGCCATCAGCCATCTTCCTTCGTTATGAAAAATCTGTTTTACGTTTTTAAGATATTCTTTAAACGGTTGTTTTTCTTGCTCCTTTTTTGGAACTTTAACCAAGAACATAACCAGCAGGATAGATATAATACAAAATACGGGGATAAGCCAGAATGGCAGAAACCAAACGATCGTAGCGAGAAACGCTCCTAGAATAGGACTCAATACTTTTCCGACCGTATTGGATGTTTCGATCAATCCTAAACCTGAACTCACTTCTTCTTCCTCTTTAAACATATCCCCTACTAAAGGTAGGACTACGGGTGCTGCGCCAGAAGAGCCTACACCTTGAAAAAACCTTCCGATAAGTATAAAAGTAAACGCATGATCCGATTGCCAGGCTGCCCAACCACAGATCAAACCACCGATCCCGGCAATAAAAAGGCTAGGGATGATTACTTTCTTACGGCCAAAGCGGTCTGAAAGATATCCAGCGATCGGAATCAACAAGATGGCAACGATCGAATATACCGTGATGATTAAGGAGACTTGAAATGAGCTGATGTTTAGTTCTTTTCCGATCTCAGGCAAAACGGGTATGAGCATAGAATTCCCCAAAGTCATCACAAGGGGAATGGATGCTAGTGCAAGTAAGTCCCACTTTTTCTTTGCTTCCATAATTTCCTCCAAAACCGTACTATTACATCTTTAGTATTGTAAAAAGTCATAAAACCATACAAGAAAATCCACCCATTGACTCAAGAAACCAAATAAAGCTACACTAATGGCAACCTTTAATTTGTCTATTGGAGCGATATGAAGAAAGGAAGTAATTTTTTTGGAACATTTATTAAACAACAGAGCAAAAGACATACAGATCTCAGGTATACGTAAATTCTTTAATGAGGTTACTCAGTTCCCAAACGCGATCTCATTAACTTTAGGACAACCTGACTTCCCAACCCCAATGCATGTAAAAGAAGCTGCGATCAGAGCGATACATAATAATCAAACGGTTTATTCTCATAACGCAGGTTATATTGAACTTAGAGAAGCTGCCTCTTCTTTCTTTCATGAAAAGTATGCTCTTACTTATGATCCAGCTCGAGAGATCATCGTTACAGCTGGTGCAAGTGAAGCGATCGATATTACATTGCGTACCATCTTAAGTGAAGGCGATGATGTGCTTCTTCCTGCTCCCATCTATCCAGGTTATGAACCCGTAATTACTCTTTGCGGTGCGAACACTATCTATATTGATACAACTCAAACAGGGTTTAAAGTCACACCTGAATTAATCAATAAACATATAACCAAAAAAACAAAAGCCATCATCATCCCTTCTCCCTCTAATCCGACAGGTGTTGTTTTGGAGGATCATGAATTACAGGCTCTTGCTCAATACTTGTCTAACAAAGATATCTTTGTCGTATCTGATGAGATCTATAGCGAATTAAAATACGAGGGTGAACATCAGTCGATCGCGAACTACGAAGGCATGCGTGAAAAAACGTTTGTTATTAACGGACTTTCAAAATCACACAGTATGACCGGTTGGAGGATAGGATTGCTTCTCGGACCAAGTAACCTTATGCAACATGTTTTGAAGGTTCATCAATACAATGTTACGTGTGCTTCAACCATCTCGCAGGCAGCTGCTATTGAGGCATTAACAAACGGTAAAGACGATGCTTACGTCATGCGAAACGCATATAAGGAACGGCTAGATTATTGTTACAACCGACTTCACGATATGGGGTTGAATTTCGAAAAACCGAACGGAGCTTTTTATCTCTTTGTTTCCATAAAAAAATATGGTCTCTCTTCATATGAATTCGCAATAAAGCTTTTACAGGATCAAGAAGTTGCTGTTGTACCAGGTGATGCATTTTCAAATATTGGAGAAGGATATATACGCATCTCTTATGCGGCTTCAATGGAACAGTTAAAAAAAGGTATGGATGGTATAGAAAACTTTATAAATTCCCTTTACTGAACTGCCCTCAAAATGGGCAGTTTTTTCGAATAAGTTAACATAAACATATTACGGTTAATTTAAAGTTTCTGAATAAGAACTTAAATTAGAAAAAAACTAAAATTAATTTATTCAAAGGATGCGTTTTTGTGAAGTTAAAAGCTTTATTAAGTCACTTATCGATACCCACTGTGATCGAGGATGATCCTCTGATCACAGGAATCACTTCTCACTCTAAAAAAGTAAAACCAGGAAACTTGTTCTTTGCGATCTCTGGGGTTCAAGCTGATGGCCACCAATACATACAAGAAGCATTTGATAATGGTGCTGCAGCTGTCATCGGAGAATATGATGAGAACATTGGCCCTGGCGTTTATATATACGCAGAAGAAACAAAACGCTTATTAAGTCTGGCTGCTTCCTTCTTTTATGAAGAGCCTTATAGAAAGCATAAGATGACAGGCATTACAGGAACGAACGGTAAAACAACAACATCCTTTTTGTTGCAGCATATCCTCCATGTTCACGGTATGACTTCTGCTCTGTTCGGTACTGTATACCACTATATCAATTCCGAAATAGTGAAAAGTTCACATACTACACCAGACCCAGTCACCCTTCAGAAGATGCTCTTAAGAAGCAATGATGAAGTAGTTGTTATGGAAGTGAGTTCACATGGAATCGAACAGAATAGGATCGATGGGATTACGTATGATCAAGCGATCTTTCTAAATTTAACACATGATCATCTTGATTATCATGGAACGATGGAATCCTACTTTCTCTGCAAGTCGAAATTATTTTCATATTTAAAAAACAAAGGAACGGCCATAATCTGCAGTGAAGGTGAATATGGGAAGCGGCTTAGAGATGATCTGCGTTCAAAAAGCGACTTACAGATTTGGACTTATGGCAAACGAAAGTCTGATGATTTTTATATCGAAGACGTTGGAATAGATTCATTTAATCTGGTACATGAAACACTTCAGGTGACCGTTTCATTACCATTACCGGGCGAATATAATGCCCTAAATACGACAGCTGCAATCGCTGCTGCCCTAGATTATGGGATACCAATAAAAAACTCTGTAGAATATCTAAAAAGCTTTGCAGGAATTCCTGGCCGCTTTGAAGAGATCACCCTCAATAATGGCACAGAAGTGATCGTGGATTATGCACATACGCCTGATGGAGTTTCTCAAGTGCTTGAAGCAGCGAGCAAAAAAGCGGGAGTGCGACCTCTTTATCATGTCTTTGGATTCAGAGGAAACAGAGATCTGACGAAACGTACAGAAATGATTAAGATTTCTTTAGAATATAGTACGAAGACCGTCTTAACTGTCGATGACTTAAACGGTTTAGATCGGGATCAACTTCTCCAAGAAACAAAAGAAGCCATTCCGAGGTCTTCCCACCAACCTGTGATCATAGAAGACCGGACTGATGCTATATTCTTTGCTTTAAAAGAAGCACCGGCAAACTCAGTAGTGATCATTACGGGTAAAGGCCCTGAAAAGTATAAAGAAACATACAATCACCCTTCAACTTCTGATCTTGATTCTGTAGAGCTCTACCAAACGCTAAACAAACCGACTTGTATCTAAAGAATAGAACGAACCACAAAGAACAGCACCCTCATCAAAGAGAGTGCTGTTTTTTTAAAAGGGCTGTTTTCGTAAACTTTGTTGTTTTTGGGAGTGTTGATTTTTTTTTCAGGTTGCTCGCTTTCCACGGGGCAGGCGGTGAGCCACATTCGTACGTTTCACTTTTAAGTGTCTCACCTGTCTAGTTGCAGCGGCTAGCCCCTTAGGGCTAAACGAGCCACTTCCACTTTTCAAACTGCCAGCCTTTACCTTTATGCTCCTTGCTCCTGCGTCTACAAGTTGATGCTAGCGGATTAAGCTTCCTCGTCGCATGCCTTGCGAGATGTATTTCAGGTGGTAGGCACCCACCTTCCACTCCAATCATTTTGTCAAAGGAGATAAGGAGTTCAAAGCTACAATCTTTTAGAAAAGAGCGTTGTAAAAAATCTTGTAATGGGTTTCAGTTTTTGATGCTTGCTTCTTACTAATGAGTCAAACAATTTCACACTTCAATTAAGAATGACACTAATTTTCAAGCTTTTTCATCTGTGTAAGTGAGTTGTTCAGTTCTTGAATTCTTGCCTCAAGATCACCAGGCTTCTTTAATTCTTCAAAATAGTGAACAATTTGATTGATTACGTGAGTTTTGAATTCTTTTTCTGTGTTGACTAACACAGCTTCATAGTGGTGTGTAAGTTTTTTATCAGCTTCAAGCAACCAATTTTCCACTTCACTGTCTATTTCGTCAACAAGGTAGTTCTTCAATTCGTTTGAACCATTTTGTTCAAAGAACTGTTTCGGATTTTTAAAATAAGATAGCCATCTCTTATGTTTTGATTCATCTTGTATCTCAAAATCTAAAGAGAAGGACGGCGTTTTAAACAGATCTGCTGTTTCATTTCTCTCTTGCAGACTTACGCCTCCCTGACCTGCTTTAGAGATCAAATGAGCTACTTTTTCTTTCATGTCTTTGAGTATCCAATGATCTAAACGTAAAGAACATGCTTTAAACTCTTGATGCAAATCATGTGAGATCTTACCGAAAAGTTCCCCGATGCATTGAGCTAACGCGCTCTTAGAACTTTGAACCGCAGCCGGATGAATCGTTTCTTTATAAAAATCATGATAACGAATCAATACACGCTGTTTTATATAATACAAAAGTTCTTTCTGTTCTTGAAGAAATTGTTTTTTTGATATTTTAATATAATCATTACTAAAATCAATCAGTGTGTTTTCTCTCTTCTGAAGAAGCTCTAGATACTCGTCTTCTTTTTCCATTCTTTGAACTGTTTCTTTGATCATATTTTCAATGACAGTGTTAGCATGGGTAACAGAAGTTCTCGCACTCTTGATCATAGTGTTTTCCAACTCATTTTCAATGTAATGAGTTAAGCTTGATGAAAATGCTTCAAACCCGCTTTCTGTCCGCTTACTTGGAATCAGTTCGTTCTTACTCGAAACGGGGAACAATCTCGGGTTTCTGATACCAAATGTAAGAAGGTTGTTCTTTACATGTTGCACAACATCATTCTTGTCTTCTTGGGTTTCAGCTAGATCTGAAGCATTGATCGCAAAGAACATCTTATCTGATGAGAAGGTATCTTTAATTCTTCCTAACTGGATCAAAAATTCTCGATCTGCATATGAGAAAGCATGGTTAAAGTAGGTAAGATAAATGATGATATCAGCGTGTTTCATATATTCAAACGCGACTTCTGTATGGCGAGAATGAATCGAATTAGCTCCTGGAGTATCAACGAGCACAAGACCTTTTTCAGTTAACGGACAGCTGTAATAAATCGTTATTTTTTTTATAAAACAAGCTTTTGTTTCATCGGCAGCATACTCACCGATCTCAGAAATCCCTTTTTTTAGGACGTTACCTAGATGACCGTTCGCCCAAGCGTAACCTGTCTTGTAAGACATCAATCTCTCATCTGAAGAATTCAGTAAATCGCTTAATTCTTGATCTGTTGTTTTCGAGAGCATATTGAGTTCCTGCGTTAGTTCTTCTTCACTCTTCATCTCAATCTTGATCGAACCGTGCTGATGTTCACGATCTGGATACCGTATCTCATTAATAGCAGCTGTCGTAGGATTCGGTGAGGATGGAAGAATACTTTCACCAAATAATGCGTTCGCAAATGATGATTTTCCTGCTGAAAACGCACCGAAGAGAACCATCGTAAACGATCGTTTTTCAAGTCTCTCATGAAGTTCTTCCATCTCAGCAGCTAAATGTGAGAGCCCTCTGACCGGCTTAAGTATCTTAGCTGCCTTTGATAATTTTTCTGTTTCTAGAGAAAGAGAATCTTCGCTTGAATGTAAAGTAAGAAGATTATCCTCTTCCGATTGATCTTCGGTCGTATCTATTTGTTCTTTATGAAATCGTTCCTTAAACATCTCGATTGATAGAGGCTGGTATTCAGCGAGAAACTTTCTTTCAAATTCATCTATTGGTCGATTACGGGATACATTTTCATAAAGCAGTTCTTGAAGGTCATGTTTTTGCTCATCCCAGTTTTCTGCGATCTCTTTTTCTAGATATAGCTTTTTCCGTTCTTTTTCTAACGTGTTCAACTTTTCTTCCAAGTTTGATCGCTCATGATCTGTTTTTGAGTTCAAAGATGTTCTAACAGCATTGATACATTCTGTGACCTCTTGACGTGCTTTCTTTTTAATTTCATTGGATACATTGTTGCAATAGTTTAAAAGACCTTGCCCTTGTGATGACAAACCTGGTGTGATGAATGAATGCAACATGTCTTTATTTACTTTTATAGGTTCCCAATCTGGGAGATGATGGTCTACTTCTTTTTGAAGGGAGCTAACAAAATTTTGAGCATGCCAATTGATATGAGCATCGATCGACTTCTGTAGATTTTCTAATAACTCTTCTGTTCGAACAGTACGTTCTTGCTCTGTTTTTTGTTTTGAAAAGAATAGCCCTACTTTAAAGTCTGTTTTAGCAGATTCAATAAAGGAACTTGCTTTTTCTCTCGTCTCATATGGCATTAATTGTGCGGATTCTAGAATATTAACAAGTTGGTCCTTAACACTTTCTTCTTTTTCATTGATGACCTGTTTGATCTTGGATCTCTTTTTTGTTAGATCTTCAAGTTCTTGAGACAAAGAAGCTAAACTTTGGCTAACAACATCAATGGTTGCTAAACCTTCTTCTTTTCGTTCTACAAAATCATGCACAAAATGCTGAAGCTGATTATTCACTTGTTTTAATAGGAGTGCGTCTTTGTTTTGCTCAATTCTTTTTATATAAGCCATTAGAGCAGTTAGGTCATTATGCGAAACATTTTGCTTCTTAACACTTGTGAAAAAGATATGCTCTTTCGGTATTCCAAGAGATTGAAAAGAGGCAAACACGTTCTCCTTAAATGCTGTAAACTTCAATTCTTCTTCACGGTGCTTATCAATCTGGTTAACGATTAAACGGACATCTTTCCCTCTTTTAATCAGTGATGAGATGAATGCCATGTTCGTTTCAGAGAGTATATGATTATAATCCATTACATAAAAGATCAGATCAGCTAGATAGACAACGTTTTCTGTCGCTTTCTTATGAAGGGGATCAGTCGAATCGATTCCTGGTGTGTCGTAAAAAGCGATATTCTCTACGTTCTTTTCGTCACCGCCATAATAGATCTCTATCTCCTCAACAAGCTCTGCATCTTTACAGAGCTCTTTTATCTCATTCACGTCATATGGAGAGTGGAATGTAACCACTTCTTTGTTTTTTAGAGTAACAACTGCTCTTTCCTCTCCTCTTACCATCTTAACAATGTTTGCACTTGTAGGAATCGGAGAGGACGGAAGTATACCTGTTTCTGAAAGTGCATTGATCAAGCTAGATTTCCCTGCAGAAAAATGCCCGCAAAAAGCTATAGCAAACTCTTCCTTTGCTACTTTAAGGAATAGTTTGCTTAATTGATCTTCTTCTTTTTTATTGTCCATTTTTTGAAACACTTCATATAATCCGATCAATCTTTGTTTTTCTGTTATCAATAGTTCTTTTTCAGTTGACTTCATCGTATCCACCTGTCTTCAATACTGTATCACTATCCACTTTACCATATATATGATAGCGATTTCACCATTGATTATCTATTATCTTGGAATCCGATTGAGTTATTTTTGAATGGAGTTAAAAAAATACGCCATAAAGTATTCATCTTCAAATTTGCCTTCTATGATCACTTGGTCTCTTTGCATTCCTTCTATTATAAAACCTGCTTTTTCATAGACCCTTACCGCCTTTTCGTTTCCAGAAAAAACAGTAAGCCATATCTTATGTAGATTGTTAGTCTCTCCCCATCTTAGCGTATGAGCCAGAAGTTCTTTTCCAATACCTAGGCCTTGTGCTTCTGGATGAATCCAAGTTCTAAAAACACCGGTGTGTTTTTTCATTTGAAGTTCTCCTTTAAGCACTCTAGCGATACCTACAACTTTTTTGTTCCGTTCTACAGCTGTGTACAGATTACCTTTACGCTCAACCTCATGAATAAACTCAATCTCTTCTGAAACGGAATGAGGCTCCTCTTTTTGAAGGTATCTACCGGCTTTTACGATCGCTTCTACATGTTGTGTTATATCTGCTGCATCTTTTTCTTCTACGGGTCTTAAGATGATCTCTTCCCCATTTTTTGCTGTAAAGAAGAAGTTGTCCCCATTTGGCATGGCTTTATTCCTCCAAAAGTTATGATTGTATTATTATGTCTTCTTTACAAGTTGTCATGCATTAAGAAAAATAATGATGATTGAGTGTGATCGTTGACTGATGGATCATCAAAATACCAAACGAAAACTGTTTCTGCCTTCTTTTATCTGTTGGCGAACCGGGATTAAAAAGGATTGTACTCCCCTTTCGCTCATGAAAAGGAATATGGGAGTGCCCAAATATAATCAGGTCAGCAGAATCTCCTTCACATTCTCTGTATGCGCGTTCTGGTGTCGATCTTCCTTTACCAAGATGTCCATGAACCATCGCAATTTTTATATCTTCTATATCAACAAGTATTTTTTCAGGCAATGTATTACTCCAGATCTCTTTGTCAACGTTCCCCTTTACTCCAAAAAGGGGCGCAAACGTTCTGAGTTCTTCGTAAACGGATTCTGCTGTCCAATCACCTGCATGAAAGATGTAATCGATATCCTTCTTTAAGACCTCTAAAAGTGGACTGGGAAAGATCTTTCCTTTTTTCGGCATGTGAGTATCAGAGATAATTAAAATTTTTTTCAACTCTGTAACCTCTTTCCATGAAAACTAGCTATTAATGCCAAATATCTTATATGATTCATTTAAACATAGAGAGAAAATAAACACAAAAAAAGCAAGAGAGACGTTCTCCCTTGCTTTCCAGTAGATTTATCTGTTTTTAAAATCCTCACGAACACGTTTTTGTGAACGGTATGATTGATCACGGCTGCCGCTGCTGCTACGGTTTCCACCATCGCGAGAACCACTGCGTTCGCCTTTAGAATATCCAGAACGGCGATTATCTCTTCCGCCTCCACCCTCTCTTTTAGGGCCTCCTCCAGAACGTCTACGATCAGAGAAACGGTTATTAGGACGTCTCTTTTTAACTGATAGTGGCGGCTCATCTGTAAGATTGATCGGAGTCGTATCAGGTTCTTTTGTAAGAAGCTTAAGCGCTGCAGCTAAGAGTGTTACAGAATCGTTCTCTTCTAGTAACTCAACTGCTGTTTGCTTATAACCGTTAAAGTTATCTTGCTCAACCACTTCCATCAACTTTTCAAGCGTGATCTGTTGTTGTCCTTCCATTGCTTCTGATACGGAAGGAATCGCACGTTTTACCATTTTACGCTTTGTAATTTTTTCGATCGTATATAAGTGATCGATTTCACGCGGCGTGATAAACGTTAATGCATAACCTGTTTTTCCTGCACGCCCAGTACGTCCAATACGGTGAACATAGCTTTCTGGATCTTGAGGAATATCGAAGTTATAAACGTGTGATACACCTGAGATGTCAAGTCCACGAGCAGCTACGTCTGTTGCAACAAGAACTTCGATCGTGTTGTTTTTGAACGCACGTAACACTTTGTCACGTTTTGCTTGCGGAAGGTCACCGTGAATTCCTTCAGCTGAATATCCACGTTTGCTTAATGCTTCAGACAATTCATCTACACGGCGCTTCGTACGTCCGAAAACGATCGCAAGCTCTGGAGAGTGAATATCCATGAAGCGGCAAAGCGCATCAAACTTTTGACGCTCTTTTACTTCAACATATTCTTGTTCGATGTTCTTTACTGTCATTTCAGACGCTTTTACTTTGATAAGCAATACGTCCTTCATGAATTTTGCTGCCAAGTTTTGGATCTGCTTAGGCATTGTTGCAGAGAAAAGCATCGTGTGACGTTCTGTTGGAACGTTTTCTAAGATCTTTTCGATATCTTCAACGAATCCCATGTTAAGCATTTCATCCGCTTCATCAAGGACAACCGTATGAACACTTTCAAGCTTCAATGTTTTTCTATTGATGTGGTCTTGCACACGTCCTGGTGTACCTACTACGATGTGTGGACCATTTTTTAATGCTTTGATTTGTCGAACAATGGATTGTCCACCGTAAATCGGCAATGTTTTAATTCCTTTGAATTGACCGATTTTATTGAGCTCTTCTGCTACTTGAACAGCTAACTCACGAGTTGGAGCTAATACGATTCCTTGTACGAATCGTGATCTAGTATCCATTTTTTCGATTAGCGGTATACCAAACGCAGCTGTCTTACCAGTCCCTGTTTGTGCTTGGCCAATAAGGTCAGTCCCCTTAAGTGCTGTTGGAATGGTATCACGCTGAATCGGTGTTGCTTCCTCAAATCCCATGTTATTAATGGATTGAAGCAACTCAGGACTTAGTCCTAGTTCTTGAAATGTTGTCAATGTTCTATCTCCTTTTCTGTGACGAAAAAGGTTTTACGATAACCTCGTGGATCCGGCAAGGATTGTTATGTTAAGCTGCCGGCCAATTTGTTTTTTCAAAATACATCATGATTTGCACATAAAATAGCATTTCCTAATTAAGTATTGATGGGAAATGCTTAGCCATGTGAATATGCGTAAAAATTAAACGTTAATAGTTACAAGGCTATCCGTAATTCAAACTTGTTCCGTCCATATATATTCCGTTGTTAAACTTATCACGTAAACCTAATAAATGCAACTCTTTACATTAGAAGTGGTGTTTAAAGTTTATTCACACAACTCTTTAAACATGTGATATTTCACTTGAACGGTATTATTCTAACCAATGAAGTTTTGTATGAAACATCATTCTTCCGTTCTAAAGAATAAATTTTAAAAAGCATCGCACGCTAACGGTATTATCTCCTGGATGAAAGAAGGACGCTTCATGGATCATAATTGGGTTTCTGTTATACCGTTTTTAGTAGTAATCCCTATAGCAATCAAGACTAAACAAGTTCTCCCTGGTTTGATCGCGGGTCTTTTGACCGGATCCTACCTACTCCACCCCACACTTGTCGGTGGATTGGAAAAGATGGTTCAATTTCTAGTGAAAGGACTGGTAGACCCTAAGAATATAAAAATCTTAGTATTTTTGTATGCTTTTTCAGGACTCATCTCTATGATTAAACTTTCTGGAGGAATTAAAGGCTTTGTAGAAGAAGCTTCTAACAGGATCCAAACAAAAAAAGGAGCATTACTGCTTACTTATGTCTCTACAATCGGAACTTTTGCAGCTCCAAGTTTTCGTTTCGTAACGATTGCTCCGATCATGAGAGCTCTTTTAAAAAAGGTAAAGATGTCTACCCAAGAACTAGGCTTTGTCATTGAGACTACCGCAACTCCCATCATCGTATTAATACCAATTGCTACTGCTTTTGTTGGTTACATGACATCTATTGTCGACATATCGTTGAAGAACGAAAACATTACAGCAGATCCTTATTCTCTCTTTTTACAAAGCATTCCGTTTAATTTTTTCTCTTTTGTCATGATCATTGTAGGAATCTACCTGAGCTTCTTTCATCATTCAAAATCTACAGAAGAAACAGACCCAAAAGATGTAGGTAAAAGCGAAGAGGATGACTGGCATAGTTGTGATCCTGCTGTAAATAAAGAACTTCCGAATAAACCATGGAATTTACTGATCCCACTCATTCTTGTCGTATTTCTTACTCTCCTGCTGACATGGTGGGACGGTTACAAAAAAACGAAAGGCAGTTTCTTTGCCGCGTTTATTTCAGCAGATGTTATGGATGCGATGCTGATCGCACTGTTGTTCACCACCATATTCACGTTTCTTTTCCTTCGTTTTCAAAAAATGAAGACAGGTGACCTGTTAAATGGGTTTATTTTCGGTGGTAACGAGTTAATGAGTGTAATCGTGCTGTTAGCTGTAGTTTGGGGCTTATCTTCCGTTACGGAAGAACTTGGTTTCTCTGCTTTTGTAACTCGTTACGCTGGATGGATTCCTGGGTCAGTTATTGTTCCGTTGCTGTTTATCTTCGGCTGTGCAGTCTCGTATTTTATCGGATCTGCTTGGGGTACATGGGGAATATTGATGCCTCTTGGTGTATCGATGGCAGGGGTGGCAGATGTTTCACTCCCTCTTGTGATCGGAGCGGTCTTCGCAAGTGGAACATTCGGAGCATTCGCTTCACCTTTAAGTGATGATACGAACACGATCGCACGCATTTTAAACCTATCCGTTATCACCTACGCACGATACAAGCTTAAACCCGCACTAATAGCTGCTGGAATAACAGCTGTATTATACGGAGCTACCGTATTCTTTATTTGAACCTCCTGATTTAGGAGGTTCGTTTTTTTCCTTCAACTCTTACTTTATCTATTACTTTTTGGTAGCGATCTCTAGACCATGAATGATAAGAAGGATGTGGTACCCCTTCAATAACGGTTAAATTCTCTCTATTAGAAAGTTTGTTCACATATTTTTCTGCGAATCTTCCGCATGGGACGATAAGTGAATTTTCTGTAAGCAAAGATGTTAACCTCGTTTCAAAATGTTGTAGAAGAAGTTGATCGAATTTAGCCCTGAATTCATCTTTAAAGACTTTTACTGAGCTCGTCCTAACTGCTTCAGCGACTTTGATCTCTTCTGAATATCTGGAAACGAATGATTGATCAGGAAATGCGGACCCTTGCAGTGGAAACGAACTCACATTTACGATACCAAACGCAGTTTTCTTATTCTCATTTATGTACTGTTTTAACAACTTTCCCATCGGAAGGCTCTCTTCGACTTCAAACAATTCTTTTGCCATCGATCTGCCAGACAAACCCGCCAAAGGTACTCCAGATTTGATCTCCTCTTTATGAGGTGATTCTAGAATAAATATCATATCTGTGTGTTCAGAAATTAGATCTTGAACACTATAAAGTTCTGATGCTTCTTCAAAAAAAGAATGGATATCCATCAAATCTGCCTCCTTTACTCATTAGATGTTGATTACTGTTCATCTCCCCCGCACAAAGCGAGCAACCTGAAATGCGTAATCAACATTTCCCAAAAACCTAATCGTTTTCATTGTACTTTCGACATTCCTATGCCACAATATCATCATTACTTGAAAGTAATTGTTAAGGAGTGAACATACTTTGAAAATCATTTTGAATGAAGAAACTGCAAAATTTGTGATCAATGACCTTCAAGCGTCTCAGAACGATTCCATCCGTTTTTTCGTTCGCCTTGGAGGATGCAGCACAGTACAAGATGGCTTTTCGTTAGGCCTTACAAAAGATACACCTAAACATACAGCTGCAGAAATTGTTGTAGAGAACCATACTTTTTTCATCGAGCAAGAAGATGAATGGTTCTTCGATGGAAATAATCTAACTGTTTCCATTAAAGATGGAGAAATCAAGTACGATTTTAACGAGAACAAAAATTAGACTATAAGAATTTTTGAAGTTCTCCAATTCTTCCTTCATTTTTCATGATCTCTATTTGCTTATCCCCAATAAGGTCGAAATGGGGGTAAGCATCTCGTTCATGAATCCACTCTTCTTGTAAACCGTAAGTTCTTCCCCACTCTGATAATTTTTTCCGATCGTTACAGCCTACTTTTGTTACACTCTTAGCTTTTGGAAATCGCGGATCATACCAAAAATGGGTGAGGAATGCGATTTGTCCTCCTTCTACTTCATCTTTCCATCTCTTTAAGTCGGCACGTTTTATTCCGAAAGCCATTATTCTGATGAGCTCATTTCCATGTAGGCTTCATGCCAATCTGGAAAATATTTTTTGATCGAGATCGGTCGGAAATTTTCTTTCTTCACACATACATGAGTGGATTCGCCTGTAACACATAATTCGTTTTCGTCGTTAAAGATCTCATAATAATAAACAACCTTGATCCCTGAATATTCTTTTACGGCTGTTTTAATATGAGCTTTTTGTCCATAGGTTAATGGTTTTTTATATGACGCATGAATGTCTGTAACGGGGGAAAGTATCCCTTCTCTCTCCATGTCTGCGTATTTAAACCCTAAATGTTCGATCAACTTTGTTCTCCCGATTTCAAACCATACCAGATAGTTTGCATGATAGACGACCCCCATCTGATCTGTTTCTGCATATCTAACATCAACGCTACTCTCAACAAATTTCATATGTCATCTGTTTCCCTTCATGTTGTCTTTTCTTAACACTTTAGTAGAAAATGAAAAAAAAGACCAGCAATATGCCGGTCTTTCTCTTACTGAAGGTCGTTACCTTCTCTGTACGCCTTTTCTTCTTGAATCTCATTTTGAAACTGCTCAATGGATTCTTGTCTATGTTGATTCTTCTCTTTAATCTGCTCTTTTTGGCTTGCAGTCAGTTCTGTGTTAGCCGCTGTCTGGTTAGCTTCCGAAATATTTTGTTCTGTGTTTTGAACCATTTGTTCTAATCGTTCAACATTATTGCTTCGATCGTCTCGGTTTGGTTTGTTCATGATGATTCTCCTTTGTAAAAAGTTCGTACCATCATAGTTTGTACAAATGACTGCTGCAGTTATTCGTTAATTTTTTTGCAAGAGAATCGGACTCATGTTTTGAACGCTTGATTGACAAAGTTCAGAAAGGTATTTCCAATATTCCACTACACTATCATCTTCAAGATTCTTCATTGTAATCTCTAGCCAGGCTAACTCCTCAGCCAACCTAATTGATGAACCGATCCAATATTTTTTGTTTTTGACTGTAATTTGAAATGGTTCTTCAAATCGAAATGGAAGATAGAACCCCTCCGTGTTCGGATGCAGGATGATGTGCTGGTAAACGGTTCCTTTCGTTAGCTTAGCATAGAACAAAAAT
The DNA here is from genome assembly GCF_001629705.1 of Fictibacillus phosphorivorans. Taxonomy (GTDB): domain Bacteria; phylum Bacillota; class Bacilli; order Bacillales; family Fictibacillaceae; genus Fictibacillus; species Fictibacillus phosphorivorans_A. The sequence goes on along the minus strand of NZ_CP015378.1, from coordinate 1,811,077 downwards.
ACCCCATCGTTCTTTGCAGCCGCTTTTTTTAACTTTTCAAGCGTTTCAACATTTCCTAATTCCATCGTTGTAATTTCTTTATCCCAGTTCAACTCTTCACGAAAAGGAACAAGATGTCCCAATCGTTGCATTTCAATCTCTAACTGACGATATAAATAATCCTGATCATCTTTGTTATGTGATACAGGTAATGGTTTGACAGATGCCGTAATCAAACGTACCCCTCCTAATTCTTTCACTACATACACTTTTTCGACAAAATCTATAGTATATGGGAGTCAAAAGAAAAATTATGAAGAGGTATTTTTTAGAAACTAACGTGTTATTTCCCTTTTGGTGGTACGTAATCTGCATGATCGTGCGATTTATTAGCCATCTTTTTTCCATTATTACTGTTACTCTCACGCGGCTGAGTGCCTATATGATTTGGAACGAAATCTTCAGGAAAGCGTTTTGGATTACTCAAAGGTCCTACCTCCTTTCGTCTTCTTTTTACTTTTCCATTAATCAAAATCAACTATTCATCAGTAAACTGGCAATTATTTTTTAATGTCTGATTATTTCGATTTCATCTTGGTTATATTGATATTATTCCAATGAAGAGGTGTCAATGATGAGGAAAAACAGAAAAATGAACTTCAAAGAACTCGTAAGTGAGAACAAGAGGCAACTTCTGAAAGATGAGTCTTACATCGAACAACTTGAGATCAAACTTGACGAAAAACATATGAGAAAAGCATAAAAAAATCCTTTGCCTAAAACGAATTGGCAAAGGATTCTTTTTATTAATTTTGTGTTTGAGAAGAATGAGCAAGTTTGTTACGAAGTACCATTGGAAGGATACCACCATGACGATAGTACTCAATTTCCACTTCGCTGTCAAAACGAGCTACAACTTCAAATGTTTTTTCTGTTCCATCTTCAAAAACAGCTGTAACTTGAACAAGATCACGCGGTTTAACCGTTTCATCAACGGAAACCGTGAATGATTCTTTTCCTGTAAGTCCAAACGTCTCAGCATTCTCACCATCTTTGAATTGAAGAGGCAGTACACCCATCAACACAAGGTTTGAACGGTGGATACGCTCGAAGCTTTCAGCAAGTACAGTTTGAATGCCTAGTAATGTAGTACCTTTTGCTGCCCAGTCACGAGAAGATCCCATACCGTAATCTTTACCTGCGATTACCATAAGACCCGTACCGTTCTCTTTGTATTTCATCGCAGCATCATAAATGCTCATCACTTGGTTAGTTGGCCAGAAAGTAGTCCATCCACCTTCAGTACCTGGAGCAACTGCGTTACGAATACGAATATTCGCGAAAGTACCACGCATCATTACTTCATGGTTACCACGACGAGAACCGTAAGAGTTAAAGTCGCGTGGCTCTACACCGTTTTGAATCAAGTATCTGCCTGCAGGAGTATCTTTTCCAATCGCCCCAGCTGGTGAAATGTGGTCAGTTGTAACAGAATCTCCAAATTTAGCGATAAGCTTAAGATCTTTAAGAGGTTGGATCTCTTTAAGTTCTGCAGAAAGCTCTTCAAAGAATGGAGGATTTTGAATGTAAGTTGATGATGTATCAAAAGCATATAGTTGATCAGCAGAAGTCTTCAGTTCGTTCCAACGTTCGTTCTCGTCAAATACACGCTCGTATTCTTTCTTGAACAACTCTGGAGTAACTGCTTTCTTCATTGCTTCATTAATCTCTTCTGTTGTCGGCCAGATATCTTTGAAGTAAACTTCGTTGCCGTCTTTATCTGTTCCGAAAGAATCAGATTGAAGGTTGAAATCTACAGTACCTGCAAGCGCATAAGCTACTACTAGAGGTGGTGAAGCTAAGTAGTTGGCTTTTACAAGCGGATGGATACGTCCTTCAAAGTTTCTGTTCCCTGAAAGTACAGAAGTAACTGTAAGATCGTTCTTAGCGATCGCATCTTCTACTTCAAGTGCTAAAGGACCAGAGTTACCGATACAAGTTGTACAGCCGTAACCAACAAGGTTGAATCCTAACTGATCCATATAGCTCATCAAACCTGCTTCTTCTAAATAACGTGTAACAACTTTAGAGCCCGGTGCTAAAGATGTTTTTACGTAGCCAGGAACTTTTAAGCCTTTTTCGATCGCTTTCTTTGCAACCAATCCAGCACCTAACATAACATAAGGGTTAGACGTATTCGTACAACTTGTGATCGCGGCGATCGCAACAGCACCTGTCTTCATCGTAGAAGTTTCGTTGTTCGGATGCTTTACAGTAACTTCTTTATTGATCTCATCAGCTGTCAAACCGAACCCTGCATTGCCTTGTGGAGCAACAAGCGCTTTATTGAAGCTGTCTTTCATTTGAGATAAAGGAATTAAATCTTGTGGACGTTTTGGTCCTGACAAGTTTGGCTCAATCTCAGAAAGGTCGATTTCAACAACATCTGTAAATTCAGGGTCTGCATCACCTGCTGTGTAGAACAATCCGTTCGCTTTGCAATAAGCTTCTACAAGCTGGATTTGATCTTCTGTTCTGCCTGTCAGACGAAGATAGTTTAATGCTTCTTCGTCAACTGGGAAGAAACCACAAGTTGCTCCATATTCTGGAGCCATGTTAGAAACTGTTGCACGGTCTGCTAGAGGCATTTCTGCAAGTCCTGGTCCAAAGAACTCAACAAACTTTCCAACTACTTTCTTTTCACGCAGTACTTGCGTTACTTTAAGTGCAAGGTCTGTTGCAGTCGTTCCGTTTGGAAGCGTTCCCGTTAATCTAACACCGATTACTTCTGGAACTGGGAAGTAAGAAGGCTGTCCTAACATACCAGCTTCTGCTTCAATTCCACCAACACCCCATCCTAACACTCCAAGACCATTGATCATTGTTGTATGAGAATCAGTACCTACTAAGGAATCAGGAAAAGCAATCGTTTCACCTTCAGATTCGCTAGTAAGAACAACAGGTGCTAAGTACTCTAAGTTTACTTGGTGGACGATACCAGTTGCAGGAGGAACTGCACGGTAGTTGTCAAACGCAGATTGAGCCCAGCTTAAAAGTTTGTAACGCTCTTCATTTCGAGCGAATTCTAGGTTCATGTTATAAGCAAGTGAATCTTGAGTACCTGCTTTATCAACCTGTACAGAGTGGTCAACTACAAGATCAACTGGAATTTCAGGGTTGATCTGAGAAGGATCTCCACCCATATCCTTCATGGCTTTACGAAGAGAAGCTAAGTCAACGACAGCTGGTACTCCTGTAAAATCCTGAAGAATAACACGTGAAGGCTTAAAAGGAACATCGATATCTTTCAGTTCACTTGTGCCCCACTTTGCAAGATTTTCAACGTGTTCTTTGTTAATTACTTTTCCATCAAATTGTCTTAATACAGATTCCAATAATACTTTTACAGAGTAGGGTAATTTTGATACATTACCAATTCCCGCTTCTTCTAACGCTCCCAAACGGTAATAGCTATATTCCTTACCGTTCACATCAAAAGTAGAACGGGCATTAAATACATCATTTCTTTTCATGTTCCACTCTCTCCCTTCACTAACAATCATACACGATTATGAGAAAAATTGTCGAAAAAATGTGTTCAATTTTAGTCGGTCACACAAAATCTTTTTTTCCCTCTATTATCATACGTAAAACCCTTTCATAAGTAAAATAGTTAATGGTTATCAATCGACATAAGTTTTTCTTATGATATAAATATCACCATATTCCTCTTGCTTGCATATGGTAAATGACGAAATACTTCTTTTTGTTTTCCGCTAAAGTACTACTCTTCAAAAGATCGGAGGGGAAACAGGATGGAATGGTTAAAAAAACTTGCCGCTTTACTTGTATTAATTGGAGCATTAAACTGGGGAGCTATCGGACTTTTTGAATTCAACGTTGTCACAGAAATTTTTGGAAGCGCTACCACAGTAACCAAAGTATTATACAGCTTGATCGGTCTTTCTGGTGTCTGGCTGTTACTCAGTAAATATAAATCTTGAACGTAAAGAAGCACTCCTTTTTTTGGAGTGCTTCTTCTTTTTGATATTGCACAAACTATAAGTAACGGAGGTGATAAACAAATGGGAAGAAATAAAGCAAATCACTCGCGTCCTGGAATGAATGCAGCAAAAGCTCAAGGTAAGGGAGCTGGATATGAGACAGAATTCGGTAATGAGGCATTATCCTTACCTAATGAAAAGTTAAGTGAAGCCCAGCGTCAAAACAATAAGAAAACTAAGAAAAGGCATTAAGGTTTTGGAAACTGACTTTGAAGATGTTGCAGCTCATTTAGAAAGCTTTCTAACTGCGGCTGTTGATGTTCAGAAGCTGTTTCCATTGCGTTCTGTATTTGTTGACAAGCCTTTTCGTTTTCGGTCATAAAATGAGAATAAAAAACACCATATTCACTATTTGACGCGTCCAATGTTTTTGAGATATCCATTGCATGGTGATAACCTTGCTCAGCAGCTTGATACGCTTGTTGCTTGTTTTTATGATAGGGCATAATTACCATCCTTTGTTTTGATATACCTTTAACGTTCCAATTTTATCTAGAATTATTCAATGTATCTCTTTAATTGTGGATTTTAGGTATCCATTCAACGACATCATTGCAAGTTGGTTGGAGTGTAAGGTGTGAGACTCCTGGGGGATCAGTGGGACAGGTGAGACACCTAAGGGCGCAGAGCGCCGAGGTGGCTCACCGCCCGCCCCCCGGAAAGCGAGCACCTGAAGCGGAAATCAACTGCTTTCAAAGCAAGATAGAAAAAGGAGGCTTTTTATGGGAGAGCATAATACGTTTAAAGATATTCGAAAGAACGCTCCAAAAGGAGAAAACCCCGGACAACCGGCTCCTATGAGTGGATCTAAAAAAGTAAAGCAACGCAATCATACGGGACAAAACCGTGGTGAAGGTAGTTAAATACTACAAAAAACAGGGACTGACAGTAAAATCTGTCAGTCCCTGTTCTTAATCGATCGAGCGTATCGCATCTTCAATCGTTAAAAGCTCCTCATCGGAAATTGTTCTAAGGTCTAATAATACTTCCTCATCTTTAATCCTCACGATAATAGGGATTTGATGGTTCCGAAAAGTTCTTGCTAAATATTCTGCTCCTTTACGGTGTTTGATTCCGAGACAAAAAGTAGGTAACTTTACATCAGGCATCGTTCCTCCCCCAACTTGAGAGAACTCTTCTAGAATTCTGATGTTTAAAGAAGAATGATCTTCAACTTTTCTTTTTAGTCGCCATACGCTCTGTCTGATTTCTTCGGGAGTTTTTAATATATCTCTAACTGTAGGAATGTCTTTATATTCTTCATTTCTATAAGACTTTAAGGTTTCGTTTAATGCAGCGATCGTAAACTTATCCACTCTTAGAACACGAGCTAGCTGATGTTTCTTTAATAGATCGATGATTCTCTTTTTCCCTGCAATGATTCCAGCTTGCGGGCCACCCAGGAGTTTATCCCCGCTAAAAGATACAACATCTAATCCTTTAGCTATAACAGAAGAGATCAAAGGTTCTTCTCCAATCCCTAAAGACTGAAAAGGATACAACGCTCCGCTTCCAAGATCTTCGTAGATAATTACGTCCGGATGATCTGGTTTCAACTTCATCAACTCGCCAGAAGAAACTTCTTTCGTAAATCCAATCACCTTAAAATTACTTGTGTGGACCTTCATGATCATTCCCGTTTCATCATTCATCGCTCTTTCGTAATCAAAGAAATGTGTTTTGTTCGTTGTACCAATTTCCCGAAGTTTCGCTCCACTTTCTTCCATTATAGAAGAAACACGAAATGAGCCTCCTATTTCAACAAGCTCACCTCTAGAAACGATGACTTCTTTGTTTTTAGCTAGTGCTTTAAGGATGAGGTAGACGGCAGCGGCATTATTGTTCACAACCATCGCGGCTTCAGCACCTGTTACTTGTTTAATTAGTTCTTCTGTCAGATCATGCCTAGAGCCTCTTTTTCCTTCTTCCAAGTTATACTCTAAATTCGAATACATTCTTGCTGTTTCACTCATTCGTTCTACACTTTTCTCACTAAGTCTAGAACGTCCAAGATTTGTATGTATAACAATTCCGCTAGCATTGATCAATGAGCGGATCTGATGGGTAGGATGAACTAAATTAGACTTTGCTGAATTCTTAACGAGTGATCTGATATCAGTTTTCAAGTCAACAGCATGGTGATCGTTGAGAATATTTTTTCGCCAAAGTTTGATCGCATCTTGAACAGCTCGTGTTACTTCCTTTTCAGGTTTGCCACTCACTTCAGAACTGATATCTTTTACCACCTCATGAACCGCAGGTAGCTGCCTTAATAAATCAGATTTTAACAAAATGAAGCTCCTCCTTAAGGGCTTAACGATTCCTTTAAGGAGGGCATCGTTTTTTAAGCCATTAATTTTTCTAAGTGTTTTATGATCAGGTCATGATCCGGAAATTCTCCGGTCTCTTTTTTTGAATAAATCTTTTCGCCATTGACGGATACTTCAAACACCCCACCAGAACTAGGAATCAGTTCGAGGGAAGAAATTTTAGATCGAAAATGGTTGAACAGGTCTTCCGCGAGACTCGCGGCTTTTGGTGCAAAGTTTCACATCATACAGAATTCAATAGATACTTTCATGTTTCATCCTCCTTTTTTAAGACTATTTTAGTATATCCTTAGGCATTTCACAAAAATAATGTTTATACTAACAAAAGGAGGTGTCCTATTATTATGACGAGTAAAGATAAAGTGAAGCTCACTCACCTTTCCTCAAAAGGTGGTTGAGGCTGTAAAATTGGTCCAGAAGACCTGGCGCAAGTTTTGCGCCATCTACCAAAAAGCGAATATGATCCTAACCTTTTAGTTGGTTTAGATACTTCAGACGATGCAGGAGTCTATAAGTTAACGGATGACCTTGCTATGATCCAGACTGTCGACTTCTTTACGCCAATCGTAGACGATCCATACATGTTCGGCCAGATTGCTGCTGCCAATTCACTTAGTGATGTATACGCGATGGGAGGACGACCTACAACAGTAATGAATATAGTAGGTTTTCCGATCAACACTCTAGGTCACGATGTTCTCGCTGAGATCTTAAAGGGTGCTGCCGATAAAGTGAAAGAATCTGGCGCAGTGCTTGTCGGAGGACACTCGATTGACGATTCAGAGCCTAAGTTCGGTCTGTCTGTAACTGGCCTCGTTCATCCATCAAAAGTATACAAAAATGTTGGTGCGAGACCCGGAGATGTTCTTGTGTTAACCAAACCAATCGGTGTGGGTATACAAACCACAGCGATAAAAAAAGACAAGCTTACCGTCGATCAGCTTCAGCTCGTCAGCGAAACGATGGCAGCATTGAATAAGACTGCTGCTGAATGTTTAGAAGGTCTATCTCCTAACGCTGTTACAGATGTAACTGGATTTGGTCTCCTTGGTCATGCGACTGAGATGGCAAAAGGAACTGGAGATATTACAATCGAGATCGATTATGACCGAGTACCACTCTTACCAGGCACTACAGAGCTTGCTCAAGAAGGAATCGTTCCTGGTGGTTCTAAAGCCAATCATCGTTGGATCAAAGATGATGTCCAATACGGAAACGAAATTTCCCAGTGGCAGCAATGGATATTATGTGACGCTGTAACTTCTGGCGGTTTACTCGTAAGTCTTTCTGAAAGTGAAGCAAGAGAATACGTGGAGAGACTTCATAAAAATGGCATTAATGACGCAAGTATCGTCGGTCGTGTTCTTTCATTCTCACAAAAACCGATCAAAGCCAATTAAACACAAAAAACTCCGAAATCGGAGTTTTTTGTGCATTTTTAAGATGAATGGTTATAGATTTCAGCGTAGATCTTATCATCAAATTCTTCAGGTGCTCCATCAAAAACGAGTTTCCCATCCTTAAGCGCGATGATTCTTGTGGCAAATTTTTTAGCGAGAACGACATCGTGTACGTTAATGATTGAAACAAGATTTCTTTTCACGTGGGTTTCTTTTAGTAAATGAAATATCCGATCGGCCGTTCCAGGATCTAAACTTGCAACAGGTTCGTCCCCTAAGAATACTTTCGGGTTTTGAACGAGTGCTCGAGCGATCGCTACTCTTTGTTTTTGCCCGCCGCTTAACTTTTCAACTCTTCTTGTTGGTTCAACCGTTAGTTCAACCTGATCAATCGCTTCTAGAGCTTGTATTCGATCGCTGGATTTAAACAATCCTAACAGATTCTCATACGATTTTTTGTATCCAAACAGACCTGTTAAGATGTTCTGAACAACACTCATCCTCGGGATTAAGTTGAAATGCTGAAAGATCATACCTGTTTTACGGCGAACTTCTAGGGTTTCTTTATGAGTCATCTCACTTAACGCCTTATCTTCCCATTTTACATAGCCTTCAGTTACAGGCTGCAACCCGTTGATACATCTGATAAACGTTGATTTACCTGCACCGCTTCTACCTAAGACACAAACGAACTCCCCTTTTTGAAAAGTTACACTTATATCCGCTAACGCAGATTCTTTAGCGCCAGGATACGTGACAGATACATTCTTAAATTCAATCATATTATCACCTAAATTACCTTCTCCCGAATTTTGCTGCCCATATAATCCACCATGATAACCATGATCATAATGAGGAGTACGTCAACAGAGACTAATTGGTATTGAAATGTTTTAAAATGAATAAACAACTGTTGCCCTATTCCGCCGCCACCGATCAGACCTAAGATAAGTGAAGTTCGAATAGCTACTTCGAATCGGTAGAAAAATTGAGACAAGACATTCGGCCATATTTGTGGTAACACGGCAAATAGATTTCCGATCCATTTACTCGCACCAACTGCAGACATCGCTTCCATCGGACCCTTTTCAGCTGATTCGATAAGCTCAGATATCAGCTTTCCTAATACTCCGATATTATGAAAAATAATGGCGATAACGGCAGGAAACGGGCCAAGCCCAAGCGTTGTTAATAAAATGAGACCGAACACAAATTCAGGGACTGAGCGTAAAAAACTGAGAAAGAAACGAGTCACGAAATAGACAAAACGGTTTTTACTCGTGTTTCGTGCTGCCATAAAACTTAACGGAAGCGCGATGATCAGACCAAATAAGCTCCCCAAAAATGCAATAGCGATCGTTAACAAACTTTCTTGAAACAGAAACGGTAGGCTTTCTGTGTTCATTGGAAACCATTTCGACAGAAAGTCACCCATATTATGAAAATCTCTAAACTTCGAAAGATCGAACTCTGTTAACTTCATGCTTCCTATTACGAGGAAGCTTAAGCATAATAGAATTAAAAATTGGCTCCTCTTAAACCAAACCATGGTTCCCCTCTATTCTTGAATGGTACCCTCTTTAATTGCTGCTTTTCGGATACTTTCGTAATCCTTGTTGTCTGCCTTTGTAAAGCCTGTTGCACCAAAAGCATCTAGAATCTCTTTATCTTTAATATCTAAAAAGATCTCTTGAAGTTTCTTCATCGTTTTCTCATCAGTATTCTTAGAAACTGCCCATGGATATTGGAACAACTTCTCTGACTTCCAGATCACTTTAAACTGATCTCCGTCAATTGCTCCTTCTTCGATCAACTTATCATAAATCGCGCTATCGATCGCACCAACATCCACTTGTTTGTTTTGTACAGCTAGTGCTGTCGCATCATGTGAACCTGTAAACCTAACATTTTTAAAATCACTATCAGATTCACTTCTATAGATACCCTCATCTTTAAGTTTGATGCTCGGAATCAATGATCCTGAAGTGGAGGATGGATCACCAAAAGCAAACTTTACATTCTTCACATCAGTTACCATATCTTTAAGACTTTCATACTTGCTGTCTTTATGCGAGATCAGATAAGAATAGTAGAACGGTTCACCTTTGATCAGTTGTGTTACGATCGCTTTAGCTCCACTCTCTTCATGAGCGACAACATATGTAAGAGGACCAAAATACGCCATGTCGATCTTATCATAGTTCATCGCTTCCACTACACCGTTGTAATCTGGATAAGATGTGATCTTCACTTCACGGTCCATCTTCTCAGTAAGCACTTTTTGAAGCTTATCCAGCGCGCCCTTCATCTCACCTTCCGTTTGAGCTGGAATTACCCCAATCGTAAAGACCTCATCTTTCTTTGAATCCGTATTCTTTTTTTCATCGTTTTTCGTTCCACAAGCTGATAAGAATAGAATCATAGTCAGCAATAGTAAACTAAGTTTTTTCATCATTTTCTCTCCTTTTAATCTTATTAATCTTTATATAATTCCATATAAGAGTCTATTTCTTTCTTCATAGTGTGATCCTCTTTTATGGTTTGATACCCATATTCACTAAGTTGTTTATACATGTCACGATTTGAAACAACTTTTTTTATAGAATGATATAAATCTTCTTGAGACTGGAACAACAATCCGTTCATACCATGTTGTATGATACTTGCGTTTCCGACGTTTTCCCTTGCGATTACAGGCTTTCTGAAACTCATCGCTTCTAACAGTGCTGTCGGTTGCCCTTCTGAGATCGATGTATTCAGTACAACATCTCCCCATTCATACAGCTTCTTCATTTGACCGAGCTCTACTTCAGGCAGATAATGCAACCATTCATACTTATCTTCCGCCTTCTTCACTCGTTCAAATTCTTCCTCATCTAAATTTGCCCCTACAATTAAAAAGCAGAGTTTAGAGAAATCAGTAGACAACTTGATCAAACTTTCTAATGCAAAAAGAACATCCTTAACTGGACGGATTCCAGCTGGCAGTAACAATTTTGGATAGCCCTCTGGTAGAGTGAACGGTACGATCGTATGGTCAGTATAGGGTAAATAAACACTTTGAGGAATCACATGTATGGACTGATCGCTCAGTCCATACTCTTTTGCGAGCATTTGTTTAGCTTGTTGTGTAAAAACACTAATCGCTTTCGCTTTTCGTAAGAGAGGAAGATACCTTTCTTCATCTTCTTTTAGCGAGTGATTGAGATCAGTACCTCCAGAGGTTACGATATAAGGTTTATTCAACGTTAACTTGTTTTTATCTGCCCACTGAACGAATCTAGAAAAATGAAGAATATGAAATAAATCTGCTTTTTCCATCCAATCAAAAAGGCTAGCATGTACACTTGTTTCTTCATATGAAAACATAGAAAGGTCAACTTTCTCAGACAATCCATGTTCTAATCGTTTAGACGTCGTTGAATTTCCACGGTTTTGTTTATAGTATGGTGTGAAAAAGACAACTCTCACATCCTACACCCATTTCCTGGCATTAGTTTCTCGCGTCGTATATCCTTTTGAGTCCATGCTCTCCAAGATTGGAATTAAAAACTTTCTTGATGCATGAAGAACTGCTTTAGCTTCTTGTACGGTAAAAGATGAATCCGTATGTGCACGCAGTTGTTCAACCGCTGAATCAAATGCTTTCCTGCTCAAAAATACCTCGTCAAAAAGCATGATCACTTGATCTGTTCTTAGTAAAAAATATTTGAACTCTTGATAGAGAGCTTCTGGGAGTTGCTGAGCGTTATAGAGGTTCCGCAGATCGTCCGGCTCAAGCTGGGCATCTTCCAACAAAGAAAGAACATTCATCATTCTTTTCGCCCATTTTTCTGGATAATGCGGAGTGAAATGAGATAAATGAACAAATTGATCTGTGATCAAAATGGTCGATTCTCCGATCCATTTTTCAAGAAGCGAATTGATTATCTTAGGATTTATTTCACTTTGTAAAGATTGAACAATCTCTGCCTTAGGTATACCTTGCCTTAAACGATACTCCTCATGAAAGTTTTGAAGTTTGTTCATAATGCTAGATTCAATATGCTGTATGGTGGAATCAGAAACTAAATAATTCTGTATTTGTTCCACAGCACCTTCACGCAACAATTCTTCCATCGTGTATTGAAATACTTCCTCATCCATTCCAATCGACCTTTTGAGTTCTAGTTCTGTCAACGATCCTTCTTTATTAAGCAACTGTAAGATACGTTCACTAGGGGTTCCCTCATGCTTCCTTTTTAATCGTTCGATCGTTTCTGTTCCAAACTTATAGACCGTTCCGTTTGGTTCGAGAACTTCTCCTCCTCCGATCGTTTCTTCTGGAGTAGGTCGTCTCAAGATGAAACGATCACCTCTTTTCGTAACGATCTCTTGTTCTAATCGAACTTGACAATAGATATGATCTTCATTGTTTTCAAGTTCATTCCGATCAAAAAGAACAAGTTTCCCCATCACTTCAGAAGTTCCACAATAAAATTTAATAAGAGAGCGTTGTTTTATTTTCCCTTGCCACCCTTTACCCGTTGATAATACGAGATCAATAGTGTCTGTTGTCGAAAAAACATTCGGTTCTACTAAAACATGTCCTCTTTTCCAATCACCCTTAGAACCACCTGAAAGGTTTAGTGCTGCTCTTTGACCAGCTCTAGCAGCTTGTACTTCTTGTTTATGTACTTGAAGTTTTCGCACCTTTACTTTATCGTTCCCTGGCTGAACAACAAGTTCATCACCTTCCTGCACCTGACCTTCATAGACGGTTCCTCTTACAACAGTACCTTGTCCTTTAACTGAAAAGATGTGGTCGATCGGCATGCGAAAAGCTCCTTGTGAAGATTTAACCGGAGTGTCTTTCAAGAGGTTAATCATTTCACGTTTTAGTTCGTCAATGCCAGCTGAAGAAACACTATCCACGAAATGAATGGGAAAATTTTCAAAAACAGATGAGTTTGTAAGTTCAATAATGTCTTCTTCTACTAACAATCTCATCTCATCGTCAATCATATCTGACTTTGTAACCACTATGATTCCCTTTTCGATGCCTAAGAAGGAAAGAATCTCAAAGTGTTCTCTCGTTTGAGGCATCACACCCTCATCTCCAGCGATTACAAGGAGCACTAGATCGATCCCTGCCACACCAGCGATCATCTGACGGATCAGCTTTTCATGACCCGGTACATCTACGATAGAGGTATGCAGTTCATTTGTTAAAGGAAATGGCGCAAACCCTGGTTCAATCGTGATTTTACGCGCTTTTTCTTCTTTAAGTGTATCGGTATCGATACCACTCAAAGCTTTTGTTAGCGTCGTTTTGCCGTGATCAATATGTCCTGCCATTCCTATCGTATAAAATTTAATCGTCATATGTTTAACCACCTATATGTACATACTCTTCTACACTTTATGAAAAGGAGTTGTAAAAAACAAGAATAACGCATTATTCGATGTCGAATTTACACTATCAAGCATTATTTCCCAGATCGGTATAAACGAATGTATATTTATTCACCTCTGTATACTCACAGGTTATCCACAGAACAAGTTATTCACACTTGTCCACAGGTCGGACTGTTACAGTGGAAAAAATCATCTGTTATACTTGTCATCTGTTATAGTCGTTTGTACGTCCTGTTACATTCGCGCTACACCACCGTTCGACAAACCGCCATCCCCTACCGTGCGGAGTAAAGCACAAGTCTTGTCGTTTAGGGGTAAAATGCTGTATAATGCAATAGCGAGCTAGAGATTTTACTTGGGGCCAGATGTGTAGCTGGTGCTTGCCTGGGTCTTCAAAACCTTTTGGGAGGCGCGTGTCGTCTCCGGTGGGTTCGATTCCCACATGGTCCCGCCAAAAATTTATACATATGAGGTGGACGCATTGTCTGGATGGTTCATCACTTTTATCGTGTTATGGTCCGTTTTTTTGTTTACCATGTTTGCCATCGGCGGATATTTTATGTTTCGGAAATTTTTAAAACGGTTACCTAAAGAAGATGGAAAATCAATTTTAGATTGGCAAGAACATTACATCAACCAAACCATTCATCTATGGACTGATGATCAGAAGAAACTCTTAAACGAATTAGTAGCTCCTGTTCCCGAACTTTTCAGAGATGTAGCGAAAGAAAAGATCGCTGGTAAAATCGGTGAATTAGCATTACAAGAAAAGGCAAGTGCAATGTCACAAGATTTAATCATTCGCGGCTATATCATCGCAACACCCAAAAGAGATCACAAATGGCTGATCAAAACTTTAAAAAAGAAAAACATCGATATCAAACCTTATCATTCTTTACTCGCATAAAGAACCCCTGAATCATTTAGATTCAGGGGTTTTCTTTACTTTTTTAAAGTTTACAAGGCGATCTCGTTTTTCTTTTTATTGAATAAAACGAGCATGGCAAGTCGCCAAGGAAGGATCATTCCAAACGCTACGATGAAAAATAATGAACTTGTTTCAAAGATAGATATCGTTGAACCAATATACCACTTTAGAGCTAAGCGAATGGCGAACAATCCGATAATAATAAAGATAAAAGCTTTCGATCGGACCAAATATACATGATCACCTTTAATCTCAAATTTACTTGTCATGATAAGGAATACGGAAAACATGACACCGACTAAGAACGCCTCCCCTGCTTCCGTCCAGGTGATATGAAAAGCAGGAATCACGAACTGTAGAAAGCCTGTGCTCATAGCCAGTGGAGGTATGATGATCTTTTTGGTCGTCACAGGTTCTCTTGTTTCTTTCATTCGGAAATTAAAAACAATCACTGCCATAACGATGGCAAAGCATGTACTCGCAATAAAAAACACGGTTAGTTCCCTTCCCCTACTTCTTTCTCGATCTTATCTTCTGCAATTGAGAGGATAATGGTCATCGTAACACCGATTACTGTCAAATATACTCCTAAATCAAAGAGCATCGCTGTAGCAAGCTCTGTTTTTCCTAACAACGGGAGTTGAAAATAGCCAAAACTGTGACTCAAAAATGGAACACCTAAAACAAAGGAACCAGCACCAGTGAGAATGGCGATCATTAATCCAGCCGCTATCATGTGCGTAAAGTTAATCGGCAAGATTCTATGTACAGGCTGTAATCCGTAGGAAACGTAGAGAAGAAGAAATGCTCCTGCTCCCATCAATCCTCCAATAAATCCTCCTCCAGGTGCATTATGTCCTGAAAAAAGCATGTTAATAGAAAAAGCTAGAATAACAAAAACAATGATATTTGTTGTTGTTTTTAAGATAAGGTCATTCGATCGTGAATGCATGATGTATATCCCCTTTCAAAAATACTCTTAAAAACCTTTGAATCCTCCAAACACACGGTTTGTAAGAAATGATGTTAATTGTGTCAGCCAATCAAAGTATAGCAAGATTCCCATGACGACCATTAGAGTCCCACCAACTACCATAAACTGACGATTGAACTTTTTTATTACCTTTAGTTTATCCAAAAAGAAGCTTAAAACAAAGAAAGGAACAGCAAATCCTAAAACATAAGCG
Organism: Fictibacillus phosphorivorans; assembly: GCF_001629705.1. Taxonomy (GTDB): domain Bacteria; phylum Bacillota; class Bacilli; order Bacillales; family Fictibacillaceae; genus Fictibacillus; species Fictibacillus phosphorivorans_A. Next base: position 1,795,792 of record NZ_CP015378.1, on the reverse strand, counting down.
ACCATATACGTCATAGATGCTGCTGGATTTGATACTCCAAGCGCAATGACACCTGCTAGAATCGGACCCATACAAGGTGTCCACCCTGCTGCAAAACCAATGCCGATCAACACGGAACCCAGATATCCAGTAGGTCGGGATTGAAATCTTACTTTCTTATCTTTCATCAGAAAGGTAGGAGTTATGAATCCCATCACAACAAGACCGAAAAAGATAATTACAATAGCTCCAATTTGCCTTAACAATGTTTGATATTGGACGAATAGATCACCGATCATCGTAGTAGATAGACCAAGGAAAAGAAAAATGATCGAAAAACCTATCAAGAAAAATGTAGTATGTAAAAGCGCCGTTTTTCTAAGCATGGCGTTTTCTTCTTTAAGTTCCTGAACAGAGATCCCGGTTATGTATGAAAGAAAAGCGGGATACAACGGCAAGCAGCATGGTGAAATAAAGGAGAGCAGCCCAGCTCCAAAAGCAAGCAGAATATTAAGATCGGTCATTTTTTTAGTAAGCTCCTTTTTTACAGTTCTCTCTCTATCTTAAAGGGAATATCCATTTTGTTCAAACATAAAGAAAGACAGCTTTGAAAAAAGCTGTCAGAAATGTTTTATGGTTTTTGTAAATATTCTTCGAGGGTAATGCCCTGCTCGTGGATTTTTTTTGCATGATCCACTCCAACATACCGCAAATGCCAAGGTTCATATTGATATCCTGTAATCTCTTCTTTTCCTTTAAGATATCTGATGATGAATCCATACTTATGCGCATTTTCTGCGAGCCATTTTCCTTCTTTTGTTTCACCGAATGCTTCTACCAGTTCAAAGTTCACTTCTTGTGAAGTCACGTCCATCGACAATCCCGTCTGATGCTCACTCTGACCGGGTCTGGAACTCGTTTTGTTCGCTACTTCTTCTCCTTTTTGCTCCGCGTTAAAGGCAAAGATGGACACTTGCGTATCATAAGAGCGATATCCTGATTGTGCGAGCAGCTCTAAGCCTTCTTCGTCAGCTGCCTTAAACAATACTTCTAAAGAAAGTGCAGCTTCTTTTCTAAGTTTTTTCTTAGGCAGATCTTCTTTAAACGGAAACGGAACATTAGGTGTAACTAAATCTTTCGGTTCATAATCACCTGGCAGGTTTCTTTCTTTGTTTGCAACAATTAAAAGATCGTCTAAATTCTGTACGACCGCTTTTCCGTCACCGGATGCGGTTACCGTTTCTTCTAGCCACGGAAGTTCAGTCTCCGCTGAAGGCTCTTCTTTTGGAGTTTCATTTTTGTTTTCATCATTAGGCTTTGGTGTAGTCTGCTCATTCGAAATCTGTCTTTCGTTCTCTTCAGAGCTCTCTTCATTAAAGGCAGCATTCCATTTCTTTTCTGCCCAATCCACTGGCTTACATGCTGAAAGAACAACTATGCTGCCGATCAACATTGATGGTAATACATATTTCTTCAAAGCATTCTCATCCTTTTATTCAGTTTGTCTGTACGTGTATGCTATCTTATAATAAAATAATTTGCAAATAAGTCAATCCTTAAAACACATGTTCATATTTTCGAAAAATTATAGTAAAAAATAGGGACATAATTGAATGGAGATTGTAATAAAAGTTTTTTGGCAGACCTTGCATGAAAAACTCTGGTTTTTCTCTAGTGCTCATTTTACGGTACGTGTTTTTATATTTATTACGCGTTCACCGGTAAATGGGTTGTTTTCACCTGTAATCGCTTTGTTTTCACCTATAAAACGGTTAGGAGCACCGCTAAAACGCGCGTAACCACCTGAAATTCTCCGCGATTACGTGAAAGCTCTTCTCACGCAGCAGTAAAATAACATTAAGAAAGACAGCTCGGTATGAAGATGAGCTGTCTTTTCGTGCAGATATCATTTTGTTAATCAACCAACATCGTTCATAGAATCTTTTCCATGCTGTAAAAGGAACATTTTATGATACAATCCTCGCTGTCTTAATAGTTCTTGGTGAGTGCCTCTTTCGACAATTTCACCTTTATGCAACACGAGAATGAGTTCGGCGTCTTGTATCGTAGATAATCGATGTGCGATAGCAATGGTCGTTCTGCCGCTGCGCATTTTATGAAGAGCTTCTTGAATCTCTTCTTCCGTCTCTGTATCAATGTTTGCCGTCGCTTCGTCTAGTATCAAGATCTTAGGAGAAAATGCCATCGTGCGCGCAAAAGAGATCAGCTGTCTTTGACCACTTGAGAAGGTGGCTCCTCTTTCTCCTAACTCTGTTTTGTAACCCTCTGGCAACCTTTCAATAAAGTGCGCCGCCTGAACAAATCTAGCCGCACTCACTACATCTTCGTCTGTTATCGTATGATCGTACAATCTTACGTTCTGCATTATATCACCTACAAACAAGAAGGGATCTTGCAGAACGAGCCCCATCTTTGTTCTCAACTCTTTGTTTTCATAGTTGGATAAAGGAACGTCATCGATTAAAATTTTACCTTTATTCACTTCATAAAAACGCATGAGCAAATTGATGATCGAGCTCTTTCCGCTTCCTGTATGACCGACGAGTGCCACTGTTTGACCAGGCTCTGCAGTGAAAGAGATATCTTTTAGAACTTCCTGTTCTCCATCATAAGAAAAGGAAACGTCTTTAAATTCAATCTTTCCTCTTGATATCGAAGGTGTCTCATTTCCTTTTTTAACAGGAGCAAATTCTTCTTCATCCATGACTGTAAATACTCGTCCTGCAGAAACGATTGCTTGCTGAAAGATAGAAAGGCGCATCATCATCATGTTAACCGGTTCAAAAAAGCGATCTAAATAATTGATAAAAGCATAGATCACACCGATCTCAACGGGTGATTGAAAAGATTTGATGCCAAAAAAGGATAGAATCATCAACAATGCAAGCATATATACAAGGTCAACAGCAGGTCTTAACAACAAACCGTTGTATTTTATATTTCTGATCTGTGCGTCATTATGCTCTTGATTGATTTTTGCAAACTCTTTTCTAAGCCTTTTCTGCTGATTAAACACTTGTACGATCGACATCCCTTGAAGAGATTCGTTCAATTTAGCGTTCAACTGGCTCAGTTTCTCTCTCATGTCATAAAACGACCTTGAACTGTATTTGCGGTATAACCACATGATCAAAACAATGAACGGCAGAATTCCCAAACAGAATAATGCAAGTTTCACATTTAAGTAGAACATGAAGCCAAAGATTCCAAATAAAAATACAATATTTTGAACAAACGTTGAGAGTACACTTACATAAAGATCTTTCACTGCTTCAGTGTCGTTCGTAATTCTTGATACTAAACTCCCAACTGGTGTACGATCAAAGAATTTTAATCCTAGTGAATGTACTTTTGAAAACACTTGAATCCGAAGCGTTTGAATGATATCTAGTGCGACTGATTGAAACAGAACAAATTGTATGTAATTTACGACCGCTGAGATAACGATTAATCCAATATATCCAGAAGCAAGGATCACTAAAGCTTGTTGCTCGAAATTTCGAGGTGTGACAAAATCGTCGATGAACGTTTTAACAAGAATAGGACCGGTGAGTTCAGCTGCAGTCGCAATCAGTAATAGAAAGAAAGCAATCGCCAAACGCTTCTTGTGTGGTTTTGTATAAGACATGAGTCTTTTGAAAACTGACCACTGCTTCATTTGCTGCAATTCATCAAGCGTCGGTTCTTGTTCAGTTTCAGTACTCATTTGATTACTCCTCCTTGCGAAATCAGTGTTTCCAATGCTTGTTTCTCATAAGTTTCTTTGTACCATCCATCCTCATTCAATAAACTGAGATGAGTCCCCCGTTGTACGATTGTTCCGTTCTCCAAAACGATGATCAGATCACAATGCGCGATCGATGATAGGCGATGTGCTGTAATGATTGTCGTTTGATTTTGGCGTTTATGCTTCAATTGCTGAAGAATGGATTCTTCTGTTTTTGCATCAACAGCAGAAAGCGAGTCGTCTAGAATCAAAATTTCCGGGTTCTTAATCAATGCTCTTGCAATAGAGATCCTTTGTTTTTGTCCTCCTGAAAGCGTGACTCCCCTCTCACCTACTACTGTTTCATAACCGTATTTGAACTGCGTAATATCTTTATGGATAGAGGCAAGTTCTGCCGCTTCTTTAATTTTTGAAAAAGGTGACCCAACCTTAGAGAACGCTATGTTTTCTGCTATACTTGCTGAGAATAAAAAATGGTCTTGAGGTACATAGCCGATCGAACTTCGTAATGCATGCAATTTATAATCACAGATATCGTGATCATCTATAATAATGTCTTCTGATTTTAATTGAAATTCACGCAGCAATAACTTGCATAGCGTTGTTTTGCCGCTGCCTGTTTTTCCGACAACCCCAAGTGTCTGGCCACGTTTCAGAGTAAATTGTATATCACTTAAAACAGGAGTATCTGCCGTATACGAAAATCGCTTCAATTGAAAAGTGATATCACCTTTAGGGCTATTTTCGATTGATCCACTATCCTCTATCTCCTCTTTTACTGCAAGAAGTGATTCTACACGATCATAAGAAGCTCTTCCTCGCTCAACAATATTAAACAGCCAACCAAATGCAAGCATCGGCCAGATGAGTAATCCAAGATAACTCGTAAAAGAAACAAGTTCTCCTATTGTAAGTTCATTCCGTGTTACGAGAATTGATCCATAACCAACTGCTAAGAAAAAGGAGAAACCAATGATCAGGGAAATCGTAGGATCGAACAAAGAATCGATACGTGCTACAGCCATGTTCTTTTTAACAGCATCTTTGGAAAGATTCGAAAAGCTGTCAATATCCTCTTTCTCTTGACCAAAAGCTTTAATCACCCTCGTTCCAGAGATACTTTCTTGCACCTTATCGTTTAGAGTAGAAAATGCTTCTTGTGCACTGTGAAACCTTTTATGTAGCATCGTGCCATACTTGTTCGTTGCCCATGCCATGATAGGTAGAGGCAGAAGACTGACAAGCGTCAGTTTCCAACTGATCGTAGTAGCCATTGCGATCAACGTGAAACCGCCCATCATCAGGGAATCTACCAGAGTCAAAACACCGTCACCAGCAGTTTGTTGGATGGCTTGCAGATCGTTTGTAGAATGAGCCATCAAGTCTCCAACACGTCTCTTATGGTAGAATTCTTGTGATTTTTTTGTAAAATGTTCATACAACCTATTCCTTAATAACATCGCCAGTTTAACGGCTGAACCAAAAATCAAAATCCTCCAGATGTAACGAAGAACATAGATGCCTACTGCGATACCGATTAAAACAGTAGCATATCTCCATAAGATCTCTTCAGTTACCGTACCTTCTTCGATATGATCGACAATGAGCCCTACCACTTTTGGAGGTACTAATAACCCTAAAGAGACAAATGCCAGCATCACGATTCCGCCTAAATATCGCCACTTTTCTTGTTTAAAATACCACATCAATTGAAGAAAAACCTTCAACGCCCGTTCCCCCTTGTTTGCATATCAAAACAATTATAGTTTACCAATATATGAAAATTCCGAAAAGAAAAAAGTTTCACAAAAAAAGACCCCAGAACAATGGGTCTTATATTGAAACATGGTAATCGTTTGGTTAGTTTAATAAACGGTCTAATTGTTTTTTCACTTCGGAATACATCTCTTGATAGGATTGACTACTCAATTTGATACACTCACTATCGTATTTTTGCTTGGCGTAATCATATTTGGGATCATAATAGTTTTCTAGTAAGAGGGATACGACTTTATCGTAATGTAACGCTTTTAAGTTCTCTTGAATATCTGCCATGACCGATGGTGGTAATCTCCTTGAAAGTTTATGAATGGCTTCCACAATCTCATCTTTATGCAGAAGCGGCTCGTACACATTACAAATATATTGGACTCGCAAATGAAAAGGTAACTCCACATGAATTCGAACACCACTATATTTACCTTCTAAAAGAAAATCTGGAACGATTGCTCTTCCTATCCGTTTACTCTCTGATTCAATAATAATTGACGAAGAGTTTTCGATTTCTTTTAACCGTTCGTAAAGGCTTGATTCAAATTTCTTTTGAGAAGAAGGGTGTTCTCCAATATTTCCAAAAATCGAACCTTTATGTCCTGCCATCTCTTCTAAGTTTAATACGGGATATCCTTCTTCTTGTAGTTCTTTTAATAGTTTCGTCTTCATCGTACCCGTGTGACCTTCAAGTACGATGATGTTCCTAGGTTCTGCAACCATCTTCCTAAACGCAGATTCAATCCTCTTTCGATAGGAACGTATGCCACCATCTAACTGTAAAGTATCCATACCCATCATGTTCATCGTTTGAGCAATACTTTGTGAACGAAATCCACCTCGTGCACAATAGATGACCACCTTTTTTTCTGGATGTTCTTTACTTTTTGTATGGATCTCTTTATAGATCGACGGAAGTTTTGGAGCGACGACTTGGAGTCCACGTTCCATCGCAGCTTCTTTGCTATCCTGTTTGTAGAGCGTACCGATTTCTGCTCTTTCCTCGTTTGAAAAGATACTCACATTATACGCACCCGGAATATGATATTCTTCAAATTCTTTAGGAGACCTGACATCAAAGAGCAAATAATGATCTTCATCTATCTCATCTATTGAAATTGTCTTAACGTTGTTCACTACTATCATCCCTTTATTGACGCACATGGTATCATGGCTATCTTAGAATAGAACGAAAACAAGCACCCGATTCTATATCAGGGTGCTTGTCCAACATTACTTCATCTGCTTGTTCATAGCCTGCATCATTTGATTGATTTTCTTTTGAGAAGGCTTTTGACCCATCTGCATCATCATCACACGCAACATATTTTCATTAATCGGTGGATTTTTTTGTAAATAACTCAACATATACTTGCGGGCAATAAAAAATCCGATCGCAACACCTGCAATCAGTGAGAGTGCACACACAAGGATTATCATACCAGTACCCATTGTTAAAACTTCCTCCTTCATGTTGTCTAGAACTAGTTTACTACAAGTTTACCTACACATACAAGATTGAAAGAGAATTAAGTGGCATAGACCATGTTCAATTTAAACGGTGAAAGCCAGCCAAATTTTCTTTCACTATAGTCCATCGCAAGGAAATATGACTCATATTGGCGTAACGCCTCGAATATCACCGTTTCTGCTTCAAAGTTGCCGATGCTATAAAGATGGATATATTGGTCAGTGAGTTCAATCCTCACGATACTATCTTTACAAGTTAAAGAATACGTTTCTCCTTCCAAACGCCATTCATGTTTATCTTTTAAATGGTTCCAGAAGTGTTTTTCTAGCTGAGAAACAGATAATAGAGAGGTTATGTAGCTGATTTGCTTTTGTAAGATGGTCTTTGAAATACCATTTGAGCGCTGTTCTTCGAAAAACAACTGAAAAAGCTTATTTTCCTTGCCATAGTAGGAATGAGCAACTTCTTTTGTGATTAGATAAATATAAAATTCTCTCATGAACAAGCTCCTCTCCGATACTTTTCTAAAAGTATATACAATATACGGAAAAAAGCTTGTCTAAAAAAGTGCGCAAATTATAACTATTTTTGTCGAAACAGTAAGAAAAGGAGGCTTCCTCTTGGAAACCTCCTTTTTCGTAAATCATTATTTATTCAACATGTCCTTAACACGCTTTACGATGTTCTCTGGAGTAAATCCAAATTCTTTTTGGATAACTTCTCCAGGAGCAGATGCACCAAACGTATCGATAGTTACTGTGTCTCCTTCAAGGCCTACATATTTATGCCAACCAAGTGAAGCTCCCATCTCGATCGCTAGACGCTTCGTAATATGTTTAGGAAGTACAGACTCTTTGTAGTCATTATCTTGCTTATCAAAACTTTCCCAAGATGGCATAGAAACGACAGAAGCTGAAATCCCTTCTTTTTGAAGCAATTCTTGTGCAGCAACTGCAATACTCACTTCAGATCCAGCAGAAAGAAGTAGTACATCCGCATCTGATTCAGCTGGTGAAACTACATAAGCTCCACGCTTAACACCTTCATATGCCTTCTCTTTTGTGTTCTTTAAGATCGGCAAATCATGACGGCTTAGTACCAATGCCGTTGGTTGGTTCTTGCTCTCAAGTGCTAACTTCCAAGCTGCATTCGACTCATAACCATCAGCTGGACGAATTAGGTTAAGATTAGGCATCGCACGAAGAGAAGCAAGTTGCTCAACTGGTTCATGAGTAGGTCCATCTTCTCCTACCATTACACTATCATGTGTTAATACATACGTAACTGGAAGTCCCATTAGAGCAGATAAACGAATTGCAGGTCTTACGTAATCTGAGAACACGAAGAATGTTCCACCAAACACATTCAGACCACCATGCAGTGCCATTCCGTTTAAAGCAGCTCCCATAGCGAACTCACGAACACCAAACCAGATGTTGCGTCCACTATAATCATTGCGGCTGAAATTATTTTCGCCTTCAATGAGTGTTTTATTTGATCCTGCTAAGTCAGCAGATCCACCAAATAATGATGGTACACTCTTAGCTAGAGCATTGATCGCCTTACCTGAAGAAGAACGAGTAGCAATCGCTTTATCGTAGTCTGGAAGATCTTTATCCCAATTCTCCGGAAGATTCCCTTTGATCGCGTCTTGAAGTTCTTGAGCTAATTCTGGATAAGCTTCTGAATAAGCTTTGAACTGCTTATTCCACTCTTCCTCTTTTCTTTTTCCTTCACTTTTTAATTGTTCAAAGTGTGATTGTACTTCCTCAGGAACATGGAAATCTTCTTCAAACGTCCATTTGTACGCTTCTTTTGTTAATAAGATCTCGTCTTTTCCAAGTGGTGCACCATGAGAAGCAGATTTACCTGATTTATTTGGTGAGCCATGTCCAATTACGGTTTTCACTTCGATAAGTGTAGGCTTGTTAAGTTCTTCACGTGCTTCTGCAAGAGCTTTTTCAATCTCTTCTAAATCCGTTCCATCTTCAACATAAAGGACTTGCCATCCATATGCTTCAAATCTATCCTTTACACTTTCAGAGAATGAGTGATGGAGATCTCCATCCAAAGAAATATCATTTGAATCGTAAAGTACGATCATTCTACCTAATGCAAGGTGACCTGCAAGTGAAGCTGCTTCAGCAGAAACACCCTCCATAAGGTCCCCATCACCGCAGATAGAATAAGTAAAGTGATCGATCACTTCATGGCCATCACGGTTATATTTTGCAGCTAAGTGACGTTCCGCCATAGCCATACCTACTGCCATTGCAATCCCTTGACCTAGTGGACCAGTTGTGGCTTCAACACCAACAGTGTGTCCGAACTCAGGGTGACCTGGAGTCTTACTTCCCCATTGTCTAAAGTTCTTTAGATCATCAATCGTTAAGCCATATCCACTTAAATGAAGCAAGCTGTATAACAACATCGATCCATGCCCTGCTGATAATACAAAACGGTCACGGTTGAACCATTCAGGGTTTGCAGGATTATGGTTCATAAATTTTGACCATAAGCTATATGCCATAGGCGCAGCACCCATCGGCATACCCGGATGCCCAGAGTTTGCTTTTTCTATGCTGTCGATAGAAAGAGTTCTTATCGTATTAATTGCTAATTCATCAATAGTTCGTGACAAAAAAATCATCCCTTCATATGTACTAAACAGTTTTGACTTTCATAATAAACGTTCAAATGCAATTAGACAAGACAAACACATTATTAACTCTTGTTATTTTACCATCTACACATAAAATCATACAAAAACCGCCTGTTTTTCTACAACTTTTCGTTGTATTACAACAGGCGGTTCGTTTCTATTATGCAAGCCCTGGTAAGTGACATGAAAAATAATCTGTACTTTCATCATAATCAAGTTTCATATTCTCCACCAACCATTTTTCTTCATTTCTTACAAAGAAACGAAGACCATCTACCTCTTGAACGTAGTCATCGGCTTCAGGCACTGCAGGCGTTACACCGAGTGAAAAACCTCCCGAATCACCACTTCCTGCATATTTAACAAAGAGTCTTAAAGCCTCAGTCGCTTCTAACGTTATGTCTTTATAAAGATTCGCAGCTGCACTTGTAATTGAAAAAGTCAAAATATTCTCCCCTTCCAAAGTTGTTATATAACAGTATATACTAATATGTATAGAATGCAACAGAAAAAAATGCCTATTTACTGTAGAGTAAATAGGCATTTTATATTAATGTTTAAGGTTTTTTTTATGATCTTTACTTCTTTTTAACTTTTCTGGTGTTACATCATCACCATTCGGGTCAACAAAGGTCATACCATGCAGATCTTGAACAAAAGATTTACGGAAAACTTGTAAATATTCTTCTCGAAGTTTTTTCTGTTCCGCTTTTTCTGCTGATGTAAGATCGGTTTGTTTTGATTTTCTAGACAGTTCATTTATTCGTTGCATTTTATCTTTAGATAACATTTTAAAAACTCCTTTTAAAGCATTCTTCACTCTATCCTACAGCAGAATGAAAGGAATTTCTAGTTATCTGTATTTTCCACATGTTCTTTGTATCTTCTATGTACGGTCGCTTTAGAAACATCAAACCCCAATCCTCTAAGAGTTAATGCTATGTCATGAAAAGTAAGTTTCATGTTCTTTAATCGCACAATTTCAGCGATTGGCACTTCTTTTTTTTCTCTGCCACCACCGGTTTGATTTTTTAAATTCTTTTGAGGTTTATAACCTTCTTTAACCGCTTTTCTCATACCGCGCCTTATCTTCATATTATGTAGCTTTCGCTGGTATTCTTCTACAGTGGATACAATGTCCAGGACCATTTCATCGGCTTCAGTTAACGTGTACTCTCCGTTATTGGAAAGCGTATATACTTTAATATTGTATTTGATCAACTGGTGAAGTATGGCCATCTTTGCTTTACCTCTGCCTAATCGCGTATCATCTTGTACAAGAAGGCATTGAAACTCACTATCTCTAGCAAGATCTAATATGTTTAACAACACTTCTCGATCTAACGAGAAACCACTTGCCTTCTCACGATAACAATTTATTACCTCAAAGTTAAATTGTTTTGCTAACTTCATAAGTTCCCCTTCTTGTCTTTCTAATGAAGTCATTTGTTCATCTTTATCTGTACTTACTCTGGAGTAAATAATAGCTTTCATTCGTTAAAACCCGCTTTTTTATTTATTGACTGGTATGATTACTTTTTGACCAGGAAAAACCGCTGCAGCATTTACGCTATTCTTCTTTTCCACCCATTTAATAAATTCCCAATTGGAATAATGATGTTTGGCATTATACTCTTCCGAAAGACTCCACAGTGAGTCTCCCTCCTGTATGGTTACTTCAATATATTGAGCTTCTTGTGAGGCAAGATTTGATAACGTAAAAAATATACCACCTAACAACCCTAAAAATACAATAACATGCATCGTCCCTTGTTTCATTGTGATATCCCCTTTCAACAAACGTTTGTTCGCATCTCTTGTTTTTATAATAACTGGAACGTTTGTTCGGTGTCAACTATTTTTTCGAACTTATGTTTGTATCTCTGAATTCCCCATGATATACTTTTTATAGATAAAAAAATCGGTGAGGTGCTAAAAAATGACTAAGTTATCCAGACGACAATTGGATATATTGGCTTTCATAAAAGAGGAAGTATCACAAAAAGGGTATCCGCCTTCAGTTCGTGAAATCGGAGAAGCAGTTGGCCTTGCTTCAAGCTCTACAGTTCATGGGCATTTAGCAAGACTTGAAAAAAAGGGGCTTATTAGACGAGATCCTACAAAGCCAAGAGCGATTGAAGTATTAGGCTTAGAAGACAATATTCCTTCTGTACGTTCTGTTTCTATTCCTGTTATCGGTAAAGTTACAGCTGGTCTCCCAATTAGCGCAGTTGAGAACGTAGAAGAATACTTCCCATTACCTGAGCACGTTGTAGGTGATGAGAACGTCTTCATGTTATCTGTTGTGGGGGATAGTATGATTGAAGCAGGAATCTTCAATAAGGATCTAGTTGTAGTAAAACAACAGCCTACTGCAAATAATGGTGATATCATCGTAGCTATGACGGATGAAGATGAAGCAACTGTAAAAAGGTTCTTTAAAGAAAGAAACCATATTCGATTACAGCCTGAAAACTCCTCGATGGAACCCATCATCTTACAGAGCTGTACAATTCTAGGCAAAGTAATCGGAGTATATCGAACCATTCATTAAACATACATAAGAAGCGTCTATAGCATTAGATGCTTCTTTTTTATTTAATAAACAATTAGCTGTTAGAGGACTTGGGATTTGTTTCTTTTTCTCGATGTAAAGGAAGTGACAGAAGCTTGCCCCTCTCGATTTTCATGTTGTCTATCGTTCGTTTATGAGGTATATACTGAAGAATACACCTCAGACATTCATTTAGAGATAGTAAAGCTTCTACGACAATTTTTATAAGCATAAAAAAAGACCCCTGATTATCCTATCAGGGGTCTTCATAGTTTTTAATACATGCTCATATATTGTTCGCGTTCCCAAGGGTGAACTTGTGTACGGAACATATCCCACTCGATCTCTTTTGCTTCAATGAAGTGCTCTGTAGCATGAGCTCCAAGAGCAGTTGTAAGAACTTCATTTTTGCTGAATAGAGTTAGAGCTTCTTTTAATGTTGCTGGAAGATCTTTAATGCCTTCTGCTTCACGCTCTTCTTTATCCATCACATAGATGTTTCTATCGATTGGTTTTGGAGCGTTTAGCTTGTTCTTGATTCCATCAAGACCAGCTGCAAGCAATACTGCCATAGCAAGATAAGGGTTAGCCGTTGGATCAACGCTTCTTACCTCGATACGCGTGCTGATGCCGCGAGACGCTGGAATACGGATAAGCGGGCTTCTGTTTTGCATGGACCAAGCAACATAACAAGGTGCTTCGTAACCAGGTACAAGTCGCTTATACGAGTTTACTGTCGGGTTTGTAATCGCTGTGAAATCTTGTGCATGCTTTAGGATACCTGCTAAGAAATGCATAGCTGTCTCGCTTAATCCTGTTTCAGATTTCGCATCATAAAACACGTTCTCTCCATCTTTGAATAGAGACATGTTCGCATGCATACCTGAACCGTTCACACCAAACAAAGGTTTAGCCATAAATGTTGCATGAAGACCATGTTTACGTGCGATCGTTTTTACAGCTAACTTAAATGTTTGAATGTTATCACATGTGCTTACCGCATCAGCATATTTAAAGTCGATCTCGTGTTGACCAGGTGCTACTTCATGGTGAGAAGCTTCGATCTCAAAGCCCATATCCTCAAGTTCTAACACGATATCTCTACGGCAGTTTTCACCAAGATCCGTTGGAGCTAAGTCAAAATATCCACCTTTATCATTTAGTTCTAGAGTTGGTTCACCCTTCTCATCATTCTTGAATAAGAAGAATTCAGGCTCAGGTCCAATGTTGAAATCAGAGAATCCTAAGTCTTCCATCTCTTTTAACACACGCTTTAAGATTCCGCGTGGATCTCCATCGAACGGGTTACCGTCAGGCATAAAGATATCACAGATCAAACGTGCAACTTTGCCTTTTTCTGAAGTCCAAGGGAAAATCATAAATGTATCTAAATCAGGATAAAGATTCATGTCTGATTCTTCAATTCGAACGAATCCTTCGATAGAAGATCCGTCAAACATCATCTTGTTATCTAAAGCTTTTTCAAGCTGACCGATCGGAATCTCAACATTCTTGATAACACCCAATAAATCAGTAAATTGTAGACGGATGAATCGTACGTTTTCTTCTTTTACCATTCTTAAGATATCTTCTTTAGTGTACTTAGACAAATCTTTCTCCTCCTTTAAATATAAAGCGCCTAAATATGGCGATTGTTCACATAGTAAGTATTATTTATTGATCTTTAATGAAAAAACCTGGAAAGTTCACCTTGAATCAATGAGGTTTTTCCATGTCTCCCAGCATGAATCAATTCCCTTTTCAACCTACGATGAAGCGCAGATTCGGAAATTTGTTGAACACCTTGCACATTCGGCTGGTTCTTAATTAATTCTGCTGCCTGTTCATTCAGTTCAAAGACTCGTTTGATTCCAGCTAAGTTTACGCCTTGTTCAAGAAGTGCTTTGATCTCAAGAAGTTTATCAACATCATTAAATGAAAATAAACGACGGTTCCCTTCAGTACGTGCAGGATGAATTAGATCATGCTCTTCGTAATAACGAATCTGACGAGCTGATAGTTCAGTTAGCTGCATGACTATGCTGATGGGGAACAAAGGTAAGTTCCTACGATTCATATCGTTCATATTGCCTACCTCCTTTCAACTTCTTTTTATATCTTATGTCACAAAAGCTCACATGTCAATCTTAATGTTAGAAAAATTGACATCAAAACAAAAAAGAGGCTTAGCGCCTCTTTTTCTTAGCTATATAAATTATCGTTTATGAATGAGCCCATGAGTTAAAAGTTCATCGACAGCTGATAATACCGCAATTTTCACATGTTCATAGGTTAGCCCACCCTGCACGAACGCTATGTATGGCGGTCTGATCGGACCATCTGCTGTTAATTCAATGCTTGCTCCTTGAATAAAAGTACCTGCTGCCATGATCACATCGTCTTCATAGCCTGGCATATAATCAGGATATGGAATCGCATAAGAGTTGATCGGAGATGCTTTTTGTATAGCTTGACAGAATTTAATCATTCGCTCGCGATCTTTAAAAATCACAGATTGAATAAGATCCGTTCTCTTTGCATCAAAAGAAGGACGTGTTTCCATTCCTAGTTCTTCTAGAAAAGCAGCTGTAAACACTGCACCTTTTAACGCTTGAGCTGTTACATGAGGAGCTAGAAAGAATCCTTGGTACATTTCTTGAAGGCTGTAAAGAGATGCCCCTGCTTCACGACCAATACCAGGAGAGGTTAGTCGATAAGAGATCCTATTGATCAACTTCTCTTTTCCTGCGATGTAACCACCTGTTTTAGCAAGGCCACCGCCAGGGTTTTTTATTAAGGATCCAGCAATAATATCTGCTCCTGCCTCAACCGGCTCTCTTTCTTCAACAAATTCGCCATAGCAATTATCAACAAACACGATTACATCTGACTTGATCTCTTTTACGAAAGAGATCATCTCTTCTATTTCCCCCACTGTGAACGACGGACGATCCGCGTATCCTTTTGAGCGTTGAATACCGATCACTTTTGTTTTTTCGGAAATCGTTCGCTGAACTTCTGAATAGTTAATAGCGCCTTCAGGAGTCAGGTCGACATGTTGATACGAGATATTGTAATCTTTTAATGAACCTTCACCTGTACCTCTGATCCCAACGATTTCTTCAAGCGTATCATAAGGTTTGCCTGTGATATAAAGCAGTTCATCTCCAGGACGGAGCATACCAAATAAAGATAGCGTGATGGCATGAGTACCAGAGATGATTTGCGGCCTAACGATTGCAGCCTCTGCTCCAAAAACATCTGCATACACTTTCTCGAGAGTATCTCGACCAGAATCGTCGTATCCGTAACCAGTTGAAGGATGAAAATGGTGATCTCCTACTTGATTGTTTTGAAATGCTCTCAACACCTTTAACTGATTAAATTCACAGACCTCATCAATCAGCTTATGTTGATCTGTAATGCGTGCTGTTACTTTTTCTGTAGTATGTTTCAGTACTTCTTCATTTTGAAACTGTGAATACATGTTATTCTCCTTTGTTGCTGATAGACGGAATGGAAGAGGAAGGTAGCGCATATCCCTTGCATTCATAGACCAACTCTACTTTATTAAATTCTTGTGCAATTAGTATAGTTTCTCCGCGAAGTTGTGATAAAAGTTTACCATCATGAGACGGAACTTTAACCTCATAAAAAGTCATCTGTTTCATCACTTCTTTTTCAATCGTTTCTAGTAATGAAGATATATCAATACTCTCTAACGCAGAAATAGATATAGATGGACTCTCAGGAATAAAATCTTCTCCAAACTGATCTTTCTTATTATAGACCGTGAGCATCGGAATATGAGATGCCTTCAGATCACTTAAAATACGTTTAACCGTTTGTTCATGTTGGTTACGATCCTCACTAGAACCGTCGATAACATGGATAAGAAGATTTGCTTCACCCGCTTCTTCCAATGTAGATCTGAAGGCAGCGATCAAGGATGTAGGTAGATCTTGAATGAAACCTACCGTATCCGTTAGCAGCATCTGAAAACCACTCTTCAGTTTTACTTTTCGTGTTAACGGGTCAAGCGTTGCAAATAATTGATCTTCTTCATAACTATCAGCTTCTGTTAGTTTATTGAAGATCGTTGACTTTCCTGCGTTCGTATAACCAACAAGAGCTGCTTGGAATGCACCTTGATGTTTACGGCGTTCTCGATATCTTTCTCTATGACTTACAACTGAGTTGATCTGTGTTTTAAGTTCGTGAATACGAAAGCGAATATGACGTCTATCTTTTTCAAGTTTGGTCTCACCTGGACCACGAGTTCCGATCCCTCCACCTAACCTAGAAAGACTAGCGCCTATACCTGATAAACGAGGCAGTAAGTATTCAAGCTGAGCAAGTTCTACTTGAAGTTTTCCTTCTCGAGTCTTCGCACGTTGTGCAAAGATATCTAATATGAGCTGTGTACGATCAATCACTCTTGCGTTGAAATGTGACGACAGGTTACGAACTTGAGAAGGAGATAATTCACTGTTAAAAATAATAATGTCTGCTTCAAGCTCTTCTTCAAGTGTAATAATCTCTTCTACTTTACCTTTTCCGATAAAAGTAGCTGAATCATAACGGTCTCTTTTTTGAGTAACTACCGCACAAACAGTTCCTTGTGCTGTTTTTGTTAAAGATTTTAATTCTTCCATTGAATAAAAAAAACGCTCGTCGTTCTGCCGTGGAAGCTGACATCCGACGAGTATCGCTTTTTCATGAACTGAATCATTGTTTTTGTTCAAATTTGCGATCCCTGCTTTCCATAGTCTCCTCTCATCATATCAAATCGAATCCCGTTCTTCTAGCACAAGGTCATCACTTTGGATCGTCATCAATGCTCTTCTGTCTTGATTGCTTTCGTTCAAGAGCCTAACTGATTGTCTTCTGACCGCTTTTTCAACCATGTTACGAATGTACCTTCCATTTGAAAACGAGCTTGGATTGCTCTGCTTAATACGTTCAATGTGACTTTTTAGCTTCCATTCACAATCTCTTGTCAGCATGTATTCTCTTTCTGTGATCATTCTCTTAGCGATCTCCATTAACTCCTCGACCGAATAATCAGGAAACGAGATAACAAGTGGAAATCTAGAAGGTAAACCCGGATTAAGTTTTAAAAAGCGATCCATCTCTTTTGGATAACCAGCCAATATCAAGATGAAATCGTGCTGCTGATCTTCCATAGCTTTTACAAGTGTATCGATCGCCTCTTTGCCAAAGTCTTTTTCTCCGCCGCGGCCTAAAGAATACGCTTCATCGATAAACAAGATCCCGCCGCTCGCTTTCTTTAGAAGCTCTCGTGTTTTTTGAGCGGTATGCCCAATGTATTCTCCAACTAGATCAGCACGCTCAGCTTCGATTAGATGCCCCTTTGAGAGTACTTTCATCTCATGAAACAATGTCCCTAACTTTCTAGCTACGGTCGTCTTTCCAGTGCCTGGGTTACCTTTAAACAACATATGAAGAGCTTGTTTTTCAGCTTTTAACCCTAACTCCTGACGGCATTTATTAATATGAAGCCATGCATAGATCTCTTTAACATGAAATTTCAAGTCTTCCATTCCGACTAAACGGTTCAGATCTTTTTCCATCTTGATGAGAGGTTGGTGCTTTTCAATTGTTTTCTCTTTTTTCCCTGCAAGCGCTGTTCCATCATCAATCTTTGACTTTTCACTCGCTTGATTTAAAACGATATTGATCTGCCTTTGCTTTTTTATCGCAATCGGTTCATTCAAAAGGAACCACCTCACTTTGCCAGTCAAATCATAATACGCAATAACATCCGATCCCGTGACAAATGCCTATACGATTTCTTGATCCACTGTTAACAATTTATGTTGAAGTCTTATGATCTACTACAAAGACAAGCTTAGTTTTTGGAATGAATATCTATTTACGTTGTAAGCGTTTTCTATTTTCAGATGAATAAAAATACTCAAGAATGCAGGATTTCCGTGTTATGTTAAATATTGTGAAAAAAGTACGAAATGAATGGACGAAAAAATTATGCATTATAAACTACAGAAAAGCTTGTTTATACTAGTCGGATTGTTTTTAACAGCGATTGGGATAAAATTATTGAACATACACACGTTAACATTTGGCGGTACAGCAGGGATCGCTACACTCGTTTCATTTATGACGAATTGGACATGGGGCATTCTGTTTTTAATCGTCAATTTACCCTTCTTTATTCTATCGATTAAAAAACTGGGTTGGAATTTCTCACTGCTGACGTTCCTTTGTATCATACTCATATCTGCTATCTCAGATCTGATGGATTATCTTACACTTCCAATAATCTCACCGATCGCTGCTGCGATCATCGCAGGAAGTCTGATAGGTATAGGGGTTAGTTTTGTATTAAACTCAGGAGCATCACTAGGTGGTATACACATTCTCGCTCTATATTTAGAACAAAAATCTAATATTAATCGAGGAATCTCTTTGTTTGTTACAGATTTTATGATTGTATCATCTGCTATAGTCATGTTTGGATTTAAAAATGCGTTAATATCCATTATCTCAATCACTGTCGCTTCCTTCTTAACTGGAAGATTAAAAAGCACGGTTAAACCAACAGAAGTCGTTTACCAAACGTCTGAATTTGAAATCAGTTCTAAATGATAAAAAGCATTCTCCAACAATCGGAGAATGCTTTTTTCATAAGCTTTAAACAGCGCTTGTTAACATAGTATTTATTATGTTAACAAGTTGTCTATCCTTGTCATTTTCTGCGCTTGCTTAGGAAATAAAAGTTTTTATTCGTAAAGATCGTTTCGAATGGGTTTATCCTCTTCATGCATATCTTGCCTCTCGGTCGATTTCAACTGCCCATTTAATGGTTTTATTTTTCCGATTAGAATTCCAAGCTCATTATATACGCCACTTTTTGAATCATGTTTGCTATGTGAGGCCGTGTTTCCTAACCTTTTGATTTGCTCAATTTTATCTGGATCAGTGGTAATGGCTGCATTTCTCCCATGTGCATTTCCTTTTAATCCGTTATAAACAGCTTTTCGCAGTTGGTTGTTTTCTTTACCAGGTGCAACTGGCTCAAATGGAACGATCCCCACTAACGTATAGATACCACTTACTATCACATACGCCTTATCCACACCGTTGACTTTTTCTGCAAGCTGAACAAGGTCCTTTGATTGGTGAACTTCATCAGACTTTTCAACAACTAACGGTGAGTCAATCTGTGTATTTGGCTTTCGTTCTGATGTATCATATTTTACTTGCTCAGTATCAAGGGTTTCATCTCCCGAACCCGTTTTACCTGAGCAACCGGTGAAGATAAGAGCTGAAGATAAGACGAGCATTCCTAATTTCCACATATCTAACCATCCTTTTTTCCATAGTTTCCATTGGACTTTGTAGAAATATGCAAAAAAAAGACCCTTTGTTATAATGGGAAAAAGAGGTTATAGGAGGCAATTATGGAAGAATATCCACACTTACCCGAATATGCCGATTCATATATTGTTCACTTACAGAAAAAAGATCGAACGAAGAGCACGATTAAGAGATATTATTATGATCTTTTAGATTTTTTTGCATGGGTTAGAGTGATGAAGGATAACGACGATCTACATTCTATCCAGCACTTAGATGCTTTGACGTTAAATGAGTATTTTCTTTTTCTTTCTGAACAAAGAGAATATCAACCCGCTACAACCAAGCGGGTATTCACCGTTATCAAAAGTCTCTTTTCCTTCCTTCATTCTAGAAGGAAGATTGTGTTCAATCCTTTTTCTGACCTGGAACTAACTCTAGAAGAGAACATTCAATTTTCGGATGATGATTTTATTTCAGATGAGGAGTTTAAAGTCCTTTTTCAAACCCTTTCTTCTTACGAGGGTTTAACGGAAAAACAACAAAAATATAGACACCTCTTGATCAAAAGAAATGAAGCGATCCTTTCCCTTCTCTATCGTTATGGCATCACACTGCAGGAAATCACGAACATAGAAATGAAACATGTTCATTTCACGCAGCAAGAATTAACCGTAATCAACAAAAAAGAAACAAGACTGATCTCACTTGACGATGATACACATCAACTGTTATATCAATACAAAGAAGATATCCCTGAAAGCATCCGGCCAAGAACTTATTCTTCTGATCGTTTCTTTATCGCGTTTGATTATCAAAGAGGAACGTATCGGTTTGATTATGGAAAGTATGAGCCCAAACCGTTAACGGTTATCGCTATCCAGAAGATGCTTAGGCAAGAGATACGGCGCTCTGAACTCAGAGACGGAATCAGCTCTCAGCACTTAAGGAGAACAGCCATCTTAAACCTTTTAAAAGAAGGAAAATCTCAGGAAGATGTTCAATTATGGTTTGGATTGAAATCAAATCTCACTTTAAACCGCTACGAAGCTTATTTAGAAACAACTAAAATGAAAAAGGTATACTCAAAGGCAAACGACTAAATATGTGTAAAATTTAAAAACTCCCTATCAACCTTAGCAAGGTCAGTAGGGAGAGTTTTTTTATTCATTTGTATTTGCAGAAGACAAATCGACATTTCGGTGTGGGGTAAACGTTGAAATGGCATGCTTGTAAATGAGGTGCTGTTTTCCTTCTGCCTCTAATACAACCGTAAAGTTGTCAAACCCCTTCACTAAACCTTTAAGCTGAAAACCATTCAGCAAATATACGGTCACATAAATGTTTTCGCGACGTAACTGGTTTAAGTAATGATCCTGTAAATTGATTGATTGCTTCATGTGAACAGATCCTCCTCTTTGGGCATTACCCTTATACATTCTCGGAAATTTCTAATTTCCCTTCAACAAAGTGCTGAATTTCTTGAAATTTTTTGTGAAAGGGATCCTTGTCCATGCTGAACCATTCTACATCCATCTGATTTTGAAACCATGTGTATTGTCTTTTTGCATATCGCCTAGAGTTTCTTTTTAACAAAGTGATCGCTTCTTCTAACGTACTTTCCCCTGAAAGATAGGGAAAAAACTCTTTGTAGCCTATCGCTTTAGCGGCCAGACTGTTCGTTATGTCTTGTTCGAAAAGCATTCTTGCTTCGTTTAGTACGCCAAGCTGAACCATTTGGTCTACTCTTTCATTTATGCGCTTGTATAATCGCTCTCGATCCATCGTCAAACCAACTAAAGCTAATTGATAGAGTGATTCTTCATCACTTCTATTCTTTCCTTGTTCTGTAGAGGGGGCATTCCCTGTCGTGTAATAGATTTCAAGCGCTCTTATCACTCGCTGTACATTGTTCGGATGAATCTCTTTTGCACGCTCTGGATCGACTTTGGACAGTTCTGCATGCAATGCCTCTGAACCGTCAACCTCTGACTTACGTTGAAGTTCGTCTCTCAACTGGTTATTCCGGGTTGCTTCAGAGAATTCATAGTGATGTGTGACTGCTCTAACGTATAACCCTGTTCCACCTACAAGTATCGGAACCTTACCTTTTTGATTAATTTCTGTTATTCGTTCTCTCGCCAGCTTCTGAAACTCAGCAACTGAAAATGATTCTGTTGGATCTTTAATATCGATCAAATAATGAGGTATGCCTTCTTTTTCTTCCTCAGTAATCTTTGCCGTTCCGATGTCAAGACCTCTATAGATCTGCATAGAATCGCCGCTTATGATCTCACCATCGAGCGCTTTAGCCAGTTCGATACTGGTTTTTGTTTTTCCAACAGCTGTTGGGCCTACGATCACTACTAATTTTTCCTTCATGGTTTACTCCTACATCACTCTTTTGAACATCTTCTCAAGTTCATATGTTGATAGATGAATCGTTATCGGTCTGCCGTGTGGACACGTATAAGGATCTTCAGATGTTCTTAAAGATTCTAACAACGCAAAGATCTCATCGTTCCTTAAATGATGGTTAGCTTTTATGGATCCTTTACACGACATCATGATCGCTGCATCTTCTCTTAATTTTTCAATATCGGTCTTTCTATGATCGAGTACCTGCTGGATGATATCCAGCATGATTTCTCTTTCATATCCTTTCGGAAACCACTGTGGATGCTCTCTTACGATAAACGTATTCTGTCCAAACGTTTCTAAAAACAGACCCACTTCACCGAGAGTCTCTAAGTGACTCTCTAAAAAAGCAGATTCACTCGCTGTATACTCAAACGTATATGGGACGGCCAACAGTTGGACTTCTCGATCCACTTGTCCCACTTTTTTTCTGAAATACTCATATTTAATACGTTCTTGTGCAGCGTGTTGATCGATGAGGTACAATCCGTTCTCATTTTGAGCAATGATATATGTTCCGTGCATCTGTCCGATCGGATACATGACCGGAATTTTATCAACAGTTGCATGCGTCTGTTGATGGTCATCCTCTTTCGTTACTGGTGTTTCATTCCATTCAAAATTTGGTAGTACATCCTCCACACCCTCTATAACCTCATCTACTTCATGAGAAGTCTCTCTTATAAAAGAAGGTTCAGCATCATCAGAAATCATACTAGAATGTTTTTCTCTTTGTTCTGTCTCTATATCTACTGTTACATCCGTTTGAACGTCTTCTTTGTTTCTTTGGTAATCAAAAGTAAATGAACGCTGTTCTTCTCGATCGTTCTCTCTTTGTTCTTTTTTCTTAAACTGAACATCTGGGATCAACTGCTGATTTCTGATCACTTTTCTGAGCTCGTTCTCAACGAGCTGTACGAGTTCGGCTTCTTTACTCAACCTTGCTTCATGTTTTGATGGATGTACGTTCACATCTATAATTGTAGGGTCCATCTTAACGGATAGAACTGCGATCGGAAAACGTCCGATCGGCAGGAAAGTGTGATAAGCATTCTGTACAGCTTTTGATAATGCATAGTTCTTTATATATCTAGCGTTCATAAAGAACGACATATACTGACGGGACGCTCGGTTTATTTCAGGTTTTGCTATATAGCCCGTTACTTCATAATCTAACGAAGAAAAAGAGACTGGGATCATATTTTTGGCAGTTTGTATCCCATAAACAGAAGCGATGATCTGCAGCAAATTTCCGTTACCAGAAGTGTGTAAAAGCTCTTTTCCGTTATGTTTTAAGCGAAAAGAAACTTCTGGGTTAGCAAGAGCAAGTCTGTTGACTAGATCACTGATCGTCCCTAATTCTGTCTGGATGGTCTTAACATGCTTTAATCTAGCTGGTGTGTTATAGAACAAGTTACGAACAGTTAGATCCGTCCCTTTTCTGCTATTTGTCTGTTGCTGTTTTACGATTTTACCGTTCTCAATAAACAGATATGCACCCGGTCCCCTACCTGTTGATGATTTAAGTTCTACTTGAGAGACAGAAGAGATACTCGGTAATGCTTCTCCTCTAAAGCCCATGGTACGGATATGGATTAAATCTTGCTCACTTTTAATCTTACTCGTCGCATGACGGTTAAAAGCGAGCACGCAATCTTCCGGCTCGATTCCATCCCCGTTATCGAGAACACGAATGAGTGATAACCCACCTTCTTCAACTTCGATCTCTATTCTCGTCGCGTTCGCATCGATCGAATTCTCAACAAGTTCTTTAACAACAGAGGCTGGGCGTTCAACAACTTCACCAGCAGCGATCTTATTGGAAAGATGTTCATCTAGCTGTACAATTTTGCCCATTCGTCACGCCTCCTTTATCTTACTTTTTTTTGCAGTTTATAGAGCGCGTTCATCGCATCAAGTGGCGTCATCTCTAAAACATTTAAGCTTTTTAACTCTTTGATCAACTCTTGCTCTTTATTGTCTCTTCTATTCGCCTTCTCCTCTTTTTCAACAAAAAGACTTAGCTGACTTTCTTGAAGATCCTCTTCCTTAGTAGCCGACACTTCCTGAATAGGAAGTGCTTCTCGTTTTTCTTGGTTTTCATAGGTTTGTAAGATCGTTTTTGCTCTAGAGATCACCGGTTCTGGAAGTTCAGCAAGTTCTGCCACTTGTATACCAAAACTTTTATCTGCTTGTCCGTCAATGACTTTATGCAGGAATACAAGACTGCCATTCTCTTCAACCGCACTTACAAAGACATTCTTTAGTGAGTGAAGAGACTCTTCTAAGACGGTAAGTTCATGATAATGAGTAGAGAAGAGTGTTTTGGCAGCTATTTCTTCATGAATAAATTCAATGATGGATTGCGCTAATGCCATACCATCATACGTAGAAGTTCCTCTGCCGATCTCATCTAGAAGAATCAAACTATTTTCAGTAGCACTCGTTAAGGCAAAGTTCGTCTCTAGCATCTCCACCATGAACGTACTCTGTCCGCCCACTAGATCATCAGCCGCTCCAATACGAGTGAAGATCTGATCAAACATTGGAAGTTCAGCACTCTCTGCTGGAACAAAACAACCGATCTGCATCATAACAGCCGTAAGTGCTAACTGGCGCATATACGTACTCTTACCAGCCATGTTCGGTCCAGTAATAAGTAGCATGTTTCTTTCTTTATTTAATACAATATCGTTCGGTACATATTCTTGTGCATCCATTACTTTCTCAACAACAGGATGTCTCCCGTTCACAATATTTACGATACCTTCCTCTGAGACAGTCGGTCTTACATAACGATACTGCTCACTGATCGCTGCAAAAGACTGCATAACATCCAGTTCAGAAACAGCTGATGCAAGTTCTTGCAGTCCAGGGATAAACTGCTTTACATATTCTCTTACTTCTAAGAAAAGCGTATATTCTAATCCAGAGATCTTCTCTTCCGCTTCTAAGATGATTCTTTCTTTCTCTTTCAGTTCTGGAGTAACATATCTCTCAGCATTTGCGAGCGTCTGTTTTCTTTCATAACGATCTGGCACTTGCGAAAGATTAGATTTTGTAACCTCAATGTAGTATCCAAAAATCTTATTAAAACCTATTTTTAAAGACTTAATACCTGAAGCTGCTTTTTCTTGTTGCTCAAGAGAAGCAATCCATGCTTTACCATTGCTGCTCGCATCTTTATATTGATCAAGTTGCTCATTGTAACCCGCTTTAATGAGTCCGCCCTCTTTAATATGGATAGGTGCATCATCATGAATGGCAGAATCTAAATAGTGTGCGAGTGTTTTATGTTCATTCATATTCGCATGAAGCTCAAGCGCATATTTCCCTTGGATACCCTTGATTTTTTCTTTAAGTACCGGAACACTGAACAAAGATCTTTTTAATTGAACAAGATCTCTCGGACTAGCATTTCCATAAGAAATTTTTGCTATCAACCGTTCCATATCATATACAGACTTTAATTGTTCTTTGATCTCTTCACGAATAAAGAATTCTCCGATTAAGTTTTCAACGAGCTGAAGACGCTTCTCGATCGTTTCTTTCACGAACAACGGCTCTTCCACCCATTGTTTGAGTTTTCTAGCGCCCATCGCTGTCATCGTGGCATCTAACAGCCATAATAATGAACCTTTTTTCCCTTTTGCTCGGATGGATTCTGTTAATTCTAAGTTGCGTTTTGAAAACGCATCAAGCTTCATCCTTTTATCGTTCTGCTGAAATTCCACCGCTTTTATATGGTGAAAAGATCGCTTTTGCGTATGCGTCAGATAGTGGAACAAACGTCCTGAAGCACGTAACAAAACAGGATCAGAGATCGTCTGAACAAGATGATCAAACTGACTGTCTACAGAATCTTCTTCCTGTATAGAAACTGAGGCTTGTCCTGTCTGTGTTACAGTGTTCGTCCAGGCATCATACAAATCTTGATTTCCAACGATCTCTTTAACACCGTGACTTAAAAGCAGTTGTATGAATGATAACTGATTTCCGTCATATGTATAACCCTTCAACTCACCTGTTGAAAGATCACAAAGAACGTAACCATATGTATCGTTATCTTTTTCAATGGATGCTAAAAAGTTATTCTCTCTATCTTGAAGAAGATGGTCATCAATAACCGTTCCTGGTGTAATAATCTGGATGACTTCACGTTTCACTACCCCAACAGATAGTTTTGGATCTTCTACTTGTTCACAGATTGCTACTTTATGTCCGTTCTCTACTAGTGTTTTGATATAACCTGCTGATGAATGATACGGTACCCCACACATCGGAATTCGGTCTTGCGAGCCGCCATCTCTGCTTGTTAATGTGATCTCTAGGATTTGGGAAGCTCGAACAGCATCTTCAAAGAACATCTCATAAAAGTCTCCTAGACGGAAAAATAAAAAGGCATCCTGATGAGCTGCCTTGATTGATAAATATTGTTGAATCATTGGAGTATATTGAGCCATAATTTCACCTTTTTCATAACATTTCAATGTCGCTATTATAACATAATTCACTGCAACTATCGTTTTCTCTGCATGAAAAAAACGGGAAGCTCTCTCCCCGTTTATTATTCTTCCAAATCACCTATTAAAAAGTTCGGATCAAGGTCTTCAAAATTCTCATCTTCCACATCATATTCCCAATCTCTTGCCTCTACATCATCAAAACCATCCGGGTTCACATATACACAGACTTTTGTTTCCCCTATAATTTCACAAACAAACTCTCTTTCTACTTGAACGATTACCTTATTTCCGTTCGGAGAGATCGTCGCTTCTAACGTGTTAGGTTCTTGAAGTGCCCGGCACGTAACTTCATATTGATTGCCTAACGCATTCTTATCTCTTACACTAAGATCCACTTTGTCTACAAAATGAATGGTCTCTGTTACGACTTCTGTTCGCGTATTATCATTGTATGAATACCATACGTTGATATCATAGCTTCCTTCTACGTCAACCGCTTCACCATTCCGCTTTGGTTTATATGCATGGTTGATAATCCAGCACCCTAAAATGCTGCTCGGACGATGACTCGGTGCAATGGTATGCGTTGCCTGAGAGAATTTTCTCCCTTTGCCACAGACCGCTTTTGTGATGATTTCTCTGTAAGTCAGCTCTTGTTCTACGCGTCTTGACATACATGAATCCCTCCTCTACCAATCTCCATACAGTATATGCTGGGCGGATGCCTATTGTGTCTTCCTTTATTCGAAACACAATTAGTCTAAGTATATGGGCGTTTGTTGTCCAATGTTCTCAAAATATTATATGTGGTGAACGGTACGTGAAATTATTTTGAGGTGATTAGACTATTGGAAGTGGTTAGTGGTTGTTCTTTACTTTTGGATACACGATTTAAGAGGTATATTAGCCTATAGGACGTCGCGGAATATGTCGAGGTTTGTAGACTCGTGGATAAAAGGAGAAAAATTTTGGATTGAGAGATGAATCTCGTGGATAAACAGTATAAACTTTTGGATTCCACACCAAAACTTCTGGATTGAAAGTACTTAATACCTCTATAGGTATGTGCGAAACGTCAGATATACGAGGTAATCATACTAAAAAACACGATGCCTGCAAGAGACATCGTGTTTTTTGATTAGTGACAGCCGCAGCCGCCTGGAGAACATCCTTCTTGAGAACCTGTTGTTCCTTTTAAAAGGTCTCCCCCTGTTGATTCAATGATCTCATCTGTAACTTTGTTTGAGATCGTATGTGAAACCATCTGTAAGATATCATTCACATCGCTTTGTGATTGTTTGAACTCTTGCACAACTGGAATACTATCAAGCTCAGCCATCAGAGCATCGATCTTTTCTTCTACTTCTCTTGATGCTTCATGCTTTTGATAATGTTGAAGATTGACAGCTTGTTTTTGCAGATTCTTAATCTGTCCCATCAATCTTGCTACATTTGAATTCGTATTGATCTGAGCTTCTGCTTTTTTAAAAAAATCAACTTCATCAGTTGTTGCGATCATTTTTGCAAGTTCTTTTGCTTTTCCCAAGATTTCTTCTTTTGTATATGTGCTCATTAGCCTACCACCTCTGATTTTTCTTCTACCCATTCGCCGCCAAGGTTCCATGTTTTCGCATCGGTAATCTGAACTTTGACAATTTCTCCTATTAAGTGCTTAGGAGCTTTAAAGTTTACCACTTTGTTGGAACCCGTGTGACCTGTTAGTACATCAGGATTCTTTTTACTTTCTCCCTCAACTAGCACTTCCACAACTTTACCAACATATGCTTTGTTCTTTTCTAACGAAATATCATTCAGCATAGCGTTTAGCCTCTGCAGACGCTCTCGTTTCACTTCCATCGGAACATTATCTTGCATCTTTGCAGCTGGAGTGCCTTCACGAGGTGAATAGATAAACGTGTAAGCAGCATCATACTGCACTTCTTTAACAAGAGATAACGTCTCTTGGAACTGTTCTTCCGTCTCATTCGGAAACCCAACAATAATATCCGTAGTTAATGCTACATTCGGCATTGCAGCTTTGATCTTGTTTACAAGTTCTAAATAATGCTCACGTGTATATTTACGAGCCATTAATTTGAGCACATCGCTGTTTCCGTGTTGGACAGGCAAGTGCACATGATCTACGATGTTTCCACCTTTAGCGAGAACTTCAATCAATCGGTCATCAAAATCGCGAGGGTGACTTGTTGTAAAACGAAGTCTAGGAATATCAATCTTACGGATCTCATCCATTAGATCACCTAGGCCATACTCTAGATCTTCAAAATCTTTTCCGTATGCATTCACGTTCTGACCTAGGAGCGTTACTTCTTTATATCCTTCTCTTGCAAGCTGCCTTACTTCTTCGATGATATCTTGCGGATAACGACTTCGTTCTTTTCCTCGTGTGTAAGGAACGATGCAATATGTACAGAATTTGTCGCAGCCGTACATAATGTTGACCCAGCCTTTAACGTTCCCTTTACGCTTTCTAGGAAGGTTCTCGACGATATCTCCTTCTTTAGACCAAACTTCGACCACCATTTCTTTTGAGAATAATGCATTCTCAATAATTTGAGGCAGACGATGTATGTTATGAGTTCCAAAGATCATGTCAACTTGAGGGTATGTGGAAAGTATACGGTTAACAACAGACTCTTCTTGTGACATGCATCCACAGACCCCTAGCAGAAGATTAGGGTTGTTCGCTTTCGTATGTTTCAAATGTCCTAGTTCACCAAACACTTTGTTCTCTGCATTTTCTCGAATGGCACATGTATTAAGCAGGATCACGTCGGCATCCTCTGTAGAATATGTGGTTTCATAACCCATTTCATTCAGAATTCCTGCCATAACTTCTGTATCATGCTCGTTCATCTGACAACCGTACGTACGAATATAAAACTTTTTGCCAACTCCAATATTTTTTAGATTTTCCGGAATCGAAAAATCTTTTAATATTTGAACTTGTTCTTTACCACGCTTTTTTGCGTCTTTTAAAGAAGGCGGTGCATACGTAGATTGAAAGTATTGTGAGTAGTCTCTTTCTTTATTATTCGTCTTTACTTCTTGATTGTCTTTCGTAGTATCCAAGACATCTTCACTCCTTATTGCCTTTACTGCTAGGTAATCCGTTCATAATTAATCTAGTATTTCATCCAACTGTAACATTATATCAAAAATTGGATTATAGTTAAACTTGTAATCGTTTTAGTTTACATAATATAATTACGGTTTATTAATAATCCTATATAATGTGGTCAATAAAAAAGTTGACCTTAAAAAGCTTACTAATGCGCCTTTAAAGTCAACTTTACAAGTATCTAAATAATATTTAATTCTTTTCCTGCTTTTTCAAATACATCTAATGCAGCTTGAAGCTCCTCTTTCGTATGCTGAGCCGTCACGATCGTACGTACGCGAGCTTTTCCTTTAGCTACTGTTGGGAATGCGATACCTTGAGCGAATACACCGTATTTTAATAACGTATCAGATAGTTTATGTGCAAGCGCGTCATCACCTACAAGTACTGGTGTAATAGGCGTCTCACTCACTCCGGTATTGAACCCTAGTTCTTTTAATCCGGCTTTAAAGAAATTGGTGTTCTCCCAAAGTCTTTCCATGTGTTCTGGCTCTTCTTCTAAAACGTCGATCGCGGCTGAACTCGCTGCGATAACTGCAGGCGGATGCGATGTGCTGAACAAGAACGGACGACCTTTATGGATCAGGTAGTCTCTTAACGTTTGCGTACTCGCAATGTAACCACCAAGAACACCAATTGCTTTACTTAACGTTCCTACTTGAATATGAACGCGGCCGTTTAAGTTAAAATGGTCGATCGTACCGCGTCCATTCGTACCTAATACACCACTCGCATGTGCGTCGTCTACCATTACGAGGGCATCGTACTTCTCAGCGAGTTCTACGATTCCAGGAAGAGGTGCAATGTTTCCATCCATAGAGAAAACACCGTCTGTTACGACGATTCTTTTTCTAAATTCTTGTGTCTCTTTTAACGCCGCTTCTAAATCTTCTAGATCAACGTGTTTGTAGATTCTTCTTTTCGCTTTCGTTAAACGAATACCATCAATGATCGATGCATGGTTTAACTCATCCGAAATAACAACATCTTGATCTGTAAGAATAGCAGAAAGGATACCTTGGTTCGTTGAAAAACCAGATTGGAAGACAAGGCACGCCTCTGTGTGCTTGAATTCAGCTAGTTTTTTTTCAAATTCTTCATGCATGGATAGAGTTCCGGCAATCGTACGCACAGAACCTGTACCCACTCCGAATTCTTCAACAGCTTTTAGAGCTGCTTCCTTCATCTTCGGATGACTCGTAAGTCCTAAGTAGTTGTTCGAAGAGAGCTGGATCACTTCTTTTCCATTGATGACAACTTTAGATCCTTGCTCTGATTCTAACGGTACGAGCTTTCTAAACGTACCTTCTTCTTTCATTTGGTCCAATTCTTCTTGCAGGTATTCAAAACCTTTCATCACGATGTTTTGCCCCTTTCAATTTTAAGGAATAAGAACTACTTTTCCACAGTTTCCTTTTATCATTAGATCAAAGCCTTCTTCAAACTTTTCAAGTGGAAGTGTATGAGTAATGATTGTTTCTGGATGCATGCTTCCTGACTGTAAAAGCCCTGAAACTTGTTGCCACGTTTCATACATTTTTCTTCCCGTAATTCCTTGAACAGTAACTCCTTTAAATACTACATCGTTCGTTAGGTCGATCTCAACAGGTTTAACAGGAAGACTTAGGATAGAGACACGACCGCCGTTCGTGATCATCTTGAACCCTTGATCGATCGCAACTGGATGACCGCTCATCTCACAAACAACATCAACACCGTTACAATCCGTTAAATCCATTACTTTTTCAACAGGATCAATGGATTTAGGGTTGATCACTTCTGTAGCACCCACTTTTTTAGCAAGATCTAAACGATAATCGTTCAGATCGATAGCGATCACCTGACTTGCACCTGCTGCTTTCGCAACGTTAACCGCCATGACACCGATCGGACCACATCCGATGACAGCTACTGTTTTACCAGCAACATCACCAGCTAACACAGTATGAACTGCATTTCCCATCGGCTCTTGAATCGATCCGTGTTCAAACGACATCTTAGGATCATTTTTCCAAATGTTCTCTGATGGCATAGCTACATATTCAGCAAAACACCCTTGAGTATCAACACCGATGATCTTCGTGTTCTTACAGATATGAAACTGTCCTTTTAGGCATTGTGGACAAGAATGACAAACTATATGTGTTTCAGCTGAAACATGATCCCCAACAGAGACATTTGTAACAGCGCTTCCAACTTTTTCAACAACCCCTGAAAACTCATGACCAAATACATATGGCGTTTTCACACGACTCTGTGACCATTCATCCCATGTGTAAATATGGACATCTGTTCCACAGATTGAAGTCGCTTTAACTTTGATTAAAACTTCACTCTCATTAATCTCAGGAATATCTACTGTTTCTAATCTAGCTCCATAACCCGCATGATGCTTAACTATTGCTTTCATTTTTCCTTGCACAGAAACACCCCTCACTGTAAACCTTAATAATCAATTCCATAAATAATTGTACATGGATTGAACAAAGAGGTAAAGAGCTGTGTCCATACGACACGGACATTCGCAGATACCCAAAAAAATTCACAGATTTTTTTAAAAAGAAAAAAGCCCCACTCCAAATTTTAGGAGAAGGGCTATTTCTTACATGAATTCTGACATTAATTGATTGAACTTTTCTTCAGGCAAGTTCAGATCAACTTTTGCAAGTGCTTCTTTGCTGTATCCGTGTGCAAGATCTTGATAAGAAGGTTTTACCTTATCTTGATAGATGATCCCTTTTACAAGACCTTTGTTTTCCATTAGTGTCTGCATCGCCATCATACGGTTTGAAGAATCATAGTCTTCAATCGTGCTTAAAGATACGAGATGCTCTTTAAACCAGTCGTATGTGTTTACTTTATTGTATGTCACACAAGGAGAGAAAACGTTGATCAATGAGAAGCCTTTATGGTTGATACCAGCTTCGATGATGGAAGTTAACTCTTTTAAGTCCGTTGAAAAACTTTGAGCGACAAACGTAGCTCCAGCCGTTAGAGCGAGTTCCATAACACCAATCGCTGACTCTACAGATCCTTCTGGTGTACTCTTCGTTTTAAAACCAACATCAGATCGCGGTGATGTTTGTCCTTTTGTAAGACCATATATTTGGTTGTCCATTACAATATAAGTAATATCGATGTTGCGTCTGATCGCATGTACGGTGTGACCCATACCGATCGCGAACCCATCTCCATCACCACCTGAAGCGATAACAGTCAGATCACGGTTTGCCATCTTAACACCTTGCGCGATCGGCAACGAACGACCATGGATCCCATGGAAACCATAAGATTTGATATATCCTGAAATACGTCCTGAACAGCCGATTCCTGATACGACAGCAAGATCATCTGGTTCTAAACCTACATTTGCAGCTGCCCTCTGAATAGCTGCCTGTACAGAAAAATCTCCACATCCTGGACACCAGTTCGGTTTGATGCTGTTACGAAAATCTTTAAATGTAGCCATATTAAACCAGCTCCTTGCATTTCATGACAACTTCTGATGGCAAGAAAGGATTCCCATCATATTTTAACAAGTTTTTAATCTTCTCATGCTGTCCAACATTCATTTTTAGGATGTTCGCCAGCTGTCCTGTCGCGTTGTTCTCGACAACGATTACGTTCTTTGCTTTGTCGATCATCGATTTCATCTCATCGGCAGGGAACGGATGAATCAATCGAATATGAGCATGGTTGACTTTTAATCCATCTGCTTCTAAACGAGGGATCGCTTCTTCGATCACTCCTCTTGTTGAATTGAACCCAACTAAAAGAACATCAGCTTCATCATGAGGAGCTTGTTTGACAACCGGTACGTTAAAACGCAGGTTTTGTAGTTTACGCAGACGTTTATCCATCTGCTTCTGACGGTTTGCAGCTACTTCTGAAGGCTTTCCTGTCTCATCATGCTCAACACCCGTTACATGGTGGATACCATTTTTCATACCTGGTATAACACGAGGAGAAATACCATCTTCGGTTACTTCATAACGCTTAAAGTACCCATCTTTATCATCTGTATCAGGAAGCTCTTCTTTTGGATTAAGTTTTCCACGTCGAATCTCTACGCGGCTATAATCTAATGGTTCTACTGATTGTTTCCCTAAAGAAAGTTGAAGATCAGTAAGTAAGATAACAGGAATCTGATATTCTTCTGCAATATTTAACGCTTCGACAGCATCATAGAATGCTTCTTCAACCGTACTTGGTGCCATAACCACTTTTGGAATCTCACCATGAGTACCGTAGATCATCGCCATGAGATCAGATTGCTCTTGTTTGGTAGGTAGTCCCGTTGACGGACCTCCACGCTGTGTGTCTACAACGACTAACGGAACCTCTGTCATCCCAGACAGACCTAATGCTTCCATCATCAAGGATAGACCTGGTCCTGCTGAAGATGTAATCGTACGAACACCTGCATAGTTCGCTCCGATTGCCATCGTACAAGCTGCAATCTCATCTTCTGTTTGAATGACAGTTCCGCCAAACTCTGGCAGTTTTTTAATCAAGTATTCCATGATCTCAGATGCCGGTGTGATCGGATAAGCGGACATGAAACGTACGCCTCCTGCCACGAATCCTAAAGCGATCGCATCGTTTCCAATCATGAACATTCTCTTTTTGCCATCAGCTTTATTTAATTGGAATCCATCAATCTGGCCACCAGATAATTCATTGAAACGGTCTGCACCTTTTTGGATAGCTTCCATATTCTTTTCTACTACTTTTGCTCCTTTACGAGCAAAAATCTCTTCTACAACTTCTAAATAGCTTTCTACAGGAAGACCTAGAACAGCACTAGTCGCTCCGATCGCTACCATGTTTTTCATTAGAGATGTTCCTAGTTCACTTGCAATCTCTGTGAATGGCACCGAATATAATCTAACATTCAGGTCTTCTGGAACAGTAGGATTGAATTTTGAGTCTCCAATCACCACACCACCATCGCGAAGCTCATGTACATTCACATCGATCGTTTCTTGATCGAATGCTATTAAAATATCAAGATCATCAGAGATCGAACGGGTTTCACTCGTGCTTACACGAATCTTATTGTTGGTATGACCGCCTTTAATTCTGGAAGAAAAGTGTCGATAGCTATACAGATAGTAGCCTTGGCGGTTGAGTGCCATCGCAAAAATTTCACCTGTACTATCAATTCCTTCACCTTGCTGTCCGCCAACTTTCCAAGAAAGTTGATCAATCATGTACTCCACCCTTTCAGTAACCCAAACGTTAAATTTTTCAATCAATAGTTTGATTTAGTATGGTTTCATGTTGTGCTGAACGCGCATTATCACGTCTACTTAAATTATGTACTAAACGTCTACAATTCTAGACTTAACTTCATAAAAATGCAAGTTTTCGCCTAGTATCATTCAAACGATTACAAAAATTGTAAACAAATGAAAGCGCTTTATAAAAATAGCTACTCTGTTAGAATTCTAGATATGTTTCCTCATTTCCTCCTCTTATTCTTTGTAACTGTTCTAAAAAGAAAAGTAGTCTATAAAACTAAAAACCTGCTTGCTCTTTTAATGAGCAAGCAGGTTTCACTTTAATTAGCGTGGTTCAACAATTAATTTAATGGCCGTTCGTTCTTCCCCATCAATTAAGATATCTGTAAATGCTGGAATACAAATGAGGTCAACTCCGCTCGGTGCTACGAAACCTCGTGCGATAGCTACTGCTTTAACAGCTTGGTTTAATGCACCTGCTCCGATTGCCTGAATTTCAGCGCCTCCACGTTCCCGGAGAACACCGGCAAGTGCACCAGCTACAGAGTTGGGGTTAGATTTTGCTGAAACTTTTAATATTTCCATTGTTTTGAACCTCCTTCAGGATAGATACCTGTTCTACTATATTCATTGATTAAGGCTTGTATTCCTGCCGAAACAAAATTGTGCATTCTCTCTCTTTTTGCTGATTTGTTAAAGCAGCTGCCCTATGAATAAACCCCGGTATTCTAGTACCCTTAACGAAGTTCTTTCAAACCAAAAAGTGGATTTTTATAAAAATTTCGATGAATCTTACTAGTTAGTAAATCGCACTTTATGTCTAAGAACTCTTTCGAATTCTTTATTTAAAAGCTTCACGTCTCATACATTTAAGTACATTATTCCATATAAAAAAGCGGTAGGACTGATTTCCCACCGCTTTGTGTGTATTATTTTGCGTATTCAACTGCTCGAGTCTCACGAATGACTGTCACTTTAATGTGTCCTGGATAATCCAGTTCACTTTCAATCTTTTTCGTAATATCACGTGCTAGTCGGTATGATGCTACATCATCAATCATATCCGGTTTAACCATGATACGTATCTCACGACCTGCTTGGATCGCAAAAGATTTTTCAACACCATCAAATGATTCCGAAATCTCTTCTAACTTTTCAAGTCTGCGGATATACGTTTCAAGTGTTTCACGGCGTGCTCCTGGTCTAGCA
Source organism: Fictibacillus phosphorivorans (assembly GCF_001629705.1). GTDB lineage: Bacteria > Bacillota > Bacilli > Bacillales > Fictibacillaceae > Fictibacillus > Fictibacillus phosphorivorans_A. The sequence goes on along the minus strand of NZ_CP015378.1, from coordinate 1,759,789 downwards.
GCAGAAAGTGCATCTGCAGCTGCAACTAGAGTTGCAATGATTGAAGTTGCTTCAGTGTCTCCATGGTGAGACGCAATGCTGTTGATTACTACTGGGTGCTCTTTGTACTTCGTAGCAAGTTCAACACCAATATCTACGTGACTGCCTTCTACTTCATGATCAATCGCCTTACCGATATCATGAAGCAATCCAGCTCGTCTTGCAAGATGAACGTCTTCTCCTACCTCTGCTGCCATTAAGCCAGCTAGGTAAGCCACTTCTGTTGAATGTTTCAGTACGTTCTGACCGTAGCTTGTACGATACTTCAAACGCCCAAGAATCTTGATCAAATCAGGGTGAAGTCCGTGAACGCCAACTTCAAATGTTGTTTGTTCTCCTACTTCGCGGATATACTCATCCACTTCTCGACGTGATTTTTCAACCATCTCTTCAATTCGTGCAGGGTGAATTCTTCCATCCTGTACAAGCTTGTCCAAAGCCATACGTGCAATTTCACGGCGGATCGGGTCAAAACCAGACAGAATAACGGCTTCTGGAGTATCATCAATAATTAAGTCAATTCCAGTTAACGTTTCTAACGTCCTGATGTTTCGTCCTTCACGTCCAATAATTCTTCCTTTCATTTCATCGTTAGGAAGGTTTACTACAGAAACTGTCGTTTCTGCTACGTGATCGGCTGCACAGCGTTGGATAGCTAGGGAAAGAATTTCTTTTGCTTTCTTGTCCGCTTCTTCTTTCGCGCGGTTCTCCATCTCTTTTACCATCATCGCCAACTCATGTGTCATCTCGTTCTCAGTTTCAGTCATGATAATTTGGCGGGCTTCATCCCTGGTAATGCTGGAAATGCGCTCAAGCTCTCGCTGTTGTTCTTCTAGCAATTCCTCCACTTTGCTTTCAATCTCTTCAATTTGTCGCTGTTTTTTGGTGAGAGACTCCTCACGTCGCTCTAAAGATTCCTCTTTTTTGTCAAGAGTTTCACTTTTTCTGTCTAGGATCTCTTCTTTTTGAACCAATCGATGTTCTTGTTTTTGAAGCTCGTTTCGACGTTCGCGAATTTCGCGTTCAGCTTCGGTACGTAGCTTATGGATTTCATCTTTTGCTTCTAACAGCGCTTCTTTCTTGCTGGCGTCAGCATCGCGCTTTGCATCTTCAACAATTTGCGCAGCTGCTCGTTCTGCGCTTGAAATCTTCGCTTCAGCAATTGATTTCCTAACAAGATATCCGACAATAGCACCGACACCTAGTGAGACAAGCAAACTGGAGATGAATACTGCTAAACTTGGCATATTCCCACCTCCTCTTGCTTTCTGCTTTTCATACTGCATTTTTGGCGTCAATCGTCTTACATGTGCTGTGCACCATTCATGTCGTACAAATTCTATACATATCTTTTAATTTCATAAGAAATCAAAATATATCTTCATTTTATAGGTGTGCCTAAAGCTTGTCAAGAGAGTCAATCTTCTATAATAATTGCTTGACCTAAAAATAGCAAGGAGCATATTTTGCCTGTCATATTCGCTATTTTGGAAAGCTGTTTGCTTATGCATCGCTGTTTTTGGAAGTAGTTTATTTTCAATTCAGATTGCTAGTTTTGGAAAATAGACTGTTTTAGACTTTGTTGCTCTTGAAAGTGTTGATTTCCGCTCCAGGTTGCGCGCTTTCCACGGGGCGTGCGGTGAGCCTCCTGCCGTTTTGCGCCATTAAGAGTCTCCACCTGACCGCTTCAAGGCTGTCTCTCTACTCCTGCGTCTTCGAGTTTATACTGACGAGTGAACTTCCTCGTCGCATGCCTGCCTTGCGAGAAGCTACTCATGTGGCAGGCAGGCAACCTTTCTCTACTATCAATTTGCAGATGGTGAGAATAAAAAAAAGCCAAAAGCAACAATCCTTTAAAAAAGAGCCTTTAGATAAGAGTCAAAAAAAGACTGGTCGCATTGACCAGTCTTTTACTTAATTGCTATTCTGTTAACTCAAACTCTTCTTCTAAGGAAGGGGCTTCTGCTTCAACCGTTGCTTTACCTTCTAATTGATAATAGTTGCGGATTTCAGCTACGATTGCTGATGCAATCTCAGGGTTTTCTTTTAGGAATTGCTTAGAGTTCTCACGTCCTTGACCTAAACGTTCGCCTTCGTAAGAATACCAAGCACCACTTTTTTGAACGATATCAATATCCGAACCGATATCGAGAATCTCTCCTTGATACGAGATTCCTTCTCCGTACATGATATCAACTTCAGCCGTTCTAAACGGAGGAGCTACTTTATTTTTTACAACTTTAATCTTTGTTTTGTTACCAACAACATCTTGTCCTTGTTTCAACTGTTCAGCACGACGTACTTCCAGACGAACGGAAGAGTAGAATTTTAGAGCTCTTCCCCCTGGTGTTGTTTCAGGATTCCCAAACATTACGCCAACTTTTTCACGAATTTGGTTGATGAATACCGCGATGGTTTTCGATTTATTAATAGCACCTGAAAGTTTACGAAGTGCTTGAGACATTAGACGAGCTTGAAGACCAACGTGAGAGTCACCCATTTCTCCTTCGATCTCAGCTTTAGGAACTAGGGCTGCAACGGAGTCAATGATTAAAATATCTACTGCTCCACTTCTTACAAGAGCCTCAGCGATCTCTAGCGCTTGTTCACCAGTATCTGGCTGAGACAATAAGAGTTCATCAATGTTAACGCCTAGCTTTTGTGCATATTCAGGGTCAAGCGCATGCTCTGCATCAATGAACGCGGCTTGTCCACCATTACGTTGTACTTCTGCAATGGCATGAAGTGCAACAGTGGTTTTACCTGATGATTCAGGACCATATACTTCGATAATTCTTCCGCGAGGGTAACCACCAATTCCAAGTGCGATGTCCAAAGTGATCGATCCGCTGGAAACTGTCGAGATTCTCTGTTCCGTTTGCTCACCCAATTTCATGATGGAACCTTTTCCGAACTGCTTTTCAATTTGGCGTAGAGCCATATCTAGAGCTGCTTTTCTATCGCTCATTCAATTCACTCCTCAAATTCATTTTTTCATGTATTTTTGTTTCATTAATTCTGTAACTTGCTACTTCTCTATCATATCTCTTTTTTATAGATTTGCCAATCATTTTACGAACATTTATTCGATTTTTTTATTGTCCTTCTTTGACCAATTGATTTAAATACCGAAATCCATGCTTAACTGTTCTTTCTCGAATCGCCTTTCTAGTACCTGCAAGTTTTAATGAGAAGGAATGTGTTTGATCATGTATTGAGATTCCGATGAACACTGTACCTGTCGGCTTGTCTTCTTGTGCCTCTGGACCAGCAACACCTGTAAAGCTGATACCGATATCTGCCTCTGTCTGACTTCTGATTTCTTCTGCCATCCACTCTGCGCATTGTGAGCTTACAACACCATGATCTGTGATTAAAGTATGAGGTACTTTAAGCATTGATTGTTTCAGTGCGTTCGAGTAAACGACGGCTCCTCCTTGATACACGGAAGATGAACCCGGAAAATCAGTAATGATCTTGCTGAAGAGTCCACCCGTCAAACTCTCGGCTGAAGCGATCGTCAGCTGATTATTTCGTAGAAGATCGAACGTCTGATTCTCAAGCGTTTCGTCATCATATCCATAGAAATAAGAACCTGTACGACTCAATACTTCTTGTTCCACTTCATCTAACAGTCTTTTTGCCTCAGTTTCTGAAGGGTGAGCTGCAGTTAGCCGAATCGTAACTTCATGTTCAGATGCTAAAGGTGCAATCGTAGGATTGCTTTGTTTCTCGATCAGATCCTGAAGCTTCGTTTCTAAGACAGATTCACCAATCCCAAAAAATCGTAATACTCTCGAATGAAACTTAGTCTGTACATCCATCTTAGAATAAAGATAAGGAATAACATAATTGTTAAACATCGGTCTCATCTCGCTAGGTGGTCCAGGTAGGAGTATACATGTGATGTTACGATGAGTAAACGCCATTCCAGGTGCCATACCATTATCGTTCGGGAGTACGGTAGATCCTTCAATAATTAGAGCTTGCTTCTTATTGTTCGGTGTCATCTCTCGATTGGTCTGAACGAAATAATTGGTTATATACTGAAGAGCTGCTTCGTCATGGACCAATTCCTTTTGAAATAATTTTGCGATCGTTTCCTTCGTGAGATCATCTTTTGTCGGTCCTAGACCTCCTGTAAAGATGATCAGATCAGATCGTGACATGGCTGTTTGAATAACGGATGAGAGACGGTTTTGGTTATCACCTGCTACTGAGTGATAAAAAACGTTTACTCCGATGTCTGCAAGCCCCTTAGAAATAAACTGAGCATTCGTATTTGCGATCTGTCCTAATAAAAGTTCACTGCCAACTGCTATGATTTCTGCGTTCAACACATACACGCTCCTTGATTGTATTCTCTCCATTCCTATCATTCAAACTTATATATTCTAAAAAATGGCTTTCATTTCTTTTTGTTTTCTGCGTTTTTTCTTACAGCTAATAAAAAAACAGGAGTTTTGTGCTCCTGTTTTTCTTCATTCTTGTTTACTTTGATTTTAATAAAATATGTTTGCTGTTCACGAAATACTCCCATCCAGAATATAAGGTGATCAGGGTTGCTGCCCAAAGACTGATCGTTGCAAACGGTAATCCGATCCACGCAAATGGAAGATTATGAAGCAATAGAGCTGAAATCGCAATAATTTGAATCCACATCTTTAGCTTACCCATCTGTCCTGCTGCAATGACCTCGCCTTCTGCGGAAGCGACAGCACGAATTCCAGTAACAGCGAACTCACGGCTTAGAATAACGATAACCATCCATGCAGGTGCAGCTCCAAGTTCAACTAACCCTACAAGTGCTGCTGAAACAAGCAGCTTATCTGCTAGTGGGTCTAAAAATTTCCCTAAATTCGTAACTAAGTTATATTTGCGAGCATAATAGCCGTCGACCCAATCTGTACTTGATGCAAAGATAAAGATCAATGCTGCTACAAAATGAGTGACTGGGAGTTCTTCACCCGCTATCTTCCATACTCCCCAATCAAAATCGCCCAAAAGAACGATCATAAAGAGTGGAATCAAAAAAATCCTTGAAATGGTAATCTTGTTAGGTAAGTTCAATGCAATTCCTCCAAAATACGGTCAAAATCAGTTTGTTCTAACTATTGTTGAGCCTTACGAATCACGATTTTCTGATGGATCAGTTCAGTTGCTGGAACAGGGTATGTGAAGGCTTCCCCATTTATTTTAATAGAAGTTACATGAGACGCGCCAATATTTAGTGTTACCTCTTTAGCAGAAGAAAGGTCGAAAGTTTCCGTTTGACCCTTTTTCATCTGATTATCAAAATAGCTTTTCTTAGTCTCATCTTGAATCCCTACGTAACTAGGACCTTGTGCACTAAGTTCCACAACTAATTCATCCGTATCTTTCAGATCATAAGTTGTTACTTTTCCGATGGTTTCAAGTTTTGTTAACGTTTGTTTTTTCTCTTCTTCTTTTGGAGCGTCAGATTTTTCATCCTTATCTTCAGCTGCATCTTCTTTTTCTTTCTTTGGTGCATCTTTTTTCTGCGGCTTGTTTTCATCAGCATCCAATAGAACACCTGGTGCATCATTGCCGCTTTTCGCTTGATCATTTCCGTCAGGAAGGAGCTTCCATACGACAAAGAGAATGACTACGATCAAAACTCCAATAAGTATGATCGGTACCAACCTCTTTAAAAGGGAATGATCATCGGATACACCTGATCGCTCTCTTTTTGAACGCGGTTCAAACTCTGTAGTTGGTTCTTTTGCCGATTTAGGTATCTCATGAGCATATTCATCAAAGATGGTCTCATAATGCAACCCTACAGCTTCACAATAATTTTTAATGAACGCTCTAGCATAAAACGATCCAGGAAGTACTTCATACTTTCCTTCTTCAATGGCTACCAGATATCTTTTTTGAATCTTCGTCGCTGTTTGAAGTTCTTCAAGTGACATTCCTTTTTCTTCACGTTTTTCTTTTAATAACTTACCGAGTTCTGTCAACCTTCCCACCTACTTACGTCATTCTAAATTTCCGAATCCTGTTTGATCTTGTTTCAGAGCTTCATATGTAATTTCTTCATCACGATGACTCTTTAGCTCGATAATATAGTCAAAATCATCAAGTGTATATTCCGTTTGCTGAACAAAAAGATCAGGATGTTCCACAACTTTCGCTGCAGGAAGCCTCATGATCTCTCGTATGAGCTGCCAATGTTTATCGTTCATATTACGAGCTGAAACGGCACCATCAATAATAAAAACGTGGTCAGAATCGTATTCGTCATCCGCAAGCATGCTTCTAACGGTCTGACGCAACAACGTGGATGAAATAAAGACCCAACGTTTATTCGCACAAACACTGGATGCTACGATACTTTCCGTCTTTCCAACACGCGGCATGCCTCTAACGCCGATTAATTTATGTCCTTCAACTTTATATAATTCAGCTAAAAAGTCAACTAATATACCAAGTTCATCTCTTATAAAACGAAACGTTTTCTTATCATCCGCATCGCGTTCAATATATCTGCCGTGTCTAACAGCTAGACGATCACGAAGCTTCGGTTTTCGAAACTTGGTTACTGTAATGTTGTCCATTGAATCTAAGATCGATTGAAGCCGGTTGATCTTTTCTTCGTTATCAATGATCAGAAGCATTCCACGCCGCTCATTATCAACACCGTTAATCGTGACGATATTAATACCAAGCATACCCAACAAGGAAGATATATCCCCTAGGAGACCCGGCCGGTTTTTATGTATCTCATACTCTAAATACCATTCTTGCTCTCCCATAATTCATCTCCTTATTCTTTCAAAATGAAACAAAATTCTACATCTATTCTTGTTTCTAATAATAAATGATTTCAATTTATTATGAAAGCAAAATAAAAGGATGTTAAGAAAAAATTCTTAACATCCTTCACCATTTAGCGGCTTCCGTCGTTTTGAACTAGCTTGACCATCATATTAGCGATGGCGTGTCTTTCGTTTTCATCGGCCACTTTCCAAAGATCGGCAAGAACTTTTTCTTCCTCGTTTTTTGGTTCAACGTGGTTCGCTAAGTAGCCACCGATCTCAGTTGCTAAGTTCGAAATCGTATCGTGGTTCATACCTTCGTGTTCCGCGTGATTTAAACGCTCTGCCAAGAAATCTTTCCATTGACCAAAGTTGTCTAATACAGACATGCTGTCTCCTCCTTCAAGGTTGATACAGCATTAATATCTCTTAGTTTCACCCTTTTTATACATGTTTTTTTAAGTAAACCACGATCCGTTTATCGAAAGGATGTGACCAGAGATATAATCTGCTTTTTCACTCATCAAAAATTCAACAGCATGAGCAACTTCCGAAGGTTCTCCAAACCGACCAGCAGGAATATCCTCAGACAACGAACGTTTCTCCTCATCAGTAAATTGGTCCATCATAGGAGTGGATATGACTCCGGGAGAGATACCGTTCACTTGAATATGACTCGGAGCTAATTCTTTTGAGAGTGCTTTAACGAACGTATTCATTCCACCTTTTGCTGCAGAATAGACCGTTTCACATGCAGCCCCTACTTCTCCCCAAACAGAAGAGATCATGATGATCTTTCCAGATTTTTTTTGAATCATGTTAGGCACGATCGCCTTCGATAGTGAGATCGCACTTAAAAGATTCAACTGCATCGTCTCCGTTATTGATTCTTCAGTAAAATCCGTGAGAAGGCCAAAATGAGCAGAACCAGAGTTATAGACGAACACATCTAGGGTTTCCTGAATTTGATTCCATAGAACGGTTGATCCTCCTGCAATAGACAGGTCAGCACATACAATGGAAACAGGTACTCCATATTTTTCCTTCAGTTCGTTCTGAAGTGATACTGCAGCTTTTAGATTACTGTTGTAATGAAGAAACAACCGAAAACCTTTTGATGCTAACATATGACTGATCTCGCTTCCGATCGCTCCGGATGCTCCTGTGACAAGTGCATTTTTCACTGTTAATCCCCTCATTGCTCTAAAAAAACACCCTACCTCAGCAGGATGTTTTTTTCATTTATTATGACTTCTTTTTTTGCACTTGGCAAACGGTCATCGCTTCTTTTTTAAAGTGATTCTGTAAGACTTCCTCAACATCGCGCACCGTAAGTGATTCGAAAACCGGAATCACATCAAAGAGGTCCATTTCATTAAACGCATAACGAGTGAACTGATTTGCAATAAACTCCGGTGAGTTCAATGATCTTAAAAAAGCACCGATCTTCTTTTTACGAGCCCGATCAAATGAACCTTCATCGATCGACTGTTGTTTAAAGGCTTCAACCATCCCAGAGATTCTTTCAACAAATTCATCTGGAGATCCAGTATCTCCTCCGAGCATGCTGAATCCAAATCCATTCTCTTCGGTGTAATCAAAAGAGAACGTCTGATCGATCAATCCTTCTTCATACAACGTTTCATAATTCGGAGAGCTTTTTCCGAACATCATCTCCAAAAGAAGATTTACACTGAGTTCATGTTTCATTAACTCTTTTCCTTTGCGATTAGGGGTAGCTTCTTTATAACCCATATAACACTTAGGAGTCTGCACGGTCATCTCGATCACTTTCTTTGTTTTTGCAACCGTTTTTGGCTCTTCATCAAAGAAACGTTCGATGTGTTCTTTTTCTTTAAACGTTTTTTGTGATTGATTATCTTTTACGAAATTTAATATATCTTTAGCATCTACCGGACCCACAATAAAGAGGATCATGTTGCTAGGGTGATAAAACGTTTCATAACATTCATACAGATCATCTTTTGTGATCTTAGCGATGGATTTTTCAGTTCCAGCGATATCGATCTTTACTGGATGATGGTGATACATATTTTCGATCAGGCCAAAATAAACGCGCCAATCTGGGTTGTCATCGTACATTCTGATCTCTTGACCGATGATTCCTTTTTCCTTCTCGACTGTCTTTTCTGTAAAATATGGTTCTTGTACGAAGTCGATCAAAGTCGTCAAGTTCTTTTTCACATCGCCCGTTGTTGAAAACAGGTAAGCGGTTCTGTTAAATGTCGTGAATGCGTTAGCAGACGCCCCTTGTTTACTAAAATCTTGAAAGACGTCTCCATGCTCTTTTTCAAAAAGTTTGTGCTCCAGAAAATGTGCGATCCCATCAGGAACTTTTACATTTTCATCTTTCCCTAATGGTTTAAAGTGATTATCCACTGACCCATAATGCGTCGTAAACGTAGCATACGTCTTATTGAAGCCTTTCTTTTCAAGAACATATACCTTTAATCCGTTCGGCAGTTCATCATAATGCAGCGTTTCGTCTAATTGATCAAACGTTTTCATTCCCATTCGTGCCAGCTCCCTTCAAGAAGAAAATGGTATCAAGTGTTACTTTTTTAGCTACGGCAACCACATCATCTTTTGTTACTTTTTTTATGCCTTCCATCCATTCTTCAATGGAACGATTTGTTCCGGCAACAACATTGTGATACAGCACTTCTGATAGACCGATCGGGTGGTCGATCGTCTCTAACACTTGGTTATTGATCATCGCCTTCGTCTGTTCGAATTCAGAGTCTGTGATATTCCCGTTCTTCATTTCTTCATGCTGTTCTTTAATAATTTTTACAGCCTTCTCATAATTGGCAGTCTCAATTCCACTCATGACAAATACTGCACCTTTATGGCTCTCGAATCGAGAAGCTGCATAATAAGCCAAACTTTCTTTTTCACGAACGTTCATGAACAATTTAGAGTGAGAAAATCCGCCAAAAATGCCGTTAAACACTTGTAGTGCGAAATAATCATCATCTGCATAAGTGGTATACGTGCGGTAACCCATGTGTAGCTTTCCTTGTTGCACATCCTGCTCTTCAAAGATTTCCTTAACTTCTGAGATCCTTTTTTCATCTGCAGCATTCACTGCTTTAGTCTCATCTTCTTTTCTATCTTTTGAAAAACGGAAATGCTTACTAACCTTGTCAACCATCTCATCTGTTGAGATATCTCCGATCACATAAAGATCGATCTTATCGTTTTTGATCACTTCCTGATAATAATCAAAAAGTTCTTTAGATGAGATCGAATCTACTTCATCACCGTTTCCATACACATTCAAACGGTAAGGCTCTGAGTCGTACATCTCTTCTAAAAGTCGTTTGTTTGCATAACGCATCTTATCATCATAGATGGATTCGATCTGTTGTTTCAGACTGCGTTTCTCTTTTTTTACGATTCCCTCTTTAAACACGTCCCCTTCAAGTGCTGGGGCTAAGAGAACTTGTGATAAAAGATGGAAAGCTTTATCAAGAACAGGTTCTGAATTGGATAAAAATTTCTCATTTGCTACTTCCATTCGAATACTGATCACTTGATTCTCGCCTTTTTTGGAAAGATCAGCATTTAATGTAGCTCCATAAAGGTCGTCCAAAGCACTTCTCAGCTCTTTTGAAGAAGGAAAATCCTTTGTACCACTCTGTAACACATAAGCAAGCAGCGCTCGCTTTGTAACGTTCTTTTCATTGATTGGTTCTTTAACCTGTAGTATAAACGATGTGGTCTTATACTTTTTCGTTTCTATCGTATGTACAGTCATTCCGTGGAGATCGGTCGTTTTATGATTAACAATTCCCATTGGATAAGTACCCCTTTCATTATGTCTACGTTCTAGTTTACCCATTTTCGATACCTGACATGACATTCCTCCTTATAAAACAAAAAAAGTCCGCCTTCTGGCAGACTTTTTTATTATATGATATTCAAAGATGTTTTTAAAAGCAGTTGATCTTTGTTCAAGATGCTCGCTTTCTGCAGTGCAGGCGGTGAGCCACATTTGTGCGTTCTCACTTTTAAGTCTCACACCTTCCACTACATTCAACAACTGTTCATAGAAGATAATAAAATAGATAAATTAGCAATTCCAATATAATCTAAGGAGATATCGTCAGAAGTATCTATTTTTTATCTTTTTCCTTTTTCATAAGGTGTTCCTAGAGCTTTCGGAGCATCCGCACGTCCTACAAGCCCTGCTAAAGCTAGTATCGTAAGAACGTATGGTGCGATAAGCAAGAATACTTTCGGGATATCTTGCAGACCTGGAATCTGTGCTCCAGAGATACTGATCGCTTGTGCTAGACCAAAGAAAAGGGCAGCTCCTAAAGCGCCAAGTGGATGCCATTTACCGAAGATCATCGCAGCTAGAGCCATGAAACCTTGTCCTGTGATCGTAGAGTGCGTGAAGTTCCCTGAAATAGAAGCCACATAGACAGCTCCACCTAGACCAGCTAGAGCACCACTCAATAAAACGCCCACATAACGCATCTTTTTAACGTTGATTCCCATCGTATCTGCAGCCATTGGATGTTCACCTACTGACCGAAGGCGAAGACCAAATGGGGTTTTGTATAGAACATACCACACGATTAAAGCAACGAATACGGCTAGATAAGAAGTCAGATAGGCATTTGAGAAGAATAGTTTTCCGATCACCGGAATATCTGACAGAAACGGTATATCACTTTTAGAAATACGCTGTGAGATGACAGGTGTTTGTCCCGCATTAAAGATTTTCTTCGTTAAGAAGATCGCGAGTCCAGCAGCCAAAAAGTTGATCGCTACACCACTAACAACTTGATCTGCTTTCAGTGAGATACTCGCAACAGCATGAATAGAAGCAAATAGTGCTCCAACGATCATTGCAACCACAAAACTTACCCATGGAGCTGCACCAGCTAATCCAAACTGTTCGCCGTAATAGATCGTTACGGCCCCTGTAAAAGCACCAAATAGCATTAAGCCTTCTAATCCGATATTTACAACTCCTGAACGTTCACTAAAGACTCCACCTAGAGCAGTAAAGATTAAGGGAGCGGCTGAAACGATAGCAGCAGGTATGATTAGTGCTAGAATATCCATAAAACTCATCAGATCTTACCTCCTCTGTTCACACGGTTCATCAACCAATGAACAAGATAGCTGCACGCAACAAAGAAGATGATTAAAGCAATAACGATTCCAACAAGTTCTGTCGGAACTCCAGCCATAGCTTGCATATTCAGTGCACCAATCTTTAGTCCGCCAAACAATGCAGCACCTAAAATAACACCGATCGCACTGTTAGCACCTAGAAGTGCAACAGCGATCCCATCAAATCCTACTCCGGTAAATCCGGCATTGATCGTCATATATTGATACGTACCTAGACCTTCCATACTTCCTGCAATCCCTGCAAATGCTCCTGAGATCGCCATAGAAAGGACGATGTTTTTTGAAACGTTGATTCCAGCGTACTGAGATGCATGCTGGTTGAACCCTACAGCACGAAGCTCATAACCCAGTGTTGTTCTCCATAATAAGAACCACATGATTACTGCTGCAACGATTGCTACGATAATTCCATAGTGAAGCGTAGAATTGTCTGTAAGCTCTTGCAAAAACGGTGAAGCAAGAGAAGCTGATTCTTTTACATTCTCTGTTCGCTCACCTGGTGCAAGCATGAAATTACGGATAATTTCATTCGTACTATAAAGTGCGATATAGTTCATCATGATCGTCGTAATTACTTCGTGAACTTTGAAACGTGCTTTTAAGATACCAGGAACAGAGCCCCATAGTGCACCAGCGACTCCAGCTGCTAGAATGGCTAGAGGAATATGAATGATCGCCGGGGCATCAACAAAAATCCCCACATAAACAGCTGCTAGCCAACCGACTAAAAGCTGTCCTTCGACACCGATATTAAATAAACCTGTTCTAAAAGCAAATGCTACAGCCAAACCTGAAAGAATAAGAGGTGACATCTGTCTGATCGTTTCACCCATATAATAGGATCCACCAAAAATCCCTTCGAATAGAGCAGCATATGCTTCAATCGGTGGATATCCGCTGATCAGCATGATAATGCCGCCGATAAGCAGTCCTAAAAATACGGAGATAAGAGGCACTAAAAATTTCATTTTGTTTGTATTATTCTGCATGAACGGTACCTCTCTTTCCTCCAGCCATCAATAGACCCAGTTCTTGTTCTGTTGTTTCTTTTGGGTTTACGATCGCAACGATCTTTCCTTCATACATGACTGCGATTCGGTCACTAACGTTTATGATCTCATCCAACTCAAAAGAAACGAGCAGTACAGCCTTACCATTATCTCTTTGCTCGATCAGTTTAGAGTGGATGAACTCAATCGCTCCAACATCTAGACCTCGAGTTGGCTGAGCTGCGATCAAAAAGTCGGGATCTCTGTCCACTTCTCTAGCGATGATCGCTTTTTGCTGATTTCCACCAGATAGTGCACGTGCTGGTGTATAGGCATCTGGTGTACGAACATCGTACTCCTCGATCAACTTTTTAGCTTTATCAAAAATCGGCTTAAAGCTCAAGATGCCAGATTTAGAATATGGCTTTTGATAATAGGTTTGAAGAACCATGTTCTCTCCTACTGAAAAATCCAATACAAGTCCGTGTTTATGTCTATCTTGCGGTATATGGCTCAAACCGTTCTCTGTTACACTTCTAGGAGACTTATTCGTAATCTCTTTATCTCGCAGATGTATCGATCCTTCGTGTACTTTATGAAGACCCGTGATCGCCTCTAATAGTTCAGATTGACCGTTTCCGTCAACTCCTGCGATTCCAACGATCTCTCCAGCATGAACAGTCAAGTTCAAGCCGTTTACCGCAGGTACTTTTCTGCTATCATGAACGACAAGATCTTTGATCTTCAATACAGCTTCTTTAGGATCCGCATCTATTTTTTCAACTTTAAAGTTTACTTCACGGCCAACCATCATCGCCGCTAGTGAATCAGGGTTAGAATCGCTAACATCTACCGTACCAACGCCTCTACCTCTTCGTATTACCGTACAGCGATCACAGACTTCCATGATCTCTTTTAATTTATGAGTGATGAGGATGATAGACTTTCCTTCACTAACAAGCTTTTTCATAATCTGAATGAGTTCTACGATTTCTTGAGGAGTTAAAACGGCTGTCGGCTCATCAAAAATGAGAATATCCGCTCCTCTATAAAGCGTTTTCAAAATTTCTACACGTTGCTGCATACCAACTGAGATATCTTCTATCTTTGCATTAGGATCTACACGAAGTCCATATTGATCTGAAAGAGCTTGTACTTCTTTAGCCGCTGTCTGAAGATCAACTTTCCCACCTTTTGTAGGCTCTTTTCCAAGAATGATATTTTCGGTAACAGTAAACTTATCAACGAGCATAAAGTGCTGATGAACCATCCCAATACCAAGCGAGTTGGCAATATTCGGATCATTGTTCACCACTTTATTTCCTTTTACGAAGATCTCCCCTTGTTCAGGCTCATAAAGACCGAACAACACGTTCATTAACGTTGATTTACCTGCACCATTTTCTCCTAGTAATGCATGAATCTCCCCTTTTTTAACTTGAAGCGTGATGTTATCATTCGCGACGATTCCAGGGAATTCTTTTCGGATATTGCGCATATCGATTACATATTCCATATTCTTGCTCCCCCCTTATTGCATAAGGAAGGACTTGGCTTATGCCAAGTCCTGGCCTGTTATTCATTTCACTTGAATTATTTTAAGCTCTTCTTGAACTCTTCAAATTCAGCGTCTGTCTTAGGAACTTTCACTTCGCCAGCGATGATTTTCTTTTTGAAATCTTCAACAGATTGAAGTGACTTCTCTTCAACGTTCTCTTGAGTTGGAGCGATACCTACTCCATCTTCTTTAAGACCGAACTCTACAATTTTCCCACCTGGGAACTTACCGTTCATCGCTTGCTCAGAAACTTCGTATACCGCTTGGTCTACACGTTTTACCATTGAAGTAAGTGTTACGTTCTCAGGCATTCCTTCTTCATGTTGGTCACGGTCTACTCCGATTACCCAAACATTCTCGCCGTTCTTCTTACGGTTCTTAGCTTCAGTGAACACACCCATACCTGTTCCACCAGCAGCATGATAGATTACGTCAGCTCCTTGTTGATAGAACGTGTTCGCGATCTGTTGTCCTTTTTCAGCTTTGTTGAAGTCTTCTGCATATTGAACCATTACTTCAGCTTTAGGGTTCGCTGTTAATACTCCAGCTTTAAACCCGTTTTCAAACTTCTTGATCAGTTCACTGTTAACACCACCAACGAATCCTACTTTGTTCGTTTTAGATTGCATACCAGCTACTAGACCTACTAAGAATGAACCTTCATGCTCAGAGAACGTAATGTTCGCTACGTTATCACCTTTAACAACCATATCAACGATTGCAAGTTTTGCATCAGGCTGTTGCTTCGCTACTGTTTCTACGTCAGTTCCCATTAAGAACCCAATTCCAAATACTACATCGTACTTTTGACGAATCAGTGAGTTTAAGTTCGGCTTGTAATCACTTTGTGCAGTAGATTGCAAGTATTTGTACCCTTTGCTTTCTTCTAAACTATTATCTTTTCCAAACTTAGTCAGACCTTCCCATGCTGACTGGTTGAAAGACTTATCGTCTACACCGCCAGTGTCTGTTACCATCGCTACTTTAAAGTCTTTTTTCTCTCCTCCGCCAGAAGACTTCCCGTCATCAGAAGATCCACATCCGGCAAGAATCGTACCGGCCGTTAACATTGCAGTTACCATTAATCCTAATTTCTTTTTCAAGTCATTTTCCCCCTGTAAGTGTTTTCATTTTAATGACTAAAACCAATGCTGCAAAATAAAGTACCGATCACCCCCTAAAAAAGACTTTAATTATAAGCGCTTTCTTAAAACAGAGAACATAAACTTATCAGATCTAAAATAGTTGCAAGAATAGAGTACAGGTTCATCAAATTGATCGTAATGCATTTGTTTTAAGATGAGGAGTGGAACGCGTTCATCGCTTTCCAATATTTCAGAAACTCTGTCGTGATATCCGATCGGTTCGATGTTTGTTACCGCATACATAACTCGTCTACCCGTTTCCTTTTCCAGCATCTCTAAGAATGATTCATAATCGTGCAATCCTTTTGCAGGGAAAAGGTGCGCTGGCATATGGTCTTTACAAAAAACAACTGGTTCACCATCTGCCGTACGTACCCGCTCCATCATCATGAGTCCTTCTGGTAATGAATCATTAAACTTACTAAGTAGTTCTTCTGTGACATCTGTCATCTGCGATGTTAGGAAAATAGTACCAGCTCTCTTACCGCCTCTTTCTATCATATCGGTCACACTGTAGAGTTCTTCAATGCCCGATGAGAACAAAGCACGAGTTCTTACAAAAGTCCCAACACCATGTTTACGAATGAGTACGTTTTCATCTTCTAAAATACGAAGCGCTTCACGCAATGTAGCTCTAGAGATACCAAGCTGTTTTGATAACTCAAACTCAGAAGGAAGCTTTTCTCCCTCTTTATAAATACCTTCTTCAATATCTTTTTTTAACTTTTCAATCACTTTTATATATAACAAGCGATGGTCAGCCTTTATTGACATTACAAAACCACCTTAACTAAGTTGTTCGACGTATGACAAATTATTAGTAGAATCGACATTACTATACCATTTTTATTTCTATAAATAAATACTATTTTTACAAATTTTTAATAGGTATTCTTTGCATTTTACATTATTTGAATTAATTTCCAATGACAGAGGAAAACGAGCCCGTATGAGCTCGTTTTCCTAAGACTTATGAACTAGAAGCTTCTTTTTCGTCCGGCATCGCGGAGATTAACACTTCTCGCGGTTTAGATCCTTCATATGGACCTACTATTCCTTTTGATTCCATCGAATCGATCAATCTTGCGGCTCTTGAATAACCGATGCGAAACCTTCTTTGAAGCATGGAAACAGAAGCTGTCTGCATATCGACGACCAGTCTGACAGCATCTGTAAACAAGTCATCTTCAGACTCCATGACAGCAGGTTCTGCTTCTTCTGTAGGAATCATCTCTGCTTGGTATTGTGCTCTTTGCTGTGACACACAGTGTTCTACGATCGTTTCTACTTCTACATCTGATAAAAAGGCACCTTGAACACGAACAGGCTTTGAAGCTCCTGAAGGGAAGAACAACATATCTCCTCTTCCTAAAAGTTTTTCAGCCCCTCCCATATCTAGTATCGTTCTAGAGTCGGTTTGCGAGGACACACTGAACGCGATTCTAGACGGGATGTTCGCTTTAATAACACCCGTTATGACATCAACTGATGGCCGCTGAGTTGCAATAATCAAGTGTATTCCAGCTGCACGAGCCATCTGGGCTAGACGAGTGATCGCGTCCTCAACATCACCCGATGCAACCATCATCAAATCAGCAAGTTCATCAACAATAACGACGATATAAGGTAAGAATGGCTGTTTTGCATCCCCTTTAGCGTTTTGTTTTCGAATTGATTCATTGTATCCTTCAATGTTTCGTGTACCACTATGAGAGAATAGCTCATACCTGCGTTCCATCTCAGAGACTACCCGCTTTAAAGCTTGAGCTGCCTTCTTTGGTTCAGTAACGACTGGTGCAAGGAGATGAGGTATCCCATTATACATATTTAATTCTACCATCTTCGGATCAATCATCATCATTTTCACTTCATGTGGTTTAGCCCTCATCAGAATGCTTGTAATAATGCCGTTTACACACACACTCTTACCGCTCCCGGTCGCTCCTGCAACAAGTAAGTGAGGCATCTTAGAAAGATCTGCGATAATCGGTTCACCTGAGATATCTCTGCCAAGACCGATCGCGAGAGGTGATTGCTGACCCGAAAACTGTGGTGCTTCAAGAACTTCTCTTAATGTTACCATCGAGATCTCTTGATTTGGAACCTCGATCCCAACAGCTGATTTACCTGGTATCGGAGCTTCGATACGAATATCTTTTGCGGCTAGAGCAAGAGCCAAGTCATCTGACAGGTTTACGATCTTACTTACCTTAACACCAACATCCGGGTACACCTCGTATTTCGTTACTGCAGGTCCAAGGTGGACTTTAAGTACCTTTGCTTTTACTCCAAAACTCTCAAACGTTTTTTCAAGTTTTTTCGCGTTACTTTTACTTGCAGCGTATTGCTTGTCTTTATGCTGTCCGCTGTTTTGAGGTGTTCTAAGATGTTTCATGGTCGGAAGCTGATAATGCTCATTCTGTATGACTTCATCACCAAAGTTAACCGGCAATGGTGAAGGCGTTGTAGATTCGTTCTCTACTTCCCTGCCATCTCTTTGCTCTTCTTTTTCTTCATTCTCACCGTACATCTGAGGCGCAAATTTCAACTGAACGCCGCTCTCTGTTTGTTGAACTCTTTTCGTAAAATCTTCGATAACAGGTTCTTCAGAGATGAGGATCTCTTCCGTCTCTTCTTCATCAATCGTTGCAGGTTTTAAATTTTTCTTTTCTTTTACTTTTTTCATTCTTTCTTCAGAAAGTGAAGTCTTCTTTTCTTGTATGTACTCTTTCATTTTTGAAGATGCTGAACTGGATGTATCAACAAGTTTCTGTAGAAGAACGGACAAAGATTTACCTGAGATCAACAGAAGGCTCCCTATTATGAGAAAGAAAATGACAAGCTTTGTTCCTCCTGCACCAAATAAAAAGTAAAAAAGAGCAAAGCCAATAGCTCCTACAAGTCCTCCACCAATATCATTCGTTGAGGTTTCCCCTTGAAGCTGCATCCAGTATAGATCCCAAGTGTTTCTTATGACCGACGCATCTTTCCATTCTCCACCGTTTGTTAAATGTTCGAACAACGTTAAGTGGCTCAATACTAAAAATGAAAAGAAAAGGATATAAACACCTGTTAATTTTTTGGATATGAGAACCGGCCAGCTTCTTTTCCAGATCAAATAAAAGGATAATAAGATACAACCGAGCAAAAGTATGCCATACCATTCTCCACTAAAGAAACGGAGAAGATGAACAAAAGCCATTCCTACGTTGCCCATCTTAGCAAGTGCTAAAGAGGACAACGCCAATATGGCGAGCCCTGCTATCTCATACGTCAGCTGCTCTTTCCACCTGCCTTTATTCTTCGCTTTCTTTTTCTTGTTTTTTGCCATTTTTTTCACCTCGCTAGCTTGCCTCAATTATGTATGTATGAACAAAAATAGAAAGAAAAGCAGCCCTGCAAATCAGAAGGCTGCTTTGTACTAGTATAGCATAATTCTTAGATGACTTTTTTAAAAGTTTCGCAGCACCATTCCAGGTTGACAGTCTTCAAGTAAAAAATGAGAAGGGTCTGTGCTCATGATCTGAACGATCTTAGTTTCGTCGCCGATACGTTCGACGAGAACAGGAACGTTATTATAAAGTATTACATTCTGCAGGGATTGTTCGTTTCCTTCTTCCGGAAACATCAATTCGAAAGGCTGCATCGTGTACCAGATCATTGTGTTAATCCTTTATCTTCTTCTTTTTTGTTCACTTCGATCAGTTCGTTTAACTTTTTGAGCGCTTGACCTACTCCGCCTACTTCGTTTATGAGTCCATCACTTACGGCATCCGTTCCAATCACATTGGTACCTATATCACGAGTCAAGTTCCCTTTAGAAAACATCAATTCTTTAAATCGCTCTTCCGTGATCTCAGAATGGCTCGTAACAAAAGAAATCACCCGGTCCTGCATCTTGTCTAAATACTCAAATGTTTGTGGAACTCCAATGACCAGACCTGTCAGTCGAACGGGATGGATGGTCATAGTAGCCGTTGGTGCGATGAACGAATAATCAGCGCTGACCGCTATTGGTACTCCTATAGAATGTCCTCCTCCTAATACGAGAGAAACACTTGGCTTTGAGAGGGATGCGATCATCTCAGAGATCGCAAGGCCAGCCTCCACATCTCCACCTACTGTATTCAGAATGACAAGCAGTCCTTCAATCTTATGATTCTGTTCAATGGCTACTAATTGAGGAATCAAGTGTTCATATTTTGTTGCTTTGTTGTTAGGAGGTAGCTGCATGTGCCCTTCGATCTGGCCCACGATCGTCAAACAATGTATACTCGAGCCTTCCATTGTAGGTACGTTCGTTTGTCCTAACGACTGTATCTTCTGTATAAGACCTGAGCTTTCATCCTTCTTAGGTGCATCTGTTTGCGGTGCTTCTGTTTCTGGTGTCTGATCCATAATTCATACCCCTTCTAAGTTAGGTTCTTCTTAGTATGGGCGTAATTTCCATTCATATGAGAAAAAAATAAAAAACCCGCTGTATCAGCGGGTTAAATTTCCATAATGATCGGCATGATCATTGGTCTTCTCTTCGTTTTTTCGAACAGATACTGACTTAATGTATCTCTAACGTTTGACTTAAGACTAGACCATTCTTTCATATTTTCGTTCATGCACTTTTCAAGTACGTCACGAACTTTTGTATTTGCTTCTTGAAGAAGAGCTTCACTTTCACGAACGTACACAAAGCCTCTTGATATGATCTCAGGACCTGAAATCAGCTTATGAGAATCTTTACTGATCGTAACAACGACCACTAAAATTCCATCTTGAGATAATAGTTTACGATCACGAAGTACGATGTTTCCAATATCTCCTACTCCAAGACCATCTACTAATACGTTTCCTGAAGGTACTTTACCTGTTTTTTGAGCGAATCCGTTAGCGAACTCTACCACTTCACCTTTATCCACGATAAAGATGTTGTCTTTTTCAACTCCAACTTCGATCGCCAATTTTTGATGCGCTTTTTGCATCTTATATTCACCATGAACTGGCATGAAGTATTTCGGTTTCATCATACTAAGCATGAACTTAAGTTCTTCAGCACTACCATGTCCGGATACGTGGACCTTTTTCTGACCAAAGATAACATCTGCCCCTGTACGCATCAGTTTATCAACCATCTTCGCAACTGAAGTTTCATTGCCAGGTATCGGGGTAGCGGCAATTACGACTGTATCTGAAGGACGAAGAGCGATCTGTTTGTGTGATTTTTGTGCCATTCTAGACAACGCTGCCATCGATTCACCTTGGCTACCTGTTGTTAAGATGACTACTTTTTCATCACTGTAATCGTTTGCTTGATCGATCGTTACTAATAGATCTTTTTCGATCGTCAAGTACCCAAGTTGTGAAGCGATATCAACAACTTTCACCATACTTCTTCCGTTAACAGCTACTTTTCTGTTTGTTTTTGCAG
This sequence comes from Fictibacillus phosphorivorans, assembly GCF_001629705.1. Lineage (GTDB taxonomy): Bacteria > Bacillota > Bacilli > Bacillales > Fictibacillaceae > Fictibacillus > Fictibacillus phosphorivorans_A. Next base: position 1,738,682 of record NZ_CP015378.1, on the reverse strand, counting down.
CAGCGTTCATAACTTGCTGAACACGGTGTACATTTGAAGCAAAAGAAGCTATGATAATTCTTCCTTTTGCCGCTTGGAAAACATCAAGGATCTCTTGTCCAACTTGTGCTTCTGGACCTGTAGAGCCTGGTCGTTCTGCGTTCGTACTATCTGATAGCAAACACAGTACACCTTCTTCAGCCAATGCTGAAATTTTTCCAAATTCAGTATGCTGTCCATCGATTGGTGTATGATCGATCTTAAAATCACCAGTATTTGCAATAATTCCCTGTGACGTGTGAATTGCAATTCCTACTGCATCTGGAATACTGTGATTTACGTGGAAGAAGCTTACCTTCGCACTGTTAAATGATAGCTTTTGGTTCGTTTCGATCAAATTTAATTCTGTGGAACGCAATAGTCCCGCTTCTTTTAGTTTTGCTTCTACAAGTCCTAACGTTAAACGAGTTCCATATACAGGCACAGGTACCTGTCTTAAAACATATGGAAGTCCGCCGATATGATCTTCATGGGCATGTGTTAAGAAGATTCCAGTCACACGCTCTAGGTTTTCCTTCAAGTAAGTCACATCTGGTATGACGATATCGATTCCAAGCATTTCCTCTTGAGGAAACATCAGACCTGAGTCCATGACAAAGATTTCTTCACCTGTGTCCACGACATACATGTTTTTGCCGATCTCACCGACTCCGCCCAGGGCAAAAACTTTAATTTTATCTCTATTTTGTTTTGACAATGTGTATATTCCTCCTATGTTGTATGTAAAAAAAATGAATCCCGATCACGTCACTTAAAAACATTATACTCTATGAGAGGAATACAAAACAAGACTGAGCAAAGTACAAATAAAAATAAGGTTAAAGTGTTTCCTAATTGTTTTTGAACTCTGGTCTTAGTCTATTTACATCCCCCCCTTTGCAAAGCGCCTTCGTAGTCTCACCTTTTTTGCTACAATGGGAGTGTCGAAGTCAAAAGTAAGATGATTGAAGGCAGAGAACACTTTCTTGACTGTTGACTGAGTCTGGACTGCCCCAATATGAGGATAGGAAGAGACATAAAACTGAGTCGGAAATATCATAATTGAATAAAATTGAGGCTTTGATTCAATGTTTCTTGATTGAATCAAAGCCTTTTTGTTTATAAAAAGATGATGCGACTTCAATTCGATCTAGTTTAAGTGAAAGTTTTTGTTTGTAGAAATCGCAACGTTTAATAATTTCACGGTAATCCATTTTATTTTCACGGTAAATCAAAATATATTCACGTATAGAGTCAATAATTTCACGGATAAAATTTATTAAACAATCTTCGACAAAACGCGACAACACTAATACGCTCACCTATTAAAAAAGCTCCTGTCTATGTACGACGGGGGCTTGTTTATATTGATCGCTGATGAGTACATAAGAAAAAAGAGCTTCGCATGCGAAGCCCTTCTTTACTACTTTTTATAAGCTATTTAATCTGTTAGAGAGAGCTTCTCTTTCAGATTGATTTAAAGGCAGTAACGGCAATCTAACGCCGCCAACATCCAGTCCTTTTACTTGTAGGGCTGTCTTAACCGGAGCGGGACTCGGCGCTTTAAAAAGCTCTTGCATAACCGGAAGCAACTTTCGATGAATACGCGCAGCTTCTCTATTCTCACCGTCTCTAAACGCCTTGATCATCTCTTGCATCTCGTTTCCGATCACATGTGAAGCCACTGAAACGATTCCTGCACTTCCTATCGCTAGAGATGGAAGGGTTAATCCGTCGTCTCCGCTGTAAACAACAAAATCCTCAGGTGTATTTTCAATCACTTCACTCATCGTATCTAAATTCCCACCAGCATCTTTCAACGCCACGATGTTTGGCACTTCAGCTAGTCGAAGCACTGTATCAACAGAGAATGAGATCACTGATCTTCCCGGGATATTATAAGCCATGATCGGAAGGCTTACAGCACTTGCGATCGCTTTATAATGGGCGATGATCCCTTCTTGACTCGGTTTATTATAATAGGGCGCTACGATCATAATCGCATCCACACCGATTTCTTCAGCCTTTTTTGAAAGATCGATGGAAGCTTTCGTATTGTTGCTTCCCGTTCCAGCGATCACAGGAACTCTTTTATCTACCACTTTTACAACGTGTTTAAAAAGGGCTACTTTTTCTTCTGTCGTTAATGTGGCAGATTCTCCTGTAGTCCCTGCTACGACTAGACTATCTGTTCCATTATTGATCAGATGGTTAACCAATTTTGTCGTTCTGCCAAAGTCAATGTTTCCTTTGCTGTCAAAAGGTGTTACCATCGCGGTGCTAATACTTCCGAAATCCATTTCCTTCACTCCTCAATACTCATTAAACTGCTGCTGTACGATTTCTTGTAAGTTTGCAGATATTCCTTCCTCATTCAAACGAAAAGCGGAATGAAGAGCATTTACTGATTCAATAAGATCTGCTTTCTTTACAAGAACCCAAATCGTAGTATGCGAGTCTGCAGATTGTAAGATTTGTATGTTTCTGCTGGACAGAGATTCTACGATAGCTGCTGTAACTCCCGGCGTTCCTGCGATACCAGCTCCAACTGCTGATACTTTGGCACAATCTCGGTTCACTTCAGGTTCGTATCCTAGATCCTTTAATTTTGCTAATGCCAAATCTGTCTTATCTTCCATGATCGTATAGACGACACCTTTTGGACTAATGTTAATAAAGTCTACTGATATTTGTTCTTGTGCCATCGCTTTGAACACTTTTGTGTGAAGATCATACTGACCATCGTTCGCATACACTTTAATTTGGGTAATGTTAGAAACATGTGCAATACCCGTAATGATTGATTCTTGAACATCTTTACCAAGAGGACCTTTTACAGCTGATGTAACAAGCGTTCCTGGAAGATCAGAATACGTTGAACGGATGCGTAACGGAATCTTCGCTTGCATAGCGATCTCTACAGCACGTGGATGAATGACCTTGGCACCTTGATACGCCATGTTGCAGATCTCTGCATAGGTTACGACAGATAAAGGTCTTGCATCTTTAACAAGTCTAGGGTCAGCAGTCATGACTCCTTCTACATCTGTAAAGATATCAATAAATTCAGCTTCTAAAGCAGCACCTAAGGCTGAAGCACTCGTATCACTTCCGCCTCTTCCGAGTGTTGCGATATCCCCAGATTTTGATTGTCCTTGATAACCTGCAACGACTACTACTTGATTGTTTTCAAGTTCCGACTTGATGCGATCGACTTTCATATCGATAATTCGCGCGTTCGAAAAGTCATCATTAGTTCTGAATCCTGCTTGAGGTCCTGTTAAAGCTACAGATGAAAGACCATTTTCATTTAACAACCCAGAAAATACGACCGATGAAATAATTTCGCCGCAAGACAACAAAAGATCTTGTTCTCGATTCGAAATCTTGTTTTTATCTCCTAAAAGGCTTAATAAAGTGTCTGTCGCATACGGATCACCCAAACGTCCCATCGCTGAAACGACACAAACGACTTTATAACCTTCTTCTACCGCGTTTTTTATATGACGAATCGCCTCAATGCGGCCTGTATCATCTTTTAAAGAAGTTCCCCCAAATTTTTGAACGATTATCTTCATGAATGCACCTTCTTTATATATTTAAAGCAGATTTAATTTAATTAAGCTCTCTGCGATTTGTACGGAGTTATATGCAGCACCTTTAAGTAAGTTATCTGACACGACCCACATGTGATATGCGTTATCGCGGTCTAAGTCTTTACGTATTCTACCAACAAATACGTCAGGCAGTCCTGCAGCTATTGCTGGCATAGGATAGATCTGTTCTTCAGGTTGATCCTGAAGTGTGATGCCAGGGGCTGTTTTAAGTAGTTCTCTTATTTCTTGAACGGAAGGGTTACCATTCTCAAACTCTGCATATAAAGATTCTGAATGTCCAGTCTCAACCGGTAAGCGCACGCAAGTTGCAGCAATCTCCAAATTCTCTAAATGCATGATTTTCTTTGTTTCGTTCATCATCTTAAGCTCTTCAAACGTATATCCGTTCTCTTCAAATTTATCAATTTGTGGAACTGCGTTAAAAGCGATCTGATAGTGTTTCTTGTCTGAGGCACAAGGCATGATAGAAGCTTCAAAAGGTTCATCGTTCAAAATTGCTCTTGATTGTTCTTTTAGTTCTTCAACAGCTTTAGCTCCAGCACCTGATACAGCCTGATAAGTAGATACGATTACTTTTTTGAGGCCGAACTTTTCATGAAGAGGCTGAAGAGCAACGACCATCTGAATCGTTGAACAGTTCGGATTCGCGATGATCCCATTATGTTTTAATAGGTCTTCTTCATTTACTTCAGGTACAACGAGTGGTACGTTCGGATCCATTCTGAATGCGCTCGTGTTGTCTACAACGATCGCACCTCTCTTCACCGCTTCGTGTGCAAGAGCTTTGGATACAGAACCACCAGCAGAGAACAATGCTAGATCAACACCTTCAAAAGCTTCAGGAGTTGCTTCTTGAATCGTATGAGGTTCTCCATTAAATGTGATGACCTGTCCTGCTGATCTTTTACTTGCAAGAAGAGATAACTTTTTTATTGGAAAGTTTTTTTCACTTAACGTATTTAACATCTGCTGGCCTACCGCGCCAGTCGCTCCTACTACAGCTACATGAAATGATTTTTGACTCATACTTTATTAACTCCTTTATTGTTTAAGGTAAGCAATCTACAACAGAAGGAGAAACTCAAAGATTTAGTTTCTCCTAGTTAATCCATATAATTTATCATATTTTATCATAAACTTTGGTGTTATGAACGGATTTTCTTCTGTTGTTTCATCGATTATCCTAAATCTCTTACCCTAAGAACAGGCTGGAGCTGTATCCCTTGAATCGCGAGCTCGATCGTTTCAATGAGAGTATCCATATGAGCGACTAATGAATTTTGCTTTTTGACTGGATCGTCTTGGCTGAATGGTATGAAATAGATATTCTTAGTTGCCATCAATCTCATGATGTTTACACCGTTCAATCCTAGACCATCGTTCGTAGATATACCGAGAACGACTGGTTTTTGATTGCGAAGTGTTGCTTTTGCACCCATTAATACAGGAGAATCTGTCATCGCATTAGCGAATTTGCTTATTGAATTTCCTGTCAATGGTGCAATGACCATACAATCAAGTGGTGTTTTCGGTCCGAATGGCTCAGCCTTTACGATGGAATCTACTGGTTCGTTTCCAGTAATCTCTTTAATCTTTTCCACCCATTCCCCTTCTACTCCAAAACGAGTAGTCGTGTGTCCTACGGTATGTGTAAAAAATGGAGAAACGTTCGCTCCTAACTCAACGAGCTTTTGAATCTGTGGAAACACGGCATCGTACGTACAATGAGATCCTGTTAAGCCAAACCCGATATGTTTACCTTTAAAATCCATCTTCATTACCCCTTCCGCTTAAATTCATTGATTAAGAGCTGCGAAAGTACATTTGCAACAATCTTACCCGCTGTTTTAGGAGCAACAATTCCTGGCAAGCCTGGTGCAAGAAGAGCTTTGATCCCGCGTTTTTCTGCATACCTAAAATCAGTTCCTCCAGGTTTTGAAGCAAGATCAACAACTAATGTATGTGAAGGAAACTTTGAGATCACATCAGCATTAACAATCTGTGTGGGAATCGTATTAATGCAAACATCTGTTTCATAGACTTCATTCTTTAAATCATCTAAATGAAAAGGAATCATGCCCATCTCAGAGATTCTTGCCATATGCTCAGATTTTCTCGCTCCCACTTTCACACGCGCTCCTAAAGATTGGAATGTTCTTGCTACACTCATTCCTACACGCCCGAACCCTAGAACAACTGTATTGGATTGATGGATGGTGATATCTGTGTGCTGGATGACCATCATGATCGTTCCTTCCACAGTAGGGATGCTGTTATAGATCGCAACGTCATCTCTTTCAAATAATTTCGTTAGCTTTCTATTGCTGTTTTTTGTGATAGCATCTAAATAAGAATTGCTTATACCTGAAAATACTTGGCAGTGGTTTTTTGTCTTTTTAAGATGGTCTTCTGTAAGAATCATTTTTTTATTAGAGAAAATCGTATCGATCTCCCCCTGCAGTCCAGTTCCACTTACAGGCAGAATGATGCTGTCTAACTTTGAAAAGTCTACTTCATCTATATCCATCTTTGAAGCTCCTGTGAATCCATGATCAAGTTGGTCATAACCAATAAGAGTAAGTATCGCATCCAGTTCTGTTAGTTTCCGAATAACTTCTAACTGTCTCGCATCGCCGCCAAAAACCGCGATATGCAAATCCGTTAACATTCTTTCTCCCCTTTCTCCGTTGTTCCTTTTCTTGCAGGGGATTGCTATCCACGTTCACCATCATATGAACACCCCGCCTATCTGGTTACAGAAAGACATTCTGCACAACGGTATAACTCCTATTTTTAAAACGCTATACGTTAATAAACACGATCATAAGCTTTCAATCAACACCATTATATTCATGAGCAACTCCTATGTTTGGGGCATTCTGAAAACGCTAAGCCCATTTTTGAAAAAGATACCTAAAAACGAAAAGAAACCCGGATCCACTCCGGGTTTCTTTGTATAGTAGATATGCTATTGAAGTCCTTTTGGAAGATCTCCGGACGGACTCACTAGAGAAGCTGAACATCCTTCACTAAAGATAGACTGAACCAACGTGTCTACATCGTCTTTTGAAACGTTATCGATCGATTCCACCATATCATCAAGAGTACGGTGGTAGCCTAAGATTAGCTCGTGTTTTCCGTTGCGGCTCATCCTGCTGTTCGTGCTTTCAAGACTCAGCATCAAGTTTCCTTTTATCTGTTCTTTAGAGTTCTTTAATTCTTTGTCTGTGATTCCGTTCTCTTTTAAATCATCTACAATATTTAAAATCGTATTGTACAATTCATCTAATTGATGGGGAGCCGTTCCTCCATAAATCGTAAAGATTCCATTATCCTGAAACGCTGAATGATAAGAGAAAACAGAATAAGCTAATCCTTTTTGCTCTCTTACTTCTTGAAACATACGGCTAGACATGCTTGATCCGAAAATATTATTTAGAATGATCAAACTGTAGCTGCGTTTATCTTTTAAAGAGAGTCCAGGAAAACCGAGGCAAAGATGTGCTTGTTCTGTTTCCTTTTTACGGGAAAGCTTTTCAGGATAGAATACGGGAGTTTGAACTTCCGGCTTGATAACTCCACTTGTTTTATAGTCACCGAACCATTTCTCAACTTCCTTGATAAACGATTCATCAACGTTTCCTGCGACAGAAATGACTACTTCTTCGGGCACATAATGAGTATCCATATAATCTCGAAGTGTATGACCCGTAAATGTATTCAACGTTTCTTCTGTACCTAAAATCGGAAAGCCGAGTTCGTGATTTTTGAAACTAGCACGACTTAACATATCATGTACGATATCATCAGGTGTATCTTCGTACATTTTAATTTCTTCTAAGACAACATTCTTTTCTTTTGATAACTCTCCTTCATCGAAGGTAGAGTTAAAAAACATATCCGCTAGTACTTCTAGTGCATATGGTGAATGGGTATCTAGTACTTTTGCATAATAACACGTGTATTCTTTAGAAGTGAAAGCATTCACTTGTCCACCTATGCTATCAAAAGATTCGGCAATTTCTCGTGCGGTTCTCGTCTTCGTTCCTTTAAAGAACATGTGCTCTAGAAAATGCGAAATTCCGTTGTTTTTTGTGTTTTCAAATCTTGAGCCTGTGCCGATCCATACTCCGATCGCTACAGAGCGCACTGTCGGAATGTTTTCCAAAACGATTCTCACGCCGTTTGAGCATGTATATCTTTTAATCAAACTTGTTTCCCCCTAGCTGTCAGTTGTTCCACAATAATCATAGGAACAATATACCATTATCATAACAGGTACACAACTTTACTTGATGGTTTTAGGCACTAATCTCGTTTCATCCATCAAGTCAGATACCGTTCCGATGCTATATCCTTTTTCTTTAATTCCTTTAATTAGTTTATCAAGACCTGCAGAAGATGATTCTGTTGGATGCATTAAGATCATCGCTCCAGGATGTACTTTACTGAGAACTCTGTTTACCATTTCATCAGGATTAGGTTTTCTCCAATCGATCGTATCAACCGTCCAAAGGATCGTTTTCATATCCATCTCCGAAGCGATTTGTACAACATCGTTCCGAAAGCTGCCACTTGGGGGAGCAAACCATTTTGGCTGTATATCCAGGGTAGCATGTATCACTTCATTCGTTTGTTTGAGTTCCTCGGTAATTCTTGAATTGGTCATCTTCTTGAGATCTGGATGTGAGTAAGCGTGATTACCGATCTCATGTTTTTCTTCTGCGATCATTTTAGCCAGTGACGGATTCTTCTTAACCCATGATCCATCTAAAAAATAGGTGGATTTCACATTATTCTTTTTCATCGTCTGAAGCATGCCAGGAAGGTACTCATTTCCCCACGCTACGTTAACTAAAAGTGTAACCATAGGTTTTTCGGGGTTCCCTCTATAGATAGGTGACGCAGGAAGGTCTTCAAGATGAACACTTGGATTTATTTGCTTAATAAAAAGTTTATTATGATCGAATTTATTCGCTTTCTTCATCGCTTTAAAGGATGCTTCCATATCAACAACAATGCCATTATAGCCAGGAGTTGCTTTCCAGACCGGATCAATCTCTGCATTTTTAGGAGGACGATTTAACTCCTTTGCTTGTTCTTTTATCTGTTGATAGATTGAATTAGACTCCATTTGCGAAACGGCTATGCTCTGAGCCTTCAAACTCTCAATATAGGTGCTTGTAAATGGATTATGCAACGAAAATGCTATTGAAGTGATAACCAGAACAACTAATGACCATTGAAGAATTTTATTTTTCACGTGAACTCCCTCCCTGTAACCAAGGTATGTACGGTTTGGACAGGTTAGAACGTTTATAAAAACCGCTTGAGTGAGTACGTAAATATATTTGATCCACTTCTATAGACGGTATAGCTCCATTCCTTAAGAGATGGGCTACTATTACACACAAAAAAAGACTGACCAAATACGATACGATGTATCTTTATTTGGTACAGTCTTTTTACTAATTACTTTTTATGCATTTTGTTGCTGTTCATTCTTTGCTTTTTCTTCTTTTAGTACAACTTTACGAGATAAGTTAACACGACCTTGATTGTCGATCTCCATTACTTTAACCATGATCTCGTCACCAAGCTTTAGTACATCTTCAACTTTTCCTACACGTTCTTCAGCAAGTTCAGAGATATGAACGAGTCCATCTTTACCACTGAATAGTTCTACAAACGCACCAAACTTTTCGATACGTTTAACTTTGCCCATGTAGTACTCACCTGCTTGAACTTCACGAACAATATCTTCAATGATTTTCTTCGCTTTTTTGTTCATAGGTTCGTCAGTTGAAGCGATGAAGACTGTACCATCTTGCTCGATATCAATCTTAACACCCGTTTCTTCAATGATCTTGTTGATGATCTTGCCGCTCGGCCCGATTACATCACGGATCTTATCCGGATTGATCTTCATTGTTAAGATCTTAGGAGCATATTGAGAAAGTTGAGTACGAGATTCTGAAAGTGTAGCAAGCATAGACTTTAGGATGATCATACGTCCTTCTTTTGCTTGTGTTAAAGCTTCTTGAAGAATTTCACGATTAATTCCTGAAATTTTAATGTCCATCTGAAGAGCAGTGATCCCGTTAGGAGTTCCTGCCACTTTAAAGTCCATATCGCCAAGATGATCTTCCATGCCTTGAATATCCGTTAACACCGTTACATCTTCACCGTCAGAGATCAGACCCATCGCAATACCTGCAACAGGAGCTTTGATCGGTACACCAGCATCCATCAATGCAAGCGTACTTGCACAAATACTAGCTTGTGATGTAGAACCGTTGGATTCTAATACTTCTGAAACGAGACGAATCGTGTATGGGAACTCTTCTTCGTTCGGAATCACTTGCTCTAAAGCACGTTCACCGAGTGCACCATGTCCGATTTCACGTCTACCTGGTCCACGCATAAACCCAGTTTCACCTACACTGAATGGAGGGAAATTATATTGATGCATGAAACGTTTTGACTCTTCCACTCCAAGGCCATCTAGAACTTGAACGTCGCCAAGAGCACCTAATGTACAGATGCTGAGCGCTTGTGTTTGCCCACGTGTAAATAGACCTGAACCATGCGTTCTTGCTAAAATGCCTACTTTTGAAGAAAGTTGACGGATTTCATCTGTTTTCCTTCCATCCGGACGAACTTTTTCCTTCAGGATCAAGCGTCGTACTTCTTCTTTGATGAGTTTATGTAAAACCTCTTTTGCTTCGCTGGCTTTATCTTCATCTTCTTCGTAACGAGAAGCGACGTTGGCACTTACAGCGTCTAAAGCTTCTTGACGAGCATGCTTTTCAACAACCTTAACTGCTTCTTTCACATCGTTTCCAACAAATTCACGAACTTCTTGTTCAACATCTTTATCTAGCTCATGAAGAACAATCTCCATCTTTTCTTTACCGATTTCAGAAACAATCTCTTCTTGGAAAGCGATTAAGCGCTTGATCTCTTCATGACCGAACATGATCGCTTCAAGCATCACTTCTTCAGAAACTTCTTCTGCACCAGCTTCAACCATGTTGATGGCATGTTTAGTACCCGCAACAATTAATTGAATATCACTTTTTTCATTTTGCTCAACCGTTGGATTGATCACAAATTCGCCTTCGATTCGACCAACGGTAACTCCAGCGATCGGTCCTTCAAAAGGAATATCTGAAATAGACAACGCAAGTGATGATCCGATCATCGCAGCCATTTCTGAAGAACAGTTTTGATCTACACTCATTACAGTGCTGACAACTTGTACTTCGTTACGGAAACCATCTGCGAATAGAGGACGAATAGGACGGTCGATCAAACGACTCGCCAATACAGCTTTTTCGCTTGGACGTCCTTCACGTTTAATAAATCCACCTGGAATTTTACCAACTGCATATAAACGCTCTTCGTAGTTTACTGTCAGCGGAAAGAAACTAAGGTTTTTAGGCTGTTTTGATGCAACAGCTGTTGAAAGCACTGCAGTATCGCCATATCTGACCATTACAGCACCATTTGCTTGTTTTGCTAATTCTCCAATTTCGAACGTAAGCGTTCTACCCGCCCAGTCCATTGTAAAAGTTCTTTTTTGTTGATCCATTTTACTTGGTACTCCTCTCAACACTTAGAAAAATCCTATCATATTATGGTTCTATTATATCCTAACGTAGTCCTTCCTAAAAAGAAAAACTCGAAAGAATTTACTCATACATACCAAGAATAACATGTTTAGTGCCGTTTATGGATGAATGCTTGCAATAAAAAAAGCGGGAAATATATCCCGCTTTGCTGGATTAACGACGTAATCCAAGTCTTCCGATCAATTCGCGGTAACGCGTGATGTCCTTGTTACGTAGGTACGTTAACAAGTTACGACGCTTACCAACCATTTTCAATAGACCACGACGTGAGTGGTGATCTTTCTTGTGTGTACGCAAGTGATCATTCAACTCATTGATTTGTTCAGTAAGGATAGCGATCTGAACTTCTGGAGATCCAGTGTCCGTATCATGTACCTTATACTCGCTGATTAGTTCGTTCTTACGCTCTTGAGTAATAGCCATCCTTTTCACCTCCTTAATAATAGAAACACCAATTACCGAGCAAACGTCGGTGACTCGATTTGCCAAGCAATGGTTATATGCACATTAAAATGTACAGTTATTATCATAGACTTTTTATAGAATAAATGCAAGTTTTTTATTACAGTGAACGTATGATTTCATACGTTTTGCTTTTATCGGCGTGAAGCTGGGCAATAAGTTCGTCTATTCCATTAAATTTCTTTTCATCACGAATTCTCTTCAACCACGTGATCCGAACATCTTCACCATAAATCTCTTGGTTGAAGTCAAAGATATGCACTTCAAGGGATGGTTTTTTTTGATCATCTTTAAATGTAGGTTTGTACCCTACATTCGCCATCGCTAGAAAGCTTTTTTCATCGATAGAAACCTCCACTGCGTAAACACCGACTTTTGGCAGTGAATATTGGTCGGTGTCAAGGTTAGCAGTTGGGAATCCAATCGTACGACCTCGCTTATCCCCATGAATCACCGTTCCGTTGAGTTTATATCTCCTACCCAAGTATGGCTCAATCTCATCGACTAAACCTTCTTTTAGATAGTTTCGAATCAATGTTGAACTAATCTTTTGACCATCTTTTTCGATTTTTTCAATAACTGTCTGTCCAAATTGTCCGTTTGATTCTTTTACTAAAGTTTCAACGTTTCCTTTTCCATACTTTCCGTATGAAAAATCAAAACCGGTAACAACATGTACGACATGGAGTCCGATCACATACTGATCAACAAACTCCTGAGTATCTAGACCTGCAAAAACATGATCAAATTTCACAAGATAGAATCGCTCTACACCCATTTCCTCAAGAATCTTCTTTTTTTCTTCTAAAGGTGTGATATAGGTCCAATTTTGATCACTCTTACCTAATACGACAGACGGATGTGGGTGAAAGCTCATAACAGCAGGAACGGCGTTGTTCTTCTTAGCAAGCTCTACTGCCGTGTTGATCACACGTTGGTGTCCTACATGGATTCCGTCAAAATAACCTAGAGCCAAAATAGTTGGTGGAAGGTTATCTGGTTGAAAATGATGCGGATGACTTATAACAATCGTTTCCAAAAACTCACCTACTAACTTCTTTCGTTAATCAATGGCTAACACTTTTACCGGTTTTATTAAACCTGGTTTTGAAGGATGGTTCTCATAGATGGCTAGACATTTTCCTTCTTCATTATAAACACCAAACGGACTTTCTACCAAATCATTTGGTGCTTCAAGTACAGAACCATTTCTTATCTTGAACAACAGATCCTCTGTAACTGTCCATTTTGGAAAGTGAGAGATTCCTTTTTCAAGAGGAAACAAGTATTCTTCTAAAGGCGTCTCACCGCTTTCAAGCTCCTCAAACGTCACACAGTCCTCAATAGAAAAAGGTCCTGATGCTGTTCTGATCAAAGATGACATATGCGCTGGATACCCAAGTTTCGCACCGATCTCAACAGCAAGCGTCCTAACGTATGTACCTTTGGAACATCGTACGCGGAATGAAAAGACGGGTTGTTCTTTACTCAATAAGTTACCGTCGGTCATTAGCTCGAGTTCATGAATGGTAACATTTCGTTTCGGGCGTTCAATGGTCAGCCCTTGCCTTGCATATTCATAAAGTTTTTTCCCATTCACTTTAACTGCCGAGTACATGGGTGGAACCTGTTCGATCTCTCCTTGTAACGACTGTAGAATATCTTTAATAGCCGAAAAAGGGATATCCTTTTCTACTTGTTTTTCTTCTACTTTTTCACCGTGAGCATCTTCGGTTTCTGTAGAGAACCCTAAAGTGACTTCACCTATATATTCTTTGCCATAGTCAGACATGTACTCTGCGATCTTCGTCGCTCTTCCGATACATATTGGAAGAACTCCCGTCACCTCAGGATCTAATGTCCCTGTGTGACCGACTTTTTTTGTTGAAAAAATTCTTCTTATCTTTGCCACACAATCATGTGATGTCATACCAGCAGGTTTTTTTAATGCCAAAATTCCTTGTCTTGCACTCATAAAAGCTTCTCCTTTGATCGCATTGTCACTTTTTTACAAGCAAAAAATGGATAGACAAAATTAATTGCCTATCCATTTGCTATTATGGTTTCGGATGCTCTTCGTTTTCTTCGTCTTCTTCATCCTCACGTTTGATATCAGACAAAAGACTTTCGATCTTGCTTCCATAATTTAGAGATTCATCAAATTTAAAAAAGATGTCTGGTGTTTTACGCATGCGAATTCGTTTTCCGATTTCCGTACGAATAAAACCTGTAGCTTTTGCTAAGCTTCGCAACGTTTGTTCCTTTTGATCGGCATCACCAAACACAGAAACATAAACAGTTGCCTGCTGTAAGTCACCAGTTACATCTACCGCCGTAACGGTCACAAAACCTACGCGGGGGTCTTTGATTTTTCGGCCTATAATGTCACTAAGCTCTTTTTTCATCTGTTCCCCAATACGATTGGAACGGATTGTGCCCATTTTTACTACACCCCGTTTCTTGCCACTTGCCTTACAGCCACTCGATGTTTGAACGTGTAACTTCCAACTCAGTAATAGATGTAATGATCGCAAGTGCTCTATGCAATTCTTTTTCTGCTATTATTTTGTCCGAAGAAACGGTAACCATACTTATCTCTGCACGCTGCCACAAATCTTGATGATCTGTTTCGGATACAGCAACATTTAATCGCTGACGAATTCTGTTTACCGCTTTTTGAACAACTGAACGTTTATCTTTTAACGACTGTGCCTCATAGATGAAAAACTCAACCGTTAAGAACCCGATCATTTTACTTTAATTTCTTCCATGATGTAAGCTTCAATGATGTCGCCTTCTTTAATATCATTGAACTTTTCAAGCGTGATTCCACATTCGTATCCCGCTGATACTTCTTTAGCGTCGTCTTTAAAACGTTTAAGTGCATCGATCTTACCTTCGTAAGATACAACTCCATCACGGATCAAGCGAACTGTAGAATCTCTTGTGATCTTACCTTCAGTAACGTAACATCCAGCTATCGTACCCACTTTAGAAACTTTGAAAGTCGTACGAACTTCCACTTGCCCGATCACTTTTTCTTCAAATTCTGGGTCAAGCATCCCTTTCATCGCTGACTCGATCTCTTCGATCACGTTATAGATAATTCTATGCAGACGAACGTCAACTTTTTCAGCGTCAGCCGTACGTTTTGCACCATTATCCGGGCGAACGTTGAAACCGATCACGATTGCGTTTGAAGCTGAAGCAAGCATGATATCATACTCGTTGATCGCTCCAACACCTGAGTGGATGATCTTAACTTTAACGCCTTCCACATCGATCTTTTGCAACGATCCTGCAAGTGCCTCAACAGAACCTTGAACATCACCTTTGATGATGACATTAATTTCTTTGATGTCACCTTCTTTAATCTGATTAAAGAGGTCATCGAGGTTTAGTTTAGAAGATTCTTTACGTTGTGCATCCTGCTGTTTTTTGAAGCGAGACTCACCGACTTGACGCGCTTTTTTCTCATCAGCGAAGACCATGAACTGATCTCCAGCTTGTGGAACATCGTTCAATCCAGTGATCTCAACTGGTGTTGAAGGTCCTACCGTCTTAACTCTGCGGCCAAGATCATTTACCATCGCACGAACACGACCAAAAGTGTGTCCTACAACAATTGGATCACCAACGTTTAACGTTCCTGATTGAACGAGAAGTGTTGCTACAGATCCACGGCCTTTATCAAGCTGTGCTTCAATTACAGTCCCAACTGCCGTACGGTTTGGATTAGCTTTTAATTCTTCAACTTCTGAAACAAGGTTGATCATTTCAAGCAGATCATCAATTCCGTCACCTTTAATCGCAGAAACGTTTACGAAGATCGTATCTCCACCCCAAGCTTCAGATACAAGTCCGTGCTCAGTAAGTTCTTGCATAACGCGATCTGGGTTAGCAGATTCTTTATCCATCTTGTTTACAGCAACGATGATCGGAACTTCCGCTGCTTTAGCATGATTGATCGCTTCTACTGTTTGAGGCATAACACCGTCATCAGCAGCTACAACAAGAATCGTGATATCTGTTACTTGAGCTCCACGAGCACGCATTGTTGTAAACGCAGCATGTCCAGGAGTATCTAGGAACGTAATCTGTTTTCCGTTGTTCGTAATTTGATAAGCACCGATATGCTGAGTAATTCCACCAGCTTCGCCTGCAGTTACCTTTGTGTTACGAATCGCATCAAGAAGCGTTGTTTTACCATGGTCAACGTGACCCATGATCGTAACAACTGGCGGACGAACTTGTAAATCTTTTTCTTCATCTACAATTTCGTAGTTTTCAAATTCAGTCTCATCAACGATGATCTCTTCTTCTACTTCTACATCGTAGTCTGCTGCGATCAATTCGATCGCTTCTTTATCGAGCTCTTGATTGATCGTTGCCATGATTCCAAGACCCATTAACTTTTTAATGATCTCAGACGTCTCTTTGTTTAACTTTTTAGCTAGTTCACCAACTTGAAGTGAATCAGTGAAAGTGATTTTACTTGGCGTTTCAAGCACTTTCTTCTGCGGAGCTTGTTGTTGCTGGTTTCCGCCGCCTCTGTTTTGTTTGTTGCGATTGTTATTGTTCTTGTTGTTATTGTTTCTATTGTTGTTTTGGTTTCTGTTGTTATTATTCTTGTTGTTTGAATGATTGCTATTGCTCTTGTTTTGATTATTGTTGCTATTTTTGTTTTGAGTGTTGTTGCTAGTCTTGTTCTGATTACTTTGGTTGTTAGTATTCGTGGACTTTGGTCCTTTAGCTTGTGACGAGTTATTGTTCTCTTTTTTTATTTTCATATTACTCTCTTTTTGAACTTCCTTTTTATTAGATTTGGTGTCATTACCAGGGTTGCTATTTTTCACATCTGATTTAGGGAGTTGATTTTGATTCGTTGATTTTGGTTGATCTTTGTTGGTCTTTGGACGATAAGCCTCATCCAGCTTTTTAAGAGCTGCCTGATCAATCATAGACATATGATTCGCAACGTGGACATCCATCGTTTTAAGCTTTTCAATAATGTCTTTACTTTGAACATTTTTCTGTTTCGCATATTCGTATACGCGGATTTTACTCATATGTTCACCCCCGAGTTAGTGATCAAGAAGTTCCTTCAATCTCTTAGAAAATCCTTGATCATTTACAGCAACTACAACTCGTTGCTCCTTACCGATAGCCCTGCCTAAAACGTTACGATCTTCTACCCAAGCAAGATCAATTTTGTAGAAGGCACATTTATCTGTAACTTTTTTCTTTGTATTATCTGAAGCATCTTTTGAAAGCAAAACAATTTTCGCGTTTTGTTTTTGGATGCTTTTCACAACTAGTTCTTCACCGGAAATGATTTTACCGGCTCGAGCTGCTATTCCAAGAAAGTTTTCCCAAGGAGTTGGTTTCAAGATGTATGACTTCCTTTTTCAAGCTGTTCATACAGATCAGCTGGAATCTTTGTTTTGAGATGTGACTCAAGAACCTTTTTCTTTTTTGCTTGTTCGATACAAGCTGGTTCATGACAAAGGTAGGCTCCTCTTCCGGATTTTTTCCCTGACGTGTCGACAGAGACTTCTCCTTCTGGTGAGCGGACAATACGTGTTAATTCTTTTTTAGCCTTCATCTCTTGACAGGCTACGCATTTTCTCATCGGAATTTTACGTGTTTTCATTGTCTCCACCTCGTCTTTTCTTACTCTTCATCCTCATCAGTATCTTCGAAAAAATCACTGCGAGCGTTTGATGGATCGTACACACCTGATTCTATTGCTTCTGTTTCACTTTTAATATCAATCTTCCAACCTGTTAACTTTGCAGCCAAACGAGCATTTTGACCTCTTTTACCAATCGCTAATGAAAGTTGATAGTCTGGAACGATAACCGTTGTCATCTTTTCCTCTTCATTCACTTGTACTTCTAGTACTTTAGCTGGGCTAAGTGAATTTGCAACATAGACAACTGGATCTTCACTCCATCGAACGATATCGATCTTCTCACCGTTCAATTCGTTTACGATCGTTTGAACACGTGCACCTTTTTGTCCAACACAAGATCCAACCGGATCTACTTCAGGATCAGCAGCATGAACAGCAATCTTTGAACGATCGCCTGCTTCACGAGCGATCGATTTTATCTCAACCGTTCCATCATAGATCTCTGGTACTTCAAGCTCGAATAAGCGTTTCAAAAGACCTGGGTGAGTTCTTGATACTAGAATTTGAGGACCTTTTGTCGTCTTTTCAACTTTCGTGATATATACTTTGATGCGGTCGTTCGTGGTATGTGATTCACCGGGCATCTGTTCAGCAGCAGGAAGAAGAGCTTCCACTCTGCCAAGGCTAACATACATATAACGGTGATCTTGTCGTTGAACTATTCCCGTGATGATATCTTCTTCACGATCGATAAATTCTGAGAAGATGATCCCGCGCTCTGCTTCACGTACACGCTGTGTAACAACTTGCTTTGCTGTTTGAGCGGCAATACGTCCAAAATCTTTTGGTGTAACTTCTTCTTCAACAATATCTTCTAATTCATAGCCAGGGTTGATCGCTTGAGCTTCTGCCACTGAGATCTCTTGACGATCGTCCTCAACTTCTTCAACCACGTTTTTTCTTGAAAAAACACGGATACTTCCTGTGTCTCTGTTAAAATCAACACGAACATTTTGCGCTTGATGAAAATTGCGCTTGTACGCAGAAATAAGGGCAGCTTCAATCGCTTCAATAATTACTTCCTTACTAATCCCTTTTTCCTTTTCTAACAATGTAAGTGCATCCAAAAGCTCGGTACTCATTTTTCTTCTCCCCTCTTCATTAAAAAACAACCGCAAGACGGGCGTTGGCCACTTTAGCATAAGGTAACTCTACCTTTTTCACTTGCGTTTTCACTCTAATCTCCATGAACAGCGTTTCACCGTCAAAGTCTTTTAAAAGTCCTTCATATACTTTTTCGCCGTTTAATGGCTCATAAAGTTTAATGTTTACATTTTTGCCGATAGCATTTTTTACATCTTCAGGTTTCTTTAATGGTCTTTCAACACCTGGAGAAGATACTTCTAAAAAGTAGGGCTGTTCGATCGGATCAAGTTCATCTAGTTTTTCACTTAATTGTTCACTGACAGTCCCGCATTCCTCAATATCAATCCCACCTGGGGAATCGATATATACACGGAGAAACCAGTTTTTACCCTCTTTAACAAATTCAACGTCAACAAGTTCAAGTCCTAGTTTTTCAACGATTGGGGTTACAAGCTCTGTTGTGAGCTCTGTAATCTTCTGACTCATTGCTGCCCTCCTTCTTACTGAATGACCTCAAAACGTAACGAAAGAGTGGGGAGCCCCACTCTTTCGCCGACAGTTATTCATTCAACAGTATTTCCAAAAATACTATACCATAACCAATAAAATACTGCAACTGATCAAGCCTTCAGAAAGCCCCTCTTAAAAGAGCGAAAGCTGGTTTGCATCAGGCATTCCTTCCAAACATCCTTGATCATCTAAGTACTCAATAATGGTCTTCGATAGCTTCGCACGTTGCTGAAGATCTTCTTTAGAAAGAAATTCACCTTGTTCTCTTGCTTTTACGATGTTTAGTGCTGCATTTGTCCCTAACCCTGCGATCGAATTGAACGGCGGTATCAGTGTGTCACCTTCAACCAAGAAGTCCGTTGCACTGGAGCGATAAAGATCGATCTTCTGGAACGATAACCCTCTTTCACACATCTCGAGAGCTAACTCTAGTACTGTCTGTAAATTCTTCTCTTTTGTAGAAGCATCAAGCCCTTTAGCTGAGATCTCTTCGATTTTTGTCCGTAATGCTTTAGATCCTCTGATCATTGATTCCACATCAAAATCATCTGCTCTTACCGTGAAATATGCAGCATAGAACCAAATTGGATAATGAACTTTAAAATATGCGATACGAACGGCCATTAATACATAAGCTGCCGCATGGGCTTTAGGGAACATGTATTTGATCTTCAAACAAGAACCAATATACCAATCAGGAACATCGTTCTTTTTCATCTCATCGATCCACTCATCCGGCAGACCCTTACCTTTACGCACGCTCTCCATGATTTTAAAAGCAAGCGACGGCTCTAAGCCTTTATAGATCAGATAGACCATAATATCATCACGGCATCCGATAACGTCTTTTAACACACAAGTCCCATTAGCTATCAGTTCGTTGGCATTATTCAGCCACACATCCGTACCATGAGATAGTCCTGAAATCTGTACAAGTTCAGAGAAAGTACTCGGTTTTGTTTCTTCAAGCATCTGTCGTACAAACTTTGTTCCGAACTCTGGAATCCCTAACGTACCTGTCTTACACATGATCTGATCTTCGGATACACCTAAAACTTCCGGGCCTGAGAAGATTTTCATCACTTCTGGATCAGAAGCAGGGATCGTCTTCGGATCAATACCGCTTAGATCTTGAAGCATACGTATAACAGTCGGATCATCGTGTCCGAGTATATCGAGTTTTAATAAGTTATCGTGAATCGAGTGGAAATCAAAATGAGTCGTCTTCCATTCTGATCCGCTATCATCGGCTGGGAACTGAACCGGACAAAAATCATAGATGTCCATATAATCAGGAACAACAATTATCCCACCCGGATGCTGCCCTGTTGTTCTCTTTACTCCTGTACAACCAGCTACGAGGCGGTCCACCTCTGCTGATCGAATCGTTAAGTTATTGTCTCCTGCATAACCTTTTACATAGCCGTAAGCCGTTTTTTCAGCTACCGTGCCTATCGTACCTGCACGATACACATAATCTTCACCGAATAGTTCCTTCGTGTAGTTATGTGCTCTAGGCTGATATTCACCAGAGAAGTTCAAGTCGATATCAGGTACCTTATCCCCTTTGAAACCAAGGAACGTTTCAAACGGAATGTCTTGTCCATCTTTTATATAAAGCACTTCGCAAGTTGGACATTCTTTATCTGGAAGGTCATAACCAGAACCAACGGAACCATCATTAAAGAAATGGGATTCTTTACATTTCGGACAAACATAATGAGGAGGCAGCGGATTCACTTCGGTAATCTCAGTCATTGTCGCAACAAACGACGAACCAACTGATCCACGTGACCCTACAAGATAACCATCGATCAACGATTTCTTTACAAGTTTATGCGAGATCAAATAAATAACCGCAAATCCGTGTCCGATAATACTTTTTAATTCTTTTTCCAATCTCTTCTCAACAAGTTCAGGAAGATTTTCACCATAGATGCTTCTAGCTCGGTTATAACTCATCGAACGTACTTCGTCATCTGCTCCCTCGATCTTCGGTGTATACAGATCATCAGGGATCGGTTTGATCTCTTGAATCATGTCGGCGATCTGTCTCGTATTTTCACAAACTACTTTTTGAGCTCTTTCCTCACCCAAGAACGAGAAAAGGTCCAGCATCTCATCTGTTGTTCTAAAATGCACTTCTGGAAGTGTCTGTCTGTTAAGCGGATTCGCTCCCCCTTGTGAAGAGATCAAGATTTTTCGATAGATCGCATCTTCAGGGTTTAAATAATGAACGTTCCCTGTCGCGACAACTGGTTTGTTCAATTTCTCTCCAAGCTGAACGATGTTAGATAGGATCTCTCTTAAATTCATCTCATCTGCAACTAATTCTCTTTCGATGAGATGATAATAGTTACTTGGTGGCTGAACCTCTAAGTAATCATAGAACTCCGCGATCTTTTCAACTTCTTCGATCGGCTTTTGCATCATACCTTCAAACACTTCACCTTTATCACAAGCTGAACCGACAAGAATACCTTCTCGTAGCTTACTTAATCGTGATCTGGGAATACGTGGTGTTCGATAAAAATAAGATAGATGTGATTCAGAAACGAGTTTGTATAAATTCTTCAGACCTTCTTGTGTAGCGGCTAAAAGTGTGCAGTGAAACGGCCTTGATCTTTGAAATCCACCTTGCCCCATGTTATCGTTCAAACGGTCGTGATAAAAGATATCCTTTTCAAACGTCTCTTTTAAAAGCTTCCATAAAAGATAGCCCGTTGCTTCAGCATCATAGATAGCACGGTGATGCTGAGTGAGTTCAATGTCAAATCTTTTACAAAGTGTGTTCAATCTATGATTCTTTAATTGAGGAAGTAGAAATCTTGCCAATTCAAGCGTATCAATAACAGGATTCTTTGCTTCGCCTAATCCTATCTTGCGTAAACCTTCGTTCAAGAACCCCATATCAAAGCTAGCGTTATGCGCTACTAAGATATCATCACCCATAAACGCGTGAAAATCTCTTAGCACTTCTTCGATCTCTGGTGCGTTCTCAACCATATCATCTGTAATTCCAGTTAATTCGATCGTAGTCTGAGAGAGCGATTCATGAGGATTCGCGAACCTTTCAAAACGGTCGATGATCTCCCCACCACGTATCTTTACTGCTGCGAGTTCAATGATTTTATTATAAACGGCCGATAAACCTGTCGTCTCAACGTCAAAGACGATATATGTTTCATCTGTTAATTTTCTGGGCGCTTCGTTGTAAGCGATCGGTACACCATCATCTACAAGATTGGCTTCAAGTCCGTACAGAATTTTGATCCCGTTTTTCTTTCCTGCGCTATACGCTTCCGGAAAGGACTGAACACCAGCATGATCAGTAATCGCGATAGCAGGATGTCCCCACTTCTTTGCTTGTCCCACTAAGGAAGAAACGGAGGAAATCGCGTCCATCTGACTCATCGGGGTGTGAAGGTGAAGCTCAACACGTTTATTGTCTTCATCCGCTAGATCTTTTCTAAAATCAGGCTTGATCTCATTAATATCGTTCGCGATCATGACTAGATCTCTAACAAATGTATCATTTTGAATTCCGCCTCGAACTTTTAGCCACATTCCCTTTTGAATGCCTTGAAGGATAGGAATATCTTCTTTGTCACGAGAGAAAATTTTGATTAATAGAGAATCCGTATAATCGGTAATCTTAAATGTTAAAAGTGTACGTCCGCTTCTAAGCTCTCTCGTTTCGGAATGAAAGACGTATCCTTGGATCGTTATGCGTCTTTCTTCATCTTGAATCGTTTGGATCGGAACAGGATCATCTTTGATTGAATAGCCGATCATAATATCAGTTCTTGCTGCAGGACCATCTGATCGATTAGCAGCTTTTTCTTTTTCAACCAATGCTTCCATTACTTTATTCTGATCTTCTTGTTTTCTCTGTTCGATAAACTTTTGAAAATCTTCTTCAGAGTGTTTAACCTCTGTTTTGACCATTACAGAATGAAACCCAAACTGACTGTACATCTCCTTAATAACAGGAGAAAGTTTTCTTTGTACAAGCGCTTCTTCCGCATCATTTCTAACGGTCAGACACAAAAAGTTACCTTCTGCAATAGGATCTTGTGTAGACAGCATACTTCCTAGACTTGGTGCTGCGGTTTCAACTAACTTTTCTTTGCACAACGGCCAAAAGCCAAGAAGCTCATCTGCTTGAAATCCCTCTTTCGTTTGAAGAGAAAAAGACACAGCAGCAATGTGCTGAAAAGTTTGACGAAGGCTGGCACTAAACCATGCATAACTATCAGGGGTTAGTGGACGAAGGAGTCCAATAATAAAATGCCAGCTTCTATTATTCTTATCTATCGTAAGTTTTTCGATCGTTCCCTCCGAAAAACCAGTTTTCATCTCATCAGGCATACCTAATTGTTCTAAAAGAAGCGAAAGCCTCTCTTGTCTGATCTGTTGATCATTTCCGCTCATAGGAACCTCCTCTTAAAGGGGTTTAATTATGTTTTCACATGACTAACCAACGCAAATCTTAAACGTTTTTTCACTTAATTATACTATAGCTTAAAGTAGTGAGCCTCGAATATCATCATAAAGATTAGATCTCCATTCGTAAAGTACAAAGAGAAAGGCACCTCTCATATAAAAGAGGTACCTCCTCTATGGACATCTTCCATTTCATGACGCTCTAACTAATTCTTAAGCTTGTCCCACTCATTCTTAATAAAGCTGCTTAGTTCAGAAACTGGCACTTCGAAAGATTCTCCGCTTTTACGAATCTTCACTTCTACGATGCCATCTGATGCGCGTTTTCCAACCATAACACGAATCGGCAGTCCGATAAGATCGCTATCTGTAAATTTCACACCTGCTCGTTCAGGGCGATCATCATATAAGCAATCAAAACCATCATTCTTGATTTGTGTGTAAATTTCATCTGAAAGTGCTGCTTGTTCTGCGTTCTTACTGTTAACAGCGATTAGATGAACGTCAAACGGTGTGAGTGATAACGGCCAGATCAACCCTTTATCATCATTGTTTTCTTCAGCTACTGCCGCTAATGTACGAGAAACACCTATTCCATAACAACCCATAGACATGATTTGATTCTTACCGTTCTCATCTAAGTAAGAAGCTTTCATCGGTTCGCTGTAAACTTTACCAAGTTTGAACACATGCCCTACTTCGATTCCTTTAGCAAAAACGATCGTTCCTTTACCATCTGGTGACAGATCACCTTCGACAACAAAACGAAGATCAGCCGTTTCGTCAACCTCAAAATCTCTATTGTGGTTAACATTTGTATAATGGTATCCCGTTTCATTTGCTCCACAAACTGCATTTACCATATATGGCACTGCTTGGTCCGCGATTACTTTAACTTCTTTTGAGACCTGAATCGGACCGAGAGATCCATGTTCAGCATCCAGCCATTTTTTTGTTTCTTCTGCCGTTGCTAATTCTACTTCTTTAGCTGAGAGCACATTTTTAAGCTTAATCTCGTTAACTTCATGATCGCCTCTGACTAAAACTAAAACAGGTTGCTCATCAGCGATATATAGCAATGATTTAATTACTTTTGATGGTGCGACTTGTAAGAACTCCGAAACCTCTTCAATGCTTTTCGCGTGTTTCGTTTCTACTTTCTCAAGTTCCATAAGAGCTTCAGATGAGCGGTCTTCACTAAGAACAACAGGAGCCATCTCAATGTTCGCTGCAAAATCTGAATCCGTCGAATACGCGATCAAATCTTCACCAATCTCTGATAAAACCATGAACTCATGATTATCTTTACCACCGATCGCACCTGAGTCCGCTAAGACCGCACGGAAGTTCAGTCCACAACGACTAAAGATAGCCGAGTAGGCATCTTTCATTGCTTCATACGTATCATCTAGACTTTCTTGCTTATCATGGAAAGAATAGGCATCTTTCATGATGAACTCTCTTCCACGAAGCAAGCCGAAACGTGGACGCTTTTCGTCTCTAAACTTCGTTTGAATTTGATATAGATTAAGAGGAAGCTTCTTATATGATTTCACTTCATCTCGAACGATACTCGTGATCACTTCTTCATGTGTAGCTCCAAGAGCAAAATCACGCTCGTGTCTGTCTTTTAATCTCATTAGTTCAGGTCCATAGCTATACCATCGTCCACTTTCTTGCCATAGTTCAGCAAGCTGTAGTGCTGGCATCATCATCTCTTGTGAACCAGCACGATTCATTTCTTCTCGTACAATATTTTCTATTTTATGAAGAACCTTTTTCCCCAAAGGAAGAAAAGAATAAATTCCAGCGGCATTCTGACGGATAAAGCCAGCTCTTAATAAGAGCTGGTGGCTTTTAACATCTGCATCTGAAGGAACTTCTCTTAAAGTTGGCATAAACAACTGACTTTGTCTCATAATCTCTACTCCTCAAATCATCCCAAATTAACCAAGAAAAATTTTCTGTATATCATTCCATGTAACAACAAGCATCAATAACATTAGAAAAGCAAATCCGATAAAATGAACCATTCCTTCTTTTTGCGGATCGATCGGTTTCCCTCTCAATGCTTCAACTCCTAAGAAGAGAAGTCGTCCTCCGTCAAGAGCTGGTAATGGCAACAAGTTAAAGATTCCTAAGTTTACACTCAATATTGCTGCCCATTGCAATAACATATAAACACCAGCTTTTGCAGCTTGATCTGTATACTCATAGATTCCAAGAGGTCCAGAAAGCTGGTCGATCCCATGCTGACCCGTGATCAGTTGTCCGAGCCCTGTAAAAATAGCCGTTGTCATAAACCATGTTTGTTTAGCACCATATTCTAATGAACCAACAAAAGAGGATTCCGTATATGGGTGAGCTCCGATAAACCCTTCGTTCTTATCATCAGCACCTTTACGAGAACCTAGCGTAACAGGGACCACTTTCTCTTCTCCATTGCGGTTGATCGTAAACATTAGCTTCTCACCAGGGTTTTCTTGAATGACAGACACTAACTCTTTCCAATCGTCCATCTTTTCGCCCTGAACTGCAATAATTTTGTCCCCTTTAACCAAACCAGCTTTTTCTGCTCCCGCTCCTTCTTGGAGGGTACCCAATCTCGATTCGTTAGTAGGAATTCCTTGCATGAGTGAAAATACGACCAGGATCACGAAAGCTAGTAAGAAATTCATTGCAGGACCAGCAAAGATCGCAAGTGTTCTTTGCATGATCGTCTTCGATCCAAACTGTCTATTATAAGGAGCGATCTGCATCTCTTGATGATCAGCTACAAATAGTGCATCTTCTTTTACTTTATAAGTCGATGTTCCAGAGTCTTCGTTTTCAAAACCCGTCAAATATAGTTCACGTTCTAGATCAGCATTTTCAATGGTAATCGTTTTTTGAACCGGATATTTGTCACGGTGATTAACAACGATTTTCTCGACTTCATTTGCTTGGTTGAAGATCAAACCAACTCTGTGACCTGCCTTAAGTTCAATACCCTCCGGATCTTCTCCAGCCATACGTACGAACCCTCCAAGTGGTAAGAGACGGATCGTATAGACCGTTTCCCCTTTCTTGAAGGCAAACACTTTCGGGCCGAATCCAATAGCAAACTCACGACACAAAATGCCTGCACGTTTTGCCAGCAATAGATGTCCGAGTTCATGAAAGAAAATTAAAGCACCTAAAATGATGATAATGGCTATCACAGTGTTCATTTCCATTACCTGCCTTTACTAAGTAGTGACTCCACATATTGACGAGTCCTATTATCTGTTTCTTGTATTGTCTCAAGGTCTGGCTTACTGACGTTTGACAACTTCTGCATAGCTCGTTCAATCAACTCTTCAATCTCAAGAAACGAGATATGACCATTCAAGAAAAGTTCAACCGCTTTTTCATTCGCAGCATTTAAGATGGTCGGCATCAAGCCCCCAGCAGTTCCTGCCTGAAAAGCTAGTTTTAAACATCTGAAACGGTCGTAATCCATTTCTTGAAAATGCAACTTTCCAACTTCCCATAAGTTTAACCTTTTCCCGTTTATTAATTCAAGTCGATCGGGATAGGTAAGAGCGTATTGTATCGGCACTCTCATATCTGGTTGTCCCAAATGAGCGATAATGCTTGTATCAACAAACTCTACCATAGAGTGTATGATACTTTCCTTATGTAAAATGACGTCTATTTTCGAATAATCAAAGGAAAATAACCAATGAGCTTCAATCACTTCCAAACCTTTGTTCATCATTGTTGCAGAATCGATCGTGATTTTTGCACCCATTGACCAGTTTGGATGGTTCAAAGCTTCCTTCACTGTAACGTTTTTTAATTCTTCACGAGTACGGTCTCTAAAGCTTCCACCAGAAGCAGTCAATATCAACTTCTCCACACGTTTTGGGTCTTCACCGTTCAAACACTGATAGATCGCTGAATGTTCTGAATCCACCGGAAGAATGGCGACGTTATGTTGCTTCGCTTGTTCCATAACAAGATGACCTGCTGTTACAAGTGTTTCTTTATTAGCCAGAGCGATCGTCTTTTTTGCTTCGATCGCTTTTAATGTAGGAAGTAACCCCACACTACCGATTACTGCATTCACAACAACCGTTGAATCTGTAGAAACCGCAGCTTCGATCAATCCTTCCATTCCTGAGACAACACGTGTAGATGTTCTTACCTTCGAACGAAGGATTTTTGCATCTTCTTCGTTTTGAACAGCACAAATTTCAGGTTGAAATTTAGATATAATTTTTTCAGCAGCCTCAATATTCTTACCTACAGACATCGAACTTAATTTGAACTGTTCTGGATGAGAGGCGATCACATCTAAGGTCTGCACGCCGATCGAGCCTGTTGCACCAAGTAAACTTACTGATTTCATCTTATACCTCCTAGCGTTATCCTATCAAATGAAGCACGTGGAGCAATGGGAATACGAATAACGCACTATCTAATCTATCTAAAATCCCACCATGTCCAGGAAGCAAAGTACCAGAATCTTTTACATCGTATATTCGTTTATATGCCGATTCTGCCAAATCACCTATCTGACCAAATATACCTACGATCATGGAAATCAGTAGAATATTAGATAATGACATATCCACAAAGTGAGTCAAATAGCTGATCACACCCACAACAAGACTAAAGAAGATTCCCCCGACTGCCCCTTCAATCGTTTTGTTTGGAGAGATAACCGGCCAAAGTTTTCGTTTTCCGATCGATTTTCCAACAAAGTACGCCCCAGAGTCTGTTGCCCATATCATGAATAGGATTAAGAATAAAAGTTGGACCCCACCTTCTAATATTCTAGTTTCTAGTAAATAGAAAAACCCAAAACCAACATATATAGAACTAAATAGCACAAACGAAATATGATTGTAATCTGTATTGTTCTTTTGTACAACAGTTACGACTAGTAATAGAAGAACTGCAAGTATAATGGCATCCGTTTTAGTAAAAGGTTCTAAAGAACTCATCCAGTCTTGTGGTAATGCAATCAAGACTGCTAATAAAAATCCGATCCCTCCCACGAAACTTAGCTCCATCCTTTTCATGCGCAATAACTCAAACATGCCAATCCCCGTCAGCAATAGTATTAATAGTGAGAACGGCCAGCTTCCATAAAGGGTAATCCCTATAAATAAAACGGCTGCGATTACACCTGTTATAATCCGTTGTTTCATAAGTCCTCCTTAATTAAACACCGCCATACCGCCTGCCTCGTCCGGCAAATTGTGATACAGCTTCTCGTAGATGCTCTTCAGAAAAATCTGGCCATAACACTTCAGTAAACCAAAATTCAGAATACGCAAGCTGCCAGAGCATAAAGTTACTTAATCGTACTTCACCACTTGTGCGAATCAAAAGATCCGGATCGTTTAGATCATGCGTCATCAAATGCTGTTCAATCATGGAATCATCAATTTGTGACGGTTCTAATCTTCCTTGTTTCACTTCAGAAGCTAAAGCTTTAACCGCAGCAGTAATCTCATCACGACTGCCATAATTAAGAGCAAAGTTTAAGATTAATCCAGTGTTGTTCTTCGTCTTGTTGATCGCTTCATCTACAGCTTTTACTGTGTGAAGTGGTAATAACTCTTTTTTACCCATTATTCGCACTTGTACATTCTCTTTAATCAAATCTGGAAGAAAAGTATTTAAAAATTCTCCAGGAAGTTTCATTAAAAAGTCGACTTCTTCGCGTGGACGTTTCCAGTTTTCAGTTGAAAAAGCATAGAGGGTTAAAACTTCTATCCCAATTTTATTCGCTTCTTTAACGATTTTACGAACGGTCTTCATCCCTTCATGATGACCGGCAATTCGCGGCATAGCTCGTTTTCGTGCCCACCGTCCATTTCCATCCATAATAATGGCTACATGTTTAGGGATGTTTTCCTCACTGAATGTATGGTTCTCTGGACTTTTTTTCTTAAAGAAAAGCTTGTCAAGCATGTATAAGCCTCCATCTTCTTAGACTTCATAGAATCCACCTCATAGGGAGGTGGTCTCCATATGCCAATCACCTTATCATTTAAAGTCTAGCAAAATGGTGATATTGTCTAATAAAAAAGCCCCCTTTTATAGAGGGCTTTTTATATTTAATTGTACATGGAAAAGCGTTATACTTCCATGATTTCTTTTTCTTTAGCAGAACTTACAGAATCAGCTTCAGCTGTGTATTTATCAGTAAGCTTTTGAACTTCATCATTATAGCGACGTAGTTCGTCTTCTGTGATCTCAGCCTCTTTTTCAAGTTTCTTTAAGTCATCATTCGCATCACGACGAACGTTTCTTAGAGCTACTTTTGCTTCTTCAGCAAACTTCTTAACAAGTTTAACTAGTTCTTTTCTGCGTTCTTCTGTTAGAGCTGGAATCGCAATACGAATCACTTGTCCATCGTTAGAAGGTGTTAGACCAAGATCAGACTTTAGAATCGCCTTTTCAATATCTGCCATTGCAGATTTGTCGTAAGGCTGAATCACCAAAAGTCTAGCTTCTGGAGTTGTTACACCAGCTAGTTGATTGATCGGCGTTTGAGTTCCGTAGTAATCAACCTGTACTCTGTCTAATAGAGAAGGGTTTGCTCTACCTGCACGAAGTGTTGAATATTCGCGTCTTAGAGCTCCGATCGCTTTTTGCATCTTTTCTTCTGCTTGAGTTAAAACTTCTTTTGCCATTAGTTTCTCCCCCTTATAACGGTTCCAATTTTTTCTCCAGCCACTGCTCGTTTGATGTTTCCTTCTTCCATGATCGAGAAAACAACTAACGGGATATCATTATCCATACATAGTGATGATGCTGTTGTATCCATAACTGCTAGTCCATCTTTTAAAAGATCAAGATATGATAATGTCGTATACTTAACAGCGTTCTCATCCAATTTAGGATCTGCTGAATATACGCCGTCCACGTTATTCTTAGCCATCAAGATGACTTCTGCTTCAATTTCCGCTGCTCTTAGTGCGGCAGTCGTATCTGTTGAGAAATACGGGTTACCAGTTCCTGCTGCAAAAATGACAACGCGTTTTTTTTCAAGGTGACGAATGGCTTTTCTTCTGATATAAGGTTCTGCAACCTGACGCATTTCTATTGA
The DNA here is from genome assembly GCF_001629705.1 of Fictibacillus phosphorivorans. Classification (GTDB taxonomy): domain Bacteria; phylum Bacillota; class Bacilli; order Bacillales; family Fictibacillaceae; genus Fictibacillus; species Fictibacillus phosphorivorans_A. The sequence continues at coordinate 1,708,127 of NZ_CP015378.1, read as the reverse complement.
TGTTTGTACTCTTGTTTGAACCCCGATGTTCTCAAGACTGTCTTGAAGGGCTAATGAATTCATCACAGTAGCAAGCATGCCCATATAGTCTGCTGAAGCACGGTCCATTCCCATCTCACTGCCCGTCTTACCACGCCATAGGTTTCCGCCGCCTACTACTACAGCAACTTCTACGTCGAGTTCAACGATTTCTTTTACTTGTTCTGCAATTGACTGAACGATTTTTGGATCGATTCCAGATGTTTGTTCACCTGCTAGTGCTTCTCCACTTAATTTCAAGACGACTCGTTTATATTTTGAAGTAGTCATTTGTCCCTCCATCACCTAAAAAAATGTATTTACCTGGTCTTTTATAAAGGATGTTATTGATAAGCTTCGTTGCTTGATAGAGGTTGATTTCCGTTTCAGGTGCTCGCTTTCCGGGGGGCGTGCGGTGAGCCACCTCGGCGCTTTGCGCCCTTAGGTGTCTCACCTGTCCCGCTTGTCCCCCAGGAGTCTCGCACCTTGCACTACAATCAACTAATCAGTGATGTCTTTAAAAAACAAGCTAAAGCAACAAGCTTTTAATGTAGAGCATTAAAAAACCAAGGTTATTTCTGTAAAAAAAGAGGAACACAACGTGCTCCCCTCTTTTTTAAACTGTGCTTACTTTTTAACTTGAGACATTACTTCTTCAGCGAAGTTGTCTTCACGCTTCTCAAGACCTTCTCCAACTTCAAAGCGAATGAAGGCTTTAACAGTAGCACCTTTAGAAGCTACATATTTACCAACTTTTTGGTCTGGATCTTTAATGAAAGATTGGTCGTTTAAGCAAATATCTTCGAAGTATTTACCAAGACGTCCTTCTACCATTTTAGCTACGATGTTTTCAGGCTTTCCTTCGTTAAGTGCTTGCTCTGTTAACACTTTACGCTCGCGTGATACTTCTTCTTCACTAACTTCGTCACGAGAGATGTATTTAGGGTTTACTGCTGCAACGTGCATAGAAACGTCTTTTGCAACTTCTTCTTCTGTAGTTCCTTCAAGAACTGAAAGAACTCCAATGCGTCCACCCATGTGAAGGTAAGCGCCGAATGCTGCATTCTCGTCTTTTTTCAAGATTTCAAAACGACGAAGTGTAAGCTTTTCTCCGATTTTAGCGATTGCTGCGTTGATGTAATCATTTACTGAAGTTCCGTTAAAGTCAGAAGCTAGTGCATCTTCTACTGATGCAGGCTCTGTAGCCAACAAGTGGTTACCTAACTCAGCGATTAAGTTTTTGAAGTTTTCGTTCTTCGCAACGAAATCTGTTTCTGAGTTCACTTCAAGGATAACTGCTTTGTTTCCGTCAACGATTACAGATGTTAGACCTTCTGCAGCGATACGGTCAGCTTTCTTAGCAGCTTTCGCGATCCCTTTTTCACGAAGGTAGTCGATTGCCGCCTCCATGTTACCATCTGTTTCAGTTAATGCTTTCTTACAATCCATCATTCCTGCGCCAGTTTTCTCACGCAATTCTTTAACCATTTGTGCTGTAATAGCCATGTGTTTTTGCCTCCTTATGGGATATGTAGTGCTAGTTGTGACTTTACATAAAAAGGGTGATAAAGGGTCATCCCCTCTACCACCCTTGAGCATTCCATTTAATTAAGCAGTAGTTTCTTCTTCAGCTGCTTCTGCTACTTCTTCTCCGCCTTGGTTAGCTTCGATGATAGCATCTGCCATCTTACCAGTAAGAAGTTTAACTGCACGAATTGCATCATCGTTACCAGGGATAACGTGATCAACTTCGTCCGGATCACAGTTCGTATCAACGATAGCGATGATCGGGATGTTTAATTTACGAGCTTCAGCAATCGCGATGCGCTCTTTACGAGGGTCAACTACGAATAATGCGTCAGGAAGCTTGTTCATGTCTTTGATTCCGCCTAGGAACTTTTCAAGACGCTCCATTTCCTTTTTAAGAAGAATAACTTCTTTTTTAGGAAGTACTTCAAAAGTACCGTCTTCTTGCATTTTTTCAAGATCTTTCAAGCGGTTGATACGCTTGCGGATTGTTCCGAAGTTTGTTAAAGTTCCACCTAACCAACGTTGGTTGATGTAGTACATGTCAGAACGTTGAGCTTCTTCCTTAACTGAATCTTGAGCTTGTTTCTTAGTTCCAACGAAAAGGATTTTTCCGCCGTCTGCTGCGATGTTACGCATAACATTGTAGCATTCTTCAACTTTCTTTACCGTCTTTTGAAGATCGATAATGTAGATACCGTTTCTTTCTGTGAAAATGTAACGAGACATTTTCGGATTCCAACGGCGAGTCTGATGACCAAAGTGTACACCAGCTTCTAACAATTGTTTCATTGAAATTACTGCCATAATGGCACCTCCTAGGTTTGTTTACCTCCGTTTGTTTCACCTTTGAGCAATAACTGACTTAGTCAGCACCACATTACTCAAATCCGCAAACGTGTGTGATTAACACCGAGAAATAATATAACATGTTTCGTGCATTTTCTGCAAGTCTTTTTACTTGTTATCGATAAAATTTTAAAAGCAACTCAACTTCACCTTTTCCTCGGTGTAGGATTTTTGCAATTTCTTCAGCATTATATCCTTTTTGAGCTAATATTAATACTTCATTTGTCTCTTTAGAGAAATGTTTATCGTCTGAATCTTTCTGGCCTATATCTGTTTCTTCTGTTCCTATATTAGAGATCTCATCAGTTTTCTCATCCAGAACCAGTTGTTGATGATTTTTCTGAGTGAATTCTATGATCATATCATGCAAGCGTTCATTTTCCATCTTCATTTCTTCTGAAAAAAGCTCAAGAAGCTCTTCTACTTCTTCACTTATTTTTGATTCATGTGAGTTATTTTGTTGTTGTAATTTCTTGTTTAGATTAAAAATTAAATATAAACATACTATGTTTAACATCACACTTAGAAAAACTAAAGCGTACATCGCATCCATCCTAACCTGAATAATCAATTTTACTTCCTTTATAAGGATGATTCGAACTCTTAGAACTCGTCTTTTCTTGCTGATGCTGATCATTTGTTTGAAATAAACCAGATTCAGTCGCTTCTTTTTGATTGACCCGTTCTGCTTCTTTCTTGTCTTTTTTTCGTATTTCTTCTGAAGTATGTTGTTGTTGAAGAAGTCCTCTGTTCATGAGATCAACGCTTTCTTTTGAAGCATCAAGAGTTCTTGGAATTGCCACTTGGAGCTCGATTAATTTAAGACTCACAGCATCCACATCCTATTCTTATAGCGTGTGAACAACAATTTCCTTTTCTTCTAAAAATACTTTTGCAGCCGTGTATGGAGATTGAATCTTTCGTTTATACTTTCCGATCGCGATCTCTACATTAGGATGAAGGGTGCTGTTAATATGAATAGAAGATTTTAAAGTATTTTTACTTTTTTCGATTTCCGCTCGATGGTTAGTCATCTCCAGTTTCGATTGAGAAATCGTATTTATAATTCTATTAATCGTTTGTTGCTCTGTATTTTTTTGAATCAAAACGCTTTTTAAATGAGTTAATTTTTCTAAATTTTTTTCTAATTCAAGAATTTTTTGTTCATGATGTATGATTTCTTTATCCATTCTATCATTTGTTTTTATGTATAATAACGTTTTGGAGTTTGTTTCGTTTCCTATGTTATTTGCTGAGATTCCGTTTCCTGCAATACAGGTGCCACCCGATATATTTCCTTTTCCACTCGTACATGTAATGTAAGATTCCGCCTCACAATGGCTGTGAAGGATCGTTTGTGCTACCATTATGTTTCCTCTCGCGTATACATTTCCTTGACTAATATAAAGGGAAGTGAAATCCCCACCACAACGAACCGAACCTTTACCTTGACCTAAAACACCGCCACCGATCACAACGCTTCCGTCAGAAATAATATCAGCTGCTTCAACGACGCCTTCGACTCGAACATCACCTTTTGCATTTATTTTAAACCCTGAAGGTACATCACCGGTTATGTGAACATTTCCAACAAAATCAATATGACCGGTCTTTAAGGAAACATCACCATCTACTCGATAAACAGGATAAATGTTTACACAATTATTTTGGAACGTAACCTCTCCACTTGCTGATGCATAGACACATTTCTCACTTTCGTTATAAACGGTATTCTCACCATTTTTTACTACTAAATCTTTACCTTTTTTTGCAGGTATCACTTTTCCAAAAACACTTATTCCTGCTATGCCTTCTGTCGCGTTTTGTTTCCTTGCTAAGATCTCTCCGAACTCAGCTGTAGGAATTGTAAAAAGTCGTTTAAAATCTAGCTTCTCATTCTCGTTTGTATCTAGCTTCTTCTCATTTGTGAAAGATGGAATAAGTCTTGCAGACTCTCCATCTTTCGGGAGTTTCCCTTTTGCGATCTCACCAGGGAAAACAAAACGATTTAGATTTTCAACCACTAAACTCAATACTTCATTTCGAATTCCATGTCGTATTCCTTTAGATTCGATCCAAGCTAGCAGTTTAGAATACGTGACTTCACCAGATGGGATTTCAACTCCGTTTTTTTGTAAGAGTGCTACTGTTTCACGATTCTCAAATTTTATATGAAACCATTGATCCATATCCCTACTCCTTACATATATCGTTGTAGAACCTGTCGAATTCTAAAGAGTGCTTTTGAGTGTATTTGAGATATTCTGGATGTAGATAGACCAAGTACTTGTCCGATTTCAGTTAATGTTAATTCCTCGAAGTAGAACAAACTTACTACAAGCTGTTCTTTCTCAGACAATTCTTTGATTACTAATGCAAGCTCACCGTGAAGTTCTTCTTGAAGTAAACTATTTTCGGGTGTGATTGCTTTTTTATCTTCAATCGTGTAACTAACTTTTTCACGACTTTCTGTTTCTTTGTTCTCTTCGTCAATGGATAAAACGTTAGCAAGAAAACTTTCAGACATAACGGTTGTTACTTCATTTTCTGAGTACCCTAATTCATCAGCAACTTCTCTTGCGCTGACGGAACGAAGATTTTCTTGTTCCAATCTTTCAATGGCCGCTTCCACTTTTTTTGTTTTTTCTCTTAAACTTCTCGGAAGCCAATCTTCTCTTCGTAAACCGTCTAAAATAGCGCCACGTATCCGAAATGAAGCGTAAGTATCAAACTTCAGGTCTCTTTCAGGCTCAAACTTTTTTAGAGCATCGTACAACCCTAGCATACCGAGGGATCGGAGTTCATCTTTGTTAACACTTTTAGGCAAACCAACCGATATACGTTGTACGTGATAATTGACAAGTGGTAAGTAAGCACGCATCAGTTCGTCACCTGCTTCTCGATCACGACTCGTGTTCCACTTTTCCCAGCAAGATTGTTCTTCTAATAAAGATGGCTCCGTCATGGTAATCCTCCTCGTTTTTTTTGGTTTTTATATGACCTTTGTTCCTGCATTAACCGTTTTTATCGTTAATAACGTGTTCTCAGGGTTGAACTCGATCGTCCTTCCGCTAGAACCTCCTACATCACTTGCTAACAAAGGAATCTTTAGAGCTGATAGCTCTTCTTTAACACGTTCAACGTTTCTTGGACCAATTCGCATCATTTCACTTCCGGAGGTGAACTTAAACATCTGTGCGCCCCCAGCAATCTTTGCTTTTAAGCCTTTTCCATTAGCACCACTCTTGATCAGCATGTCATAAAGACTCTTAATTGCGGTATCCGCATACTTACCCTCATTCAACGTAGGAGTTTTTGAAAGTGACGAATCCGGAAGCATGATATGCGCCATCCCTGCAATTTTTTCAACTTGATCATAAAGTATGACGCCTACACATGAACCAAGACCTGTTGTTCTAATTATGTTTGGAGGAGAAACGAGGTTAATATCTGCGATTCCCACCTTTATGATTTCACTCATCCAACGGAACTCCTAATGCATGAAAAATTTTCGAGAAGGATAGAGGGTCAGGCAACAGAAAAAAGTGACCTTTTACTTCGTCTTGTCTTTCTATATCTGTAAAAGCTGTATCGATAACAATGGCATAATCACTTACAGTAGATATTTCCAAAAGTCCAAAACTTAAGATCGCTCCAGCCATGTCAATGCTTGTTGCAGGTACAGACGGCTGTAAATTCAGCCCCGTAAAATCAGAGAACGAAGTTAGATATGATCCTGATAGAATGTTACCTACTTCCTGAAGAGCAGATAATGAGATGTCAGAATCATCTCCGCTCGTTAGATTCACGGTTTGACCGACTAATAAATCTTCTAACAGCTGCTCAGCTTGCTCAACGGGAAGCATGAAGAACATACATCCGGGAGCATCCCCTACGATTCTCAAGAAAACAGAAGCCACAACGTTCTCTGCTCCGCCGACCATCTCAGATATTTCTTCAAAAGAGATGACATTCACGGAAGGGACCTTCATATCAACAGCTTTGTTCAGCATCGTCGACAAAGCTGTAGCTGCATGTCCTGCTCCAATGTTTCCGATCTCACGTAAGACATCCAGATGGATAGGCTGAATTTTGAGAAAATCCATCTTATTGGATACTCTCCTTAACGGGTTGTACGTCTAGTTTTTCTGGATTCAAAACCTTAACAAGGTCAAGCAAGATCAATAGTCGTTTCTCAATCTTTGCTACTCCACGAATATACTCAGCATCAACACCACCTACCACTTCAGGTGGAGGCTCGATCGATTCTTTATCAAGATCGATTACATCGTTCGCTGCATCTACAATTAGCCCAGCTTCGATCGTCCCTACTGATACAATAATGATCCGTGTCGTATCCGTGTGGCTTACTTCTTCAATTTCGAATCGAGAACGCAGGTCGATAATTGGAGTAACGACACCTCTTAAATTTATAACTCCTTTTACAAAAGAAGCCGTTCTTGGAATTCTAGTGATCGGTTGCATTCTTTCGATCGATTTCACGTGCTGAACAGGTACTGCATACTCTTCATCTTTCAATTGAAATATGATTACTTTTTCTTCATTCATCATGATTAACCACCTTATTTTATGAGTGCATTGCAATCGAGAATTAACGCCACTTGTCCATCTCCTAGAATCGTTGCACCAGAGATAGCAAATACCGAAGTTAAATACTGACCTAGTGATTTCAAGACGATCTCTTGCTGTCCTATAAATGAATCAACAACTAACGCTGCCATCTTATCTCCTTTTCTAACTACGACTACAGGAACGTGCAGATTCGATTCCGTTGAACCAGGAACTTCAAAAATGTCTTTCATGTTAACAAGAGGTACCACTTTACCTCTAAAATCAATCACTTTTTGATTGTGGGCAGAAAGAATTTCTTCTTGTCTAATGATGGCTGTTTCAATGATTGATGATAAAGGAATCGCGTATTTCTCACGACTGATTTCAACGAGCATGACAGACATGATCGATAGAGTCAGAGGAAGCTGTATGGAAAAGATCGTTCCTGACCCTTCCGTTGAATCGACAGCGATAGAACCACCTAACGACTCGATTTTATTTTTTACCACATCTAATCCTACTCCACGTCCCGAGATGTCAGAAACAACATCAGCTGTAGAGAAGCCTGAAGCGAACAATAATTCAAAACACTGTTTATCGGTCAAATTTTCAGATATCTCTTTCGTGAGGATTCCATTTTCGATTGCTTTACTTAATACTTTTTGTTTATTAATACCCGCTCCATCATCTTGTATCTCGATAAACACATGATTGCCGCTATGAAAAGCTCTTAAATAGATGGTACCTGTTTCATTTTTACCTTTCGAAGAACGGACCTCAGGGTTTTCGATGCCATGATCAATCGAGTTTCGAAGCAAGTGAACAAGCGGATCACCGATCTCATCGATTACGGTTCGATCAAGTTCAGTTTCTGCTCCTACGATCTCGAGGTTAACTTTTTTACCAAGATCTTTAGCTAGACCTCTGATCATTCTTGGGAAGCGATTGAATACTTGTTCTACTGGAACCATTCTCATCGTCAAGATAATATTTTGCAGATCTCCTGACACACGAGACATTCGTTCAACAGTCTCATTTAGCTCCAGGCTCTTCAATGATTTCGAAATCTCTTCAAGTCGACCACGGTCAATGACAAGTTCTTCAAATAAGTTCATGAGCTGATCAAGCCTCTCGATATTGACGCGAATGGTTTTTCCGCTGCTACTCGTATTTGAAGCTTGCTGGGCTTCACCGTTTTTAACTGGTTGTGGTGACACTTCTTGATGCACTAATTTGTTATTCTCTTCATTCTCGGAATTTGAAGATATGTTGAGTTGATCCGCCTTTATATCAATCACTTCTACTGCATCAATCTCAGAAACTTTTAAGATACGTTCTTTAACGTTTTCCGCAGACTCTTTCGTAAGGATGGAAAGCGTAAAATGTGTTCCAAATTGTTCTGTTTCTAGCATATCTACCGCTGGTAACGTTTTAATGATCTCCCCGATCTGTTCGATCACTTCAAACACCATATACACTCTAGCAGCTTTTAAAATACAGTCTTCTCTTAATGAGATCGATAGCTCGTATGCATGAAATCCTTGTTCTTTTGATTGAATAATGATCTGTTTTTCATATTGATCATAATCTTGTAATGAACCTGCTGCATTTTTTGATTCGGCTTGAATCGTCTGTGAAATTTCTCCCTTTTCCAGCGCCTCTAACTCTTTCACTGTGTCAGTGACATCTCGTTTACCGCTACCGCCTTCTGAAATTTCCACCACCATCGCTTCTAAGTGATCAAGTGAAGCGAAGAGTACATCTAAAACCGAAGAAGAAACTTCTAACTTGTTATTACGAATTGCATCAAGAACATTTTCCATACAATGAGTTAGGTTAGCAAGGTCTTCATAACCCATCGTAGCTGACATTCCTTTTAACGTATGAGCAGAACGGAAAATCTCATTTACAATTGAAAGTTCTCCAGGTGATTTTTCTAGCAGGAGTGCTTGTTGATTAATAGACTGTAAATGTTCTTTGCTTTCTTCAATGAATATGTCGAGATATTGTGTCATTTCCATCGTATACTTCCCCCTATTTTACAAATGGTTTTGAATAGCTGATCCGATTGACTCTAAATGAACGACTTCATCTACCTTTTTTGAAAGAACCGCGGCCTTTGGCATTCCATAAACAATGCAGGATTCTTCTGCTTCTGCAATAACTACCGTTGAACCCGCTTCTTTTAAATCGATGATACCCTCTGTGCCATCTGAGCCCATACCCGTCATGATAACAGCAACTTTTTGGTAGTCTTTAAGTTTACTTGCAGACCTGAACAGTACGTTAACTGCTGGTCGATGTCCGCCTACGGGATCATCTTTATGTAACGAGACGTACAATCGCCCCATTTTTTCGTATAGTCGTACATGAAAACCACCTGGTGCGATGTATACATAACCTTTTTGTAACAACTCATGATCTTCCGCCTCTTTTACAGCAACGTTTGATAGTGAATTCAATCGATCTGCTAACGATCTTGTAAACCCTGCAGGCATATGCTGTACGACAACTACGGGTGCGTCTAAATCCAAGGGTAGCTTTGTTATCACTTGCTGTAACGCTCTAGGACCGCCTGTAGATGTACCGATTAAGACAAGCTTGTTTTTATGCTCTGTCTTTGAAACGCTCTTCTGTATTTTGTTTTCATGATGATATGGCGCTCTAGCCACTTTTGTTGCGATATTTGCTTTTGAAGACGTGATCACTTTTTCTACTAAACTATTCCTTACTTTATGTAAATCTAAGGATATCGCACCCGATGGCTTAGCGATAAAATCAATAGCTCCTGCTTCCATAGCTAGGATCGTATTTTCTGCACCCACTTTTGTTGTACTCGATAGCATGATGATTGGAACTGGGCAGTTCTCCATGATCGTTCTTGCAGCTTCAATGCCATTTAAGATTGGCATTTCAACATCCATCGTGACAACATCTGGTTTTAATTTTAGTGTTTTATCAATTGCTTCCTGTCCGTTTCTGGCTGAATCAATCACCTTAATCCTAGGATCTTCACTTAAGAACTCTTTGATCAGTTTCCTCATAAAGGCAGAATCATCCACAATTAGCACTCTGATCTGTTTCATGCAGCATCTACCTTTCTTTGAAAAATGACTTTAACTTGCTGATGAAAGACTTATAAGATACTTCTTGCTGTTTCACCGTACCAACATACGATTCCGCTAACTGATAGACAGCTTTGGAAGCTTGTGATGATGGTTTGTGTATAGAAAAGGGAATCTGTTTTTTCACAGCATGTAATACATCCTGATCCATCGGTATCTTACCTAAACAGATCAAATCTTTTTGTAAGAACTGTTTACAAACATGCCTTAATTTTTCAACCGTATCTCTTCCTTCTCTTGAATTTTCATAACGGTTGATAACTAAATAGAAGGGAAGGTCCTTATCTTTTATATAGATGAATTTCATCATAGAATAGGCATCGGTTAGTGAGGTGATCTCAGGTGTAGCGATCACCAATACTTCATGGCTTGAGAGCACAAACTTTAAAGCGGTTTCCGTTGCGCCTGCACCCATGTCTAAAAATATAAAATCATAAAACCTTTCTAGTTCTTCTAGTTGTTTCATAAAGTGGACCAACATTTGATCCGTTATACTTGTAAGAGAACCTAAATTCCTCCCGCCTGCAATCGTATGAAGGCCGTCTTTACCCTCTTCGATAATCTCCCAAACGGATAATTGATTCTGTAGCATATCCATCATATGCTTGTGAGATCTTCTACCAAGAATTAAATCTACATTGCCCATACCTATATCAAGATCTAATACTAATACGCGCTTTCCCATCGTTACTAACGATAGGGCAAGATTCACCGTAACATTCGTTTTACCGACGCCACCTTTCCCACTGACTACAGAGATGACTCGCGCACTGTTTGAAGAGGCAGAGACCAATTGTTTTCGAAGGCTTATCGCTTGATCAAGCATGATGAGTCTTTTCCTTTAATAACGTCTGAATAAGTTCATCCGCGTCAGCCTCAAACATATCATCAGGGACATTCTGGCCATTTGTAACATAGCCGACAGGTACACTGTTTAAGATTGCAAGATTCAATAAAGAACCGTAAGTCTTCGTTTCATCTTTCTTCGTAAATATCACCTTATGAACAGGTAAACTCTTAAACTGACTATAGATGGTTTCCATATCTCGATATTTGGAAGTTAATGAAAGGACGAGATAGTTTTTCATATCTTTATCAAAATGGATGATTCTTTGTAGTTCTTCAATATAAAAACGGTTTAAGAAATTTCTTCCTGCAGAATCTACAAGAACTAGGTCATAATCTTCGAACTTCTCTTTAGCTTTCTTAAAATCATCTGCGGTATAAGCAACCTCACATGGAATGTTTAATATTTCAGCGTATGTTTTAAGTTGATCGATAGCTGCGATCCGATAAGTATCAGTTGTAATAAACGCCACTTTCTTACCATCCTTTAAAACCGCTTTTGCTCCAATCTTAGCTATCGTTGTTGTTTTACCAACACCCGTCGGTCCGATCAAGTTTAAGAATTTTGATTCGTAATGAAAGCCACCAAACTCACTTTTAGCCATTCTTGCACTTAGATAGCTGCTGATCCACGTATTCCAGTCATAGCTGTCTCTTTCTATTTCATCAAGACTTTCATATTTAGTAGATAAAGAAGGAATGAGTTCTTCAAGAATCGTTGAGTCTACTTCTTGGTTTACAAGAAAAGCTTCCCACTCTTTAATAAATGGCGCTGTATCTTCTGGAGTTTTTGATTGTACAGTCAATGTGTGAACCATCTTCTTTAGTTGACGAATCTCCATTGTTAGATCCTCTTCTTTAAACTCAGGTTGCTGATTCCTCACACTATTCTTGTTTTGATTCTTTGTTTGCTGATAATCTACGTCTTGATCCAATCCAGCGAAAATCTCGACATTTTTCTTAGTAAAGAATCCAAAGAATCCGCCAACTTGAACCTCTCTTGTATTTAATATGACCGCACCGCTGCCCAGATCTGCTCTTACTAATTTCATAGCTTCTGGCAAGTTCTGTGCTGTATACTTCTTTACCTTCATCAGATGTTCACCACCCCTACACTTTTCACTTCTAGCTCAGGTTCTAACTCGTTGTATGATAAAACCGCTACGTCCGGAAGATAGCGCTCAATCAGTTGTCTCACGTACATCCTTACTGCTGGTGAACATAAGAGAACTACCGATTGGTCAAAACTTCGCCCCGATTCCAGTTCAGATGTGATGCTGTCAAAGATCGATTGAGAATCTTGTGGATCTAAAGACAGGTAGTTGCCATGTTCCGTCTGCTGAACAGCATCCGCTATCTTCTTTTCTACTGACCCTCCAAGTGTGATGACATGCAGAGGTTCATTTTCATTCGCATAGCTTTTTGATATCTGTCTGGATAAGCCTTGTCTAACATACTCTGTCAAAAGATCTGTATCTTTTGTCATCTTTGCGAAATCAGCCAACGTTTCAAAAATTACCGCTAAGTTACGAATCGATATACGCTCACGTAAAAGTTTAGATAAAACTTTTTGAACTTCTCCGATCGTAAGCGCATCTGGCGTTACTTCCTCTACAATAGCTGGATACGATTCTTTTAAGTGGTCTACAAGTTGCTTTGTTTCTTGTCTTCCAATCAGTTCGTGTGCGTGTTTCTTTATTACTTCTGTCAAATGTGTTGAGACGACTGAAGGCGGATCCACAACCGTGTATCCTGAGTATTCAGCTCGTTCTTTCATCTCTTCACCGATCCAGATGGCCGGCAGACCAAATGCTGGTTCCATCGTTTCTATACCTTGTACCTCTTCATCATCAATTCCTGGACTCATCGCTAAATAATGATCCAACAGCAACTCACCTTTTGCGACTTGACTGCCTTTTATTTTTATTCTGTACTCATTCGGCTGAAGCTGGATGTTGTCTCGTATCCGAACGACGGGTACGATCATTCCAAGTTCTAATGCAAGCTGTCTTCTGATCATAACGATCCTATCCAACAGGTCACCGCCTTGCGAAGTGTCTGCTAATGGTATTAGACTGTAGCCAAATTCAAATTCAATCGGATCGATCTGCAGAAGGTTCACAACAGATTCAGGGCTTTTCAGCTGTTCTGTCTGTATATCTTCTTCCACCACTTCTTCTTTTACTTTTTGTTCACGTTCTGCTTTTAATAGAAGATAGCCGCCGATTGCTAAAATTCCTCCGATCGTAATCGTAAAAAAGTCATTGATCGGTGTGAACAACCCAAGCATGATGATCGTTCCTCCAGCTACAAAAAGCATGACAGGATACGCAAGCAATTGTTTGCTGATATCAAACCCTAAGTTTCCTTCTGAAGCCGCACGTGTCACAATAATTCCTGTCGCTGTAGAAATGATGAGTGCTGGAATCTGCGACACCAATCCATCACCAACGGTCATTCTTGTAAACAATTCTGCACTCTCACCAAAACTGAGGCCCATCTGAAGCATTCCGATGATGATTCCGAACAACATATTGATCAAGACGATGATAATACCAGCTATAGCATCACCTTTAACAAATTTACTCGCTCCATCCATCGCTCCGTAAAAATCTGCTTCGCGTTCAATCGTTTCACGTCTTTCTTTCGCTTCCCGATCTGAAATCATACCAGCATTTAAATCTGCATCGATGCTCATCTGCTTACCAGGCATCGCATCAAGTGTAAACCTTGCAGCAACTTCCGATACACGTTCAGATCCTTTCGTAATTACGATAAATTGAATAATAATTAGAATGAAAAATACTACGATACCAACAAGTATATTCCCACCTACAACAAATTCACCGAAAGTATGTACAACGTTTCCGGCATCTCCTGTTGAAAGGATGCTTCTCGTTGTCGAAACGTTTAGCCCTAGTCTAAAAAGCGTCACTAATAATAACAATGACGGAAATATAGAAAATTGGAGAGGCTGTGTTGTGTTCATGGCAATCAATATGATTAAAAGTGCCAGAGATATATTCGTTATGATTAAGAAGTCCAACATAAACGTTGGCATTGGTATGACGAGCATGGCGATAATAAGAATAACGCCTGCTAAAACACTCATGTCTCTAGCTTTCATCTGTAAACTCTCCTATTCATTCCTTACGCTTTTTTCTTTACACGGTATACAAAGGCTAAAATTTCAGCTACTGCTTTAAACAGATCTTCCGGAATCACATGCCCGATCTCGACACGGGCGTACAGCGTTCTTGCTAGAGGTTTGTTTTCTACAACCGCTACGTTATGCTCTTTTGCGATCTCTTTTATGCGTTGAGCGATCAGATCTACTCCCTTTGCCACTACTACTGGAGCATCCATGCTGTTATCGTCATACTTTAAGCAGATCGCATAATGTGTAGGATTTGTGATGATAACATCTGCTTTTGGCACTTCTTGCATCATTCGCCTCATAGCCATCTGTCTTTGTTTTTCCTTGATCTTCCCTTTTATCTTAGGATCACCTTCAGATTTTTTATATTCGTCTTTGATATCTTGTTTAGACATCCTAATATTTTTTTCAAAATCGTATTTTTGGTACATATAATCAAGAAACGCAAGAAAAAGTAAAACGAGTGAAGCTGCAAAGCCCATCTTGACCGCAAGTCCTCCGAATACAGGAAGTGAGGATTCAATACTCACTAAGCTCATTCTTAAATAGATATCTCGTTCACTCCACAGGATAAAAAAAGTTACACCACCGATTAATAGAATCTTAAGCAATGATTTAGATAGTTCAACGAGAGCTCGCACCGAGTATATTCTTTTAAATCCAGATAACGGATTGATCCGTTCAAGCTTCATCTGAATCGCCTCTGTTGATAATAAAAAGCCAACTTGCAAATAGTTTCCTAAAACACCCGCGACCATAGCCGCAATCATAACAGGTGCTATGATGATCGCTACTTCAAGAGACAGCTCCCAAAACAGTTTAGGAATACTAGACTCCGTTACGTTGTATAGTAGTTTCTTATCTAAACTGTATGTGAAAAGGTGAAGTAATCGTTGACCCATCCAACTTCCCATAAAGGACAGAAACATGACGGATGCAAACAGCACAAGTGCAGCATTGATGTCAGCGCTTTTGGCTACTTGACCTTTTTTTCTACTCTCCTGCCTTTTTTTCGGTGTTGCTTTTTCCGTTTTTTCTCCTGAAAAGTATTGTAGTTGCATTGGATATCTCATTGACTTACGCTCCCAACAATTCCATTAAGTTAATCATGCTGTCACGCATCTGATCGACCAGCATCTGAACAGATACAAAGAATGCGGGCATTACGACTAAGAACAACACAAGAGCAATCAAGATCTTCACCGGCAGACCGATAACAAAGATGTTCATCTGAGGTACCGTTCTGGCTACGATCCCAAGTGCAAGGTCGGCTAAAAACAACGTGCCAACGATAGGAATCGCCATCTGCAGAGCAACTAAGAACATTCCTGAGAACACACTTAGTACAAATCTCATGATCCCACCATCTCCAAAGTTAGATATGGCTGAATCAATGGGTAAGAATTGATAACTATAAAAGATACCGTCGAGTAACATGTGATGAGCATCTGTTGCTAACAAGAATAGAATAGCAAACGTATACAGATACCTACCCATCAATGGAGTCTGAATGCCTGTTTGCGGATCAAAAACGTTCGCGATCGCAAAACCCATCTGAAGATCAATAAATCCACCAGCAACTTGAATCGCGTAGAAGATGATTGCTGCAATAAATCCGATCGTAAGTCCTACCATCGCTTCTTTAATGATTAACAGAAAAAATGTACCATCTAACGGTATTGGTTTTGGGTCAACAGCGTACAACATGATCCATGATAAAAATAGGGATAATCCTATTTTGTGCATCACAGGTAAATTTTTATTGGAAAACACAGGAATTGTTAAAAAAAATGCCGATACTCTAGTTAGGATTAATAAAAAAGCAGGGAAAGCAACTAAATCTACCATTTCATCATCCTATATAAGTGTGTAAATTTTGAAATATATTTGATGTAAAACCTAGTATTTGAGAAAGCATCCAAGGTCCGAAAAATACAAGGCCTACTAACACGGCAACAATCTTTGGTATAAACGCTAGTGTTTGTTCTTGAATCTGTGTTGTTGCTTGAAATATACTGACGATCAAACCTACGATCAGCGCTAGTAACATGAGCGGACCGCACAAAAGCAAGGTCATGTATACCCCTTTTTCTGCTAAAGAAATGACAAATTGAGAATCCATGTTTCCACCTGCCCTAATAGCTTAATAGCAATGATTTAACGATGAGGTACCAGCCATCAACCAGTACGAATAACAAGATTTTAAATGGCAGTGATATCATAACGGGCGGTAGCATCATCATCCCCATAGCCATTAAAATAGACGCAACGACCATATCAATGATCAAGAACGGTACAAATATCATGAACCCAATCTGAAAAGCTGTCTTTAATTCACTGATCGCAAACGCAGGAACAAGTGTCGTTAAAGGAATATCTTTAATACTTTCTGGCTTCTTCGCACCCGCATATTCCATAAACAGCATCAGATCTTTCTGACGTGTATGTTTTGCCATGAATTCTTTGATCGGAAGACTTCCTTTATCAAACGCTTCTTCTTGAGAGATCTCACCTTTTACTAACGGCTGGACCGCCTCTTTATTTACCTCATGCATCACTGGCGCCATGATAAAAAAAGTTAAGAACAGTGCGATACCAACCAAAACTTGGTTAGGCGGCATCTGCTGCGTCGCTAATGAAGTTCGAACAAAAGATAAGACAATAATTATCCTCGTAAAACAAGTCATAAGAATTAAGATACTTGGAGCAAGCGAAAGGACTGTTAAGAGCAGCAACAGCTGAATCGTAGTTTCCATGTTCGCTGGATCGCTATTATTAATAAAATCCAAGTCTAATCCAGGAATAAATTCATTCATGATGTTTCCCTTTCTCAAGCACTCTCTGCAGTTCTTTTTGCTGATTCTTCTTATCTTGAACGATCGATTGAAGCATGTTCTTAAAGCTTTGAGTCTGATCTTTTGTCCCTTTTTCGGCCGAAGTGTTACTAGACTCTTCGTTTCTATTTTTAAGCCATTTTAATTTCAATTGATTTGTCATCGTTGAAACGTTTTGAGACGGACGTTGATCGAGCATCATTTGAACTTCATCTTCATCTGTAATCTCTTTTAGGAGCGTTACCGAATCTCCAACACCTACCACCAAGACAGAATTACCTGTTTTGATCAGCTGTACGGAACGATTCTGTCCGATTCCGATTCCTCCCAAGGACTGAATGTTTTTACCATCTTGAAAACTAACAGATTTCCTTTGAATAAATCGTAAAACAAAAAACAAGATCGCTAAAACGATACCAAGCATAAACACGAGCTTAACAAGCATCATGAATGTGCTTTCGCTCTCTGGACTATCAGGGCTATTAGTTGCTGGTGCTTTTTCCTTATCACCCTTTTGATCCGATTTATTTATGGTGTCATAAACACTTTTCCCTGAACTGCTGCCTTCCGCTTGTACACTATATGGTACAAGCGAGAGACAAACTGCTGTAAAAAGACTAATTAACCATCGATACATGAAAGGCTTATCCTAAAGTTTTCTTGATCGCTTCGATTACACGGTCAGCTGCAAACGGCTTCACGATAAAATCTTTTGCCCCAGCTTGGATCGCATCAATTACCATAGCCTGCTGCCCCATCGCTGAACACATGATAATCTTTGCTTCAGGGTTCGTTTTCTTGATCTCTTTTAAAGCTGATATGCCGTCCATCTCTGGCATCGTGATATCCATCGTAACAAGATCTGGTTTTAACTCTTGGAATTTCTCGATCGCTTGCGCACCATCTGCTGCTTCACCTACAACATCAAATCCATTTTTTACTAAGATATCTTTGATCATCATTCTCATAAATGCTGCATCATCAACAACTAAAATACGTTCTCCCATTTCACTTTACCTCCGATAATTATTTCAATTTTTCTAAGCGATCACGCTGACTTAAAATTTCAGTTACACGTACTCCGAAGTTCTCATCGATAACGACAACCTCGCCTTTTGCGATCATCTTTTGGTTTACAAAGATATCAACTGGTTCACCAGCTAGTTTATCGAGTTCTACGATGGAACCTTGAGACATTTCTAAAATATCTTTAATCGTTTTTTTGGTTCTTCCAAGCTCAACCGTTACTTGAAGTGGAATGTCTAACAGCATGTCTAAATTCTTCGTATCTCTTTGATTCGTCTCATAATCTCCAAAATCTGAAAAGCTTGCTGGCTGAATGGAAACGTCTCTCATCTGCGATTGATAAGCAGGCTGAGGATTATTTCTTGGCTCACTATGAACTCGATCTTGATAATGCTCTACAGGGGCAGATGGTTGAGCGACTTCTTCATGTGGTACATATTCAGCAACCGGCTCTTTTTCAACAACTGGTTCAGGATTCATCAGCTTATGTACAAGGTCTTTTGAAAACTCAGCATCAATGAGCTGCATGATATTCGAATCAATCAGTTCACCCACTTTAAGCCGGAATGAAACTTTGACTAGTATCTCTTCATTAGGAATCAAACTCGTATTTGATTCAATATCCAGAAAATCAATTTTTGGTGGAGAGATATCTACTTTTTTATTAAAGATCGTAGACATCGATGTAGAAGCTGATCCCATCATCTGATTCATCGCTTCACCAACAGCACTTAGTTGCAATTCCCCAAAATCTGGAGAAGGATTTGTACCTTCACCGCCAAGCATCAGGTCTGCAATGATCTGTGCATCTGTCTTTCGGATCACTAACAAGTTAGCTCCTTCGATCCCTTCTGTATACGTAACTTGGACTGCAACATGCGGAATCGGAAACTCATCTTTTAACTCGGTGCGTTTAACAACTGTTACCGTCGGCGTCGTGATGTCTACTTTTTGATTTAACAGGGTGGATAGTGCTGTTGCAGCACTTCCAAACGAGATGTTTCCGATCTCACCTAAAGCATCACGTTCGATCGATGATAGGTATTCTTCGGTTTCGGTCTCTCCGGACGAGGAAGGACTTCCACCATTCAACAAAGCATCAATTTCGTCTTGTGAAAGCATATCTCCACTTACCATTGATCCTCATCCTCCTTAATGGTTTCGATAATTTGAACGGCTAACTTTTTCTTCACCTTTCCGGGTTGTCCGTAGAACTTCGGATTGTTTTCTACTTTTATCACGAGAGGTTGGTTGATCCGTTGATCTAGTTCAATACAATCACCAATTGATAAGTTTAGAAATTCTTCGATTGACATGTCTGAAGATCCTAATTCAACTTTAAAAGGCAAGAAAGCGTTCTTTATCTTTTGTTCAATAAATTCGGTCTCTCCTGGGATTGGTGTTTTCTTCTTATTCTGCATCCAATGATGAACGGAGAGCTTAGGAATGATCGGCTCTATAACAACGTGTGGAAGACAGATGTTGATCATTCCGCTCGTTTCACCAATCGTCGTATTCAATGAGATCACGACTACCGTTTCGTTTGGAGAAACCATTTGTAAAAATTGCGGATTCACTTCCAAATCGAGCATGAATGGCTCCAGTTCAATCACACTTGTCCATGCTTCTTTAAAACTATCAAGTGTGTTTTCAAATAACTGATTCATGATTCTGGTCTCGATCTCAGTTAAATTCTCGATCTTATTCATTCCAGCGCCGCTACCACCCATCACTCTATCAAGCATGGCATATGCGATATTCGGATTGACTTCCATTAAGATTCGCCCTTCAAAAGGATGGGCTTCGAACACATTCAACAGCGTCATCTTCGGAACAGAACGGATGAATTCTTCATAAGGCAGCTGGTCAACAGATGCAACACCGATCTGGACATACGTTCTCAGCTGAGCTGAGAAGTAAGTCGTTAATAGTCTTGCAAAGTTCTCATGCAATCTCGTTAAACTGCGAATCTGCTCTTTCGAAAAACGTAGGGCTCTTTTAAAATCGTATACTTTAACCTTTTTCTCTGACTCTTCCTTTTTAAGCTCTTCTGCATCCATCTCTCCGGTGGAAAGGGCGGAGAGAAGAGCATCTATTTCGTTTTGTGACAAAACATCAACCAAGAGTCTCACCTCTTTTCATGCCGTTTTTAATGAATTATTGTATGATCTTTTGAGTTGTGTAGACTCTGACTACTTTCCCATCTTGCATAACCTTATTAATCTCTGTTTTCAACTTGTCCTCAAGTGAAATCAGTCCTTGTTGTCCCGATAGTTCTTCAGTTTTTTTATTCGAGATCTCATAGATGATCAGGTTGTTCACTTGAAACAATCTTTTCTCAAGTTCATGTTTAGCATCTTCATTATCCGCTTGAATCTTGAACTGAATCTTCACATAAGACTGATCTGCAAGATTGGTTGTCATTTCATTGGTTTCGACCATCAGCTTGTCCAGCTCTTCTGCTGTAGGTTCAGAAGCTTCGGTCTTAGGTGAGAACTGCTTAAACCCGTAATATCCTGCTGCACCGATTAGACCGATCGCTACAAGCATGGAGAACATGATCGTTACCACTTTATTTTTTCCCAACTACAGACCCTCCCTTTTCTGACTTATTGGCAATAGCGTAATATTTCTATAAAAAGCTGCTATCAATTGAGCAACCTCTTCTTCACTTTCTTTAACCACAAACTTTTTGCCTGTTGTCAAAGTGATCGTGGTATCAGGAAACGATTGAATCTGTTCGATGTAGATCGCATTCAGCGTAAACGTATTGCCGTTTAGTTGTGTTAAAGAAATCATGAGTTTCAGAGTTAAGCCGTTTCTGGCTCACTCCTACCTCCCTTCACGTTAACGTTTTAAGTTCACAAGTTCTTGAAGGATCTCATCTGATGTTGTAATGATTCTGGTATTCGCTTGGAAACCACGCTGTGCAACAATCATCTCAGTGAACTCTTCAGATAAGTCTACGTTGGACATTTCGAGAGCACCTGCTACTAGTGTGCCTGCTCCATTTTTACCTGGTGCAGAAACGACAGCACCATTGTATGTCGTCGGACTATTTTTTAATGGTAACCCTGAGTTAGAACTTTCTCTATAAAGGTTACCACCCGCTTTTTCTAATGCTCCGTCATTTGAAAACTTTGCGATAAAAATTTGGCCAGCTACTTTAGGTTCACTTGCTCCTTCAATAATGTAATTTACTGTTCCATCCGGTCCTATACTAAAGCTTTTTGCAGTAGATGGAATTACAATATTACTTGCATTGCCCGTATTTACCCCATTGTTTGTTGGAGTGGGTTCATACCCTTTTACAAACATTCCATCAGAGTTTACTAAATTCCCTGATTTATCAAGATAGAAGTTTCCTGCTCTCGTTAAATAATCATTCGTTCCATCGTTTACAACAAAAAAGCCATCACCAGAAATACCTAAATCTAATGGTCGTGCAGTAGTTTGTAAACTACCTTGTGTATGCACAGTATCGATAGTAGCTAATTGAGATCCTAATCCGACTTGTTTAGGATTAACCCCACCTCTTCCACCAGCTCCTGCAGTTGGAGCACTAGCCCCTGAGATCTGCTGACTCACAAGGTCCTTAAAAGTTGTACGGCCCTTCTTAAATCCATACGTATTTACGTTTGCGATGTTATTACCGATTACATCTAGCTTCACCTGAAAGTTTTTCATACCACTGATTCCTGAATACATAGAACGTAACATTTGTTTTTATCTCCCTTACTTGGTTTATTAACTGCGTCTATCAATCGGCAGTTTTGTGAGCCTCCTGTAAAGGTCCAGCTCATTTATTCGTCTATGACGATAGCACCATTGATGTTTGTAAAGATCTGAGATGTACTTTCGTTTCGATCTAACGCTGTAATCACGGTTTGATTTGGAGCATTCACGACAAGCGTGACATTCTTCATGATCACTAATGAGTCTTTGATCCCTTTTTGGCCCGCTTCGATCACCTTTTCGCTTATCTTGTTCCAGCTTGTTTCTGATATCGTAATATTTCTATCTTGCAGCCTTTTTTGAGCGTGTTTACTAACCGTGAGTTGGTTTTCAAGCTCTTTCTGGAATACGGCCTGAAAAGATTGATCTGTTTTTTTCTGCTGATGTTTCGGGTAAAGCATCGGCTGGTACAGTTGATGAGCGTGTATACGTTCGCTCATGTCACCCACTCCTTACTTTGCCTGATCGGTTATTTTGATCACTTGGTAACTTGTGATCTTTGTCCCATCACTCATTTCCAACATGACGGATCCTTTTTCAAATAAAACAGATTTCACTACAGCTTCTTTTTCTTCTATCTTTTTGTTACCTTCTGCATCAACGGTTTCTGTTTCGTAGGTTACTTGTTTACCGATCATCTGGCTTTGTTGTAATAGTGAAGATTCTGTTTGGAACGATAGGAATTGCTGCATCGTTTGGTTCATGTTTGTCATCTGTTCTAGTGATGAAAAGCTTGCCATCTGTGCAATAAACTCTCGGTCTTGCATCGGACTTGTAGGGTCTTGGTTTTGAAGCTGCGTGATTAATATCTTTAGAAAATCATCTTTTCCTAAAATGTTTGATCCTGTCTGCTTTGTTTTTGCTTGATGATTAGAAAGCATCAGATCTTCAGAAATCTTGGTCATCACTCATCACACCTTTTCATTTAATACCAACTGCGATAATTGTTCATCGAATGATAGATGATCTGAATTCTCATCCTCAGACATGTTCTGTTCTGCATGCTGTTGATCTTCATGTGCTTGATTATGTTGATCACGGAAATCAAAGGTCTGTTCGTCTCCGTTAAGAAAGACATCGATCTTTTCAAAATCTATATCTTGACTTGTGAAAGCTTGTTTTAATTGTGTGAGCTGACTATCCAAGGCATCTTTCGCACCTTGGCTGGATGCAATGATCTTTGCTGTGATCTCACCATGTTTTTGGATCAGTTGAATCTCTATATTGCCGAGATGTTCAGGTGTTAATCGAATCTGCATCTTTGTAAATCCAGATTCTGTAACGAACAGTTTTCCTCTTGATATAATTTGTTGAACCTCACGAACAAACTGCTCCTTCTGTCCTTCCCCTCCTGTAACAGGCACTTTCAATGTCCATTGTTCTATAGGAGAAAGTGGACTCTGTACCGTTTGAAGATCTTTAGAAGCTGAAACATTAGTTTCGACTGACTTAGCTGTCGGTACGTATCGCTGAAAAGCTTGGTCCGCAAAGCTCTTCACCTTTTTTTCGGCCGAGAGTGTCTCAAAAACTTTTAAGAAAGTATTCTTATCATTACTCGATGACTCGTTTAGAAGCTTTTTAATCTCTCCAAAAATCTGCTCTGTTTGTTTTGTTAGAGAATCTTTTTGGTCAAGCTTTATTCCTGGAAACCATCGGCTGATCATTTCTGTGATCTGCTTCTGGTCTTTTTGCGAGAATGGCTCAACTTCTTCATTAACAACAAGCTGTAACAATAGAGCTAGCTTCATCTCAGGCGAAGGGTTTATTGCAATATCTGAAAAATCAATCTCGCTTTCAAGAAGTTTCTCAACCACTTCTTTCATTCCAGGCGGTAGATCGTTTAATAATGATTGAACAGTTTCGTTATCTAATAGTTCTGAACTCCATTCAAGTCCCTCAATGTTACCTAGAATACTTGCGATCATTTCTCCTAAACCTTCTGTTACTCCCTCGTTTTCAGTAGCTGAAGATGCTAGCAGTTGGGAAAAGAGAGTATCCATGCTGTTACTTTTTTGAGAAGATCCTGATCCTGGTGAAGACTGTACACCTGAAACCACTGGCTGCGAAATCATTAATTGCACGTTTTTCACACCTCCTTTTATAGCGTTTTGTTTGCCATTAGTACGGTAAGCTCTGCCGCGCGTTTCGCATCTAGCTTGGCAAGGATCGCAGCTTGGGTTTCAGACTGTAAAAGCATCAAGATGCCCATGATCTGATTATTGTTCATTTCTGACATAACAGCTGCAGCATCTTTCGCTGACATGGCTTCATAAATCTTTTTTACTTGTTCATTCTCTTCTTCTTTTACAGTTGTTTCTGCATCTTCAACTTGCTTTTCTAAGAGGGCAATATTGCTTTTAAGATCGGTAACTTCTTTTTCTTTCTTTTGAAGATCAGCGGATAGTACTTTAATGTAATCTTCTTGCTCATCGAACTTTGATTTCCATTGCTTCTCTTGAACATTGTTTGTAACAGCTACTTCCGTTTTCTCGCTTAAAACATTTTTGATAATGGGTATGTTCTTACCCGTGCTTTTTGCTTCTTCCCATACGTTTACTCCCATAAAAGAAAGGACGATTCCGAAAACAGTCAGTGCAAAAACGAAAGGTACGAATACTACTAATAAAAACCAAACCATTTTGCTAGATTTTTCGTTCTGTTTCATCTGATCACCTGATTTTTTACGACTTCGCAAAACGCAATACCGAAAATTCGTCGTTCTGCTTACTTTCATAAGAAGCAACTTCCACTCTATATGCGGTGAGCTGTCTTTCTTTTAGCTTTTCGTATTTTTTCACTTCAATGGTCTGCTGCAATAATCTTTGCTGAATAACTTGCATTCTCTATCTTGCTCTTTGCAACAGCGGCTGTAATTCTTTGATCTTGTTCGTCATCGATAACAGAAAACGCTGTGTATTCTGTAGATCGTTTACTACGATTCTTTGTTGATAGGTATAGTTCGATTGGTTCTCGATGTCTTCTTTCCTTTTTAGGAGGCTGTATATCTCTTCTGCTATGCTCTCAAATGCTTGTACAGCTTCTCCTAATTCTTGTTCAATCGATTCTTTTTCTTTTTGTTTAACAGACAATACCTTTTCCATAGAAAAATGAAATGACATCAACGTTCATCCTTCCCAAATTCAATCAACAGCCGCTGAAGAGCTTCTTCATAACTAACATCTTCATCTACTTGCTGTTTAAGAAACGCCAGAATGTTAGGGTACATCTGAATGGCTTCATCCACTGATTTAGAAGAACCCCTTTTGTATGCGCCAATGCTGATCAAGTCCTCTGCTTCCACATAAGATGAAAGAAGTTCTCGAAGACGTTCAGCAGCTTGCCGATGCTCTTTCGGAACGATATCATTCATCACCCTGCTTATACTCTTTAGAATATTAACAGCAGGAAACTGCCCTTTATTGGCTAATTTTCGATCTAAGATAAAATGTCCATCCAGAATACCTCGAACTGTATCTGAGATTGGTTCGTTAAAATCGTCTCCATCGACTAAAACGGTATAAAAGGCTGTAATCGTTCCGTTCTTATTCGTTCCAGAACGCTCTAACAATTTTGGAAGAACCGCAAAAACGCTAGGGGTGTATCCCTTTGTTGTTGGTGGCTCTCCAACAGCTAGACCGATTTCACGTTGTGCCATAGCCACGCGTGTTACAGAATCCATCATCAACATGACGTTCTTACCCTGATCTCGAAAATATTCAGCGATGCTCGTTGCCGTCAAAGCACCTTTTATCCGCATTAATGCAGGTTGATCGGAAGTTGCAACGATTACAATAGATCGCTTCAACCCTTCTTCACCTAGATCTCGCTCAATAAAGTCAAGAACTTCGCGTCCTCGTTCACCGATTAGTGCGATCACATTAAGATCAGCTGTCGAATTACGTGCCACCATACCGAGCAGCGTACTCTTACCTACACCACTCCCAGCAAAAATACCTACCCGCTGGCCTTTTCCCACCGTTAGCAAACTATCGATCGACCGTATACCGAGCTGAATACTTTCATGAATTCTTGGCCTTTCCATTGGATTCGGTGGCTCGTTCTCTGACGGATAACGAAACAATCCGCGAGGGAGAGGAGAGCCATCCAATGGAACACCCATACCATCAAGTACTTTTCCGATTAAAGAAGGCCCAACCTTTATTTCTAGCGCACGATGTGTCGCTTCTACCAAACTGCCAACTGCAATATGCTTTACATACGTAAACGGCATCAACAAAACATTCTCTTCCTGAAAACCGACTACTTCTGCTTTGATTTTTTGCTTATTGTTCCCCATGTGGATATAACAGACCTCACCGATCGATGTTTTTGGTCCTTTAGATTCGATCATTAGCCCAACAACCCGAATCACTTTTCCATATCTTTTATAGGAATCGATTGATTGAAGGGAATCGATCATGCGTTCCACGTTCATTGATCTGTCACCTCAAGTTGTTCTAGCAATTTTTCACGAAGCTCTTTAAGCTGAACGTCAAGTGTTGCATCGATCTTTCCAAAAGGAAACTCGATTATTGCTCCATTCTCGGTCAAGTTCTCATCTGGATAGATGAAAAGAGTCGCTGTCGATTGAAGTATGTTCTTTAGTTCTTCACGATAGTTTTGAGTAAGTTCAAACCAATGTGGAGGAACATAAAGTTTAATCTCTTCAAACTCTCGAGCTTCTTTAACAAGTTTCTTTACGATAGAAATCCACGTTTCAGGAGCATCTCGTAACGTTTGTCCTAAGATTTTTTCAGCGGCTGCCATGGCAAGAATGGTCATCTGTGGCTCTGCTTCACTTAAGATGTTATGGTAATCGTTTCTTAATGTATCCATAAAGCTCTTTACTTCATTTAATTGTGAAGCCCAGCTATCGTGCCCTTGCTCTAGACCATTTTGAAAGCCAGCGTCATATCCTTCATGCTTCGCTTGTTCATAAGCCGCTTCTAACTTCTCTTTCCAGAGAGTCTCTTCTTCAGCTAATCTTTTTATATGTGCCTCTTTGTATTCTTCTGCTTCCTTCGTTATAGAAGCAGCCTCTCTTTTCGCTTCTTCAAGCAGGTTATACGCTTGATTTTTAATAGATATGACCTTCGATTCTTCGTCCTCTACGTCTAAAATTGCATGGTTTTTCGTTTTAAATAATGAAAGTGACTGAATTTCTATGATGACTTCACTTGTTTCAGACTTCTCTTTGTGATCGTGAAAAGATTTTATGACTTTAGACAATCACATCATCTCCTCCGCCTCGAGCGATCACGAGCTCTCCGGCTTCTTCAAGTCTTCTGATGGTTCCAACGATTCTAGATTGAGCTTCCTCTACATCACGAAGTCGAACAGGACCCATAAACTCCATTTCTTCTTTAAAGTTCTCAGCCATACGCTGTGACATGTTGTTGAACATCACTTCTTTTACTTCCTCGCTAGATGCACGAAGAGCTAGGAGTAGATCCTCGTTCTGCACTTCACGAATAACTCTTTGAATCGCACGATTATCAAGAGTGACGATATCTTCAAAGACAAACATTCTTTTCTTGATCTCTTCCGCTAACTCAGGATCTTGGATTTCAAGCGCATCCAGGATCGTTCGTTCAGTACTGCGATCTACACCGTTTAACACCTCGACAACGGCTTCTACTCCACCAGCTTGTGTGAAATCCTGTGTAACGGTAGCAGATAACTTTCTTTCTAAGATTTGTTCCACTTCATTGATCACTTCAGGAGATGTTCGATCCATTAATGCGATCCTTTTCGCTATATCAGCTTGCATCTCTTGTGGAAGTTCAGAGAGGATCTGCCCAGCCTGTGATGAATCCAAGTAAGACAGAATCAGAGCAATCGTTTGAGGGTGCTCGTTTTGTATAAAGTTTAATATCTGACCCGGATCTGCTTTTCGAGCGAAGTCAAACGGTCTCACTTGTAGAGTAGATGTTAAACGATTGATGATCTGCATCGCTTCGTCTTTACCAACCGCTTTTTCAAGTACCGTTTTCGCATAGCCTATTCCACCTTGGGTAATATAATCTTGCGCGAGAGCTAACTGATGAAATTGTGTAATGATCTCATCTTTTAATGTTGAGTCTACTTTTCTAACTTGTGAAATTTGAAGAGTTAATCTCTCAATCTCTTCTTCACTTAAATGTTTATATACTTGGGCTGCCACATCAGGACCTAAAGAGATAACGAGGATTGCCGCTTTCTCTTTCCCAGATAGTTCTTTCATGCCTTTTGCCATCGTTCGTTACCTCCTTACTCCTCTGAAAGCCATGTTCTAACTAATTTAGCGAATTCTTCTGGCTTTTCTTTTGCCATTCTTTCTAATTGTTCCTTACGAACGGTTCCTTCAGACCCTTTTTCTTGGTTTACATCAGGCACGTAGTAAGACTCTTGTGGCTCATCCATTTCGAATTCTTCAATCTTGCTTTCAGTCTCTGTTTTTCTTTTTCGAGATAGCAAGAAGATTAATAGAATGATGACGATTATTAAGATTCCGCCAACTATGTAGATCCATAACGGAATACCTTTAGAAACGGCAGTTGTTTCTTGTTTTCCGTTGAACGGCTGTGCAGATACAAATATTTTTTCTTGTATATCATCTTCTGATAATGTTTCATTAACATCTTTAGAGATACTTGTTCTCACGATAGCACTCAAAATTTGTTCTATATCATCTAATCTTTCTTGTGGTAATGATTCTGGTTTGTTAGGAGTTGGAGGCTCCACCATGACCTGTATACCTAGATCTCGTATCTCATAAGGACTTTCTACAATTTCTTTACGAATCTTGTTCACTTCGTTATTGATACGTTCTTCTACTTTTTCATAATCTCCGTTTGAACCAGCAGCTGAACCTGGGTAGGTAGGTACTTCTTGATCACCCGTTCCCCCGACTCCACCTTCTCCTGCACCTTCTCCAGTAAACGTTTCTCTTATCCGCTCGACGCTTACTTCGATGCCTTTCATGTTTTCTTTATCAACAGGCTCTACAATATTCTCTTCACGTTTTTCTTCCGTAAAGTCAATATCTGTTGTCACTGTAGCGACTACTTTCCCTTGTCCCATAATCGTTGATAACATCTGTTGAACTCGTCGTTGTAAGTCTCTTTCAACATCCTGCTTAATCTTTCTCTGCTCTTCGTATTTTGAAGATGAAGCTGTAGAGTTAACAGAATTTAAATCATAATAATTAAAGTATTGATCTGTGATGACGATATTTTCCATAGGAAGGTTACTCACACTCTTTGAAACTAGATGATAGAGAGCTTTCACTTGGTCTTCATTTAATTTCGCTCCCGCTCCTAAAGAAAGAACAACAGAAGCTGAGGCTTTCTCTTCTTCTTGATTCACCCATACACTGCTTTCAGGTAGGGTGATCATTACGCTCGCATCTTCAACCCCGTTAATGCTTTTTATTAAGCTAGCAATCTCTGTTTGTGTGGCTTCTCTTTCTAACACACCGAATTCTTTATCTGTTATTCCAAAACCTGATTTTTCACCAAAATAGGAGAAATCGATATTTCCGCTTTCAGGCAATCCTTCTGCTGCAAGCTGCACCTGCAGGTTGTTTACCTGCTCTTCAGGAACCAGTATGGTTTTGCCGCCATCTTGGACTTCATTCGCCACACCTTTGCTATTTAAATTCTCTTGTATTTGACCTGCTTCCTGAGGGGAAAGATTTGAATACAAAGGAACAAGGTTAGGTGATGACATCATGATGGTTACAAAGATGAATGCTGTGATTATGAGAAAGATCACTCCAAGGATCATTCCCTTTTGTACATTGGAACGAGTTTTAAATCGCTCTGTCGTTTGCTTGATGATGTTTTTCCATTTTTCTTTCATTTTTTCCCCCGATAAACGCAATAAAAATTTTTAACAGCTACCCCCAAAATCGGATGCTAATATCGAAATCTGTAATAGAGCCTATACTTGCATCCTCATAATTTCTTGGTAGGCCTCAACAACCTTATTACGAATTTCAAGAGTTGTTTGCATCGTTACACTTGCTTTTTCGGCAGTAATCATCACTTGATGGAGATTATCCATATTTCCATTCATCAAACCTTGAGTGGCCTGATTCGATTGTGCTTGTGTTTCACTCAACGTACCTAGCGCACCTTTAAGATAACTTTTAAAATCTTCTTGTGCTTCATATGGTGTCACTTTTGCAACCGAGGTTGGGTTACTAATATTCTGAAGTGAACCGATTGAAATTTTGTCCATGTTTCAACACCCCTAACGGCCAATTTCTAATGCTTTTAAGTACATTCCTTTTGCTGCGTTTAGTGCAGTAACATTTGCTTCATAAGATCGAGTAGCACTCATTAAATCAACCATCTCTTTTAATGGATCTACATTCGGAAGCTGAACAAATCCTTCTTCGTTCGCATCAGGATGTTCGGGCTGATAAACTGTTTTGAATGGCGTTTCGTCGTTCACGATTCCGTTTACCTTTACGCCAGCCATTTTTCCATTATTAACAGCCTTATTAAACATATTTTTAAAACTAGATTCACCCGAACCTAAAACGACCATTTTACGTCGATACGGTTCCCACACACCATTCTTAAATTCCCCACGTGTCGAATCGACATTTGCCATATTAGAGGAAGCAACATCCATTCTAAGCCGCTGAGCGGTTAAACCGGATGCAGATACATTCATTGCATCAAAAACTCCCATATTTATCTCCCACCTTTAACAACCATCTTAATCGAATTAAACTTTCCATTGATCCGCTGTACAAGTGTCTGATAATAAAGCTGATTTTTCGCTAATTCCGCCATCTCTTTATCTACATCAACATTGTTTCCGTTATGATTCATCACTGTATTTGTTTTTTCTCTTACACTAAAAGAAGAGGATGATTCAGTACCGAATGAAAAATGCCGTTGATCTGTTCGATAGGCGTGCAAGCTTTTTTTGAATTCCTGGTTAAAAACAGTTTCTTTTGCTTTATATCCAGGTGTGTCCACATTAGCTAAGTTATTTGAAATGGTCTTTTGTTTTAATGCTGATCCATCTAGTGCCATTTCTAAGTTTTTCATGACTGAGCCAGAGAACAAACTCACCACTTCCCTCTTTTTTACTATAGAAGTTTCATATTCTGTTAAATCTTACCTCACTATCATATTTTAAGTGATATATCCAAAAAGTGTCTATGTATTTTTTCCCAAACTGACTTTTTTCGATAGAAAGGACTATATTTCGACCGTGACTTTGGACCTAATTTAAAAACTAGTAATAAAATCCCTATATTTATACTGCTTTTGGTACCTCTATACCACTTTCGCATACAATCGACAAATATTTACAATTTTATCCTTTTTTAATGTTTCTGTACTACACTAGACAATTATTAGATGTTTTTTTCAACAACTGTTCCTTTAACGAGCCCACGTATTTAAGCATCTTATAAATACTGACAGAGCCAAGGAGTCAACTATCCTCGAAATGAACAAAAGAAAATGACATTCATAATTTGTAAATACAATTTTTAAAAACAAAAAACCAGCTCTGTTTTAACAGAGCTGGTTTTTTTATTATTGGTTATTATGAAGTTTTAAGCTTCTCAAGTTCAAGCAAGAACTTATCGTTCAACACTTTAATATACGTTCCCTTCATACCTAGAGAACGTGATTCAATTACACCAGCACTCTCTAATTTACGAAGAGCGTTTACGATTACAGAACGAGTAATACCCACTCTGTCTGCAATCTTACTTGCTACAAGCAATCCTTCGTTTCCTTCTAATTCTTCAAAAATGTGTTCGATCGCTTCTAGCTCACTATATGATAACGAGCTGATCGCCATTTGAACAACCGCTTTGTTACGAGCTTCTTCTTCGATTTCTTCCGCTTTTTCACGAAGGATTTCCATTCCAACAACTGTAGCACCGTATTCTGCTAGAACGAGATCGTCTTCTTCAAATGATGTAGATAGTCTTGAAAGAATAAGAGTTCCTAATCTTTCACCGCCACCTACGATCGGAACGATCGTTGTTAATCCTGTAGAGAACAAATCTTTGTTTTCAACAGGAAATGCTGTATAATCGCTCTCTATATCAATGTTTGAAAGAGACTCCGTAATGTTGAAAAGGTTCTTAGTGTAATCTGTAGGGAATTGACGATCCTCGATCATCTTCTTCATACGCTCGTTCTCAATTTCTTGTTTAAGAGCGAGACCTAACAGTTTACCTCGACGGCTTACCACAAAAATATTTGCTTCGATCACCGTACTAAGTGTTTCAGCCATCTCTTTAAAGTTTACTTGTTTACCACCTGTTTGTTGAAGCATCGAGTTGATACTTCTTGCTTTGTTCAATAAATTCATTGTATTTCTTCCTCCTACTGCATCCTATAATATATATTGGCTCAGATCCTTGTTCTTTGCGATGTTAGCCAGTTTTTCTTCTACATACTCGGGTGTAATGGTAATTTGATCTAAGCTGATATCAGGCGCTTCAAAAGATAAATCTTCTAATAAGCGTTCTAATATGGTATGAAGTCTACGTGCACCGATATTATCGGTGTCTTGATTCACTTCATAGGCAATGCTTGCAATCTTAGCAATAGCATCGTCAGAAAATTCAACATTTATACCTTCCGTACTCAATAGAGCTTTATACTGTTTTATGATCGCATTATCAGGCTCTATTAATATACGTGTAAAATCCTCAACAGACAAGCTATTTAGTTCAACTCTGATCGGAAATCTTCCTTGTAACTCAGGAATGAGATCTGAAGGCTTTGAAATGTGAAAAGCTCCAGCTGCGATAAACAGGATATGATCTGTCTTGATCGAGCCATACTTCGTCATTACTGTAGAACCTTCTACGATTGGAAGAATGTCTCGCTGTACACCTTCACGGCTCACATCAGCAGAGTTTTGGTTCTTTCCAGCAATCTTATCGATCTCATCTATAAATATAATACCTGTTTGTTCGGTCTTGTAAACAGCTTCACTCGTAACATCGTCCATATCGATGAGCTTTGCCGCTTCATCTTGTGTTAACACTTTACGAGCTTCTCGAACTGTAAGTTTCCGTTTTTTCTTTTTCTTCGGCATAAGTCCACCGATCATGTCCTGCATGTTCATTCCCATTTGTTCAAGTCCTGAACCTTGGAACATGTCTAGCATCGAAGGATTCTGCTCTTCTACTTCAACCGTAACGAGATGATCTTCCATCTCACCGAGCGCAAGTTTTTGAGCCATTTGGTTGCGTCGCTGTCTAAGATCTGCAGCGTCATCTTGCTGTGGCTTTTGTTCTTGCTCTTGATTACCTCCACCAAAGAACATCTCTAATGGATTTTTAAAACTTGTTTCTGTTTTCTTACCAGGAACTAAAAGCTCTACAAGTCTCTTATTCGCATTTTGCTCAGCTTTGTCTTTTACATCGTTCATCCTAAGCTCTTTAACTAGTCTTACTGAAGTTTCTACCAGATCGCGAACCATCGAATCAACATCACGACCAACATAACCCACTTCAGTAAATTTAGTTGCTTCAAGTTTAATAAAGGGAGCTTGAGCTAGTTTTGCTAACCTTCTCGCTATCTCTGTCTTTCCTACGCCGGTCGGCCCGATCATCAGAATATTTTTAGGTGAGACTTCATCACGAAGCTTGTCGTCGAGCAAACTTCTTCTATAACGATTACGAAGCGCAACAGCAACAGCTTTCTTTGCATCGTTCTGACCGATAATATACTGATCTAACTTCTCAACAATCTGTCTTGGAGTTAATTGACTGTTCATTGCAACCGCTCCTTTACTTTTTACAATTCTTCTAAAACAATCTCCGTGTTCGTGTACACACAAATTTCGCCAGCTGTCTTTAAAGCTGCAAGAGCGATTTCTTTTGCAGAAAGTTCAGGTGCATGATTCTTCAGTGCCCGACCAGCGGCAAGAGCATAATTCCCACCTGATCCGATCGCTAGAATCCCATCATCAGGCTCGATTACTTCACCAGTTCCTGAAATCAATAACATATGCTCTTCGTTCATTACGATTAATAGAGCTTCAAGCTTTCTAAGAACTTGATCTGTTCTCCATTCTTTAGCCATCTCAACTGATGCACGCTGGAGGTTTCCACTGTATTCTTCTAATTTGCTCTCAAACTTTTCATAAAGCGTAAATGCGTCTGCAACCGAGCCTGCAAATCCCGCAAGCACTTTTCCTCCGAAAAGCTTTCTTACCTTTTTGGCTGTATGTTTCATTACAACTGCGTTGCCGAACGTTACCTGACCATCTCCAGTCATAGCGGCCTTACCGTTATGCTGAATCGCAAAAATTGTAGTAGCATGAAATGTTGACATTGAAAAATCCCTCCCTTTTTGTTTTTATGCTCGAGGATGCGCATTATTATAGATTTTTTTCAAATGACTTTTTGAAACGTGTGTATAAACTTGTGTAGAGGAAAGGTTAGCATGCCCTAAAAGTTCCTGAACCGCTCTAAGATCTGCTCCTTCATTCAGCATGTGCGTCGCGAACGTATGGCGCAAAACATGCGGACTGATATGTATGGTAAGGGAGGATTCCTCAATTAGTTTATTTAATATAGTTCTTACGCCTCTAACGGTTAAAGGTTCCCCTTTATAGTTTAAAAATAATGCATCCGACTTTTTCTCCGTTTTTTCTAACAGCAACTTGCGACCGTCCTGTATATACTTTTCAAGAGATTCTCTTGCAAACGAACCGATCGGAACATATCTTTCTTTTTTACCTTTTCCTTTAACAAGCGCAATCTCTACATTTAAATCAAGATCTCTCAATTGCATCTTGCACAATTCACTGACACGAATACCAGTTCCGTACAATATTTCGAGGATGGCTTGATTTCTCTGTCCCATAGGCGTTGTAACATCAGACACATTAAAAAGCCTCTCCAACTCTTTTTCATAAAGAAATTGAGGAAGCATTCTTGCTTTTTTAGGGAGTGATGCCATAGCGAAAGGGTTATGTTCTTCGATGATCTTTTCGCGGTTTAGAAAACGATAAAAGCTTCTCATCGCCGATATCTTTCTTGCTACTGTATTGCGAGCATACTTCTTCTCATGCAGTGTCACTAAATATTGCCTGACTAAAACATAAGAAACAGCAGCGAATCCTTCGATTGCTTGCTGTTTCAAAAAAGAAGTAAAATCATTAATGTCTTTTTCATAGTGTTCAATCGTATAAGGTGAACAGTTCTTCTCGATCATTAAATAATTCAAGAAATCCACCACGTGTTGGCGTTCTGATACCATTTCATACACCTCACAAAGCCCCTAAATCGTAACACAATTTAGGGGCTAAATCAATACATGTTCACAAATTTGTTATAAAATTCTGAATTGTTTCCAGTGCTCTATCAGCTAGAGCTGTATTACGCTCTTGTTTGTTTTTGATTCTCTTTTCAAGAGGTGGAAGTAGGCCAAAGTTAGCATTCATCGGCTGAAAATTATCTGGATTCGCGGTCGTAATATAATACGCCATGCTTCCGATCGCTGTTTCTTTCGGGAAGACAGCGAGTTCTTCACCTTTGATTAACTTTGCAGCATTGATTCCGGCGATCAAACCTGAAGCTGCACTTTCAACGTACCCTTCAACACCAGTCATCTGACCTGCAAAGAAAAGGTCTTTTCTTGCTTTTAACTGATATGTCTCTTCTAAGAGGCGTGGAGAGTTCAAGAACGTATTACGATGCATAACTCCATAACGTACTACCTCTGCGTTCTCTAAGCCTGGAATCAGTCTTAAAAGCTCTTTTTGAGGTCCCCATTTAAGGTGTGTTTGGAAACCTACAATATTATATAGAGTTCCAGCACTGTTGTCTTGTCTTAATTGAACGACAGCATAAGGAATCTTGCCTGTTTTCGGATCTTCGAGACCTACTGGTTTCATCGGCCCGAACAATAATGTTTTCTTCCCTCTCTTAGCCATAACTTCAACGGGCATACACCCTTCGAAAAAGATCTCTTTTTCAAATTCTTTTAAAGGGACTGTTTCTGAAGTGATTAACGCTTCATAAAAACGGTCAAACTCTTCTTCTGTCATCGGACAGTTTAGATAAGCTGCTTCGCCTTTGTCATAACGAGACTTTAAATACACCTTGTCCATGTCGATGCTATCCACTTCAATGATCGGTGCAGCTGCATCATAAAAATAAAGATACTCTTCTCCCGTTAATGAGTTCAACGATTTTGACAAGTTATCAGAAGTTAGAGGTCCTGTTGCAATGATAGTCGGACCTTCAGGGATCTCAGTAACTTCTTCAGTGATCACTTCAACATTAGGATGATTCTTAACTCGCTCTGTCACAAGGCTAGCAAATTCGTGACGGTCGACCGCCAGAGCTCCACCAGCTGGTACAGCACAATCATCTGCAGATGAAATAATAACAGAGTTTAACTTTCTCATCTCTTCTTTTAGTACACCGACAGCGTTTGTGAGTGTATTAGCACGAAGTGAGTTCGAACATACTAGTTCTGCAAACTTCTCTGTGTGATGAGCCGGTGTTTGTCTAACCGGTCTCATCTCGTATAATTTTACTTGAATTCCTCGGCTAGCGATCTGCCAAGCTGCTTCACTACCAGCAAGACCTGCTCCGATTACGTTAACATGTTGATTCATGAAGATAAACTCCTTACTTTGCTTCCTCTTCAGCATAATCGCAAGATACACACTGCACGACTTTGCCTTTTTTCGTTTTCTTTTCTACTAACATACTATTACACTTCGGACACGTTCTGGCAATAGGTTTATCCCAAGAAACAAATTCACAATCTGGATAACGGTTACATCCATAGAAAAGTCTTTTTTTCTTACTCTTTCGTTCTACGATTGTTCCTTCATGACAAGTTGGACATGTAACACCGATATCTTTCACGATCGGTTTCGTGTTTCTGCAATCTGGGAAGTTTGAACAAGCCATAAACTTTCCAAAACGCCCCATCTTATAGACCATCTCGTGTCCGCATTTCTCACAATCTTCACCGGCTGGCTCATCTTTGATCTCTACTTTTTGCATTTCTTCTTCTGCAATCTTCAGTTTCTTTTCAAAACCTTTGTAGAAGTCATCAATGATTCTGATCCAGTTCTCTTTTCCGTCTTCTACTTCGTCAAGATCACTTTCCATCTTAGCAGTAAATTCAACGTTGAAAACTTCTGGGAAAAATTCTAGTGTCATCTCTAACACAAGCTCCCCAAGTTCGGTTGGAACAAATTTCTTTTCATCTAGAGCTACATACCCACGTTTTTGAATCGTATCAAGGGTTGGTGCGTATGTTGATGGTCTGCCTATACCCAGTTCTTCCATCGTACGAACAAGTCTTGCTTCCGTATAACGTGGAGGTGGCTGTGTAAAATGCTGTGTTGGTTCAAGATCTTTCTTTTCTACTTTCATGCCTTCTTGCACATCAGGAAGAATACGATCTTCTTCTTTTTTCCCATCATCATTGCCTTCAACATAGACTTTCATGAATCCAGGAAACTTAACCTTAGATCCAGTCGCACGGAAATTGATCCCATTGTTCTCTAGATCCACTGTCATCGTATCAAGAACGGCTGATGCCATTTGGCTCGCTAAGAATCGCTCGAAGATCAGCTTATATAATCTGAGTTGATCTCTTGAAAGATAATTCTTTAGATCACGTGGATGATACATGACAGAAGTGGGACGGATCGCTTCATGGGCATCCTGAGCGTTCTTTCCGGATTTTTTCTCCACTCTTGATCTGTTGACGAACTGCTCTCCATATTCTTTTTCGATGAATTCAGCAGCTTCCGTCTTAGCTGTATCTGAAATACGTGTCGAATCTGTACGCATATAGGTGATCAGACCGACCGTACCCTCTTTTCCTAGATCAATTCCTTCATATAATTGCTGTGCAAGCATCATCGTCTTTTTAGCTCGGAAATTTAGTTTTCTAGCCGCTTCTTGTTGAAGTGAAGAAGTGATGAAAGGTGGCGATGGATTTCTGCGTCTTTCTTTTTTCTGAACAGAATCGATCTTAAATTGTTTCCCCTTTATCGTGCTTAAGATCTCTTTAACTTCTTCTTCATTCGACAGTTCTTTTTTCTTGCCGCCGACGCCATAGAACTGAGCTTCAAAATCCTCTCCAGACGCACTAAAGATTCCTTTGATCTTCCAATACTCTTCTGGCTGGAAAGCTTCTATTTCTTTTTCACGTTCGACGATCAATCTGACCGCAACCGTTTGTACACGGCCAGCGCTCAATCCCTTTTTGATCTTCTTCCATAATAACGGACTGACTTTATATCCTACTAGTCTGTCAAGCACCCTTCTTGCTTGCTGTGCATCGACTAAGTCCATATTGATCTTTCTTGGTCGTTTGAATGAATCTTTTATCGCATTTTTTGTTATCTCATTGAACACAACTCTACAATCAGAATCTAAATCCATGTCTAAACTGTGAGCAAGATGCCAAGCAATTGCTTCACCTTCGCGATCCGGGTCAGCTGCGAGAAAAATGCGTTTTGCTTTTTTCGCTGCAGTTTTTAAGTCTTTTAATATTGGACCTTTTCCTCGGATCGTAATGTATTTCGGTTCATAGTTTGCATCTACATCGACCCCAGTCTGGCTTCTGGGAAGATCACGAACATGTCCCATAGATGCTTTAACGTCATATTTACTCCCTAGATACTTTTTTATTGTCTTTGCTTTTGCGGGAGACTCAACAATGACTAAATATTTTTCCATTTACAGTTTATCCCCCTTTAAGGGTTTAGTGAAATCTTCCCTATTATTAAATAATGTATCTGCATTTGTCAAACTGTTTCCTCATTAAAATGAAAACGGTTAGAAACTTTCATTTTGAATATCTTCTGCACTCATGACTAATTTTGCTCCATTTTGGATCAAAAAATTGGTCCCGTTCGCACACTCTTCTAAAATGGATCCTGGTATCGCAAATACATCTCTTCCTTGCTCGAGTGCTTGATCAGCTGTAATTAAAGAACCACTCTTTGTTCGTGCTTCAGCAACAAGCGTTGCACGGCTAAGACCGCTAATTATACGGTTACGAAGCGGAAAATGCCAGCGTTTTGGTGTAGCCTGAGGGGAAAATTCAGATATAACAATGCCTTGTTCACTAATTTTTTTGGCTAGTTCTCTGTTTTCTCTCGGATAGATCTGTAATAAGCCTGAGCCTAAAACAGCTGCAGTCAGAGCGTTTTTCTGAACACTTAACTCATGAGCAAACGTATCGATCCCTTTAGCTAATCCGCTGATCACGATCCAGTTATCATCAATTAATGGCTCAAGCACTTTCTGCAAAGCTTGTTTTCCTTGTTTACTAGGATTACGAGTACCGACCACACTAATCATTTTATCCCGATTTAGAACAGTCCAATCGCCTTTTCCGTAAAGAACCCATGGGGGGTCATAAATACTTTTTAAAAGCGGAGGGTAATCTTTATCAAAAATTGTTACAGCTGAAATAGAATGTCTCATAAGATTCTTCATTATGTATGTACTATTATATTGTTTCATGTGTTGATAGAGACGCTTTGCCGTTTGTTCACTCAGTCTAAACGACATTCTTAACCTGCAGATATCCATAGAAAAAACAGATTCTAGTTCAGGGTCAGCGGCGACTATTGATTTTAATTGATTCCATGTGAGTCCTTCGCAATGATGAAGAAAGATTAAGCGTTCTTTATCCAAACTTCATTCCTCCTCATGAAACAAATCAATGTAAACAAAAAGCTCCCGATCTGGGAGCTTTTCACGTTGTAATCGTTATTACGCTTTTGCTTTATTTGTTACACAGCGATCATATAGATCGTTTTCTTTCAAAGCTTCAACTAAAGTTTCTCCCATAACAGAAGGCGTTGCTGCAACTTTAATTCCACAAGCTTTCATCGTTTTGATCTTCTCATCTGCCGTACCTTTACCACCAGAGATGATCGCACCAGCATGGCCCATTCGTTTTCCTGGAGGTGCAGTTTGTCCACCGATGAATCCTACTACAGGTTTCTTCATGTTCGCTTTAACCCATTCAGCAGCTTCTTCTTCAGCCGTTCCACCGATCTCACCGATCATGATTACTGCATATGTGTCCTCATCTTCGTTAAATGCCTTTAAAACGTCGATAAAGTCAGTTCCGTTGACTGGGTCTCCCCCGATACCTACTGCTGTAGATTGACCGATTCCACGCTCTGTCAGCTGGTGAACAGCTTCATACGTTAATGTACCAGAACGTGACACAACCCCAACATGACCTTTTGTATGAATGTATCCTGGCATGATACCGATCTTACATTCTTCAGGAGTGATTACACCCGGGCAGTTCGGACCAACTAGACGAGTCTTCTTGCCTTCCATGTAGCGCTTAACTTTTACCATATCCAACACTGGAATACCTTCAGTAATACAGATTGCTAGATCAAGTTCTGCGTCAACCGCTTCAATGATCGCTTCTGCAGCAAATGCTGGCGGAACATAGATAACAGAAGCGTTCGCTCCAGTTTCTTTAACTGCATCCACTACGGTGTTAAAAACAGGAAGACCTTCAACTTCTGTTCCACCTTTACCTGGTGTAACACCGCCTACAATTTTCGTACCATATTCAAGCATTTGTTTTGTATGGAAAAGACCAACAGAACCTGTAATACCTTGAACGATAACTTTTGTATCTTTATTAATAAAAATGCTCATGTATCCATCCATCCTTCCTACGATGTTTTCTCTATTACTTTACTAAAGCTACGATCTTCTCTGCTCCATCAGCCATAGAATCAGCAGCTGTAATGTTTAGACCAGATTCTTTAAGAATCTTTTTACCAAGATCAACGTTCGTACCTTCTAAACGCACAACAAGAGGTAACTCAAGACCAACTTGTTTCGTTGCTTCAACAACGCCGTTCGCGATAATATCACATTTCATAATTCCACCGAAAATGTTAACAAAGATTCCTTTAACATTTTGGTCAGAAAGAATAATCTTGAATGCTTCTGTTACCTTCTCAGTAGTCGCGCCGCCCCCAACGTCAAGGAAGTTAGCCGGGTCGCCGCCGTAATGTTTAATGATGTCCATCGTTGCCATAGCAAGACCAGCACCATTGACCATACAGCCAATATTTCCATCTAGAGAAATGTAGCTAAGATCATATTTAGAAGCTTCGATTTCTTTTGCATCTTCTTCTTCAAGATCTCTGTACTCTAAGATGTCTTTGTGACGGTATAAAGCATTAGAATCAAAGTTCATCTTTGCATCAAGTGCCATAACATTTCCGTCACCTGTTACAACTAATGGATTGATTTCAGCGATTGAACAGTCTTTTTCAACAAAAGCCGTATATAGACCCATCATGAATTTAACTGCTTTTCCTACTAATTCAGTAGGGATGTTGATGTTATAAGCAAGTCTTCTTGCTTGGAATGCTTGAAGGCCGATCGCTGGATCGATTACTTCTTTGAAGATTTTTTCAGGTGTCTTTTCAGCCACTTCTTCAATTTCAGTTCCGCCTTCTTCAGATCCCATCATAACAACACTAGATGTTGCACGATCTAATACAAGACCGATATAGTATTCTTTCTTAATATCACAGCCCTCTTCGATAAGTAAGCGCTTAACTTCTTTACCTTCTGGACCTGTTTGATGAGTTACAAGAACTTTTCCTAAGATTTCATTTGCGTATGTACGCACTTCATCGATATTTTTAGCGACTTTTACGCCACCTGCTTTACCGCGGCCACCTGCGTGGATCTGTGCTTTAACAACAGATACAGTGCTCCCCAGCTCATTAGCAGCTTCTACTGCTTCTTCAACGGTAAATGCTACTTTCCCGTTTGGAACAGCCACACCATATTTTCTAAGTATCTCTTTACCTTGGTATTCGTGGATATTCATTTACTCTCCATCCTCCTATCATGGTGAAAACTTAAAGTACCGTTATCATTGTATAAGACCTAGTCTATTATGTCTACTATTCTTCAGAAAATTGCAAGCGCATACACCTTTTTAACCAAAATAAAAAACCAAAATCACTTTAAAATGACTTTGGTTTCAACGTTTTTTCGCTCTCTTTAAGAACGAAAACACCTTCTTATTTCATTTGTTTTTTTCGTTTTTCTGTTTTTTGATGATTTTAGGTGTTATCGCTTCAGATTCAGCAGCTGAACGGTACATCCCAAACTCTTCAGCCATCTCTTCTTTAAACTGGTTCACTAGTTGCTCGGATTGTTGTACAACTAATTTATTTTTAGGCATTAAAACACACTCCTTTTAAGATAGGAATGCCCAGTTTCAATGACATTTATGTAGTTTTTCCTGCTTCTTTATCCAGGCGATATATAAAAGCGAACAGTTCAGCCACCACTTCATACAATTCTTCCGGAATACTTTCCTCGATCTCTAACTTCGATAATAAATGGACTAAAGAGGGATCTTCCTGAATCGGAATGTTATGATCTTCTGCCGATCTTAGTATACGTTCTGCTGTTTCCCCTTTCCCCTTTGCAATCACAACCGGCGAGGTCGATTCGAGGGGATTGTACTTTAATGCTACAGCTTCTTTTTTACGATCACTCATACTCTTAGATCCAATCCTTTATATGAGATAGAAGTCTCTGTATTTTTAATCTTTTCGGTTTGAGAATTGAATGTAACGGAAGATAGCGTATAATTCATGTTCTTCATGCTGAATTTTAACGTATTCAACAACGGTTCTGATAATTTTTCGATGGATGATGGATGTGAGTGGAACACTTTTAATGAAACGATTCTGTTCTGAATCTGCACATCTACAGCTATATCTTTTAGATGCTTCATCTCTAACCAAAACAGCATCCGGCAATGATCTGGATCGAGCCCTTTCCCATCTTGCTTTTTGCTCTCCCAACGAACGGTCATCTCTTTCGGATTTTCTGATTGACTAAACGGTATATGAAGGACAAATTGCTGCAAGTTCTCGTTACTCTGTAAGTTTTGTAACTGCTGACCAGTTAGTTTATTCAAAGCTTGTTCTGTTTTTTGTTGGATGATCTCAGGCAGCTCTAGACGGTCAGCGTTCTGTTGCAGGAATAGTAGTTGTGATTTTAACGTTTCTGTTTGTTTAAGTTGCACAGGATCAAGAATAATGTTTTTTTCATGCAATAGACCCGATTTCACTAGCCATTTTTTTGCAGCTGTTATAAATTCTTGTGATGGGTTCAGATTTGTTTCTTTAGAAACCTTCAAAACATCATCTTTTAAGAATGCAGATGTGTTTTCTTTACCATCATTAATCTCCAACGGAACCTTAATCGGTTCTGGAGGTTTCCCATTAGATGGCATAAGAATTTCTGGTGTGTTTTTTAAATTCATATTTCGCATTCTATCCGGTGTTGGGGCTAGTTCCTTACTTGACTCGTTACCTTTAAATACAAAGAGGTCTTTTATTAGCTCTATTGTTTTGGAAACAGCTTTATCTTTATGAATAAAGGGTAGCAGAGACTCGTAGAGCTGTTTAAATTCATCACTTGAACCTGTACTCTTTTTCAGACTAAAAGTCACTGCTTGGACGATTTCTTGCTTTGGAGGCAGTTGAAGCTCCATCATTCTCTGAACAACTGCTTTTTTTTCATGAAGAGGCAACGTGTTCGTATATTTTAAAATCTCTGAAATGACTTTAATGTTCTCTTTTAATAGTGGCAACTTTTCTATGACAGCAAAATCAATGGCTTTTTTGTTTAAATCAGATGCTGGAAGGCTCCATCTCGATAAAATCTGTTCTGAAGTAGACTTAATTGGATCTAAGTCCATCTTTTTTAAATAGATCGCACCGTTCTTCTCAGACACTTCGAATAGATAGTTTTCTCCTTTGATTAAAGGCGCTTCTAATTTAGCATGAAGTGTTGAACCGTTATATTGAACCTTTGCTGTTTGATCAGGAAAAATTTCTAAAATCTTTGCAGATATGAACTGATTTAGCTTTATTAGTAAAGGTTCATCGGATAGTCTAGCCGGGATTAACGATTTACCATTAATTTGATTGAATTGTAACAGGTTAATCACTTCCTGTAAGTTTAATAAGTTCTCCTACTGGACTAAATGATCGACGATGAATGTCTGTTGGGCCGAACTTCTGAAGTGCGTGTAAATGTTCCTTCGTTCCATAGCCCATATTTGAATTCAGTCCATATTGAGGATATTTCTCATGTAGCTCCTGCATATATCGATCTCTTGTAACCTTTGCAACGATCGATGCAGCTGCGATAGAAATACTCTTCTCATCACCTTTTATTATTTTTAATTGATCAATCGCTAAAGGAACTTCCATAGCATCTATTAAAAGCTGATCAGGAGTAACATTAAGCG
The DNA here is from genome assembly GCF_001629705.1 of Fictibacillus phosphorivorans. Lineage (GTDB taxonomy): Bacteria > Bacillota > Bacilli > Bacillales > Fictibacillaceae > Fictibacillus > Fictibacillus phosphorivorans_A. Next base: position 1,664,140 of record NZ_CP015378.1, on the reverse strand, counting down.
AGCACACTGCTTCTGTCATCGCTAACTTAGATGCTTGATATATGTTGATCGCGTCGATCTGATCTGGTTGCACTAAATGGACACTGTAAGAAATCGCATCCCTCAAAATGATCTCATAAAGGGCATCTCTTTTTTTCTCAGACAATTTTTTAGAATCATTAACCCCAGACAACATATACCCTAGAGGTAGAATAACCGCAGCAGCCACGACCGGACCAGCTAACGGTCCACGTCCGACTTCATCTACACCCGCGATCAAAGCTTTACCCTGTGCTTGACATTGCTCTTCGTAAGTATGCATTAATTTCAGTCTTGTTCGCTCAGCTTCCTCTCGCTCTAAGCGTTTAGAGAAGGTTTGGAATAATTTTTTTGCACCTACTCTTTCATCTTCAGAGAGGATGTTCAGTAGAGATACTAACTCAGTATCTTCACAAGCTTTTAATTTTTGTTCCCATTCTTTTATCGACAGTTTCATTTTCATCACGCTCTTTATGTATGTATTATCGGTTTATATATAAGTTCTTTTTAGAAGGATGTTTTTGAATAACTTTAAGTTTTCTGGAAGTAGTTGTTTTCCGTTTCAGGTGCTCGCTTTCCAGGGGACGTGCGGTGAGCCACCTCGGCGCTTTACGCCCTTAAGTGTCTCACCTGTCCCGCTGATCTCCTAGGAGTCTTAGACCCTTCACTCCAATCAACTTGTCAATGTTGCCTTTTTAATAGGATGTAAAAAAGCACTTAGAAAGCCTTTATAAAGTTAAAAACAGGCACTTTCATCAGCGCCTGTCGGTTTACACTATTTAATTTCAAAGTCAGTTGGGCGCTCATATGACAAGCGTCCAAGCTTTTCTGCTCGAATGTCTCGTAACACAATCTCAGCAGTCTTTTCAAGATCTACTTCTCCGCCACTCATCATACACCCACGTTTCTTTCCGATTTCTTCGAAAAGGGGCAATGAATCATCTGGAATCTCAGACAGCTTGTATCGTTCAACTAGACGCTCTTCGTAGTGCTCTTTTAAATATTTGATCGCATATAGGACGACTTCAGTAAAATCAAAGAGTGTTTCTTTAATCGCTCCTGTAACTGCCAATTTTAAACCAATTGACTGGTCTTCAAATTTTGGCCACAGAATCCCTGGAGTATCTAATAATTCTAATGTCTTACCTGCTTTAATCCATTGCTGCTTTTTCGTTACACCAGGCTTATCCCCAGTAACAGCAATATTTTTACCCGCCATACGGTTGATGATCGTAGACTTACCAACGTTAGGTATACCAACGATCAGAGCTCGAACGGCACGTGGTTTGACGATTCCCTTTGCTCTCATCTTATCGAACTTTTCTTTTACTAGCTCATGAGCAAGCGGTTCTATTTTTTTAATCCCTTTACCATCTTGCGAGTTTATAGCAAGTGAAGGGATTCCTTTTTCAGAAAAATAACTTTCCCACATCGATGTTACTTTTGGATCAGCCAGATCAGCTTTGTTCAAAAGCACAATACGAGGTTTCTGACCCAGAATTTCATCGATCATAGGATTTCTTGAGGCTAGTGGAATTCTAGCATCTACTAACTCAAATACGACATCGATCATCTTGAGTTTTTCAGTTATCTCCCGGCGCGCTTTGGCCATATGTCCAGGAAACCATTGAATGGTCATGTTATCTTCACCCTACTTTACAAATCCAATATCCTTTAACGGCCAGAAACGGAAAGATGCTTTACCCAAAATCGTATCGTCATCAACAGTTCCAATATTTCGGCTGTCTTGAGAATTTCTTCGGTTGTCACCTAATACAAATAGTTGACCTTGAGGAACCTTTTGCTTACCCGTTACTTCAAGCAACTTAAAATCATAAGTGAAGTTTCCGTCTTTTGTTTGCTTTTTATACGCTTCTAAATACTCTTCTTTTACCTGCTTACCATTTACATATAAAGTATCATCTTTATATTCGATCGTATCTCCAGGTAAACCGATTACTCTTTTTATGTAATCTTTTTCTTCGGTTGCATGGAAGACTACAATATCGAATCTTTTTGGATCGCCAATCACATATGAAAACTTGTTAACGATCAGTCGATCTCCATTGTGCAGAGTTGGCATCATTGATTGTCCATCGACCACTACAGGTGCGAAAAGAAAAAATCTGATGATTCCTGCTAATAATAAGGCTGCCGCTAATGCTTTAATCCATTCCCACGTTTCGTTTTTTGTACGTGCCATTCTTAATCCTCACCATCTCTTAGAAATTCCTTACTTATAATATGGAAAAAGGAGCTTGAATAAGTCAAGCTCCTTTCGAGAATTATTAGCGAATTTCTTTAATACGAGCTGCTTTACCGCGAAGTGCACGTAGGTAGTATAGCTTCGCACGACGAACTTTACCACGACGAACTACTTCAAGGTTCGCGATCTTCGGTGAATGTAATGGGAACGCACGCTCCACTCCAACACCATAAGAAATTTTACGAACAGTAAACGTTTCAGAAATTCCTGATCCACGCTTCTTGATAACTACACCTTCAAAAAGCTGGATACGCTCACGAGTACCCTCGATTACTTTCACGTGTACACGAACAGTGTCACCTGAACGGAATTTTGGTAAATCTTTTAATTGATCTTTCGCTAGATCTGCAATAAGCTGTTGCATAGTTTATTGCCTCCCTTCCCATGGATGTTCTTGCTAAAATGATAGAAGCAGCGGAACACCGGATTAAACGGGCATAAGCCACAAACAATATAATACCATACAACTCAAAGAGTGTTCAAGTTGTTTTATGATCTTTTATCTCATTTAGCCAAATTTCTTCTTCTTTTGTTAAAGTGATTTTTTCTAATAGATCAGGTCGACGTTCATACGTTCTTTTTAAAGACTCTTTTTTACGCCATATCTCAATATTCTTATGGTTGCCTGACATAAGAACATCAGGCACTTTCATACCTCGAAAATCAGCAGGTCTCGTATACTGGGGATGTTCTAACAAACCTGTGCTAAAAGAGTCCTCTTGGTGAGATGCTTCTTTACCAAGAACATTAGGAAGAAGTCTACCCACAGCGTCTATAACGACCATAGCACCCAGCTCCCCACCCGTCAGCACATAGTCACCGATTGAAATCTCATCTGTCACAAGGTGTTCCCTAACGCGTTCATCATAACCCTCATAATGACCGCACAAGAAAATAAGATGTTCTTCTTCAGCCAACTCTTCAGCCTTGCTTTGAGTAAACGTTTCTCCTTGCGGACATAGGAGGATGATCCTCGGCTTTACAGGCGCCTCTTTCGTTAAATGTTCAACGGCATCAAACAAAGGTTGCGGAGTGAGGACCATGCCTGCTCCTCCTCCGTATGGGTAATCATCTACATTCCGATGTTTGTTGGTTGAGAATTCGCGAAAATCGATCACTCGAAGTTCAAGAGCGTCTTTTTCCTGCGCCTTTTTTAGAATCGATTGACCAAAAACGCCTGAAAACATTTCTGGAAAAAGGCTTAAGACATCTATTTTCATCAGAATAATCCTTCTAATGGTTCAATAACAATCTTTGCTTCTTTCACATCCACTGATTTCACAACGGAAGGAATGTAAGGGATAAGAATATCGGAACCAAATCCTTTTCTCTTCACTACCCAAACATCGTTTGCTCCAGGAGACAATATTTCTTTTACTTTTCCTAGTTCTTCACCTTCAACTGTGAAAACCGAGCAACCAATAATATCATGATAGAAAAACTCTCCTTCATCCAACGGAACTGACTGTTCCTTTGGCACTCTGAGAAGATTTCCTTTAAACCGTTCAACATCATTGATGTTAGGTAGGTTTTCAAAAGTTAATAGATCAAATTGCTTATGCTTTCTATGCGTTTCAATCTTTACAGGTATATGTTCTGATCCCATATCTACATATAAAGTGTTTCCAATCTTGTAGCGTTCCTCAGGAAAGTCAGTTCTTGAGATCACTCTGACTTCTCCTCTAATTCCGTGTGTATTCACAATCTTACCTACGTTCAGCCATTCATTTTCCATATTAATATACTACCTCCGTACAAATTAATCAGTTACTTATAATCTAAATTTTAGCATAAAACTCGATATGTATACTTTATAACAGGCCATTTCCGCAAACTTTGTTGCCCTTGAAAGTAGTTGATTTCCGTTCCAGGTGCTCGCTTTCCGCGGGGCAGGCGGTGAGCCACATTCGTACGTTTCACTCTTAAGTGTCTCACCTGCCCGCCTGTCCCGCAGGAGTCTCGCACCTTGCACTCCAATCACCTATTCAAAGAAGACAATAAAAAAGATTTAAAAGCAACAGTCCTTTAGAAAATAGCCTTTTAATAAATCGTTACGAAACTTTGTTGAACATAATTTCTTGAATATCAAAAGTTATATAAAGAAAAAAGGAAGAGGTTTCCCTCATCCTTTTTTAGACGATTTCGATTGAAATCCTTTTATTCTGATTCGTACCAGCTGCATTCACAACCGTACGAATCGCTTTAGCCACTCTTCCTTGTTTACCGATAACTTTTCCCATATCTGTCTGGTTAACAGTTAGTTGATAAACAAGTCGGTGTCCTTCTTGAACCTCTTTGACGCTAACTTCATCTGGGTGATCAACTAGAGCTTTCACAATTGATTCGATCAACTCTGTCATATCTGTTCCCCTTCGTCAAAATTATTTTTGGTTTTTCGCGTTATGGAATTTCTCCATAAGACCAGCTTTTGAGAATAGGTTACGAACTGTGTCAGATGGTTTCGCACCGTTAGTCATCCACTCAAGAGCTTTTTCTTCGTTGATTTTAACTTCAGCTGGGTTAGCAACTGGGTTATAAGTTCCGATCTCTTCGATGAAACGTCCATCACGAGGAGAACGAGAATCTGCTACTACTACACGATAAAAAGGAGCTTTCTTAGCACCCATACGCTTTAAACGAATTTTTACTGCCATTATAACTTGCACCTCCGAAAATAGTTCACACAAAATAATATAATAGTATAAATTGACAGGTTTGTAAACCTGAAAATTCAGTTTACATAAAAGGGAATTTAAATCCACCTTTTTTCTTTTTGCCATTCATCATTCCAGACATTTGTTTCATCATTTTCTTCATGTCCTCGAATTGTTTGATGAGGCGATTTACTTCTTGTACCGTTCTTCCGCTTCCTTTAGCGATGCGGCGTTTACGGCTGGCATTGATAATCTCAGGCTGTTCTCTTTCATGAAGAGTCATCGAACGGATGATGGCTTCAACGTGTCCGATCTGTTTTTCATCGATCTGTACGTTCTTCAGGCCCTTCATCTTGTTCGCACCAGGAAGCATGCCAAGTATTTCATCAAGCGGTCCAAGATTTCTCACTTGTCCCATCTGATCAAGAAAATCATCGAACGTGAATGACATATCACGCATTTTCTTTTGAAGATCACGCGCTTTCTCTTCATCTACTGAGGTTTGTGCCTTTTCGATAAGAGTAAGCATGTCACCCATTCCTAAGATCCTAGAAGCCATACGATCAGGATGGAAAGGCTCTAAAGCATCCATCTTTTCACCTAGACCCACAAATTTAATAGGAAGGCCTGTAACAGCTTTAATCGATAGTGCAGCACCACCACGTGTATCACCATCAAGTTTTGTTAATACAACACCTGTGATTCCTAACGCTTCATTAAAGCTTTCTGCTACATTCACAGCATCTTGACCAGTCATCGCATCTACAACTAAGAAAATCTCATCAGGTTTTGAAATCTCTTTAACCTGCTTCAACTCATCCATCAGCGTTTCATCAATATGTAAACGCCCAGCTGTATCGATAATGACATAATCATGATGATCTTCTTTTGCTTTTGCGATGGCTGACTCAGCAATTTTGACAGGACTAACTTGATCACCCATCTGAAACACAGGAATGTCTAACTGCTTTCCTACAGTTTCTAATTGCTTGATCGCAGCAGGACGGTAGATGTCAGCTGCAGCCAGTAACGGTTTGCGATTTTGCTTTTTGCGCAAATGATTTGCAAGCTTACCTGTTGTTGTTGTTTTACCAGCACCTTGTAGACCTACCATCATAATTACGGTTGGCGGTCGGTTGGAAACGGCAATCTTGCTTTGTTCCCCACCCATTAAGGTTGTCAGTTCATCGTTAACAACTTTTACTACTTGCTGTCCTGGTGTCAGACTCTTTAATACTTCCTGACCAACAGCACGTTCAGATACTTTTTTCACAAAATCTTTAACTACTTTAAAGTTAACGTCCGCCTCAAGAAGCGCAAGGCGTACTTCCCTCATCATTTCCTTTACATCCGCTTCGTTTACTTTCCCTTTTCCACGAATTTTTTGTAAAGTGTTCTGAAGACGGTCGGCTAAACCTTCAAATGCCATCTCACTGAACGCCTCCTATTCCATATTTTCAAGGCGATCGATAATTGCAATTACGTTATCAGGTTCAGAATTCAGAAGCTCTCTTAAAGATGACAGCAACTGGTCACGTTCCTGAAACTTTGCAAAAAGCCCTAACTTTTCTTCATATTCTTCCAGCATCGCCTCTGTCCGTTTAATATTATCATAAACGGCCTGGCGGCTGACATTATATTGTTCAGCAATTTCACCGAGAGAATAATCGTCCAAATAGTACAAACCCATATAATTCTTCTGTTTAGGGGTCAATAATGCTTGGTAAAAATCGAATAGATAATTAATTCTCATTGTTTTATCTAGCATTTTTCCACAACCCTTGTTAAGTGAAATGCCTTTACGTGAATACTATACAACCCATGGTTTTAGATGTCAAGTTTTTTTCTTAACACATTAGTTGTTAAGTTGCTGCTTGGAAATAAGAAAGACATATCCTACCTATTGTTGGTTTGTAAGTAGTTGTACTTCGTCCTCACGAATACAGTGAATCAGTGAACCAGTGATGAGTGACTCTTCTGTTATCCGTAGGAAACAATCAGAGGTGATACCTCATAGGGTATTTAGTCACATTTATAAGGATTAATCCAAATAAACGAGGCATGAATCCAAAAATTTTGGTTATTTATCCTCGAGTTTTTGACTCGAATCCAAAAATATTGATTGTTTATCCGCGAGTTTACAATCCTCGACAATTCTCGATATTCAGATACCCCCTGCTAAAACAAAAAACCATCCAGCTCCCAAGTAAAGTGAGCTAAATGGCGTTAATAAAAGAACACAGATTTACTCTGCACCTTCTTCTTCTGTTCCTGCAAACAGACCATATACGAACTGATCAGCATCAAACTCCTGCAGATCATCAATTTTCTCACCGAGTCCTACAAATTTCACTGGAATATCTAGTTCATGACGGATTGCTAAAACGATTCCGCCTTTTGCCGTTCCATCGAGCTTTGTTAGAACTAAACCTGTTACATCTGTTGATTGTCCGAATGTTTTTGCCTGATTCATAGCGTTCTGCCCTGTTGTAGCATCTACAACAAGAAGAACTTCATGAGGAGCACCTGGAATCTCACGTTCAATGACACGTTTCACTTTTGAAAGCTCGTTCATCAGATTCACTTTATTCTGAAGTCTTCCAGCTGTATCACAAAGTAATACATCCGCTTTGCGAGACTTAGCAGCTTGGATGCTGTCATAAATAACAGCTGCTGGGTCCGCTCCTTCATGATGCTTGATCACATCAACATCAGCACGTTCTCCCCACACCTCAAGCTGATCGATCGCGCCTGCACGGAAAGTATCTCCAGCAGCCAAGATTACTTTCTTTCCATCATTCTTTAACTGATGTGCGAGTTTTCCAATCGTTGTTGTTTTTCCTACACCGTTCACACCTACGAACAGAATAACCGTCATTCCATCGGTCTGTAGGTTTAGCTTATTATCGCTTTCTTCTTTTTGAAGCATTTCAGCTAACTTCTCAGTGATGGCGGATCGAAGCTCCATTGGATTTTGAATGTTCTTCGTACGAGCAACATCTTTTAGTTGATCAATAATATCAAGAACGGTATGGACCCCAACATCTGCTCCGATCAAGATCTCTTCTAGCTCTTCAAAGAATTCTTCATCTACTTTTCTAAATCGCTTTAGAAGGTCGTTCACTTTAAATGAAAAAGAGTTCCTCGTTTTTTCAAGTCCACTCTTAAACTTTTCTGATGATTCCTCTGATTGCTGTGTTGAGAATTTTTCTTTTAATCGTTTTAAAAAACTCACTATCCATTTCCTCCCTATGATGTTACAAGTTCTTTTGTTTCTTCAAGCCTCACAGAAACAAGCTTCGACACACCAGATTCCTGCATGGTCACCCCATAAAGGACATCTGCTTCTTCCATCGTTCCTTTACGATGTGTTACTACAATAAATTGAGTTTCTTTGCTGAATGCTCGTAAAAATTTTGCGAATCGGTTTACGTTCGCATCATCAAGTGCCGCTTCAACTTCATCTAGTATACAGAACGGAACAGGTCTAACCTTCAAGATTGCAAATAATAAAGCTATAGCAGTTAAAGCTCGTTCTCCACCAGATAATAGACCAAGTTGTTGCAGCTTCTTGCCTGGTGGCTGCGCCATAATATCTACACCAGTTAAAAGCATATCATCAGGCTGCGTTAAAACGAGATCTGCTCGACCACCACCAAATAACTCTTTAAAAATAACACCGAAGTGTGAGCGAATGGCAGTAAACGTTTCTTCAAATCGATTCTTCATCTCTTCATCCATCTCAGAAATTACGCCATAAAGAGTATCCTTCGCTTCTGTTAAGTCGTTTCTTTGTTCAGTAAGAAAATCAAAGCGTTGGCTTACTCTGTCGTATTCTTCGATCGCTCCAATGTTTACAGCCCCGAGCTCTTCGATCGCCATTTTAATCAGCTTTACTTTTCGTTTTGCATCTTGAAGCGGTATCTCTAACCGATGCTTCAATCTCGCGCCTTCGTATGATAGTTCATATTCTTCTCTAAGGTGTGTAAGCCTTGATTCTAGTTCAACATCGAGGCGATTAATACTAACCTCTTCTGTTCGGAGGCCATCATGAAGTTGCTTATATTGTCTTTTAGCCTCTTTTAGACCGATCTCCATACTTTCAATAGAATGGAAAGAATCTGTTCTTTCTTTTCTTCGTTCTGCAATTAATTTCAATGCATTATTTTTTTCATGCCTTCTCTGTTGAATCTGTTCATCAAGAGAATCTTCACCAGAAGAGCTCGAGTTCATCTCTTCTTCAAGAAGCCAGTAATCTTCTTCTGTTTCTTTGCTCTTAGCTTCCACTTCATAAAAATCTTCTTGAATTCTTAAGCATTTTTCTCGCTGATTGGCGACCTGCTGTTCGAGTTCGGCAGACTTGATCTTCAATAGTGTTAGTGCTTCTCTAAGTTCTTCTTTTGAACTCTGATTGTTCTTCTTTTTCTCAGTAAGGTCAGCTATCGTTTTTTCAAGCTCTTTACCCGATTTCATAGCTAGATCGAGTTTTTTCTGTAGAGCTGTGAGACGTGTATCTGAGGCAGAACGCTCTGATTCATAAGAATTCTTTTCGCGATCATACAGCTGAAGTCTATCGTTTAAGCTCTTTTCTTCTATTTCAACTTCTCTTAAAGAAGATCTCAACTCTTGTTCTTGTTCTCTTAAGAGCTCTCCTTCTGTTTGAAGAGATTCGAGTCTTTCTTTCTTCTCTGTTAGTTTTGATCGTAATTCACTAACTTTTTCCTCTAGTTGAAGTGTTTGCTTCTCCATTGTTGCTACTTTGTCTGTAAGAGAATCAATCTCTCTTTGTCTACTCAATAGAGAATTACTTTTTTGTTTTAGACTTCCTCCAGACATCGATCCTCCTGGAGACACGACATCTCCTTCAAGAGTAACGATTCGGTAACGGTAGTTCACTTGCTTTGCAATCTTGTTTGCACCCGCTAAATCTTTGGCGACGATAATATTTCCTAAAAGATTGCCTACAATGTTTTGATACTTAGCATCAAATGTAACAAGGGTTGCAGCAACACCAACAAAAGCATCTATAGAGCTTGCTTGGTGAGCATCTGAACTAGAGATCTGACGTGGCTTGATTACATTCAATGGCAAAAAGGTTGCTCTTCCTGCTCTCGTTTGTTTTAAAAATTGAATAGCTTTCATAGCGTTCTGTTCATGATCTACAACAATATGCTGCATAGAAGCACCTAAAGCTGTTTCGATTGCCGTTTCCACCTCAGAAGGTACCGATAAAAGCTCCGCTACCGCTCCTTCAATTCCAGAGAGTTTTGTTTCTTTCGCTTTTAAAACCTCTTTTACGCCTTGCATGAAACCTGCGTATTCGTCTTGCATGGATTCTAGCATCTCTTTTTTAGATTTGAACTGCTGAATAAACTGATACGCTTGATACAATTTATCTTGAAGTGTTCTCGTTTCCTGATCCTCGATCGAGATCTCTGATTTTAAAGCTTGATATTCTTCTTGCTTTGTTTTTAATTGAGTTTCTGCTGCTTGATAGGCAGCTTCAGCATTCTTTCTTGTTTCTTTTAATGCTTCTCTTTGTTCCAAGTATTTTGTGTTCTCTTCATCTAAACGAGTACTTTTGGAGCTCTGCTGTCTAGCTTGATCCTCTAAGTAACGCATCTCGTTCTTAATCGTTGTTTGTTCGTTCAAGCGTTCAAAATAATCACTTTTTAACTTTTCAAGTTCTGCTTCAACATCCATCTCAAGAACCGACAATCGACCTTCTTCGTCTTTCACTTGCTTTTTGATGCTTTTTAATTGCTTTTCTTTATCCTGCAACGCATCTTTTTCAACAGATAGCTGATTTCCCAACTCTACTTTTTTTGCCTTGTATAGCTGAATTTGTTCTAATAAGGATGTTTTATTTTGATCGTAATTCTTTTTACGCTCTTTTAAGACTTCTTTCTTACCTTCGAGTTTTTCCAAAGTTTCGCTGGCTAGAAGAAGAGCACTTTGGAGTTCGTCGATCGATTCATCCATCGCTTGCATATCAAGCCTTGCTCTCTCGATCTTAGTCTCACCTTGTTTCACTTTTACCGATAGGACCGTTTCTTGCTTCTGTAGTTCTGCAACCAGTTCTTTTTGTTTTTCCCATCGAGCATGCAAGTCTTCGATCTCTTGAACAAGAACAGCTGTTTCAACGATCTCGAGCTCTTCTTTTTTCTCAAGGTAATCTTTTGCGATGGAAGCTTGTATTTTTAAAGGCTCGACTTGTCCTTCTAATTCATGAAGAATGTCTTCAACACGATTCAGGTTTTCTTGCGTTTCAGTAAGCTTTATTTCTGCTTTTTGCTTACGGGTCTTATACTTTAATACACCAGCAGCTTCTTCAAAGATCTTTCTACGTTCATCAGATTTGCTGCTTAATATCTCCTCTACCCGACCTTGTCCGATAATAGAGAAAGCTTCTCGTCCAAGTCCTGAATCCATAAACAACTCTACAATATCTTTTAAGCGACACTGTTGCTTATTGATCAAGTATTCACTGTCTCCTGAACGATAGACTCTTCGCGTGATTGATATTTCATTATATTCCAGCGGTAGATGCTGATCTTCGTTATCTAGAGTAAGGGTAACTTCTGCCACATTTAATGGTTTTCGGTTATCACTACCTGCGAAGATGATATCTTCCATCTTGGAGCCTCTCAAAGATTTTGCTGACTGTTCACCTAAAACCCAGCGTACGGCATCTGAGATATTACTTTTCCCACTTCCGTTCGGGCCAACAACCGCTGTGACCCCTTGTACAAATTCAACTTGTATCCGCTCTGCAAATGATTTAAATCCTGCTACATCAATTCGTTTGAGGAACATCATTAAATCCCCCTTTACTTCTCACATTTTGCTTTCCCGTTTTTAGAATGTTCGGGCGCTCTATTTGAATTTCATATGTATTTTATTCTTTAACCTTTATATTTTATCATAGATTCACTCATACATAGTCACAAAGATTACAGTGTGCTAAAATGAAATGTGTTTGAACTTAAAATATGTTTGCAAGTAAAATCTCACATAAAGATATGTGGATAAAAAGGAGCCCACCATGGACTTGACGACTCAAAATCATGAAAACTTATCATTTATGATCGAAGGATTAAAAAAGAAACTTCAGCTTGTTAACAGCGGACTTATTCAACCCGAAGACTATGAACTCACAAAGTACGACGACATTAAAGAGCTTTACGATATGGTCATGAAGATGCCATCATTCAGCATTCGGGACATGGAAGGCATCGTTGAAGAACTTGCATCTCTTAAAACAAAGTAACAGAAACCCCCTCACACGGCTAATCGCCTAATGTTAAGGGGGTTTTTGTTTAGCTCTTTTTAGAAACTCTCTCTATCGCTTCTTGTGCCGCATGTTGTTCAGCTTCTTTCTTGGATCTGCCATACCCAATTCCGAAACTCGCTTCATTCAGTCTTACCTCTGACACAAACTCTCGATTGTGTGCTGGTCCTTTTTCTTGAATGATTCGATAATCGATATGACCTAATCCTTCACGCTGTACATATTCTTGTAACTGACTTTTAAAATCCATCACATGAGAAAAAGCACCTTCGTTTATTCGTGGTACCACATACTGATTTAGAAACTCTTTTACTTTTTCGAGTCCTTGATCGAGATATAGCGCTCCAATAAATGCTTCAAATACATCTGCTAAAAGGGCTGGTCTTGATCTTCCTCCAGTATTCTCTTCACCTTTTCCCAATAAAACAAACTCACCAAAATGTAGATCGTTAGCAAAGAGAACTAACGACGGCTCACATACGATTGCTGCTCTAAGCTTCGTAAGCTCACCTTCACTCATATTTGCAAACTTGCTGTATAAATATTGAGATATGGTCAATTCAAGAACGGCATCACCTAGAAATTCAAGTCTTTCATTATCCTCAAACGTTCTTCCACGATGCTCATTCACATATGATGAATGCGTAAATGCTTGAGCTAACAATTTTTCATTTTCAAACTTAATGTTTAAACGCTCTTGTATCGGGGCTACTTTTTGAATGCGCACCTTGTCATCCATGCCCTTTTTGGAAGCTGATTTAAACCGATTTTTCACCGTTTTCTTTTGAGTTGAATGTTGTTTTGAACCTTTCATAAACTTCCTCCAAAAATCTCGTAAAAGGGCTATTTTTGCTATTACTATTTTACCGTTAAAAAGGGAAGAAAGCCCCGCTGTTTTGCACGGGACTTTATCCGTCTTACACTTATTGTTTGCTGTTTATGTAATTTACAACGTCACCAACAGTTGCAATTTTCTCAGCATCTTCGTCAGAAATTTCTAGTTCGAACTCATCTTCAAGTTCCATTACTAGTTCAACTACATCAAGAGAGTCAGCACCAAGATCTTCTTTAAAGGAAGCTTCAGGCTTAACCTCAGATGCATCAACACCTAAACGGTCCACAACAATCTTTGAAACTCTATCTAAAACATCTGCCATTTTGTGTGTCACCTCCTTTCAATAGTATATTCTTTTTCCCATTAAAAAACTAGAGGGATTTGTAGTCATTGAAGGTTCTTTTCTTACATCACCATTCCGCCGTCAACATGAAGTGTTTGGCCCGTAATATAAGAACTTGCATCACTCGCTAAGAATGCTGCCGCTGATGCGATATCATCAGGCTGCCCAAAACGAGCAAGCGGAATGCTTCTAAGCATCTCCGATTTGATGCCTTCTTCTAATTTACCAGTCATATCTGTCTCGATAAATCCTGGAGCGATGGCATTAACCGTGATTCCTCTTGAGGAGAGTTCTTTTGCAGCTGTTTTCGTTAAGCCGATCACACCTGCTTTTGCAGCTACATAGTTTGCTTGTCCTGCGTTTCCAGACACACCAACAATAGATGCAATATTAATAATGCGGCCTTTTCTTTGTTTCATCATCTGTCTAGTTACAGCTTTTGTAGTCAAGAAAACGCCTTTAAGATTCGTATTGATAACCGCATCCCAGTCTTCTTCTTTCATTCTCATCAAAAGGTTATCTCTCGTAATTCCTGCGTTATTTACAAGAACGTCCAGACTACCAAATTCATCAACAACTGTTTTAACCATGTTTGTAACATCTTCTGATGAAGAGATATCTGCCTTAATGGCAAAAGCAGTGCCACCGTTTTCTTTTATCTCATTTACGACTTCATTCGCCTTGGCTTCGCTTCCAGAATAATTCACAGCAACTTTAGCACCATTTTTTGCAAAATACAAAGCGATCGCTCGTCCAATTCCCCGAGATGCACCTGTTACTAAAACTGATTTATCATTAAGCATCCACTGACTCTCCTTTTAGTTTCTCAACTGCCATGTTAATCGTCTCTAAATCACTTACGGCCATTACGTTCGCTCTTCGATTCACCTTTTTAACTAACCCTGAGAGAACTTTTCCTGGTCCGATCTCAACAAACGTATCAACACCTAATTCCATTAATTCACGAACTGTTTCTTCCCACCGTACAGGCGAGTAAAGCTGTTCGATCAACTTTCCTTTAATTTCATCACGATCGGTAATAGCTTTCGCCGTTACGTTAGCAATTACAGGTGTTTCCGCTTCGTTTATTACAATTTGATTTAAAATTCCGTTGAATTTCTCTGCAGCAGGTTTCATAAGAGAAGAATGAAACGGTCCGCTCACCTGAAGTGGGATGACTTTCGCGCCTTCTTCTTTAGCAAGGGCGCTAGCTTTCTCAACTCCACCAACAGTTCCAGAAATTACAATCTGTCCTGGGCAATTAAGGTTAGCGATCTGAACGCTCTCTTCACCTTTAGTAGCTTCCTTCGTAATCGTTTCTAATCGTTCTTGATCAAACCCGATCACAGCTGCCATCGTTCCTACACCTGCAGGAACAGCTTCTTCCATTAGCAAGCCTCTATTTCTAACCGCGTAAACTGCATCTTCAAATGTTAGGCTGCCAGCTGCAACAAGTGCAGAGTATTCGCCAAGGCTATGACCCGCTACATAATCAGCTTCAATTCCACGCTGCTTCAACAGTTCAAGAATAGCAGTTGAGACCGTTAATAATGCTGGCTGTGTATTTTCTGTTCGTTTGAGTAAGTCATCCGGTCCTTCAAAGATAATTTCTGAAAGTTTCATAGACAGTTTTTCATCAGCTTTGTCAAAAATAGCTTTTGCTGAAGCTTCCTTTTGAACCAGCTCTTTACCCATTCCTACTGTTTGTGAGCCTTGTCCTGGAAAAAGAAAAGCGATTTTCCCCATTTCTTACTCCTCCTTGTTATCTTGGGATTGTACATGATTTTGAATCGTAGGTACTACGTTTTTTTCTATCATACTTCTGGTTTGTCTGATTGCGTTCAACATCGCATTCGCATTTGAAGAACCATGCGCTTTGATCACAGGTGCAGCTAATCCGAACAAACCAGCTCCACCGTACTCTGTATAATCCAATTTATCTTTAATGCCTCTTAATTTAGGCTTTAAGACACCAGCTGCAAGTTTAGAAGTTAAACTTGATGTTAGCTGCTCTTTAATCATAGAAAACATCCCCATAGCAGTACCTTCAATGGATTTAAGTACTAAATTCCCAGCAAATCCATCACATACCACTACGTCGGCTGCTCCCATCAAAAGATCTCTCGCTTCCACATTACCAACAAAATTTATATCCGCTTCTTGTAAGAGAGGAAAAGCAGCTTTCGTTAAAGCATTTCCTTTTTCACTTTCCGTTCCTACGTTTAACAAGCCTACACGCGGTTTTTCGACACCTCGCACTTCTTTCCAATACACAGATCCCATTAATGCATATTGTAAGAGATGCTCTGGCTTCGCATCCATATTGGCACCTACGTCTAAGAACAAGAAACCATCACCGTTTAAAGTCGGAAGTGTTGGAGCAAGTGCAGGACGATCAATGCCTTTTATCCGTCCGACATAGAACAATCCACTTGCCATCAATGCACCTGTATTACCAGCAGAGATATACGCATCCGCTTTACCTGATTTTACTTCATTTGCTGCTACTACCATTGAAGCATTCTTTTTCCTGCGAACCGCTCGAACGGGTTCTTCTGATGTTTCGATTACTTCATCAGTGTGGATGATTGTAAACGTGTGCTTTTCGGGTAAAAATTTCCCGATTTGATCTTGATCTCCAACTAATGTAATCGAAAGCTCTGGATATTGCTCTTTAGCTAGAATTGCACCTTTAACGATTTCTTCTGGTGCATTGTCGCCACCCATTGCATCTATTGCGATATTCATGCTGATTTAACTTCCTTCCTTTGTATCTTGTGCAGATCTATACATGGTAAATTCACCTTTAAAAACAGGCTCATTCTCTACATAACTGTTAACTTCTACAATAGTTCGCTCTTGAGTTGTCTCTATTACTTTCGCTTTTGCAACCACTCTCTCTCCTACTCGAACAGGACGAGAAAACCGGATGTTCGCTTTTGCGGTTAATGCCAACTCATCATTTATTATCGCTACAGCCAGCGAGTTTGCCTGAGCAAAAACATGATGGCCCCTTGCGATTTTATTACGAGAAAATACATGTTCTTCTTTTATATCTAATATTGAAATAGCGGATTCGTCTAACTGCAAGTCAATGATTTCTCCGATGACCTCTTCAAGTGGCAGTGCCTTTACATCATCCAGCTTTGTTTCAGCAACAGACTTTATTCTTTCTCTAAGCTCTGGAATTGAAAGTTCCAAACGGTCAAGCCTGATCGTCTGAACGCTGACACTGAACTTCTCTGCCAATTCTTCATCTGTTATAAAAGGGGTTAATTTTATCGTTTCCCTTAACAGCTCTTGTCTCTCTTTTTTTGATTTTTTCATAGTTTCTTCCTTCTTCCATACAAAGGTCTCATATATGAGAAAGATAGTGAGTAAAGATGCAGTGCGTAGAAAAGCAGGTAACGCCATTACAGCGTACCTGCTATTTATCTTTCTGCTATTAAGAGCTGGTACTAATAGTAGTATATAGTATCAACACTCTTCTTTCAAGATTAATCTAGTCTTTCTTTGTCGAGCACACCTTGCCTTGTTAACACTTCTCGAATGGACCGATAGTTCTCATCTCGCCAAAACTCTTCTGATTGTACGAGTCTGGCTGCATCATTTCTTGCAGTTTCTAGAATTCGATAATCATGCACAAGGTCTGCAACTTTAAAGTTCGGAACGCCACTTTGCTTATTCCCAAAAAAATCACCTGGGCCACGCAGCTCAAGATCTTTTTCTGAAAGCTCAAAGCCGTTCGTTGTCTCCGTCATGATTCTCATCCGCTCTTGCCCTTCTTCAGACTTCGGATCCGCGATAAGTACACAATAGGATTGTTCGCTTCCACGACCAACTCGTCCTCTTAACTGATGCAGTTGCGAAAGCCCGAATCTTTCTGCGTCATATATGACCATGATGGTAGCGTTCGGAACATTTACTCCTACCTCTACAACCGTCGTAGAGACCAGGATTTGACACTCATTAGCGGCAAATTTTCTCATCACTTCATCTTTTTCAGTGGAATGCAACCTTCCGTGCATCAGACCTACTTGATACGTTTGAAAGTAAGCACTTAGCTGAGCATGTACATCAATCGCGTTCTGCACATCTATTTTTTCTGATTCCTCGATTAACGGACAGATCACATAAGCCTGTCTTCCCGATTCAATTTCTTTTTTAATAAATTCAAGGACACGATTTAGCATACCGTGTTTCGCCCAATTCGTGATGATCGGCTTTCTTCCTGCTGGCATCACATCAATCGTTGAAACATCCATATCACCGAAAGCTGAAATCGCAAGGGTTCGCGGGATAGGAGTCGCCGTCATAAAGAGAACATCCGGGCTTTCCCCTTTTTCCCTAAGCACTCTTCTTTGGTTAACTCCAAAACGATGCTGTTCATCTGTAATCACTAGACCAAGATGATTAAAGTTCACTTCTTCTTGAATAAGGGCGTGTGTACCTACCATGATCTGGATCTCGCCTTGCTGTAAATGATTCAACGTTTCTCTTCTCATTTTCCCTTTAACCGAAGAAGTTAAAAGGGCTACTGTAATTCCAAACGGAGCAAAAAGCTCTTTTAACGATTGAAAATGCTGTTCAGCGAGAATTTCTGTCGGTACCATCAGAGCACCTTGTCTGTTTGCCGTAACAGCTGCAAATAACGCTACAGCTGCCACTACCGTTTTACCAGAGCCAACATCACCTTGAAGCAACCTGTTCATCCGACTTGTATCAGAGAGATCTCTTAATATCTCATCTACCACTCTCTGTTGCGCGTCGGTTAACTGAAACGGTAAAGAACGTATGAACGTTTCTACTTGGTCTTGATCAAACTTCAAAGCCGCTCCTTTAGACTGTTGTCTGTTCCATTTTCTAAAAATCTGCATCTTTAATTGAAAATACAACAACTCTTCATAGGCAAGCCTTCTTCTTCCAGCTTTTAACGCCTTAAAATCTTCAGGGAAATGCATCATCTTAAGAGCTGATTCTCGATCTGGAAGTCGATAAGATTCACGGATCTCTAGTGGAAGTGGATCCTCGATCTCACCAGAAAACTGCCGAAAAGCTGAATCTATTATCTTACGCATCGTTTTTCCATAGAGTGAACCTTTTACTGAATAGACAGGTTCTATCTTATGATCATCACTGAATGTTCCAAAATGAACATCACTGACGGTTATCGTCATTTTATTTCTGTCCCATTTACCTGTTACCGTAAGCGTCTGCCCTAGAGCAATCTGATTCTTTAAAAAAGGTCTGTTGAAAATTGTAGCTGTGATCAAATATTTACCGATCAACATCCTAAATGTTAAACGTGATTTTTTCTTCGGAAAATAACGCAGAGAAGGTTCAGAATGAACCTTCCCTTCAATCGTTGCTTTTTCATCATGTGCAATCTCTGCAAGGTCTTTCTTTTGGTAATCTTCATACCGATAAGGTAGATATTCTAAAAGATCTTCTACAGAATGGATACCCATGCTAGAGAGCTCTTCAGCTTTCTTCTCTCCAATACCATTTAACGTTGTTATGGATTGATTCAGCATCGTTATTTCTCGTTTAGCGGGATGCCGAAAATTTTTGCTTCAAGCTCTCTTCCTGTTGGTGTTGCCGCTAAGCCTCCAAGGGCTGTTTCACGGAGAGCAGATGGCATCGAGAGACCGATCTTGTACATAGCATCGATTACTTCGTCACACGGAATACGGCTTACGATTCCAGCCAGTGCCATATCGGCCGCAACGATTGCATTGCTTGCACCCATAGCGTTTCGTTTCACACAAGGAACTTCTACTAAGCCTGCAACAGGATCACAAACAAGTCCTAGCATGTTCTTTAAAGCAATCGCCATCGCTTCTGCTGATTGCGAAGGAGACCCTCCTGCAAGTTCGACGATCGCGGCTGCTGCCATACCAGTAGCAGAACCTACCTCAGCTTGGCATCCACCTGCTGCTCCAGAAATTGAAGCGTTGTTAGCCACTACAAAACCGAATGCACCTGCAGCAAACAAATACTCAATCATCTGTTCTCGGGTAGGATTTAACTTTTCTTTTAAGGCAAACAGAGTACCAGGAACGACTCCTGCAGAACCAGCAGTAGGCGTAGCACAAATCGTACCCATTGCCGCGTTCACTTCATTCGTTGCCATCGCTTTACTTACTGCATCAAGCATCAGCTCACCTGATAGTGACTTACCAGATTTAATATACGTTTGAAGAAGCTTTCCATCCCCGCCCGTTAGACCTGAATGAGATTTCACATCTTCAGTAATTCCGCGCATGACGGCTTCTTCCATCACTCTTAAATTTCGATCCATGAAACCTAGAACTTCTTCTCTGGAACGACCTGTAACATCCATTTCTTGCTGTATCATAATCTCTGAGATCTTACATTTTTTTGACTCAGCTAATTCTATTAATTCAGCTACATTACGAAACATACTTCTCACCTCTTAATCGTGTATCTTTACTACTTGTTGAACAATCGGGAGAGAATTTAGTTCGTTTATGATGATCTCATCTGCATTCTGATCGATCTCAATAACCATCAATGCTTCTTTCCCTTTTTCTTTTCTTGATACTTCCATATGACCAATATTGATCTCATGCTTAGCTAATATGTTTGCCACTCCTGCTATCGCTCCATATTTATCATTGTGAACGATTAAAAGAGCTGGATGATTTCCGGATAATCGCAGTTCAAACCCATTAAGTTCGGTAATCTCGATCTTCCCACCACCGATCGAAATTCCGACCACTTCGATTCTGTCTGTTTCATCTCCAATAATCACTCGAGCTGTGTTAGGGTGGTCTGTAATCGCATCCTCAGCAGTCATCTTAACGTCGATCCCTTCTTGCTTCGCGATTGTAAGCGCATCCACAATTCGAGTATCAAACGTGTCATAATCTAAGATTCCACCGACGATTGCAACATCCGTCCCGTGACCACGATATGTTTTAGCAAAAGAGCCATAAAACGATATGGTTGCAAATTTAGGTTTTCTGCCGAAAAGGCTTCTGGCTACTCGACCGATACGGGCAGCGCCAGCTGTATGTGAACTAGAAGGTCCAATCATAATGGGACCGATAATATCAAATACACTTTTATATTTCATGACGTTCTCCTTCAAGTTGCGTTTTTTCCCATAAAAATAAGTATTCCCTCTTAACTTTATCACACTTTAAGTTTAAGAGAGAATACTTTTCATTTTTTACTCTACGGATAAGATGAAAGAATAGATCGGTTGCTTACCATTATGAATTTCAGCTTCCGCATCGGGATACTTTTCTTCAATAAATTCAGCAAGCTCTTGTGCTTCTTCTTCAGAGCTATCTTCACCATAGATGATCGTAACAATCTCTGAATCTTCATCAAGCATGTTTGAAAGAAGTTCTTTCGTAACTTCTTGTTTGTCCGCCTTGGAAGTTAGAATCTTTCCTTCTGATATTCCCATAAAATCACCTTTTGCAATTTCAACACCATCGATCGATGTATCACGAACTGCATAAGTAACTTGGCCTGACTTAACAGAAGTAATCGCTTCGTTCATCTTCTTTTCATTCTCAGCTATATCAGCTGAAGGATTGAAAGCTAATATAGAAGCTATACCTTGTGGCACTGTTTTTGTGCGGATGATGACAACCTCTTCATCAACAACACTTGCAGCTTGTTCAGATGCCATGATGATATTGCTGTTGTTCGGAAGGATGAACACTTTCTCTGCGTTAACTTCAGCAATTGCTTTTACGATATCTTCAGTACTTGGGTTCATCGTTTGTCCACCTTGGATCACTGATGCTCCCATTGATGAAAACATCTCTTCGATTCCTTCACCCATCGCTACCGTAACGATACCATATTCCTTTTTCTTTTCAGAAGCCGGTTGTGAGTACGAAGGGATTACTTCATGCTCACTCTCTAAAATCGCTGAATGTTGCTCACGCATGTTTTCGATCTTAATGTTGATCAAGCTACCATAACGATGTGCTAGTGTTAGCATGTTACCAGGTTGTTCCGTATGGATGTGAACCTTTACCACGTCTTCATCAGCAACAACTAGCAATGAATCACCATGTTGACTTAATTCATTACGGAAGTTGATCTCATCGAATGGGTTATTTTTGATCTTTTTATCTTCGAACCTTACCATGAACTCTGTGCAATATCCAAAATGGATATCTTCGGTTTTCATGTGCATCTGAGCTTTATGATGCTCAGCGTTGACCAGTTCACCCATGGAAGGTGCATTTACTGAAACTTTTGGCAGTTCTTTGCCTTCTAGTACAGCTAAGAATCCTTCATACACAGTGACTAACCCTTGTCCACCAGAATCAACTACACCTACTTCTTTCAAAACAGGAAGTAGATCTGGTGTACGGTTTAAGGAAGCTTTCGATTCTTTAACAAGCTCTTTCATAATGTATAGAATATCGTCTGATTTTTTAGCTTCTTTAACTGCCTTTCTTGCAGCATCTTTAGCTACCGTTAAGATCGTACCTTCAACTGGTTTCATAACAGCTTTGTAGGCCGTTTCAACACCTTTATCAAATGCATTGGCAAATTCTGCAGCGTTAATCGTCTCTTTACCTTCGATTGATTTAGAGAATCCTCTAAACAATTGTGAAAGGATAACACCAGAGTTTCCGCGCGCTCCCATCAGTAAGCCTTTTGCAAAAGCACTGGCAACAGCACCGATTTGATTAGAAGTGTTTTTTTCTACTTCTTTTGCACCAGAAGTAATCGTTAGATTCATGTTCGTTCCTGTATCACCATCTGGTACAGGGAAAACATTAAGTGCGTCGACCATTGCTGCATTTCTTGTTAAGTTTGAAGCACCCTCGAGTACCATTTTTGAAAACTTTTTTCCATCTAATACTTTTAAAGACACAAAACTTCCTCCTAACTAAGGGGTTGTCACCCTGACACCCTGAACGTAGATATTGACTGAGTCAACCGCCAAACCAAGCATTTGATCCAGGGTATATTTCACTTTGTTCTGAACGTTATGAGCCACTTCAGAAATCTTTGTTCCATAACTAACGATGATGTACATATCAATATGCACTTCATCTTCTTCTTGTCGAACAACGATCCCTCGGGAGAAATTTTCACGTCCTAAAAGCTCAGTTATTCCATCCTTTAATTGCTTTCTTGATGCCATGCCAACAATTCCGTAACAATCGATTGCGGCTCCACCGGCGATAGTTGCAATTACTTCATTAGAAATATCAATTTGACCATAGGTTGTTTTCATTTCAATGGACATGCTTACATCCCCCTTTAATTTGTTAAATGGCTAACAAATATTTTACTATATATCAGCCTATTTTGAAAGGACTACTACATTTCACACTATGTAAATAGTATTGTCAAGGAAATTTACTTGAAAACCTTTTACGAATATGTTGCATTGCTTCTGAAGTCATGCTAATATTATTTAGTATTTAACATACGATTGAATTGATGCAAAGCTTTTTTGCTGTAAAGGAGGTTCACCTACATGGCTCGTAAATGTTTTATTACTGGAAAAGGACCTAAAACTGGTAACAAGCGTTCTCACGCAATGAACAAATCAAAGAAAAGCTGGGGAGCTAACGTCCAAAAGGTTCGTATTCTTGTGGACGGAAAGCCTAAACGCGTATACGTATCTGCTCGTGCCCTTAAATCTGGCAAAGTTGAACGTGTATAAATAAAAACAGCAGCAGCCGCTGCTGTTTTTTTCTTTGTCCAAAAAGCATAACCAAAATAGATTGGAGTGGACAGTATTTTTAAAAAAGTCGACAGTAAAAAGCTGAAAGCGGACAGTATTTTCTTTAAACTGGACAGTAAATCATCCAATCTTAAAATTATATTCTTTTAAAAGACTCTTTCTAAATGATTGTTGCTTTTTTGGTATTTTCTTTTTCTCATCTTAGGCAAGTTGATTGGAGCGTAAGGTTGCCCGCCTGCAACATGAGGTGCTTCTCGCAAGGCATGCGACGAGGAATTCACTTCGTTAGCATAAACTTGTAGACGCAGGAGCAGAGAGACAACCTTGAAGCGGTCAGGTGGAGACTCCTAATGGCGCAAAGCGGCAGTCCGAAAAGTGGAAGTGGCTCGTTCAGCCCCGACAAGCAAAAGGTAAATGGGCGAGGACGGCGCACTTTGCCTTCTTGACCGTTTAACTTTTGACCTCGAGGGGCTAGTCACTGCAACTAGACAGGAGGCTCACCGTTCGCCCCATAGAAAGCGAGCAACCTGGAGCGGAAATCAACCACTTACATAGAACCACTACAAAACAAACAAAAAAAGCGCACAAGCGCTTTTTTTGTTTGTTATCCTTTTTTGAAAGAACCTAAGACGGCACGTACGAAGCCTCCCAAGAATTTAGGAAGTTTAATGGTATAAAATTTCATCTTACCCCTCCTCCAGGCCCATAAAAAATGATAAGAGCTAAACATAAATACTTTATTCCCCTTTTTATAAAAAGGTGCTTTGGGGGCCTGTATTCCGTGATTTTTTAATCACGGCTCTTTACCATCAATATTATGCCGGAGTCAAAAGAATAAGTACCACTTTTATTTACAAGCTCATTGGAAACACATAATGATGATCCAGCCTGAAGGTTAGCTTGTTCTAACGGATATTTAAATCCCACTAAAGTTATGCCTGTCACTTCTTCACTTTGAGCCAGAAATGAGATGTATGAATATCCTTGATCCTGCTCAATATCATAACATCCCGGTAAATGGAGAGAGATTTCATTCCTGTTATCAATAATTTTAACGTCTGTACGTACTCTCAGAGATCGATATAATAATTGGATGTTCATCAATTCATGATCTAACCTTCCACCAGTCGCACCGAATATGAGTATTTGTTCTGGGTTCTGTTTCAACGCCCACTCTAGTGCGAGCTCCATGTCTGTAGCATCTTTTTCTGATCGATATTGATTTACTTTTATGGATGAGTCTAAAATAATTTTTCTCTCATCACTAGAAACAGAATCAAAATCGCCAAATGCATGCTGTGGGAAGATGCCATCTTTTAATAGAAAGAGCGTTCCTCTGTCGACTCCGATCCAAATGTGATTCCTCTTGAGATCATAGGGCTTTAGATCGGGGATCAGATGTTCAGGACCACCTGCGACGATGCTTATCTTCATGCTGCTTGGTGATGACCATTACGTGCGGCGTGTAGTAGTTTCGGTGCTGTATTCGTTAATAGAATAACAACTAGCGCCGTAATCGCGAAGATAACGACCATGAATGATCCGTTATATAAGAACGAATAAAGCCATATGTTCATCTCTTCTGCTAAATCGCTAAAAAAGATAACCCCTGAAAAGACGTGAGAGATGGTTCTTAACAAGCACCCTACGAAGATTCCTGTAACCATCAAGAACGTTCTCTTGCTTGCACTTTGAGAGATAGATGGCGCGAATGCCCCCGCAACGCCTGCTAAAGCAAACGCTAAAGGATAGTCTAGAATCATCTGAGCGGGGTGGATCACATAAGGATTCACAAGTAGCTGTAAGAGCCCAACAGCTAAGCCTGTAAGGACTCCTGCCTTCAATCCTCTTCTAAACGCCATTAAAAAAATCGGAACCATCTCTAACGAAACAGAACCACCTTGTGGCCAAGGACCTGCAAACTTAATCAAACCTAAGATCAAAGATAATGCAGACATGATAGCGATTTCTGTTAATAATGAAATGTTGTTTGTTTTCATTCAAAATACCCCCTATTTTATTCCTTTAACAGAAAACAAAAAAAGCAACCGGCATGTGAGCTCGGTTGCTTTTTAGATATACATTCAAAAAAGTCATACGACTCCACATCCCTACGCAGGTATGATC
The DNA here is from genome assembly GCF_001629705.1 of Fictibacillus phosphorivorans. Taxonomy (GTDB): domain Bacteria; phylum Bacillota; class Bacilli; order Bacillales; family Fictibacillaceae; genus Fictibacillus; species Fictibacillus phosphorivorans_A. Next base: position 1,638,912 of record NZ_CP015378.1, on the reverse strand, counting down.
CAGCTTCAGGTTCAAAGGGTCGGGAGTACACTCCCCTCTCAGCCCTTTAAAGGACTCCCCCTGTGGTTGCTTATTTTATTTTCTTTTCCAATTATACACCACGAATGGCTTCTATTGCACCCCTTAAATCTTGCTTCCCGTAAATGGCAGAACCAGCAACTAATACATTCGCACCTGCTTCGACACAAAGACGAGCGGTTTTTGGATTCACGCCACCGTCAACTTCGATCTCAACGTTCAATCCTTGTGTCTTTACTAGATCGGAAACTTCTTTAATCTTTGGCACTACGCTCTCAATGAACGCTTGTCCACCAAAACCAGGATTTACAGTCATCAACAACACAAGATCAACATCTTGGAGTATATGTTTGATCGAATCGACTGGAGTAGCTGGATTTATAACTACACCCGCTTTTACACCCTGTTGTTTAATAAGTTGAATCGTTCGATGAAGATGCGGTGATGCTTCTACGTGTACAGAAATAATATCAGCACCCGCTTTAGCAAATTCTTCAATGTATCGATCAGGATTTTCAATCATGAGATGTACATCTAATGGAAGTTTCGTAACCGGTCGTATCGCTTGAACGACAAGCGGTCCAATCGTGATGTTCGGGACGAAATGGCCATCCATCACATCAACATGTATATAGTCTGCACCTGCTTCTTCAACAGCTTTTATATCATCGCCTAACCTTGAAAAGTCAGCCGACAGAATGGAAGGAGCTATTTTAATCATCAGTACCTCCGTTTTTGATCTTTAATTTCTTGTAAAAAACTAACGTAATGGTCATAGCGGAACTTTGGAACATCTCCGTCCTCTACACCCTTTTTAACCGCACATTTTGGTTCTGACGTATGTGAGCAGCCTCTGAACTTGCAATCGCCACGAAGCTCGTTCATCTCTGGAAAGTACATCGACAAGTCTTCAGCTTCAATGTTTAAAAAGTCTAATGAACTAAATCCTGGAGTGTCAGCTACCAAGCCGTTACCGAAAAGAATGAGTTCAACATGACGAGTCGTATGTTTTCCTCGACCTAGATGACTCGAGATCTCGTTTGTTTCGAGCATAAGCTCTGGATTGATCGCATTTAAAAGAGAAGATTTACCTACACCAGACTGCCCTGCAAAGACCGTAACTTTGTCTTTGAAAAGCGGATAAAACATCTCAAGGCTATCATCAGTTTTGGTCGAAGTTGGAATAACTTCATAACCTAAAGTTTTGTACGTCTCAATGTAATGGTTGATCTCTTTCATTTCATCCGGTTTCTGTATAAGATCCATCTTCGAGATACAGATAACAGGCAAGATGTCGTTCGCTTCTATATGAACAAGGAAGCGGTCGAGCAATAGTGTGCTAAAATCCGGTTCGGTAGCCGAAAAAACAAGAATGGCTTGGTCAACGTTTGCGATAGGAGGCCGAACTAACTCGTTTCTGCGTTCCTTCACATCAAGAATGTATCCATCTGTAATGTTGCTTGACTCGTATTCCACCCAGTCTCCTACTAATGGATTTACTTTCTTTTTGCGAAAGTTCCCTCTTCCTCTGCATTGAAAAACTTCGGATTTCCCGTTTTCCTTAACGTAATAAAAGCCGGCGAGCGCTTTAACAATTCTTCCTTCAGGCATGCTTAATCACCATCGTCCCCTTCCTGATCATCTCTACTCATTCGTCCACTAGCACTCTTTACATCATCATAATTGATCGTCTCAGATTCCTCTTCTTGTCCGTTAACATATACAACGTAAGAAGCAGAACCTCCTTCAGCAATCGTTAGAGGCAATTTGTATTTCTTTTTGTCGGTTATCTGTTCTTCAACAAACACTTCATTCGATGCATTCTTGTCTGAATATACGATCTTAACTGTAACTGGTTCTCTTTTGTCCTTCTTATCTAACTTAACTTCAATATCTTTTGTGACCGTTCGATCTTCTGCAGGTGGTTCCTCTTCAGCTGGCGGTGGTTCTTCTTCTACTGATTCTGGACCATCTGAAAGTACAACAGAAATCGTAGCCCCTTTTTCAACTTGAGTAAAAGGAGAAGGGTTTTGCGAGATGACTCTGCCTTTTTCAACGGTATCAGAGAACTCTTTTGAAAATTCAACTGTCAGTCCAGCATTGTCAGCAAACGTTTTTACATCTTGTTCAGATGCACCGATCAAGTTCTCAACTTGAACCGTTGGTGTCCCAGAACTGACTGTTAGTGTTACTTCCGTTTCTGCAGGTGTTACTTTTTCATCACGATCAGGACTTTGCTCCAGTACGGTTCCTTCTGGTTCAGAATCTGATTCTTCATAGTTGATATTGATCTGGGTGAAGCCATCTTCTTTTAATCGTTCTTTTGCATCTTCAATATTATACCCTTCAACATCAGGCATATTTTCTTTTTCAGGTCCTTTTGATACGAATAACGTAACAATTGCCTGCTGTTTCACTTTCGTTCCAGGCGTTGGGTCTTGTCTTACTACAAGACCTTCTTCGATCTCTGGATCAAATACTTCCTGCCGTTTCACTTCCAGCCCTTCGGCTCTCAAGCTATCAAAAGCATCGACATATTCTTCTCCTACGACATCTGGAACACTGACCTCTTCAACATAAAAGATAGAAGGCATCATCGTAAAAGCAGCAATACCCGCTCCACCTAATAATAAAAGGGAGATAAGTAAAATAAGCCACCAGTTTCGTTTTTTCTTGGGTTTTTCGGTCTTATCTTCTTTCGCTTTTTCTGTACCAGCTTCCACTTTTTGCACAGGTGTTTCAACTGGAGGTACGACGATAGGAGGAATATACTTCGTTTTTTCATCTTCCTCGCTTTCCTCGTTCCACTTTTGTTCATACATACGATCTGGATCTAGTGCTGAATTCATATCGCTCAACAATTCATCAGCACTGTCGTATCTTTTTAAAGGATTTTTCGCCAACGATTTTAATACAATGTTCTCTACACTTTGTGGGATTTCAGGATTCAACCTTCGCGGTTCGATCACGTTTTCTTGTAGATGCTTTAACGCAACAGAAACCGGTGAATCTCCTACGAACGGCACTCTCCCAGTAACCATTTCATAGAGTACAGCTCCAAACGAGTAGATATCCGATTTTGCGTTCGCGATACCTCCTCTAGCTTGTTCAGGTGAAAAGTAATGAACAGAACCCAGTATAGAGTTTGTATGCGTGATCGTAGCTGAAGTGATGGCGAGCGCGATCCCAAAGTCTGTTAACTTAGCCGTTCCGTTATCTGTAATTAATATATTATGCGGTTTAATATCGCGATGAATGATTCCATGATCATGAGCGACCGCCATCCCAGAAACGATCTGCTTCATAATGTGCAAAGATTCTTCTACCGATATTTTTCCATGTTCTTTTATGTATTGCTTTAATGTTTTTCCCTGCACATACTCCATCACGATAAAATAGATCTCTTCATCTTCTCCAACATCATAGATGCTCACAATGTTCGGGTGGTTAAGACTTGTTGCTGATTCCGCTTCTCTTTTAAATCGTCTGATGAAATCTTCGTCTTTATTAAACTCTGAGCGCAGAACTTTTACTGCTACATCTCTATCTAAGATTAAATCTTTTGCTCGATAAACGATGGCCATTCCGCCGTCACCAATAACTTCTAAAAGCTTGTAGCGGCCACTGACTCTTTTTCCTATCATGTTATTGCTTCCCCTTTTGTGTCTGTGTCAGAACTATTCTGTATAAGGATAGCAGTAATGTTATCTTCTCCACCGGCATCTTTTGCCCAAGTGATCAATCGTTCTACCTTCTCAGTAACAGATTCCAAAGGATCTTGAAATACTTCTTGAATCCGTTTAGACGATACTTTATCTGATAGACCATCAGAACAAAGCAAAAGATAGTCACCGTTCTGCCAAGTGATCGTATTAAACTCAGCTTCTACGGTTTCATCAGTACCCACCGCTTTCATGATCATGTTTCGTCTTGGATGAATCTCCGCCTCATCCTCTGTAATCTGACCAGATTTCACTAATTCTTGGACAAGTGAGTGATCATCTGTAACTCGTTTCAACTCACCATTCGAATACAGATAACATCGGCTGTCACCGATATGAGCGACTGTAACTTCTTTATTGGTACCTAAAGCAGCCACAACTGTAGTGCCCATACCTCTCGTTTCAGGATTTTTCTGAGAAAAATCAAAGATATGTTTATTCGTGTCTTTTAAAACATTCTGAATCCATTCTTTCACGTTTTCCATGTTTTCTTCAAATTGAGACCATGCTTCTTTCATCACTTTCAGGGCTTCTTGACTAGCGATATCGCCTGCTTTATGTCCACCCATACCATCTGCGATAACTGCAAGAAAGTGTTCACCCTTTGTGAACACTTCCCCGCTGTCTTCATTATGCTTCCTTACCATTCCAACATCTGTTTGAAAGGCAATTTGCATTTTCCCGTCACCTCGTCTCTTCTTTACGTTCCTTCGCACGCAGCTGACCGCATGCAGCATCAATGTCATGTCCTTGTTCTCTTCTGATGGTGGCATTAATGCCTCTGGAGGTTAACGTCTCTAAGAACTTAAAAATTTGTGTTTTTGGTGTTCGGACATAGTCTCTTTCTGGTACATAGTTTACTGGAATAAGATTTACGTGACACTTAATATCTTTGATCAGATCAGCTAATTCGTTCGCATGTTCTATTGAATCGTTAACTTTACCGAACAGACCATATTCAAACGTCACACGGCGTCCTGTCTTTTTAATGTAATAGCGAATAGAATCCATTAATTCGTTCAACGGATACATTCTGTTTACCGGCATCAATCGGCTTCTCGTCTCTGTGTTCGGCGCATGCAAGGAGATCGCAAAATTAATCTGCATCCCTTCGTCTGCGAACTTGTAGATGTATGGCACAACACCACTCGTTGAGATCGTAATGTGTCGAGCTCCGATATTAAGCCCTTGATCGTGGTTGATAATCTTCAGGAACGACATAAGTCCTTCATAGTTATCGAAAGGCTCACCTATTCCCATAACAACTACTGAACTTACTCTTTCTTCTGTTTCATCAAGTGCACGCTGAACTTGTAGAACTTGAGCCACGATCTCACCAGCTAGAAGATTACGTTTCAGTCCACCTAATGTAGAAGCGCAGAACGTACAACCTAAACGGCATCCTACTTGAGTAGTAACACAAATACTATTTCCATATTCATGTCTCATGAGAACCGTTTCGATCGAATAGCCGTCTTGTAGCTCAAATAAGAATTTAATCGTGCCATCTGAAGACTCTTGACGCACAACTTCTTTTAACGGTTTGATATAAAAATCTTTCTCAAGCTTCTCACGAAGACCTAAAGGAAGGTTCGTCATCTCCTCGAAAGAAGACACACGTTTTTTATACAGCCATTCAAAGATTTGTTTTCCTCTGAATTTTGGTTCTCTTATATCTGTAAGCCACGCTTCTAACTCATGAAGTTCTAAAGAAAAGATAGAAGGTTTGATATTTGGTTTTGTTTGTTTCTCTGTTAAAGGTTTAAGCATGTTTCTCACCACCTGTTGTCTTTTTTCTGAATGCTGCTATATAGAATCCGTCACTATTAAAATAATGCGGCATGATCTGAAGGTCCGATCTACCTTCTATTATATAGGATTTTATCTTCTTAGGCATTTTTTCGGCAAATTGGGAATCCCACTCGAAATCCGGATGGTTTGTTAAGAACCAGTCGGCAACGTTATCGTTTTCTTCTTTATCTACTGTACACGTACTGTAAACGAGTGATCCGTCTTCTTTGACCATATCCGAAGCTGCGTGCAGAATATCTCTTTGTATGCTGGTTAATCTCGTCACATCTTCTTTTGTTTTTGACCATTTCAGATCAGGCTTCTTACGAATTACTCCGAAACCACTGCACGGCGCATCAACGAGAACTCTATCAAAAGTTCCAGAAGGAAACTCTTCCGATACTTTTCGTGCATCTAAGACGGAAGCTTCAATATTTTCAAGTCCAAGACGTTCTGCTTGTCTTTTAATCAAGTCAATCTTATGAGCATGAAGGTCTAGGGAAACTACCTTTCCTTCGCCTTGCATCAGTTCTGCCATATGCGTTGACTTACCACCCGGTGCAGCACATGTATCTAGAATTGTCTCTCCAGAAACAGGATCAACAGCCCGTGCTACTAACATGGAGCTTTCGTCTTGGATCGTTACGAGTCCTTGTTTATAAACTTCAGTTCCTGGAAGATAACCTTCCTTAACGATGATACCTTCAGGAGACAATTCTCCTTCTTCGGCTACAATTCCTTCTTCTAAAAGAAGCTCCAAAACTTCATGTCTATTGCTTTTCTTCGTGTTCACTCTTGCGGTTACAGGAGAAGCTAATAAGTTAGACTGTGCCATCTTTTCGGCATCCTCTTGTCCGAACTGCTCACTCCAACGGTCAAACAACCATTGAGGCATGCTGTATGAAAGAGCTTCTTTTTCTGCTCCTTCTAAAGCTTTCCTATCCATGGCTTTAGTACCTTCTCGCTGAAGTTTACGCAAAATACCATTGACTAGCCCCGCTAACCCTTGATTTCCGCGTTCTTTCGTTATTTCTACAGCTTCATGGATAATTGCATGATCAGGAACTCTATCTAAATATAACATTTGAAAAATAGATAGCCTTAGTAACGAAAGAACCCAGCGATCTTTTTTCTTGATCGGTTTGTTCAACAATTGATCTAAATAAAAATCAATCGTGTTTTTTCGTTGTATCGTTCCATACACGATGTTTGTCAAAAGTGCTTTATCTACACTCTTTAAATGCGTGTTCTGTAACGTTTGATTCAATTGTAAATTGCTATATGCCTGGTTCTGTTCTATTTTAAGTAAAACGTCCAGGGCGATTGCCCGAATGTTGTTGTCCAACTCTACTCACCTAATCTCAAGCCTTTTGAAACGCTTGCTCCTTTAAGATAATCACTTGCTAACATTCTCTTTTTACCAGAGAGTTGCAAGTCTGTAATAATAATGCTTGTTTTGTTTCCTGTTGCGACCTGAAGTCCTTTTTCATGAACACCGATTACAGTCCCCGGCTCACCATCAGCACTTGTTTCTTTCTTTTCACCCCACCACACCTTAAGTGGCTGTCCGTTCAAATACGTATAAGCAACTGGCCATGGGTGTAGCCCACGAATGTGGTTATAAATTTCTTCACCAGACATCGTCCAATCGATCTTCTCTTGATCTCGAGTGATGTTCCAAGCAAATGAAACTTCTTCAGCTACTTGTGGCATAGGGGTTAGTTTTCCTTCAACAAGTTGAGGAATGGTTTCAGACAATAATTTCGCGCCAGCTGCACTCAACTTATCGTGCATCGAACCAACGTGATCATTTTCTTCGATTTCAACTTCAACTTGGGTAAGTATATCACCTGCATCTAATTTTTCAACCATATACATGATCGTGATCCCAGTCTTATCGTTTCCATCCATAATACTTTTGTGGATCGGAGCACCTCCACGATACTTTGGAAGCAATGATGCATGAACGTTGATACATCCATGCTGTGGTGTTTCAAGAATCGCTTTTGGTAAAATCTGTCCATATGCTGCTGTGACGATTAAGTCTGGTTGAAGAGCGATGATGTCTTCATAGTCTTCTCGCAGTTTAATAGGCTGATACACAGAAATTCCATGTTTTAACGCTTCTTCTTTAACAGGGGTCTGCTTGATCTCTTTTTTTCTGCCTACCGGTTTGTCAGGTTGTGTGACAACCCCCACGACATTGTAGCCATCTTCCACGAGCTGACGAAGAACAGGTACGGAAAAATCAGGCGTTCCCATAAATAATACTTTCATGCTTATCCCTCCAGTTCTTCCGTTTCGTAGTATTCGATTACTTTTGAAGTAAATAAAATTCCGTGCAGATGATCGATTTCATGTTGGATGGCACGAGCAAGAAAATCACTTGCTTCTATAGTGTAGGCTTTTCCATCTGCATCTTGAGCTGTAACTGTAACTTTGAAAGGTCGTTCGACTTCACCGAACAATCCTGGGAAACTCAAACATCCTTCAGGACCACTTTGGCTTCCAGAAGCTTTTTTTATAACCGGGTTGATCAGAACTAGCTGACCCGTGTCATCACCAATATCTACTACTGCGATCTGTTCTGCAATTCCGATCTGAGGTGCAGCAAGTCCAACTCCTTCTGCCTCATACATCGTCTCGAACATATCTTTCACTAATTTCTTTAACTTTTTATCGAAAGTTTTTACTTGTTCACATTCAGTCTCTAAAACGGGATGTGGATGTTCTACAATTTTAAGAATGGTCATTTTGTATCTCCTTAACTCGTTACATAAGTGTTTGGGCGTTTAAATCACCCGTTATCTGAAGATCTTTGATCTCTTTATCTTTTTGGAAATGAGCAATAATCTCTTCAAACCAGGTTCTTAGCTCCGGCTCATTTTTGTATTTTATCATGACCTGATATCGATATCTATCCTTCACACGTGCAATGGGTGAAGTTACAGGTCCAAGAAGCAGACTATCTCGTGACAACCTCTTCGATAGGTATGTTGCTGCTTTCTCACTTGCTTCAACAACTTGCATGAGGTCGAGATGACTGAACGTTAACAATCCTAAATAATAAAACGGTGGATATTGATGCAGTTTCCGCGTTTGCATCTCATGGTTATAAAAGGTGTGATAATCATGCTTGGATGCAAGTTGAATGCTGTAATGCTGTGTATCATACCCTTGTACGATCACCTTTCCCTCAAGTTCGTGTCTGCCTGCACGTCCACTCACTTGTGTAAGAAGCTGAAAGGTTTTTTCTGAAGCTCTAAAGTCTGGAAGATGAAGCATCGTATCGGCAGCCAATACACCTACTAATGTTACTTTTGGAAAATCTAAACCTTTTGCGATCATCTGAGTACCGAGTAAGATATCAGCTTCACCATTTTCAAAAGCGGTTAGCAGCTTTTCATGGCTGCCTTTTTTTGAAGTCGTATCAACATCCATCCGAATCACACGTGCTTCAGGAAGGACTTTTGCAAGTTCTTCTTCCACTTTCTGAGTTCCTGTTCCAAAAAAACGGATATGTTCGGAAGTACAACTCGGACAAACAGAAGGTGTACTCTCTTTATAACCGCAATAGTGGCATTTTAATTCACCAAAACGCTTATGATAGGTTAAAGAAATGTCACAATGAGGACATTGTGCTACATAGCCACAATCTCTACAAAGAATAAAAGAAGCATAGCCTCTTCGGTTCAAGAACAATACCGACTGTTCTCCTTTTTGAAGTCCGCTCTTCAGCTTCTCCATCAACGCAAGAGAAAACATAGAGCGGTTCCCGTTCTTTAGTTCTTCTCTCATATCTATTATCGTGACTTCCGGCATCGGATTAGCATGTACGCGATTAGCTAGCTCCGCTAATTGATACCGTCCTTTTTGAGCTCTTGCATATGTCTCAAGTGCCGGAGTCGCGCTTCCCAGTACGATTGGACACGAATGATAGTTCCCTCTCCATATCGCCACATCTCGTGCATGATAGCGAGGGTGATCTTCTTGTTTATAGCTTGTTTCATGTTCTTCATCGATAATAACGATTCCTAAGTTTTGGAACGGAGCAAAGATCGCGGACCTCGCTCCTACAACGACAGAAACTTCTTTTCTAAGAATCTTTCGCCATTCATCGTATTTTTCTCCAATCGATAATCCGCTATGAAGAACCGCAACCGCACTACCGAAACGACCTTTAAAGCGGTTTACCATCTGCGGTGTTAAAGAGATCTCAGGTACGAGTACGATAGCTTCTTTTCCTTTATCCAGTACATTTTGGATAGACTGCAGATAGATCTCTGTTTTTCCACTTCCCGTAACACCATGGAGAAGGACCGTTTCATGTTCATTGTTCTCAATAGCATGAAGAATCGGCTTAATCGCCTCACCTTGATTTTCTGTTAATAGTAGAGGCTGTGTTCGTTTCATAGTACGTCCTTGGAACGGATCACGATAAACCTCTTTTTCTTCAATAGAAAGAATACCTTTTTTAGATAGTGCTTGTGCTGTTGAAAGAGTAGCTCCTGTTTCATTTAAAATTTCCTGCAGCGAGTACTCTCCATCTGGCCGATGTAAGAGTTCTAATAAAATCGCCTTTTGTTTTTCAGCGTTTTTATTCAACTTTTGAATCTGATCTTCCGTTAAAGCTCGATCTCTGATAGAAACGAACTTTTGCTTCTTTTTGTTTGCTTTATTCTTCACTTTATAAACAACATCAAGTATTCCTTCTTTCGCCAACGACTGCAAAAGCGGTAACAGATCAGGATTCGATTTTGTCACATCACTTACAGTAATCTCGTTGTTGCCTGCAAGAAGAGGATGGATCGAATCCGGGAGTTTATCAGGTTTCATCACTTGAAATGACTTCTCATAAGTGGCTTTCATCGCAGCTGGCAACATGGCTTGATAAGCCGTAATGTAAAAACTAAGCGTATTTTCAGCAAGCCATCTTCCTAAGTTAATCAGTTCAGACGTTAATACTGGTAATGGGTCCAGAATCTCCGTAATATTTTTCATCCCTTTTACCGTAGACGTTGATTTCACCTCTAAGATAAAACCTTGAAGCTTTCTCGGCCCAAACGGTACAATCACACGCATTCCCGGTTCTGCCCACTTTTCCCAAACAGCTGGAATTTTATAGTCAAAGGTTTTGTTTACACTTCCAGAAGGTACGTCAACTACGACTGCTGCAATCATCTTTTCATCAATTCCATAACTTCTATTAATATTTCATGTGCTGCATTTTCCTTTGTCAGAATCGGCAGTACCTTCTTAGATCCATCCTTCTTTATCATGATGATCTCGTTTGTGTCACTTCCAAAACCAGAGCCTTCTTTCGACACATCATTTCCTACAACCATATCTAGGTTTTTACGAATCATCTTATCTTTTGCATAGTTCTCAAGATTTTCCGTCTCAGCCGCAAATCCTACTAATACTTGATGCTCTTTTTTTTCGCCAAGGGACTGCAGGATATCAACCGTCTTTTTCATCTCGATGGTCCAGAGATCGTTTTTCTTTTTAAATTTATTTGAATGAACCGTTACAGGTGTGTAATCCGCTACCGCTGCACATTTAATAACAACATCTTGTTCATGATAACGAGACATTGTTGCTTCATACATATCTTTTGTCGAAATAATTTTTTCGATCGTAATACCTTGAGGTTCAGGCAATGAGGTTGGTCCTGTAACAAGTGTCACATCAGCACCTAGTTTTTTGGCTACTGATGCTATCGCATAACCCATCTTGCCTGAAGAGTGGTTTGTAAAGTAACGAACAGGATCCAATTCCTCTCTCGTTGGACCAGCTGTTACAAGTATTTTCTTCCCAGTCAACGGCATATCTTCAGTCTTTTTTTCATTAAAATAAGCATGAACAGATTCTATCAATTCTTCAGGTTCAGCGAGTCTTCCTTTACCGATCCACCCGCATGCTAAAAGACCTTCGTTCGGTTCAATGAAACGCCATCCGAATGAAGCTAAAGTTTCCATGTTTTTCATAACCGCAGGGTGGTTGAACATGTTCACATTCATCGCAGGTGCGATCAGAACGTCTGCTTTTGTTGCAAGCAAGGTTGTTGTGAGCATATCATCTGCGATTCCGTTAGCTAGTTTACCGATAGAGTTCGCTGTCGCTGGAGCGATCAAAACAAGATCTGCCCAGTCTGCAAGGTCAATATGACTAACAACTGCAGGATCTTTTTCTTCAAACGTATCTGTATATACTTCTTCTCTAGTCAGCGTTTGAAAGGTAAGTGGTGTGATGAACTTTTGTGCAGATTGTGTCAGGATCACTTTTACTTCGTATCCATTTTGAAATAATCTGCTTGCTACTGTTGCCGCTTTATATGCAGCTATTCCACCTGAAACAGCTAGCAATATTTTCTTCTTTTCCATAATAAACCCCTTCCGCCGCTCTTGACTTGAATATGCTAACTCTATTTTACAGCATTTGTATGTATTAAAAAAATGAATTGAAACCTATTGAGAACAAAAAAATAACAACCTTTAGTCAAGGTTGTATATTTTTTCGCTTGTTCTATTAATCTTCTGGTGTTTCTCCGACTTTCATCAATACACCGGATTGAATTTCTTCAAGTGCTTTACCGACAAACTTGTGTGATACAGGTTTTGCGATCTGTTGATTATCGTATTTTTGGATCTCTCTAGCACGCTTAGAACTAAGAGTTACTAGTGAGTATTTTGAATCTATCTTTTCCATAAGAGAATCGATGGATGGATATAGCATTATTTGTCATCTCCTAAAATTTTTTCGTATTTTGGACGAACTCGGTCCACACGGCAATGCTCAGTGGTAATAATCGCTTTGATTCGATTGCAAGCAGCATCGATCTCATCATTCACAACTGAATAGTCATAATGTCTCATGAGTTCGATTTCTTCCTTAGCTACAGACATGCGGTTGTTGATCAAATCTTCCGTCTCAGTTCCGCGTCCAACAATACGACTTCTAAGTTCATCCAGACTTGGCGGTGTTAAAAAGATGAACACACCTTCTGGAAAAATATTTTTCACTTGAAGTGCACCTTGTACCTCGATCTCTAAGATAACGTCTTTACCTTCATCAAGCGTACTATTTACATATTCAATCGGTGTTCCATAATAATTCCCAACATATTCTGCCCACTCGAGCAGCTGTTTGTTTTCAATCATATCTAGGAACTCTTCTTTTGTTTTAAAGAAGTATTCTACCCCATGCCGTTCGCCTTCACGCGGCTTTCTTGTCGTTGCTGAAACGGAATATTGAATGTCCAGCTTTTGTTCACGAAGCGCTTTACATACAGTTCCTTTTCCAACACCTGACGGACCGGAAAGAACAAACAGAATGCCTCTTTCTTTTTCCATAAAAACCTCCACAACCTAACTTTCTTCTGAGCCCTCATCAACTGACATCAGTCTGTGAGCTACTGTTTCAGGCTGAACAGCTGACAAGATAACATGATCACTGTCAGTCACAACAACCGCTCTCGTTCTGCGGCCATATGTAGCATCAATCAGCATGTTTTTTTCTCGTGCGACCGTGATTAATCGTTTAATCGGTGCAGATTCAGGACTGACTACCGCAATGATTCGGTGAGCAGCAACAATATTTCCGTACCCAATGTTAATTAATTTCATCTCTAAACGCCCCTAACCTGCTACTATTCTAGCCAAATGGAATAACGGGTCATACGCTAATTGTACGATATTGTGAAAAACTGTACACATGTTCTTATATTTTAGCACATAAATCCTGAAATCTAAACTAATTTCCCTATTTTTAAGGAAATCACGTAAAAAAGTTGAAAGCTTCATCTTAGACCTTGTACAGCTTCTGATTTTGACTGATGTCTAGAATCGCTCATAAAAGTCTAGAATCGCTCATAAAAGTCTAGAATCGCTCATAAAAGTCTAGAATCGCTCATAAAAGTCTAGAATCGCTCATAAAAGTCTAGAATCGCTCATAAAAGTCTAGAATCGCTCATAAAAGTCTAGAATCGCTCATAAAAGTCTAGAATCGCTCATAAAAGTCTAGAATCGCTCGTCCAGCGTGCTTCACAGCCGCTGGACGAGCACTTAATACTCACTTGTTCCTAAAAAATAATAGAAGCTGGTACCCGAACATATGGGAACCAGCTTTATTTGTTTATCTTGTTTCTTTTTTAAACAACTGAAAACCTGCTAGAGCAAATGTTGGAATAGAAGCCATACCAAGAACAAGTAGCCATTGTCTTATAGAAAGCGGCACCGTATGGAATATATCTTGCAAAGGTTCTACGTACATAACGACTAGTAACAATAGAATAGATGAAATAACCGCCAAGACTAAGTAACCATTCTGAAACGGATTTCGATGAAAAACAGAGCGCTCACTTCTGCAATCAAACACGTGGATCAGCTGTGCCATAACAAGTGTTGCAAAGGCTACGGATTGCGCGACGATCAGTTGATCTGGATTTTCTTTTAATGTAACCCAGAACGCAAGTATTGTTGCTCCACCGATTAAAAATCCCCTTGAAACGATCTTCCACCCTAATCCTCTAGAGAAGACTCCTTCTTTTGCTTGCCTAGGTTTTCTTCTCATTACGTCTTCCTCTGCCTGATCAACACCTAGTGCCATTGCCGGCAAACCATCTGTAACCAAGTTAACCCAAAGAATTTGAATCGGAACTAAAGGAAGTGGTAATCCCATGATCATCGCAAATAGCATAACCAAGATCTCACCAACATTGGATGCTAGAAGATACCGAATAAACTTTCTTATATTTTCATAGATGTTTCTTCCTTCTTCAATCGCCGAACGAATCGTAGCAAAATTGTCATCACCAAGTACAAGAGAGGATGCTTCTTTCGCAACGTCGGTTCCGGTTATACCCATTGCAATACCGATATTTGCAGACTTGATCGCTGGCGCATCATTTACGCCATCACCTGTCATTGCTACAACGTGACCTCTTCGCTGAAGAGACTTTACGATTTTTAACTTGTGCTCTGGAGAAACCCGAGCGTAAACGTACACATCTTCTGAAACTTTGTCCAATTCATCATCGCTTAATTGTGCAAGCTCAGCACCTTCCATCACTCTTCCACCAGTAGGCAGCATGTTTAATTTTTTTGCGATACTCGCTGCAGTTACTACGTGATCTCCCGTTATCATCACCGTTTTGATGCCAGCAGTCTGGCAATCTCTAATACTTTGTTCAACTTCAGGGCGTGGCGGGTCCATCATTCCCTGTAATCCGATAAATGTAAGACTTCTTTCTGCAAAAGAAGCTTGTGAGTAGTGCTCGCCGTCTTTTAAAGGTCGGATCGCAACTGCAATCGTACGCAATGCCTGGCTGCCGAGAGCATAGATCGCTTCTTTTATTCTTTCTTTATGAGCTTGTTTGATCAACTGTTTCTTATCATCCCACACAATATAATCACTTTTCTCAAGAAGGACATCTGGTGCTCCTTTAACTACGAGCATCTGATTCCCTTCTGTATCTCTTACAACAACGCTCATCATCTTACGTGTAGAGTCGAATGGAAACTCATGCTGAATCGAAAATTGTTCACTCAATGATTCTTTCGTGATTCCTGCTTTATAAGCACTAACAAGTAATGCGGTTTCGGTCGGATCACCAACTTCTAATAACGAGCCTTTCTTCCCTTCTTCTATCGTGGCATTGTTACAAAGAGCTGCATATGCCAATACTTCTGTGAGTTTATCTTCTCGTTTATTGTTTTCTTGAATACCGCCACCAATTACTTCAAAGCCTTCTTCATTTACACTCCACTGTCTGCCTTGAGACCAGATACGTGTAACCGTCATCTTATTTTGAGTGAGTGTGCCCGTTTTATCAGAGCAGATGACAGTTGCACATCCTAATGTTTCTACAGACGGCAGCTTCCGAACAATCGCTCGTTTTCGGATCATTTTTTGAACACCTAACGCTAGTGCAATCGTAACGATAGCTGGAAGTCCTTCCGGAATGGCAGCAACAGCTAGGGACACACCTGCTAAGATCATGCTATAGAGATCATGTCCTTGCATAACACCTGCTAATACAACCAACACCGTTAACAATAACGCGAGAACAATCAAAATTTTTCCAAGCTGTTCAAGTTTCATCTGTAGAGGCGTTGCCATATTTTCAGCTGTTTGTATTAAATGCGCGATCTTGCCCATCTCCGTTTTCATACCTGTTGCTACAACTATACCTTGTCCTGTTCCTCTAGTGACCATCGTGCCCATGAACGCCATGTTCTCTTGATCACCGAGGTTTAAGTCTTCATTAGAAATGATGTTGTTGTGTTTTTGTGCAGGAACAGACTCACCCGTTAGAGCTGATTCCTCGATCTGTAATCCTGATGTTTTTAGAAGTCTAATATCTGCTCCCACACGATCGCCACTTTTTACTTTTATTACATCGCCTGTAACGACGTCTTTTGCAGCGATAGATACCCATCTGCCTTCTCTTAGCACCTGCGCACTGGGTGCTGAAAGTTCTTTAAGAGAAGCTAAGGATTTCTCGGCTTTTCGCTCTTGTATAAACCCTAGAACACCGTTCATCACCACGATTAATATGATGGCGATCGCGTCTAAATATTCTCCTAAGAAACCGGATAACAATGTAGCCGCTAAGAGGACCAGGACCATGAAGTCTTTGAATTGTGCAAGGAACATCAAAATGGCAGACTGCTTCTTTCCTTCTTCTAGCTGATTCGGTCCATCTAACTTTAACCTTCGTTCTTGCTCACTTTTTGAGAGCCCTTCTTCCATCCTGCTGTTAAGAATGGATTCAATTTCGTCTTGCGGCAGCTGGTACCAATTCATAGCTTCCACCTCTGATAAGATTAGTTAATAGCATTTATATGCAGGCATGTCCGCAAAAATGCTATACTATGAATCAGAAATAAGAGGTGACCATAACATGAGTTTTGACGGAATAATGACACGTGCCATAACAACTGAATTACAAAACACACTTACTTCAGGACGCATCTCCAAAGTTTATCAGCCACATAAGACAGATCTTGTATTTACAATCCGAGCAAACGGAAAAAATCATAAACTGTTATTATCAGCAAATCCTTCTTTTGCAAGAGTGCATCTTACTGAACATACGTATGAGAATCCAGATACTCCTCCTATGTTCTGTATGCTTCTTAGAAAACATTTAGAAGGCGCATTTATTGAAAAAATCGAACAGCTCGATCTTGAGAGAATCATAACGATCACGGTTAAAAATAGAGATGAAATCGGGGACGAAACGACAAAAGTACTTTATATAGAAATCATGGGAAGACACAGCAACATTATTCTTGTCGACCAAAAATCGCAGAGAATCGTTGACAGTATCAAGCACATTCCTAGTTTTCAAAATAGACACCGAACCATTCTGCCAGGGTTTGAGTACATCATGCCTCCAGCACAAGAAAAAACAGATCCTTTTACAGTGACAAATACGGATGAATTTGTTTCAAAGATTTCTTGGAACGAAGGAAAACTGGATAAGCAACTCGTATCCAGGTTCAGCGGATTCTCTCCTCTAATCGCAAAAGAAATCGTGCACAGAGCAGGACTTTCCGTTAAGAACGAAGTGGCGGACGTCTTTTTCAGTGTGATGAAGCAGTTATCAGCTCAAGAATATGAACCTCAAATGATTGTAAACGATAAGAAAGAGTATTTCTCAGTTCTTTCCCTGCATCATGTGACGGGTGAGAGCCGATCATTTGATACAGTCAGTCATATGCTCGATCGGTATTTTTATGGAAAAGCGGATCGTGATCGAATCAAACAACAAGCAAACGATCTTGAGAAATATCTTTCGAACGAATATGACAAGATTAAGAAAAAGATAGGAAAATTAGAAAAAGAACTTGAACAAACTCATAATGCCGAGGAGTATCAACGAAAGGGTGAACTTCTCACCGCTTATATGTATTTGGCTAAAAAGGGCGATCATGAAGTTGAGGTAGAAGATTACTTCACTGAAGATCAACCACTTGTGAAAATTACACTTGATCCACTTAAATCACCTGCTGATAATGCGCAAAGCTATTTTAAAAAATATGCGAAACTAAAAAAATCGGTTTCTATTATTAAAGATCAGATCGAAAAAGCAAAGAATGAACTGCTCTATTTTGAACGTCTGATCGTTCAGATGGATTCAGCATCCATGAAAGATGTTGAAGAAATTAGAGAAGAGCTCGGTGAAGGCGGGTATTTAAAACATAGACAAAGCAAGAACAAAAAGAAACAAAACAAGACGCCTCAGCCTGAAAAGTTTACATCTACTGACGGAACAGAAATCTTAGTCGGTAAGAACAATAAACAGAACGACTATCTGACCTTTAAGTTATCAAGAGCAAATGAGACATGGCTTCATACGAAGGACATTCCAGGTTCTCATGTTTTGATCCGTTCGTCGAGTCCGAGTGAAACAGCTATTAAAGAAGCAGCTGTTTTGGCAGGGTTTTTCAGTAAAGCAAAAAATTCGAGTTCGGTTCCAGTTGACTTTACGTTAGTAAAACATGTGAAGAAGCCTAATGGGGCAAAGCCTGGATTTGTTATTTATGATAATCAGCAGACGCTTTTCGTGACACCGGATGAAGATCTTGTTTTCCGGTTAAAAAAGTAAGCGATCTTGTAAGGCTTTGTAGAATTAGACAGTGGTTGATTTACGCTAAAGAATCCGAGATTGGACAGATTAATTGCTGAATTGGACAGATTAAATTTAAGATTGGACAGATTGTGGCCCCAATCGGACAAATTATATAAGCAATTGGACAGATTCCCCACTCAATTGGACAGATTCTTATTTTTGAAGGTCATTTAGGGCGGTTAAATCATACGTTCTCCCTACTGTTGCACCTGTATAGGGCCATTTCAAAGATACTAAGGGCTTGGATGCTTACGGAAGTCCAAATTAAAAACGCAGATCAGCTTAACTTTTAGCTGTTCTGCGCTTTTTTTGCTTTACTGATAATGGCTAAGCCACCTAACACTTCATGATGTTGAACCTCAGTAAATTTTAGGTTGTGGAGTAATTCTGTCATTTCATCTGTTGAATAGCGATGTCTTCTCGTACTCACATTAGACCATTTTAAAAGTGCTGTCCGTTCGAACCCTGAAATGTCATGCTCCTTTGCGTAAGAAACAGCGTTTTCTTGACTCATTTTTCCGCTTGGGTTCAACATGACGATTTGACCATCATCTTTTAGAACACGATGAACCTCGCTGATACCTTTAGCTGGACCAGGCAATAAAAACATCACACAAGTTGATAGAGCAAGATGAAACGACTGATCCCCAAAAGGAAGATTTTCTGCATCCGCAACAATAAACTCACTCTTGCCACTTAACTCATGATAAAAGAACTGCTGAATGCTAGCCTTGACCATCTCTGAAGACAGATCCACGCCGACAAGCCTATTTGCTTCCTCAGCTCCACGCAACAGCAATCTTCCCGTTCCGCATCCCACATCTAGAACGTCTTTTTCAATCCATGACCCTGTTACTTCTTTTAAACGATCATGAACTTTTTTCAGCCAAGTCGTCCTTGCCATGCTGTCAAAAAAGGAAACAAGTTCATCAAATTCTTCACCGTTCATTTTTCTCAAGATGTATTCTCCTTACGTAACACTATTTGGAAAAAGAGGCAGCTCCCCAATGTTCTGGATCTTGTTGCCATTCTTTTAACAAAGAAAGCCCTTGGTCACTTATCTTTCCGCTTTCTTGTGCTTCCTCTATTAATGTACTAAAGTTTGTTACGGTTTGAAAAGGAATATCCAACTCACCAAGTGCTATATCTGCCTTTTTCAAACCATAACTAAAGATGGCTACAACACCGAGTACTTCGATTCCTGCTTCACGAAGAGCAAGTACCGATTGAATCGAACTTTTGCCAGTTGAGATCAGATCTTCAACGACTACTGCCTTCTTGCTTTTATTCGTTAACCCTTCAATCTGATTCGTTTTCCCATGAGCTTTTGCACTCGACCGTACGTAACACATCGGTAAATTCATCTGATCAGCTACAAAAGCAGCATGAGGAATACCTGCTGTTGCGGTTCCAGCGATAAGATCAGCTTCTGGGTAATGCATCTCTATTAACGCGGATAGCTCTCCTGCTACTTGTTTACGAATCTCTGGATACGCAATTATTAAACGGTTATCGCAATAAATGGGAGACTTCATTCCAGAAGACCATGTGTATGGATTTTCTGGTGAAAGAGTTACAGCCTCAATGTTAAGCAAATGTTGGGAAGTTGTTGTTTTCATGACTATCTCTCCATTCATTTAATATTTCAGAATACGTTGTAACGGGTGTTTCTGATTGAGTGATACTTCTGCCGATCACCATATAATCCGAACCTTTTAACGCTGCTTCTTTTGGTGTCGCAACTCGAGCTTGGTCATGTGTATCAGCGCCGCTCGGACGAATGCCAGGCGTCACAGTCAAAAAGGCCTTTCCACAAACTTCCTTAATCTTCATAGCTTCTTGGACAGAACAAACGACACCATCTAATCCTGCTTTTTTAGCAAGATCTGAATAATGAGTTACACAGTCTTTCATATCCACATTCTTGATCAAGAGTTCTTCGTTCAATACCTTTTCTGTTGTACTTGTAAGCTGGGTGACCGCAATCAATTTTGTATGGTTGGCACCTGCTGCCAATAGACCTTCTTTTGCAGCTCTCATCATTTGAATTCCGCCTGCTGCATGAACATTCACCATGTCAATGTTCAGTCCACCTAGGACCTTCATGGCTTTATGAACAGTAGTCGGAATATCATGTAGTTTTAAATCTAAGAAGATGCGAAAGTTTTTTTCTTTTAGCCATTTGATAAAAGAAGGTCCTTCCGCATAAAAAAGCTCCATACCAACTTTCACATAAGGAGACTGTCCTTCAAAGCTTGATAAAAAGGATTTAGCTTGATCTGCATTCTTGAAATCTAACGCGATGATAACGGGGTTTTCCATTGCTTTGTACTCCTTCCTGTCATCTCACTAATATTTTCTACACCAATTTCATCTAACAGCTTAGGAAGTTGCTCGATGATTTCAGGACAAACATAAGGATTTACAAAGTTTGCAGTACCGACTGCAACAGCTGATGCACCAGCAGACATCATTTCAAGAACATCCTCAGCTGTACTAACTCCACCCATACCGATAATCGGAAGCGATATCTTTTGACTTACTTCATAGATCATCCGAATGGCTACAGGTTTGATGGCTGGCCCTGAAAGTCCGCCCGTCTTATTTGCCAATATTGGATGACCTGTTCTCCAATCGAGCTTCATACCAACTAGTGTATTGATCATCGAAAGACCATCAGCGCCTGCTTCTTCTACTGCTTGTGCCATCTCAACAATGTTAGAGATATTGGGCGAAAGCTTCACATAAACGGGTTTTTCAGATACGGCTTTCACTTTTCTTGTCAGATCTGCTGCAGATTTGTAATGTGTGCCAAATTGAATTCCGCCTTCTTTCACGTTTGGACACGAAATATTGAGCTCTACTGCAGACACTTGAGGCGAGGAGGAGATCTGCCTTGTCACTTCGATATACTCTTCTTCTGTTGAACCCGCAATATTCGCTAAGATCGGGATATTAAAAGGTTCCAACACTGGAATTTCATTCTCTAGAATTTTCTGTACGCCTGGGTTCTGAAGCCCTATAGCATTTAGCATTCCGCTCTCTGTTTCAGCCACTCGAGGGGTAGGATTGCCAAAACGTCCTTCAAGAGTAGCTGCTTTTATCGTAATACCTCCAAGTACACTTAAGTCATACCACTTGGCATACTCTTTTCCGAATCCAAAACAGCCTGATGCAGGAAGAATAGGGTTTTTCATATTTAATCCTGGTAATGAAACATGCAACCTACTCATAGTACAACCTCCCCCATCTTAAACACCGGTCCATCACTACAAATTTTTACATATCCTGATTCTCTCGTATCTGTTGGACATACACAGGCAAAACATGCTCCGATTCCACAACCCATCCGTTCTTCTAATGAGAGATATCCTCGAAGGCCGCCTGCTCTTTCTTCTACCGCTTTTAGCATGATTGCTGGTCCGACAGAGTAGATGACGGGTTCATCTTTCATAACGTCCATCATCGCGTCTGTTACAAAACCTTTTATCCCAAGTGATCCATCAACAGTTGTCACGATGGTTTCACCGATCTCATTAAACTTTTCAATGTAAAAGCTGTCTTCAATCGATTGATAACCTAGAATAAATGTAACTTCTATTCCTTTACTCTTGAGATGTTTGCCAAGGTAATACAGGGGCGGCACACCGATCCCTCCGCCGATGAGTAGCGCCTTTCTGTTAGGATCATTTTCAGCGAGTTCAAACCCGTTACCTAGCGGACCTAATACATCTACCACTTCACCCATTGTTTTATGACTGAGCTGTTTCGTACCTTCTCCTTGTGCACGATACAAGAGTGTTACTTCTTTGCGATCGAGATCTACATCACAGATCGAAAGTGGTCGGCGTAATAGTTTTGAAGAATGATTTCCTACAGAGACATGGAGAAACTGACCAGGTGTAGTCATAGTACCTACACCAGGGCCAGTCAGTTTCATCTCAAATATGTTTCTCGCGATCTCTATGTTAGATGCAACGTTCAATAAATGCTTTTTCATACGAGCACCTTATCTTTTTTAGTGAATGCTGACAGAGCGTGTGCTGAGAAAGAGATAGACTCAAGCACTTCTAATAAAGCGACTGAAGTATCTAAGTTAGTCAAGCATACCACTCCGTTCTCTGCGCATTCTCTTCGAATTCGGAATCCGTCTCTTGCCGGAATCTTTCCTTTTGTTAATGTGTTCACTACAAATTGTGCTTCACCTTTACGGATCACATCTAGGAGATTTCTTCCTTCTGATCCGATCTTACCAACAACATCAACTGGGATTCCTTCTTGTTCAATGATGTTTGCCGTTCCTTCTGTTGCCATAATCGTATAACCGATCTCGTAAAACCTCTTCACCATCTCTAGCGCTTCTTCTTTATCTTTATCTGCTACTGTAAAGAGTACCGTACCGTGTGTTGGAATTTTCATACCTGAAGCGATCAAACCCTTATAAAGTGCTTTTTGAAGGTTCTTATCTCTTCCCATCACTTCACCCGTTGATTTCATCTCAGGTCCTAAATACGTATCCACTCGACGTAGTTTAGCGAACGAGAACACAGGAACCTTTACTGAAACCTCATCTGCTTCTTTCTGATAACCCGTTTCGTATCCTTGACTTACTAGATCTTCACCTAGAATGACTTTCGTAGCAACGTTCGCCATCGGGACACCTGTGATCTTACTTAAGAATGGTACTGTACGGCTTGAGCGGGGATTTACTTCAAGTACATACACTTCATTCTTGTGCCAAACGAACTGGATGTTCAAAAGCCCGATGATTTTTAAACCTTTTGCGATTGAAATTGTTCTGTCAATGATCTTCTGCTTGATCTCTTCAGGCAGCGTTTGAGGAGGATAAACGGCTATTGAGTCTCCAGAGTGAACACCTGCACGCTCAATATGCTCCATCATTCCAGGAATAAATACATCTTTACCGTCTGAGATCGCATCTACTTCGATCTCTTTTCCTTCAAGATATCGATCGACTAATACCGGGTGATCCGGATTTACTTTAGCTGCGTTCTCCATATACTGAAGAAGTTCACTTTCTTGGTATACGATCTCCATGGCTCTTCCACCAAGCACGTATGATGGACGAACGAGGACAGGATAACCGATTGAATTAGCGATGGTCACAGCATCCTTAACGGAGAACGCCGTTTTTCCAGCCGGTTGCGGAATCTCTAGTTGTTTCATCACTTGTTCAAATCGCTCTCTGTCTTCAGCTAAGTCCATGCTGTCTAGTGATGTACCGAGAATCTTAATTCCTCTTCTTTCAAGCTCTTCTGATAAGTTGATCGCTGTTTGTCCACCAAATTGTACGATAACTCCTTCTGGCTTCTCATGATCGATTACATGCATCACGTCTTCTACCGTCAGCGGTTCAAAATAAAGCTTGTCTGACATGCTAAAGTCTGTAGAAACCGTTTCTGGATTGTTATTGATGATAATCGCTTCATACCCAGCTTCTTGAATGGCCCACACTGTATGCACGGTCGCATAATCAAACTCAATACCTTGCCCGATTCTGATCGGACCAGATCCTAAAACGACCACACTCTTTTTATCTGTTATGATCGATTCATCTTCTTCCGCATACGTTCCGTAATAATAAGGTGTAGCTGACTCAAACTCAGCAGCACACGTATCTACCATTTTGAAAACAGGCTTAATCCTCTCGTTCAAACGGAATTGATACAGATCATACTCGTCCATTTCCCAGGCTTCTGCAATCCAACGATCGCTGAATCCTTTTTCTTTTGCTTTCTTTAAAATGACTGAATCTTTCTTACGTTCTTTTACTCGTTTCTCTAAAAGAATGATGCCGTGAAGCTTTTCTAAGAAGAAATAGTCAATCTTTGTCCATTCGTGTATCTGTTCTACTGTAATTCCCATTCTTAGGGCTTCAGCGATGTAGAACAGTCTTTCATCATCAGCTCTCAAGATTTTTTCTTGTACTTCAGATTCTGTTAAGTTTTTCTCTTTCACATCAAGATGGAAAGCCGAAATTTCAAGAGATCGTACCGCTTTTAAAAGGGACTCTTCGAAGTTACGCCCGATCGCCATCACTTCTCCCGTAGCTTTCATCTGAGTACCAAGCTTACGGTTCGCTCCTTCGAACTTATCAAACGGCCATCTTGGAATCTTTGAAACGATATAATCTAGTGCTGGTTCAAAACATGCATAAGTAGTTCCAGTCACTGGGTTTTTGATCTCATCGAGTGTGTAACCTACTGCGATTTTTGCTGCTAGCTTCGCGATCGGATATCCTGTCGCTTTAGACGCAAGAGCAGATGAACGGCTAACACGCGGGTTTACTTCGATCACATAATATTGTGAGCTTTCAGGATCTAGAGCGAGCTGTACGTTACAACCACCTTCAATTTTTAGCGCTCTAATAATTCTTAAAGAGGCGTTTCGTAAAAGCTGATAGTCTCTATCTGTAAGTGTTTGGCTTGGTGCTACGACGATGGAATCACCCGTGTGAATTCCTACCGGGTCGATGTTTTCCATGTTACACACAACGATTGCCGTATCGTTCTTATCTCGCATCACTTCATATTCGATCTCTTTGAATCCTGCGATACTTTTTTCGATCAATACTTGTCCTACTGGACTCGCGTGTAAGCCAGATGGTGTGATCTCTAAGAACTCTTCTTCATTTGTTACGATTCCGCCACCTGTCCCACCAAGTGTAAACGCAGGACGTATGATTACCGGATAGCCGTTCTCGTTAACGAATGCTCTTGCTTCTTCCATATTATGAACGATTGCACTTTCAGGAACTGGCTCGTTCAACTCTCTCATCAATTCTCTAAATAAATCACGATCTTCAGCTTGTTGAATCGAAGGAAGTTTAGTACCTAATAGTTCCACGTTGTATTCTTCTAGAACGCCTGAGTTAAAAAGTTCAACAGCTAGATTTAGACCTGTCTGTCCACCTAATGTTGCTAACAGTCCATCTGGACGTTCTTGACGTATGATGCGAGATACAAACTCAAGAGTTAAAGGTTCGATATACACTTTATCTGCCATATTAGGATCTGTCATGATCGTCGCAGGATTAGAGTTTACAAGTACAACTTCATACCCTTCTTCTTTTAAAGCTTGGCAAGCCTGTGTCCCTGCATAATCAAATTCTGCAGCTTGTCCAATTACGATTGGTCCAGAACCAATCACTAGAATTTTACGGATGTCATGTCGTTTAGGCATATTGCATCAAACCTTCTTTCTTCGTTGTTTTTATCATGTTCATGAAGTCATCAAAGATCGGATTCGAGTCTTGTGGTCCAGGTGAAGCTTCTGGATGATATTGAATCGAAAACGCTGGTTTTACTTTATGTTTCAACCCTTCCACCGTTCCATCGTTAACAGCTTTGTGTGTTAGAACGAGCTCTGAATTTTGTAGAGATGCTTCTGTTACGGCATAACCATGGTTTTGAGAAGTGAGCGCAATTTTTCCAGTCTCAAGGTCTTTTACTGGATGGTTCGATCCTCGGTGTCCAAACTTCAACTTTTCAGTATCAGCACCACAAGCAAGAGCTAACAGTTGATGACCTAAGCAGATTCCTAAGATCGGGATGTTATTTTTTAAAAGCTCTTGAATCATCGTAATTGCTGAGTGAACATCTTTTGGATCTCCAGGTCCGTTGCTCAAGAGCACACCATCAGGCTGAAGACGGATAATATCTGCTGCAGATGTGTTGTGTGGAACAACGATCACATCACATAATCTTCTCGACAACTCGCGTAACATTCCGCTTTTTACCCCAAAATCTACGACTACTACTCTATGACCACTGTTTGGTAAGTGATATGGTGTTTTTGTTGATACTTTTGTCACTTGATTCGTTATTCGCTCTTCGGCATTCAAGTTCTTTATTATTTCTTCAGCATTTTCAATAGAATTTGTCATTCTGCCTTTTAACGTTCCGTGCTGTCGGATTTTTCTTGTAAGTTTACGTGTATCAATACCATATAAACCAGGAATATCTTTCGCTGTCAGCCAGCTGCTTAGTGATTGCATGCCTTCATGATGGTTTGGAAACTCAGCATGTTCATTCACAATGATTCCACTCGTTGCGGGACGGATCGATTCATAATCTGAACGGTTGATTCCATAATTTCCTACTAATGGATACGTGAAGCAGATAATCTGGTCACAGTATGATGGATCTGTCATCACTTCTTGATATCCTGTCATACTTGTTGTGAATACTACCTCACCACTTGATTCACGTTGTGAACCAAAAGCCAATCCGTTAAAAATCGTTCCATCTTCTAAAATTAAGTAGCGTTTCATACTAAGCTCTCCTCTCGTTGATAAACAAGTTTTCCATCAAATATGGTCGCAACCGGCCAACCGATACAGTTCCAGCCGTCAAACGGTGTATTCTTTCCTTTAGATACAAAATCCTTAGCATGGATTGTTTCTTCTTTTTCTAGGTCGATGATTGTAAGATCTGCAAGTGAACCTTCTTCAAGTGTGCCATATGGCAGATTAAAGCTTTCAGAAGGCTTCTTCGTCATCTTATCTACAAGTTCTTGCAGCGTGAATAGCTTCTTTTTCACAACTAGCTCTGTATATAGCAGAGGAAAAGCTGTTTCAAGACCTACGATTCCAAAAGGTGCAAGTTCAACATTCTGTGCTTTCTCTTCTGCACTGTGTGGAGCATGATCCGTTGCGATGAAATCAAGCGTGCCATCTTTTAGTCCCTCAATTAAAGCCTCTCGATCAGCTTCACTTCTTAAAGGCGGGTTCATTTTATAATGTGTATCGTTCTTCTTAATGTCTTTATCACTTAAGATCAAATGATGTGGTGTAACTTCTGCAGTCACTTTAATTCCTGCAGATTTCGCATCTCGTATGACTCGGACAGACTCTTTCGTACTCACGTGACAAACATGATATCTAGCATCTGCTGCTTCTGCGAGTAGCACATCACGTGCGATGTGAACAGATTCACTAACAGATGGAATTCCCGGCAAATTTTCCTTCTTTGTAAACTCACCTTCATGGAAAGCTCCTCCTTTAGGAAGGAGGGTGTTGTCTTCACAATGTGCTACGATGACAGCTCCATAGCGATTTGCTTCCTTCATCGCGTTAAGCATCATACCCGCTGATTGGACTCCTACACCATCATCGGTAAAAGCGAATGCGCCACCCGCTAGGAGCGTTTCAAAGTCGGTCAGCTCACTTCCGATCTGCCTTGTTGTGATCGATGCGTAAGGAAGTACTCTGCAGTTTGCTGTGTCACTGATCTTACTTTGTACGAGCGCTAAAGTTTCTTTGCTATCTGGTACAGGTCTCGTGTTTGGCATCGCAGCAAGTGTTGTATATCCACCTTTTATGGCTGCTTTTGTACCTGATGCGATCGTCTCTTTATGTTCGCCACCTGGTTCTCTTAAGTGAACATGAAGATCTACAAATCCCGGTGTTACTAATTTTCCTGCTACATCTAGCACTTCATGATTCTTAGTCGCAATATCTTTCTCTACCTTTTGGATTTTGTTATCTACAATTAAGATATCTGTTTGCACAAGATTGTTGTTTCCGTCTAGGATTCTAGCGTTTTTTAATAAGTAGCTCATCGTTAATAGCCTCCTGATTCGTATTCAATGCCCATCTCAATACCGCCATTCGGATAAACACACCATTCTGTACTTGCTTAAATATTCTGGAGCGTTCACACTCTACAAGTTCATCTGCTAGTTCTACTCCTCGATTTACAGGTGCTGGGTGCATGATAATGCTGTGTGCTTTCATCCTTTTTTCACGTTCAACCGTTAATCCATAATGCAGATGGTAATCTTCTTTCGAGAGACGCATAGATGCGCTATGTCTTTCGTGTTGTATTCTGAGCATCATAAGAGCATCAGCTTGTTGGATTGCCTCATCTATTGGGATGAAGTCTTCTTTCCATTCATCTACGAACCATTCTTCTGGTCCAGAAAATAATACTCTTGCTCCCATTTTTCGAAGAACTTCTGCGTTCGAGCGAGCTACACGGCTATGTAGAATGTCCCCAACGATTACAACCGTTAATCCCTGTAGTACGATAAACTCTTGTTGAATCGTTAGTAGGTCTAACAAAGATTGAGTCGGGTGATTGCCACAGCCATCGCCAGCGTTTATGATCGGCACATTTATTTTTTCAGCTAAGCCATCGAAATAGCGATCTTCAGGATGCCTGATAACAAAGGCTTCCACGCCTATTTCCTCTAGCGTTCGTAACGTATCGTAAAGTGTCTCTCCTTTTTGTACAGAGGAACCGTTCACTTCTACGTTTATAGGTTTCATGCCAAGTCTGTGTTCTGCAGCTTCAAAGCTGAACCTTGTTCTCGTACTTGGCTCAAAAAATAAATTCGCGATCAACTTTTGTTGAAAGATCTCATCTTGCTTTCCGCTTTTAAACTCTTCTGCTTTTCTCAATATAAAATGAATGTCTTCAATCGATAACTCATTCATTGTTAGTAGATGGTTCATCCTTATCTCTCCTTTTGACATAAAAATAGCACCCTGAAAAAGTTTTCAGGGTGCTCTTAACAGAAGAAGAAAATGGTTCCTCTCTTGTCGTCACCCTTTTAAGTCTCTCGTACTTAGTTAAAAGGTGTTTTATGCGGCTGTGTCGTTATCGTTTGTTTTAAACATTTTGTTTATCAGATCTTTGTCGTTCTCTCGCCCTGGGAGCACCAAGTTTAAGACGATACCGATAAGCGTCGCTAATGCCATACCTGCAATCTCAAAGTTCGCACTAATCTTTAATGCTGCTCCACCTATACCTGTTACTAAGATCACGGACGAGATGATCAAGTTTCTTTTGTTTCCAAAATCGATATTGTTGTCTACTAACATGCGTAAACCTGATGATGCGATGATTCCGAATAATAAGATGGATACCCCCCCCATGACCGCTGTTGGAATAGTACTGATCAGTGCTGTAACTTTTCCAGAGAATCCGAACAGTATAGCTGTTACCGCTGCTCCTCCGATCACGAAGACCGAATAGACGCGAGTGATCGCTAACACACCAATATTCTCACCATACGTTGTTACAGGAGGTCCCCCGATTAATGAACCAATGATTACGCCCATTCCATCGCCTAGGATCGAGCGATGAAGGCCTGGCTTTTCAATAAAGTTTCGACCGACTACTTTTGAAAGCACGAGTTGATGTCCGATATGTTCTGCTATCGTAACCGCAGCCACTGGCATCATTATCATTGCGATGCTCCACGTAAAGTCAGGTGTATAGTTTACAAATGGTACGAAGAAATCAGGAGCTTGAATCCATTTCGCTTCTGCTACTTTTGAAAAATCTACGATTCCTCTAAAGTAGGCAAAGGTAAAGCCTGCTATAATTCCGATCAGAATCGGGATGATTCCTAAAATTCCTCTGAAGAAGATCGAGCAAACGATGGTTACTGCAAGAGTAAATAATGCTACCGTAAAGTGCATCAAGCTATATTTTTCTGTTGCCGGATCGTTCATCGCCATACCCACTGCTACATTTGCTAATCCTAAACCGATTACGATGATAACCGGACCGACTACTACAGGTGGCAACACTCTCATCAGCCACTTAAAACCAAACCCTTTGATCAAAAGAGCTACTACTCCGTAGACCAAACCTGCTAAAAAGCTTCCTAGCATGGCTGCTTCTGGTCCTCCAAAAGCTTTTACCGTTAAGATCGGTGTGATAAATGCAAAACTTGATCCGAGATAAGCTGGAATCTGTCCTTTTGTTACGAGTAGATAAGCTAATGTTGCAAGTCCACTTGAAACGAGAGCTACACCTGGATGAAGACCCACTAAGAACGGTACTAATACGGTAGCACCGAACATGGCGAACAGGTGCTGCAAGCTCAACGTTAACCACTGAACGGGTGATGGTTTATCATGTACATCTAAAATCGCTTTTGTCTGGTTTTCCATAACTATTGACCTCCTGATTGGTAACACGTTGGTTTTGCAAAGGTATTTATCGCTCTTTGCTATAAAAAAAACCTCTTCTGCTTTTGCAAAAGAGGCCGCGGAGGCACAAGTGTACACGGATCGTCTCACTTGATATATACCTCCCTTGCCAGCCTCTCTGGACTGAATTTAAAGGGACTTATTTAGTTGTTGAGATAGATACCTCATCGAATCCGTCCACTTCAATTAAAGAAGCGGAAATGATCTCTTCACTTGATGTTGGAACATTCTTTCCAACATAATCGGCTCGAATTGGAAGCTCTCTGTGTCCTCTGTCGATGAGAACCGCTAGCTGTATATTAGAAGCTCGTCCTAGATCCATGATGGCATCCATTCCTGCTCTAACTGTTCTTCCTGTATAAAGAACATCATCTACTAGAATGATTTTTTTGTCTGTCACTTCAACCGGAATATCCGTCCCTTTTACTTCAGGTTCAGAATTGTCAGTTTTGATCTTAAGATCATCTCGGTACAATGTGATATCAATGACCCCTACTGAAACAGCATTCCCTTCGATCTGTTCGATGCGTTCAGCAAGACGCTTTGCAAGAAATTCACCACGGGTCTTTATGCCAGCTAATACGATGTCTGTAACTCCCTTATTACGCTCAATAATCTCATGCGCGATTCGAGTAAGTGCTCTTCTGATTGCTTGGTCATCCATTAATACGGTCTTGGACATAACTAACCCTCCCTCTAAAACTTGTTTCCTTTAACCGTTAATTCCAAAAAAAAATCCTCCCGTCACATGACGAGAGGATAGAGAAATCCTAAAACAAGAATTCTCATGAATAACGTTTCCTTCTCAGCCTCACGGGACTAAAGTTAAAGGACTATTTAAGTTACATTGATTATGACAAACCCTTAAACGTTTGTCAACTTCTTTTCTCTAACAAATCTAAAAGATCCATCATATCAGCTGGGATCTCTCGCTCAAATTCCATATATTCACCTGTCGATGGATGATCGAACCCTAAAGTTTGTGCATGAAGCGCTTGACCTTCGATCTGCAGGGTCTTTGAAGGGCCATACTTCGGATCTCCAGCTAATGGGAATCCAATATATTTCATATGAACACGAATTTGGTGTGTACGACCTGTTTCAAGTTGACATTCAACAAACGTATAATTTGTAAAACGTTTGATCACATTGAAATGTGTAACAGCATCTCGGCTGTTTTCATCGGTTACAGTCATTTTTTGACGATCACTTTTGTCTCTTCCGATTGGAGCATCAATCGTACCTTGGTCGTGTGGCATCACGCCATGAACGATCGCTTTATAAACACGAGTTGTTGTTTTTGCTTTAAGTTGATTCACGAGAGATTCATGAGCCTTATCGTTTTTTGCGACCATTAATAATCCAGATGTATCTTTATCAATGCGGTGGACGATTCCTGGACGAAGTACACCATTGATTCCAGAAAGGTCTTTACAATGTGCCATAAGACCATTAACTAGTGTTCCACTATAATGCCCAGGTGCTGGGTGAACGACCATCCCGCGTGGCTTATTTACCACTAGTACATCAGAATCTTCATACACGATGTCCAGATTCATCTCTTCTGGTACAACATCTAATACTTCAGGTTCTGGAATATCAATCTCGATAGCATCTCCAGCTACACATTTATAATTAGACTTTACGGGTTTTCCTTCTAACAATACGATCTTATCTTTGATCCAGTTTTGAATCTGTGAACGTGACCAATCATCTTGTACATCAGATAAAACTTTATCAATACGGTTTCCTGCTTGTTCAGGAATTACCGTATATTCAAATTTGTTCATTTTCTGGCTCCTTCTTTTTGCTTTCCATAAAACTTTGAATAAAAATCAAACCAACACCTACAACGAGTGCTGAGTCAGCCACATTAAAAATCGGGAAGTCATAGCTGCCGATATAAACATTTAGAAAATCAACAACTTCTCCGCGAAGCAAACGATCGATAAAATTACCAATAGCTCCTCCTAATACTAGAGCAAGCGCCGTTTTAAGGAGTGTATCATGTGCGTGTTTTTGTAGGTAGTAAACTACTGCACCCACAACAATAACGGTAATTATGATAAAAAAGTATCGCTGATCTTGGAGAATACCAAAAGCGGCTCCCCTGTTTCGGTGAGAGGTTATGTAGAATACTTGATCAATAACAGAAATAGATTGCCCTAATTCCATATTCTTTACGATTAGCCACTTCGTCACTTGGTCGATTACCAAGATGAACAAAGCTACAAGATAATAAAACAATAGAACTCCTCCGATACAGAAATTAATGTCTTTATGAATTGTAGCACAGCCATCGGACGTTCTACAATTTAATTTGTGCCTAACATCAATGAAGTACACCACAACAAACAAAAATCCCGCAAAATGCGGGATTTGTTTTTTGGGGTATTTTCTAAAATGGAATGCACTCTAGCTCATTCACTTCACAGTCAAGTTGATTGGAGTGTAAGATGCGAGACTCCTGCGGGACAGGTAGGCAAGTGAGACACTTATACGAGAAACGTACGAATGTGGCTCACTGCCTGCCCCGCGGAAAGCGAGCATCTGAAACGGAAATCAACCACTAACAAATAATAACTTTGAATATGAAAACAGCTTTTAAGCGTAGTGCTTTTCAACGATCTCCGCGCAGCTTGCACAAAGTGTTGGATGGCTCTCGTTCTGACCAACATCTTCAGAAACAACCCAGCAGCGTTCGCATGTTTCACCTTCTGCAGAGCTAACCGAAACAGCAACATGCTCATAGACTCCTGCAGATTCTGGAGCTTCTGACTTTACTCCTCCAACCACAGCTTTAGAAACGATAAAGAGCTTATTTAAGTCCTCCACTGATTCTAACCATGGTTTTAATGATTCTGTTGGATAAAGAGTGATGGAAGCCGTAAGTGACTTACCAATTGTTTTTTGGCTTCTTGCTTCTTCAAGTGCTTTTAATACTTCATCACGAACATCCATGAATACATCCCAGTCTTTTTCAAGCTTTTCTGTACCTTGGTAGTTCTGCACTTCTGGCATTGTTGTTAATTGAACACTCACTTCATCAACACCCGGAATGTATTCCCATACTTCATCAGCTGTATGAGAAAGTACTGGAGCAGAAAGTTTTGTAAGAGCCATTAAGGATTGATAAAGCACAGTTTGAATGCTACGGCGTTTATGATCGTCCTCTGCTTGAATGTATAGCGTATCTTTTGCCATATCGAGATAGAATGAACTCAACTCGATCGTACAGAAGTTGTGAATCGTATTATATACCGTGATAAACTGATATTCTTCGTATGCTTTTTTTACTTTGGCTACTACTTTATCAAGTTTAACCATCATGTATTTTTCTAGATCAGGCATATCTTCAAACTTCACAGCATGCTGATTCGGATCAAAACCATGCAGGTTACCTAACAAGAAACGAAGCGTATTTCGGATCTTTCTGTATACTTCGGCTACTTGTTTTAAGATATCGTCTGATACACGTACGTCAGATTGATAATCTACAGAAGATACCCATAAACGGATGATATCAGCACCAAGTTGCTTCATCACTTTGATCGGATCTAATGTATTACCGATTGACTTACTCATCTTACGTCCTTCTCCATCTAGAACGAAACCATGGCTTAAGACTGCTTTGTAAGGAGCTTTTCCAGTGATCGCAACAGATGTAGAAAGAGAAGAGTTAAACCATCCACGGTATTGGTCAGAACCTTCAAGGTATAAATCTGCAGGTCTTACTAAATTTTCTCTCTCTTCAAGAACACCCCAGTGAGATGTACCTGAATCAAACCACACATCCATGATATCCGTCTCTTTAGAGAAACGGCCATTCGGACTATGAGGAGAAGTAAATCCTTCAGGAAGTAAATCTTTTGCTTCTCTTTCAAACCAAATGTTTGAGCCATGCTCTCTGAACAATTCAACAACATGACCGATCGTTTCTTCTGTAAGAATTGCTTCACCATCTTCACCATAAAAGACAGGAATTGGAACACCCCAAGCTCTTTGGCGGGAAATACACCAATCTTCACGGTCTTTGATCATGTTGTGTAAACGTGTTTCGCCCCAAGTTGGAACCCAGTTTACTTCTTCGATCGCGCGCAGCATATCTTCACGGATTCCTTTAATAGATGCAAACCACTGTGCAGTTGCACGGAAGATTACTGGCTTTTTCGTTCTCCAATCATGTGGATAAGAGTGAGTGATGAATGAAAGCTTCAGAAGTGCACCCTTTTCTTGTAATTGTTCCGTGATCGGCTTATTCGCTTCATCGTAGAACAATCCTTCAAAACCAGGTGCTTCTTTTGTCATAACACCTCTGTCATCAACAGGGCACAACACTTCAAGCCCGTAACGCTTACCAACTAGGAAGTCATCTTCTCCGTGACCAGGAGCTGTATGAACACAGCCTGTTCCTGCGTCTGTTGTAACGTGGTCACCAAGCATAACGAGTGAATCACGTCCATATAACGGGTGGCTTGCTACTGCATTTTCAATTTCAGCACCTTTGAAACGTTTAACAATTTCAGCTTGTTCCCATTCGAATTCTTTTGTAAGAGATTCTAATAGTGCTTCTGCAACAACGTATTTACCATTTTCCGTTTGAACAGAAACATAGTCTAATTCTGGATGAACAGAGATTCCTAAGTTTGCTGGAATCGTCCATGGAGTCGTTGTCCAGATTACAAGTTTCTCATCTGTATCAAGAACACCTTTTCCATCCTTAACATCAAAAGCTACATAGATAGAAGCTGAGCGTTTATCTTGGTACTCGATCTCTGCTTCTGCTAATGCAGATTCTGAAGAAGGAGACCAATATACAGGTTTTAACCCTTTGTAGATCAGATCTCTTTTAGCCATTTCACCAAATACTTCAATCTGTCGAGCCTCGTAACCTTTATCTAACGTGATATATGGGTTTTCCCAATCTCCACGAACACCTAGACGTTTAAACTGCTCACGTTGATGATCTACCTGCTTCAACGCATACTCTTCACAAAGCTTACGGAATTCTGCAACAGTTAATTCTTTGCGTTTTACTTTACCGCTTTTTGTAAGAGCTGTTTCGATCGGTAGCCCGTGAGTATCCCAACCAGGAACGTAAGGAGCATAGTGACCTGTCATCGATTTAAAGCGCACGATGATATCTTTTAAAATTTTATTCTCTGCGTGTCCGATGTGGATATCACCATTGGCATAAGGTGGTCCATCATGCAGGATAAACGGAGGTAAATCCTTCGTATTTTCTAACACCAAATTGTAGATGTCTAGTTCTTTCCACTTGTCTTGAACAACAGGTTCTCTTTGAGGAAGATTTCCTCGCATCGGGAACTCTGTTTTCGGCATTAATAACGTGTCTTTATAATTCATCATCTTTCCTCCTTCATTACGATAAAACGTGACAGATGACCAAAAAAAGTACCATGTGAAATCAAAAAAACCTTCTCGCCCCTACTGCATGCTAACAGTAGGGACGAGAAGGTTATCCCGCGGTACCACCCTAATAGGTTCGTAAATAAACACGAAACCCGCTTAGTCATCCGTAGCGTGGATGAAGCGCCTGAACTTACTACTTTTTTCAGTTCAGGAACTCAAGGGTGATCTTCGAATACTTCTCTATACTAGGCTCGCACCATTTCCTAGATCGCTTGAATAGATTAAAGTAATTTACTGTCCCCGTCTTCGTCACATATTAATCTTAGAAAAGTATATGCGATTTTTCAAAGTAATGTCAAGCTTACGACTTTACTTCTTGAAGTTCATAGCCTTCAAGATTATCTGGTGCATTCAAAGAATCCCAGTCATCGTTCTTTAACATTTCAAGTTGCGCTTCAATCAACATTTTGAAACGTGTTCGATAAACAGAAGACTGTTTCTTTAATTCATCGATTTCCATCGAGATCTTTCGAGATTTAGAAAGCGTTTCGTTAATGATTCTATCCGCATTTTTTTCAGCTTCTTTAACAATTAAACGAGCTTCTTTCGTAGCTGTTCGCTTTACTTCTTCTCCTGTTTCCTGAGCAATCAGAATCGACTTATTTAGAGTTTCCTCAATGTTTTTAAAATAAGAGATCTTTTCTTCAAGGTTCGCTACCGTTTCCTCTAGTTCTTTCTTTTCTCGGATCACTGTTTCATAATCTTTGATGACTTGATCTAGAAAGTCATTCACTTCATCTTCACTATACCCTCTGAAACCTCTTGTGAATTCCTTGTTATGAATATCCAGTGGTGTTAAAGGCACAACGGCCACCTCCATTGATGCATTATTTTTTACCTAATTTCGACAAATTTTCTGTCATTCCTTCTATTTAAGGAAATTATTTTAAAAGTCCGTAGCGGATGCGCCACTTCTCTTTCTTAGTCGTTCCCTCGATCGCGATCAGTTTACTCCTGCCAAATCCTCTTACAGAGAGCTCATCACCTTCCATCAATTCAGTTGAAACATGATCAACGATTTTGTGGTTGAGCTTAACTCGTCCTCCTTGTATCAAGGGAGAAGCTTTTGCACGAGACAGGTTGTACACCTCAGCGACAATCACATCAAGTCGTAGGGAAGACACAGTACCAGTCTTTTCGTGATATTCAGTCTTTACTTCTACTAATTCATCTTCTTGAATCGTATGTAGCTTAATACCTGTCTTGCCGATTTTCGTTAAGTTCAAATCGATAAATCCAGCGATCTCGGTTGCACAGATGAACTGTACACGATCTCCTGAAATTAAGATATCACCATACTTACCTCTTTTAACACCTATGTTCATTAAAGCACCCAAAACATCTCGATGTTCAATCGTAGAGAATTTAGCAGGATATTGAATGTCATAACAGACTAATTGAAAATCTTCATTTTGAGCAGTAAAATAATCCGGATAGATCAATGCTCTCTTCCGTTCAGAAAAAGAAGAGCCTCCCCATAAAGAGAGGCGAACTTCAGTATCGTTACCAATGATGTTTTTTACGATTTCTTGTTCTCTCGGATCAAGAAAGTCAGTCAATCTTGGACTATACCTCTCCAACACCTCCGACTTCCAGTTCAAAACCCGATCCACAAATTCATGCTCTTCTGGTCTGTAATGCTGATAGATACTCATAAAAAACTCCTACAGTGAACGAGCTACCATATCTGCAATCGCCGATACACCAAAACGAGCAAAGTGCAGTGCCATTAGAGCTACGATTGGAGAAAGATCAATCATGCCAAGAGGCGGAATAATCTTTCGAAATGGAGAAAGATATGGTTCAACTAGCCTAGCGATCACCTGACCGATAGATGACTCACGAGCGTTTGGAAACCAAGATAATAGTATGTACCCGATAATCATGTAGTAGTAGATCTGAATAAGAGTTAGTACTACGTCTTCAACTGCATAGATCATATTCAATAATTTTCACCTACCTGATTTAATCTTCTTCCATCATTTCTGAAATCGTTCCGGAAACATCAACATTTTCAGGAGTACATAAAAATGTATTCGGTCCCAACTTTTGAATGTCGCCACCGATTGCATAAACAGTACCTGATAAGAAGTCTACGATTCTTTTTGCTTGATCATGCGGAATTCTTTGTAAATTCATAACAACAGCACGTCTGTTCTTTAATTGATCCGCAATATCTTGTGCTTCTGCATATACTCGAGGTTCGACAAGCACAACTTTAACTTGTTGTTGAATACTTTGAAGACTCACCACGTTCGGTTTTCCTTTTTTCGTATGGGAAGGTGTGATTTCTTCTTCTTCAGGCATCGATTCTTCCTCATATTCCTCTTCATACTCATAATCGTCTTCCAGATCAAAGAAACGCTTGAATTTTGTTTTAATTCCCATCTGTACCACCTCCTAAAATTCTTTTCCTACTAAACTCGTCCCTACTCTAATAAATGTAGCACCTTCTTCAACAGCAATCGAATAATCGTTAGACATCCCCATAGATAGTTCAGTACATGGAGCATGAACCATTTTTTGTTTCTGTATCTCCAATTGAAGTTGCTTTAATGTTGAGAACACGTTTCTGATTAAGGATTCATCCTCAGTAAAAGGTGCCATAGTCATCAGGCCGACAACCTTTATACTATCGTAGTCCTTTAGTTTATCGACAAAAGCTACTACATCTTTTACTGGCAAGCCGTGTTTGGAATCTTCTTCAGCTACATTAACTTGAACAAAACAGGAAATAGTCTTAACTGCTCTTTTCTGAATCTCATTTGCTAAACTTAAACGATCTAATGAATGAATATAATCCACATGTTCAATCACGTCTTTTACTTTTCTAGTCTGCAAAGTTCCAATAAAGTGCCATTTTACAGGCAGGTCTTTCAGATATTCTTTTTTGGATAACAGTCCTTCTATTCTGTTCTCACCAATATGTTCGATACCTGCTAAGACTGCTTCTCTTGTTGTTTCGTTACTCACATATTTCGTCACAGCGATCAAATTAACGCCCTTTGAAGACCTGTTTTTTTTCTCACATGCGCTTTGTATTTCATTTAAAATGTACTCTTTGTTTTCTTTGATACCCAATTTCTTAATTAATCCCCTTTCCTGCCTATATAACTCATCATTCTTCCTGTCTTGCCCCTGTCTTTACGATGTGAAAAGAACACGTCGTTCTGACAGCTCGTACATTGATCGGAAACGATCATATTTTCAGGCAATACTCCAGCTCTTAAAAGAAGGACCTCATTCAATTTTTTTAAGTTTAATTGATAGTTTCCTGCTTCATTCTTCTTATACACCTTGTCTACATTATCTACGCCTAGCGCTATATTTACTTCATTTATCACTACATCATCTACTTCATAACAACATTGTCCTATAGAAGGACCAATCGCAGCTAATACCGACTTTACGTCAACATTCTCTTTATCTTGCCACATGGTGATCATTGATGGACCGATCTTCGCAACGGTTCCTTTCCACCCCGCATGTGCGAGTCCGATTAAGTTATCGTTGGGTGAATAAAAGTAGAGAGGAACACAGTCCGCATAAAGGGATGTTAAAAGAATATTTTCGTCTGATGTATATAATCCATCCGCATCTGGTATTGCTGTTTCGAAATCTAAAGCACCTAAACCTCTGTCTTCTTTCGTTATCTTTACAATATTTTTAGCATGAACTTGTTTAGAGCCTACCCAATTTTCAACTGAAAAACCGATCTCATCTGCAAATAATTTGCGGTTTTTTCGTACCATATCTGGATTGTCATTCACATGAAAGCCCATGTTCATAGAATGAAAGGGCATTGTACTATTCCCGCCCTCACGTGTTGTGAAACCAGCTATAAGATTAGAATTTATCTTTTGCCAACTCTGTATTGCAAGATGCTTTCCAGAGCGTTCAAATGTGTTCATCTGTATGTATTCCTCCTGGAAAGTTTTATCTTTATTTTACCACAATTTTAAGCAAGAAAGAAAAAAGAACCGTTTATTTCAATTGATCAAACGGTTCTTTAACATATTCATTTAGTTCGCTAGCTTCCATATGTCTAACAAGAATGACATCTGCACCGATCTTAACAATATTTCTCCAAGGAATCACGATGTCGTTCTCTCTAGCAAAAAAACCAAGCATCTTTCCAGCACCAGGGATGATGATCGCATCTATCTTACCTGTATTTAAGTTGATTTCAAGATCAGCTATATGACCGAGCTTTTTCCCATTTGCTACGTTAACCACATCTTTGACTTGAAAATCTGATATCTTATTCATCTAGGATCCCCGCCTTTCTTCTTTCAGTATATGAAGGACAAAGCTATTTCATGTTTCTGTCCAAAAATAAAAAAACCCGTGAAAACGGGTTTTAACTGCTTTGGATGTTTTTATTCATTTGAGAGATCGCTGCTTTTTCAAGTCTCGATACTTGTGCTTGTGATATTCCGATCTCATCCGCTACTTCCATTTGCGTTTTCCCTTGAAAGAATCGCATCGTTAAGATCATCTTTTCTCTATCATTCAAACGTCGCATTCCTTCTTTTAAAGCGATCTCCTCAATCCACTGCATGTCTTTTGCTTTATCATCGCTGATTTGATCCATCACAAAGATCGGATCACCGCCGTCATTGTAGATCGGCTCAAATAGTGAAACTGGATCTTGGATGGCGTCAAGTGCAAAGACCACTTCTTCTTTCGGTACATCTAGAGCTTCTGCAATCTGTTGTGCGGTTGGCTCCCGAGATAGTTTGTTCATAAGCTGATCTCGAACTTGCAGTGCTTTATATGCGATATCCCTTAAGCTTCTAGAAACTCTTATCGGGTTATTGTCTCGAAGATATCGGCGAATCTCACCAATGATCATCGGTACTGCATAGGTTGAAAACTTAACATTCTGACCTAGATCAAAATTGTCTATGGACTTCATCAGCCCAATACACCCTACTTGAAATAAATCATCTACGTGCTCTCCGCGGTTGTTGAACCGTTGAATGACACTCAGAACGAGTCTGAGGTTTCCGTTAACCAAAGTTTCGCGTGCATCAGGATCACCTTTATGCATTTTATCAAAAAGAATACGCATCTCTGGATTTTTTAAAACAGGAAGCTTTGATGTGTCAACTCCGCAAATCTCAACTTTATTTCTTGTCAAGTCTTTTCCCTCCTGCCGGGAGCTAATTTCAAATTAAGTATCACCGAACGGAGGGAAATTTATGCAATTGTCATTTTAGAGAAAATGGTAAAAACAATTCAAAACCTATATAGAATAAATGCTAAACCATTTTATTAAATTCTTTTTGAAGTCTCTTTATGATCCTTTTTTCTAATCTCGAAATATAAGACTGAGAAATACCGAGCATATCGGCCACATCTTTTTGTGTTTTTTCTTCGCCGCCAGAAAGACCGAAGCGAAGTTCCATGATTTGCTTTTCACGATCGTTCAATGTAAAAAGAGCTTTTAATAAGAGTTTACGATCTACATTAGCCTCAATTCTTCGTGTAATGATGTCGTCCTCTGTACCTAGAACATCTGAGAGTAAAAGTTCGTTTCCATCCCAATCCACATTTAACGGTTCATCAAATGAAACTTCTGAACGAGTCTTGTTGTTCCGGCGTAAATACATCAAGATTTCGTTCTCAATACACCTGGAAGCATAAGTGGCGAGCTTGATCTTTTTTTCTGGATTGAACGTGTTTACAGC
Organism: Fictibacillus phosphorivorans; assembly: GCF_001629705.1. GTDB lineage: Bacteria > Bacillota > Bacilli > Bacillales > Fictibacillaceae > Fictibacillus > Fictibacillus phosphorivorans_A. The sequence continues at coordinate 1,597,653 of NZ_CP015378.1, read as the reverse complement.
TTTAATCAAGCCTATCGTTCCTATACTGATTAAATCTTCAATGTTAATCCCTGTATTCTCAAACTTTCGTGCAATGTAAACAACAAGACGAAGGTTTCTTTCGATCAAAAGAGATTTAGCAGCTTGGTCACCAGAAGGAAGCTTTTCAAGCAGAACCGCTTCTTCTTCTTTACTAAGTGGAGGCGGTAAGGCTTCATTTCCACCTATATAATAAATCTCATCTGACTTCAGCCCTAACTTAAACAGTAACTTATACCAATACATCGTCATCTTTAAACGCCACTTATTAAACATCATAACTCCCCTTCCACATGATCTTTATTAGTTGTTTTTCACAAATAACTATTGTTGAACATACTTTTAATGTGAATCAGGTACATTTTTTACGGATTTATCTATTGCCGTTTAAGACGCTTGTACATGTTGCATGGACATCTTAGGATGAACGATCGCATCAAACTGTCCTTCACTAGACAAAACAGTCCAACTCAAGCCTATGAGGCATTGTGGAGATGCAAAAGATACACCATCTTTTTCAATTTCAACGGTATCTGGTTTCAAACAAGCTAAAAACTGCTGATGTCCAACTGCACGGTACGGTACGACTCGAAGTCTATTCAGCCAAGGATGCTCATTATCATCGGTATTCATTGCTAGAACATCTTTGGCAGCGGTTCGGATAACTTCTGGAAATGAGTCACCGTGTTTGTTCATATCAAGAATCATAACGGGCATTTTAGAAATAGGATCATATAATTTATTTCCGGTATCAATAAGGCCATTTGCAGAAATTATAGTTTGATCAATTTTTATAGAAACTTTGACAAGACTGTTGGAATCCATTTTTTCCACAGAAATATCATCTACTCGTTTCTTTGAGAAGTACCAAAGAAGAGGAACACCCACTACAACAAACAGCCAGCTGACCGGGTCACCCATCCCTGAACTTTTTGTTGTGATAACACCATTCATAATCACAGCATCACTCTGCATAAAATAATGGAGACCGAAAATACCTCCACCCGTAACAAAAGAAACGAAATAAAACATGGCGATATTTTTCATGACAAATTTAAAACGCTTAAATCCAAAGGCCACAATCATGATGAAAACGGATAGGATAAATTTCATGACTGGTTGTGAAAATAACATAAGTTCTGGGAATATGACTAACAACACATAACTTGAAGCTAATAAAGAAGCAAATAGGATTCTCTTTTTCGATGCATTGCGCTTTAGCACATACGCTGTCAGAGAGATCAAAACATAATCAATGCAGAAATTAAGAAACCAAATGACATCCAAATAAAGGGTCATTGGTTTTCTCCTTTCTTAATTTTGAAATCAGTATAACGTATAGGTTGTTTGAAAGTCTGTCAGTTTATGAGAGAAGTAAAGTTCTTATTTTCTCTATTTTTGTCAAAATAACTTATATGTTAGATATACGCTTTTCGGACAAGAATATGACAAAATCTAAAACATTTTACGTTAGCTTTGTTGTTTTTGGAAGTGGTTAATTTCCGTTTCAGGTGCTCGCTTTCCGCGGGGCAGGCGGTGAGCCACATTCGTACGTTTCACGTATAAGTGTCTCACCTGCCCGCCTGTCCCGCAGGAGTCTCCCACCTTCCACTCCAATTAACTGTTCAATGAAGCATTTTATAAATCTCTCTGTAGCATCATTCTACTTGTCAATATGCCTGTTGTAGAAAAAGACAAGGGGAATAATTTTTTGAAAAGCTGTTTTCCATAGAGTTATTGCTTTAAATGTTTTATCTATTTTTATTCTCTTCCTTTGCATGTTGATGGGAGCGTATGGTTGCCGACTCCTACGGGACGAGCGGTCAGTACGAAATGTGGAAGTGGCTCGTTCAGCCCCGACCAGCAAAAGTTGAATGGGCTAGGAAGGCGCACTTTGCCTTCTTGACCGTTTAACTTTTGACCTCGAGGGGCTAGCCACTGTAACCAGACAGGTGGAGACTCCTAAAGGCGCAAAGCGGCAGTCAGAAAAATGGAAGTGACTCGTTCAGCTCCGACAAGCAAAAGGTAAATGGGCTTGGAAGGCATAATTTGCCTTCTTGACCGTTTATCTTTTGACCTCGAGGGGCTAGTCACTGCAACTAGACAGGAGGCTCACCGCACGCCCCGTGGAAAGCGAGCAACCTGGAGCGGAGATCAACTACTAACAAAACAAAAAAGCATGCTCTCTAAAATAGAGAACATGCTTTCGTTTTTGTATTTATCTTCTTCTGTTACGGCTGCGGTTACGCAAGAATGTTGGAATATCAAGCGTATCTGAATCAGCATTCGTGTAAGAAGTATTTCTTGATTCTTGGCTCTCTTCACGAGATTGCCCTTGAGACTGGCTTTGTGGTTGTGATTGAGTTTGAGTCGAATGAGACTGATTAGATGTTGGAGCTTGCTGCATTCTAGGACGCTCAGCTCTCTGTTGGTTGTTCACCATCTTTTCAGTTTCATCAAATCCAGTTGCGATAACTGTAACTAGAATCTCATCTTTTAGTTCTTCGTTAATTACGGAACCAAAGATCATGTTTACTTCAGGATCTGAAGCAGATGAAACGATATCTGCAGCTTCATTTACCTCGTAAAGACTTAAGTTTGCTCCACCTGTAATGTTCATCAATACACCTTTTGCTCCATCGATTGATGTTTCAAGAAGTGGAGATGAAATAGCTTTTTTCGCAGCTTCAGCGGCACGGTTCTCACCAGTACCTACACCAATACCCATCAGTGCAGATCCGCGTTCCGTCATGATTGTTTTTACATCGGCAAAGTCAAGGTTGATCAATCCTGGTACAGCGATTAAATCTGAGATACCTTGTACACCTTGACGAAGTACGTTATCCGCTTCACGGAAAGCTTCAAGCATAGGAGTATTTTTATCTACGATCTCTAACAAACGATCATTCGGAATGACAATAAGTGTATCAACTTTTTCTTTAAGTACAGAGATTCCACCTACCGCTTGTGTAGAACGCTTACGGCCTTCAAAAGTGAACGGTCTTGTTACAACACCCACTGTAAGGGCACCAAGATCTTTAGCGATCTCTGCGACTACAGGTGCTGCACCAGTTCCTGTTCCGCCACCCATACCAGCTGTTACGAAGACCATATCAGCACCGCTAAGTGCCTCTTCGATCTGCTCGCGGCTTTCTTCAGCAGCTTTTTTACCGATATCAGGATTTGCACCTGCACCTAGTCCTCTTGTTAATTTCGTACCGATTTGCATTTTTACAGGTGCTTTAGAAAGGTTCAGAGCTTGAGCATCTGTATTTACACAGATAAATTCTACACCTTGTACACCGTGTTCGATCATACGGTTAACAGCGTTGCTTCCACCGCCACCAACACCAATTACTTTAATTGTCGCCAATTGATCCATATTCATATCAAACTCTAACATGAGCGTTCCTCCTAATGACTAGTTCCTTAATGTTATTCAAAAAATAAACCAAACCAGTCTTTGACTTTTGATTTCATGCCACCGGATTGTTTTTCTTGTCCCGATTTTTGGCTGGATTGTTGCTTCTTTTTAGGTAAAGGTTCTCCAGCGTTATCAACTAACGCAGTAGCAACTTCTTTTCCTTGAACTTTAATATTTTTGTGAGTGAATTGGATTAATCCAACTCCCGCTGTAAACTTCGGTTCTCTAACTCCGATATAATCTGGCAATGAAACGCGTACGTTCTGCTGGAAGATATCTTGAGCGAGTTCAAGTACTCCTGGAATTGCAGCAACTCCGCCTGTAATAACAAAACCACCTGGCAGTTCGGAATATCCACGCTGATGCAATTCATCATCAATCATCTCAAATATTTCAGCCATACGAGCTTCAATAATTAACGAGAGTTCGTATTGCGAGATTTCTTGTTCTTGTGAAGATCCAATTTGCGATACGGTGAATGTCTCATCTTTTGACGCATAATCCACGAAAGAATGACCATGCTTCAGCTTAATCTTCTCTGCATCTTCAGCAGAAGTTCTTAATCCGATGGAAATATCTTTTGTGATAAAGTCTCCACCTATCGGAAGAACGGATGTTAACTGCATGGTTCCTTGATCAAAAACAGATAGTGTAGTAGAACCCCCACCAATATCGATCAGTGCTACACCAAGCTCCATCTCATCACGTGAAAGTGCGATCGATGATGTTGCCAATGGCTCTAAACAAATGTCCGCCACTGTAAGTCCAGCTCGTTCTACGCATCGTAATAAATTATGTAAGATCGTTTTGGAGCCCGTTATTACGGTTCCTTCCATCTCAAGGCGTACACCTAGCATGCCTCGTGGATCAATAATCTCATCTGTACCATCGACAATAAATTGTCGAGGAATCACATCTATAATTTCGCGTTCTGGAGGCACTGACATAACTTGAGCTGCCTCTATTACTCTAGCAATGTCTTCATCACCAATTTCTCGGTCTTCCCTTGATACCGCAACTACACCGTGGCAAGGTTGAAGCTGTATATGGTTTCCTTTTACACCTACAATGACAGCGTTAATCGGAATACCTAACATTCTTTCTGCTTGCTCTACGGCTTTTCTAATGGAACGAACAGTTTCGTCAATATCTACAATGGAACCTTTTCTGATTCCAGCTGATTTTGCATGGCCAACACCAATTACATTAAAGGACTCACTAGTCATTTCTCCAATGATCACTTTAATATTGGATGTACCGATGTCTAAACTTACATAAATTTCATTGCTGTTCATTCTGTGGCACCTCCTTACCTTTCATCCAATAAATCTTCTAATTTTTTTAAAAATCCCTTGATTTGCGCTTAATTATGGAATAAATTCCACAAACAACGGGTTATCCCTCTTTTTTTTTACCGTTTTTTCAAATTTTTTAGGCCTTTTTGCGTGAATCTGACCATTTTGAAATGATTAAGCGTCTAATAACTGCGATATTATTAAACAGCCTAACACCAAATGCAAAGATAGCTGCTAGATACAGGTCTATACCTAGGTGCACCCCTAAGTATGCAAGCCCTGCAGCCAATAAAATGTTAAAGAAAAAACCAGTAATGAACACTTTATCTTCAAAACTGCCTTGAAGATGTGCACGTATACCGCCGAATAGGGTATCAAGTGCAGCTAAGACAGCAATGGATAAGTAGTTTGCATATTCTGGAGGGACCCGGATATCAGACATGAAACCTAATAACAGACCTAATAGCAGTCCAAGTACCGGCAACCACATCTTACGTTTCCTCCTTTGCCGGTTTCATAAACTTCACCTTCATATCTTTATCGAAAGCTGGCAAAATAACTTTAGCTGTTTGTTTAGATTCTACAAGAAAATTTTCACGAATAAATTCTTCAACGGCTGGTGAAGCAATAATCTTTTGCTGAAGTTTCTCGTTGTCTTTTGCCAAAACTCTGATTTCAATCGGAAATGAAGAAACAGGCTCATTGTTTATGTAAATGTTTCCATTCACTTCCCGGATCGGGGTTTTCGATACGATACGTTGTCCATCGATGCTGATCTCCTTCGCATCGTATCGGTTTAATTCATTTACAAGTCTTCTAAGCATATCAGGATCTATTTTAGGAACAGGTTGACCTACTCCAATTAGCTCTTCATTAAAAGGTTCGATCGTTATCACGATTCCTTGTCCGCTAATCGTCGTTAATCCTGCTTGTTTTTTTAAATCACCTAGTGCTTTTTCCATTGCCTGGATTTTTTCGTCTTTCCCGTTACCTTTGTATTGGTTTAGAAGTTCACTGTAGCGTTCAAATTCCTCATTAAGCTCCTGCTGACGCTGTTTTTCTTTTTCCAAATCAGCTCTTAATTCCCATAAATCTCGAGTATCCCGAACAACAGGATTGTTTGTGGTCTCAAATTGGATCGCCAGCATTCCGCCAAGTATGAGGGCAATTGTTGCGAACATGAATTGTCTCTCTTTCAACTAACTCATCCCTCTTCTGTTATAAATGGCTCCATCTCGATCGCGCTTTCTTGCTCCACTCTCACTTCTACACCATCCGTTACAATTTTATCAACGATGTATAGATTCAAAGATTTCTCTAGGGTTGTGGAATTCCCAATTGCTGTAATCACAAAAGGTGCAGGGTATTGGTTACCATCCACTGAAACGACAGGACCGATACAAGCGATATACGTATCATGTGAGATCCTTTGACCGTTTATCGCAATGGCTTCCGCACCTGATACGTGAAGTTCGTCAATGACACTTCTAATATGTTCTTCATGGACGATATAATCGTTAGGGTTCTCCCCTTCCGGTATATAGGAGGAATCTTGAAGGGTAACTTCTACCCCCTCCCCTTTCACTTTCACGTTTCCTACTACCATTCTGAGCTCTTTCAAATCTTCTACTAGTTTAGAAGAGATCTCCTCTTGATCTGCCAGCTTGTTTTCTTTCTTCTCAACATTTTGTTGCAGACTTTGAAGGTCGCCTGCTAATTCTCTGTTTGTTTTTTGAAGATTTAAGATTTGGCTTCGCAATGAATCTTCTTTTTTCCATTCATTGTTCTCTACAACATTTTGCTTTTCGATCTGTGTTCTCTGATAGGAGAAAGATAGTATGAACCCGGTAACGAGAAGGATTAAAGATAGGAAAAGATGCGTCCCTTTAATTTTGCTCATTACTTTCCTCCACTTGGTTGTATCGTTCAAAACGTGTGCTGATTCCTAAATAAAATGTTCCTTTTTCCTCAGGTTTAAGTTCGCTGACTAAAGACGGATACGCTGTCAGCCTATCTGAGAACTTAGAGATCGTCGTCACCACTTTGTTACCGTCCGTCATAAACAACGTTAGTTGATTTGAACTGTTGGCAGCAGGTGTATGTGTGATCTCAGATATTCGATGAATGATTCCTTCAGGTAGTTTTTGCAGTTCCTGTGCCATCATCTCTAATTGTTCTGGATCCTTCCAGCTGACGATTACAGGTGCATTCACAGGTCTCTCATTTTTCTTCAAAGGTTCTAACATCTTCCCGTTCTGAAGCATCGGATAGTATAGATTCTCTTTCCTGAAATACCCGACTCGTTGAAACTCACTCACTTTAATTATAACTTGGTTAAAAAACTTCTTTTGGATGGAAACAGAACTGATTTCTGAGATTTCCTCAAGTCGCTCCATCATTTCATCCTCAGATACATTTAAGTACTTTGTCTTTGTTGAAATTTCACTTTTTTCAAGAATTTCATTGTCGGTTACAAAATAGTTGCCTGAGACGGTAATTTTCTTCACATGACTTAGATCAGATTGAAAATAAACGACGACCAACAATAACAGGAAGAAAAAGGACAAGTAATAAATAAGACGACGATTTGCTTTTTGTTTGCGGTGTTCTTTCAGCTTCGGAATTCGGTCCTCAATCTTGACAACCTTTACCTTGTCCATCCTCTTCCTCCGTTTTATAAGTTAGTACAAGAAACATTAACGGTTGACAGAAATAAAAGAACTTGGCAGATAGACGCCAAGTCTTCAAAAGGTACTGATAACAGTCCAACTGTCAGAAGATAACGAAATGTATGGTTCGTTTCGAAACGTCAAAAGTTAATTTTTTCTTGTTCTTTGTATTATAGCACGGATAAGCCGCAATTCAGCACTATTTATCCAATTTTTTGTTAATCATTTCTACCAATGATCTCAACTTCTGTATGAAGTTCAACACCATGCTTTTCTTTAATTGTTTTTTGTATATAACTGATAAGATCTAGCACGTCTTTTGCTTTTGCATCTCCAGTATTCACAATGAAATTAGCGTGCATCTCAGAAACTTGTGCTCCACCTACTTGTGTTCCTTTAAGTCCCGATGTTTCAATAAGATGTCCTGCATAATTAGGGAGAGGATTACGGAACACACTACCACAACATGGAAAGTTCCACGGCTGAGTGTTTCTGCGATAATCTTTATTTTTCTTAAGCTCGGCCATTATCGTTTCTTTATCCCCTTTATCCAAAACGAGGATGACTTCAACACAGATTCCACCTGTCTCTTGAAGAACAGAAGTACGATAAGAGAATTTAAGCTCTTCATTAGAAAGCCATGTAAGCTCACCATTAGGTAATAGTATTAAAGCCTTCTCAACGATCTTTGACATATCTGATCCATGCGCACCTGCATTCATGAACACAGCTCCGCCCACCGAGCCCGGAATACCTGCTGCAAACTCTAGACCCGTATAAGCTTCACGTGACATTAGGGTTGCAAGCGGAATGAGTGAATATCCACCGCCAACTCTGATCTTGGTATCCTCTTTTTCAAGGTGGTTGATCCCCTCCCCTACTTTAATGACAACACCTTCTATTCCCCCATCAGCAACTAACAGGTTAGATCCTCTTCCGATTGCACGTATCGGTGCGTTTGCTTCTTTAATATAACCTAAAGCTTTTTTTAGACTTTCAATATCTTTCGGTTCATAAAAAAGATCAGCTGGCCCACCAATTTTTAATGTGGTGTGATTTTTTAATGGTTCGTTTACTAGGACAGTACCTAAATCTTCACTTTTTAATTTCTCAGCTAATTGGCTATACATCATTAAAAACCCCCTACGTTCATACGCATCGTTCTATTTATATGCTATGCGTTAATCTTTTCCATGTTTTCAATGTCCTTAAACATCGACAAAGTAGTATTCGTCAGAACTAACGATTTTGTTTCTTATTTTTGAAAAACGACATCTGATTATCATTGTCGCTCTTGAACGTGGTTGATTTACGTTACAGGATGCTCGCTTTCCGCGGGGCAGGCGGTGAGCCACATTCGTACGTTTCTCGTATAAGTGTCTCACCTGCCCGCCTGTCCCGCAGGAGTCTCGCACCCTCCACTTCAATCAACTGTCTAGAAGACAAGAATTTAAGAGCAGAGACTAACTTATAAGAAACAATAACATTAAAAAACAAATATAGAAAAAGAAGTTACCCTGCCATAATTGACAGGGTAACGTCTTTAAATCGCTATGTTTAGAATAAGAGAATTTCCTTTGAAACTCAAGTATTAATACCTTGAATACCGGCTAATATTGAGGATTACTCCTATTGATGCGAGCATTAGAGTTAATGAGGATCCTCCATAACTCAAAAATGGAAGTGTTATTCCAGTTACAGGCATCAATCCTGTCACAACTCCAATATTAATCATCACCTGTATAGCGACCATTCCTATGATTCCTATCGCTAAAAAGCTGCCGAATAGATCTGGAGCTCCTAAAGCGATTCTGATTCCGCGCCATAAGAGAAGGCTAAAGAGGATTAATACAAAAACAGCACCAATAAAACCGAGCTCTTCTGAGAGAATCGCAAAGATAAAGTCCGTTTGCGGTTCAGGGAGATAACCAAATTTTTGTCTACTCTGCCCTAAGCCTAGTCCAAGCAATCCACCTGGACCGAGAGAATAGAGTGACTGGATAATCTGAAACCCACTACCTAGAGGATCACTCCAAGGATCAAGGAATGAAGTTATCCTCTTGATTCGATAAGGAGCAGATATGATTAGCCCTGCAAGTCCGATTAGACCGATCAAAGCCATCCCTACAAAATGAGAGATACGCGCACCTGCAACAAAAACCATCACGATACTAGTTCCGACCATCACAGCTCCGGTTCCTAGATCTGGTTGAAGCATGATCATTCCAAAAGCGATCATCACTAATCCTAGAGTAGGCACTAAACCTTTTTTCAGTGAAGTGATCTTTTTTTGATGCTCTGATAAATACTTAGCTAAGAATGTAATCATGGCAAGTTTCATAAATTCAGACGGCTGTATGGAAAAAGCACCCACACCGATCCAACTTCTTGCACCGCCTCGCACCATACCGATACCTGGAATAAGAACAGCGATCAACAATACAAAACAAATGATCAGAAGAATCTTAGACCAGACTCTCCACGTCATGTAATTGATGTTCATGATAAAAAACATCGCTGCAATTCCCACACCGGCAAATAACAATTGTCGCTTTGCAAAAAAGAACGCATCATCAAACTTGTATAGCCCTAAATCTGCACTCGCGCTATAAACCATTATTATACCGATCGATAACAACATAAGCGTAACTACAATCATTATGATATCAGGGGTTGATCTCGTTGCAGGCAAAGGGAAACACCTCAACTCTTCTTATTTGTACAAACCTTATTTAAGTTTATGCACAGAGTTGATAAACATGTCCCCTCTTTGTTCGAATGTCTTATATTGATCCCAGCTTGCACATGCAGGGGATAACAATATTACATCATCTTCGCTAGATAAACGGTACGCAAGGGGAACAGCATCTTCCACATTATCAGCACGTTTTATTGTTTCTATTCCTGCTTGTTTCGCTGTTTCCGCTAATTTATCAGCTGTTTGACCAAAAGTAACGATTGCTTTTACATTTTTTAGTGATGGAAGCAGATCATCAAAAGAATTTCCACGATCAAGGCCACCTGCTAGTAAGATTACAGGTTGTTCAAATGCAGATAACGCGGCATTCGTCGCTAATATGTTCGTGGCTTTCGAATCATTATAGAAACGTCTTCCATTAAGCTCTCCTACATATTGGAGACGGTGTTTAACTCCCGGAAACGAAGTTAGTACTTGACGGATCTGTTCTAATGTTGCGCCAGCTAATAAAGAAGCGGCTACAGCTGCCATAATATTAGATAGATTGTGTTTACCTGGTAAGACGATTTCACTTAGATCAATAACTTTTTGATCCTGAAAATGGAGTGCACCATCTTCCACATAGACCCCACCCTCATATTTTTCTTTAACAGAAAATGGGATATGTTTAGCTTTAGAGCTCTTCATTAAATATGAGACACGTTCATCATCCGCGTTATAGATTATATAATCAGAGCAATCTTGGTTCTCAGTGATCTTAGCTTTTGCTTTTCCATATTCATCAAGAGAACCGTGATAATCTAAATGTGCTTCAAACAGATTCAGAAAAACGGCAATCTGTGGCTTGAAACGCTCTGTTCCCATTAACTGAAAGCTAGAAAGTTCGGCTACTAATATATCTTTCTCAGTAGATTCGGCAGCAACCTCGGAGAAAACAGTACCGATATTACCTGCTACGATTGGTGTCTTATCACTGTTTTTTAACATATCACCAACAAGGGTAGTGGTTGTCGTCTTGCCGTTTGAACCAGTAATCGCAATAATGGATGCGTCTGAAATCATACCTGCTATTTCCACTTCAGTATATATAGGAATGTTTCTTTTGACCGCTTCATCGATTAAAGGATTTTGATAAGGAATTCCTGGATTTTTTACAATAAAGTCCAACTGGCTATCTAGCAATGTCAGCGGATGATCTCCACAAACCACTTCAATTCCAAGCTTCTCCAGTTTTTCTGCTTCTACATTTCCTTCTCTCGGGCTTTTGTCGTTCACTGTTAGATGAGCCCCAAACGAATGAAGCAGTTTTGCACCAGCAAAACCGCTCTTAGCTAATCCTACGATTAAAATCTTTTTATCTTTAAAAAACGTAGTGTCCTTCATTTATACCCACACCTCTAAATAAATTCCTAGTGCTGCAAATACCAAACCTACAAGCCAAAATGTAACAACGATGCGCCATTCACTCCAACCTGACAATTCATAGTGATGATGAAGCGGGCTCATCTTAAATACGCGCTTACGAGTTAACTTAAATGAAGCTACTTGAATCATTACAGAAAGTGTTTCGATTACAAAAACTCCACCAATAATAACAAGCAAAATCTCAAGCTTGGTTAAGATTGCGACCGCACTAATCGCACCACCTAAAGCGAGTGATCCAGTATCTCCCATAAACACTTTAGCTGGGTGTGCATTAAAAACTAAAAAGCCAAGTACAGCACCAACAACAGCAACACAAAAGATAGCAGCTTCAAATTGAAGAATAGTAGAAGACAAGACAGCGAATGCACCAAAAGCAATAGCTGCTGTTCCTGCCAACAATCCGTCCAATCCATCCGTTAGGTTTACTGCATTAGAAGCACCGATTAACATGAATACAACTAATACTGGGTAAAACCATCCTAGATCAAACGAGAAATCTGTTCCGGGAACTGAAATTTCCGTTGAAAAATCAATCGCTCTTAAGCCTAAGAAGAAAAGAGCCGCAATGATTAATTGCCCTACTAATTTTTGCTTCGATGTTAAACCGAGATTTCTTTTCTTAACTACTTTAATAAAATCATCTAAAAAGCCAATAAGTCCATATCCTAATGTAACGAGGATTAGCAGATGGGTTTCTGCTGTAACTGCAAAAAACTTAGCAGTCATCGCATAGGTTGCGATAACGAGGGCTAAGACGATAACAATCCCGCCCATCGTGGGTGTTCCTTGCTTTTTTTGGTGAGATTTTGGGCCTTCATCACGAATGCTCTGCCCAAATTTCAACCTTCTTAAAAACGGGATGAAAAAGGGTGAACTTAATACCGCTATTAAGAAGGATGCTACTAATGTAAATAATAAGACTTGCTCAATCATTTTTTCGACTCCTGTTCTTTCTCTACAAATTTCGAGACTAGGGTTTCTAATACCATCCCTCTTGATGCTTTAAAAAGAATAGCAGTGTCTTTTGATAATAATCTAGTTATTGGTTCTTCCGCTTCTTCTTTTGTCAGACATTGAATAACTTCAAGGTCTTCATTTTTATGTTTCATTAATTCATCTGCAATCCAGGCACCTTTTTGCCCTACACATATCACATGAGAAATCGTATCATCCACATGCTTCGCTATGTTTCGATGCATCTCTTCTTCATTTGAGCCTAATTCATACATATCTCCGAGGACAGCGACCTTTTTAGAGTAATCCTTCAGTTCAGCCAGTGTTTCTAACGCTGCAATCATACTCGTTGGACTAGCGTTGTAGGCATCGTTGATAAGAAGTGTTTCCTTCTTGCCGCTTTTCATTTCAAGACGCATGGAAGTAACTTTAAGATTCTCAAGTCCTTCTAGTATCTTATTTTCTTCTATATTCAAGTAATGCCCTACAGCGATGGCATATGCTGCATTTTTAATATTATGACGTCCGAGCATCGGTATGCGATACACGGTCGTACCTTCTTCTAAAGAAAACGTTACACCATGTACATCTGTCTTAAGGTTAGATAACTTCAGTGTATTTGAATCTCCAAAACCAACTTGTAACACGTTCTCACCTTTTACATGTGAAAGAAGCGGTTCATCTCCATCGATGATAAACAGCCCACCTTGTTTTAAACCATCTGCGATCTCAAGTTTCGCTTTTGCAATTCCTTCACGACTACCGAGTTGTTCGAGATGGCTTTCACCGATATTCGTAATAACAGCAACATCTGGCTCTGCGATCTTACTTAAAAGAGATATCTCTCCATAATTACTCATACCCATTTCTAGAATGAGAACTTCTGTAGTATCCTCCATCGCTAGAATGGTTAAAGGCATACCTATATGATTGTTGTAATTTCCCTGTGTTTTAAATGTCTTAAAGTTTTCAGAAGAAACACTTTCAATCATATCTTTTGTAGTTGTTTTACCGTTACTGCCCGTTACAGCTACAACAACAGGGTTGATTTTCTTCAAGTAATATTTAGAAACCTCTTGCAAAAACGTCACTGTATCTTTTGTATAAAGAATAGGAAAATCTTCTGATAATCCTTCTGGAAGATCTTTTCCTTCTTCCCAGACCGTAGCTGTACAACCTTGTTCAATCGCATTTAATAAAAAATCATGACCATCAAATCGCTCACCAGCTATAGGTAAGTAAAGTGCATTCTCACTTTTAAGTCTTGTATCTTTAGAAACACCCTCTAATATGAGGTTTTCATACTTTCCACTCGTACGATCTGCTAATGAGACCAGTTCTTTAAAATCTAATTTCATTTTTTCACCGCCTTAATTGCTTCCCTTGCAACGATTCGATCATCGAAATCTAATATGTCTTTACCAATGATTTGATACGTTTCATGACCTTTACCGGCTATTAGTATAACATCGTTTGCACTAGCCTGTTCAACCGCATATTCAATTGCCTTTTTACGATCAGGGATAGTCACATAATTCCCTTCGTCTACGCCCTCTTCCATATCTTTTAAGATCTGAAGAGGATCCTCTGTTCTTGGATTATCACTTGTGAAGATCGCATGATCAGCTAAGTTAGCTGCAATTCCTGCCATGAGTGGACGCTTTGTTTTGTCACGGTCACCACCACACCCAACAATCGCTGTTATTTTCCCTGTAGCGAATTCTTTAATGGTTCTTAGAACATTCTCTAAGCTATCTGGCGTATGTGCGTAGTCAACGATCACCGTATAATCTTGACCCGCGATAACAGGTTCAAATCTGCCAGAAACTCCTGTTACGTCTTTTAGACTTGTAAGGATTTGATCCAAATCTAATCCTGATAACAAACATGCTGTAGTTGCTGCAAGTACATTATAAACGGAGAACTTTCCGATCAGCTTCAACGTAACATCTCTTGATCCAACAGGTGTTTGCAATGAAAACGAAGTTCCTTGAGATCCAATCGTTATATTGGTCGCCCGAACGTCGCTATCATTATCAATTCCATAAGAAATAACCTGTGCAGAAGTTACTCTTTCAAACATCTTTGAAGCTGGATCGTCATTATTAAGCACTGCCACTTTACGATCTGATTTGTTATAAGTATTACCCATTTGAGAAAACAGAAGACTCTTTGCATACTGGTATTCTTCCATATTTTTATGGTAGTCCAAATGATCTTGTGTCAAGTTTGTGAAAACAGCGATATTAAAGTCACAACCCCATACTCTGCCTTGAACGAGAGCATGTGAAGACACTTCCATAACAGCAGCCTCAACTTTTTGTTCAGTCATCTGATAAAACGCATTCTGCAAAAATAATGAATCAGGTGTAGTATTTGCTACCTTAAAGCTTTGATCTTTGATCTTCATCTCGATCGTCCCGATCATTCCCGTGCTTTTCCCTGCATCTCTCAAGACTTTTTCGATGAGATGCGATGTTGTTGTCTTCCCGTTCGTACCAGTAATTCCGATCAGATGAAGCTTTTGCGAAGGATGACCATAAAAGGCATCCGCTAGTACAGCAAGAGCTTTCTTGGTATTTTTCACTTTAATAACCGGAATGTTAACATCGATATCTTTCTCAGCTAAAATAGCAGCAGCACCATTTTTAGCGACAGCTTCTGCAAAATCATGTCCATCAAACAGAAGTCCTTCCATACAAACAAAAAGACACCCTTCTCCAGCTTTCCTGGAATCCATTTCAATGGAGGTAATTTCAGGATTGGCTTGGATATCCATTTCATAGTTCACTAAATATGTAAGCAGTTCTTTTAATTCCATTAATCCTGATCTCTCCTCTAATCATTGTTAAGCATTAATTTTTAAATAGTTTAGTTTCGCATATTTGTTGTAGCTCATAGAAAGCGTCTTTTTGTGTTATCTTATATCACTTGAAGACGAGTGAGCAAAAGTAATATCTTTCTATGATAGAGCGTTTGATATGCATCTTTAAAGAAAATAAGCCAAGCAAGATTCCGCGCTTGGCTATGTGTACATTCTTTATTTTAATCTTCCACTTCTTTTTTGTCACCCAAAAATAAACGAATCGTCTTACCAGCTTCAAGCTTCACACCAGCTTTTGGAGCTTGCTGTACGATGTAATTCCCTTTTCCAGAAGTCTCAATTTTAAGATTATACAAGAGGTTCGTCAGCTCTTTCGTTTGTTTCCCAACTAAATCTGGAACGACTACTTCTGGAGCATCTAGCCATGTTTTCTCTTTTTCTATCTGATCTTTCTGCTTTTTAACACCCATAGCAGAAAGACTATCTTCAATAATATTTCCTACGATTGGTGCAGCCACGATTCCACCAAACTGGAGCGTTTCTTTCGGATTATCGATTGCAACATAAACAACGATCTCAGGATTATTAGCAGGAGCCATCCCGATAAAGGAAACGATATGGTTATTCTTTAAATAGACACCACCTTCTGCCTTTTGGGCAGTTCCCGTTTTCCCTCCAACCCGATAACCATCTACGAATGCATTCTTCCCTGTTCCTTGAGCTACAACACTTTCTAATGCGCGTCTAACTTCTTTTGACGTTTTTTCAGAGATCACTTTTCTCTTCAGTTTCGGAGTCTGCTTACTCACTACTTTCCCTGTAATAGGATCAACTAATTCTTTAGCTATATAGGGTTCGTACAGATAACCACCGTTTACGGCCGCAGACACGGCAGCTACTTGTTGAATCGGAGTAACAGAAACACCTTGTCCGAACGCGGTTGTAGCAAGCTCAAGTGGACCAACGCGATCTAATGAGAATAAGATTCCTCTACCTTCCCCAGCCAAATCAACACCTGTCTTTTCCCCAAACCCAAAGTCTTTAATATATTCAAAGAGTTTATCTTTACCTAATCGTTGACCAAGGATCACAAATCCCGGGTTACAAGAGTTCTGAACGCCTTCTAAAAAGCTCTGACTGCCATGGCCTCCTGCTTTCCAACATTTAAGCTTTCTCCCTGCAACTTCGATCGATCCAGGATCGTGAAAATGATCTTTATTTAAGTCAACTTTATCTTCTTCGAGTGCAGCAGCAAGAGTAATGATCTTAAAGGTAGAACCAGGTTCATACTGTGCCCATACTGGTAGATTTCGATTGTAGACTTCTGGTGAAACACGCTTATACTCTTCCGGGTCAAAATCAGGGCGTGAGCTCATGCCCAGAATCTCTCCCGTATTCGGATTCATCGCAATAGCGATCGCTCCATCTGGGTCATAAGTAGCTTGAGCAATATCAAGCTCTCTTTCAATAATGGTTTGAACACGTGAATCTGTCGTTAATCGAAGATCGTATCCATCTTTCGGTTTCTCATACTTGTCCGATAATGATGGCATCCTTCGTCCCCTTGCGTCCGAGAAGAAAGAGATATGACCTTTTTCTCCATTCAGCTGCTCATCATAATATAGTTCTAGGCCTGTGAGCCCTTGGCTATCAATCCCAGCAAAACCCAACACATGAGAAAGATAAGAACCATACGGGTAATGCCTTTTACTATCTTCTGCAACAAAGACACCTGACAGGTTCAATGCTTCCACTTCTTTTGCTTTCGCATTGCTGATTTTTCGTCCTCCATTATCAATTCTCACGATTGAGGCTTTCTTCGTAAGCCTTTGATACACTTCTGTTTTTGATATATTTAACAAAGCAGCCAATTTTTCAGCTGTTTCATCTGGTTCCTTTATCTGTCTTGGAACGACAAAAACGGTTGGAGCACTAATATTTGTTGCGAGTACCACATCATTTCGATCTAAGATCTTCCCTCTTTTTGGTTCAAAGGGTATGTCTCTACTCCATGAATCAAGCGCTTGATCTGTCAACATATCTCCAAGCACAAATTGAACGTAGCCAAGTCTTACCGAAATGACAAAAAAGAAAGCTATTCCAAAAACAAGAACAAAAATTAAGCGCCTGCGTACAGTTACATTCGAAACTCGCACACACAATACCTCCCTTGTATGTCTCGTTTCAAATATATGCTTGTACACAAGCGCCTAGAACATTTAGTCTGTTACCGGCAGATCTTCCTCTTCTGACGGTTCTTCTGAAGATCCTGTTTCTTCCGCATTCTCTTCTTCTTCAGCATCTGTTTCTGATTCTGTCACTTTAGGTGGTTCTAGTTGAACAACAAAGAAATCTCCTTCTTTAACAGGGTTTCCAGGTTTAATGCTTTGTTTTACTGCAAATCCACTTCCCGTTATGGTTTCTTTCAATCCAAGAAGTTTACTGATCCTTAAGATATCCATGTAAGACCAGTCTTTAACATCAGGCATTTTTGCATCACCTGACGTTCTTAAGATGACTCTTTCACCTTTCATCACATAAGCACCTTCATATGGTTCTTGGTTGATGATATCATTACCAGAACCAATGATGGAAACTTGCATGCCAAGCTTTTCTAGATCACTTTTGGCTTTTTCAGCCGACTGACCTGTATAATCTGGTAATTCTTTGCCGTACGATTTTTTAACTTTAGAGGACTTATCATTTACTTTGGCTTCAGGCTGAATGTTTAAATATTGAAGCCCGCTTTTCATTACACTTGTAAAAATATTTGCAACAGGCGTAGAACCCATCTCAGGGAATTCAACCTTTGGACGTTCCACAGCCACATAGACTAACAATTTAGGATCATCTTTAGGAGCCATCCCCAAGAAAGAGAACACGTTCTCTCCCCAACCAGAAATGTATTTCCCGTCTTTTCCTACGATCTGTGCTGTTCCTGTCTTTCCGGCTACGCTATAACCGTCGATCATATAAGGTTTACCCGTTCCATCTGTTACTACTGTTTCTAATATATCTCTTACTTGTTTTGCAGTTTTCTCAGAGATCGGTTTACCTGCTACTTTCGGTTCATTCGATAACACCGTCTTCTTCGTTTCTGGATCCATGATCTTGTCGATCACGTATGGTCGCATCATCTTACCGCCATTGGCAATAGCTGTTGCCGCTTGAATCTGTTGAATTGGCGTGATCGTGGTTCCTTGTCCAAACGCAGTGGTTACTTTTTCTATCTCATAGTTGTAAAGAATGGATCCGCTCTTCTCATTCGGTAGATCAATATTCGTCTTTTGATCTAAACCAAATTTAGATAGGTAACTTCTATATTTCTCATAACCTAGTTTCTCACGTACAAGTTTAGAGAAGGCAACGTTTGAAGAGTTTTGAACTCCTTCGTTATAAGTGATCGGTCCCCATCCTCTTTTATTATGGTCATAGATCGGTCTTCCGATGTTCGGAAGCTTATACGAACCAGATTGGAACACCTCATTACCGTTATATTTACCTTCCTCGATAGCGGCTGCTAAGGTAAAGATCTTCATAGTGGATCCTGGCTCAAATGGATAAGAAACAGCAAAGTTCGTATAGTTTTTTATATCCTTTTTGTTCGGATTAAAACTAGGTGAATTACTCATCGCGAGAATTCTTCCTGTTTTTGGATCAGCAACAATACCAGTGATCTTTTCAGGTTTATATTTTTTAGCTGCTTCTTGCACAGCTTCATCTAAATAAAGTTGAATCTTTTCATCCAGTGTTAAATAAATATCCTGACCATGTTTCGGTGGTGTGATCGATTCTTTATTCGCTGGAATCGCTCGACTGAACGCATCACCAACAAAGGAAATCTTGCCATCCTTTTCTTTTAAATACTTATCTAGTGATTTTTCAAGCCCCATCAGACCAGTCTGAACACCATCTTCACCATTACCCGTGTACCCTAACACATGAGCTGCGAAGCTTTGGTTTGGATAATAGCGTCTAGATTCTCTTAAAAAATCAACACCAGGAATCTTCATCTTTTCGATCTGTTCTTTTTTACGATAAGACACTTTTCTTCCAGACGGAATCTCTACTTGAAATCTTCCTTCTTTACTCAATAGTTCTTCTAGGTCTTCCTTATCAGAATCCAAGACTTTCGAAAGTTTTTCAGCTGCTTCTTCTGGGTCTTTAATATGATTGGGATACTTTTTATCGAGAATAGCTATTACGCTGTATGAAGGAATGTCTTGGGCTATCACTTCACCGTTTCGATCAAACATGGTCCCTCGTTTTGCATCTAAAACATCACTCTTCATCCATTTTCTTTTACCATATTCGATTAGATCTACTCCTTCTGCAGATTGAGAAGAAGCCACTAGAAAGAACTTACTCGTTAATACAAAAAAGAGCACGGTAAACACAACCATCAGAATACCTGCTCCAACATTTTTTCTTTTTAATTTCATAACAACACCTGCTTTTTAGTCCTGAACCACTTTAACGTTCTTATCGTCAAAGATAAACCCTTGTTTCTTTGCCAATTTCATGATGCGTTCCGGATTACTTAGTTCTGTAACTTGAAGATGATAATCTTCAACGATCTTTGTTTCAGCAGTAAGGTCCTTTTGAATACTCTCAACTTTAGCAGTGGCCTGATAAACAGACGCGTATAGAGAAATGAGCCAAATCAATCCAGCAATTAAGACGACCCCCATAGCTCCCCATAAAACGACTTCACCTTTTGTAAATATCTTTCGAGATGGTGATGGTTGCTGTACCGGTTTTGGATTTCTTTCTGGCTGTAATTGTACTTGTTGTTTTTGAACTTGATAGGCTAAATTGCTCACTTTAGCTCTCCTCTCTATTTTTGTTTTTCAGCGACCCTCAATTTTGCTGAGCGTGATCTTCTGTTTTCTTCAAGCTCATCGTCTGTAGGTACGATCGGTTTTCTTGTGATGAGTTTTAATTCTGGTTTGTATTCTTCTGGTATAACCGGCAGACCTGGAGGGAGTTCCGGACCTGTGCTTGCTTTTTTAAGTATATTCTTACACGCACGATCTTCTAAAGAATGGAAGGTGATAACTGCAATCCTGCCACCCACATCTAATAGTTCAATGGAATCTTGCAAAGCATCTTCAAAAGCGTTCAATTCATCATTTACAGCAATACGAATGGCTTGGAACGTTCGTTTTGCAGGATGTCCACCTGTTCTTCTTGCAGGAGCAGGTATAGCGTCCTTTATTATTTCGACAAGTTCACCCGTTGTTTGAATCTCTTTTTTCTCACGAGCTGCTTCAATCTTTCTAGCGATCTGTTTAGCGAATTTTTCTTCGCCATACCTTGAGATGATCTTCATCAGCTCATTGAACGACCATTCATTTACAACTTCTTTTGCTGTAAGATCACTTGATTGATCCATTCGCATATCAAGCTCAGCGTCATGCTGGTAGCTAAACCCTCTATCCGCTTCGTCTAGTTGTGGAGAAGAGACACCTAAATCGAACAGGATGCCATCTACTTTATGTATGCCACGTTTAGAAAGCTCTTCTTTAATATGACGGAAATTACTGCGAATAATCGTATACTTTCCTTCATGTTCCTTTAGAACCTGACGGGCGTTTTCAATAGCTATGTCATCTTGATCAAATGCGTATAGATGGCCAGTTTCTAATTGAGACAGAATAAGTGCACTATGACCTGCCCCACCTAACGTACAATCAACATAAATTCCATCTGGTCTCACGTGTAAAGCATCTACTGATTCTTGTTTTAATACGGTTATATGGTCAAACATGGAAAATTCCTCTCTGCTATAAACTTAAGGGTTATAAATCAAAATCCATCAGACTCTCTGCAATTTCTCCAAATGAGTCTTCTGACTTTGAGAAGTATTCTTCCCAAATTGATTTACTCCAAATTTCAATTCTATTCGACACACCTATCACTACGCAATCCTTTTCTAGTTTTGCATAGTCTCTGAGCGGAGATGCAATGTTTACTCTTCCCTGTTTATCTAACTGACACTCAGCAGCTCCAGAAAAGAAAAAACGAGTAAATGCACGTGCATCCTTTTTAGTGAATGGCAAACTCTTCAGTTTTTCCTCTATGACTTTCCACTCATTTAAAGGATAGCCGAATACACATTGATCCAATCCGCGAGTTAAGATAAACTCTGTGCCTAGTTCTTCACGAAACTTGGAGGGGATGATCATACGTCCTTTTTCGTCGATGCTGTGCTGATACTCTCCCATGAACATATGATCACCCCACTTTCTCCCCTAAATCTACCACAACGCTCCACTTTTCACCACTACAAGTATTATTCGTGTACAAAAAAAAAAATCCTGCTGTAGCACAGGATTTTTTCTAAAATATTTTAAGGTTTTAAACATATACAATCTTATGTTTCCCATTGAATTGATAAGGGTATTGTACAAGTTGGTTCATAAGAAAAGAACCTCCTTCATTTACGAATTGATAGATGTTCCATACCCTCTCTTGCAAGATTCCAGTCGGCTTCAATTGAAGCATGATCTCATCAAATTCGGCAAGTGGTTCTTTTACCTTTTTTCGAACACGTTGTTCTAACTTATTCTCCATATAGTCGATCTCCGATAAGATTCTTTTTAAATTCAAATCTGCAACGGCAAGGAGTTTTGGATCGATATCTTCTGCTAATCGGATCAACTTTTCATAGGAAGAAGTAAATTCTGCTTTAACAGATTGCACGGTGTCGTAAGTCTCGATCGGTCGGTTCATTGCATACCACTCACGTTTATATTCTTCTGTTCCATTTTCCAAAACTTGTTTCACCGTTATAGCTTTTGATTGAAGCAATTCATTAACGCCAGTCGTAACAAGAGTAAAAGATAGCCTTGGTGTAAGGATAGGCATCATTCTGTTAAATTGACCGAAAACCTTTCCTAGCACAGCCCAATAGGCAATCTCTCCTGGTCCAGCCACAAACGATAATACCGGTAAAAGAAATTCTTGCATCAATGGTCGTGTCACTACATTATTGCTGAATTTTTCTGGGTGGTTAATCGCTTCCTCAAGAAGTTCTGATTCAGAGATCGTGAAGTCTTTTTCTTTAGAAGAGAATCCCTCTTCATCACGATACAGTAAGATCCGTTCTTGATTCTTCGTATAGAAGAGATGAGCATTGTTCTCTTGTATCTCAATTGGAGCTGAATATCCACTTGTACACAGTTCTTCAGTTCGAACGTTGAAAGCTTCATCTATCGCTTTGTTATGAACTATCATCTCTTTTAACATGGAAGATTGCAGTTTTTTTAACGAAGGATCTCCAGAATCTAAAACGATAAGCCCCTCTTCAGAAAACCATTTGGATAGAAGCTTTGCGAAGAACGTAACGATAGAGTCTGAGTCTTTTAAGATACGTTCAGTCTCTGCGACTAAATCACTCGTAAAAGCTGTTTCCCCAAAGGAACTAAATACTTCCTTCAACCAAGGTTGAACTTCATCACTATCCCACTCCCATAAGGAGGCTGAAGACTTAACATTGCTCGCTGACTTTAATGATACTTTTTTAGCTGTATTGTTCTTAGGGACCATAACATGATTGATCTCATCCATATCATGATCTTCACCAGCGATCCAAAATATTGGAACAACGGGAACATTTAATTCTTTCTCAGCTTGTTTTGCTAGCTGAATCGTACTGATGCATTTGTAGATCACTAAGAGAGGACCGGTTAGAAGTCCCGCTTGTTGTCCACCAACAACAGCTAAACTCTCTTCTGCATTCAGTTTTTGTATATTCTCTATTGTTTTCGCAGAGGAACCAATCTTTTGATTATAAGTAGTCAGATAATCCGTTAGACCCTTTCTAGGAAACGAATAACGCTTCAATTCCTGTTGTCTCTTTGTCCATTCGTGTTTATCATAAGGAGATTTATAATCAAAAAAACGGACAACCTCCGCATCTCCGTTGGAGTACCCTTCTAAAAAAGGCGATGTATGAAGCTGCATTTCCTCCAGTCTCATTTATGAACTTCCTTTCTACGTATCAATTACATCCTTAACGAGTATAGCAAAGAACGAATAAAGAACATAAAAAATATGCTCTAAATGTCCAAAATACGTGAAATGATTCCATATGTCATCAACGAAAAGTAACCGATCGAAAGAACAAGAAAATGTAGACGCCAATTCAGCCTAAGTATTTTTCCGATAGACAGTTCTACATCATTTTTCCAAATCACATATGTAAAAAGCAAACACCCGAATAAGAATACGAGTATAAGAATCCAATAATAAGAGTGTCCCCAAATTTCCACAGTCATTCTTTCAATAGCAAAAAATAAAAATAACGTTGTACTATCAACACCCGCCTTAAAGGCTTTTCTCCTTTTTTTCGTAACTTTTAGCATACTCTTATTAACAAGAAAAAAGACAATATAAGGAACGGTTATCAATGTAGCCACAATCGCACCTACAACACTAGCCAATCATTCATCCTCTCCAATCCAATGCACGAATCGCTTCATACGCAAAACGAGAATAAGGGGTTTTGATCTTTAACTGCAGTCCTCGCTTAATAATCTCACCCGTAATACTCTCTATCTCCGTTTGCTTCCCGCTCTCTACGCTTTTTAACATAGAGGATCGGTTTAATGAAGTATTTCTGCACAAGACTAACAATTCCTTCCATAACACTTCGCGCTGTTCTGTCATATTCAATACAGAAATGGTTTCGTTAAAGAGCTCTCTCATCATAGATAAAGCATATATATTTGTTAATAGTTCTCCATTTGTTATTCTTAACAACGCGGTAAGAGGATTGATGGATGCATTCATAATTAGTTTTTCATAAACCATGGGCTCCCACTCTGTCTCTAAAGAAATCGGAAAATGACTTGAATGAAGAAGTTCGCTCCATCTCTGTTCATAATCCCCTCGATAAGAAGAGAGTTTAATCCTGCCCTCTCCAAGATGATGAACTGTCGTAAGACCTGTCTTTATCGCTCCATGTTCAACAACACCAATGCCTATTTGTTTTTGCGGCAAGCTATTTAGAAAAGATAGATGACTGATTCCATTCTGTAAAAAGAGATAGGAAACGTTTCGGTATTTATTCAATCCCATCAATTCATTCATAGCTGTTTGTTTAACTGCAATCACACACCAGGATTCCTCACCAGAATATTGTGCAAAAGGTTTTGCATCGACCATTACAGTTGTCTCTGAACCATCCACGCTTTTGTATGTTAATCCAAACTTTCTAAGTTCCTCCGCTTGTTCATAGCTTCTTGTATATACTACGGGTTCTCCTCCATTTTTGTTTATAAAATAGGAAACTAATAACCCGATTGCTCCGCCGCCAATGACACTCACTCTCATATATAGCTCACCCCTACATTCTCTTTCTCGATACTATCATATTCTTAAGGGATACTAAAAAAACCTCCCGAGTAAGGGAGGTTCTTGTGATTAAACAGGATAAACAGGATGCTTTCGTTCACTGAATACCATTTCTTTGTTTTCATAGAACGCAAAACGATTTGTTAGTTCATCTCTTAAGGATGAAGGTGAAACAATATCATCAATGATCATTTCAGATGCTAGTTTATAAATATCGATATGTTCTTTATATTCTTGTTGCTTCTGCTGAACAAATTGAATACGCTCTTTCACATCTTCAATCTCATTAATCTTATTCGAATATACTGCGTTCACTGCTGCTTCAGGTCCCATAACTGCAATCTGAGCCGTAGGCAAAGCAATGCAACAATCAGGTTCAAATGCTGGACCCGCCATCGCGTATAGACCTGCACCGTATGCTTTTCGGACGATCACTGAAATTTTTGGCACCGTTACATCACTCATCGCTGCTATCAACTTTGCTCCATGACGGATGATCCCAGCTCTCTCTACTTTCGTTCCGATCATAAATCCTGGAACATCTGATAAGAAAAGAAGCGGAATGGAGAAAGCATCACAAAGCGTGATAAATCGTGCTGCTTTGTCCGCTGAATCAACAAAGAGTACGCCGCCTTTAACTTTAGGCTGATTTGCGATGATCCCAACTGGTTTTCCGTCAATACGACCAAAGCCCGTCACGATCTCTTGCGCGAATAATTTTTTCATCTCAAAGAAGCTACCTTCATCAATGAGTCCATCTATAAATTCATACATATCAAACGGAACATTCTGATTTTCCGGCACGATTGCTTCTAACTCTCTTCCCGCTTTTGGAGCGACAGCATCAGCATTCGGAGCCTTTAATTTATAGTTACTAGGGAAATAAGATAGATACCTTTTCGCTTCTTCAATGGCTTCTGTTTCATCAACTGCTAGAACGTCTCCGCATCCACTAACAGAACAATGCATTCTTGCACCGCCCATCTCTTCAAGCGTCACTTTTTCCCCAATTACTTTTTCAGCCATTCGAGGACTCCCTAAGTACATAGAAGCATTTTGATCGACCATGATCACGATATCACAAAAAGCGGGTATATAAGCGCCACCTGCTGCTGATGGTCCAAAAAGAATACAAACCTGTGGAATCATCCCAGACATTTTCACTTGGTTATAAAAAATCTTTCCTGCTCCACGGCGGTTTGGAAACATGTCGATCTGATCCGTAATTCTAGCACCTGCCGAGTCAACAAGATAAAGCATCGGAACTTTTAACTTTTGTGCAGTCTCCTGTATGCGAATGATCTTTTCAACTGTTCTAGCTCCCCAAGATCCAGCTTTTACAGTAGAATCATTGGCCATTACACAGACCGTCTTTCCGCCAAGTTTTCCAATCGCTGTTACAACTCCATCAGCTGGAAGGTCTCCTGCTTGGTTGTTTGCAAATTTTGCATCCTCTACGGTGTATTCACCATTGTCAAAAAGAAGTCTTAGTCGGTCACGAACGAACATCTTATTTTGAGAACTGTTCTTTTCATGATATTTCTGTGCACCACCAGCTTCAATCTGGTCGATCTTTTCTTTTAATTGATTTTCTAATTTTGCTACCATGATATACCTCCTTCAAGAGAGTGAGCGCTCGTTCAGATTGTTTGCATGATAATTCTATTTAAGTGTAACGAGTACGTCGCCCTCATTCACAAAGTCTCCAGATGCAAACTTAATGTTTTCTACTGTTCCTGCATCAACAGCGTCAACAGGTATTTCCATTTTCATAGACTCTAAGATAATAACCGTTTGTCCAGCTGTTACTTCATCACCTTCACTTACCAATACTTGCCAAACTGTGCCTGCCATAGATGCTGTAATTTCTTTCATCTCTCTCTCTCCTCTGTTTAATTATGGTTTTGATACTTTCTTTTTACTTAAATAACTTGTGGTGTAGTCACCTTTTACAAAATCCTCTTCTTTCAAGATCATTTGAAAGAGCGGTGTGTTTGTTTTTAGGCCATCTATCTCAAGTGCATCAAAGAATTCAACCGCATTCTTAATACAATTCTCACGGTTGGAATCGCTTACAATTATTTTCGCAATCATCGGGTCATAAAATGGAGTAACAGCATTTCCGCTCTCATAACCATAATCGATCCTTACATTCTCAGAACTCGGCCATATGAGTTTTTCAATCTTACCAGGTGATGGGAAGAAAGTGATGGGATCTTCAGCATAAAGCCTAAACTCTATTGCATGACCATTACTCATGATCTCCTCTTGCGTTAATGGTAGCTTTTCACCTCTAGCCACTTGGATCTGCCATCTTACTAGATCGAGCCCAGTAATACTCTCAGTAACAGGATGTTCAACTTGAAGTCGTGTGTTCATCTCTAGAAAATAGAAATCTCCATTTTCACTTACGACAAATTCAACAGTTCCTGCATTCACATAATTTACTGCTTCAGCAGCCTTAACAGCAGATTCAGTAATTTTAGAACGAAGGCTTTCTGTTAGAAACGGTGATGGTGATTCTTCGACAACTTTTTGATTTCTTCGCTGAACGCTGCAATCTCTTTCAAAAAGATGAACGATATTCCCATGAGTATCACCCATGATTTGAACTTCAATATGTCTTGCATTCTCGATACATTTCTCAATGAACATTCTGCCAGAACCAAAGTAATTCTTTGCCCTTTGTTGTGAGGAGACAAAATGTTTATGAAGATCTTCGCGGTTATCGCATTTTACCATACCGATTCCGCCACCACCGCTGCTTGCTTTAAGCATTACGGGATAACCGATCTGCTCAGCAAGTTTCACACCTTCTTCAACATCTTCGATTGGCTCTATCGTCCCAGGTACGATAGGTACACCTGCTTGCTGCATCGTTTTTCTCGCCATAATCTTATCGCCCATCCATTCAATCGTTTGTGGCGACGGACCTATGAATGCTATTCCAGCTTTCTCTATCTTTTTGGCAAACTCATCATTCTCAGATAACAATCCATAACCCGGATGAATAGCATCTACCTTATGTTTGAGAGCGACTTCTAGAATCACATCACTCTGCAGGTAAGATTTTGCTACTGGAGGTTCACCAATATGTACCGCTTCATCAGCAGCTTTTACAAAAGGGAGGTCTTTGTCTGCTTCAGAATATACAGCAATCGTTTGAATGTCCATTTCTTTACACGTTTGAATAATACGCAGTGCAATCTCACCACGATTAGCGATTAATATTTTTTTCATGTTCATCCTCCTTCCTGTTGTCAACATTACCTTTTTCGACATAAAAACCAAAAATCCTTTTTTGTAAGCGTAAACTAAACGAATATTTTATTTTTAAAGAATTTTTTGCATAATTAGTATATACTATAAATATAGAGAAAAGTACAGAAAGACTGGGGGAGAACATATGTTTAAATATGAAGTAAAAAAATTATTAGTTAACTATAAAACACTTGAAGAATTTAAGCAGTTCAAGGAATACGGCGTACAAGAATTGTCAATGCTTGAGGATCTTCAAGAAAATATGATCGAAAACGACAGTGAGTCTCCATTCTACGGAATTTATTATGGTGATAAACTAGTTGCACGTATGAGCTTGTATCAGATCGAAGCTGCTTATGATCAATACTTTGATCCTCCACAAGATTATTTAGAGCTTTGGAAATTAGAAGTATTGCCTCACCATCAGACTAAGGGGTTAGGGAAAGCTTTAGTAGAGTTCGCAAAAACGTTCCAGCTTCCAATCAAGACAAATGGCAGACAACAATCTGGCGGTTTTTGGGAGAAGATGGGCTTTGAAGCTGTAACCTATAATCAAGATCGTGACCGTGGACAAAATCCTTATGTATGGTATCCAACAGGCGTAAGTGAACAACGCCTTGCATAAAAAATAAAAAAGATGGCGGAAGCCATCTTTTTTTAATTTCTAACAGGTACTTCTACTAACTTTCTTGCCCTGTCCATAATCTGCAATACATCTTGATAATCTCGTTGTACGGCTTCATATTCTTTATTCACTTTAGTAAGTTTATTCTTCAACGTTCCGTTTTCTTTCTTAAGGTTCTGAAGTTTCAACATCAGTGCTTTATTTTCCGCTTCTAAGTTCTTGGAAACCGGTTTTTCAGCCTGAAGCTGCTGCAAAAACAAGATGATCTCGTTTAAAGATAGAGGCTTATCATTTTTCACGGTGTTGTAATGCTCCATTTGAAGCACTTCTTCACTGTGATGTTCAATGGTAGAAGCAAACGGTTTAACTTTTCGCTTGTTTCTCTCTTTGCGTACTTTTTTAGCCTCGGTTATCGCTTTATCATATTGTTTACGAATAAGTGAGTTCCACCGAAATCCACAGGCTGCTGGTGTTCTCGTCAGCTTCTCTCCTACCTCTTCAAAGGCAACCAACTGTGTGCTTCCCTCTCGAATATGCCGAAGTGTTACTTCAGCAAGAATAGCATCTTCATCTTTTGTCCAGGCATCCTGGCGCAAATTTGTCATTTAGATCCCCCCATTTTAGTGGTTTGTAATAAGAATATGCTAGTGCTAGATAAGATAGACTTTTTATTCTACTAAAATGGGGAAAACTTATTTTCTTAAGAATGCCTCTACTCTTTTATGATGGTCATCTGACGCCCATAGCTTTGAACATCGTGTGATCTCATTTTGTACGCTCTGCTTTATTTTTCCTTTGTCAAATCTTTCGAGCTGAAGAGCTTTATAAGATTCGATGACGCCGAGAGGTTGAGAAGTAAAACGACTTACATAGCGTTCCGTTTCTTTCAAACTGTTTCCTTTAATGACATATTGGATGAATCCGTAATCCATACCTTGCTTGGCAGTTACAGGAGTGGAACTGTATAAGAGATCCATGGCTCTTGTCAGGTTGATTCTTTCTAAGAGGTAGGTACCGCCTCCCCAGCCCGTTGAAATGCCTAAACGACCTTGAATAAAACCCACTTTTGCTTCTGCACGAGCAAGTCTTATATCACATGCGGATGCAATCTCGCATCCTCCTCCAACTGCTGATCCGTTTAGAAGAGCGACAGTAGGTTTTGGAAAGAAAAATAGATCGTGTAGGATGTTTCCCATTTTCGATAACATCCCATACGCTTGATCTTCAGTCTTTAATGAATGAAAAGCACTGAGGTCTCCTCCCGAACAAAACGCTTTTGTACCTGCTCCTGTAATGATAAGAACTTTTACCTCTTCGTCCATTTTTGCTACCTTTAAAAGAGTTGATAATTTTTTCATCACATCGTAGTTAATCGCATTACGTACAGAAGGTCGATTTAATGTGATCCATCCTATTCCATTCTTTTTCTCCCATAATACAGGTTGCTCGTTCAATATCTACACCTCCGATACAAAAGAAAACGCTTTATTTATGTATATGAAAAAACAGGAAGCCTATAGCTTCCTGTTTTCATTACTTGCTTACTACTTCTTTTCCTTTGTAAGATCCACACTCACGGCAAACGCGGTGAGATAACTTGTATTCTCCGCACTGTGGACACTTTACCATACCAGGCATGGAAAGCTTGTAGTGTGTACGACGCTTCGCTTGGCGAGTTTGAGAAGTTCTGCGAAAAGGTACTGCCATTTGTATCCACCTCCTTAAAGGTTCTAGAAAGAATCATTATAACCTATTCTTTCACTTTTTGTCTTCGTCAAAAAATTTAGCCAGACCTTCCAAACGCGGATCAATCCGGTTTTTCATGTCTTCATCCGTAACCCTCTTCCATCCTTTTCCTTCTTTAGGAGCAGGACTGTCTGTCACATCAGCAGCCGTAATTTTCAACGGTTTTTCAAGCAAAATATGCTCTTCGATGACAGGGAGAAGGTCAACGTAATGTCCTTCGACTTTGTGAAGGCTCTCTTCATCTTCGTATTCCGTATAATTCGGATCGAAAATAAAAATTTCCGTCGTTTTTACCGAGAATGGAAATTCCACATCTACCAATGTGTTGGCACATGGCAACACCATTTTTCCTTTTATGTTTAAGTAAAAAGTGGCTTTTTGCTGAGTTACATCTGCATGTCCTTCTACGTGAACAGGATCAACGCTTCTGATCTCCGGGTCTTTTTCCATCACTCCGCTCGCATCAACATTTTGTTCAAACGTTAACGGTTTACGGTAAAAATTTTTAATTTCTTGTAGTGACCATTTCATGTCTTTATCACCTCAAGGCAACAGTAGTAATTATATCGGTCATCAAATAAAATGTCAATATTTTATCTTTACACTGATACTTTTGATTCTAAACTCTTTTTAGTACAATGTAAACAAGTATAATCGAACGTTTAAAAGGAAGTGGAGCAAGTGAAAGCAACTGGTGTTGTTGTAGAATATAATCCGTTTCACAATGGACATTATTATCATTTACAAGAAACGAAAAAAGCTACAGGTGCTGATTGTATTATCGCCGTGATGAGCGGTAATTTCCTTCAACGAGGAGAACCTGCTCTTTTATCCAAATGGAAGAGGACTAAGATGGCGCTATTAGGAGGAGCCGACCTTGTTATTGAACTTCCGTATGCTTTTGCCACTAGTCATGCACCTCGTTTTGCTTTTGGCAGCATTTATTTGCTGCAATCTCTTGGTGCAGAATCTTTTTGCTTTGGAAGCGAATCTGGGGATGCTGAACTTTTTAGCAAAACACATGAATGGTTGAACGATAAACAGGAAACGTATCAAGAACATATTCGTTCATTCATGAATAATGGTCTATCCTATCCTTCAGCAGCTTCGCGAGCTTTTGAATCCCTTGATATTCCATTAGCTCTTGATCTCAGTAAGCCAAATAATATCTTAGGTTTTGAATATGTAAGAGCTAGCCGTGAGTTAGGTTCACATATTCGACCTGTTACAATAAAGAGAAAAAATGCTGATTATCATGACGTGATGCTAGGTAAAGGTAACATCGCTAGCGCCACGGCTATCAGAGAAGCGATTTTTACAAATGATGCCGAACAAGCAGCACCGTATATGCCCGGTTATACTCTTGAGTTGTTAGCTCAAGAACAAGTTGAAAAAGGTACACTTATGAACTGGGAGCGCTTCTATCCACTTCTTCGTTATCAACTATTATCTACAAATCCCTCTGAAATAAACCGTTTTTACGAGGTTGAAGAAGGTTTAGAGTACAGGATGATCGAAGCGATGAAAAAATCTGACTCATACGAAACGTTCATGAAACATCTAAAGACTAAACGTTATACTTGGACAAGACTGCAACGCGCATGTTTACACGTTTTAAATAAGGTGAAAAAAGATGAGATGCTAGCCATTCTAGACTCTTCCCCTTCATACATACGCGTGTTAGGGATGACTGGTAAAGGCAGAGAATATCTAGGATCTGTGAAAAAGTCGTTAGATCTTCCTCTCGTTACAACAGTCTCAAAGTATGATTCTGCTGGTTTGAGGTTGGAAGCGAAAACTTCTTTAGTCTATGCCCAAGGGGCAGCTCGAGATATTTTACGAGCTGAGAAAGAAGAATTTAACACTCCGCCCGTTATTGTGTAATGATTGGGTGGCGCTCGTCGTAGCGTGCTTAACAGCCGCTCCGACGAGGCAAAAAGGATGCAGAACAGCCAAAATTTGGCTTCTGCATCCTTTTTCTCTATAATTTCTTTAAATAATCTAGTGCATCGTTCAACGTTTTAACAGGAACGATTTTCATTTTAGATCCAATATCTTTTTGAGCTTTCACTGCATCACTATAGTTTTCTCCATCAACAGGGGCAAAGAAAATCTCGGCACCAGCTTCATCAGCTGCAACAATCTTTTGTTGGATTCCGCCGATCGGTCCAACATTCTTTTGAAGGTCCATCGTTCCGGTTCCTGCAATCTTCTTTCCATGTGTAAGATCTTCTGGCGTTAGCTGATCCATAATTTCAAGCGTGAACATCAGCCCAGCTGATGGCCCTCCAATCTGCGAAGTGTCAATTTTCACTTTAGGATCTGTTACGATGGAAACATCTGCTACAGGAGAAGTAATACCTAGGCCCGCTTTAGGTCCTTGATCTTGGATATATTTCTTTGGAAACTCCTCAATATTTAAATTTACATTCATTTTTTTATCGCCGCGGAGTATCGTTAAATCTACTGAATCTCCTGCTTTTTTTGGAGCAAGTGTATCAAGAAGTTTTTTTGTTTCCATAACCGGATTACGGTCAACTGCAATAATCTTATCTCCAACTTTTAACTTTTTTTCTGCGGGCATGCCTGACATGATTCCCGTAACATAAACACCATGATATTCAATATCTACTTTTTTTCCTGCTTCTTGAAACGCAACGATTGTTGCAGCATGTTGTGAATCTTCCATCATCTGAAGTTGTCTTTGATTGTACTCTTCATCTGTCTCATCTTCTCCCCTGATCTGATCAGCAGGAATGACTTCTCGATAATCACTCAGCTTTGCCCATATGTATTGCGGAATGTTCGCTGTACCCACCGACACTGTTGTCAGCATGAAGACTCCTGTATCTTCGTCTCCACCTTCTACACTAATGATAGGATCTAATACTCTGGCATCTCCAGGCGAGGTAATGTAGTAAGGAAGTGGATAGAACGCTATAAAGGCAAACACAAGCAAAAATAGAATAATGAATTTATTTTGCGAGAAAAAGTTTTTTCGTTTTGTTGTCTTTTCAGTGGTCATGCATAGACTCCTTCCAGTTGTTGATCTTCTCTAAAATTTTTGGGATCTGTTTTCTTCCTGCTTCTTCTCCTATAGCGATTATATCATTTACATCTTTAAATGCTGTAGAACTGAATTGTTCAACCATCGGACGGATCATAATATCTGCTGAAATTTCGTGCCAGCGTACCATCTCACGCTGCATGATATCTATGCTTTGTATGATAACATCAAAAATAGATGACACTTGAAGTTCGGCTTTAAAATGAGAGATATCTACTGCGATCACAAGATCTGCTCCCATCTCTCTTGCCACTGAAACAGGTACTCGATCGATGACTCCACCATCAACTAACAGTTTGCCATCAATTTTTTCAGGTACTAATATTCCCGGGATCGAGATGCTAGCACGAACAGCATCTGCAATCGGACCAGTTCTAAATACCACTTTCTCTCCTAACAGTAGATCAGTTGCTACAATCGCTAACGGAATATCCGTTTGTTCAATATGTTTTTGTTTGGTAAGAAGCCTTACGAGTTCTTTGATTTTCTTCCCTGTAATGAATCCCATCTTAGGGACCGTATAATCCATATAATATTTACGTTTAAAAAGCGTTGCCATACGGTAAAGATTTTCATCGCTATGACCCATACTTACCATTGCACCAACTAAAGCTCCCATGCTGCTTCCAGCTACCATATCTATAGGAATCCCAGCTTCTCTTATTGCTTTAACAACACCAAGATGTGCAAATCCCCTGGCACCACCAGATCCTAGAGCAAGTCCGATTTTCGGTTCTTTCATCCTTTGCTCCTCCTTTAGAAGCACCGTCTTTTTTTAACATATGGTCTAAAGAGTAAGGCTATACGTATAAATAAGGATGAGGACAAGTAAGTATTGTGTATTTTGCGAGAGGAGATCCCCCTTATGAACAAAGCCTATTTCAAAACCTTGCTGTTGTCGGCATCAGCCATTATCTTAGCAGTTTCAATAATAATATACCCAAAAGAAACATACATGGCATCTGTTAACGGTCTGAAGATGTGGTGGGACGTTGTTTTCCCATCTTTAATGCCCTTTTTTATCTTATCGGAAGTATTAATGGGTTTTGGTGTTGTACATCTTATCGGTGTTTTATTCGAACCACTCATGAGACCGCTTTTTCGTGTGCCAGGTGCTGGTGGGTTCGTTTGGGCGATGGGCATATCTTCTGGATTTCCTGCTGGTGCAAAGCTAACAGCGCGACTATGGCACCAAAAACAGATTACGACTCTAGAAGCAGAGCGCCTTGTATCTTTTACGAATTGTTCAAACCCGTTGTTCATGTTCAGCGCAATTGCAGTTGGCTTTTTTCATAATGCAGCTCTCGGCATCGTTCTTGCGGCAAGCCACTATTTGGGCAATTTTTTTGTAGGACTGATCATGAGGTTCCATGGCTGGAAAAGAGAACCTGTTGAAAAAGAAAAACGGTACAGAGGAAAAGGTCTGACCAACGCGTTTAAACATATGCATGAAGCAAGACTGGCGGACAATCGCCCCATCGGACAGCTTCTTGGAGATGCCGTGCAGCAATCGACAAAGACACTGCTTATGATCGGTGGGTTCATTATTCTCTTCTCTGTACTTAGTAAGATGATGGATCTTCTTCACGTAGCAGAACTGCTTTCTAGCATTATCAATTATTTTTTTATAATGCTATCGCTTTCTGAACAATTAAGTCTTCCTCTTATTAAAGGAATCTTCGAGATTACGTTAGGCAGCAACTTAACGAGTCTCGCACAATCACCCCTTTTACAACAAGCAGTGATTGTTAGTTTTATATTAGCTTTTAGCGGTTTTTCCGTACAAGCTCAAGTTGCTAGTATCCTTGCAGATACAGAAATTAAGTTCAAACCATTCTTTTTCGCAAGAATACTTCATGGATTTTTATCTGCGATCATTTGCCTTTTAGTATTCCCCTATTTGTATAACGTTAAAAGCACTACCGCTCCAGCATTTGCATTTCTTACAGAGAAAACGGTAGACATTAGTGAGTTCGGTATGTATGCACTGATGCATAGTCATTATGTAACGCTAGGATTCTTAGTACTTTCCATCCTCATTTGGAACAGAAACCTTATGAAAAAAAACAGCCTCCGTACTTAACGGGGGCTGTTGTATTTTTCTTTTAAGGCTTCTTCTACGACTTCAGGAACAAGGTCTGAAACGTTCGCATGATATTTTGCTGCTTCTTTAACGATGCTTGAACTTAGGAAAGAGTATTGATTGTTAGTCATCATAAAAAATGTTTCAACTTCGTCATCTAATTTTTTGTTGATAGAAGCGATTTTCATCTCGTATTCAAAATCTGATACTGCACGAAGTCCCCTAAGAATAACATTTGCTCCGATATTCTTTACGTAATCGATCAATAGTCCATTAAAAGAATCAACTTTCACATTAGGAAACTGTTTCGTTACTTCCTTTAAAAGCACGATTCTCTCATCCACTGTGAATAATGGGTCTTTACTCTGATTATTGGCTACTACGACAATTACTTCATCAAATACGGTTGCTCCACGTTTAATAATGTCCAGATGACCACGAGTTACGGGATCAAAACTACCAGGACAGACTGCAGTTGTTGGCATTTTCTTCACCTCATACTTTATGTTAATCGCGTTTGTAGATCGTTATTGTAGTTGTTTTTCCGTATGTTTCCTGTCTGACCTGATAAAAGTTCCCGATCTCCTCTGGTAGTGTTACATCTGTACCATGTTCAGTCACTATACTTCCTTCTGGAGATAGAAGTTCAAGTTTATCGATCTCCTCCATATCCTTTAACAACATCTGTCTCGCATAAGGAGGATCAAGGAATATCATATCGAATTGCATCTCTCTTTTGTGAAGCGCTTTCAATGCTCTTTTCGCATCATTACGAAAGACTTCTGTTTTGTCTTCGTAGTTGCATTGTTTAATATTCTCTTTGATCGTATGTATCGCTTTTTGATCTTTGTCAATGAAAATGAAATGCTCCATGCCCCGGCTTAAAGCTTCTAAACCTAAGCCACCACTTCCGCCATATAAATCAAGACCCGTACCCCCATCAAAGAAAGGACCGATCATGTTAAAGATGGACTCTTTAATCTTGTCAGTAGTTGGACGAGTAGTTGTACCTGGTACTGCTTTAAGTGGTCTTCCTTTACATTCTCCAGCTATTACTCTCACGTTATTCACTCAATTCTTTATCCGTTTTCCCTTACTTATCCTATCACAAGTATTCCTGTAATCAAACATCAAATCTTTTTCTTATAAGTATAAGGCAAATTAAATGCGGTCATACTATTTATAACAACATCAACGAACGATGTTGTTGCCAACCGCGGAGAAGACTTACTCCCCATAAGTTCTTCATCCGGTTTCTCCTCTCCCATCGCCTTTGAACAGAAGTGATTTTGTTTTAAAGGCAACCTGCAGTTTTTGCTGCAGGTTTTTTTTCATGCTGAAAATCCTTTTAAGCAGATAGATGATTGTGCTACATTGTTTTATAGAAAGGGGATTGAAAGATGATTCAACGATTTATTGAGCTTGGGGAAGGGTATTCAGATCTTTATGAACTTCTGGAGATCATGGAAACGAACAAAGAGCGAATTTCTCAGCTGCTATGTCTAAAAGTTAAGAAAGAAGATAAAATGTATGCGTCACTTGTTGCGGTACTTCACCCTGCTTCTGAAGGGAAATTTCAGCCGCTATACATTTGCCGAGAAGGAGTACCTTATCCTTCGAAACGAATAGACCTGTTCGAAACAAAAGCCGCTGAACTAAATAAAGAAGTAATAACTTTTGATGTGAAACCATCAACAGATTTCGCTGAAACGGAACTATTCTTTCACTATTTAACAGGGATTCTTCGCTTGAACTATCTCCTCCCACCATTAACATAGTGTCAGAAACACGTAAAAAAAACAGGCAGCTATTTGTATTAGCGGCCTGTCTTTTAAATCCCCATCTTATAATCATACTCTTTTGCTTTATCAACAATCTTACTTTCATATTCTGTCTTGATCTCTTGTTTATGAGACCTTTTTACTTCTTTTACAAAATGCAGGGATTCAAGCTTTGCTGCGATCTCTTCTATTTTGTTTCCATCACAATACAGAACAGCGTATTTTAACCTTCTAGAAACATAGTGTACATTTCCATAGCGCCTTAACTGTTTTGAAAACTTTAATGAATGGAGAAAAACAGATAGCCCACGACGATTACCTATCATAATTAAAGCCCCTTTTATATACTAAAATTGAACAAATAAAATGAATACTCCTTAATAGGAAGTGATGAATTTTGGACTTAAATAACATTTGGGAACAATTCTTGAATCGTATGAACCAAGATCCAACGATCAATCATGTTGATAAAAAAATGATGGCCGGTATCCCTTTCATATATGTAACGGTTTCTTCGCAGTATACAATCGAACAATCAACTGATTCTGTAAAAAAACATGCCGTAAAAGCTATGAAAGGGAAACGGCTAACATTGAACCTTACATTCGTAAGATCAGAAGATAATCTTCGTGTGTACCGAATGCGTTTTTTAGTTCCACAAGAGAAAATGTTCTGCTGTGGCAATCTATGTTTTGATTGCATTCGGTTTAAAGACTGAATTTAAGCACAGCCACAAGATCCACCAGACCCACATCCACCACTGCAAGAGCTCTCATCAAAGAACGGATTACCCGTTGGAACTTTAATCTGCTCAGAAACACTATATGCAATGATTTTGCTGCATTCCATCAATAGATTTTCAAGTTCTTTTTCTGCTTTCTTAAATTGAGCGATATTTTCATGAAAATCAAGCTCTCGTTTAAGTGTTCGAACTTGTGTAGAAACGGTATGAAAATCAGGATGATATTTACCAAAACGCTGAACTTCTTCATACTGTTCTTTCATCTTAGCGAAACGAGCAATCAATTTCTGTGCTTCTTCATCTTGCTCTAGGTGATATTTTGACTCTCTATATGCTATTGCAACACTGGAATCAGCAACCATATCTGCTAATGCTAAGGACTGTTCCAGCAATACACTTTGGTCTAAACTCATACGTCACACCTCCCTTTAGGTATGAGGTTTCTCATCTATTATAGCGGATATTGATTGTACTTAAAAGCATAGGAGCCTTTATACAAAAATAAAACTCTTCAAAAATCGAAGAGTTATCGTACTTGAACAATTATATTTTTCTTTAATCCGTAATCAGATCCATCCTTTTTCTTTAGCTGTAAAGTAATTCTGTGTTTACCAGGATTCATATTCTTTAAGATAAACATAGATTGATTTGCATTCATCTTCCACTTATTATTTACAAAAACGGCAATATACCCATCCTTATTTCCGGGTGCTTTCGTAAGACCCCCTTGGAAGGAAAACCTTGAAATAATATTTTCAAAATAGATCTTTTGCTTTTTTACATGATAATTGACCGCCCAATCTTTATCCATTAATGGATACGATGCTGAAACCTCAAGCACTTGTGAGTCTTGAAGTTTGGTCTCAGAAGATCTTTCGTATAATTTGGTTAGCGTAAATAGTGTGAGAACGATGATCACTAGTAGTGCGCCTGAATAGATCCGTCTATTTCTTTTCATAAAAAAACCACTCCTTATAGAAGTAGTTTTTTCTTATTTCATGTTTATTATCCCTCATCCTTACCCGTTGTTCATAGAGTCTGGCATCGGTGGAAAATCATTCTGTACGGGAGCACTACCGCCTTTAACTTCATCTCCCATGACAGAGATTAACTCCATCAACAAACCAAAATTTTGTACTTGTTGATGAAATTTATCTACCCTTTGCCCGAAGGTACGTCCGTAAAACACTTTCGCACCCTCTTCCAGCTCTGATACTGAAAAAGGGTTTCTGCTTAACTTTCTATACCACTCTGGCTTTTCTCTTATATAATATTTTAAGTCAGGTCTCGTATTTAAGTATTCAAGAATTTCTCTTCGCACTCCGCACACATCCTTTTAGTCCCTATAAGAAGGATAATCATTCATTTTATTTTCCGGCAGCTGGTTCGGTCTGTCAGACTGATTATTAAATTGCTGTAATAGTTCTTGAACCGCATCCATTAGACTACCAAATTGAGATAAATATTTTTGTACATCCGTGATTTGAAGTTTACTTAAACCCGCTACAATGTCTCCAACTGTAAGTTCTGTTCTCGTCTTATCGGACTTAGATCGATCTTCTTGTTTATTTTCTTTGTCTTTTGCGTACTGATTCCAGCTTTCATGTTCTTCTCCTAAAACAATCCAATCTTGATAAACTTCTTTCCAAGGCCTCTTATTCTTCTTCACTTCCTTAATTAAATCAGGATGTTTATGAACGAACTCCTTGAAACTTTCAATATCAGTCTTTACCACAGAATCCACCCCCAGCCATCCACTGACGAATGATGTTTACTACATGATACATAAGTGCCCATAAATTGGTGCGCCCATTTTTTAGATATCGTGCAAAGTTAATTCTGTTTACTTTATTCTCATCCGCCCAAAAAGGTACAATAAAAATAAAAAAAGATTGAGGGAGAGAATATTGGATATTAAGGACGAGTGGAACGATTTCTTTGAAACAAGCACGGAACAAGAGCAACAAGTCATGAAACTTTTCTTAGGCAGTTTAAAAACAAAAAGAGAAAAGGACCAAATGACACACATTGCTTCTTTATTAAACTTTAAAACAACTAGAATCAATGATCATACACTTGAAATGGAGATGCCCAATTCACCGCTTCTTGATAATTCAATCGGAATCTTACATGGTGGCTTAACAGCAACCCTTTTAGATACAGCGATGGGCACTATGGCCAGTCTTGTTCCTGGTAATAAAAGAGGAGCAGTAACGGTAGAACTAAAAGTGGACTATTTAACACCAGGTGTTGGAGAATTATTTATCTGCCGCGCTGAAGTCGTTCATAATGGCAGACAACTAGTACGTATGGATGGCAAAGTGCGGAACGAACACGGTACGTTAATCGCTTCGGCTTCAGGTACGTTCTTTAAACTTGCTGAATAACAGCATCGTTCATAAAAAATAAAAAAGGGCTGAACCCTCAGAGGTTCAGCCTTTTATCATCAATCTACTTCATAGGCACTAAAAAGTTCTGGGTGTAATACTTATGATCTACACCTACTCCTAAATGAGTATATTCATTGTTTAACAAAGTCTTTCGATGTCCTTCACTATTCATCCAGCCTTCTACAGCTGCGATCCCGTCCGTGTAGTTTGCGGCTATATTTTCGCCAGCTTGCAAAAACGTGACCTCTTTTTGCTGCAGCCTGTCAGACAGCGTCCTTCCATCCTTACTCTCATGGGAAAAATATTGCTGATCCAACATGTCTTTTGAGTGTAAAAATGCTACTTCTGAAGTTTTTTCATCCCATTCTAACGGGTTTTTTTCGTATTTGAGACGGATGATGTTCGTTAACTCAAAAACTTGTTGTTCTTCAGATTGATCTACTTTTTTCTGTTCTTCCTCACTCAATTGTCCAAGTGGGGGCAGATCACCACGATAAACGATTGAATAAGGTCTCTGCTTTAATAATACATCTGAAGTGGTGTACCTAACACTAGAGAGCTGATTTGTGAACTTATCAAAATAAAGTTGGACCCAAACGTTATCTTTCAGTTTAATCAGTGGACGTAACATAACCTCTTGTTCAGAAAGTTCGAATCTAAAAAAATCTTCGCCATCATTAATGGTGATGTCACTCTCGATAGGAAACTTCTGAATGATCTTATTGGAATTCTCTCCGATTGTAAACGGTGAGGTGTTCACGTCAGATCCAATGACAAACAACGTAACAACTTTGCCATTTTCAACACCGGCTTGAAGATAACCTTTTGGGCTTTTGTTGCCATAGATGTACCACTCATAACCATAACTAGATGGATCGATCCTTTCAGGTTCTCCCCATTGCTCTTTAAATGCCCCTATATCTTTACCTACCCAGTTAGAAACAGCATCATCAGGAATCTTTAATGTTTCCTCTATGTACTCTACTTTTGTATCAGGCTTTTCTTTCTCGACCGTAAATTCTGGCAGAACATCATAAAAAAACAAACCGATCAAAATAAAAACGGATAGGAAAAAAGTAACCAATCCTCGCATAATGGTTCCCCCTATATCTTTCTTCTCTTCTTAGTTTAGCATAGAGGGTATGTGTTTGGAGGAACCGTTTCAAAAATAAAACAGCTCCATTTTAAATAGAACTGTTTTATACAACCGATATTAATTATTGAATTTGATTTCGCTGCTCTGAAACTTGTGAAAGGGTATGTCCAGCAGCAGAGTCACTCTCTTTTGCAAGAGATAGATCTCCTAAAGAAATAATCCCTACGAGCTTGTTGTTCTCAACGATGGGTAGCCTTCTAATTTGTTTATCTGCCATAAGGTCTGCGGCCTCTTCTGCTGTCATATCTGCCGAACCTGTGTATAATTCATCACTCATAACATCTGTTACTTTTGTAGAGCCTGGACGTTTTTCAGCAACTCCTCGAACGACAATATCTCGGTCCGTGATGACTCCTATAATTTGTTCATTTTCACACACTGGGATAACACCTACATTGTCTTTCTTCATTTTAACGGCTACTTCATAAACGTTATCTAGTGGCGTTACAAAATCTACTTCCCTCGTCATAATCTCACTTACCTTTTTCAAAATCTTTACCTCCTCTAAAATGGAATTCTATTCTTCTTTATGCTTTACGAAAGAAAAACAAATATGCGCACTTTTGACAATGATTGCATCTTTAGCGCTTTCATAATATCATTAAGAAGTGATTATTATTTTTTTATTGAATTCCTAGGAGGTTTCACAATGAAATTTGAAGAAAGCGGCTTAAACGGGAAGGTTGTTGAGTTTTCACTTTTAGAACATGTAATGGAAAACCATGGCATGATCCGTGCTGGCCAATGGGATTATGAACGTATTACATATGATTACAAATTTGAAGACATGACGAACGGTGATGTTTATTATTTCCGATTCCCATGTCATGTTATTGAAGCAGAAACAGAAACACCACATGCAAAAGTTGAACTTGGAACACCTTACGTAGGGAAACATTATTACCCTCACGGTGTTGAATATGATGAGGTATTCCCGAAACACGTTGTTAATCAATGCAATAAATTAATCGAAGCACTTCATAGTGAGTTACACGTTTAAAAAAACCCCTCTTACATGAGGGGTTTTTCTTATTCAGCAGCTCTTTCTGGAGATTGAGAGGAATAGCCTTCAAATAGTCTGCCACCATAAGGAGCTATTACTTCGTCAACAAATTCAATGACTTTTGATTTAGTACGATTGGAATAATAATCATCAAATACAGAGGCAAATTCTTCTGCAAACGTATCGTTGTATTCTTTCAAAGCACGTAGAATCCATTTTCCTTCTCCGATCCAATGCCCATTAACACGTAATACAAATTCATGTGTTCGATCAGCGAGTTTTGAAACGATAAATAGATCTTCTAAGACATTCGTTGACCCTTCCAAATCGTTCAATAGGTCAGTTAAAAAATATCGAGCTTGCTCTATCTCAATCGTTTTCCAAGGGGTTGGTCCTGCTTTTAATAGTTGTAAAGCCTCATTCTTGATTCGTGATGCCTGTCCTGTGTCACGAAGAATGATTCCCTCGGCACACATTTGAGGAAGAGAGGGTCTAGCCCGATCGATATTTTGTTTAAAAAAATGTTTGTACGTAAACATATTGTGAACAAACACCTCTATCGGCCAATCATATTCAGTAAGCGATTCTCGGTATGATTCACTAATAGTACGATCGATGATGATAATATCTAGATCAGAACTCTCTGTTTCTTCTCCCCTAACTACGCTTCCAGCCAAATAGGCAACATCACAGTTTGGATAATGAGATTCTATAAATTCTTTAGCTGCTTGTCTGGCACTGATTCTCATGATTTTCTTTCCTTTCTATTGAGCTTTACTTTTATTATTCGACATACACTGTGCCATTTCTTTTTTTATTCTTACATTTTATTACCTCTCATCTCAGAAAAGGTCCGTTAAAAACATGACATCATTATTACTTTTGTACAAAAAAAATAACCCGCAATTTGCCGGTTACTTTAATTCAGGTTTCAATTGATTGTTTTGTCTTTTAATCAACTCTAAATCTGCTTTATCGCGCAGTCGTTCTTTTTTCACCCATCTAGTGAAGATCAAACCTAGTACAAATGCGTAGATAACTTCTTGGAAAATTTTCATCGTTACTCCACCTACGTGCTGATCTTCTTTTGGTGTCATCGTTTCAAATAACTGTGGTACGTTTCTGTACGTTTCATAGAGTTGAAAATCTGCAAACATGATCAATGCACAAGCTGGAGTCATTAGAACACCATTGGCAAATACATATCCAATCTTCTTGATATCTGACAACGTATCAAGCTCTTTAACCGGACAAAGAACTGGCCACCACATCGTATAAGCTGTTATTAATAATAACGCATGATATCCATAATGAATGATAGGATTCGAAACGGCAGCATCAAACAC
The DNA here is from genome assembly GCF_001629705.1 of Fictibacillus phosphorivorans. Classification (GTDB taxonomy): domain Bacteria; phylum Bacillota; class Bacilli; order Bacillales; family Fictibacillaceae; genus Fictibacillus; species Fictibacillus phosphorivorans_A. Next base: position 1,553,786 of record NZ_CP015378.1, on the reverse strand, counting down.
TAATGGAATATGATACAAGGAAAATACAGCGTTAAAGATTAACAGTGCAAGCAACGGTTTTGTAAGGAAATGAAAAATACGAGTGAAAATTGTTTTTTTGTTTAACCAATCCTTCCATTTCACCTCAGGTATCGCAAGGATCATGAGTGGTGCAATCATTAAATAAAGCACTGCCATCTGTACCATGTGAACACTAAATAAATAATTGTGTCCTAAAACTTGAACAGGAGTACCTTTTATAATGATCATTAACAAGAGTGAAGCGATCATTGAAGTTTGCTGCCATTTTGTCGCAAGCTTCTCACCCTGTTTGTCTCTCACTACGAAACGAAAATAAACGAACGCTAGAATGATGGCTAGAACATATATAGAAGGCGGAAAAAGCTCGTACCAGCTATAATCGCTCAAACTAGTATGATGCACATGATGATTATGATGCATGTCTGTCATCTCCTTTATAAAAGTACCCATAACCACTATATCAATCATAGTTGGTACTTGTACGGAATGTTAGTGACAATTCGTAATATTGTAACAAATAAAAAGGGCTGCATACGAGATGCAGCCCTTCCTTCTTTACGATGTCCAAATAAGTCCCATTAAGGAAGCTACTGTTATAGCTGCGACCAATATTCCACTAGCCATACCCCAGATTGGGAAGTCATGTCCTTTGTGGCTTAAGTGCATCCAAACATACAGCTGGAAGAATACTTGAACAACTGCCAATGTGAGGATAAACAGAACAGCAAACGAATCACTGATCTTGTCGCTCCAGATCGCAAAGAATGCAACGATCGTTAAAAGAATCATCATGACAAAAGAAACGTTATGATGCTTACGCTCCTCTTTCAAGGCAAGCTTACGCTGAATCTCTTCGTGACGATGAACGGTAGTTTCAGGGTTTTGTGTGTGATTAGCCATGAGTTTAGCCTACCTTTCCCATTAGATAAACAACGGTAAAAATGAATACCCATACAACATCGACAAAGTGCCAATATAGAGCAAACAAATAATACTTTGGAGCATTAGATAATGTGATTCCTCTGTTCCAGTTTCTTGCTAACAAAGTGGTGATCCATAGAATTCCGAACAATACGTGAGCTCCGTGGAAACCTACTAATGTATAAAAAGCTGAACCAAATGCAGAACTAGTAAACGTATGACCTTCATGAACATAATGTATGAACTCATAAATCTCTAGGCCTAAGAATCCAAGACCTAATAATAAGGTTACGAGGAACCAGCCCTGTAAAGAACGTACTTTGTTCTGCTTTAAAGATAGCACTGCGTACACACTCGTAAGTGAACTAGTAAGTAGCAGCATCGTAGCTAGAAATACTAATGGCAGTGAAAATAGTTCTTCCCCAGAAGGACCATCTAGATGCATGTTTCTAAGACCAAGATATGTTCCAAAAAGTGTTGCAAACAAGACCGTTTCTCCACCAAGGAATAACCAGAATCCTAAAAACTTATTCTTACCTTCAAGGGTAGCTTTTTCAGGATGCGCAGGGAAATTAGCATCTGTTAAACGTTCTCCAGCATTCATTAAGCTCTACCCCCTTTAATGTCTGCTTCAACTTCTTCTTTATGAATATGATACCCATGATCATCAATAATAGAACGTAGGAACATTGTGATCAATACAAGCCCGAGTCCTGCTCCTGCTACGTACCAGTTTGAGTAGATAAAACCAAAACCAGCAATGAACATGCCTAAAGATAAAATGAACGGTAGAATCGACCCGTTTGGCATATGAATTTCTCCTACAGGTTCTGCAGGTGTCATCTCGCCGTTTCCAGCTGTTTTTTCAACATACAGTGCATCAAGACCACGAACGAGTGGAGTTTGAGCAAAGTTGTATTCTGGAGTTGGTACTGGCATAGACCATTCAAGTGTACGACCATCCCATGGATCTTTCGTTGTTGCATATTTAGAAGATGCTGAAATAATGATGTTGATTAAAAGTACGATTGTTCCTGCGCCCATAAGAATTGCACCTATCGTACTTACAAAGTTTGCTCCGTCAAGTTCTTGGCCAGACATATATGTATAAACACGTCTAGGCATCCCCATTAGTCCTAACCAGTGTTGAGGGAAGAACGTTAAATGGAATCCAATAAAGAACAACCAGAAGTTCCACTTTCCAAGTGTTTCATTTAATACACGGTTAAACATTCTAGGGTACCAGTAGTATAAACCTGAGAATAATCCTAAAATTAAACCACCTACGATTACGTAATGAAAGTGAGCTACTACAAAGTAACTATCATGGTATTGGTAGTCAGCAGCAGGTACAGAAAGCATAACCCCGGTTACTCCACCCATTACGAACGTAGGTACGAAACCTACTGCAAATAGCATAGCTGTCGAGAAACGAATTTGTCCGCCCCACATCGTAAAGATCCAGTTAAAGATCTTAACACCTGTCGGAATCGCGATCGCCATCGTTGCTACAGCGAAGATTGAGTTAGCTACAGGTCCTAAACCAACAGTGAACATGTGGTGAACCCAAACCATGAATCCTAAGAAACCGATAAGTACTGTTGCAAAAACCATTGCGCTATAACCGAACAAGCGCTTATTAGAGAATGTAGAAATAACTTCAGAGATAATACCAAATGCTGGAAGAATTAAGATATATACTTCCGGGTGACCAAAGATCCAGAAAATGTGTTCCCAGATTAATATGTTACCACCCATATCTGGATTAAAGAAATTTGCATCAAATACACGTTCGAACATTAGTAAGAAGAATCCTACTGTAAGTGCAGGGAATGCGAAAAGAATAAGTCCTGAAGTAACAAATGAAGCCCATGTGAACAATGGCATACGCATGAATGTCATACCAGGTGCACGCATGTTGATTATCGTTACAAGGAAGTTAATCCCTCCTGCAAGAGTACCTGCTCCGGCAATCTGAAGACCCAGTACATAGAAATCAACACCTGTGTCTTCTGCTACCGTTGATAAAGGTGCATAAGCTGTCCATCCAGCTTCTGGAGCTCCACCTAAGAACCAACTTAAGTTTAAAAGCACTCCCCCGAAGAAGAATAACCAGAATCCGACTGCGTTCACATAAGGAAACGCTACGTCACGAGCACCTAACTGTAAAGGAACGATCGCATTCATAAAACCAAAGATGATCGGCATGGCTGCCAAGAAGATCATCGTTGTTCCATGCATGGTTAACAATTGATTATAAAGTTCACCAGTGAAAATCTTGCTGTCTGGTTCCATAAGTTGAATACGCATTAAAACTGCTTCAAGTCCTCCGATTAAGAAGAAGAAGCCACCAGCCAAAAGATACAGAATCCCGATCTTTTTATGGTCAACGGTAGTGAGCCAATCCATTAACCCACTTCTCTTTTTGTGACTTTCGTGAGTTGCCACGGTGTAACCTCCTTTTTTGCAATGCTTAAGACTATTTCAATTTAAGACCTAACAAGTAATCTGAAACAGCATCAATTTCCTCATCAGAAAGATTAACTTTAGGCATGTTATTACCTGGCTTCACTTCTTGAGGATCCTTGATCCACTTTTTCAGATTTTCTTTATCATGTTCTAAGATACCTGCTACACGGTCTTTATCCCCAAAACCAGTTAAGCTAGGTCCTGTGTTCCCGCCGTTTTGTCCAACAGCATGACAAGATAAACAGTTCTTTTCAAAGACTTGTTGTCCATCAGCATTAGCAGAAGATTTTTCGTCAGCCGCTTTATAGCCCGCAACCCAGTTCTTGTAGTCTTCTTTAGAAACAACTCTTACTTTAAAATCCATTAGTGCATGGGATGCACCACAAAGCTCAGCACATTTCCCTTTGTACACTACGTCTGTCTTACTTCCCGTATCAAACCACATGTAGTTCTTGTTTTTATCACCAGGGTTCGTATCCGTCTTACCAGCTAGTGAAGGAATCCAGAAAGAGTGAATGACATCAGCAGATGATAATTCAACGTGTACTTTTGTATCTGCTGGAAGAACCAATTCCTGAGAAGTGATTAATTCTTCTTTCGGATACTCAAACTCCCACCAATATTGGTGTCCAGTAACCTTAATGCTTAGCTCGTTCTTAGAAGCTGGTTTTGCATCTGCAGAGAATTCAAACGTTCTCATTACAGTTGGTACAGCTAAGATGATAAGCAAAAGAATCGGAATAACTGTCCATAATAGTTCAAGCATGTGGTTACCTTCCACTTGCTTAGGTGTAGATTCGTCACCTTTTCTCTTTCTAAACTTCAATAATACGAATGCATAAAGAACGAAAACTACCACCAGGACCAGGATCATAATACTAATAGAGATCAGCATCAGCTGGAACTGTTTGTCAGCAACTTCACCTTGCGGAATTAAAGTTGATAGAGTCGGATCTCCGCACCCCATCAAAAGAAGAGCCAACATGGCAAATAAGGAAAGAAAACGCCCTTTTTGTAGCCATTTTTTCATCACTACATATACCCCACTTTCTCGTTGTAGTCTGTTTTGACTGAATGTTCTATCTATTCAATTCAAATAAATAGGTTATTTGAATGGAAATAGCAAAATAAATCTTACGCTGTAAAACTAAATGTTTCTCGATCACTCTATTGAGTGATTACAAAGAATTAGGCTTCATCTATATTTTTTATGAAAGCCCTTTTATGTAAAGGCGATTATAGGAACAGCACGATCGCGCTGTTCCAGCATAAAAATCTATATGTTCACTAAGATCATAGCAACAAACATAATGGTCATATAATTCAACGAATATACAAACATCATACGAGCCCACTTCATGTCATCCTTAGTCTTTAAACCTGATAATGCTAGAATCAACCAACCTGTTCCTAGCACAGCAGCCAAGATCAAGTAGACGATGCCAAATTCAAAAAGGTAAAGGGACACAGGAAGTAATGCGGCAACGTACCAGATCATCTGACGCTTCGTTAATGCGAAACCGGATACAACAGGAAGCATCGGAATTCCTGCTTTTCGATAGTCTTCGCATCGTTTCATCGCAAGCGCCAAAAAGTGTGGCGGTTGCCATAAAAACATGATCAAGAATAAGATCCAAGCAACCCAATGAAGGTTTGCATCTACAGCTGCCCAACCGATTAATGGCGGTACTGCTCCAGATATGCCTCCGACTACCGTGTTAATAGAATGAGTTCGTTTAAGCCACATCGTGTAAACAACGACATATACGAAAAGTCCGATCAATCCCATAACGGCTGCCGTTAATGTTGTCATGGCAAGCATAACTGTTCCGATTGCGGAAAGAATAATACCTACCCAAAGAACTTGATTCGCACTAATCCTTCCTGTAACTGTCGGCCGCTCAATCGTACGTTCCATCAGTTGGTCTATATCTCTATCAATATAGTTATTTAAGCAGCAGCCACCTGCGATAACTAATGCTGCACCTAAAATACAAAGAACTAAGTCACCAATCTTGTCGGAAAATAAAAGATTGTTATATTTTAATGCTAGAAAAAATCCAGCAAATGTCGTAATCAAATTACTCATAACGATCCCGAGCTTCGCGATGGTCAAGAAATCTTTCCAGGTGCCTGTAGGATTCGCTTCAGATAGAGGTCCAGGTTCCATGACTTTGTTAGCGACTTCATATGCAGTTGGAGTTTTGCTCAACAGATACACCTCCTTTTAGAGTAAAATGTTCCAATTCTTGCTTTTGCTGTTATTTAAGCCCTCATTCATTCTATATGGGCTTGACTCTAAAATCAACGGTAAAAAAATGTCTTCATCTGTTCACAATATGTAAAGTAGAACGTTTTACCTATATGATAGGATAGTGATATATAAAGAATATATAAAGAAAATGTCCTCTAACATTATAAAACAAATCAAGTCCTTTGTATACTTCGACTAATATAGACACTATCTTATATTATTTGTACGATGGAAGTGTTTGGAATACTTGTTGAAATTATTACAAATTTGTGAACGGTTATAGGACAAAAAAAAAGCAGGTGAATGAATTGAAAAGATTTTATCAGATTTATTCTATTATTACTTCACTAGGAATGTTGCTCGTATTGCTGATGGGAGCGGTTGTAACAAAAACAGGCTCAGGAGACGGATGCGGTAATTCATGGCCCCTCTGTTATGGAGAGATCTTGCCTACAGCACCTAAACTCGAAACGATTATTGAGGTTAGTCATCGGTTTGTGTCAGCATGGCTCGGCCTTCTCGTTATCATACTCGCGATTTGGGCTTGGAGAAGAGACCCACATAGAAAAGAAATAAAGATTTTAGCTGGATCAGCTGTATTCTTTATTATCCTTCAAGGTCTTTTAGGAGCTGCTGCTGTTATTTGGAGTCAATCTTCAGCCGTTCTTGCTTCCCATTTCGGTTTTTCACTCGTTTCGTTCGCAAGTGTTCTCTTGATCGCGATTCTCTCTTTTGAAGATCCTGATCGTCCATTTATAGCGAATATATCACCAGGATTCAAAAAAAATATCTATTGGTTATTTGCATATCTATATGCGGTTGTATACACGGGTGCACTCGTAAGACATACTGGCTCAAGCATGGGATGTGGTCCAGAGTTCCCGTTATGTAACGGAACCCTATTTGCAACGATAGGATCTCAAGCTAGCATTCATTTGCTGCACCGTATCGCAGCTATCGTACTTTTTATTTGGATCGTATATTCTTGGTATCACGCAAGAAAGTACTATAGCGATCAAAAAGTAGTTACAAAAGGATTTCAGTTCGCTCTCCTATTCGTCATCCTCCAAGGTGTATCAGGAGCATTGATCGTTTATTCAAACTTAAACTTATTCGTAGCCCTTGGGCATGGATTGATCATCTCCTTCTTGTTTGGAACACTGAGCTACTTAGCTTTAATCGTATATCGAAAGTAAATCAAAAAACCCAAGGTGCACGGTTTGCACCTTGGGTTTTTTATTTTGCTGTTATCGTATGTTGCTTTTGGAAGTATTGATTTCCGTTCCAGGCTGCTCGCTTTCCACGGGGCAGACGCTGAGCCACATTCGTACGTTTCACTCTTAAGTGTCTCAGCTGCCCGCCTTAAGAAGTTACGTGCTGCTCCTGCGTCTACAAGTGATGCTTCGTAGTAAGCTTCCTCGTCGCATGCCTTGCAAGAAGTATCTCATGTAGTAGGCACGCACCTTCCACTACAATCAATTGTCAAAGGTGCAAAGGAGGTCAGAGCACAATCTTTTAGAAAAGACCGTTTTACTTGATCAACTCTATTAAAAGATCGCCAGCAGCGATTCCCTCTCCGTTTTGAACAGAGATCTCTTTAACGGTTCCATCAAATGGAGCTTGAACCGTCGTTTCCATCTTCATGGCCTCAGTTATCATGAGGTGGTCACCTTTTTTAACCTTCTCTCCTTTTTCAACTAGAACCTTGATCACAGTTCCTGGCATACTTGCACCAATCTGAGAAGGATTTGAAGGATCTACTTTTTGCTTTGCAGATACCGTTACTTTAGCACTTTCGTCGATAACTACGATTTCACGTGATTGACCGTTAAGTTCAAAATAAAGAACTCTTGATCCATCATTCTGTGCTTCACCGATTGAAACGAGTTTCACGATTAAAGTTTTACCTTGTTCGATCTCTACTTCAATCTCTTCTCCAAGCTTCATCCCATAAAAGAACGTTGGCGTATCAAGAACAGAGATATCACCAAATTGGGAATACATCTTCTCGCGATCCAAAAATACCTTTGGATACAAGGCATACGCCAACACATCAAAACTGGTAACTTGGCGATTTATCTTGTGGAATAACGTTTCCTTCATGTCATTAAAATCAGCCGCCTCTAAAAGCTCTCCTGGCCTCACTGACAGAGGTTCTCTTCCTTTTAAGATGATGCGTTGCAGTTCTTTAGGAAAACCTTCATATGGCTGTCCTAGGTACCCTTGAAAGAATTCTACAACAGAGTCAGGGAAATCCAAAGAATCTCCTCGATCGTATACATCATCTTCCGTTAAGTTGTTCTGAACCATATACAGAGCCATATCACCTACAACTTTAGATGATGGAGTAACTTTAACAACATCGCCAAACATATCATTTACTCTACGATACATCTGTTTTACTTCATCCCAACGTTCACCAAGGCCGACTGCCTTTGCTTGTTGTTGAAGATTACTAAACTGCCCGCCTGGCATCTCATGCTCATATACTTCCGGATCTGGTGCAGCCGTATTGCTTTCAAACCCAGAATAATATTTTCTGATATCTTCCCAATAAGAAGATAGGTCTTTAACATGGTCAATGTTCATTTCAGGTTGTCTTTCGTTTCCTGCTAGTGCGTAGTAAAGGGAATTTGCACTCGGCTGTGATGTCTGACCCGCCATAGAACTTACAGCAACGTCTACGATATCCACACCTGCTTCAGCCGCTTTAGCATACGTATAGATTCCGTTTCCGCTCGTGTCATGCGTATGAAGATGGATCGGTATATTAATGGATTCTTTGAGCGCTGATACTAGATCGTAAGCAGCTTGTGGTTTTAAAAGACCAGCCATATCTTTAATTGCTAGAATATGTGCCCCTTCAGCTTCAAGCTCTTTTGCTAGATTCACATAATAATTCAGATCATATTTTGTTCGGTTCGGATCTAAAATATCTCCTGTATAGCAAATAGCAGCCTCAGCGATTTTTCCTGTCTCACGAACCGCTCTAATTGCTACTTTCATACCTTCTACCCAGTTTAAACTATCAAAGATACGGAACACATCAATACCTGCCATAGCTGACTTTTTAACGAACTCTTCGACCACATTATCTGGATAGTTTTTGTACCCTACCGCATTAGAAGCTCTTAGTAGCATTTGGAACAACACATTCGGTGCTTTTTCTCTCAGCTTAATTAAGCGGTCCCATGGATCTTCATTTAGGAAACGATAAGAAACATCAAACGTTGCTCCTCCCCACATCTCGAGTGAAAACATTTCTGGCCACAATCTTGAAGTCGGCTCAGCAATATGAAGAAGGTCATTCGTACGTACACGAGTCGCCAACAATGATTGGTGACCATCGCGGAAAGTAGTATCCGTAAGAAGGAGTTTCTTTTGATCCTTTATCCAGCGAGACACCGCTTCTGGCCCCTCAGCATCTAACAATTGTTTCGTTCCATAAGGGATCGGCTCAGAATGTTTAATCTTTGGAATCCTCGGTTTAGCAAAGTTAGGTTTATCCTGCTTAGCTAGTCCTGGGAAACCATTGATAGTTGTCGCACCAATATACGAAAGCATCTTCGTTCCTCTATCTTTACGCTTTGGAAAAACAAAGAGCTCACTGCTTGTATCAATGAAAGAAGTATCATAATCACCTGACAAGAACTTTTGGTGTGTGACTACGTTCTCAAGAAAAGCAATGTTGGTTTTTATACCACGTATACGAAACTCTTTTAAGTTTCTTAACATTTTAGAAGCTGCTTGCTCATACGATAAAGCCCATGTAGACACCTTAACGAGTAAAGAATCATAAAAAGGTGTGATAATAGCACCTTGGAATCCATTTCCAGCATCCAAACGAACGCCAAAGCCTCCACCAGAACGATAAGCCATGATTTTACCTGTATCAGGCATGAACTGATTAGAAGGATCTTCTGTAGTTACACGTGATTGGATTGCATAACCATGACAATAAATATCTTCTTGCTTTGGGATACCAATCTCTTTTTCATGTAACTGGTATCCTTCTGCGATTAATATTTGCGATTGGACGATATCGATACCAGTGACCATCTCCGTGATCGTGTGCTCTACCTGAACCCTTGGATTCACTTCAATGAAATAAAATTTTCCGTCTGGTGTAACTAGGTACTCAACTGTACCTGCATTGATATACCCAACATGCTCCATCAAAGAAACAGCAGATTCACAGATATCATGACGAAGTTCCTCAGATAGCGAAACACTTGGTGCAACTTCAACTACCTTTTGATGCCTTCTTTGTACAGAACAGTCGCGCTCATATAAATGCACTAAATTGCCTTCATGATCTCCTAGAATCTGAACTTCGATATGTTTAGGGTTCTCAACAAATTTCTCAACATATACTTCATCTTTACCAAACGCGGCTTTTGCTTCTGATTTGGCACGGTCATAACTTTCCGCAAGGGAGTTTTCACTTCTTACGATGCGCATTCCGCGTCCACCGCCACCCATAGAAGCCTTGATGATGATAGGAAAACCATTGCTCAGAGCAAAGTCTCTCACTTCTGAAAGACTGTTAACAGGTCCATCACTACCCGGAATAACTGGGATGTTGGCATCGATGGCTGTTTGTCTCGCTTTAACTTTATCTCCGAAAACATCAAGGTGTTTTTGGTTAGGACCAATGAAAATGATTCCTTCTTCATCACAACGTTCTGCAAATTCTTTGTTTTCTGATAAAAAGCCGTATCCTGGATGAATCGCGTCAACACCATTTGTCTTAGCGATCTCAATAATGCCTTCGATATCAAGATAAGCATCGATCGGTTTCTTACCCTCTCCTACAAGATAGGCTTCATCGGCTTTATAACGATGATAAGATCCCGTATCTTCTTTTGAATAAATAGCTACTGTTCGTATATCTAGTTCGGTACAGGCTCTGAAAATCCGTATTGCAATTTCTCCTCGGTTTGCTACTAAGACTTTGCTGATTTTTCTACTCATACAAGTTCCTCTCCTTTTACCGTTACATGATAGCTTTTATCTTTCTGTTTACTTCGGGCTTTCGATCAGGTACTTTCTTGTTCAGATTTACTTTTGCAGAAATATTTATGAGAATCCCCATCGATGTTAGAAACAATAGAAGGGATGAGCCCCCGTACGAAATAAATGGCAACGGAACACCAGTAATAGGTAATAACCCTACTGCTGCACCTAGGTTGACCACTGTTTGAATCCCAATCATTCCAGCAATACCAAAAGCTAATAAACTTGCATATGTATCATTACTCTGCATGCCAATCCAGAATCCTTTTAGAACGATATATCCTAATAAAGCAATTATTAAAAATACTCCAATAAAACCAAGTTCTTCTGCAATAATGGCGATGATAAAATCTGTGTGTGGTTCAGGAAGAAAGCCGTATTTCTGAATACTCTCGCCTAAGCCTGATCCTGTTATTCCACCTGCAGCGATTGAGATATACCCATTAACAAGCTGATATCCATCACCAGCAGGATCTTTAAAAGGTGCAAATGCTGCATCAAAACGGGAAAGCTGTTCTGGTGTTAAACGAAGAAATATTCCTAAGCCTACGATTCCCGCTAATGCTGCCATTGAAAAAATATGTTTGAACTTAATCCCAGAACAAAACAAAATCACTCCAGCAACACCTGAAACGATAATGCCTGTCCCTAAGTCTGGCTGCCTTAAGATTAAAAGGAACATGATCGCGAAGATCGTTAACGGAGGAATAACCCCTTTTTTGAAATCTTGCATCTTTCCTTGTTTCTTAGAGTAGATAGCTGCTAAGTAGATCGCTAGTGTTAGCTTGATGAATTCAGCAGGCTGAATACCGATCGGACCTATGTATAACCAGCTTTTTGCATTGTTCACTTCTCGTCCGAACAATAATACAAATATTAAAATAAGAATAGAAAAGACGACGATAGGCATCATAAGCTTTTTATAGATTTGAATGTTAAACCTCATGGTAAAATACATGAGTCCTAAACCAACTAATAGAAAGATTAGTTGTCTTGTAAAGAAAAAGCTGCTGCTATAATCGTATTTATTAATCGTTACCCCTATACTCGCGCTGTAGATCATGACTAATCCAGCACTGCACAATAATAGTACGGCTACTATCAAAGAATAGTCATAGGGTCTTACTGCTTTTTTCACGTTGTTCACCTTTCTCCTCTCTTACGAAGTATCGAAACTGCATCTTTATAATTATTAGATATTGTAACACATAAACCTTTTTTATTTATGATACAACACTACAGTTCCCGCTTCTTATAGTATTTCGAAGGATGTATCGGCTTTTTGATGAACATCCTCTCGTAAATAAAGAGGACCTTAAAGCAAGCTGGGATTTACAGAAGAGTTCAATGACAAACAAGAACATGCAAGCAATTGTATGTATATAAAAAAATCCAGTCCAAATTTTATTCTCGGACTGGGTGTCGATCATTTTTTCATTGAGGCATCGTGCAAAGCAGTTAACTGCTTTTCAAGTGATTCTAATAACTTCTTACCTGTCTCTTCTTCGACCAGGTTTAAACGGACTGCAAAATCTATTTCACGGGATAAACCAAACATTTGCGTATCCAATACTTCCTCATAGAGGGGACATTGTGGCATTGTTAAGTTTTCCATTTGAACTTCAATTAGTTTCAGGATTTTATCTGCATCTGCTTTTAATAGTTCAAATGCCCTTTCCCGATGTCCAGTTGCCATCTCAGCTGACAATGATCATCCCTCCGTTCGACACGATTTCTACCTTTAAATATAAAGGTTTGCATAAAAAAAATCAACATATTACAGTATTCTTATAATCGTGCTATGCTTTTCATAGGGTTTTCAAATTCAAGGAGGTTTATATGGAATTCATCGTTGCATTAAACGGAAAAGTAAACTATCCCCTTACATTAGATCCAGGTGTATGGATTTTTGATGATAGAAAAGAGGATTTACACACATTGTTCGATTTAGATAAATCGAAGGAAAACGAGCAAGAAAAGTACTTAAAAGAAGTGTCTGCACACTGGGATCGTGAACTACAAGAAGGTGCTGTCCCTCCATCAGAACAAAAGAAACAAAGCTCTAAGACCACATTAAAAGAAACACTGTTAACAAGTTCGTTCGCTATTTCTCTTTCTTATTTTATCTATAATGCACAACCGCACCCTGACGCAGAAAAAGTGAGGATTGAGTCAGGGGACGGTAGCGTTGAGATCACACTTGAAGAAGCTCAAAACGGCTACTTTGCTTTTTCGAATAATGGAAAACCGCTCAAAGACGACGGTCCTGTTCATTTCTATTTCGGCGATGGTCGTAACAAAGAAAATCCGATCAAACACATTTCTGCCGTAACGATTCTCTAATTCAAAATTAGACAGCTCATATATGGGCTGTCTTTTTTTACTTATTCTTCATCACACTATTTATAATAGATCCGCAGCAATCTGGGCCAGAGATGAACGTTCACCTTTTTCTAAACGAACATGCCCACTCAACGCTTGATCTTTAAACTTCTCTACCACATACGTTAATCCGTTCGTAAACTCATCAAGATAAGGATGATCGATCTGTTGGGGATCTCCTAAGAGAACGATCTTACTACCTTCTCCTACACGGGTCAATATAGTCTTCACTTCATGTTTCGTTAAATTTTGTGCTTCATCAATGATAATGAACTGATCTGGCAGACTTCTTCCTCTGATATACGTCAAGGCTTCAACATGAATAGAACCGATGCCAGCTAGGATCTTTTCAAGTTCCCCGGATTTTTTTGTATTAAATAAATATTCTAAGTTGTCATAGACTGGTTGCATCCACGGTTTTAATTTTTCTTCCTTTTCCCCTGGTAAATATCCGATATCTTTTCCCACCGGAACGATTGGCCGAGCGATAAAGAGCTTTATATAATCTTTTAAGTCTTCTGTTTGAAGCAGTGCTGCAGCGAGGGTAATCAGTGTTTTTCCTGTTCCTGCTTTACCGATTAAAGTCACGAGTGGCAAGTCTTTGCGTAGAAGTAATTCAAACGCCATCTTTTGCTGAACATTTCTTGCCCGAATTCCCCATATCTGTTCTGAATCATAACGAAGCGGCTTGAGCGTCTTACCGTGTTCATCTACTTTTCCAAGAGCAGAGACAGATGACCTGAACACATCTTTTAGAATTACAAATTGATGTGGATGGAACGAATGGCCTGTCAACTCGATCAGTTGAAGTTCATTTTTTTCGTAAAATTTATTCAGCAGATCACCTTGTACATATATTTCTTTGTATCCGGTGTAGGTTTGATCATTCTTATCTATTACTCGATCGCTCAGAAAATCTTCTGCTTCTATACCAAGCGCATCAGCTTTTACTCGAACAAGCACATCTTTTGATACCAGAATTACTTTGATGCCACTTTTCTTTTCTTCTTCTTCTTGTTGAAGATTCAAGGTTACAGCTAATATTCGGTTATCATTTGTCTGTTCAACAAAAGTTTCTTGAAGCCTTTTGAAGCTTTTATGATTGAGTTCAACTCGAAGCGTTCCACCATTTTCAAGAGGAACCCCTTTATGCAGTTGTCCTTTTTGTCTGACTCTATCGATCAGACGAGAAACCTCGCGTGCGTTTCTTCCAATTTCGTCCATGTAACGTTTTTTTGAATCTACTTCTTCTAACACGACTGCAGGAATAATTACTTCACTATCTCCAAAAGATTGTATGGAGTAAGGATCCTGCAACAGTACGTTCGTATCTAGGACGTATCGTTTATTCAACATTCAGCCTCCTGACTTAATGTGTACTTAAAATCATTAAATGAAAAGTGTTTAGGGACTGCCTATTAAAAATGTATGTACAAAGGAATAAAGTTAGAAGAATGTACAAAAAATAACGAAAAAGGAACTGGAAGGATGAATTTCATTGAAAATTTTTCGTATCGTAGCCGTTCTTAGTGCTATATTCGTACTGTTTGGCTGCATGAACAATAATAAGGATAACGCTCAGAATGACCAAAATGCTCCTAGGCTTACAAAAGTAAATCAAACGGCAAACAGCAAAAAACCTCACCAGCCAAAAGGTTCACAAGAGATATCAAGGCACCTAGTAGGATTAGCTACTGGTATTCCAGGTGTAGAAGATGCAACAGCTGTTGTATTAGGTCCATATGCTGTCGTGGGAATAGATGTAGATCGCAAGCTAGATAATTCAAAAGTAGGATCTATCAAATATTCGGTTGCCGAATCCTTAAAGAATGACCCTAACGGAAAGAATGCTCTCGTTACAGCTGACCCTGATACAGTAGAAAGACTACGTCAGATGGGTAAACAAATCCGCCAAGGTCATCCGATCGGCGGAATCATGAAAGAGCTAGCAGGGATCGTTGGAAGATTAATGCCACAAGTGCCTCACAGCATTCAGACCAAAAAGCCTTCCCCAACGGAAACGAACGATAGCCAATTATCAAAAAGAGAACAACAAGAGCTTAAAAATCAGCAGCAAAAACAAGAAAAATCAGATAAGAATCAGCCTCAACGATTAAATGAAACGTGATTTTTCAGAATGGAAAAGACTCATGATGCCTGAGCTCATGAGTCTTTTTATACGTCGAAAATCGGATAAAAATTTTCTACTCGTAATTAATTTGAATTACCGCGTAATTATGGCATCTTTCTTCGAATAAAATACAATTTACCTCGTATCAAACGATGTGTGTTCGCTACCAAAAGACAATCCGTTCATTTTGTTTCCCTGGAAATTACGCACACTGCATTTTCTTAAAAACTTTCTCTTATATTACTTTCTACTCGCAGCCCAAGCATCGTTCATTTAATTTTCCAATTTCTTTATGGTATACTGGTTGAAAGAGGTGAAATACAATGCGTGTAAAATGCGTATTATGCGATAATATTGAAGTTATTGAAAATGAATGCTCCCTTGCAAAAAAATTAAGAAACCGTCCTATACACACGTTCATGTGCGAATCTTGCAGAGAACGCATAACGCGAAAAACCGCGGAGCGTGAAGCTACCGGGAATTTCACATTATATCGAAGTCCGGATACAAACAATGATTGGTAATAACAAAAGGATTATTTCATGGATTTTATATGGTACCATCGCCGGCGTTCTGCTGGCTTGTTTTTTTTACATTCCAGAAGTACTATTTGAAATGAAACTTTACACATTTTTATTAAATATTGATTTTCTGCCTCTTCCCGATTCCATTATCTATAATGAACCCTTTCAGTTCAGTCTTCATATTATCATCGCGATTATTCTTATCGCAGTTGTAGATGTACTTTGCAAAATCTATAATCACCCTTATCAGATCTCTTTAGTCATCAATGGAGTCATGTCGTTCACCTTTTTCCCCCTTTACCACCTAGCTGTGGAAAAACCTTTTTCAGACTCAATAACGTTACCATTCTTACTTTGGTTACTCGGCCATATACTCTTCGCGATCATCATTGCATATTTCGTAGCTCAACTTAATAAAAAAAGGAGTACTGATTAATCAGCACTCCTCGTTAAATCTTGGTTCACTTTGAATTCCTTCGTATAAAGCATCAATACTGTCTATAAAAAACTTTTCCGAGCTTTCTATGCCGTTCACTTCATACTTTACTTCATAGTAAGGACCTGAAGTCGTAACAGCAATGATGTTCACATGATGATCTTCTGTAAGAATCTCAGTAAAAAATTCAAAAGTCTCCTTTGCTGCTAGGTCGTTGGGTCTTTCATCATGTACTTTCCTAATGCTCAACCAATTGGATAGAGCGTCAACAAGTTGCATAACAGAACCCCCTATCAGCCTTTTTCTTTCTTGCTCTGATGAAGCCGGACTTTATAGATGATCAAGATGAGTGCAGCTACCATCAAACCTTCAGCAACCGGCAGTCCGATGCCGAAAAATGCTAGTGGCAAACATCCGATGATCAAAAATAAATAAATCACTACCGCTTTTAACGGCGGTAGTTTTTTTGCAAATCCTAACTTAAAAACTATGATGCTTAACACTGTTATGATGAGATATAACAGCAGAAAAGCTCTGACAGGGTCGTTCTCAATCCCTAGCAACAATGCCATGGAGGATGAATCTTCCCCTGTCGCTTTCATGATTTCTTGTTCCTCCACGATTCCCACTCCCGATCGTTTTGTTAAGAAATACGTTTAGCCTTGAGCAAGTTTCTTTTTCTTTTCTACTCTTTCACGCTCGTTCTTATCAAGCACTTTTTTACGAAGACGAATGCTTTCAGGTGTTACTTCGCAATACTCGTCATCGTTCAAGTATTCTAATGCTTCTTCTAGTGACATGATACGAGGCTTCTTCATGCTTACTGTTTGGTCTTTGTTTGCAGAACGCATGTTAGTCATCTGCTTTACTTTAACGATGTTAACTGTAATATCGTTCTCACGAGTGTGTTCCCCAACGATCATACCCATGTATACTTCAGTTCCTGGCTCAATGAAGATCGTACCACGGTCTTCAACACCCATGATTCCGTATTGAGAAGCTTTACCGTTTTCCATTGAAACGAGTACACCTTGGCGACGTCCACCAACGTTACCAGCAACCATCGGCTGATAGCTGTCGAACGTGTGATTTAAGATTCCGTATCCACGTGTTTGTGTTAAGAATTCAGTTGTGTAACCGATCAAACCACGAGCAGGTACCATGAATTCAAGACGTACTTGCCCGGAACCATTGTTCACCATGTTCTTCATTTCACCTTTACGGTCTCCTAATGATTCCATGATTGCACCTGTATACTCTTCAGGAATGTCAATTTGAACATGTTCAACTGGCTCACATTTTACGCCATCGATTTCACGAACGATTACTTCAGGTTTTGATACTTGAAGTTCGAATCCTTCACGGCGAAGATTTTCAATCAAGATTGAAAGATGAAGCTCACCACGACCAGATACTGTCCAAACATCTGGAGAATCTGTGTTTTCAACACGAAGACTTACGTCTGTTTCAAGCTCAGACATCAAACGCTCTTCAATTTTACGGCTTGTTACATATTTTCCTTCACGACCAGCGAAAGGTGAGTTGTTAACTAAGAAAGTCATCTTCAACGTTGGTTCATCGATACGAAGAACAGGAAGCGCTTCTTCTTGACCTTCAGGACATACTGTTTCTCCAACGTTGATCTCTTCCATTCCAGAAACGGCGATTAAGTCTCCCGCTTTTGCTTCGTTGATCTCGATACGCTTTAATCCTAAGAAACCAAAAAGTTTTGTAACACGGAACTTTTTCACGGATCCATCAAGCTTCATTAGTGAAACGGCTTGACCTACTTTGATCGTTCCACGGAATACACGACCAATACCAATACGGCCAAGATAGTCGTTGTAATCAAGCATTGTAACTTGGAACTGTAGTGGATCAGCACTGTTATCAACTGGAGCTGGAATAGTATCGATGATTGTATCAAGTAAAGCTGTCATATCTTCATCTTGCTTGCTTGGATCCATTGAAGCAGTCCCTTTAAGTGCAGATGCATAAACAACTGGGAATTCTAATTGATCTTCTTCAGCACCTAGTTCAATGAATAGATCGATTACTTCATCTACTACTTCTTCAGGGCGTGCAAAATCACGGTCAATTTTGTTTACAACTACGATTGGTGTTAACTTTTGCTCTAGCGCTTTTTTCAAAACGAAGCGCGTTTGAGGCATACAACCTTCATATGCATCGACAACAAGTAGAACACCATCAACCATTTTCATGATACGTTCCACTTCACCACCGAAATCGGCATGTCCTGGAGTGTCCATGATATTGATGCGTTTCTCGTTATAATTAATTGCTGTATTTTTAGCTAGAATTGTAATTCCACGTTCGCGTTCTAGAGCATTGGAATCCATAGCACGTTCATTAACTTGTTCGTTGTCACGGAAAGTTCCTGACTGATGTAATAATTTGTCCACCAATGTCGTTTTACCATGGTCAACGTGGGCGATAATTGCTATATTGCGT
This sequence comes from Fictibacillus phosphorivorans, assembly GCF_001629705.1. GTDB lineage: Bacteria > Bacillota > Bacilli > Bacillales > Fictibacillaceae > Fictibacillus > Fictibacillus phosphorivorans_A. Next base: position 1,535,160 of record NZ_CP015378.1, on the reverse strand, counting down.
AAATCATCTCTTCTATTCAAATGTATTCTCTCCTTATATCCTATCTCTTTTTCTTATCATTTTTTGTTCAACTCGACTATTATATCACAAATTTACAGAAAGGCTTTTTCTTTTTATGTAAATTCGGTACACTTAATACAGTATAGACAAGTTTTTGGCTTTGGAGGTCATCATGAATATCATTTTCTTTTTTATAGCTCTATTAACGGCATTCTCCATATGCGGCATAGGTATTGCAATTGGTGAAAAGAGCTGGTTGATCTTTCTAATATCGATCGTTTCTGTATTTGTACTTATGGGATATGGTTTTACTCTTAAAAAGAAGCAAAGAGAACGTTCATAATCGAACGTTCTCTTTTTTCTATGTTTTATATTAAGTGGTCTAACATTTCTTTATGCAAGCCAGGCTTTGCAGCCAGAATGCTATTTTGTTCGAGAAGTTGAACAGGTTCACCGTCCGTTCGGCTTACGATAGCACCGACCTCATTCAAAAGGATCAAACCCGCAGCAAAATCCCACGGTGAAAGTCGGAGAGTCATATAGGCATCTAGTCTACCCGATGCAACATAAGCGAGTTCGATCGCAGCAGATCCATATGATCGACTCCCTCTAGATTTTCTGATGATCTGCTGTACATGCTCATGATTGATGCGTCTGTTCGGACTAACCCAAGTAGCATTAACTCCAACAACAGATTCTGATAATGTTACTTCCTCTAATCTCGGTAATTTCTTTCCATTTAAATAAGCACCTTCACCTTCTTTAGCAAAATAAAGGTTACTTCCCTCCACATCGTAAATCAGTCCTAATTTCCCAATACCATCTTCATAAATTCCAACTGAGATCGCAAAGTTAGCTTGTTGATGAATAAAGTTTGTCGTGCCATCGATCGGATCGATAATCCATATTACACCTTTGGAGTTCCCTTTAATCTCATCTCCATAGCCTTCTTCTCCAAGCACTTTATGATCTGGAAAAGTCTGCTGGATCTTCGTTATAAAGAATTTTTCAATACTCTTATCCATATCGGTGACAAGATCAGCGATATGGGATTTATATGTAATCGTTAACGTGTTCTGAAAAGAATCTTTTAAGAGCTGTGCGGCTTCAAGTGTCCATGTCTTCAAATGTTTCTCAATACTCATCAATTCTTCGTTCGTCATGTTTTCACTCCTTACCTTTCTTATAGTATAAGTCAATTTCATTCTCTTCACAAAAAAACGAACCATCCGTTCATGATGGATTCGTTTTTGTTATCCGCTATCAGCTTGGATCATGCTTCTAATCTCACGAGCTCCAGCCTTAATCGTTCGAGCTTACGCTTTGATTCGTTGATCTGTTTCTGATCTTTCGCTTTTAAAGCATCAAACAAAGTAGCTAGTTCATAATCAATCTCAAGTTTTAATACTGGAATTCTTCTTTCTGCATCCGTTCTTTTCAATGTGTTCATTACTTGTTTCATTTTACCGGCACATCCTTTCTTTTCTCGTTATCTTCTTTTCTTCATTTTATGAAGCAGCCATGTATATGGAAACGGCACTTTGCGGAATCTAATGCAAACATTTTTTTATAAAGCTTTTCATATGTTAAAATTCTTTGTAGCACTTGACGACCAGGAGGATTTTTAAATGACATTTAACGGATTCAACGATTCAGACTTTAAGGTTTTCCGAACGCAAGGTCTTGATGAACGCATGGAGCAAATCATCAACCAGATTCGCCCAAAACTCGAGGCCTTAGGGAATAAATATGCAGAAGAACTAAGTGCACTTACTGGAGAAGAGATGTTCTTTCATGTTGCAAAACATGCAAGAAGAACGGTAAATCCTCCAAAAGATACTTGGGTAGCTTTTGCACCTAACAAAAGAGGCTATAAGATGTTGCCACATTTTCAAATAGGACTTTGGGAAACGCATGTATTTCTGTGGTTCGCACTCATCTACGAAGCACCCATTAAGGATGCTTACGGACAGATCATCCTTAAGAACTTAAACAAGATCAAGAAGAATATACCTAATGATTTTGTATGGTCAGATGATCATATGAAGCCTGATAGCTTTCCACATCATGAAGTAAAAAAGGATCGTCTAGAAGAAATGGCAACCCGTCTTAGCACAGTAAAAAAAGCAGAATTACTTTGCGGCGTTCGTATTGATAGAGATGAGGCAGCAGCCATGAGTGAGAATGATTGGTACGAACGAATCGATGAAACGTTCAAAACATTGTTACCTCTATATGAACTAAGAAAGAAACTGTAAATAAAAATAGTGGCAGGAAGCAGAAGTTTCGCTGCTTCTTACCACTAGTATATTGCCGTACAACAGAAATGTATGGGTATGTATCCTCATTGTTAGAAAAGTGTTAGAAAAGGTTGTTTAATCTTTGTTTAATGGTTTCAGCTTCCGCACTCATCCTTTTGAATAACTCTCCTACTGAAGGCACATCGTTAATCCTTCCAATAATTTGTCCAGCCCATCCGAATCCTTCGTCGCTTCTTCCTTCATAGATTAATTTTTGATTCGCCTCTCCACTAATATAATCTTTTAAGTGTTGATAGGTACCACCCTTATTTTCTTCTTCTAAAATTTTTAGTGTGAAATCCGTTCGAAGCGTTCTGCCAGGTGCACCTAATGTCCTCTTAATGACCACAGTATCTAATTCTGAACTTTCAACAACAAGTTGTTTATATAAAGGGTGTGCGTGAACACATTCTTCTGTAGCGATAAACCTTGTACCCATCTCAACTCCTTCTGCCCCAAGAGCGAGTGCGGCCATCAGTCCTTTCCCATCCCCTATACCTCCTGAGGCGATCACTGGGATTGAAACATTCTCTACCACTCTAGGAATCAATACAAATGTTCCGGTGTCCTCTTTCCCGATATGGCCACCACCTTCTTGACCTACTGCCATTACTGCATCAGCACCTAATTGTTCGGCTTTCATAGCTTGTCTGACGCTTGACACGAGTACTAATGTTTTAATTCCTGTACCTCTTAACCGATCTAATACAGGCGCAGGGTTCCCTCCTGTTACACTGATTACATCAACCCCTTCTTCTATAGCAGCCTCAAGCATGTCTTCATACGGTCTTCCATGTTGTCCGATCGCAAAGTTAACTCCAAAAGGATGAGATGTTAATTTTTTTGTTTTTTGAATTTCAGACTTTAATGCGTGTGAATCAGGGAATGACATGGCCGTAATCTGACCAAGACCACCAGCGTTAGAAACAGCTGAAGCAAGTTCTGAATATGCTAGGTATGCGAGTCCTCCTTGAATGATCGGAAACTTAATATGTAATAGTTCTGTAAGTCTAGTTTTCATTTTTATTTCCTCCCTGAAAATTAAATCATTTACTTACATCTTCATGCATTTTCTGTTATACTTCTTTTGTTTTATAAAAAGGGAAATTTATTATAAGTTAACGATAGATGAGGTGTAGAATACATTGTCTCAACATGAAACTCCTTTATTTACTGGTTTGCGTGAACATGCAAACAAGAACCCATTGCAGTTTCACATTCCTGGTCACAAAAAAGGACAAGGAATGGATGAAGAATTCAAAGATTTTATTGGACCGAACGCACTATCAATCGACCTGATTAACATTACTCCATTAGATGACCTGCATCATCCTAAAGGCATGATTAAAAAAGCACAAGCCCTTGCCGCACAAGCTTTTGGTGCCGATCACACGTTCTTTTCTGTACAAGGAACAAGTGGTGCCATTATGACGATGATCATGTCTGTCGTGTCACCAGGAGATAAGATCCTCGTGCCGCGAAACGTGCATAAGTCAATCATGACAGCTATTGTTTTTTCAGGTGCAACACCAATCTTTATCCACCCTGAGATCGATCCTGAGCTAGGGATCTCACATGGAATTACGCCTGATAGCGTTGAAAAAGCTTTAAATCAACACCCTGATACGAAAGCGGTACTTGTTATCAATCCAACTTATTTTGGATTTGCAGCTGACCTAAAAGGGATTGTAGATATTGCTCATAGATTTGATGTACCTGTACTAGTAGATGAGGCACATGGAGTATTGATTCATTTTCATGATCACATGCCACTATCTGCGATGCAAGCTGGAGCAGACATGGCAGCAACGAGTGTTCACAAATTAGGTGGCTCACTTACAGGAAGTTCAATCCTAAATGTAAAAGAAGGTCTTGTATCGCCACAACGTGTGCAAACCATTCTTAGTATGATGACTACGACATCAACATCCTATATCCTTCTTGCGTCATTGGATGCTGCTCGTCGTCGTCTCGCTACTGAAGGGTATACACTGATTGAAAAAACAATTCGACTTGCTAATGAAACGCGAGCAAAGATCAATGATATTCCTAATCTATACTGTGTAGGTGAAGAAAAACTCGGCACTTCAGCTACATTTGATTATGACCCATCTAAGCTCTTAATCTCAGTAAAGGATCTCGGTATTACAGGATATGAAGCTGAAACATGGCTGCGTCAGAACTTCAATATTGAGGTAGAGTTGTCTGATCTGTACAACATATTATGTTTGATCACAACAGCTGACCATGAAAAAGATACGATGATCCTCGTTAAAGCGTTAACTCAACTTTCCGATGAGTTAAGTCATTCAAAGAATGAGGAGATCAAGGCACTTCCTGTACATGTCCCTGATATACCTGTGCTTGCACTTTCACCTCGTGATGCATTTTACGCGAATACAGAAAGTGTACCGTTCGAAGAATCTGCAGGTAGAATCATCGCAGAATTCGTAATGGTCTATCCACCAGGAATTCCGATCTTCATCCCTGGAGAAATCATCACGAAAGAAAATTTGGATTATATAAAAGAAAACCTTGAAGCAGGTCTCCCTGTTCAAGGCCCTGAGAATGCAGATTTAAAATACTTGAAGGTTATCCAAGAACAAGTTGCTATTCGATAATCAGCCATAAAAAAGAAGACCTTAGGAGGTCTTCTTTTTTTCTTACTTATCTAAGTTCGTTTGCTCATGGCAATGCGGGCATGTGTTTGAATATAAAGTGGTCACTTTTTCCTCTTCAAAATGCTCAATTGTTGTTTCACACGTTTGGCAAATGATTACTCCCATCCGTCCCATCTCCCTTCACATTTTGAAAGCGCTTACGTTTATATCCTTATATTATTATGTCACATTTAATTTGTCAACACATTTAGTATAACACATTAAAAAAATATGTTATTTAATCGTATTGTTCGATTGTTTGAATATTTGGTACTGCTTCCTCAAAGAAAAGCGCTAGATCTTCAGCTTCTTTAAGTGTTTTTATATGAAACACCTGCTTGATGTATTCAAGATTTCTCATATCATTTGAATCTAATAACGCTGATCTTCCTGTTTGCATGCATACGACTAACGGCTTACCAAAAAACATATTCGTATAAACAATGCCAAAATCATACCTGACAGTATCTGTTGTAAATCCTACAAACCTGACATTTACGGACTCACTCTCGTCGTACAATTTTTCAAACCATTCCATATTACCCCTCCTCGTATGATTACCTCGTTCATCGATCGGGTCGTCTTTTTACTGGAAATAAATAAGTTATACTAATTGAAATGTCATTGAATGTAAGAGTAATTCCCTTATTTAAGAAGTTTCAAACTCAATTTGTCAAAATCTTCTTAAAATATGATATACTATTCATATGTGTAGTTGACTATAAAAATTACAAATTGGAGTGGATTACATGTCTCAAAGCGCCTATGTTAAGCTTGTTCCCGCATCTATACAACAAGTGATCACAATAGATGAACTAAAAGACCTTCTGCTGTATTACCGTTCCATCACAACTAAAACTGGTGAACAATTATCATGGGAATATGCTGAAGCAGCCTTTCCTTACACGATCGAAGAAAAGGAAGAAGCTAAAGGAAAATGGTTTTATTTAAAAGGTTTAGATCAAAGAAAAAATAAATATATTTTAGTTGGTATCGGAAAAGAAGTTGATACGGACAATGAACAACATTACATACAATTTACACTTACGGACATTTCCACTCATGGTGATAAAGGTAAAGCCAATGAATTCTGTAAGTTTATCGCTTCAAAATTAAAAGGTGAACTTCACCTTTTTAATGGCAGAGTGATGTATTATTATCCTAAAAAGTAAGGTGAATAAAGAGTTTTTTGAATAGGAAGTTCAATCATATGATTGGACTTCCTATTTTATTTTTACTACAATGTAAACTTTCGGGCCCTTAGGGAAAAATAAAAAGAATACATATCATGAAAGGATGTGAAGAGATGAAAAAACAACCGAACATTGTTTTTATCGTTTCGTTAATAATTTCTGTCGTTTTTGTTATCATAGGAAGTTTATTTCCTACCGAATTCCAAGCTAAGGCAACCGTCATTCAAAATTTCTTGCAAGAGAAATTTGGCTGGTTCTACCTGCTTTCAGCAACGAGCTTCTTAATTTTTGTGCTTTATCTAGCTTTTAGTAAGTACGGAAAAATCAAACTTGGAGAACCTGATGATAAGCCTGAGTACTCAACAATTACATGGTTTGCTATGCTGTTTAGTGCTGGTATGGGTATAGGCCTTGTCTTTTGGGGTGTAGCTGAACCAATCAGCCACTTTTATACGCCACCATCAGGAGAAGGTGGAAATGCTGCCTCTGCTCAAGCAGCGCTTCGATATAGCTTCTTTCATTGGGGATTGCACCCGTGGGGAATTTACACGTTAATCGGATTGTCCCTTGCTTATTTTAAATTTAGAAAAGGCGCACCAGGATTGATCAGTGCCATCTTCACTCCATTATTGGGAGACAGAGTTCATGGACCGATCGGTAAAACGATCGATATTGTTGCAGTTTTTGCCACGATCTTTGGAGTTGCAACTTCTTTAGGACTTGGTGCTGTTCAAATTAGTGGTGGTGTTTCTTACTTAACAGACATCTCAAATAACTTCACCACACAATTGATTATCATCGCCATCGTTACTGTTTTATTCACTCTTTCTGCTCAAACAGGGTTAAACAAAGGAATAAAATATTTAAGTAACTTGAACATTATTGTAGCTGTTCTACTCATGGCGTTCTTGCTTTTCGCGTCTTCTACGAACTTCATCATGGATGTATTCGTACAATCTCTTGGGAACTACCTGCAATACCTTCCTAGCATGAGCTTAAAACTCAGTCCATTCAGACCTAGTGAAGCAGGCTGGATTCAAGGCTGGACAGTCTTTTATTGGGCTTGGTGGATCGCATGGGCACCATTCGTCGGTACATTTATAGCTCGCGTATCGAAGGGTAGAACCATTCGTGAATTCATTATGGGTGTATTGCTCGTCCCAACTGTTTTTGGTGCACTCTGGTTTTCCATTTTTGGAGGAGCAGCTCTACATTTAGAAATCTTTAATAATGTTGGTCTGAACAAAATCATTTCGGATAAAGGTACAGAGGTAGCTCTTTTTGCACTGTTTGAACATCTTCCGTTCGGAACGATCATGTCGCTCTTGGCTATTTTCTTAATCAGTACGTTTTTTATTACATCAGCAGATTCTGCTACGTTCGTCTTAGGTATGCAGACTAGCGATGGTCGTTTAAACCCTTCTTCTATGACTAAATTCATCTGGGGAATCGTTATAGCTGCTTCTGCATCTATCCTTTTGTACACGGGTGGATTAGAAGGGTTACAAACCGCATCAATCATTGCAGCGTTTCCGTTTGCATTTGTACTAATCTTTATGATGATCTCTCTTAAAAAGGCACTTTCTGAGGAGACAAAATTAAAATAGGATTGTTGATGATATTTCATATTGCTCTTTGGATGTAGTCCTCAAATAGATGAATGGTAAAGAAGGCCTCTTCTTAGCCATTCATCTTTTTATTAAGGTCGAATGAACCGATTGACCTTTACCTTTCAATTGAGGAGAAAATCAACATACATTCATGATTAACATACAATAGTTAGGACCTATCCAATTATCATTTTACCTGTCACATATATAAGGGTTAATGATATTGTCATGTTTAAAGCAACTGATTTGTTAATGTTTAAACGCTGCGCTACTAAAAAGTTGAAATACCCAAACATCAACATTAATATTGTTTCATAAAAATTATGGTCATGATGTGATAGAAAAAGTACAATCGAATAACCGCACCACATTACAATCTGAATGAAAGTACATAGTAAAACTCTCATCGCTTCCTCCATTTATTCTTTATTAATAATCTATATCGAGATTAATTAAATTAGGAAAAGGTATAGACTTTTTTAAAATATTTTAGACAAGTGCTTTTAAATAAAGATTATGATGCTTTTACTTATATATGATTGAACGAAAAAACCCCTTGTGAACTGCGTACAGTCACAAGGGGTTTTCATTTGTATATTTATTTTACAATGTGTACAGGAAGTCCGATTGCAACTTCAGCTGCTTCCATAGAAATCTCTCCGAAAGTCGGATGAGCATGAATTGTCATAGCGATGTCTTCAGCAGTCATACCTGCTTCAATTGCCAATCCTAGTTCTGCGATCATATCAGATGCATTTCCACCAGCAATTTGAGCTCCTAGTACAAGTCCATCTTCTTTACGAGTGATAAGTTTCATGAAACCATCTGTCTCGTTCATAGATAGAGCACGACCGTTAGCTGCGAATGGGAATTTAGATGCTTTCACATCAAATCCTGCTTCTTTAGCAGATTTCTCATCGTAACCAACTGTTGCAAGTTCAGGATCTGTGAACACTACCGCAGGGATAGCCATGTAATCGATCTCTGCAGCATGTCCTGAAATCACTTCCGCAGCTACTTTACCTTCGTAAGAAGCTTTGTGAGCAAGTGCTGGACCTTCAACTACATCACCAATTGCATAGATACCGCTAACATTTGTTTGAGCTTTTTTATTGATTTTGATCAGACCACGTTCAGTCATTTCAACACCAACTTGCTCAAGACCAAGTTCTTCAGTATTTGGACGACGACCAACCGTTACGAGAACATAATCAGCTTCAAAAGTCATAGACTCACCTTTGATCTCAGCTGTTACAGTAACACCGTCTTTAGTTTCTTCAACGCCTTTAGCCATAGCTTCAGTAAATACTTCTACATTGCCTTTTTTCTTTAAGCGTTTTGAAACGACTTGGCTCATTTGCTTTTCAAAACCAGGAAGGATTTGTTTGCTTCCTTCAAGGATTGTTACTTCAGTACCGAAGTTCGCATAAGCTGTTCCAAGCTCCATACCGATATAACCGCCACCTATCACTACCATCTTCTTAGGAATCTCTTTAAGAGCAAGAGCTCCTGTAGAAGAGATAATACGGTCACTCCATTTAAAACCTGGGATTTCAATCGGGCGTGAACCAGTAGCGATGATCGCATTTTTGAACGTGTATGTTTGAGAGTTCTTCTCATCCATGATACGTACAGTGTTTTCATTTACGAAATAAGCTTCACCACGAATGATTTCAACTTTATTTCCTTTTAAAAGTCCTTCAACTCCTCCAGTAAGCTTCTTAACGATGCCTGCTTTCCAGTCTTGAACTTTACTGAAATCAACTGTTACGTTATCAACAGTAATCCCCATATCTTCAGAGTGATTCGCATGTTCTACACGGTGGCCTGCATTAATTAAAGCTTTTGATGGAATACAACCAACGTTCAAACAAACGCCGCCCATTTCTGCCTTTTCCGCAATAGCCACTTTTTGTCCTAATTGTGCTGCACGGATTGCTGCAACATATCCCCCAGGACCTGAACCTATGACAAGTGTGTCTAACTCAATTGGAAAATCTCCTACTACCATCGAATTACGCCTCCATTACTAATAGTTGTGGATCGTTCAATAAACGCTTAATGTGATTCAATGCATTTTGAGCTGTTGCACCATCGATCAGACGGTGGTCAAAGCTAAGAGATAAAGCTAAAACAGGAGCTACTACTACTTCTCCATCTTTAACAACTGCTTTTTCAGCAATACGGCCGATACCTAAGATCGCTACTTCTGGGTGGTTGATTACTGGTGTGAACCATTGACCGCCTGCAGAACCGATATTCGTAATCGTGCAAGATCCGCCTTTCATCTCTTCACCAGAAAGCTTACCATCACGTGCTTTAGTAGCTAATTCATTGATTTCAGAAGAGATTTTGAAGATGGATTTACGATCAGCATCTTTAACAACTGGTACCATTAGACCGTTATCTGTATCTGCTGCAATACCGATGTTGTAATAGTGCTTGTACACGATTTCTTCGTTTGCATCGTCGATAGATGCATTAAGCACAGGGTATTCACGTAGTGCAGAAGTTAATGCTTTTACCACGTATGGAAGATAAGTAAGCTTGATGCCTTTATCTGCAGCAACTTGCTTGAACTTCTTACGGTGTGCAACAAGATCAGTAACGTCCACTTCATCCATAAGTGTAACATGTGGAGCTGTATGTTTGGAATTAACCATCGCTTTTGAAATCGCTTTTCTAATTCCTTTGATCTTTTCACGAGTTTCCATTTCTCCAGCAGGAATCGCTTTAGGCGCTTCTTTCTTCGCTTCAGCTTTAGGCGCTTCTTCAGTTGCTTGTGGTGCTGCTTCAGCCGCTCCCCCGCCACTTACGAATTTGTCGATGTCTTCTTTAAGTACACGTCCGTTATCTCCAGAACCTTGTACTTTACGAATATCAACTTCTTTTTCACGCGCATATTTACGAACAGAAGGCATTGCGATTACACGCTTAGATTCGTCTGCAGGTTCTTCTTTAGCAGTATCCTCAGTTTTTGCTTCTGATTTATCTGCTTGAGCTTGATCAGCAGTTACGTTCTTTTCTTCTTCAGCTTTAGGTTGTTCTGGAGCTTCATCGCCACCGCCATGAGCATCAGCAGGAATTTCACCTTCTGCTTCAATTGTTACTAGAACATCACCAACTACAGATACTGTTCCTTCGTCTACTTTAAGTTCAAGAATTTTACCGTCTACAGGAGATGGGATTTCTACTACAGCTTTATCGTTTTGTACTTCAAGCAGGATATCGTCTTCTTTAACTTCGTCCCCTGCTTTTACAAACCACTTTACAATTTCACCTTCGTGAATTCCTTCTCCAATATCGGGAAGCTTAAATTCAAATGCCACGATTAACGCCTCCTATTTTATAACAATCTTTTTCATCAATGATGTGAAAGAGCTGAAAGAAACAGTCACGAACGGACGTCTCTTTCAGCTAACATTCATTTTTTCTTAGAAATTGTAGACTTTCTTAGCTTTGTCTACAATATCACGATGATCTGGAATCCAAACATCTTCAGCAGAAGCATATGGGAACACTGTATCTGGTGCAGTTACGCGCAATACAGGTGCTTCTAAGTGAAGAATTGCACGATCGTTGATTTCAGCTACAACGAACGCTCCAATACCAGCTTGTTTTTGTGCTTCTTGCACGACAATTGCACGGCCTGTTTTTTCAACTGAAGCCATGATTGTTTCGATATCAAGCGGGCTGATGGTACGAAGGTCGATCACTTCAGCAGAGATTCCTTCTTTTTCTAATTCTTCAGCAGCTTTTAGTGAAGCGTGGACCATAGCACCGTAAGTAATGATAGAAACATCCTTACCTTCACGTTTCACATCTGCTTTACCAAGTTCGATCGTGTATTCTTCTTCTGGCACTTCGCCACGGAAAGAACGATATAATTTCATATGCTCTAGGTAAACTACTGGATCGTTATCACGAATCGCAGAGATTAATAGACCTTTTGCGTCATATGGAGTTGAAGGAATAACAACTTTGATACCAGGAGTTTGGTACATTAAACCTTCAAGGCTGTCCGCATGAAGCTCAGGTGTTTTAACGCCTCCACCAAATGGTGAACGGATTGTTACTGGAGATGTGTAAACTCCACCTGAACGGTATCTCATACGACCCATTTGTGCTGCAACTGAATCAAATACTTCAAACACAAAACCAAAGAACTGAATCTCCATTACTGGACGGAAACCTGTAAGCCCAAGACCTATTGCAAGTCCCCCAATTCCAGACTCAGCTAGCGGAGTATCAAAAACGCGGTCTTCTCCAAATTCCTTTTGAAGTCCTTCAGTAGCACGGAAAACTCCACCGTTTTGACCAACGTCTTCACCGAAAACAAGAACTTGTTCATTGTTTTTTAATTCATTGCGCATAGCGTCTGTAATCGCTTGAATCATAGTCATTTGAGCCATATTATTTCGACTCCTTTGCTGTGTATTCTTCTAACTGCTCACGTAAGTTGAACGGAAGGTCCTCGAACATGAATCCGATTAGATCAGTAACCTTTTGCTTAGGCGCTCCGTCTGCTTTCTTGATTGCAGCTTTAATATCTTCTTTTGCTTCTTCTACAACTTTGTTTTCTTGCTCTTCAGACCAAAGGTTCTTTTTCTCCAAGAACTTACGGAAACGAACAAGTGGATCTTTCTTTTCCCATTCGTTATCAAGGTCTTTTGTACGGTAACGAGTAGGATCATCTCCTGCCATCGTATGTGGTCCGTAACGGTAAGTAAGTGTTTCAATCAATGTAGGACCTTCACCAGAAACTGCACGCTCACGAGCTTGTTGAGTCGCTGCATAAACGGCAAGAACGTCCATCCCGTCAACTTGAATTCCTTCAATACCAGCTGCAACTGCTTTTTGAGCGATCGTTTTTGCTGCAGATTGCTTTTCAACTGGAACTGAGATCGCAAAACGGTTATTTTGAACAACGAAGATCGTGTTAGCACGGTAAGCTCCTGCAAAGTTCAATCCTTCGTAGAAGTCACCTTGTGATGCTCCACCGTCACCCGTGTAAGTGATACATACGTTCTTTTTACCTTGTTTCTTAAGTCCGAAACCAACACCCGCTGCTTGAATGATTTGAGCACCGATGATGATTTGAGGCATCAATACATTTACACCTTCAGGAATCTGTCCACCTTGGAAGTGACCACGAGACCATAAGAATGCTTGTGTTAATGGGAAACCGTGGAAAACCATTTGAGGGATATCACGGTATCCTGGAAGAATCCAATCTTCTTTATCTAATGCATAGTGAGTTCCTAGCATGGAAGCTTCTTGTCCAGCTACTGGAGCATAGAAACCTAGACGTCCTTGTCTGTTTAAAGAGATCGCACGCTGATCCCAAATACGAGTGTAAACCATGCGGCGCATTAATTCTTGCAGATCTTCATCAGACAAATTCGGCATTGCCGATTCGTTAACAACTTCTCCGTCTTCAGAAAGAATCTGGAACGTTTCAAATTGATCTTGAACTGCATCAATTGTTTTCGTCATGAAAAGTCACCTCTTCCTTTCTTTTACCCTGTCAATTTTCCCTAATCTTAAAAACATGCACATATTTAACAGGTTGCCCAAAGTGAAACATTTTTAAGACAGGTTTATATTTTTAAAAGGCTTTTTAGGTATGCCTTTGTGTACCCATCTGAAGTTTTCCCTTGTATCCAAGAGCTAAACCATCTTACGGCACCCTAACTGTATTACTAATTTATATAAATAGAGTAACACAACAATCCTTTTCACGTAAATTAGTTTACACCACTGCTGATATACAGTCAATCTATAGGTTGTATATAGTTATCACTTATTTTCAGCATTGTTATCCACCCTTTTACAATGCCTCAAGCGTTCAACTGTTTCATATTATTTTTTCTGCTGTATCAGTCTTTAATTCTTTTAAAAAGATCACTTTACAAAATAGGATTGATCGGAAAGATGAGGGAAAATATTTTATTCCCGTTCTTTTTTATTAAAAATCCTCTATGTTATGATAAGAGGAAATTAAATTAACTTAAAAGTATATCGGCACGGAGGTTTTGCTTGTGTTAACAATGAAAGATGTAATAAGAGAAGGTAACCCTGTACTTAGAGAAAAAGCAGTCGAAGTACCTTTTCCTTTTTCAGATGAAGATATTAAAACAGCTAACCAGCTTCTCGAATTTGTAAAGAACAGCCAAGATCCAGAGATTGCTGCTAAATACCATTTAAGACCTGGTATCGGAATAGCCGCTCCTCAAATCGGAATCTCGAAACGTATTTTTGCTTTTCATGTAACAGATGAAAACGGAAATTTATACAGTTATGCGCTTTTAAATCCGAAAATTATAAGTCATTCGGTACAAATGACTTATTTAGATGGAGGAGAAGGGTGCCTGTCTGTTGACAGAGAAGTTCCTGGACTTGTACCTCGATATGCAAAAGTTACTGTAAAAGGGTTCACACCTGACGGTTCAGAAGTTAACTTGAAGCTAAAAGGTCTTCCTGGAATCTGTTTTCAACATGAGCTTGATCATTTAGACGGTATTATGTTCTATGACCGAATTAATGAAAAACAGCCGTTCGAACCACCCGCAAATTCTGTTGTAATTAGATGATTAAACTTAAAAAACTCACTAAGCTCCAATAGGCGGCTTAGTGAGTTTTTTTGTTCTTATGCTGTTCTGTCGTGTTCTAAATTTATCGCGTTCTTTTTCTTTACTCTCTTACCTGTTAGATAGACGCCGGCAAAAATAAGCATCAATCCCCAATATGCACTTCTATGTATCATCTCATCTAATAGAACGCTACCCCACATGACAGCTGATACAGGAACTAAATAAGTAACTAGAGTTGCAAACTCGGCTGAACCTGCAGATATCATATAATAATAAAGCAAATAGGCTATCCCTGAACCAAAGACTCCAAGACCGATAAGTGATAGTACAGAATTGTAGTGAATAGGATTTTCAGGAACTGCCCAACCATCCGTCAAAAACATCATCAACGCACTTAATAGCATTCCTGCAAATAGTGTAGACGAAGCAGTGATCCAAACCGTTGTATGTTGAAGATGTTTTTTTGCATATTGTGAACTATATCCATAACAACAAGTAGCTACAAGCATCAAAACAATGCCTAACAACAATTGATTCTTGCTCAATCCAGGACCATCTACGTCCATTAGTAACATAATCCCTATAAAACCGATCATTACCCCCACCCATTGTTTCCATTGCAATGAGACGGAAAAAAAGAACACACCCATCATTGTCGTCCAGATCGGAGTAGTTGCGTTTAATATAGCCGTATACCCACTATCTAAGAACGTTTCGCTCCATGCGATCAGTCCCCAAGGAAGGCCAGCGTTTAAGAAGCCAACGAAAAGTAACTTTTTGACGGGAAGTCTTTTCCAATCTACTTTCTGTCGCGTTATAAGGAATAAAGGAATGATTGTTACTATTCCTAGCAAACAACGAAGAAATACAATCTGCCAAGGATCGAATATCTCAAGCAAAACTTTTATGAACAAGAAAGACATTCCCCATATCAAACTTAAAATTAAAAGCGCCGAATATAACTTCATTCGTTCAACCCCTTATTTAAAATGAAAATAGCAATCATGAAATGTAACAATTTCCCTATAAAAAATATCCATTCAACTACACATACTAGTAATAAAAACAGTCGTGGAGGGTAATAAATGAAGATGAGAACGCGCTTATTAAAAAAACTTAGGAAATGGGTAAGACAACAAAATAATAACGGTAAACTAATTCTTAACTAAGTTAAGTTTTCCTCTCAACTAAGGTAATTATATAGGAAATTCTCTATAGCTTAACAGTTATTATTTTAATATTTTTATGGTTTTCCAATGATGCATTATGAAAAAACATGAAAAACATGTCACTTTCCTTTATAATAGGACGAAGAAACTCAAAAACTACAGACCGGTAAGGAGACATGAAATATGATTTTTAAAGTATTTTTTCAAACAAGCTTAACTGAGGTTCCTGTTCGTGAACACACTCAAACAGTATACGTAGAAGCAGAAACGATTAACGACGTACGTAAAAAACTTGCTGATCGCAAATACAACATTGAATACATACAAGAAATTAACGGTAAATTTCTTGAGTATGAAAAAGAAACGAATTCATTGGAATTGGAGAATGTATAATTTATGAAATTTGTAAAAAATCATCAAGCCGCCGTTTTCGCGCTTGGCGGTCTAGGAGAAATCGGTAAGAACACGTATGCCGTCCAATTTCAAGATGAGATCATCCTTATTGATGCAGGTATTAAATTCCCTGAAGATGAACTTTTAGGAATTGATTACGTCATTCCCGATTATACGTATCTTGTAAAGAATGAAGAAAAGATCAAGGGCTTGTTTATCACACATGGTCACGAGGATCATATCGGCGGTATCCCTTATCTACTAAGACAAGTTAACATTCCGATTTATGGTGGCAAACTCGCACTTGCTCTCATCAAGAACAAATTAGAAGAACACGGATTGCTTCGTCGAGCACAGTTGCATGAAATTACTGAGGACGATGTGATCAAATTCCGTAAAACATCTGTAAGTTTCTTTAGAACTACTCACAGTATTCCAGATTCTTACGGACTTGTAGTAAAAACGCCACCAGGAAATATCGTTCATACAGGCGATTTTAAATTCGATTTCACGCCTGTTGGTGAACCTGCGAACTTAACAAAGATGGCTGAGATCGGAAAAGAAGGCGTGCTCTGCTTATTATCTGATTCAACAAACAGTGAAGTTCCTGGCTTTACTCTTTCTGAGAGACGTGTCGGAGAAAGCATCCAAGACATCTTTAGAAAAATGGAAGGTCGAGTGATCTTCGCTACTTTCGCTTCGAACATCCACAGATTGCAGCAAGTCGTTGAAGCGTCTGTTGCAAACAATAGAAAAATCGCTGTATTTGGCCGTAGTATGGATTCAGCGATTACAGTGGGACAAGAGCTCGGTTTTATTAAAGCACCGAAAAATACGTTTGTTGATGCAAACCAGATTAACCGTCTCCCTGATAACCAAGTTACGATTCTATGTACAGGTAGCCAAGGTGAACCCATGGCTGCTCTATCAAGAATTGCTAACGGAACACATAGACAGATTCAAATCATTCCTGGAGATACTGTTGTATTCTCATCCTCACCTATTCCAGGAAATGCATTAAGTGTAAGTAAGACGATCAACCAGTTGTTCCGTGCAGGAGCAGAAGTTATTCACGGATCTTTAAACGATATCCATACTTCTGGTCATGGTGGACAACAAGAACAAAAGCTTATGCTACGTCTTATGAAACCTAAGTTCTTTATGCCGATTCATGGTGAATATCGTATGCTTAAGATGCACACGAAGCTTGCTTCTGATTGTGATGTTCCTACTCAGAATTCATTTGTAATGGATAATGGTGAAGTATTAGCTCTATCTTCTAACGAGGCGATGGTAGCTGGGAAAATTCCTTCTGGTTCCGTCTATGTAGATGGAAGTGGAATTGGGGATATCGGAAACATCGTACTTCGAGATCGTAAAATCCTCTCTGAAGAGGGTCTTGTAGTCGTTGTCGTTAGTATGGACATGAAAGAGTTCAAAATTGAAGCCGGACCAGATATCATCTCTCGAGGTTTTGTATATATGCGAGAGTCTGGAGATTTGATTCACGATGCTCAAAGTCTTCTTAGCAAACATTTAGAAACGATCATGAACGAAAAAAGAACCACTCAGTGGTCTGAAATCAAGAACGAGATTACAGACACATTGGCGCCATTCTTGTATGAAAAGACGAAGAGACGTCCAATGATTCTACCTATTATCATGGAAATTTAGTTCTTCATAATAAAAACCGTTCCCTTTTTAAGGGCAACGGTTTTTTATTCTTCATTAGCCATTTGTTTTTCTAAGCGATTGATGTCCTTATCACCACCGATTACGATCAGTACATCTCCTTGATGGATTGATTGGTCAGCCTGTGGTGAAACATAGATGTCTTTACCTCTTTTAACAGCTACAACATTACATCCATACTTTGCTCGAATGTCTAACTCGATCAATGATTTATTATTCATCTTTTTTGTTGCGACCAATTCAACGATGCTATGTTCATCGGATAGCTCTAAATAATCTAAAACATTGTTAGAAACGATTTGATGAGCTATTCTTACACCCATATCACGCTCTGGATGAATAATTTTATCTGCACCAATCTTTCTTAATACCTTTTCATGGTAATCGTTTTGAGCTTTAACCGTGATCTTTTCTACACCCATCTCTTTTAGAATCAGTGTTGTAAGAATGGACGATTGTAGATTGTCACCTATTGCGACCACGACATGCTGAAAATTTCGGATTCCAAGACTTTTCAATACACCCTCATCTGTAGAATCAGCGATTACAGCGTGTGTAACCACGTTAGAAAACTCATTTACTCGATCTTCATCAATATCAATCGCTAGGACTTCCATTCCTTGATCGGCCAGCGCTTTACACATACTACCGCCAAATCGACCTAGTCCGATAACAGCATATTGTTTTTTCAAAATCCCTCACTCCAATCTCTCGGGGTATAGCCTTATTTTACCACATTAATTGAAAATCAATATCTAACTAATACCTCTTATGTAAAATTCACAGAATATGTTCGCGTTTTCATTAGTAATTACAAAAATAACCCAAGAACAACGTCTTGGGTTATGATATGTGCTCTATTTTGACGATTAAAGAGTCTTTTGACCAGGTTTCCAGTTTGCTGGGCAAAGTCCACCTGTTTGAAGTGCTTGAAGTACACGTAAAGTTTCATCAACATCACGGCCAATGTTGTTATGGTTAACAACAGAATACATCAATTCTCCCTCTGGAGAGATAATGAATAAGCCACGAAGTGCAATACCTTCTTCTTCGATAAGAACACCGTAATCACGAGCTACAGTGTGGTTTGTATCAGCTGCTAGAGAATATTTTAACTCACCTAGACCATTCATGTCACGTGGCGTGTTGATCCAAGCTTTGTGAGTGTGGATAGTATCTGTAGAAACACCAATTACATCAGCATCTAAATCTTCGAACTCGTCGAAACGGTCGCTAAGTGATGTGATTTCTGTAGGACAAACGAAAGTGAAGTCCATTGGATAGAAGAAAAGAACAGTCCACTTGTCATTCTTCATGTTTTCTTCTAAGCTAACTTTTCCAAATTCTTTGTTTGGTAATACTGCATCCATTTCAAATCTAGGTGCTTGTTTTGCTACCATACGTTCTGCCATAGGTGAAAATCCCTCCAAAAAAACTGTTTTATTTACATGGGTAATTATAGTACAGTCCTTATTTTTAGTCAATGTTAAATGATAATTAATTTAAATAAGGAAAGTTGTTCCCACGTCTTAATTTCTCCTTAATCATAGCAACTTAAACTAAAAATGTGAAATTATCCGCTCATTTCAGATTCTATTCATTCTCAATAAAGAGTTTATATTGAGGATTTCACGGGAATTCTCAGTTCTAATAGGAGGGATTCATATGCCGTATGATTCACTTAAAGATCTGCCTGAGGGAGTAAGAGATCACCTTCCTCATCACGGTCAAGAAATTTATAAAGAAGCATTCAATTCTGCACTTGAAGAATACAAAAAAGAAGAAACAGCTCATAAGGTAGCATGGAGCGCAGTAAAACATAAATATGAAAAAACAGAAAATGGGCAATGGAAAAGTAAAGACTCCTGAACGATGTTCAGGAGTCTTTACTCGTTTCGGTTGACTTATCTTCTGATATCTTTTCAATCCCTATTTTTTTAATCTGTCTACCATCCAGCTCTAAAATCGTAAAGCGATAACTTTCGTAATTAAAAGCATGGTTCGTTTCTAGATCAATTGATCTTGTTAGAACCCATCCACCTATCGTATCTATTTCACTATTATCAATATCAAGTGCAAATAATTCATTGATTTGTGAGATGAGGACCTTGCCATCTACTACGGTTTGATTTTGGTCTACTTGTTGAATTTCTGGCTCTTCATCAATATCAAACTCATCTCTGATCTCTCCTACGATTTCTTCCAAGATATCTTCAACCGTGACAATTCCTGCAGTTCCACCGTATTCATCTACGAGCACGGCCATATGTGTCTGATCTTTTTGCATTTTAACGAGTAGCTTTTGAATCGGTATTGATTCATGGACAGTTATGATGGGACGAATATAATCATTCAGGTCAAAATTTTCTCTACTAAAGTTTTCGTTAAAAAATTCTTTAATATTTACGATTCCTACAATATGATCTTTGTCATCATGTCCAACAGGATATCTCGTGAACTTTTCTTCACGCATGATAGCCATGTTCTGTTCACTCGTATTCTCTATGAATAAGCAAACCATTTCTGTACGAGGAATCATAATTTCTTTTGCTACACGGTCATCGAATTCAAAAATTCTGTTTACATAACGATATTCTGATTGATTGATCTCCCCACCCTGTAAACTTTCGGATAGAATTAGGCGCAACTCTTCTTCTGTATGTACTACCTCATGTTCGCTCGCTGGGCTAATACCAAAGACACGTGTCAAAAGATTTGCTGATCCATTTAGTAAAAAGATAAAAGGGTACATGACCTTATAAAACAGGATAATTGGTTTTGCAGTAGCTAAAGAGACCGTCTCAGCTTTTTGAATCGCAACTGTTTTAGG
Source organism: Fictibacillus phosphorivorans (assembly GCF_001629705.1). Lineage (GTDB taxonomy): Bacteria > Bacillota > Bacilli > Bacillales > Fictibacillaceae > Fictibacillus > Fictibacillus phosphorivorans_A. Next base: position 1,514,720 of record NZ_CP015378.1, on the reverse strand, counting down.
TGCCAGTTCTCCAAGAACGACATGTAAGAACGTAATTAAGAAAAAGGCGATTGAAAATGAGAGCGTATGCGTAAGTCCTTCATTCAATCCAGCGTTTTCAAATAATGGCCTTAAAAATATTTCAACCGTCGGCTCACCTAACCAACCAAGACCTAGCGCTGTTATGGTGATCCCCAACTGACAGGCTGACAAATAACCATCTAGATTTCCGATCACTTTTTGTGCCGCGATCGCTTTACTATTTCCTTCGGATGCTAAATGGTCGATTCTCGTTCTACGGACTTTAACAATAGCGAATTCAGTGACTACAAAAAATGCAGTTAATACAATTAGTAGGATAATCATGATTACATTTACGATTGGCATATGGACCTCCCCATCTGCTGCTAAACAACATATTTTTTTATGATTGATGAATTAATTCCCTTATAAAACGTGCATTAAACAGAAATAAAGGGGCAGCATGGCTGTCCCCAGGAGTGTTATGATTGTAATCTGCTCTCAACAGCCTGACATACTTCATCTGCTGACATACCATGAGCGTTCAAAACAGAACCTTGAGTTACTGCATTTTGAATGCCCATAACGTTTTGATCCTGTCCGGAAATTACACAGCAATCACAGCCGTTCGCGTCTTGTTCTTGACGAAGTTCTACAACGTCATGACCTTTAGATCGCAAAGCATCTGAGACATTTGATAACGATTGTTCAACACCAATTCTAGCCATATTCCCACCTCCTTACCTTTCTTAATGTTTCCAACTCATATTGGGAATATGTAACGAACAATGAAGTGTTGCTAGCAAGACAGGCATGGCAAATATATGGCGTTATGCATCAACTCGTGGATAAATCATAAAAACTTTTGGATTGAGCACTGAAACTTGTGGATTGTGTATTAAATTTTGGATTGAAGGTTAAAATTTCTGGATTGAAAGTTATATCCGCGGAATTAGTGTCATTAGGAAGCTTACAACTGGGAAACGAGCAATAAAAAAAAACGGCCAAGTTGGCCGTTTTAATTTCTATTTCCTTTGAATATGAAATATTGAATTAATAGATCTACCGCATGTCCTATCGCTTCTTCTTGCGGCTTTAGTTTTGAATGATGAAGACCATACGGGGTATCGACTCCAAGCCAGAACATGAAACCAGGAATCTTCTCTAAGAAGTATCCATAATCTTCACCTGTCATAGCCTCTTTGCATTCAAAAACATTCACAGCTCCTTGCTGTTTAGCAAATTCCATGAATTCTCTTGTTAAGATCGGTTCGTTATCTACTTGTCGATAGTTTGAACCATAATCAATCATCGTCTCACATTCATACCCGCGAGAAATACCTTCAACTAGAGCTTCGATCCGCTTTTTAACCTTATCCATCGCTTCTGGAGATAAAGTTCGAATGGTGCCTTCGAGTCTTGCTTTTTCAGCAATGATATTTTGCTTCGTTCCACCGGTTATCTTGCCGATGGTAACAACAGCTGAATCGAGTGGATCAACATTTCGTGAAACGATCGACTGCATCTGTGTAACTAAGTGACTAGCAGCAACTACCATGTCATTGCTTAAGTGCGGATAAGCTGCATGACCGCCTTTTCCGACCAGATCGATGAAAAGTTCGGATGTATTCGCAAATAATAATCCTTCCTTTACAGCGATGGTGCCGACCGGATATTCCGGAGCAATGTGAAGCGCTGTGATTATGTCAGGTCTCAACTGTTGAAACAAATCACTCTCTCTCATCGGGAGAGCTCCGCCTGGTCCTTCTTCAGCAGGCTGAAAAATAAATAACAGATGGTCATCTATTGGGTTTTGTGCAAAATGAGACAATAAACCGATCGCAATCGTCATATGAAGATCGTGTCCGCAGGCATGCATCATTCCTTCATGAAGAGATGAGAAATCATAGCCGGTTTCTTCGACAATTGGCAGTCCATCCATATCTGTTCGATAAGCGATCGTTTTAGAAGGATTTCTACCGATTACTTTTACATATATGCCCGTTTCCCATGTATAAATTTCAAGATGATTCTGAGGAAAAGTGGAGATGAGATCAAGGATATATCTCTGAGTTTTAAACTCTAAAAATCCCGGCTCCGGTATACGGTGCAAGTCTTTTCTTATCTCAAGCAACGATTTCATCTTTTCTCATCCCCTACACTTAATTAGTCGTTTAACTGACGAAGCTCTTGTCTGATCTCTGTTTTTGATTTTGTTTTCTCGTCGATTTTCTTAAGTACACGAGCTGGAGTTCCACCAACCACTGTGTATGGTTCTACGTCTTCGATTACAATCGCACCTGCAGCAACTACTGCACCCTTACCTACTGTTACACCCTCAAGTACCACTGCGTTTGCTCCAATGACTACATCATCTTCTACAACAACTGGTTTTGCAGAAGGTGGTTCGATTACACCCGCAAGCACAGTTCCTGCACCGATGTGGCAGTTCTTACCAACAGTAGCGCGTCCACCAAGTACCACGTTCATATCGATCATCGTGCCTTCACCAATTACTGCTCCGATATTAATAGAAGCACCCATCATGATTACAGCATTGTCACCGATCTCAACTTGATCACGAATGATTGCACCTGGTTCGATACGAGCTTTAATGTTCTTCATATCTAATAAAGGAATCGCCGAGTTGCGACGGTCATTTTCAATCACGAAGTCTTCAATGTTACTCTCATTTGCTTTTAGAGCAGCTTCAATATCTTTCCACTCACCGAATAGGACAGCTGTGTTACCTGAAGGGAACACTTTTGTTTCTTTCCCAAAATCGATATTTTCAAGATTACCTTTTACGTAAACTTTTACTGGTGTAGATTTTGTCGCGTTTTGGATAAATGAGATAATTTCGTTTGCATCCATCATTTTCATGTTTGGTAGTTCCTCCTTAAAAGTCATTCTGTATTGTATTAAACCACTAAATATAGAAAGATTCAAACGTTATTCATTCGTTAGTTTTCGGATTAAATCCATAAACACATTCACCTGTTTGAGCTCCGATCCTGTGCCGTGATGAATGAGCCATGTATCCCGTTTAATGGCATTACCCTTTTTATCTGTTAATGGAATCTTATAGAAGTCGTCCTCTGGCTGAAGACTGATTGATGGTAGAATCGCATAACCAATACCATTTAGAGCCATCTGCTTACATGTTTCAATCTGGTCAACAACAATCGTTTTTTGCGGTGTCGTTTTAAAATGAGTATGCCACCAATCTTGTATTTCTTGATAGTACGTTGAGTGACTCTTAAATTGAATAAATGGTTTAGTCGTATCCGAAAGTTCGTCAAGAGATGAGATCGTCGTATCTACCAAATATAAATGGTCCGACAAAATATGTTCTTTACTTCCTCTCCATTCTGGATTTCCCCTTACGATTCCAAGGTGGATCTTATCTTCATAAAGATGCTTGATGATCTCGGAACTCCAACCCGTTATAAGTGAGATATTTACATGAGGATAAAGATTCACATATTCTTTTAACACATGAGGCAACCAGTATTGACCGATGATGGAAGCAACCGCGAGCTTCAATGTACCGTGAACATGTTCTGATAGGGATTGAAGCTCTTCTTTTACAAGCTCTTCTTTTTGAAGCACTTCTGTCACAAAAGCTAGAATCTTTTCTCCAGAAGGTGTTAAATTCAATCCTTTTTGAGAACGAATAAAAATGATGGTTCCCCAATTGTTTTCAATGGTTTGAAGCCTCTGACTCAGAGCAGGTTGAGACACATATAACCGCTCAGAAGCTTTCCTCATATTTAATTCTTCAGCAAGAACTTTTAATATACGAAACTCAGATAACTGCATCATTGCTCCTTTCATGTTGATAAGTTTTACTTATTGAAAAATATCTAATTTATGTAATTTATTTTAAGTATACCTTAACATAGGATAGATATGTAAAGAGAAAATCAAGGGATGTGAAAACATTGTATATCCTTATATTCGTGGGTTTTATCGCTACTTTTATCGGCACCCTTTCTGGAAGTGGCGGCATGATCAATTTTCCGATCATGTTATTGTTAGGCGTTCCTGTTCACTCTGCGATCGCAGCGAATAAATTCGCCAACATGTTCAGTTCTTTTTCCAGCTTTTTTGTTCTTTTACGAAAAGGTGATACGAAGCTTTCTCCTTATCTCATATCAGGTGTTATCAGTCTACTAGGAGGCGTTGCTGGCGGTTTGACTGCTTCCGCAATCCCTAGAGAAACTCTAACCATCATCGCTCTTTTCTTACTCACAGGTGCACTGTTTTTAACTTTTCTAAAAACAAAAAGAGATGCGGATCCTGAACATGAAATAAAAAAACTTCCACCCAGTAAATATCCTTATCTTTTTGGTATCGGAGCTTATGACGGCTTATTTGGTCCAGGTCAGGGAACCTTACAGATGCAGCTTTTTTTGCGTAACGGCTTTACATATATTCGCACCCTTTCGTTTACACGATTTAATACGTTCTTAAGCTGTACGGGAGCTGTGTTCACCTACTTATATGCTGGCCATTACATGTGGAACGTAGCCATACCGCTTACGATCGGAAGTATCTGTGGAGCGCAGGCTGCTGTAAAACTAGCACCTCGTTTAAAAACAAAACAAGTTACAATCCTTATGAGGACTGTAACTGTTCTGCTTATTCTTCAATTAATCATTCAATGGAGGTAATCCAACATGAAAATAACTGGTATCCATCATGTCCAATTATGTATTCCTCGTGGTAAAGAAGAGGAAGCAAGAGCTTTTTATGAAGGAATTCTGCAACTTGAAGAAATCCCAAAACCAGAGGCGCTTCGAAGAAATGGCGGGATGTGGTTTCAGTTCGGTCATCAACAACTACACATCGGAGTGGAAGATCAGGTTTACAAAGGTAAACACCATCCCGCATTTTTCGTTGATGACCTCTTACGCTTCAAGGAACATCTTTCTCTCCACCACATTCAGATTCAAGAAGAACTTCCTATTCCAGGATTTTCTAGGTTTACGATACGAGATCCCTTTGGAAATCGGATCGAATTTATTCAGTCTTCTTCACTTTAATGGGTTATCTTTGTTCTTACCGTCCTCTGGTTCAACGTGAACTTGTATGCTTTCGACATTATAAGCTTCTTTGATCGTGTCTTCGATCTTTTCTGTGATCTCATGACTTTCCACTACATTAAGGGAAGGATCGACTTTAATCGTTACATCAATAATCGCTCGATTACCATGTTTACGAGCTTTCAGGTCTCCCACGTTCTCTACACCTTCAACATCAAGAATCTTATGCTCCATTTCTTTGCCTTCTTCATAATCAAAGCCATCTGATAGGTTATGGGAGGTTTCAGTGAAAATCTCCCAACCTGTTTTAATGATGATAAGACCTACTAGAACGGCTGCGGCAGGATCTAGCCAAGGCAAGCCGATCTGTGCACCAAAGATTCCGACTGCTGCTCCAATACTAACAAAAGCGTCTGAACGGTTATCAAGAGCGGCTGCTTTTAACCCTTGGCTGTCTGTTTCTTTAGCTACCTTAATATTATACAAATAAACAATGATCATCACTGCTGCCCCAAACAGCGCGATCAAGGCTGCCGTCAAGGAAGGCTCTGTTTCCACTCCGTTAAACATCTTTTTAATAGAAGATATCAATACTTCTATTCCAATTACAACCATGATAAACGATGCAACCATTGATGCAATCGTTTCTGCCCGTAAATGACCATAAGGATGGTCCTCGTCTGCTGGTTTTCTTGAAATTTTCAGCCCTATTAATACGGCGATAGATGCGATTATATCTGTAGCATTGTTTAATCCGTCTGCAACTAATGCATCTGAATTAAAGAAAATACCTGCTACTAATTTTACAATGGATAGAAAAATATATGCTCCTAAACTAAGATAAACACCGCGTTCCACTCTTCTTTGCTGATCAGATTGCATTCTCTATTCTCCTTCGTTAAATAATACCTTTTACATCATAAAGAATGGCTTCCGGGTGGGTCTAGAGCAATCTTTTTCCCTATAGGAAACATTAATGTTCATAAATCATTTTTCTAGTCATCCCGCCATCGATCGTAATATTTTCCCCGGTAATAAAATTATTGTCAGACTGCGCTAAAAATAAGCATGCCCTTGAAATATCAGCTGGCATACCCACTCTTTTTGAGAGATGCTGATCATGATCAACTTCACGCAACTCCTTATAATTCCCTGTATGTATCCAGCCAGGGCTTATAGAGTTTACGGTAATAAAATCTTCAGAGAATGATGCTGCTAAAGCATGAGTTAAAGCAACGATTCCGCCCTTAGTCGCCGCATATGCTTCAGAATGTGGCTCAGACATCGCTGCACGAGTGGAAGCCATATTGATAATGGATCCTCCACCTGATTTAGACATGTACTTGGCTGTTTCTCTTGAAAAAAGAAATACGCTTCTTAAGTTTGTGTTCAAAATGTCATCCCATTCATCTACAGATAATTCATAGGGAGATTTCCATTTCGAAAGACCAGCATTGTTAATCAGGCATTGAATGTCACCTAATTGATCATGTGTTTCTGCAACTGCATGCATGATCTCTTCAGGATTCTTAACGTCACATGTTATCGAAATTGCTCTCTTTTCAATTGATTTAACTTCAGCCAAAGTTGATTCAAGTTCATTTTTGTCAAAGTCTATTAATGAAGGGATATAGCCTGCTTTGGCAAAATCAATCGCGATTTGTTTTCCTATCCCTTTTGCTGCTCCTGTAACGATTACAACCTTTTTATCACTGCTCATTTTTCATAACCTCCATAAATTTATATGTACTAGTCTATTCATTCCCCATACCGGATTATTTTCACACAAATTCATACAAAAATAGAATAGAAAAACTGCCGACAAAGTCGACAGCTTCACTGTTAATTCTTTCTCCAAGGACCACATGGGCCACATGGCGGTGGGCATGGCGGAGGACAAGGTGCCATGATTGGTTGTACCGTTCCACAAAGGTTTTGCTGCGTTGCTTGGTTTACGACGTTCGTGTTCTGCGGGAAGTAATGTACATATTTGTAGTTCATCTGATTGACTTGAGTCGTTTGAGTCGGATGAATCATCGGAACATATACATCTTGCTGATTATATTGGACTTGTTGATTCGTAGGACTGAACTGTGCAGGCATAACTTGTGGAGGATAGTATTGAGATGGTGAGACCGCTGGGTATCCACATCCACCCATCTGTGGCATCTGTGCCATAGCTCCCATCGTAGGGGCCATCTGTCCCATTGCTCCCATTGTAGGTCCCATCGCACCCATATTAGGAACCATTCCCTTTTTGGCAAAAATGCCAGGGCGTTTAAATAAAGCCAAAAAAATGTTCTCCTTTCAAAAACCTTATATCCTATTTCTCTATATTTTATGTAGGACGACTTAAAAAGTTCGTCCATTTATCAATAAGAATAAAAAGGATTTTGTAGAAATAAATCGAACTTCTCTTGAAATACATATTATTTAAATATCATTTAAGGAGAGGAAGAAAAAAATTTGAGACTATTAATTTCGTTTTCAAACAGATTGATGCAAAGGTATATGCCTGACCCCTTTTTGTTAGTCATCTTACTAACATTCTTCGTATGTGGCCTAGCTTTATTTGCGACAGATAGCACCCCTGTAGAAATCGTTAATTTTTGGGGTACAGGGTTTTGGAGTTTATTAACGTTTTCTATGCAGATGGTGTTAATATTAGTGACCGGTCATGTGATGGCAAGTTCACCATTATTTAAGAAACTCTTAGGTTCACTAGCAAAGTTACCTAAATCACCAGGACAAGCTATTATTCTCGTAACGTTAGTAGCACTCGTCGCATGCTGGATCAATTGGGGCTTCGGTCTTATTATTGGTGCACTGTTCGCAAAAGAGATCGCACTTAAAGTAAAAGGCGTGGACTACCGGTTATTAATCGCAAGTGCTTATAGTGGCTTTATCATATGGAGTGGAGGTCTTTCGGGCTCTGTTGTATTAACGATTGCTACACCTGGACACTTTACTGAAAATATTATGGGAGTTGTTCCAACGAGTGAGACGATCTTTTCATCGTTCAACTTTATCATTCTTGCAGGTCTTTTCATCATGGTACCGATTATAAACAGATTAATGGTCCCTCCAAGTGAAAAAGCGTTTGTAATCGATCCCGCATTGTTAGAAGAAAAGGATTCTCTTGAAGCAGTAAGTAAAGAAGAATCACTTCAAACACCCGCTGATCGACTTGAGAATAGTCAGTTATTATCTATCCTTATCGGGCTTCTTGGCATCTCATACCTAGTCTATTATTTCACAAAAAATGGCTTTACCTTAAATCTGGATATTGTAAACTTTTTATTTTTATTCATCGGTATTATCTTACATAAAACACCCAGGTTATTTCTGAAAGCGGTTACGGATGCTGTGAAAAACGCGAGCGGTATTATCATTCAGTTTCCTTTTTATGCAGGTTTAATGGGTATCGTGACTTCATCAGGACTAGTTGCAGTTTTGTCCAACATGCTTATCTCCTTTTCAAACGAACATACTTTTCATTTATTTACATTATGGAGTGCTGGCCTTGTAAACTTTTTTGTTCCATCTGGCGGAGGGCAATGGGCGGTACAAGGACCTGTTATGTTAGAAGCAGCTCAAAACTTAGGCGTTTCTTTATCAAAAACGGCTATGGCTGTAGCTTGGGGTGATGCATGGACAAACATGATCCAACCATTCTATGCGCTTCCTGCACTAGCTATCGCTGGATTAAAAGCAAAAGACATCATGGGATACGGTCTTGTTATGATGATCATTACAGGGGTATTTATTTCTGGAGTGTTTTTATTGTTGTAACATCTTAGGATAAAATAATATTAATCAAAAAACCTCCTTATCGCTAAGGAGGTTTGCTTATTATGTATGGTGACTCGAGAGGGGTTCGAACCCCCGACCTCTACCCTGTCAAGGTAGCGCTCTCCCAGCTGAGCTATCGAATCAATGTCTTTGTCCAACAAAAATTATTATATATGCTTTTTAGAAGTTTTGACAACACTTTTCTTTAGGTTCAGCAAAAAATTATGTCTTCTCTTGTTTTATATGTAAACACCGGGAGAGTATCCCGGCTGAATCAACGATTAGTTGAACGTACCCGCAGCAAGATCGCCGTCTTGTACACAAGTTACAGCTATGATGTCTTTACAGTTAACTAGTAAATTACGAGTAGCTGTTCCAGTTGCCGTAGTTACTTCATAAGAAAGCACAACACAGCACTTTCTGTCTTCATAACGTACGAATCTAAACAAAGTAGGGTCCGTCGTCCCGTTCAAACTTAACGGTCCAATTCCTTTTAAAACGATGACAAGGAAGTTGTTTATGTTTTGGCTACAAAAATTAATGTCATCGGATAAATCACGAAAGAAATCACAAACACAGCTGTCACACCCGCTTGTGTGATCATGCTTTGAACATTTTTCTTTTCCGTGGAATAATGAGTCACCCATCATTACTGACCTCCCATCCATTTATGAAATAAATCAATCTGTATACCAGATACTAAATAGCATATTAATTTATTTCTAAAATGATAGGATACTAGCCTATTAATCAATAAATATGCGTTTACCTATGTTGAACGCAAGATAATACACCACACACTTTCGTTCTTAATTAATAGATTATAGTATGGAATCTTTATAATGAGCATCGTCTTGCTATAAAAGTTTGTTCCGGCAAGGAGGTGAATCATATGGCGATCATCCAAAGCCGCACGCTAAGAAGTAGAATTATCCCTTTAGCAAGTGAAAATCTAGTGAATGTATTTATTACTGGTAATAATGCAACACCTTTTTCTAATGTGTCAATTCGAGAAATTGGTGGTAACTTTTTTCGTGTGTTTAACGCAGCTACTGGTATTAATGCATTAATCAATTTGTTTGAAGTGGGAAGCATTGATAATGCAGCTGGAGCTGGTATAACGCCTGAAGTGAATAGCATAGACTTCAGAGACCGTATTATTGAATTTGCTAGAGTTTTCACCGTTGATATTTATGTTCCTGGTTTGGCAGCCCCATTTCTTTCAAATGTAACGATTAGAGAAGTTGGTTCAGATTACATTCGAGTAACTAGTACCACCTTAGATCAATATATTCCATTTACGTCTATTGCTGCTATTGATCAAAATTTAATTTTGCTTTCAACAAATACACCTACAGTTACAAGCAGAACTATTCGATCAATCCTTATTACACTTGCTAATGGAGATGTAGTAGTAGATTTAATCGTAGCCGGTAGGTTCTTTCCAAGCGTACAAATTGATGAAGTACAATCAGATTATGCACGCATTAATAACGCAGCACAAACAAAGTTCCCTCTTTTAGACATTGTATCTGTTGATATTTTCTAATTGATATCAAAAACACGCCACAAAATAGGCGTGTTTTTGCTTTTTCTTTATATATTATCCAATCTTCTCTTCCTCATCACGAATCTTAATCTCTTCCAGATCAAGCCGCTCCTGCTTATCTCGAAGTCTGTGTGCGAGTCGACTTGATGCATTGGCTGCAATACTTGCAACAAGATCGTCCAAGAATGTATGCACTTTACCATTCGCAATCTTTGTATCTAGTTTTTGAATAATCCCCATCTTAAATTTGTCTAGGTGCCCAAAAGTTGTAACGGCTATCGATCCATAACCGAAAACCGCTCCAAGTGCGATTGTTTCATCTACACCAAACAATCCTTCATCTTGTTCAACGATACTTTGAAGGGGTTCAGATAACTTTCTTTGTTCCGCAAGTATATCAAGTTCTACTCCGACTAGAATAGCATGCTGAATCTCGCGCTTCATAAGAACAGCGTCGACGCTTTCTATACACTCTTCTTTCGTTAAGCCAGGTGAAAATGGAATCTGCATTTCATATACAATCTCAGCGATTTCAGGAATTGTGACGCCTCTTTCATTCAACAACCTTCTTGCAGCTGCTTCAACTTCTCGACTGTGCACTCTATTATTCAACAGACTTCACCTCTTCTAAATGTTCGATCTCTTTTGGCAAAACGAATTGATTCTTTCATTATATCATTATGTGATACAATAATACGAGTTGAATGAAAACGCTTATAATTCAAAGATTTGTCAGCACAGGAGGTACTTTTTATGGCCATACTTAAAGGTTCAATCACAGATGATAAGATATATAGCAACTACTTGGATGAAGAAATTGATTTACTCATTTATTTGCCTGCAAAGTTTACTCCACTCGTGAAGTACCCGATCCTAATTGCCCAAGATGGCAGAGATTACTTTCAGTTAGGAAAGCTGGCTAAAACCGCTGATCGTTTGATGGAAGAAGAAAATTTGCAGAGCTGTATCATTGTTGGTGTTAATCATAAAGGCATTGAAGACCGAAAAGCAAAATATGATCCAACAGGAGAAAAACACGAAAATTACATCCGATTCATGGCATTCGAACTTACCTCTTACCTTAATGAGAAGTTTAACACACTCCAACTTGGTGCGGGTATGGGCTTAATCGGTGATTCTCTAGGTGGTTACATAGCATTTAAGCTTAGTATTCTATATCCAAACACGTTCGGTAAAGTAATCGTACAATCTCCTTACGTTCCTGAAAGTCTTATTGAGACCGTTGCATCGATCGAACAAATGCAAACGTTGACCATTTATCACTCAATAGGTGATGAAGAAGAGCAATTTACGAATCCTGAAGGAATAACGAAAGATTTTTTAACGCCTAACAGACAACTGAATAAGCTACTGAATAATTTGGCTCTGGATTATGAATACGCCGAGTTTCAAGGAAATCATCTCTGGGTAAATTGGCAGAAAGACTTAATTCCCGCGTTAAGGTTTCTTTACAGTGACCAGTAACTGTGGGAAATAAATAGAATATTTGGTATACTAGTTCAAAAGATGAGGGAGGAAGAAATATGAAATACGGTATCGCAATTTTTCCATCAAAAAATCTACAAGATAAAGTGAATTCCTACCGAAAGCGGTATGACCCGCATTATGCCCTTATCGCACCTCACATTACGCTTAAGGAGCCTTATGAGGCAACTGAGGAAGAAATACAAGAACAAATTTCTTATATTTCTTCTGTTGCAAAGAATATAGATCCTTTTTCTATCTTGATTAATAAAGTAGGATCTTTCCATCCTGTTAACAATGTTATTTTTCTAAAAGTTAATGAAGCTGATGAAATTAAATCACTGCATGAGCAGTTATATTCTGGTCCGCTTGAACATCAACAACCATACAATTTTGTACCGCATTTAACACTTGGACAAAAACTATCTGATGAAGAACATTCAGACGTTTTGGAACGATTACGTATGATAGACATCGAACATGAAGAACGAATCGACCGTTTCCAACTTCTCTATCAACTGGATAACGGATCATGGACGGTCTATGAAACATTTCGACTTGGAAAAGGAGTTTAATAAGATTGATTAAAACGTATACAACGAACGAGCAAGGTTTTCAAGATGCACTAGCTGTAAGAAAAGATGTTTTCGTTCGCGAACAGCAGATTGATGAAAAAGAAGAGATTGATAACAATGAAGATGCGTCCCTGCATTTTGTTCTTTACGATGGAGACAAACCAGTTGGTGCGGCTAGACTTCGTGAAGTTAATGGAGAAGGCAAAGTAGAACGTGTATGCATCTTATCTTCTCATCGAAAAAAAGGACTGGGAGAAGAATTGATGAACGCTATGCAAACAGCTGCCGTCGAACGATCTTTACCAAGCCTTATATTATATGCTCAAACTCAAGCAGAAGACTTTTATAAAAAGCTTGGTTATGTAACAACCTCAAAAGAACCCTTTCTTGATGCTAACATTCCGCATGTAGCCATGAAAAAAGCATTGAAGTCGTCGTAGTGGCGATTTCAATGCTTTTATTGTTTATTCCCCTCTAATTTCGTCAAAACTGTACAATAATACGTACGTTGAGGAGACTAAGGTTCATGGACATTCATGTTGGGCAATTGACGACCGAACTAATCGTAGGGTTTATCGCTCTCTTTTTGTTAACAAAAGTATTAGGAAAAACGCAGATCTCACAAATAACACCCTTTGATTTTATTTCATCGATTTTCTTGGGTGAATTAGTTGGTAATGCTATGTATGATGATGAGACTTCTATATTCGTCATCTTGTATGCGATTGTGGTTTGGGGATCCATGGTTTATATTGTTGAAATTATTTCTCAGAAATTTAAGGGAACACGAAAATTTTTAGAAGGCGCACCCACTATCGTCATACGGAACGGACTGATCGATCGTGATATGCTAAAAAAGAGTAAACTAGACATCAACCAACTTCAAAACTTAGTAAGACAAAAAGGATTTTTTGGTTTAAGAGAAGTCGAGTATGCCATTTTAGAATCTAACGGATCGTTAAGTATATTGCCTAAATACCAATACGGCCCGCCAAACAGACAGGATTTGAACCTACAAAGTCAGGAGCAGCCAGAATTACCGATTACTCTCATATTAGATGGTGAACTAAACCACGATAACCTTTCAACAGCAGGGCTTTCAAGAAATAAACTTTTAGAACAAATTCACAAACAAGGCTATTCGGATATAAAAGAAGTTGTATATGCAGAATTCTCAGAAGGTAAATTGTTAATCATGCCTTGTACAAAGCCGAAAAAATAACAAGTTTGCCACCAGTTATCTTATATACTGCACTTTCGTTCGCTAGCAATTGAATAACATGTGCAGAGATGGCCGTTCGAAACAAAGAATATGAACCTAAATTTGCCGGTTCAACTTCGTATTTCGTTAGCATGGACGCTACGATATTCTCAAATGATATTCCAGAATTACCTGATTGGTTAACAACATTCTGAACGTCTAACGTAATTTTCTCGTGGATAAGGATGTTATTTTGAATAACATCTTTGTACTCGGTTACATCGTTACCATGTCCGGGTACCATTCCTTCTACATGCATCATCTTTAACTTGTGAAGGGTTGCTATGTTTTCACTTGCATCAACTATAAAAGGAATCTTATGCTTTTGGAGCACATCTTTTCCTAAAAAAGCATCGGCTGCATATAAAATACCACGGAACAAGATACCATGTTGATTATAACTATGACCAGGAAGATGTATAATTTGAACTTCTGGAAATGCTTCTAAATAGCCTTCTGAACAAATTTCATCAATTCGTATAGCTGGTGCTTCTAAAAATTTATTCCGCATTTCTCTTAACGGGGAATTTCCTTGAGATAAATAGATCGGTTCTAGTATTGGATTACTCATGATCGCTTCTTCTAGTGCAGGCGCGATTGTATGTACATCATAGTTTTGTTGTATATAAAAAGCTCCGCCAAAATGGTCGGCATGTGCATGAGTAATAAATAGATGAGTTAACGGAAGCTCTTCACTTCGAAGTTGCTTTATCACTTTTTTCGCTGCTGATGATTCTAGGCCAGCATCTATTAACATACCTTTGTTCTTATCTTCAGACACGATATACCCTATATTAACAGCACCCTTAAAATAATAACATCCTGTTGAAAGTTCAACGAATTCCATGATAAACACTCCAAGTCTTTATGTTATGAACAAAAAAAGAAACCATCATATGGTTTCGTTGATTATGAGTCCTTTACCTTCTATTTCACTTAAAATTTGATTAAAGCTGTTTTTTTCTTCAAAAGTTAAACTCTTCTTTTGCTGAAAGGAACGTACATCTTCATTTTGAATAGGAGGAACACTAGCAACAACAGGTAATCCTCTTTCGGCTTTTTCCATCCTACTGGCATATTGCATCTGCTGAATGGGTAAGTACGGCAAGATATATCCCATCAAAATCCTCTCCTTTATCATTACTTCTATATTTCTTACCCTATTCCTTCTAAATCTATGTTTTATAAGTGCACTACTAAAAAAAAGAGCACTCCGTTGAGAGTACTCTAAAGAAACATTTGGATTGCTTAGATCCAAGGATCATAATGGCAGCTATTGCTAGAGCTTGAGCTGGAACTTGAGCTTGAGCTAGAAGAAGATTCATGTTTTGAAGAAGATTCATGCTTTGAGCTAGATTCATGCTTTGAGCTAGACTCATGCTTTGAGCTAGACTCATGCTTTGAGCTAGATTCATGTTTAGAAGATGACTCATGTTTGTGGCTAGACTCATGTTTATGACTAGACTCCCATTTGCTAGAGCTTGATTCGCACTCTACCTTCTTTTCATGAATGATAACTTTATCTGCTTTGATGATTACTTTATCAGCATAAACCTTCTTATGTTTTTTATGCTTCTTCTTCTTCCTTTTACAATAATAACAATCTTCCATGTTACAACCTCCTCGTATAGTACATCATATGCAAGTCTGACGAGTTGGTTATAGGCTGTCTCACTAAAAGTTAATCGCTATATGATTAACTGCTTTTGTTCGATAATTTTGTTTATGAAAATAAACAAATGCTTCTACCGTAATGTTATCATCGATCCCACTCTTAAAAGGAATCTGGAAATCATCCAAAGAGAGTTTATCACCACTTTTAAATGTGGTTTCACGTAACGGGCAGATCCACATTTCTCCCCGTTCTTTAGCTTTTTCTGCCCACTCATTATCCATGTACATCCAAATAGACTGTGTCATCTCTTCCTGTGTAGGTGATGCGATCAAAGAGATGATTTTCCCTTTTAACGCACAAGCCTCTGCAGGTTGAAATCTGAAACAAATATAAGGATTCTCCAATGTCTCTGTCCCAGTATTCTCGATAAAGAACGAACCTCTAATAAAGCCCTTCTTATCTTTTGTGAAAATTACCGAATAGTCGAAATAGCACGCACTATTGAATCCTTCTTTTTTCTGAGGTTCTGAATGATTATTGTCAGTATCGAGCTCTTCAAAGACCGGTTCAGATGTGCGGTTAATGTTGATCCGCTTTTCCATACTTTTGATACGTTGTTGATACAGGTCGATCTGTTGGTCTTTATCGTTCATTTCATCTTGAATGCTCTTCAATAATTCTTCGTAGCTCTGCATCCTTTTTTCCATCTCATGCTCTTCTAAACGCCTTAATTTTTTTGTGAGTTCTTCAACTTGTTTTCTTAGTGCTAGAAGTTCCTTTTCGTTTTCTTCAATTATCTTAAGAGATCGATCATTGTTCGTCTCTTTTTCAAGTCTTTCGATGGTCTCTTCAGCGAATACGAGCTTTTTTTCAAGATCAAGTGCTTTTTCCTTGTAATAGTCCACCCTAGAAACGAGCCGCTCATAACTTAATTTATCCTTTGTCCCCATGCATCTTCCCCCTTGCATAATTAGGCTCTTTCCCTATTGTATGTAAGCTATTATTATTCGTTCACTTTTTTTTCATGAACAAGAAAGACCCGAGGCGATTGCCTTCAGGTCTTTCTGTTCTTCAGATCTATTCATTATTGATGTTGTAAGCAATTTTCTATAGCGATTTCTCCAGAATCTGCTTTTACAACACCCGTAGTAAATACCTTATTTCCTGCTCTGTCAATAAGTTCTACCTCAAATTGATTTCCATCTGCTGTCTCGACAATAGCTAGGTTAAACTTATACTGTTCACCAGAAGCATCCAGCGTTCCTCTTCCTGAAACAGTTAATCTTAGTCCACCAGCATATTCATCACAGCTGAGAGTATCTTGAGTGAATTCAGTAGCTGTATATCCTGTATCGTTTAAAGATAATTGGAATCTGCTTCCTGACAGGTTATAATTCGGGCAGATTTCAACCGATATCGTTACTCTGCCAGCTTCTGAAGCTCCATCCTCTTCACACGTTAATCCGCTAGCAGTTCCTCGTGATCTACACAGGCAGCCTGGCCTGGGATATATGTCCGGGCATTGTTGCGGAAACACTACCTCTGGACACATTTCTCCCTCGCTTTCCTCTGCATTTAGGTCATTTTCACGAGGTGAGCAGAACTTCGCTAGTACCTCTAGTTTAACTTCTGCTTCAACTTGGATATCCACACAGAACGTAATGTCTACAACGAATGAAGTTGGAGATGGACTATTCAACAATACCGTTCCTGTTGGGATGCGAGCAAAGATTTTAGTTATGCGGCAATATAAGTCTGTTCCATCTGGATAACACAACACGAAAGATTCAAATACGGATGCATTAACCAACTGTTCTACAACGATTACTCCGTTACGGTCTACAACTTGAACTTTGATATCTGTTGTAAAGAGTAGCTCTACTAGCTGTGCTTCAGAAAAACCTCCGTGAAGTGCTACAGTAACATCTCTCTTTTCTCCAACTTGCTCGCATAGATATAGTTCAGGGCATGCTGCTTCACTTGTTTCACCTGTTAGCGGGAATGCTGGAGGAGTTTTAGGTACTTTCGTAACTAATCTTAACGGTCGGCGTGAAGGATCATCCAATGCTTCTTCTATAGCTACGATTTGTTCAGGAGTAAAAGAAACGGTCTTTCTTACGTTTAGTGTATCAGTCACCCAGTCGTAAACTTTCTGAACGCGGATACACTCATCCTGCAAGTGTTTATGATTATTTCCCATTGTTTCCCTTCCTTTCCTCATCATGATCTGAAGATTCCATACATACTATGGAAATAGAGTGGGTTATGACACAAGAACGAAAGCCTATTTTTATAGATAAGCGTTAAGGAGGAAGGTATCATGAGACCAATCTGGTATCAAGATCAGAAGGTATGTGAGTTATCATCTATAGAATATGAGGCATTAAGTCTTTTATTGCCTTATTGGGGATTACAGATCTCGGATGATGGAGAAACGATTTCAGGCGCTCTTTCTACATTTATGTTTGGTATTCAAGGGCTATCACAAAAGAAAGTTAGAGAACTCCATCAGCACTTGAGCCATACAGGGATCAGGATGACAACCGATGACCATGTTAAATGTGATCACCGTTTTTATGTAGATTTCCATAGCGGTCATCCTATGCCACTGGCACTGAATACACCTGAAAAACAACTGTATTATTTAAACCCTTCTCCTACATTCAGGTTGCCCGTTCAAGCGGGTATTCACAAGGGAATCACATTAAAAAGAAAAGATGGACCTCTCTTCTTAGCGGTCCAACCTTCTTATGAAGAGAAAGTTGTAGAATGGATCAGTTATTTGGTCATTCAAACCTTTCTACGCGTTTCATTTGAATCTCTTTCTTCCGTTTCAGAATCCACATTCTTTTCATGTGCGAACAAAGTCTTAAAGCCTATTAACTCTTACTTTGCAGCCGCTCAAATCCCAATAGTAGATGAAATGGATGAAAGTCCGATTGTGGAAGTTAATCAGAAGTCCTCGCCTTCTTCTCCTGTACAAAACAAGAGGGAAGATCTTTTTTATGAGGCAACTGAACAGAAGCCTGTTAACAGAAGATTAGATACACCAAAAGCGACTGTTCCGCAAATTCGACCGTTTTCTTCTGCTGGTTCACTCATCACCAACCAGATTCCAAAGCCCTATGAACAAGTCAAGTCATTATCAAGAAATGCAAGTCCGATCAGTCCTTTTAAATCAAACAGCGCTACTGAAAAGACGATCCAACCTTTTAATAGAAATACGGCTGAATCAAAGAAAACATCAGTCATTCGACCATTTCAACCGAATAAGAACACCCCGTCCTCTGATTGAGAATATAATGGCATTGCGCTAAGATATTCAATTAAGAGGAGAGATCATACGTGAATAAAGAAGATCTACAAAAGCTTTATGCTGAGATCAAGACAAAGAAATTGAACAATGCAGGAAAGAATCAGTCTTTGATAAATCCTCCTGTAAAAAAGGGCTGCAGCTCATGCGGCAAAGTAACATGGAAACCTAATAAATCCAACTAAAAAAGCTGTCACCCTTACGGGGTGCAGCTTTTCCATTAGGATATATATTGATTTGCGATCAAGTATTGTATGATATGTTCTGCACTTTCATTTACTTCTAAAAGATCTGTTTTCACAATGATCTCTGGAGAAACCGGTGCTTCATATGGATCAGAAATACCCGTGAAATTAGTGATTAATCCTTCTCTTACTTTTCTATAAAGTCCTTTTGGATCTCTTTTTTCACATTCTATAAGATTGCAATCTATATATACTTCTACAAATTCTTCACGAGTAAACAAACTTCTAACAGCATCACGATCTGCAGCAATAGGAGAAATAGCTGCAACTAAAACAATCGATCCACTCTCCACAAAAAGCTTTGCAACTTCCCCAATCCTTCTAATGTTCTCGGTTCTTGCTTCTTTTGAAAAAGTTAGATCTCGATTTAATCCGTGTCTAACATTATCCCCATCAAGCAACATGGTACTGTGCTTTCTTTTGTATAACATCTTCTCCACTTCGGAAGCTATCGTTGATTTCCCAGAACCAGATAGGCCTGTAAACCAAAGTACAAAGCTTTTATGACCATGAAGCTTCTGTCTCATTGCCTTTGTTACGTTATGCTGTTGCCATGTTATATTCTTATCTTCTTGATTCAACTCTTTAGCCTCCTTAACGTTTATTCACCATAATAATCACGTAATATTGAGATGACTTCATTGCGGCTAAAATGAGGTGAGATCGGCTCGTTATTTTTAAGCATTTCTCTAACTTTCGTTCCAGATAGAATAAGTCTGTCTTTTTCATCATGCGGACAAGTTTTAATCGTAGCCATCGCTCCACATTTTGTACAATAAAAACTATTCTCGAAGAAAATAGGGGTTATTCCGATCTCCTCCTTATTAAACTCAGCAAAAATATGTTGAGCATCATAAGGACCATAAAAATTGCCTACTCCTGCATGATCTCTTCCTATAATAATATGACTGCATCCATAATTTTTTCTTATGATAGAATGAAAAATCGCTTCACGCGGACCTGCATATCTCATTGATCCTGGAAAGGCACCCAAAAGAACGCGATTTTTAGGATAATAATGTTGGAGAAGTGTTTCATAAGATTTCATTCTAACTTCTGCAGGTATGTCATCTTGTTTTGTTTCTCCTACTAACGGGTGCAATAACAGCCCGTCCATCTGTTCTAGAGCTGTTTTTTGTAAATATTCATGTGCACGATGAATGGGATTTCTCGTTTGAAAGCCAACGATTTTTTCCCATCCGTTCTTATTAAACTGTTCTCTCGTTTCTTTAGGATTCAAATAATAGCTAGAATCCACTTTTCGTGGAGGTTTGTTCACCAACGTAACCTTTCCTCCGACATACCAACTTCCTCTATTTAATACATTCTGTACCCCTGGATGCGACACATCCTCTGTACGATAGACGTTTTTCACTTCTAAAAGTTTGTCAGGTTTATAAATATCCGTAATTTCTATTTTTCCATAGACCGTATTTTCATAAATCAGTAACGCTTCTTGCTGCTTTATTAATTGTTTAGCCTTATCGTCTGTAACAGGTAATGTTATAGGAACACTCCAAGGAAGTCCGTTATACAACCTCATTCCATTTACAACACTTTCGTAATCGGCTTTGTTCATAAACGAATCAAGAGGACTAAATGCACCGTTAGAAATACATTCTAAATCAGATAAACTGATCGCATCTAATTCAATTTTTATTTGGTTTTGATTGCACTCGACATTAGTAAACTGTCGATTGACTAAACTTCCACCATGAGGAAGAAGGAGCATGAATTTCACCTCAACTATTAATCAATTAGCTCTTGCTAATCATTACTAGTGTATGAAGGTTAGACAAGTTTTGTGAGTGTATTCACATTGAATGTAGTTGATTTCCATTCCAGGTTGCTTCGCTTTCCGCGGGGGGTGCGGTGAGCCATCTAGGCGCTCTGCACCATTTGGAGTCTCGCACCTTCCACAATCAACTTTTCAAAGTTAAAAAAAAACTGTAAAACATTATTCCAAACTCTCTAAAAATAATATGAAATTTTTTTACCAAAATAACCAGTCCCATTTATGGAAAGTTGAATAGAATGCTTGTATCGCACTATGACATTATCAATCATAGAGCAATTGAACTTAGGAGGAACTTTAGTGAAAGTAGGCGTTGTACTCCCCGTTTATCATCAGGAAAGGGAGTATATATTTGAATGTATAGAATCAGTGGAAAAACAGACTTTTCGTGATTTTAAACTTGTAATCGTGCTTGATGGACCTAATGATGAAACGGTCACTGCCATAAATGAAGCTAGTAAACTTTTGACCATTCCCTATGAGATCGTGGATCGAAAGGTGAACCTTGGAATTTCTCCTACACTGAATGAGGGTTTTGAACTCCTTCTAGATTGTCCTTATCTTACTTGGATCTCCAGTGATAACAGACATGATCCAAACTTTTTAGAGCGATTAGTCGATACGATGGATCAAGCATCGAAAGAAACCGTATTGGTGTATTCCTTTTATAGACGAATCGATCAACATGGGACACCGATCACTTATACAAAGGCTTGGTATGAATATGTCGAGCATTTTATGACGAGGAAAAAAGAAGAGATCTTCCAGAATTGTTTCATTGGTGCTTCTTTCTTGTTCAGAAGTGAAGCTTTTTCAAAAGCTGGAGGCTATCGAGGAGATTTCCCTAACGTACAAGACCATGATTTTTGGATCCGTTTGCTACAGCATGGCGATTTCGTGCTCCTGCGTGAATATATTATGGAATATCGCTTTAATGGCAGATATGCCCTAACGACAAACATTCCGCCAGAGCAACTAACGATGGAGAGTATGGCAAGCAGTATCGATATTCAAAAGCGAATCGGAAAGCTTACAAAAGTGAGTATTCTTCTGTATACGCATAATCATGTGAAAACGATCGACCATGCATTGAACAGCATTCTTCAACAAACGTTAAGCGATTTTCAGATCGTAGTAGTGGATGACGGTTCGACCGATTTCACTCCTGATTCAATTCATAAAACACACGAATCGAGAATGGTCCCCTTACTGCTAAATCATCGCGGAAAAGCAGGTTCCATTGAAATCGCCCTCGATTATTGTATCGGTGAGTATGTTCTATTTATGACCGGAGAAGACTGGCTAGATCCACAAGCGCTTGAGCAGATGGTGTTAAGAATGGAAACACTACCTTCTCAAACAGATATGTTAGTGACGAATCATAAAATTTGGTATGAACGCCGAGATCGATTATTTCCAGGACCTATTATTAAAGGAAGTCGATATGAGAATAATGCCTTCAAAAAAACCACTCAACCATATGCGGTACTGTATAAGCTAAAGGCAATTCAAAAAGATTTGAGCGGTGTATCAGACGATCAAGTAGTAAACCATTTCTTTAGTCAACATGCTAATGCCGAGAATATGCATTGGATGAATATGGCTCTTTACCATAAACGTATGAAATAAAAAAATGCGTCCCACCAATTAGGGGCGCATTTTCTTCGTGTATTTATTCATGAACCTACCGATCTGTGGTAGGAAAGAATTTGTTTAATTGAGAGTTCTAAGGGATAAACAGTTTGCCAGTTATAATCTTTTATCAGCTCTGAGTTCATAACACGAGGACTCAAGTCTTTAGTATCGTTCGTCTCTATGATCGTAAGTTTTTCTTTTGTTAATGTTTGGAAGATATCAAGAATCTCTAGCAATGTTGTCATCTTTCCTGAACCTATCTCATAGGTCACATTCCTATTTCCTGCTTTTAAAAGAACTTCATAAGCAGCTATCGCATCTCTTACATCTAAGAATTCTCGTTCGTTTTGGAGGTGGCTGATGTTGATGGGACTATGATCACCTGACGATTCGAGCTGAATGATACGATTTGCTAAAAAAGAAACGAAACCAGGTGATCTGCCTGGTCCGATCAAGTTACATGGTTTTGCTATCATAAGTTGAAGATCAAACAGATTTGCCCAGTCTGCTACAAGTTGTTCTTGATGTTTTTTACTCACACCATAAGGATGATCTATTCCTGAAAGTGCTGAGCTTACAATTACGGTACGACACGATGGAACGGCTTTACGGATGGCTTCCAATAAATAAACGGTACCGAGTACGTTAGCTTCAATCGTTGATGAAGGGTCATTCCATGAGCGAGGTACAGAATTCACACCTGCTAGATGCAAACAAAAATCAGGTTTATAGAAGTCAAAGATCTCCGACACCTTTTCTTTGTCTAATAGATCACAGGTAACAACACGCACCTTTACTTCAGCTAAGTCACTTCTAGAGATACCTATCACATCATATCCCTTATCTGCAAAGTACTGACAAGCAGAATTCCCCGTAAATCCTGCTGCACCCGTGATTATAATCTTTTTTTTCATTTCAACCAATTCTTTAAATCTTGCACCTGTTTTTCGTAAGATGCCACTTTATATTCAGAATCTAACCTCGTATTAAAGAGCGTTCGATCTAATCGTGGTTCGGTATGCGGAATAATATCAACGTCGTCTTTTTGATAGATATCCTTGATAATCTTTAATAGTTCATACTTTGAAAGAACCTCTGGAGCGGTTAAGTGGTAAAGGCCAGTTATTGGATTCTTGATAGTATGATCTATAAATTTAGCAAGTTCTAACGTTGTGACACCGTTCCATTTCACGTGGGTGAAACCTTTGATGGTTCCCTTCTGTTGAATAAACCAATGAAATAAACCGATACCATTTTTAAGTTCAGGACCAATAATAGAGGTTCGAATCGTTAGATGTGGTTGTTTTTTTATTTCTCCAAGCTGTTTCGTTTTCGCATACATCGATAATCCATCTGGTACAGATTCCTCATTATAGTTGCCTTGGTGCCCGCTGAACACACAATCTGTACTAATGTGGATTAGTTTTCCTCCATACACATTTAGCTGATATGCTAACTCGTGTGGGAGTAGACTATTAACCAGGATCGCTTCTCTTTGATGAATGGCCGCGTACTCATTTAAAAGACCGATGCAGTTGATGATTAGATCTGGCTTGTGATGCTGCACAACTTCAGCAATCTGCGTTAGGTTCTTTGCATCGAGCTGAATATGACCTTCCGTCCCGTCTCTAGAAGTCAGAAGGAGCTCATGTGTTGTCTTTGTTTTGAAATAGGAGGCGATCATATGACCCGCCATCCCATTCGCTCCTAAAATCATGATCTTCAAGACAGAAATCCACCTTCAACGAGCATCTTATGAATCTCTTCCTTCGTCATCAGATCAGTCTCAGAACTATAACTTTCAAGCTCTACTTTTTCATAAGAGGCATAGCGCTGATTCAAACCTTCAATATCGATTGTTGGTAGAATAACGAAATATTCGTTATCAAAGAGGACAGTTGTTGCACTTTCGTATTCAGATAAAAGGATCTCATGAAGCTTCTCTCCTGGACGTTTTCCAAGCTCGATCATCTTTACGCCTTTTTCTCCTGAAGCATCAATAAGAACTTGCGCTAAATCAGTAATCTTGCACGTAGGCATCTTCATAACAAAGATCTCACCGCCAACACTTTCATAAGTGGCTTTAAATAAAAGACTGATCGCTTCTTCTAAGGTTAAGAAGAAACGTGTCATTTCAAAATCAGTAATGCCCACTTGTCCTTTGTTCTTGATCTGACTCTTAAATACATGAATAACGCTGCCATTCGTACCTAAAACATTTCCACCTCTTACACAAACAAATCTTGTATGTTTACTTAATAGGTTAGCATGAATGATTAACTTTTCACCGATCGCTTTCGTCATTCCGTAAAGGTTAGAAGGGTTCGCTGCTTTGTCAGTTGAAATATAGATCACTTTCGTTACCTTATGATGAATGGCTGTTTCGATTACGTTTTGTGTTCCTTGAATATTGCTTTTCAGTGCTTCATAAGGTTGAAGCTCACAGATCGGTACATGCTTTAATGCTGCAAGATGATAGATATAATCTATGCCTTCACTCGCTCTCATTAAGGAGTCTTTATCTCTAATATCACCAATCATAAAGGTAAGCTTGGGATTATAATCAAACTGTCTTTGCATAGCTACTTGACTTGCTTCATTACGTGAGAGGACGATGATTTCTTTTGGTTCTTTTGGCAGGAGCTGCTTGACTAGCTCATGACCCCAAGATCCCGTGCCCCCCGTAATTAAAATTCTTTTATTAAACAATACTATTTCCTCCTAAAATAAACTTTACGACTCGATCTGAAACATCTAAATCTCCATAGCCTTCTGGAATGGACCATTGCTTCTTCTGATTTGTCATTACTTTTACTGAAGCCAAGATTTGTTGTGCTGAAACACCCGACACACAATTGCTGCCGCACTCAACAGTTTCTGGCCGTTCAGTACTATTTCTCATCGTTACAGTCGGTACTTGAAACAAACAACATTCCTCTTGAACGGTCCCACTATCTGTTAGTGCACAGAATGCGTGCTTTTCTAACTTTACAAAGTCAAAGAATCCAAAGGGTTCATGAAACTGTACGAATGGGTGCATCTTTAACGTACCTCTCTCTAGTATTCTTGATCTCGTCCGTGGGTGAATGGAACAGATGATAGGCATCTTAAAATGTTCAGCAACTAAATTTAAACCTGTTAATATTTCTTTTAAATGAACGTGATTGTCCACGTTCTCAGCACGATGAGCTGTGACCAACATATACTTTCCTTTTGAAACATTTAATTTTTCTAGAATTTTGCTAGTATCAATCTGTTCTTCAAATTGAGTTAACACTTCATAGATCGGGTTACCTGACACCATGATTCGGTTAACAGGAACACCTTCTCTTATTAAGTTCTCTCTGCTGTATTTGGTATATGGCAGATTAAAGGTAGAGATGGCGTCAATTACTTTTCTGTTTTTTTCTTCTGGTACATTCAAGTCAAAACATCTGTTACCCGCTTCCATATGAACGACCGGTATGTTCAACCTTTCTGTAACAATAGAAGAAAGAGCGCTGTTCGTGTCACCTAGAACCAAAACTTTATCTGGCTTCTCGTGTAACAAGATTTTCTCTAACTCTGAAAACAGATGTGCAATTTGATTTCCGAAAGAAAATTGTTGTTTCATTAAAATATAGTCTGGCTTTCTTAGTTGAAACTCTTGGAAAAACACATCATTTAATGAAGGTGTGAAGTTTTGACCTGTGTGAATCAAAATATGTTGATCTGCTAATTGATCTAGTTTTTTGATGATCAAACTTAGCCGAATGATTTCTGGACGTGTTCCAAGAATAGTTACTATTTTCAATGAAACTCTCCTTCCATAATTAAAATTAAAACTTTATATTAAACTATGATTGTATTCCCAATGTGGACTAGACCCCTACCCTGTACAAACAAAAAAAGGCACCCCTTTAAAGTGAGTGTTTAGAACATCTTTTCTATGGATTCATACAATGGCTTATAGAATTTAAAAGGAGCTAACGTATGATCACAGCTAAAATTTTGTTTGTTTTTTATCTACCTAGCGGTGGGATGGAAACATTAAACCGTCAACGATGCAAAGCACTTAAAAAGCATGGCATCGACTGTCACCTTCTTTACCTGCAGAATGGTACAGGCATGCAGAATATTTCAGAGATTCCTACTTATATCACGAATGAGGATGAAGAGATTAAGAGAATAATAAAGGATGGTTTTAATGCCATCTTCGTTTGCTCAGATATCGGATTGCTTCAGCGGATAAGAACACTTGGGTTTACAGGGAAGCTAATCTATGAGGTGCAAGGATTGGGTAGTTACGAAAGCGCCGAAAAGATACTGCTACAAGCAAAGACAAACGTTGTAACTTATTCGAACGGAATACTCTTCCCAAATACGCCTCATCTCATCAACCTAATTCACGCTTATTATCCCGCTACGCCTAAATATTGCTTTCATAATTGTTTTGATAAGGATGAATTTCGTTATGTTTCCTCAGAAGCGCCGCGTTTTCCAATTGTAGGATGGGTAGGTAGAATTGAAGAGAATAAGAACTGGAAAGATTATTTAGAGTTTTCTTTTCGTTTCTTAAAACATAAGCCTGACACTCAGTTTTGGATGTTCATAGACGATACATTAGGAGATCCACAAGAACGGATGCGGTTTAACAAACGAGTTACTCAGATGGGGTTAACCTCTTCATTAAAACTTCATGCGAATGTTCCACATAAACAGATGGCCAACTACTTTTCTATGATTGGCGATTCTGGAGGGTTCTTATTATCTACATCTAAAGTAGAAGGATTCGGGTATGCTGTCATTGAAGCGATGAGTTGCAGATGCCCAGTACTCTCTTCTGATTCAGATGGCGTAAAAGCATTCATCACTCATAATACAACCGGAAAATTTTATACGAATGAAAAGATTGAAACCGCAGTACCTGAGGCATTAGAGCTCTTAAACAACGACCTATTACGAACAAGTATTATCGAGCAAGCGTATAACCACCTAGATGTCTTTAACCTAGACACCTATGCAAGTGAATTCAAGAATATCTTAAAATAACAAAAAATAAAAAAAGCGCCATACAGGGGCTTTTTTTACATGTTCTTTATTCGTTGTATAATTTGTTGAGTCATCATTCTTTTGTATTTTTTAGAGACGAGCTTCACTTCCTTACCGATTGACGATTTCCGTGTCTCTGAACCCATTTTACTGTGCACACGATAATGGGTTAGAGGCTGATTATAATGATAAAATTTGATGTCAGAACAGAGAACGCGTAACCAATAATCATAATCTTGTGTACTTGGAAGCTGTTCATCAAAGTATCCTATTTGAGAAATAAGCTTTTTATCCATCATGACCGTACAGCCGTTTATTACACAGCTTCTTCTCATTACTTTAAGAAAAGCTAAATAATCTGTATTATCAAAACCTAGCGTCGAACTGGTAAGTACGTTATCCTCATTCATAAGTTTGAAGTTTGTACTGCTGATTAATGCCCCTACCTCTTTCATAAAAGCTACCTGAAGTTCTACTTTTTGCGGAAGAAAGATGTCATCAGAACTTAACCAGCAAATAAAATCACCACTAGCAGCTTGTAGGCCAGCATTTAATGCACTTGCCGTTCCGCCATTGGTTTTTGAGATGATGGTTACTTGATCTCTAAAACGTTCTAATTTCTCGTTATGTTGAATCGATCCGTCGTTTACGACAATGATCTCAATATTTCTGTACGTTTGATTCAACGCACTTTGTATCGCATGTGAAATATAAGTACAGTTGTAAAAAGGGATAATAATTGTTACTTTATCCATTTAATTTTTCCTTTCAAGTATAGTTTGTATTTTGTTGATCAATTCTTTCGCTCTTACTCTGGAGGTATGATTTTTATGAACCATCTCATATCCTTGTTTAGCAATTGCTGTGCGTTCTTCATCTTGACTTAAATAATAGTGGATCTTTTCTTGATAGTTATTGTTATTAATCTCAACGAAGGTTTGACCATTTATAAACCCCAGTGACTGTAATTCAGGTGATCCGGGCGCTAACAGCAAAGTATTTGATGCCAATACCTCAAAATACTTTAAAAGCGGATAATGATAGATAGAGTCACAAGTAACAAACAACTTTGCCGCATTGATCTCTTTTGCATATTCTATGCCTGAGATAATGTCTGTCTCATACTTTTGAATATCACGATACCCAGGGTGCTTGAATGTCTTAATTCCAGGTAGTGTTTTCATCTCTTTCATAATCTGAGCTCTAAGAGGATAAAGATGCGGATAGTTTGCACCTACCATTAAAAGGTCTGTTTCCTTCATAAGTTGATAATCTTTGAAAACATCCTCATTCACATGATGTGGGAACCAGTGCATTTTTTCTTCTAATGAAGGAAACGTTTTAATAAAAGCTTCTTTATAATGAGGAAATAAAACCTTAAAGCAGTCTAATTTCATTATCCTTTCACGAAGTCTAGGATTATAATGCAAATCGTGAACAATCATCCCTGAAGGTATCTCTAAACTCTCAAGTCCGCTTATAAAAGGACTATAGTTCTTATGGATATCATTAAATAATATGAAATCAGGTTTCCTTTGAACGTGTGAAAGAATATATTGTACAGAAGCATGTTCACTCCATACTTCTACATTCACATCTCTTTGAAGTTGTTGAAACAAATGGAAACTTGATTTTTCAATAAATCGACTGGTGTCTTTTGTGATAAAGAGTATATTTAACTTGCTCATTCTTGACCCTTTCTAAATAAATTGAAAAGACTTCATGTAAACATGAAGTCTTCGTGTTAGATTAAAGCTCTATACCGAGAATATCCCCAATGCGGATATAATAAACGGATCCAGCACCAGAACCTGCACCTGCAAAAATAACAAAGTTCTCTTGTACCGATACAACCGTTACACCAAAAAGGTTAGTCTCTTCACATTTAGTAAATACTTGAGTGATAACTGTATTCGTACCCTGCATATTTCTAAGCATGCTTCTAAATAATAATCCCACTATTCCAACTCCTCTCTTCTTACTAAAATTAGATAACTGCTGTGTCTTGAACTGTAATGATTTTGTCAATTGGTACTAAATAGTTCGTAGTACCATCATTAACAATAATAAAGTCAGCTTGTACCTCAGTAATGGTAACTCCAGTTAAGTCTGGTGCATCTTCTACTTGTGTTGCTGGTACGTAAATTACATCAATATTCGTAGTCAATCTTGCAATTTGAATCAATCTCGCTCTTAAGTTTTGTGTTCCAAAAATCGCCATATAAATCTTTCTCCCTTCAGGAATAAAACAAGCCAGCCAAAATTTGTACTAGCTTTATATATAGATATGAAATTTTACAAATCGTGCATAGATAATCGACTACTAAATGAGCGGAAATTTTAGAAGTTTGGAAGAAAGGGCTGATAACTATTTCTAGAAGATTGGGCATTAACTAGGTACATGTCTCATGCAAATACTAGCCTGCTTTAATATAGTATATTAACCCTGATGAAACGGTCAGGTACATGTATCTAATCTATAAGGAGGCAATTAAATGTCTAGCCTATTTAAAGGATCTTGCTGTGGCGGAAATGGAGAAGCTGCAGGTGGATCACGGTCAAGAAACAAGTCTTGTGTATGTGAGTTATTGCATAACATCGCAAACACAAACGGTAATTTCTGCAGCATGGCTGCTCAGCAACGACTTCTAATCGTATTGAAAGGTGCTTCTACACCTCTTTCTCTTGGTGGAGAAACTACACCTACAATCTTTACATTAGTTCGTTTTGACGACGACAGCAGCTGTGCAGTATTCTCTTACTTGGATGCAACGACTGGTTTAAACCAAACGTTTGTAATCGACTGTCGCTGCATTTGTGGTATCGTATGCGTACCACAAACTACTAACGGAAACGGCGCAGGAGCTCTAGGTTAATAGAGACTGCAATTACCAAACGCTTTACCTTCCCATTGAGAGCAAGGTAAAACGTCAAAAAACCCCTTCGGAGCCCATTGTGAGCCTTCGAAGGGGTTTTTTTCAATATTTTATCGTGCGATCGTGTTGTAACCACTGTCCACATGAAGAATTTCTCCCGTGATCCCACGAGCCAAGTCGCTCATTAAGAACAATGCTGCATCTCCAACTTCTTCTTGCGTATTTGCTTTGCGGAGGGGAGATTTTTCTTCGATCTCTTTTAGTACAGAGTTAAAGTCTCCGATTCCTTTTGCAGCAAGAGTACGGATAGGTCCAGCTGAAATAGCATTAACACGTATGCCGTCTTTACCTACGTCACTTGCAAGATACTTCACGCTTGCGTCTAATGAAGCTTTAGCAACACCCATAACGTTGTAGTTAGAAACTACTCTTTCTCCTCCAAGATACGTTAGCGTCACGATGCTTCCGCCTTCTGTCATTAAAGGACGAGCTTCTTTAACTACTGCCGTGAGTGAATACGATGAAATATTGTGAGCAAGAAGGAATCCTTCACGTGTTGTGTTTAAATACTCGCCTTTTAACTCTTCTGTGTTAGCAAAAGCGATACAATGAGCAAGACCGTGAATCACGCCAACTTCTTCTTTTAATGTAGCAAAAGTCTTTTTAATTTCTTCATCGTTCGTAATATCACATGGAAGAACGATTGAGTCATTTCTTCCTAACGATTCTGCTAGATCGCGAACGTTCTTCTCTAATCTTTCACCTGCATATGTAAATACTAGGCGGGCACCTGCGTTTGAAAGAGATTGTGCAATTCCCCAAGCAATACTTCTCTTATTCGCAACACCCATTACGACAAACGTTTTGTTTTCTAATGATAGTTGATACATATAAAGCTTCCTCCCCATCAATCTGTTCATTTTATTTATTAGTATTTGTTATTAGTACCAAGTCCTAATTAGTATAACAGAAGTAGAGAGGATTTTCACTATTAACCTTTACTAGTCTGAATATCTTTCACTTCGAAACCGCATGATTCACAGCGATAGATTACATTTTGATTCGACTGAGCGATTAAGACTTCATGGTTAAGAGCATGATCTTTTCCGCATTTTGGACAATGAACAACTGGCATCATTTTATTTCAACTCCTATTTTTATCGTTTCATTTATCATGCACATTTTCCTAGTAAATTAGGCAGAATCTTTTTTAATTGCAAACAAAAAAAGTACTGACTTTCTCAGTCAGCACTTTTTCATCTATCCTAATATTTGCCTCATCTGCAACACTTGTTGCTTACTACCCGTCACAACCATTTTGTCACCTAATAAAATCTCTGTGTCACCGTGCGGAACGATCGACTCTTTTCCTCGGTAGATACGAACAATTATGCTATCACCAAGGAATGGAAAGTTTCTTAAAGCGGTTCTGTGGTAGGCACTGTTTTCAACAAGAATTTCATTGAGACTATTATCTGACGTTGTAAGAATATCCACTACAGCTGGATTCTCTATTAACGCTTTTAGCAACACTTGAGAAGAAAAGTATACAGAATACACTTCAATTCCTTTTTCTTTCAGTGCATCTCTCTTTAATGGATTCTCAATTCGAGCGACGACTCGTTCTACACCTTCCTCTTTTGCGATCAAAGCAAGGTTTTCATTCGTTTCATCGCTTCCTGTTGCCAGCACAATAATATCTGTATCAAAAACATTCTCTTGGATTAATGTTGTTGTTTCGTAATCATCCAATTCTTGAATTTTAAAGCTATCCAATTGTTTTTGATCTTTTTCTTCTTGTTTCGTGTGATATAAACGATACTCGAATCGTGATTGATCGAGCTCTGTTATTAACGGTAGCGTAAACTGATTCGCTCCAACAAATACAAGCTGTTCTTTCCCAGCTTCCTGTTCCTCTTTTTTAGGAAACAGCTTTTTAAAGAAGATAGGTGTAATGATGGCACTAATAACAGCAGTTAAGATCAATGCGGATGAAGTACGGGCATCGATCACATTGATTCGTTCACCAATCTTTGCAGCTGCGATCACCAAAGATAGAGTTGAAGTTAATAAGAAACCTGCAGCCGTTACGGTTTTCCAGTCGTACCATTTTCTAAGGTAAAGAATAGGTAAAAACTTAGAAATAAGCAATGCGATTAATAATAACGGGATGAGCGCTAATGCTTTAGGATCCGCGAATATGGAACGAATATCGAGCTCCACCCCTACCATGACAAAAAAGATAGGAATTAAAAATCCATAACCAAAAGAATCGAGTTTATGAACAAGTTGTTTATTCGGTGAAAGAAGAGAAACGAGAACACCAGCTAAGAAAGCACCTAATATATTCTCAGCTCCTACAGATTCAGAAAGTCCGACTAAGACGATAATCAAAGTGAATACCGCTCTTGTATCTAACTGTATGGTTCCTTTTGACATGGTATCTAAAAAAGAACGATTCCTCATCTGTTTTCCGATAAAGTACAATAGAATACCCGCTGCAAAAAGAATAAGTAACAACCACATTCTGCTCGGATCTCCCGATTCCATTGAAACAAAGAGAGCAAGAAGAATCATGGTTACGAGATCTGCAATGACTGCAACAAGCAAGATGATTTGACCAATCGTCGTTTTAGAAAGCTTTTCTTCTTTTAACGTGGGTACGACTACTCCTAGTGAGATGGTCGAGATCACAAGTGTCATAAAGAATGCACTCTCAGTAAACCCGCCCCAAACAAATAAAAGAGATAATCCATAAGATAAGATCAAAATGAAGAGAAAGATGATACTTGAAACAACAAGTCGATTCGGTTCTTTCTTTTCTTTCTTTTTCTTAGAATTAGCTTCCCCCGCAAAGATACTAAAATCAATCTCAAGACCACTTAAAAACATTAAGAAGATAAAGCCAAGTACGGATAAAATCTCAAGCCATGCGTCTGAATGAACGACATCAAAACCGCTCTTCCCTAGAATAATTCCTACAATAATTTCAGCTACGACTACGGGTATGACCCGCAACCGAAATTTGTTTAGCAGAATAGGAACAAAAAATGCTGTAAGAATGACTAATACTAATGAAGTAAACGATGCATGTTCTTCCATAAAACCTCCGTCGTTTCTTTAGATTATTGGTTTACTATAGTAAAGCAGAAAAAGAAATGTCAAACGATTATACTCAAAATGATTTGCAAACCCACTGTTTTTAGGTAAGATAATACATGTTATTGTTTTACTTTAAGGAGTCGATCCACATGCAAAATAACCACAAGTCACCATGGCAGCAACTCGATTACAATCTTTTGTTTCTATTGTTCTTAATGGTCATCACGAGCT
The DNA here is from genome assembly GCF_001629705.1 of Fictibacillus phosphorivorans. Taxonomy (GTDB): domain Bacteria; phylum Bacillota; class Bacilli; order Bacillales; family Fictibacillaceae; genus Fictibacillus; species Fictibacillus phosphorivorans_A. The sequence goes on along the minus strand of NZ_CP015378.1, from coordinate 1,481,167 downwards.
GCGTTGCCATCTATAGCGCACAGATGATGGATCAATACGGCAGCAATTTCGTCATAAAGCAACTCGTTTGGTACTTTATCGGTGGAATCGCAGTAGTCGGTGTTATGGTATTAGATTTCGATCAGTTCAGAAAATTATCTTGGTACGTATATGGGTTCGGTATCCTGTTACTGCTTGGTATTCTAGTCGCTCCTGAGAGCATCGTTCCAAATATCAATGGTGCGCAGAGCTGGTATAGGTTCGGTCCTTTTGCATTGCAGCCTTCCGAACTTGTAAAAGTAGCTCTAGTTATTGCCATCGCCAACACAATTGCTACTCATAATGAGAAGTATATTGTTCGCTCATTGCATGAAGACCTTTTATTGCTAGGGAAAATTGCTTTAATCGCTGGTTTACCTACACTTTTAGTTCTGATGCAGCCTGACTTAGGTACGAGTCTTGTATTCATGGCGATCACAGGTAGCCTTTTACTTGTATCAGGTATACGATGGAGAATCATTGTTATCCTTATTCTTTCCTTTATCTTGTTCATATCAATCCTAGTTTGGATATATTTTACCTTTCCACAATTTTTTGTTGATCACATTCTTGATCAATATCAGCTTAACCGATTCTATGCTTGGCTTGAGCCTTATGAACACAAAGATGCTGGATACCATACAAGAAACGCATTACTTGCGATCGGTAGTGGGATGCTCTTCGGAAAAGGTTTTACAGAAGGTTCCGTTTACCTTCCGGAAGCACAAACTGATTTTATCTTCTCCATCATCGGTGAGGAATTTGGTTTCTTCGGAACGAGTATCGTTATCTCCCTATTCTTCTTGATGGTTTACAGAATGATCAATACCGCTCTAGAAAGTAATGAAGCTTTTGGAAGTTATTTATGCGCAGGCGTAATTGGCATGCTAACTTTCCAGGTGTTTCAGAACATTGGCATGAACATTCAAGTTATGCCGATCACAGGTATTCCCCTACCGTTTATCAGTTACGGAGGAAGTTCGATTCTCGCTTACATGATCGCCTTTGGCCTCGTTCTAAATGTTCGGTCGAGGACCACAAAATATATGTTTGAATAGCACCTGATATTATCAGGTGTTTTTCTTTTGTCTTTGAAGTATCCTAATGATTGTGAGGTGATCAAATTTGAAATTCGATATTATAGGTGACATTCATGGATGTTTTAAAGAATACAAAGAGCTTGTTCAGAAACTAGGATACGATTGGAAAAACAATCTTCCTGTACATAGTGATGATCGAAGACTCGTATTTTTAGGTGACTTGATGGACCGTGGACCAGAATCATTAAAAGTTATGGAACATGTGTATGAGCTTGTACAAAATAATTTAGCTCTTTATTCACCTGGTAATCACTGCAACAAGTTGTATCGATATTTTTTAGGACGTAACGTTCAGATCAAACATGGTCTGGAAACGACTGTTGCAGAACTTAACAGGCTCTCTTCTAGTGAAAGACAAAAAGTGAGAGACCAATTTTGTACCCTTTATGAAAATGCACCTCTTTATCTACATCTCGATCAAGGAAAGTTAGTCGTAGCTCATGCTGGCATACGAGAAGATTATGTAGGTCAGTTCCATAATAAAGTGAAGACATTCGTTCTTTATGGAGATATTACAGGAGAGTCTAATCCTGACGGAACCCCTGTACGAAGAGATTGGGCGAAAAACCACTCTGGAAAAATCACTATCGTTTATGGACATACCCCTGTTGAAGAAGTTCGGCATATTCATAACACTTGGAACATTGATACAGGATGCGTATTTGGTGGTAAGTTGAGCGCGCTTCGATATCCTGAAATGGAGACAATAAGCGTCCCTTCAACCTTGCCTTATGTTCCTGAAAAATTCCGATCTTTCCACGATTAAAAAAGAGGAGTGCTCAGCCTATAGGCAGCACTCCTCTTTTACGTGATTTTGATTTGATTTATCGGTGTTTCCAAAGTTGTTGCATATCTTGAGGTAAATCTGCAACTAACATGACCCGTTCTTCTGTAAAGGGATGGATAAACGAGGTTTTCTCACTATGCAAAGCCTGGCGCTCAATCATTTCTAATGTCCCGCCATAGAGATCATCTCCAAGTAAAGGGTGGCCGATCGAAGCCATATGTACTCGAATTTGATGTGTTCTTCCTGTTTCTAATCGTAAGGACACAACAGAAAAGTTTGAATTCTGCACAAAATCCAGCTTTTCGTAATGAGTGACGGATCGTTTACCATCTTCACTTACCATTCTTTCAATGATGCTCTCTGGATTTCTAGCAATTGGACGATCTATCGTTCCTCTTTCATCCTTCAATTCACCTTGAACAAAAGCAATATATTCCCTCTTTATAACTTTATCTTTTTGCTGTTTAGACATGAGTGAATGTGCGAATCGATGTTTTGCTATTAATACAATACCTGAAGTGTCTTTATCCAATCGGTTTACCGCATGAAAGGTACTAGGTATATCTTTTATTTGATAATAGTTTAGAATGGCTGAAGCCAGTGAACCATTCGGTTGATAAAGCGATGGAATAGTTGGCATGCCTGCGGGTTTAAGAACTGCAATAAAATGTGCATCTTCATAAATAATGTCTAAAGGAATATCTTCCGGTTTCATTGAAGAGCTCTTTGTTTCTGGAGGAAACCATACTGTCACCTCGTCGCCACTATTAAGCAACGTCCTTACGGTTACTTCTTTTTTGTTCACAAAAAGAGCGCCGCCGTGAAACTTTATATCGGTCAGCGCTGCTTTAGAAATCTGTTTCGTCTTTAAATACTCTCTTAAAAGGACGGGAGCTTCTTCATTTTGTACATACCATGTAAATGTGAATGTATTCATATTATTCTCCGACGAAAGATTCTTTAACTCGTTTCCAGAATGGAAAAGGACGAAAGCGAGCAAAACGGATTTTTTCTTCTGCCACTCGATACTGTATGGACTTTACTTTTTTCTGAACTAAGAATCGATGGTCGATCGTAATATGGAAATCCACATCGTTTACGGGTTTTAATATACACGTATGATGCTGTGGCAGAACGAGTGGTGAACCTATCGTTCGGAACACTCGATTGTTAATAGAAGCCATTTCTGATAATTGTATGGATGCAAGAGACGGATGGATGATTGCTCCACCGAGTGCTTTGTTATAAGCTGTACTTCCTGAAGGAGTTGAAATACAAAGGCCATCACCTCTGAACGTTTCAAATTTTTCTCCCTTGATCTCAACATCCATAACGAGAGATCCTTCAACACTTTTAACTGTACATTCATTCACAGCGAGATATCTCTTCTCATCTAGCCCATCAATATATCTTACCGTAACTTCAAGCAATGGATATTCAACAATCTGAAAAGGTGTTTTTGCGATATGTATGACAAGCTTTTCCACCTCTTCTGGCAACCAGTCTGCAAAAAAGCCAAGGTGACCGGTATGAACACCAACAAAAGCAGTTTTGTCGATGCGATGTACATAATGATGGAAAGCATGAAGCAATGTTCCATCACCACCAACTGTAATCACAATCTCTGGCTCATTTTCTTCATAAACCAATTCAAATTCTTCCAGATATGCTCGGATTTTCTCTGTTAAGATATTGGATTTATTGTCTCCCTTTGATACGATGGCAAATTTCATTCTCTCTCCATCCTTTATGATCCTAAATTAGTTTCATTGGATTTATCATTGCGTTCCAAAAACACAAGCTGAGCTTCTTGAATTTCCCCTTTGATCTGAGACATCTCTTCGTCTAATCGGTTTGCAGCTTCTGCCGCTCTTTGTAACCTTTGACGAATATCTTCAGGAATTTGTCCCTGATACTTATAGTTCATAGAGTGTTCGATCGTAGCCCAAAAATTCATAGCTAGTGTTCGTACTTGAACTTCTACAAGAATCTTCTTCTCCCCATCCAATACTTGAACGGGATACTCGATAACGATGTGGTACGAACGATAACCACTTGGTTTTTTATGAGTGATATAGTCGCGTTCTTCAACAATCGTAAAATCATTACGCTGCCTGAGAAGATTGATTACCGTTTTTATATCATCAGTAAACTGACACATGATTCGAAGTCCCGCTAAATCTTGAATTTCCGTTTCTAGATGTTGATCGGGGATGTTCTTTTGATACGCTTTGTTCACGATTGACTTAATGGGTTTCACTCTTCCAGTAACAAACTCAATCGGACAATGCTGATTTGATTTTTCGAATTGCTCACGCATTCCTCTAAATTTAATCTTTAGCTCATCAACAGCTTGCTTGTACGGAATTAATAGCGCTTCCCAGTCCATGCTCATTGCGCTTTTTCCTCAGTTCCAAAAACCTTGATCACTTCGTCTTCCATCTGTTGACCATAGTTAGCGTTTCCTTGTATGTTGTCAGTTAAAAAGTCCATTTCTCTAGAGAAAGCAGTAAGTTCAAGCTCTTCTCTTTTTTCATTCTGAACAACGAAAACAGCATCTTCTACAAGAGCTTTTTTCACTTCGTTCCAATGATTATGACCAATTGATATATAATTGAATCCTTCTTCATCCTCAAGAACATAGATGAATGCTAACCCATCAGAATCGACCAGCATTCTTTCACTGTCTTTCCAGTCAGTAAGTTCTGTGTTTTGTTCATCCTCAATAAGCAAGATGAGCTTATTTTCTTTCCATGCAGTTGACTGCACATTCAATCGTCGTGGCATCATGTTAACAACCTCCTGTTTCTTCTTTTTTAGTGTAACACAAAATAGGCGTTTAATAAGAAATTGAGATGCAGGAATCGCTATGAGATAATATGTTTACATAAGTTATAGCTACAGGGGGGATAAACAACGTGTCTCAAGAAATAGAAATTGAATTTAAGAATCTACTAACACAGCTTGAATTTTTAAGGCTGATTGATGAGTTTGATGTGAAGCAAGAAGCTTTTCATAAACAGACCAATTATTATTTTGATACCCAACAATTTGACCTTAAACACCATAGAAGTGCTTTAAGAGTTCGAACGAAAAATAACGGAAATACACTCACCCTAAAACAGAAATTAGATAAGCACATTTTAGAAACACATCAGACGGTTTCAGAGGAGATTTTTGAAGGTTTATTAAATGGAGACCCCTTACCTTCTGGAGAGGTATCAGATCAAATTAAAAAAATGAATATCGATGTGAAGGAAATTACATACTTGGGAGAGTTAACAACCTTTCGTGCTGAGTTTCCTTACAAAGATGGTCTACTCGTTTTAGATGAAAATCATTATTTAGGTAAAATCGACTATGAAATTGAATATGAATCTGCCGATTATATAAGTGGACTAAATAATTTTAATGAATTACTAACGATCAAACAGATCCCAGTTAGAGATACAGAGAGCAAAATTGCTCGTTTCTTCAATGAAAGTAGCAAAAATTAGTAAAACTAATCTCTTATTATGTTAATCGATTTAGGAGGATATCTCTTGAATATTCAATCGTATAAAGCACTAATGGAAATTCAAGCACTGCAACAGTTGAATGTGAATGCCTCATCTTCTTCTGTTTCAAGTATGCAAAATACAGTTTCAAGTCCTTTTGCAGCTCTATTGCAAGAAGCCTATTCTAACGTTGATGGTTCAAAAGAGTCAGAAGTTGCTTTTAATGCACACATGTTTCAACCTCTAAATGTTCATACAGGTGCTCAATATGCATTACCAGTCACACCATCTGTTTCGATTACAGCTGAAAAATTAAACATTCCATCCAAAAATTTAGATGAGTTGATTGAAAACACAGCTACAAAGTTTGGTGTAGATCCTAACCTGATTCGTTCTGTTATCAAACATGAATCTAACTTCAAAACATCTGCACAAAGTAATGCAGGTGCACAAGGACTTATGCAATTGATGCCTGCTACAGCAAGATCGTTAGGAGTTACAAACCCTTTCGATCCGGTACAGAACGTTGAAGCAGGAACAAAGTATTTAAAGATGATGCTTGATAAATATGATGGAGATCAAAAGCTAGCTCTTGCCGCATATAATGCAGGTCCCGGAAACGTTGCAAAATATAATGGTATTCCTCCTTTTAAGGAAACCATCTCTTACGTGAATAAGATTATGAATACGTACCAATCACTCGTATAACCCTCAACTGCTGAGGGTTATTTTTTTTGCATTCTACACTCTTATTTTTCCCTTTGTAAGAGAGTCTTTGGAAGGTACAAACAAACGTTGTCTATTCATATTGTTTGCTTACCCTTCATAAACCTTGCTACAATAAAATTACAATTTGACGCAAGGAGCTTTTGGACCATGTTTGACGAATCAAAAACACCATACGATCTATTAGGAGAAAAAGAGGGAATCACAAAACTAGTTACTACGTTTTATAGCTTGGTCAGTCAAGACTCATTGCTTTCTCCACTTTTCCCTGAGGATCTAACAGAGACTGCCTATAAACAAACTCAATTTTTAAGTCAGTTTTTTGGCGGGCCGCCATTTTATACTGAGGAACATGGACATCCTATGCTCAGAGCGCGTCACATGCCATTTCCAATAACAAATTCTCATGCCAAAGCTTGGATAGCTTGTATGGAAAAGGCCATGACGATTCAAAAAATAGATCCTGACTTACAAAACATACTGTTAAGCCGATTAAAAATGACTGCTTTTCATATGGTTAATACAGAGGATTCAGAAAGGGGCGAGAATGCTGACACTGTCTAATTCCAATTCCTTTTATGACGAACAAGAGAACAATAAACCCTATGCCTGTCAAAAGCCATTGGAAATCTATTCTGTCATCGATCCGCTATGCCCAGAGTGCTGGTCATTAGAGCCTGTTCTAAAAAAATTACAAGTTCAATACGGCCACTATTTTACATTACGCCATTTTGTTAGTGGCAGCCTTGAATCACTCAATACGTACGTTCCTCGCAAAAAGGGGATAAATACAGCTGAACAAATTGCCGAGAAGTGGGAAAAAACAGCATCCATATCTGGTATGAGCTGTGATGGAGATGTATGGTTGGAAAACCCGATTTCCGCTCCCCATAAGGCAACACTTGCTATAAAAGCTGCAGAGCTGCAAGGAAAACAACAAGGGATGAAGTTCTTAAGAAAATTAAGAGAGAACTTGTTTTTGAATAAACAAAACATTGGAAACGATGACGTTCTATTAGATATCGCCCGCTCTGTTAACTTGGACGAAGATGAATTTTTAAGTGATCTGTCATCTGAAGCAACCATTAAAGCTCTGCGATGTGATTTAAAATTTTCTCAAGAAATGGATGTTACTCAAATCCCAACGCTTATTGTTTTTAATGACAAAACAGATGATGATGGCATTAAGATATCTGGCTGTTATTCCTATGAAGTGTATGTAGAAATTCTAAAAGAAATGTCTGATATTCCTTTAGAACCTTCTCCACTTCCTGAACTAGAAGAATTCCTTTCTTCTTACTCATTTGTAGCGACAAAAGAAGTTTCAGTGGTCTATCAGATCAGTTGTGAAGAAGCAGAAAAAAGATTAAAACGTCTCGTTCTGCAACAAAAGGTTGAACGTGTACCAGTGAAGTACGGAACATTTTGGAGATACCTCCCAAACCGCTGATTTTTCATTAGCGGTTTTTTATTATGACTATCATCTGAGAAGCACGGCATATCCTGTCCCTACATGAATAAACATGTACAAAGGGAGGGAGATTTTTTATGTATTTGATTTTGATTTTATTTAGCTTACTTTCACTTACAGGGAGTTTTTATTTCTTCGTGCTCTCTCTGTTAAACATGGCACCAAAAATTTTAGCAATACCCGGACTTTTTATCGCCGTTCTACTGACAACACTCTGCTATAACTATCGATCAAAACTACGGAGAATAGGCTAGAAAATATAATAAAATCCTGCCCAGAAACTATGGGCAGGATTTTTTGTGTTTATTTCTCAAAAAGCAGTTCTTCCATCTCATCAAGAATAGATTCAAAAACTTTAAGAGCATTTTCAATTGGTTCTGGCGTTGTCATATCAACACCAGCTTTTTTCAAGACTTCGATCGGATAATCAGAGCTTCCCGCTTTTAAGAAATCCAGATAACGTTCTACTGCTGGTTTCCCTTCATCCAAGATTTGTTTCGACAAGGACGCTGCTGCACTAAAGCCAGTTGCGTATTGATATACATAGAAATTGTAATAGAAGTGAGGAATTCTAGCCCACTCTAGACCAATCTCTTTATCGATTACGAGATCTTCACCAAAATATTTAACATTCAGATCGTAATAGATCTTCGTTAACAATTCTGGAGTTAAAGGTTCACCGTTCGCTGCACGAACATGAATTTCTTGTTCAAACTCTGCGAACATCGTCTGACGGAAAACAGTGCCTCTAAATCCTTCTAAATGGTGATTTAACAAGTACAACTTTTCTTTCTTATCCGATGTCTTCTCTAACATGTAATGATTCAACAAAGCTTCGTTACAAGTTGATGCGACTTCTGCAACAAAGATCGAGTAATCCGCATAAGGGTAAGGCTGATTCTCGCGTGTATAGTAACTATGCACCGAATGTCCGATCTCATGAGTGAGTGTGAACAAGTTGTTCACGTTATCTTGCCAATTCATTAGGATATAAGGCATTGTTCCATAGGCACCTGATGAATAAGCACCACTGCGCTTACCAGCATTCTCATGTACATCGATCCAGCGCTTCTCATAACCTTCTTTTACGATCTGTTTATATTCGTCGCCCATAGGGTCTAAACTGTCTAAGACAAGCTGCTGGGCCTCTTTAAAGCTCACTTCCATCTTTGCATCTTTTACAAGTGGCGTATAGAGATCATACATATGAAGCTCATCTAGTCCAAGCGCCTTTTTACGTAAGCGAACATAACGATGCAATAAGCTTAAGTTATCGTTTACTGTTTTGACTAAATTATCATAAACAGCTTCAGGAATGTTATTGTTGTTTAGTGCTGCTTCACGAGCTGAACTAAACTTTCTAGTTTTTGCAAAGAAATTATCTCGTTTAACTGTTCCAGCAAGTGTACTTGCAAATGTATTTTTGTAAGAATCATATGTGCCATATACAGCTTTAAAAGCATCTTCTCTCACTCTACGATCAGAGCTCTCTAAAAAGCGGATATATCGTCCGTGAGTTACTTCGATTTCTTCACCATTCTCATCTTTAATAGTTGGGAACTTAAGGTCAGCATTATTCAGCATACCAAATGTATTGCTTGACGTATTAGCTACTTCTCTAACATCTGCTAAGAGTGCTTCTTCCTCTTTCGAAAGTACATGAGGACGCTGGCGGTTAATCTCATCTAAAGCTTGTTTGTACAACTTTAAAGGTTCATGAGTTTGTAAAAATTGAACCAATGCTTCTTCAGATAAAGATAGAATTTCTGGCACTGCAAAAGATACCGTACTGCTTACTTGAGTTGCCAAGTTGGAAGCACGATCATTCAGTCCTTGATAAAAGGAATTCGTTGTATCTTGGTCGTATCTCATATGAGCGTATGTATAAAGTTTACCAAGCTTTTTGGTCACTTCATCTTGCTTTTGGAAGTAGGAATAAAGGGTTTCCGCAGACTCTCCAAGTCTTCCTTGATAAGACTTTAATTCAGGCAATAAGTTTTTTGTTTCGTCAAATTCTTTTTCCCACACATCGTCTGTCGCATATATTGCTTCTAAATCCCATGTATCTGAAACAGGGACTTCATTACGTTTTGGCAATGATTTTGTTTTTGTTTGAGACATACATACACCTCCAGGTAGATTAAAGAGAAAAGTGAGAATACTTTCTCCTTATATATATCTACATATTACCAGAAAATGCTTATGCAAAGTCAAAAATTACGACTTTTCACTGAAAATTTCGTCTAGTTTTAACGCCTCATCCAACGTTTTTGGATAGTAAACGTGTTGAATCTTTCGATAAGTTCCCTCTGACACTTTTTCGAGCAGATGATGATTCACTAAGTAGGATAAATAGTGCTCGACAGCATCCCTCCACGATTCGTTAAGATAAGGAAAATCTCGCGTCTGAAAAATACGTCTATGCAGCAATCGCTGAAATTCCTTTTCAATGAAATTTGAAGAGAATAGTGATAATGGCAATTTCTCCATCAAAAACAGTATATATGTCTGCCATAAGTAAGGGGAAGTTTCGAAATGAAAAAAGTTCTTCGTGGGGATGCCCGCAATGGAAGGAAACAATGTTAAAGAATGGTGGTTGAAATACAAAACTTTCTTTATATACATAACTGCAGGAGATACATTCTTAAAAGCTGTCATTCTCCACGTGTTTTTCTGCTTTTTCCATAAGATTTTATGATTTACGTTATGAGTCTCTAAATTTGAAAAAGTCCTAGACAACCATTGTACATCACAACACTTCTTTGCTGAGAAAGCATGTCCATGTGCAGCAACTTTCTTTTGTGATAGAGGAATGATATTTCTTAGCAGCAAAAACTGCTCTTTAAGAGGACAATAATGATTAAGATATAAGTGACCATTGCTATCCTTTTTTGCTGCAGATAGATCCGAGCTATTCATAATGTATAGATCAGGGCCCTTTTGCTTTATTCGCTTCATACCAAAGATCCAGTCGGAAGCGATATTTTGAGACACATATCCTGATACTCTTTTTCTTAGATCTTCAGGTGTGATCGTTGCACATTGAAACTCAATGGCATGCTGATTTTCCTGAATAAACAAATCAGGACGCTGTTTAATAGCACGAATATAATATTCCAGAATCGTTTTTTCTTCCATCTGTGTAATCCATCTGTATAAGCTTTTTTTTCCAAGTAGATGATAATCCGTTTCTCCTTCATGAAAACCGTCACATTCTACAAAAGAATGATGAGCAAAATGCCATGTCTTTTTGGTCCCGCATTTCGGTATCACTTTGTTTTGACAGACCGGGCACCGTAACTGTCCTGATTGATTTTTCAAATACCATTCTTCCCTTGTTGTTTCTCCTACCATATCAACGAACTGATCATTAAAGAGAGCAACTAACAATCTCCTTCACCTCCACAATTCATATCATGGACGATGAAAAAAGAAACTTCACTTCGTCATTTTCTCTATATCGTCATATAAGAGATTGGTTTTTGATAAAAACGTTCAGTAATAAAAATAAAAACCGATTTCAAAGTAGCTGAAATCGGTAATCTCTTATAATTTAAAATATTGTTGTACATGCTCTAATGCTGCTTCTGAAACAATCGTTTTGCCATACTCTTGGATGCGATAAACAGATAGATCAGAGTCATTACCGTATTCCAACAGCTGGGCTAACAGATCGTCTTGTTCCCGATCTGTTGTTTCCACATTAAATGTCACATACAAGTAATATTTACCCTCGAAATGAAACAGAGAATTCTCAAAAGAAGATGAATCAATCGTATGACTTAAAGAGATTACGTCTTCAAAGTCACCAAATGAAATGAGGAAGGATAAATAGTCTTCTTCTGTTTCTTCTAATTCATCAAAATCTTCTTCTACTTGAAACTGTTGATCTAATATTTGCTCAATATTTTGATCAACGGGTAAATCCAATTTATCATCGCCTATAGGAAGCTCAATTTTTTTACCGTCTTTGGACATTTGAGCACGAGTTACAATAATTTCAAGACCTTTATCCAGAGCCTGAACTTGAATCCACAGTGGACCTTCTAATGGAAACTGCTCTTGCTGATGTGCTTCGTCCATCATTTCCCAAAAGAGTTCTTCTCCTCTTTCGCGATCAGACCATATTTCTTCACGATCGAAACCGCGATCTTCAATATCTCTGTACGTAATGAAAAATTTAATGGTGAACTCATTCACTCTTTCAATTTCCATTTCTGCTTCTCTCCCTTCTCTCCGGTTTGTTCGTGAAGGGATAAATACCCCTAGAAAAAAGCAATTCTTCTTTCCAATCATTCTCCGTCGAAAATTACATCAATCACAATTAAACCTCTTGTACCTTATTCTATGACAAAACAGAAAATATGGAAATAAAAAAGGCCTGTATAAACTGCCCTTTTTTGCACCTGTACACACTTTGAATATCAAGCTCTCAACTTGACGGAGAAGGTCAAGCTAGACTATAATTCAATGGTCTTTAAGGTTAACATATTGTACCATAACACAAGTGAAATTTCATTATTTACGGGGGGTTTACGTTTGGAAACAGAATTTCTGATATCATTGCTGCAAATCATCGCAATTGATATCCTTCTTGGCGGAGACAACGCTATTGTAATTGCCCTTGCCAGTAGAAACTTACCAGAAGCTCAAAGAAATAAAGCCATTTTCTTAGGGACTGGACTAGCTATTGTTGTTCGTGTAGTACTAACCATTGTAGCTGTTTATTTATTAAATATTCCTTTCTTATATCTAGCAGGAGGAATTTTACTTCTAATAATTGCTTATAAGCTAATATTAGAAGAAGATGATGAGCTTGATGTTAAAGCAGGCAAGAACCTATCTGACGCTGTAAAAACCATCGTTTTTGCTGATATTGCTATGGGACTTGATAACGTACTTGCTGTTGCAGGTGCTGCACACGGAAATATCGTATTAGTCGTAATCGGTCTTTTAGTATCTGTTCCAATTATTATATGGGGAAGTAAGATAATATTGCACTTTATGGAAAGATTCCCTGTTTTAATTTACATTGGTGCTGGAGTACTTGCTTTCACATCAGCTGGAATGATCGTTGAAGAGCGGATGATTCACTCTGTATTTGAAGGAAACGACTTTCTAAAATACGGTTTATACGTATTCTTAGTTGTAGGCGTTATTCTTGCAGGTATTCTAACGAATACGTTTAAAAAGAAACGTGCCAATTAGATTGTGATTCAATTAAAAGGAAGTCCATGTACTCGTACATGGACTTCTTTTTTTTAAACAATAAAAAAACTTCCACTATTAGATAGCGGAAGTTCTTTCTTTATTCATTGACAAGACGCTGTGCTTCCATAAGCTGAAATGTACGTACACGTCTTGGTAAGAAACGACGAATTTCGTCTTCGTTATAACCAACTTGCAAGCGTTTTTCATCCAAGATAATAGGTCTACGTAATAATCCAGGATGGTCTGCAATCAATTGGTATAAGTCTTGCAATGGCATGGATTCGAGATTGATGTTAAGTTCCTGGAACGTTTTAGAACGAGTTGAAATAATCTCGTCTGTACCGTCCTCTGTCATTCTCAAGATTTGCTTAACTTCTTCTATTGATAAAGGTTCTGAAAAAATATTTCTTTCTTGATAAGGAATGTCATTCTCTTTTAACCATGCTTTTGCTTTACGGCATGATGTACAGCTCGGCGAAGTAAATAGTGTGACCATAGTGGAACTCTCCTTCCCCTCTCTCTGATTTAGGCACTTTAAAAAAGTTATTAAATCATTCATAGTATACTACACATTTTACATTTTCGGTAGAGGTTATACAGACTTTTGTACATTTTTACGAATTTGTCATACAAATGTAATACATTAACAAATGTTTCTACATAACTTTTCCGTATCTACATATATATAGACGTATTACCCAAGAATAAGTTTCATAAAACATAAAAAAAGAATTTGGTTAGTAAGTTGAAATAAAAAATAGGGCTGCCCGGAGAATGTTTACCATTCTAGGAACAGCCCCAGCTTTATGCAATTGTCTTCTTTACTTGTGATGCAGGGCCTTTTCTAGAGATGCTCGGATTGAATTTCTTAAGATTTTTCTTGAGCATTTCTTTCCAAAGTTCTCGTTTCGTTTTTTTCTTCTTGTCCTTTTGTTTCATGACGCCTCGTCCTCCTTTAAAAAGGAAAATCGTATTACTCTGAAGCAGGTTTTCCTGAAACATCTGTTGACTTATCATCAACGACTTCAGGCTTAGGTACTGAATTCTCTGTATCTAAAGTTAACACTTCACTTGCAGGCTGATAGGACTTACCGTACAATTCGTTATCTTTGTACGTGTGTATTTCATTATACGTCTTTTTCATGTTTTCATAAATAGTTTCTTCAGATTCTTTTGTAGGTGACCAGTAAAGAATCTCCATCTCATTCACTTCGTTCGTAGCTAGAGAACGCCTTCTATATCCGATGCTTGATGCATGTTCAAATCCTTCTCGTGTGTAGAAACGCAACCTTTTTTCTGTATCTGTATCTTCATAATCGACCGGCTCAACTTCTAAGATGATCGGCTTCCCTTTTGCTTTTAACTGTTCGATCAGTTTATGGCCGAGACCCTGACCTCTAGCATCTTTTGAAACAAATAAATAATCAATAAAAACAAAATCAGATAGTTCTACATACATCAATACGTGATACTTGCCTTCATCCTTGTGATAGATGTCACTCTTTTCGTCTAGTAATAACTCCATATGTTCTTTAGATTTCATCTCTTCAATCGGAAAATATTGATTTAATTTCTCATACCAGTTCATGGGTTCCCCATCAGCTCCTTAAAAATTTGGTTATAATATATAGTTTCCCCTCTTTCTTCCTTTGTTATCATGAGATACAATAAATATAGAAAGAAATACGTGGTGAACTCATAGTGAAAAGGAGGAGTCCTCATTTGATTTCATTCTTTACCGATTTAACATTGCTTGCACTTTGTGTAGTTGGAATCACAGCTCTGATGGGAAGCATCTCCCAATTCATCGCTGTCAAATTGTTCGGCGGTAAAAAGGTTTTTCATTTTGTGGATAAATCGAAGTCTTTTCAAGAAAACTGGAGTCCTGTAAAAAGAAGATAAAATGCGAACAACCCGTGAATTTTGGGTTGTTTTTTACATTTCAAGTCCGAACTACTTTATAATATAAGGGTAGCATACATAATAGAGGTGTACAAATGCATAGAAACCTTAGAACATTCATCAACCAATTAAGATCTGAAAAAGAAATTGTAGAAATCCATACAGAAGTTGATCCTTATTTGGAAATTCCTGAAATTCATAGACGTGTGATCTCTGAAGAAGGACCTGCTCTTCTGTTTACAAATGTTAAGGGCAAGAATATTCCTGTTGTAACAAATCTATTTGGAACGATTAAGCGAGTGGACATGGCTTTCGGTCCCAAGCCCGAGCAACTCGTAAAAGAACTAGTAGGATCGATCGATGAGTTAATGCCTCCCTCTCCGTCTGTATTATGGAAGAAAAAAGGCATGATCAAGGATGTATTATCTCTCGGTACGAAAACAGTTAATAAAAATAAAGCACCATTATTAGAAACGTTTACGACAAATGTGAACATGCAGGACCTACCGGCATTAACGGGTTGGCACTTAGACAGCAACCCTTTCGTAACACTGCCTCTCGTATATACAGAACATCCAGACAAACATGAGCATAACCTTGGGATGTACAGAATTGAGATCAAAGAAAAAAATAAAACGGGAATTCATTGGCAGATCCATAAAGGTGGAGGCTTCCATCATTATGCTGCTGAACAAAAGAATGAAGCCTTGCCTGTGACGCTGTTTCTTGGCGGGCCTCCTTCCCTCATGATCTCAGCGATCGCTCCACTTCCTGAAGCAGTTCCTGAGCTCATGTTTTCCTCTATGTTAATGGGAGAAAAATTAAGTCTTGCACATGTGGATGGTCATCCTCATCCTTTAATCGCAGAAGCAGAATTTGCGTTTGGAGGAATCGTACCACCGCATGTTCGAGAACCTGAAGGACCATTTGGCGACCATTATGGATATTATTCATGGGCACATGACTTCCCAGTATTCAACGTTGATAAGATGTGGAAGCGTAAAGATGCCATCTATCCAGCAACGGTGGTCGGTAAGCCTAAACAAGAGGATTATTTTATTGGAGAATATCTACAAAGATTAATGAGTCCCTTATTCCCTGTAGTTATGAACGGCGTTAAAGATCTTTGGACTTATGCAGAAACAGGATTTCATGCTTTAGCAGGAGCAGTTGTTCGCGAATCATACTATAAAGAAGGTTTGGCGCACGCTTTCCGTATCATGGGAGAAGGACAATTGACGCTTACAAAGTTCTTAATGGTAACGAATAAACCTGTAAACCTTCAAAATTTCGCTGAACTTGCTGAAGGGGTTCTAGAACGATTTCTTCCTGAACGTGACCTTTTGATTATCCATGATACTTCTATGGATACTCTTGATTACACGGGTCGTAAGTTCAATACAGGTTCTAAAGCGATTATGACGGGCCTCGGAGAACCTGTACGCGAACTAAAACGCACTTATGATGGTGGTACGATCTCAGGTGTTCATGATGTAGGCGTATTTTGTGGTGGCTGTTTAACCGTAAGTGGACCATCATTTGAAGAAGCACCTGACTTTGCAGAAAAACTCCTTGTGAACGGTCGCGATTCTTTTAAAGACTGGCCATTGGTCTTTCTTGTTGATGACGCATCCATTGCAGCAACACAGGCTGAATTTTTGTGGACAACCTTTACACGTTTCGATCCAGCATATGATGTGTACGCGAAGAGTACGATAGACAGAAATCGTATTAAATATGAAGGAACTATTATTATCGATGCACGAATGAAACCATTCTATCCGGATGTTGTTGAAACTCGTGAAGATATAGATCAATTAGTGACCGATCGTTGGGATGAGTATTTTAAAAAGTAATCCTATTTTATAATTAGATCTCAAAAGAAGCGAATTCTCGCTTCTTTTTTTGATTTATTTTTGTTGATATATTGTCCAATAGGTGTTATTGTATATAACAATATACATTTTTACAGAAGGGAGTAATCACATGAGAAATATTACCTTAATCGATCTATATAATCATCCGCATGTACAAAAATATGTGAAACGATCTGGAATGGTTCATGCCATCTCTACGGCTTATCATGCATTTCGTTTGTCTCAAAAGTATGGAGTAGATCCAGATTTAGCAACAAAGGCTGCATTTCTTCATGACATCGGTCACTATACATGGTATAAAAACGGTCATTGGGACTATGACATGTACAAAGAAAATGATATTCATGCGATTAAAGGTGCAGAACGTGCACACCGCATTTTAGTATCTTTAGGTGAAGATCGAAGAAATGCGAAAGAAATAGCTCTTGCCATTTTACTTCATACCGATTCTTATCTACCTGCAGGCTCACTTAACCTCAATCCGTTGCAACAAGTTGTTGCTTTGGCTGACGAAGCAGATGAAGAACCAGGCGGAAGCCACCACTATCGTACGATTAGTGATATGAAAGCTATAACCATGATCAAAAAATTAGATGAAATGGTAGATGAATATCATGAAGAAGAAAAAGTAAAACACTCTGTTTCCTAAGAAAGGAAAAGAGTGTTTTTAACATTCTTGTATGAGATTTAATAGGCTACAAAGCCAATAGCTTTTTCACTCGAATAGGTTCCGATCGTGCTCCCAAAACGAGTATAGATCACTTTCGGAAAACTAGATAATGAGAATAATTCTTCAAATTCTTTTATCACTTCATCCGTAGAAGGAAAACTATGAATGAGGTAAAGTGTCTTTTCAGGGTTTTCTTCTCTCCATTCAGAGATATATTCTTTCATTTTTGAAAGACCCTTCTTACTTCCTCTAAACTTACCAATCGTTTCAACCACGCCATCAATGATTGAGATCATCGGCTTAATATTCAACATACCAGCAATTGCACCTTGAACGGCAGATATTCTTCCACCTTTTTTCAAGTTCTCTAACGTTTCAAGAAGTACATACGCTTTAATGCCCGACTTCGTCTTCTCTAAGTTACTCACAATTTCACTTAAGAGTTTACCTTCACGTGCCAATTCAATCGCTTCGTTCAATAAGATCTGTACACCACCTGAAGCAATTCCTGAATCAAGAATGATTACTTTTTCTTGTTCTACTTCATTTAACATACTCTTTCCAATCGTAGCACTTTGAACCGTTCCACTTAAGTTTGATGAGATTCCGATGTATAGTACGTCATGCCCTTTATCAACTTCTTTTTGAAACGCTTCATAAAAAGACTGTGGAGATGGCTGACTTGTTTTAGGCAGTTCTGGTTCTAGACTCATACGTCTATAAAACTCGTCTTCCGTAATATTCACGCCATCTAGGTAATGATCTTCTCCAAATTGCACATTTAATGGTACAACGGTTAGAGAATAATCCAGTTTTTCAAGATCTATTTTAAGGTCACTTGCGCTATCAACTATAAAACTAAGGTTCATATTGTTCTACCCCATTTCTGCTTCTCGATCAATTATTAGGGATGTATAAAGAATTGTATACGCTTTACACACTTCTAATAGTTTAACATAAAAACGACCTCCTGTATTATAGGAGATCGTTTTAAATGTGTTAATTCATAGTCATACGCAGTAAATCTGAACCAATAAAAAATACCTTTTTATAGTACTTTGGTCATTTTGTAACATTAATACATGACCATATTATCATTTTCTGAATATTAAGTTAATAATGATTGAATTTTCACTCTCGCTCTTATAAGATAGATTTAGACAAACACTTACATAATATTACAACAATTCAAAAATAAAGGAGGTCATTATTTTGAAAAAGATCAAAATCAAAAAAGTTGAAAAGCTTGCTCCACTTGCTAACCACTATGCTTAAGTAATTTGCAGGGATCGCCTGAATGAAGGCGGTCCCTGCCTTATTAATAATGAGGTGATTGTTTTGAAACCTAAATTCAAGAATATATATAAACCTATCGTGAGAATCGATAACAAGATAAGAATAGGCTTTGAGAGTGAAGCATTAGAGATTGAAGATGAAGACTTATCCGTCGAAAAATTTATACATTCACTTGACGGAAATAAGAGCATAGAAGAATTATCTCAAACTTTGAATATAACTGTTGATGAAGTAATTGATGGAATTTCAGCTTTAGATGAATATCTTCTCTTAGAAGATGCAGACACAATTTCAAATCTAAATATGAATCAGCAGGAAAGATATAGAGCAAATCTAAACTACTTTTCATTTCATTCAAATCTACATACGCCAAGTGAATCTTTCCAAAGAAAATTAAATGGTTCGACTGTAGCAATACTTGGTATTGGTGGCAGTAGTTTAATTTCTGCAAGTCTAGCTGGAATGGGTGTCGGTAAGATTATCGGCTTGGATTACGACACAGTAGAATTAAGTAACTTAAACAGACAATTTCTTTATTCAGAAGATGATCTTGGAAAGCTGAAAACCATAGCGGCCGAAGAGAGACTAAAAAAAATAAATAAAGAGATTGAAATAGAAATGCATAACATGAAAGTAACGAACGCAAAAGACTTATTATCCATAATTGATCGAGCTGATGTTGTAATTAATGCAATCGACCAACCACCTATCACTTCATCAAGATGGGTCAACTCAGCATGTGTTCACCTTAATAAAACTTACTTACAAGGTGGCGTTACGAATACAAGAGTTGTTTTGCAAAAAATTGTTCCAAGCGGTTCATGCTTTGATTGCTACTTGATCCAATCAATAAAATCAGTTGAAGGATTTGATAAGCAGATTTTAAGTGCTTCAACCCACAATTTTTCCGGCCGCAATACTGCTTACGCTCCTAACATTGCTTTAATGGGCAGCCTATTCTCAACTGAAATTAGTAAACATATATTGTCACTAAATGAACGAGAAGAATCTTTTACAGCTGATATTAATAATTTTGATGGTATTGATTACAAGAAGTTTCCCATCTTGAAAGCTACCAATTGTCCGACTTGTTCAAATCCACACATCTTTAAAGAACCTGTCTCATTTAAAGAATTAATTCAAATGGCTCAAGTAGAGGATGTGTTCTCATGAATATAAACAACAATTCCATAGTATTATTAAAGCTTTCTATACAAGAAGATGGAGAGGAATATATCATCGGGGATCCTCAAACTGAGAACTATATTAAAGTTCCTAGTGAAGCGGTAGAAGTTATCAAAATGTGTAATGGAACGAATACAATAGAAGCAACTCAAAAAATGAATCCAGAAGTAGATGTTTTAGATTTTATTGAAACCTTAATAGAGTTAGATCTAGTATTCAAAGTGGATGATCAACAATTATTAAAGGATAGTACACAAAAATCAAATTCGAAAATAATTGATTTTGTATCTCATTTATTTTTTAACCGTATAGCCTACATGGTTTATGGCTTATTATTCCTAACATCGCTTCTGCTTATTTTCATGAACCCAAAGATAACACCCCATACGAATGATTTTTTCCTTTTGGATTATATGGGAATAAATTTTTTAATCGTATTTTTAACTTCTTGGTTTTTAACTTTCATTCATGAATTTGGGCATTTTTTAGCAGCTTCCAAGTTTAATGTGCCTGTTAAGTTTCAACTTAGCTTAAGGATGTACTGGCTAGTTGTAGAAGCGAATATGACAAACTTATGGTCGATAAACAAGAAACAGCGATATGTAGCATTCTTTGGGGGAATCATGTTTGACAGTGTTTTGTTGTTTAGTGCTCTCGTGGTTCAACTATCTTCCTCAAATTCTTTCTTAGTGTCATATGCGAAGTTAATAACTTTGATCTTAGCATTTAAATTTTGTTGGCATTTTTTCGTATTTTTACGGACGGATTTATACTACGTCTTAACAAATCGACTTAACATAAGTAATTTGCACGAGAATGCAAAAATCTATATTACTCAACGACTAAAAAGAAACGACTCAAGACTGGATGAAATTCCAGAGTCTGAAGTCAAACAGACTAAACGATTTGCATCTCTTTATATAGTAGGTTTTATCATAGCTATTCTTATGTTCTTTGGCTACTCTTTACCCATACTCTCTTTAACGATTGAAAGCTCCTTAAAACAACTTGCCTATTTCAACACTAGTAAACTCATATTCTTTGATGGGCTTTTAACTACACTTCTTCTACTCGTACAAGGTTCAATCTGGCTCGTCGGAGCAATGAATAAATTAAAAGAATCAAAAAAAGCAGCTCTCTATCATTAGAGAAACTGCTTTTTTTGTGTATTAGTGTTGCCCTTGTTTCATTGTTTCATCATCATATAAGTGACATGCTACCCAATGTCCTTCTCTAGCTTCTTGCCATTTAGGTTTAACAGCTGCACACACATCCATTGCATGTGGGCAACGAGTACGGAAACGGCAACCACTTGGAGGATTGATCGGACTAGGAACATCTCCCTCTAAGATGATACGTTCACGGCTTCTTTCAAGTTCAGGATCCGGAACCGGAATCGCTGATAAAAGAGCTTGTGTATACGGGTGAAGCGGCTCTTCATAAAGCTCATCACTTGTTGTAAGCTCTACAATGTTACCTAGGTACATTACACCTACACGATCGGATATATGTTTAACCATAGATAGATCATGGGCAATAAATAGGTAAGTAAGTCCACGCTCTTTTTGCAGTTCCATCATCAAGTTAACAACTTGCGCTTGAATGGATACGTCTAGAGCTGAAATTGGTTCGTCGGCAATGATGAAATCTGGATCTACCGCTAGTGCACGAGCAATCCCGATACGTTGACGCTGCCCACCTGAGAATTCATGTGGATAACGGTTTGCGTGCTCTTTATTTAATCCAACTGTTTCAAGTAGTTCATAAACACGATTTTCACGATCTTTCTTTGTTTTTGCCAAATCATGAATATCGATTCCTTCAGCAATGATATCCTTAACCGTCATTCGCGGATTTAGAGAAGCGTACGGATCTTGGAAGATCATTTGCATTTTACGGTTAAACTTCTTTAATTCAGAACGAGATTTTTTATCATGAACATCTACACCTTCATATACTACTTCACCTTCAGTAGCATCATAAAGACGGATGATCGTACGACCTGTCGTAGATTTACCACAGCCAGACTCACCTACAAGTCCTAATGTTTCACCTTTATAGATATCAAAGGACACATCATCTACAGCTTTTAAGACACCTTTTTTCCCAGCCGGAAAATACTTTTTAAGGTTTTTAACTTCTAATAATTTTTCTCTTTCTACTACTGACATTAACGAGCACCTCCAACTAATGCCTCTTCAGGCGGTTCAACTTTTGGAGCTCGCTCATCAAGTAACCAGCAAGCTGCTTTATGTGATGAAGTAACATCAGTTGCTTCAGGCATATGTTCCACACATACTTCCATGGCATATGGACAACGCGCTGCAAATGGACATCCTTTCGGAGGATTCATTAGATCAGGCGGTGTACCAGGAATAGCTAATAGTTCTTTAGATTCTGAGTTGATTTTAGGCATTGATGCAAGCAATCCCCATGTATATGGATGCTTCGGTTTATAGAAAATCTCATCAACCGTACCTGTCTCAACTACCATGCCTCCATACATTACGGCAACTCGTTGAGCCAAGTTTGCTACAACACCTAAATCATGTGTGATCAAGATAATTGCTGTACCTGTTTTATCTTGTAGGTCACGCATCAAATCTAAAATTTGGGCTTGAATCGTAACATCAAGAGCTGTTGTCGGTTCATCAGCAATTAATACTTTAGGGTTACAAGCTAGTGCTATGGCAATAACTACACGTTGACGCATTCCACCTGAAAATTGGTGAGGATACTCATCCACACGAAGTTCCGGATTAGGAATTCCTACAAGTTTTAATAGGTTGATCGAACGTTCTTTCGCTTCACTCTTGCTCATGTTTTGATGCTTGCGAAGCCCTTCCATGATTTGTTTACCAATCGTCATCGTTGGGTTTAAAGATGTCATCGGATCTTGGAAAATCATTGAAATTTCTGCACCACGAATCTTTTCCATTTCGCGCTCAGTAGCTTTCGCTAGATCTTTTCCTTGAAAACGAATAGCTCCCTCTTTAATAGAACCAATTTTGTTTGGTAGTAATCTCATAACCGCTTTGGAAGTAACAGATTTACCAGAACCTGATTCTCCAACGATTGCAAGTGATTCACCTTTATCTAGTGTAAAGCTAACTCCGCGAACGGCTTTAACTTCTCCCCCATACGTGTGGAAGGAGACATGCAAATTATCTAACTCTAATAATTTTTCCATTTAAAAATCTCCTTCCTATCTTCTCATCTTAGGATCTAGTGCATCACGCAAACCATCACCTAGTAAGTTAAAGCTGATCATTAAAATACACATGATAGAAGCCGGATAGATTGCTAAGTGTGGATAAATTCTTAATGATCTAAATCCATCAGAAATTAATGCTCCTAGTGATGCAGTCGGTGGCTGAATCCCCAAACCGATAAAGCTTAAAAATGCTTCGAAGAAAATCGCGCCTGGAATCGTAAACGTACTCGTAACGATAATCGCACCTAGCGTATTAGGTAACAAGTGCTTAGTAATCAACCTTCCACTAGTAGAGCCTAGTGTTTGTGATGCAAGAACGAATTCACGATCTTTTAATGCTAATATCTGTGCACGAACAATACGTGACATTCCGATCCAACCCGTAATAACGAGGGCTAGCGTGATTGATAATATCCCGGGATCGAGTATGATAATGAACAAGATGATTACCACAAGATTCGGAATACCATAAAGAACTTCTACGACACGCTGCATCGCATTATCCACTCTGCCGCCATAAAATGCAGATATTCCACCGTAAGCTACACCTACGATTAAATCAATAGTTGCTGCTAAAAAAGCGATGTAAAGCGAGATTTGAGTACCCTTCCAAACACGTACCCACTGATCTCGACCTAGTGGATCCGTACCAAACCAAAAGTTTTGATCTTTCGGAACATTTTTCATTTCATACTGATCTACACCGCGAATATCGACTCCATCTACCCCAAGAAATCCAATTTTCTCTAGTCCAGGAATCTTTGGAGGAAGATTAGCTCTCATCAGCTCTTGATCGTCCATTCCATACTTACTTAAAGATGGTGCTATTAGTGAGAATATGATGATGAAAACAATTGCGAAAAGTCCGATCATCGCTCCCCTGTTTTTTCTTAATCTTCTAGATGCATCTTGCCAAAAACTTAAGCTCGGCTTAGAAATCTCTTCACTCTTATTAGAATCTAAATTTGCAGGACGAAATAAATCTGGTGTAAGTTTTCTTTCTGACATGCTCATTCTTATTTACCTCCTGCTACACGAATACGAGGATCGATAATTCCATAAAGAATATCTACGATCAAAATGATGACTACAATTAAGAAACTGAAAAATAGAGTTGTACCCATGATTACAGGGTAGTCATTCAAGTTAATACTTTTTACGAACTGTTCACCGATTCCAGGAATCGCAAAGATGTTTTCGATAACAAGTGACCCGGTAATAAGTCCTATAGCCATTGGCCCTAAAATCGTAATGATTGGAATCATGCTATTACGTACACAGTGCTTAATGATGACTGCATTTTTATTAATACCTTTAGATCGAGCCATTAAAATATAGTCTGTACCTAAAATTTCAAGCATTTCAGTTCGCATAAAACGTGCTACAGTAGCGATTACTCCAACGGATAAAGAGAATGCAGGCATGATGTGATACTTTGGTCCATCCCAAAACGCTACAGGTAGCCATCCTAATTTTACACCTACGTAATATTGTAATAGTCCTGCAAAAACAAAGGATGGAATTGCAATTCCGAAAACAGCTACGATCATGGCACCATAATCTACAAATGAATTGTGTCTAAGGGCTGCGATGATTCCTAGAAACAATCCTACCAATGTTCCGAAGATTAAAGCTTCAAAACCAATTGTTGCAGAAGGTCCCATTCCATTTACGATCATAGAGTTAACGGTACGCCCGTCAAACTGAAACGTATATCCTAAATCACCCTGTGCCAATTTACCCAAATAATTAATATATTGAACAGGCACCGGGTCATTTAACCCGTATTTTTCGTTTAGAGCATAACGCTGGGTCTCAGTTAACTTTTCTTGATTGTTAAATGGAGAACCCGGTAATAATTTCATTAAAAAGAATGTAAGTGTTGCAATGATCAGCAGTGTAATAAACATGGAAAACACTCGCTTAGAAATATAACGCAACATTACACGCACCTCCCCCAAATGTTTCAAACTTAATATTTTGAAATCTTTCTGTAATATCTATCTTAAGGGACAAAATATTTTATATCAATAGAAAATATTTTTTTTTCGACATTTTCTGATTTCTTTTGATATTTCCATATATCTTCCAAATATTGATTTCAAGGCAAAAAAGAGAGTACATGTCAGGAATACATGTACTCTCCTGAGAAACACTATTTACTCGTTTTTACTAGCTACTTATTGCTTTCCTTCAATATAAGCCCACTTGTAAGAAGTATCTGCTCCGAATAAGTGATGAGCAAGTCCTTTTACATATGGCTTTTGAAGTCCAGTTACACCACGTTGGTAAAGTGGAGAGATCGCTTGATCGTCGAAAAGAACTTTTTCTGCATCAAGCATCATCTGCCAACGCTTCTTCTCGTCTGTTTCTTTCTTAGCACCTTCGATTAACTTGTCATACTCAGGGTTTGAATATGCCATTTGGTTATGAGCTCCATCAGTTACGAACATGTCAAGGAACGTCATTGGATCTTGGTAGTCAGGTCCCCAACCAGCATATGAGAAGTCATACTCACCTTTTGTTTCAAGTTCAAGCTTTTGTTTGAACGGTTGTGCTTTGATATTAACTTTGATTCCAGGAAGGTTCTTTTCAAGTTGGTTCTTGAAGAACTCACCCATTTTCTTAGCGCCATCTGTATCATAGTTCAATAGTTCAAGCTCTACAGAATCTTTTCCAACTTCTTTTAGACCTTTAGCCCAAAGTTCTTTTGCTTTTTCAAGGTTGTACTCACCAAAGTTACCGTTCGTTTTACGGTAGTCTTCACCATCTGGTCCAGGAGTGAACTCACCAGGAACTAGATAGTAAGCTGGAGTAGAACCGTTGTTAAGAAGTACATCTACCATAGATTGCTTATCATAAGCCATATCAATTGCCTTACGGATGTTTGCATTCTTAAGTACTTCTGATTTTTGGTTTAAACGTAGGAAGAATACTGACGCTTCTCCACGCGTGTATAGGTCTTCGTTATCTTTATA
The DNA here is from genome assembly GCF_001629705.1 of Fictibacillus phosphorivorans. Lineage (GTDB taxonomy): Bacteria > Bacillota > Bacilli > Bacillales > Fictibacillaceae > Fictibacillus > Fictibacillus phosphorivorans_A. The sequence goes on along the minus strand of NZ_CP015378.1, from coordinate 1,455,235 downwards.
TTGATCAACATATTCCATGCTTAGACCAGCGATATCTGTTTGACCAGTTTCGTAAAGGTTTACACCTGTAGCAACGTCTTTAACAATCTTAACGTTGATCTCGTCTAGCATTACGTTGTCTTTATCCCAATAGTTATCGTTTTTCTTATACTGCCATCCTTCGTTGTGTTTCCACTCGCTAAGTACGAAAGGACCGTTGTATAGTAGTGTGTTAGCTTCTAATGCATACTTATCAGCTTGTTTTTTAACAAACTCTTCTTTTTGCGGGTAGAACGTTGCAAATCCAGTTAGTCCTAGGAAATAAGGAGCTGGAGCTTCAAGAGTTACTTCAAGAGTAGTATCGTCAACTGCTTTAACACCTAACTGATCTACTTTACCATATAATGGGTCTCCATCAGTTTGAATCGCGTTAGCGTTCTTAACAGGTCCCATGATGTAAGCATACTCAGAAAGTGTATCTGGAGTTAATGCTTTTTGCCAAGAGTATACGAAGTCTTTCGCTACAACTTGAGATCCATCGCTCCATTTAGCGTTTGGATTTAACTTGAATGTGTAAACTGTTCCATCTTCGTTAACTTCATGACTTTCAGCAACACCTGCAGTCGGTTTGTTGTCTTTATCAAGACGGTATAAACCTTCCATTACGTTATTCATTACTTCAAAAGATACTGCATCAGTTGCTTGCGAAGAATCCATTGAAGGAATTTCCTCTGCATCAAGCAAGTTAAGTACTTGTGGCTCACTTGGCTTTTCAGTTGGCTTATCGCCTTCGCCGCCTTTAGAATCGCTTGCCTTGTCTTTGTCTCCACCACTACATGCAGCTAAGAACATGCTTAGTACAAGTACTAGTGTAAGAAGTAATGACCATTTTGACTTCTTCATGAGTCGACCTCCCCTTTTTATCCTGTTAAATTGTTAGCAGATAAAAGCATCAAGAATTATCAGACATTTTATCTACAAGTTCGATTATACAAGTTTTCAAACAATTGTGCATTTATTTTTTTTAAGAGTTTTACAAAAAGCCTATTATATTTACTTTTCCTTAACAAAAAATAGGTACATATACCTATTAGTATTGCAGTCTTATTTTCTGATAATTCTACAAATTTTACCAAAATTATATGTAAACTAGCATGATTATTACATTCTCGATTTTATGCGAGGATAGAACATGCTTCACTTTATAAGATAATTCGTCAGATTTATATTTCATTTGTTACAATGGGGATAAAGTCTGACGGTATAATTCAAAAAATATGGTACATTTCTTAATGTTTATGGTGTAATTCTTACTAGATGGAGGCAATATATAATGAATTTACTTATTAAAAGGATCCTGATTATATCAGCATTTCCGATTCTTATCGCTTTAGGAGCTAGTTTATTTACTCCCGGACCTTTTACTCTTGAAAAATACATTAATACACTATTTTATTTTTCACTGTCCATCGCTCTTTTCGGTCTTGCCCTCTATGTAGTTAAAGGTGGTTTCTTTGATTTCTTTTCCTACAGTTTTAAAAGAGTAGCTAAGGCTTTATCGAGAGCTCCAGAAATTGATGATGAGATTTCATTTAAGACGAACTTTCAATTATCAGAGCGTGTAAACGTTTCTTTTATGAAATCATTTCTTTATAGTGGTTTACTTTTATCCTTAATAACGATAGCCGTTGCATATCTTTTGTAATTTGTGTATACTACAAAAAATAAATGTTATATGCGATGAGAAAGAAGAGTACATGATGTGAAGCTTTCAGAGAGCCTGTGGTTGGTGAGAACAGGTAGTGAATCATGATGGAATGGGCTTTTGAGCATTCTGACCGAACCCTTTATAGTAGGCTCAGACGTGTAGATGTCCGCACGATATAATGGACAGCGTATCGGATTTTCCTGTACGTGTTAAAGTGATTTTCTGTATGTTTGAAAATTATAAGGGTGGCACCGCGGTCCATTCGTCCCTTGCATGAGGCGACGAGTGGGCCTTTTTATATTGATTTTAAAAACAAAGGAGAGATGAATCATGTCTGTAATCTTCTCAGGCATTCAGCCGAGCGGAAATTTAACGATCGGTAACTACATTGGAGCGATGAGGCATTTTGTTGAACTTCAACATGAGCATGAGTGCTATTTCTGCGTGGTTAACCAACATGCTATTACTGTAGCTCAAGATCCAGTTGAATTAAAAAGAAACAGCCGAAACCTAGCTGCACTTTACTTAGCAGCAGGAATCGATCCTGAAAAGTCGACAATATTCATTCAATCTGAAGTTCCTGCTCACACGAAGATGGGATGGATGATGCAATGTGTTTCTTATATCGGGGAATTAGAGCGCATGACTCAATTTAAAGATAAATCTACAGGTAAAGAGGCTGTATCTGCTGGGTTACTAACCTATCCCCCTCTTATGGCAGCAGATATTCTTCTTTATAATACGAGTATCGTTCCTGTAGGAGATGATCAAAAACAGCATATAGAGTTAACGCGAGACATCGCTGAACGTTTTAATAAGAAATACCGGGAAATCTTTGTGATTCCAGAGCCACGCATTGCTTCCGAAGGCGCTAGAATCATGTCACTCGTGGATCCTGAGAAAAAGATGAGTAAATCGGATCCGAATCAAAACTCATTCATCTCTATGCTTGATGATGAATCTGTTATCTTAAAGAAAATTAAGCGTGCTACTACTGATTCAGAAGGTGTTGTGGCTTATGACAAAGAAAACAAGCCGGGTATTTCAAACCTCTTAACGATCTATTCACAGTTATCAGGAGAAAGCATCAAATCTCTTGAAGCGAAATATGAAGGCAAAGGATATGGCGACTTTAAACAAGGTGTAGCAGAAGCTATCATCAATGTACTTAAGCCTATCCAAGAACGTTATCATGCATACTTAGCATCAACTGAGTTAGATGACATTCTTGATCAAGGTGCTGAAAAAGCCAATCGTGTGGCGAACAAAACATTGAACAAAGCGGAGCGAGCAATGGGATTAGCTCGTAAACGTGTTTAAGTCTAAAAGCATAAACAAAAACCAGCAGTGGTCTTTCGATCAACTGCTGGTTTTTATCATTTCTAGAACGATTTGATTTTCGTACTTAGTTCACTTGTGTACCGTTCTCAAGCTCCCAAATCTTTTCAAAATATGGTTGTCCTTTGACCAATCGCTCACACATATCCATATGTTGTTTCGACCATCCGCTTTTTAGTTCACAGTATAACGCATCCCACGCTTCGTCAAAATCCATCCTCTGAATTCTTCCGTATTGCTCTGGCATCCATTCTGTACACCAGTATCTCATCTCAGCAACGTTTTTTGTTGAATGAAGCTGATCTAGGGCCATAAATAATAGTTGCTTCAGCTGTCTCTCTTTGCGAGTCAACCCCCTCATGCTGTCTGGGTTTGGTGAGAGGATGTGATATTCCTTACTTAACTGTTTTTCACTGAACGTATATACTTTTGTCTCCGTCTGCTCTGCCATCTCAAATACAAGCTGTTCTTGTCTTGGTATGAGTCTGCTCTTGCGGATTGGTATTCTATAACCCATCGTATCTATGATGAGAGATTTCTTTTCATCCGTAATAATAAAACAATGTTCAAGTTGTACCCGTTGGTTGTTCTTTCTGACATAAGCTTTCTGGTGCACCTCTTCAAGGAGAGAATCCGGCAGATCATTTAAATCATTTTCGATGTAATGAAAAAGTGTAGATTCAATCTTAATGATTGGCACTTGATCCAATAGTTCAATATAATCGTCTTTTCTCCATTCATGAAACTCACAAACGTTATAGCCGTTCTCTTCTCCTTCAAACCAGTTGACCCAAACATCACGTAAATATAACATCTGTACCCCTCACTTTTTTTGCCGATTTGTATTTAAAATCAGTATAGTCAGAGGTTGTCCTTTTTATTCTAAATAAAGGTAATTAACTCGAAGTATGCAAAACCCCGCTTTCATAAGAAAACGGGGTTTGATCGTGACTTATTCTTCAATTTTTTTGAACACTAATGATGCATTATGTCCACCAAAACCTAGTGAGTTACTAAGCACAGCTTTCACTTCTGCTTTTCTTGCTGTATTCGGAACATAGTCAAGATCGCACTCTTCATCAGGTGTTTCATAGTTGATCGTTGGAGGAAGAATACTCTCTTGAATCGCTTTTACAGAGAAGATGGCTTCGATTCCCCCAGCAGCACCTAACAAGTGTCCTGTCATTGATTTTGTAGAACTGACCGGAATCTTATAAGCATGCTCGTTAAACACAGCTTTAATCGCAGCTGTTTCAAACTTATCGTTGTAATCTGTACTTGTTCCATGCGCGTTAATGTAAGAGATTTCTTCTGGAGCAAGACCGCTGTCTTCAACTGCTTGTCTCATCGCACGCGCTCCGCCTTCTCCGCCTGGTGCAGGTTGAGTGATATGATAGGCGTCACCTGTTGCTCCGTATCCTACGATCTCTGCGTAGATCTTAGCTCCGCGTTTTTTCGCGAATTCGTATTCTTCCAGAACTAGAATTCCAGCTCCTTCACCGATGATAAAGCCAGTTCTGTCCTTATCAAACGGACGGCTAGCTGTTTTTGGATCTGGGTTAGTCGAAAGTGCTCCTGCTTGGCAGAACCCTGCTAGTGCCATATCTGTGATCGGTGCTTCTGTTCCACCTGTAACCATTACATCTGCATCTCCGCGCTGAATCACTTTGAACGCATCGCCGATTGAGTTTGCACCAGATGCGCAAGCTGTTACGGTACAAGAGTTCATACCTTTCGCACCGATTGTAATTGAAACTTGACCAGATGCCATATCTGGAATCATCATCGGAACGAAGAATGGGCTAACTCGTCTTACACCCTTTGCTTCAAAGATACGGAATTGTTCTTCATGAGTGTCCATACCACCGATTCCAGAACCAATCCATACTCCTACGCGGGGTGCAATGTCTTCTGTGATATCTAGATTTGCATCTTTAACAGCCATAATGGATGCAGCAACCGCAAACTGCGTGAACCGATCCATACGACGAGCTTCTCTTTTATCCATAAAATCTTCCGGGTTAAACTCTGTTGCTTCTGCCGCAACTTTAACCGGAAATTTCTCTTTATCTCTTCTTGTAAGTGGCCCTACACCACTTTGACCTTCAACAATCTTTTTCCATGTTTCTTCTACACTGTTTCCAAGAGGAGTTACGGCTCCTAGACCAGTTACGACTACTCTTTTTTTCATTGTAAAACCAACTCTCCTTTGTACACATTTGCTTGAATTGATGTTTATCGGCCCCAACGAAGTGCAACAGCACCCCAGGTTAATCCTCCACCAAATCCAACAAGTACGATTGTATGATCTTCTTGTATTCTACCATCTTTCAATGCTTCTTTTAATGCCATTGGGATTGAAGCTGAAGATGTATTACCAAATTTGTCGATCGTCATGACCATTTTTTCTTTTGGCAGCTCTAAACGTTCTCGAGAAGCTTCCATGATTCTAATATTCGCTTGATGCGGAATTAAGAAATCCACATCTTCCTTTGACAATCCCGCTTTATGAACAACATTCAAGGAAGATTCACCCATCTGACGCACGGCAAACTTAAAAACTTCTCTACCGTTCATATGAATGAATTCATTTTGATACAAATGTTTTGCTCCTGTACCGTCTGAACCAAGTTCGAACGAGAGGATTCCTCGGCCTTCACTAACAGTAGAAAGGATAGCCGCTCCAGCTCCGTCCCCAAATAGCACGGCTGTATTACGGTCTTTCCAATCCGTGATCTTAGATAGCTTTTCAGCACCAACAACTAGAACATTCTTATACGTTCCTGTTTCGATGAACTGCTTTCCAACGACCAAACCATAAATAAACCCTGCACACGCAGCACTTACATCCATACCTACAGCGTTCTTTGCACCTAAGGATTCTTGTAATTGACACGCAACTGACGGAAATGGATTATCTGGTGTAACCGTTGCAACTACGATAAGGTCAATTTCTTCTGCAGAGATTCCTGCATCTTTTATTGCCTCTTCCGCAGCATATCTCGCCATATGAGACGTTTTCATTGATTCTTCTGCAATTCTGCGTTCTACGATTCCTGTACGAGTACGAATCCACTCGTCACTAGTATCAACCATCTTTTCAAGATCGGAGTTCGCTAGAATTTTTTCAGGGATATAGCTTCCCATCCCTATGATTCCTGCATTCATAACATTACCCCTTTGGTTACGTTTATTTTTAAATAAAGTTTTTTACTCGTTCACTGAGATGAGTAATTTGAAATAAAAATTTACTAAACAAATGAAAAACTGTTTTATAATCAAATATTATGACCTGGTACTAATTTTATGATATCTCTTATATTTTGTCTAGTTAAAGTTCTTTTCTTTCACCAATATAAGCTGTAGGGCATATCCTGTATGGAAGAAAAATGTAAGTTTAGTGAAATTGATATTAGGAGTGGTTCAACATGCATAATCCTCAAGCTAGACAGCAACCGATGTATCCTCCGCAGTTTCCTGGACGTTTTCCAATGGGCCAAAACCAACAGCACATGCAGCAAGGTTTTCCACCACCACAACATTTCGGTGGCCCTGGATTCCGAGGTATGCCGGCACCGTTTCATCAACCGATGCCTCGACCATTTCTACATTCTTTTCGAACGCAGGAAGGCTCTTTAGACTACAATAAAATTTTTTCTGTTATCGACCAATCCGTAAAAGTCGCACAACAGATCTCCCCTATCTTTTCTGCGTTCAAGAAGAAGTAAAAAAAGCCAACCCGAGCTGGTTGGCTTTTCTTTGTTAACTTCTTATTTTTCTTCTTTTCCAAGTTCGTAAGCATCATTCATCACGTTCATTAAGAGCTGAAGCATCGGCTGAACATCTTCCATGCCGATCTCAATTCCCTTTTTCTCTAAAAATGCTTGTGCTTCTGGCATATGCGACATAGCGATCTGCATAAATTTCATGTTGCGTTCTGTATCCATCTTTTTATCCTCCCTCACTATATGTACAGGGTTATTAACCCTTACCTATTATAAAGAAAAATGTGCGATGGATAAACGTTTTATGATTATTTTTCGGCCCAGTTTGCAGCTTTTCCTAGAGCGCGGTGATTTTTTTGTTTTTTCCACGATAGATATCTACTCCTGCCCGGTAATCTCGGGGATACATTATACTGGCTGGGGTATCTTTAAAATGAATTCAAAAATTTTTAGAAATAATCCTAGAATTATTAATTATAATCCGGCGAGTTTTTGTATTAATTCAGCGAGTTTTCCTCGTTTATCGGCGAGTCGACACATAACGACAAAGATGAGACCTTTACATACCCTCTCTCCAACCAACGTCATTCACTAAATTAAAAATTTAAAGGCGATCCTGTAAACATCCAGGATCACCTTTCACTTGTTAAATCTCTTTAGAATTCGGCTTTGATTTTTTACTTCTATTCCTGAAATGCATAATCTGTTTCATGATACCTTCTTTTATTTTGGTCTTAGCACGAAACCCGAGTTCAGTTTCCGCTTTCTCACCTTTTATCCGCATCTTTCTTTTTTCTTTGAATGTTAATTGATCTGCTTTTAATTCTGAAAGGCCTTCAAGCCATTGGTTCTGGTTGCCGCTAGATATGTTATAGATTTCATTTTTTGCAGCGGATTTACCTGCCAGAAATAAAGCTTCAGCTGCGTCATCAACAAAAAGAACATCTTCCGTAACAGAATCTTTGGAAATCGAATCATTTCTTTCATGGTCTTGGTCTTCTATTGAAATCACTTGTTGGTACGTATGATGTTCAGGCTGACCTGGTCCATATACTGTCGGCAGTCGCATGATAACGAATGGGAAATCATGCTGTTCAGCCAATTGTTTCACGATATTCTCTTCGGTTAGTTTGATAAGACCAAAAAGCGATTCAGGATTCTTAGGCGAAGTTTCCAAAACATCTCCTTGACGTTTACCATACACATCATAGGATGATACATAGATCAATTTTGTTTCACTGTTAGCTAAAGATGCGACTTTTTTTAAAACCGATACGTTACGCTGTACTTCATCTTCTATATTAGCCCATGGTGCTGTTGGCTTGACTGAACAAGCGAGGTGGAAAATAACATCGCACCCGTTTGTATGAGGTTCAAGATCTGTTTCGTTTATATCATATGGAAGGTATTTAAATCCGGCATGACGAGCAATGAAATCAATCCGGTCTGGAGATTCTGCCATATCTATGCCGACGACGTCTACTTCTTCATCCAACAAACGGCTGCACAAATGGTAACCGATAAACCCTGCCGCTCCTGTTACAAATGCCTTTTTCATGTAAGAGCCTCCAGTCCATTTTTCTCCTCTTACTATCCTATGGTGTTACCCATAAGAATACGATACTTTTTTTGCACACAAAAACCCCATCACATAAATCACGTAATGAGGTTTCTATAACACTTTTTCATGATTCTTAAAATATTCTTGAAAGGCCCTAGCCGGATTAAACGTAGCCTCAGGAACATGAATAGAGAGAGAGATCGGTGCCGCTATTTCTTGTCTTCTCTTTTCATAAGGTCTAGAGTGATCTTTGAAATTAAAGGCAACACCACGAGCAGCATGCCAGATTTGAACAGGTGTAGTCGCTTTTAGGTGCTCTGTTGAAGGCAAATTATTCATTAGATACTCAATATCTTCTTCGGTATTGTAAGCGGATATGATCTCTCGGATCAGTCGTTTAAAAAATAAGCGGTTCTGTCTTTCATGATTAAAATGGTGCTGCAAGTCAATACATGGATTAATAAATAAGGCGGAGCGAATATTTTTTTCCATGTCCTCCATGAGCCGCAGTGCAACAAGTGATCCCATACCCTCTGCGATCAAATGTATATTCGGATTTAATATTTCATGCTTCATCACATAGTGGTATAGTCTTTTGGATAAGATGACTGCTTTCGGACTGCCCCAATGTCTTCCGTATAGATTAGAATAAAAGATGGTATATCCTTGATTTTTGAGGGATTGGATGAGGTTTGCACGTTCAGTGTTTTGTTTCCAAAGACTCGTATGCTCATCAACATAATGACTGCAATCACCGATGATCATAACGGCAAAACCATTCGGTTGCTCTGGTAGGTGAATGATATTCCATTGATTGTCTATTTGGAAAGTGCGTTTGTCGATACTCACATTTCTCCCCTCGAATTCGCTTTTCTTAACTAATGTATGCAGGGGAAACAAATTAGCTAAAGTTATCTGTCTAAGAATTTAGTTCTTTTTTCAGTTGTTCTAACATTTGTTTTCCTTCTACCGTTAAGTTCGCCTCTTCCTGTTCTTCCAACGCTTTTAATTCTTCCAACTTTTCTTCCATACTAAAAGATCCCTCCATTTAAACCCGTAATATATAAGTACCTTTTTCTTCGCATGCATCTCTTATCCTGTTAAGCTTGAACAATTTATGAAAATTTTTAACATTTATGGCTTTATGGGCGATTATTTACGTAAAGAATCTTTCCCTTTATCTCAACTTTTGTTACTATACAGAAGGGTAAAGAATTCGTTTACATAAAGAGGTGAATGTGGCATGCGTTATATTTGGACGTTAATCTGGTCTTTATTATTAAGTAATATGATTTTTTATGTGCTCGTTTCAATGCAAGGCGGAACATTCGATTTCGTAAAAGCTTGTATTTTCGGAGTAGTGTTTACAGTTATTATTTCTATTCTTGGTGAATTATTGCCAGCAAAAAGCGAAGAGATATAAAAATAAAAACCCGGTTTATATGCCGGGTTTTTATTTTTGCTATGGCTTTCGTTTATATGTCCAAACTCTGTTATGATTCGTTGTTTCTGGGAATCGATCTCCTGCTGATAAATGAATCTGTTGAGGATCATTTACCATACTTCCCGTCTCACCAATTTCTACATACATCCCGTTATTGGGTGCTTTCTGACCGTGTTTAAATTGTTTATGCTGCCCCATATGTTGATGTACCCTCCTTTCTTTTATAGGTTACCCGCGCTCTCATTGATAACTCTTGCTAAAAAAAGAAGGATTACATCAAAATTTCCCTTAAAACGTTCCATTCACTCCTGCCACAGCATGAAGCGGAAACATACATCGATAAATTTGATATCCTCTTACATCATACTGCGCTTCTGAGTTGCGATTCTCGTTTGTTTCTTCTACATAAGGTATGGCAAAATAGACATTCTGCTGGTCGACATATTCTATAAAACCTGTATATGTTGCACCATCCATCAACATTAATTGCACATGCTGATTTCTGTTTTTTAAGCATGTTTTATACATTTTTTTAATGGGAGAACGACCCATTCCTGCCGATTGTCCACCAAAATTTTGTGATGCTCCATATGGATATGATTGTGGATACATATTACCCCCTCCTTCTACCACATCCTATTCAGAGAAAAAGAAGATGGTACATTTATCTATAGACATATATTCTAACTTGAAGGGATGGATAATACCGTGGAGAAAGGTACATGTGAGCTGTGTAGAAGGGAACCCGTTGAATTAACTCTGCATCATTTGATTCCGAAAGAAGAAGGCGGCAGATTTTCTGAAACGGCAAACCTTTGTGTTCCTTGTCATAAACAGATCCATTTTTTGTATACAAATTCCGAACTAGCATCACTATACTACACGATTGAAAAATTAAGAGATACTCCTGAACTAAAAAAGTTCCTAAAATGGCTACGTAAACAGCCAGCATCAGCGCTTCCACGTATGAAAAAGTCAAACCGTTTAAAACGAAGGAGATGAAGATTTGAAGGAATTGGTAGGGATCTGTGCGATTTGTGGTGTGAATCTATATTGCATGGACGGTTTTTTTCAAGGTCATATCATCAATAATCAGAATTTCTGTTATAAATGCTTTAAACAAAACATAAAGGAACCTGCAGAGTAATAAAGTACAGGTTCCCTCTTATCTGATGCACTCTGAACGGTTGTTGTTTGTTTTGCACGATCTGCAAATCATTAACCTCCACTAACAGGTGGAATAAAAGCAACGGTATCGCCATCCTTCACTTGATCCGTTAACTCTACATACTCCTCATTCACAGCAACTAGGGCATTTTCAATCCCAGTCAGTTTACCAACTTTTTGTTGCAACAAGGTTCTTACTTCTTCTACGCTAAGTGTGGAGTTTACTTCTATCGAAACTTTTTCTGTTTCGGCTTGCTGTGCTAAATTTGCAAACAATAAAATGTGTATCATCATTTCACTACTTCCTCGGGATGTCCAGCGGGATAGGTTTTTGTCCCTTGTTGATTCCCTACCCATTCTTCTCCATCTGAATAATGCTCTTTTTTCCATATGGGTACGATCTCCTTGATGCGCTCAATCGCATATCGACTTGCTTCAAAGGCATCTTGACGATGAGGAGTGGAAACTGCGATCGTAACTGCGATATCGGATATTTGCAGCGTTCCGATTCGATGGGTGATCGCAGCGATCGCACTCGGCCATTTTTCTTGAATCTCCAATCCAATTCTTTCGAGTTGTTTTTCGGCCATCGGCACATATGCTTCATAATGAAGGAACTTCGTTTGTTTTCGTCCTGTCATTTCTCTAACCGTACCGATGAATACAGAAATTGCTCCTGCATTATGGTGGACGACAGAATCAATAACGTCTTGATTGTTTATTGGTTCAGCAGTTATCTTATACTTCTTCATGATTCGCTCTCCTTTCCATGTTCACGAGTGATATAGGTGATTAAAAAGTCCTTCCATCCTTCTTCATCGTCCCTCATAAAATGGGGGCTTTTCGATTCCTGAAAATTGACTCTGTTAGGTTTATCAGAATGGATAGATGCAATGACATCATGAGAATTCATCAGAATTTCTCTATCTTCCATCTCGTCTCGCAAAAGGACGACTCGAGGAAACTGAATATTTTTATATCCTTCTATTAGAATACAATCCATTTCAAGTGTTTCGTATAGGGCAATGGCTTTCTTCAAGGGTAACTCCGAATTCATGGTTAATATAGAGTTCTCAGTCGAAGTAACACATGTTATAGACGCACCAGCACTTCGATGTTGCTCTGTATCTTTGCCAGAATCATTTGGATCTACACGATCTCCGTGCCCATGATGTTTAATGACTCCTACGTGTATATGCCGACTACCTAACTCTTTTAGTATTTTACTGATTAGCGTTGTTTTTCCACTGTTTTGATAGCCGACGACTTGGAGAATAACGGGTGATCCCACGGCCATTCACTCCCTTCACCATGCCAGGTGATTACGCCGACTTCGCTACCAGTTTCCCAACCCCTCGTACCTCCTGGCAATACGATCAGACAGTTTGCTTCGATTAAAGAAGAAACAGAACTGGACTTATCGAGCCCTGCAGGTGTTACAACGTTTCCATCAATATCTTCAGACAGAATAGCCCTAACAAATCGTGTAAATGGATTTGGTTTTGGAAAATCTTTTGAAAGTAGTGCTTTTGTAACCTTGCAGTGTGGTTTTAACACACTCATTCCTTTTAAAATAACTGGCCGTACAAAAAGTTCAGCACCTACAAAGCAAGCCGACGGATTTCCGGAAAGACCAAAGAGCCATTTATCTTCGTAAACCGCAACGGTAGTTACACTGCCTGGACGCATGGCAACTTTATTAAAAAGAACTTCTGCCCCTAGTTTCTTGTATATTTCTGGAAGGAAATCATAATCTCCAACAGATACTCCCCCAGTCGTGATCAAAACATCTGTTTCTTGTAGTGCTTCCTTTATATTTTTGTACAAAGAATCAAAGTTGTCCTCACGATGTTGATAGAGTTTTATTTTTGCGCCCATCGCCCTTACTTGAGCTGCACACATGTATGCATTGCTATTTCTTATTTTCCCTGGTTGCAATTCTTCATTTACATCAAGAAGTTCCGTGCCTGTTGAAAGAATCCCTACGACAGGTTGTTTGTACACAGAAATTCTGTGATACCCAAAGGTTGCAAGAATCGCCACAATGCCTGGAGTAATTTTAGTTCCTGCTTTCACTAAGAGCGTGCCTTCTTGTGTGTCTTCACCTTGAAAAGAAATGTTTTCATCCTTTTTGACAGACCGCTTTATTATGATTTGGTTCTTGTTATCTGCTACACGCTCTTTTACTAGTTCTAACATGATAACGGCATCAGCACCCTCGGGAATTTTAGCACCTGTCATAATCCGAACGGCCATTCCGCTTTTTACTTCATGTTCAGCAACTTGTCCTGCTCCTATTGTTTCTACTACATTTAATGTAATGGGATGATCGAGTGAAGCATGTTTGGTATCCTCTGAACGAATGGCGAAACCATCGTAAGGAGAACGATTAAAAGGAGGGACATCATGGGTAGCTGTTAGATCCTCTGCTAAAATCCGATTATCACATTCGTTGATCGAAATTTTTTCAATTCCCCAAAGCCTCGTATGATTCAAGATTTTATTTACTGCCTCAGCAACAGGTAGTGGTGTACGTTTTGTAACTGCCAATTTTCCCACTCCTTTAATTTTCAGAATATAAACACTTTTCAGTTTACTTTTATGTTTATTTTTGTTATTATTTTTTTAAATTATGGAAAGGATGTTGATCGAATGAAGGTTTCTTATGAATATTACCACCGTTCCGGCTATAAAGTAACCATTACCGACATCCCAGAAGAATTAAACGAACAGGGAGTTTGGTCCCTTCGCATCATGCATTCTCTACAAAAGCAAATTGACGAAATCGACCATATGTATCAACCAAAAAGAACATATAGGCTTAAACTAGAAGAAACGGGGTAAACCTTACACCGTTTCTTTTTTTGTTTTTAATTGTTTAGCAATCCATTCTACTGCGTTTAAATAGGCAGCACGTGACACTTTATGACCTGACGTTTTGTCGTTCATATACACAGAAGCACTATTTTTCTCAGTTAAGGTCTGCACATAAGGTTTTGCGAATTCATAAGGAATGACCGCATCAACCTCACTATGCCAGATGAACAATGGACGGTTGTTCAGTTTATCAAGATTACGTGTTAGATCGTAATCGCTTAAAGAAGAGATAGCATTCTCAAGCTCTTCTACAGTGAGAGGAATATCGTAACCTGCATTTTGAATTCTTTCGATCTGCCATCTTGCAAATTTCTCATGAGCTGGCGTTCCCATGAGTGCACATCCAGCAGTAATTGTTGGATTGTTGACTAGTGAACCGTAAGTGATAATAGCACCCATTGAGGTTCCACCAACAGCAACTTGATTCTCTAGAACAAATTCATTTTCTTTTGCCCATTCCATAATACGATTCACATCTTGAATGCCTTGTTGAACGATATTCCAGAAATCATACTCCATGGATTTAGGAGGATTTGCAACGATTCGCTCCCCATGATGTAATGCATCTGGTAAGATCACTCGAAAATCTTTTTCAGCGAGTGAGTATGCAAAATGTAAATTGTGTTCTTTAGCACTTGTATAGCCGTGTATGAAAATAAATAGGGGCAACGGTTTTCCAGCATTCTCTTTTTTTTCAGCTAGTAAGAAAGGAATATCGCCGATCGTTCCTTTTTGTATTGAAACCATGTGTGTATCTCCTCTTTCTCTTTTTTTCCATCTTATCATGAGACATGTTTCTTTTTCATGAAAGACGCCCTGTGGGAATAGACTTTTTGTAAGTAAAATAATACACTTTAAATAAGCATCCTAAAAAAGGCAGGTACTTTCGTGACACAACCTTACTTAATCGCATTAGATCTTGATGGAACTTTATTAAATGATGAGAAGAAAATACCTAGAAAGACAAAAGATTTACTCTTTAAACTGATTGATCTTGGTCATCATGTTTGTATATCAACGGGGCGTCCTTTTCGCTCATCAAACATGTATTATGAGGAGTTAGAACTTAACACTCCGATTGTGAATTTTAACGGAGCTTTTGTTCATCATCCACATGACTCAAATTTCGGTATTCACCATTCTCCACTTGAACTGGACGTTGCAAAACGAATCATTTCAGCGTGTGAGACGTTTAAAGTTAAGAATATCATGGTCGAGGTTCTTGATGATGTATATTTAAAAAAGCCGGATGAAGTTATCGTTAATACTTTCATAATGAATGAAAACCCTCTTCAGATTGGTGATCTTCATAAAACCTTAAAAGATGACCCAACGGCTATTTTAGTTCATCCAGAAGACCATCATATTTCAGAGTTAAGAGCGATGCTTCAAAAAGAACATGCTGAAGTTGTTGATCAGAGAGTTTGGGCAGCTCCATGGAACATCATTGAGGTCATTCGTTCAGGTATCAGCAAGGCTTCAGGTCTTAAAAAGATTGCTGAATACTACCAGATCCCACAAGAACGAATTGTAGCTTTTGGAGATGAAGACAACGACTTTGAAATGATTGAATATGCCGGTCATGGGGTTGCGATGGGAAATGCTATTGACGAGCTTAAAGCACGTGCAAATTATGTGACCCTTACAAATGAAGAAGAAGGTATTGCTCATTACTTAAAAAATATTTTAAAACTGGTTTAGTCAGATAAAGATCTTCAGCTGAGTGGCAGCAGGAGATCTTTTTTCCATTTCTTTTTCAATACGTTTAAAGCTTCTAGCTACATATTGTACTTCTTACGGTAGAAACTAAACGTACGGGAGAAAAGGAGGAATTCCAATGAGTAAAAAAAGTCGATCTAAACGTTCCATCAAGCAAGGTGCAGATATGGTGAGTCAGGAAACCACAATGGCTTTCAGTAAAGATGAGCAACAAGATCGCAAAAATGAAAAAGAAGAAAGAAATTCATTAGGAGGCATATAACGATGGCAAACAGATTATTTCAAATCGCGAGAAATGCCGTTCAACAAGCTGTAGGAAAGGTCCAACATTCAACACATGAATTAAATAACCAAATTTCTAACAGTGAACATGCCAATCATGCTGAACTTTCTAGTCATGATAAAGAAGTAGCACAGAATGCTCTTTCTTCTGCAATGGCCAATTCTTCTGATGCAGAGCGAGCACAGTTGGCTGAATTCCAAAAAGAATTGGATAGCCACTCTGATGTTTCGTCTCATGTGAATTCTGAGCCTGCAGAAAACCAGCAGCACTCAGAGTCAGGACAGCCTCAATCTTTTACTCAAGCCACCGGCTTAAGTTTAGAAGACGCACAGAGCTTATTGGAAGAGAATCCTGATCGCCTCAACTAATTAGAATGAAGAAACAGCTTTCTCTTATCACGGAGAAAGCTGTTTTTTTGGAAATGTGATGGCAGTCAATGTTTTAATCTTTCTTATTACAAGTTCACTTAGTTCTTCATATCCATATTTATTAAAATGAAGACCATCATCTATAACGTATTTTTGAATGTTCTTTTCCACCAAAGTTTCAAACAATGGTATATAAGATGTCCCCTCGTGTTTCGCCACTTTTTTAACGGTTTGTGCATATTGTTTCATCCTATTGTTCGTCCGTGCTTTCTGTTGGTCTTCAAACACAGGAGCTGGGCTGATTAAGATGACTTTATCTGCTCCAATTTTATTCACCATATAGGTTAGGTTCTTTTCGTATTCTTTTAATGGAATAAGTCTATGATCGCTTGAGTCGTTGGCTCCAAAAAGTATCGTAACAAAATCAGGATGATGCCTTAGAACGTCATCTTGCAGCCTTACAAGTGCAGCTCTCGTCGTTTCTGCAGGTATTCCAGCATTCATTACTACCCATTCGGTTAATTCTTGTCTTAAGCGAGAGGTCAACCTAAGTGAGCCATCTTTACTCTTTTCTTTTGAAGTGATGCTGTCTCCAAAACAAACAAGAGTCTTCATTTCTTACTCATCTCCTCTGTTTGAATGTCTCTAATTAGACTATTCGAAAGAAATTACCATTTATCAAACGTCAAACCATCATTATTTTTGTTATAATGTGAGATGTGAAGAAGATATCTTATGTTTTAGAGTAATTTTGGGGGCATTGTATGAAAATATATCGTGTAACGAATGAAGCTGAAACTCATATCATTGAAGAAATTGCCCATTTATTCTTACAGCAGCGTACGATGGACGGTGAGCCAGAAGAGAAATCCAGAACGTTTGCTGGTATTAAGATGGCGCTTGAAAACCCAGATAAAAGCGGAATCATCATTGCAGAAGAAGAAAACTCCGTGATTGGACTTGCCTTTTTTAACTTAGGAGTAAGTCTTCGGATTGGTGGACCTTACCTTTGGTTAAATGAGCTTTATGTTCATGAGGAGCATCGAAACAGAGGAATTGCCCGTAAACTTTTGCTACACTTGATCTATTGGGCTGAGAGAGATGGGATCAAATCCATTGAACTTGAAACAGGGATCAATAACTCCGTTACGAAGCATCTGTACAATTCATTGGATTTCCATGATATCATCTCTAAAAGATATGCATTTCATTTTTGATACTAAATACTATTATTTGAAGGAGTGTTCGTAATGGCAGTAGAATTTTCGATCCAACCAACACCGAACCCTAACGCAATTAAATTTGATGGTTCAGAGAAATTTTTAGAAGGAAGACTTTCTGCACGTGTCGGTGATGATTCAGACTCCCCTCTTGCTAAAGCATTGCTATCGATTGATGGCGTAGAATCCATTTTTGGTTTTGAGAACTTTATTACAGTCAATAAAACAAACGACAGTGATTGGAACGAATTGATGCCAGAGATTCAAAAAGCGTTAGAAGAGAACGCTTAAGTGTTTTACACCAGCCTTTACGATAAGGCTGGTTTTTTTGTTGGTGATTCTATTTAAATGACTGAAGCGGCACTGCCAGTGTATCTGATTTTTCTCCGTTTTTTGGACTATAGTAAAACAGTTCTAGCATGAGTGTACCGTTTATAGGCAGATCTTCTTTTTTTATATGGACTTCGAATGAAAATGGAGCCCAATCGGGTCCGCCTTCCACGATTTGTTCGTTCTTTTCAATAAAAATGTTATGGCCATCAGAAACGGAGTAGACAAAGGAGCCTTCAAACACTCTTGCCTCTCCTGAAACTTTGTAAGTACCGTCTTTTCCTGAAAAGTATATATTTCGAAAAGAATTATTCTTCGTTTCCTCAGATCCCCCTTGAAGAGTAAGCACTTCCTCTACTGATAGACTCTCAGTCCTCAATGATCCTGGTGATATTTCATCAGGGAGAAAGGTTGCGTTCACTCGATAGATCCCTGCTTTTTTGTTCGCAGCTGAAAGCTTCCACTTAGTTTTCCAAATGTGACTTGCGCCTGCATTAATATGTACATCCTCTTGTTTTTTCTCATAGTTCACTCCTTTAGAATGCCTAAATACTTCTTTTTTCGAAGAATCCGTAATAGCGACATCAAACATCTTGGAACTATTGAAAGATAACGTTACCGTATGGTTGCTATGATTCTCTAGAACTGCGAGAACATAAATCCCATCATTTCTTTGTTGGATGGATAAAACCGGATTTAACTGAGAAGAAACTTCGCCTTTTTTACCATTAGGTTTAGCCTGTTCTTTGCCGCACGCCGACATGAAGAATAGAAACGTACAAACCGTTAGAAAGACTACAACGGTAATTTTAATTGACCTCATGTTAATACTCACCTCACTTTCATTTTTACCTTTATATGGTGATTTTATTGAAAACATTCTAAAAAAACACCCGGTATGGACCTTGTCCATACCGGGTGTACAAAAATGACGGTTTTGTAATTGTGTGGGGTCAGACCCCTTAGTCGTTTCTGAAGAAGCCGTAAATGCCTGTTGTGTGTACGATATTTGTGAAGGCATTCGGATCTACCTCTTTAAGTACTTGCTCTAGGTCATACAGTTCATAGCGAGTGATTACGATGATGAGCATCTCTTTGTCTTGCTTAGAGAATGCGCCTTTTGCAGGTACAATTGTAATACCACGAACCATTTTCCCGTGAATCGCTTCTTGGATTTCATTCCCCTTCTTCGTAACAATCATCGCTGTTAACTTTTCGTGACGCGTATGTACAGCGTCGATAACACGTGATGATACATATAGAGCAACAAGAGTATATAACGCCTTCTCCCATCCGAAAAGGAAACCTGCTGCAAGTATGATCAATCCATTGAGGATAAAGAAATAACCACCGATCGGTTTGTTCTTCATTCTTGATAAGATCATGGCGATAATATCAAGTCCTCCTGTTGATGCTCCATACTTCAACGTCACTCCAACACCTAATGCTGCGAGTACACCACCGAATACCGCATTCAAGAGTATATCTGAAGAAACAACTGTGATAGGTATGATTTCAAGAAACGCCGTGATCATAATAACACTTAAGAAGCTATATATCGTAAACGACTTTCCTACTTTTAGCCAGCCTAAAATCGTAACAGGAATATTAAATAATAAGTACAAAATACCAGTACTGATTGGAAAAGCCGTATTAACGAGCAATGAAGAGATCAGCTGAGAAACGCCAGTAAATCCACTCGCATAAACCTTTGCCGGTATTAAGAACATGTTAAGTGAGACGGCATTAAGCAGGGCTCCTACGATTATAAAAAATATTTTTTTAAGTTCAGTTATCCCTAGATCATTTAAGCGAAAACGTTCTGTCATAAGTGAGAGTCCCTCCTTTTTCATTAATCCAAGATTCATTTTTAACAGATAAAGATACCCCGCGTCAATAGTCATAAGAGCTATTTTTCAAACATGATCATTGCCTTTTCATTCCATCACAAGTTAAACTAGAGAAAAAAGCCAAGCAGGTGAACAATAATGACTACGATAATAACCGATACAGGATCTGATCTACCCAAACAATTATTGGATGAATACGAGATTATCATGTTGCCTTTAATCGTTCAGGTTAATGATGAAGAGTATTTAGATCGATCTAATATCGAACCAAAACAGCTATATACATATATGAAGGAAGGCGCCGTTCCTAAAACAGCGCAAGTTCCTCCATCGATCATCAAAGAAACCTTAACTTCATGTGCAAGAAATGGACAACCTGCCATCTATATCACTCTATCCTCTGGAATAAGTGGGACTTATCAGACAGCTGTACTTATGAAGAATGAAGTACTTGAAGAATATCCAAACGCTCAAATAGAAGTTTTTGATAGTCAATCTGCATCATTAGGATATGGTCTAATGGTCTATGAAGCAGCTAAAGAAGCGAAGGAAGGAAAATCTTTTGATGAGATTCTACACACCCTTCAACACTATCAGAAGCACCTTGAACATATTTTTACCGTTGATGACCTTGAATATTTATTGCGCGGTGGCAGAGTAAGTAAAACGGCCGCTGTCATGGGGACACTCTTAAAAATCAAGCCTGTTCTTCATATGGAAGATGGAAAACTGTTTCCACTTGAGAAACTGCGCGGAAAGAAAAAAGTTCTCGGACGCATGGTAGAAATCATGAAAGAAAGAGCTTCATCTCTTGATGACATCACGATTGGAATCAGTCATGCTGATGATACGGAAACAGCAAAAGCTTTAAAAGAACTGATTATTGAAGAAACCGGAAACAAAAACATATTAGTTACGATGATCGGTTGTGCGATCGGGGCTCACGCAGGACCTGGAACAATCGCCTTATTCTTCTTAAATACACCTAAAAAAGTATCTTAAAACATGATGAATAATGAGACCTCTTCTGACAGATGTTAGAATTAGGAGGGATTTTCATGACACATCGTAATACGAAAGACAATAATAAGCGGCCAGAAGATAATCAGGCCATGAATCAACTGAAAAATGAAGCAGAACTTGAAAGCAAACAAAAAGGAAAGCAACCTTTTTCAAAAAAGCCTGATCATCTTTAGCGCTCGAAAAAAGCGCCCTTATGCTAGATAAGGGCGCTTTTTTCATTTTCATTTATTCAGTCTACTTTGATTAGATGAGTGGAAATCTTATCGTAAAACAAGTATCGTCTTTCGTTGAACTTACTTCAATCGTGCCGTTATGTTTTTCAACGATCTGCTTACAAACCGAAAGCCCAAGCCCTGTTCCGAGTGACTTTGTTGTAACAAACGGCTCGAAGACATTTTCAAGTAAATAGTCAGGAATCGGATTACCATTATTACAGATTAATAATTCGGCCATGTTCTCTTCGTTTTTCTTTAGAGAAACCTTAATCTTTCTCTCACCATTCCAGCCACTTAATTCTTCGACTGCGTTCACTAGGATGTTTAATAACACTTGTTTGACTTGTGAACTGTCACCCTCTGTAAACACGTCATTTTCGACTTGAGAAATGGTTACGATATTCGTTTCAGTAAAACGCGGATACATAAAATTTAGCATTTCCTTTAAAAGTGCTGATAACGAGATTTTCTCAAGTTTATCTTGCAAGCCCCTCATCTTTGATAAATAGAGAAACTGTGTGATCTTTTCTTCGAGGCTCTGCATCTCGTTTTGTATGATTTCAAAATAATACTCTGATTGGTCAGTCTTATTCAATTCTTTTTGTAGAAGATAGATAAAGCCCTTAACAGAAGTAAGCGGATTTCGAAACTCATGAGCAAAACTGGCCGCAATCTGCCCGAGCATGGTTAACCGATCGTGATGCATCTCTTGAATGAACTGGTTTTTCCGATCAATAATTGAATCCTTTAGTGCTGTATATTCCTGTACGCTCAAGAAGACGAGCTGATCGAAATACAGTTGCATCTTTAATACGCCATCGCCTTTTAATTGATCATTTAACAGCGAACACATTAAAAGTTCATAAACGATGCTTCGGCCAACATTGATATTATGAACAAAATCCCCTACGTTCGCTTTCGCTTCGATTCTTTCTTTTGCGATCTTACTCGTTAATGCTTGCAGTCTTTCAAGGGAACCGGTTTCTAAAAAGTTGATCAATTCTACTATCGTTTGATGCCCGTTCTTTTTAACTTCTTCATAAAAAGGATCATTTTGAGGCAACAGTACGTTCTCCAGCCATTTTTCAACAATACTTGTTCTTTGGTTTCTTAAGAATTGAGCAAGTTCTATATTTGATTGTGTGTTTGTACTGCTATCCAATGTTATCACCCTTTTATTGAAAAACTCTATTCTCATTATGAATGAAATGACATGTTTCTACAATGCATTGTCGAAATGTGTATAAACTATGGAAAAATATACATGATGTTGATACGTATGGAGAAACTATCTTTAAATGAGTTTTGAAAGGATGGATTTCATGCACACGATGTGGAAAGGTGCTATCAGCTTTGGTCTTGTTAATATTCCAATCAAGCTGTTTGCAGCAACTGAAAATAAAGATATAAAAATGAGATATTTACATGAGAAATGTCATAGTCCGGTTCAGTATGAAAAAATTTGCCCTGTATGTGAAGAGACTGTTGATTCTAAAGAAATTGTTAAAGGGTATGAGTATGAGCCTGGTAAGTTCGTAGTGGTTGAAAAAGAAGAACTTGATGAACTTGCAGGTGTATCTGATAAATCGATTGAGATCATTGATTTTATTAAGTTAGAGGAAATTGATCCTATCTTTTATAATCGTTCTTATTTTGTAGGACCTGGAGAGAATGGCACAAAATCTTTTGCCCTCTTAAAAAAAGCGATGGAAGATACCGGTAAGATCGGCCTTGCCAAGTTCACACTACGATCAAAAGAACACCTAGCAGCTGTTCGTGTGTACAAGAATGGTCTAGTCTTGGAAACCATTTTTTATCCCGATGAAGTAAGGAATGTGGATCATGTTCCTGGTTTAACAGATGAAGTATCACTCAATGAAAAAGAAGTTGAGATGGCGAAACAGCTTATCGAACAATTAACTGCTCCGTTCGAACCTGAAAAATATGAAGACGAATACCGTGAAGCCGTTCTCGAATTGATCAACTCAAAAATTTCTGGTGATGAAGTAAAAGTGGCGAAGGAAAAGCCGAGAACTAATGTTGTGGACCTAATGGAAGCACTTCAAGCTTCTATTAATGAAAGTAAAGGAAAAGAAACCCCTGATAAAGGTAAGAAGACCAAAGAAGCTGCTTCTAAAAAAAGCAATGATTCCACAGAAACAAAAACTAAAAAGAAAAAATCAACAGCAAAGAAGAAAGCTAGTTCATGATTCAATCTTTTTTAAAACCCATGCTTCCTTCTCTTTCAAATGAATTGCCCGAAGGAGATCAGTGGGTATATGAAGTGAAGTATGACGGGTTCAGATGTTTACTTTACTGGGATCATATGAATGTGATCATGACATCTAGAAATGGTCATCCACTGCATGGTATTTTCCCTGAGATTGCAGATCACCTAAAAAGCATCGAGCATCGTGTTAAACATTTGTTTCCGCTTCTTTTAGATGGAGAACTCTGTATTCTTGAAAACGAAAATAAAGCCAACTTTGAACAAATACAAAAAAGAGGCAGACTTAAGCAACCTGATAAAATATCACATGCTTCTAAAACCATCCCCTCTTCCTATTGTGCATTTGATCTACTTGCTATAGAGGATGAGTACACTTATCAAAAATCTTTTGGGGAAAGAAAAGAAAAACTTCAGAGTTTGCTACAACAAGCAGATGTTCCATGTAAGAAAATCTCAATCGATAGCCGTCTAAATTATATTCCATTTACTTTATCCCGAGCTGAAATTTTAAATATAGTTGAAGTTGATCAAAGTGAAGGTATAGTAGCGAAGAGGGTTTCCAACAAATGGATCTCAGGACTCCGAACAAATGAATGGATCAAAGTAAAAAACTTGAAATTCCATTCCTTTATCATATTGGGTTATGATACAGAAAACGGATTTTTTCATGTTGGTGTTAAGAAAGAACATGCCGTTCAATTTGTAGGATTATTTTCTCACGGCATCTCTTCTCAAGAGAAGGAAGCATTGATTCAGATCATTAAGAAAAACATGAAGAGCAGGAACGGAACTCTAATAATGATAGAGCCTTCGATCTGCGTAGAACT
This sequence comes from Fictibacillus phosphorivorans, assembly GCF_001629705.1. Lineage (GTDB taxonomy): Bacteria > Bacillota > Bacilli > Bacillales > Fictibacillaceae > Fictibacillus > Fictibacillus phosphorivorans_A. Next base: position 1,431,371 of record NZ_CP015378.1, on the reverse strand, counting down.
TTCGTATTTAGAACTTTATAAAAATCATCTGAGACAGCCAAGGTTTGTTTCATTTCGTTTTGATACAAGCTGGGAGGAATGTACATGGGAAAGTCTTCAAAAGAACAAATAGATCTTAATGTAAACGGCGAGATCGTTACGTTAACAAGCCCAAACAAACCACTTTGGCCGGATCACAATATTGTTAAAGTAGAATATATCAATTATTTGACTCAAGTAGCGCCATATATGCTGCCTTTTTTGAAGAATCGGTCCTTAACGGTCATCAGGTATCCTCATGGAGTGAGTGAAGAAAAGTTCTATCAAAAGAATTGTCCAGATTATGCTCCACACTATGTACATACGGCTCTGGAAGAAGAGATTAATTATATCGTTTGTAATAACTTACCTACATTGCTCTGGTTAGGAAACCAACTTGCCTTCGAGTTTCATATCCCATACCGGACAGTTGAAAATATTCACCCCTCAGAGATCGTGATGGATTTAGACCCTCCCTCTCGTAAAGAATTTCATCTTTCGGTAGAAGCTGCACTTTTGATAAAAGAAGTCTGTGACAAGTTACATCTCACCACATTCATCAAAACAAGCGGTAATAAGGGTATGCAGATCTATATTCCATTGCCTGAACAATCCGTTACATTTGAAGATTCACGGCTATTCACAGAATTTCTAGCACAGTATTTAATCGAACGTGAGCCGAAATGGTTTACGATCGAACGACTAAAAAAGAATCGTGGCAACCGTTGTTATGTGGATTATATTCAGCACGCAGAAGGGAAAACCATTATCGCTCCTTATTCTGTAAGAGGAAACGATGATGCGTTAGTGGCTACCCCTCTATACTGGAAAGAAGTGAATACTTCCTTAAAGCCTGAACATTTTCCACTTACATCAATCATGGATCGGATAAAAGAAGTAGATGACCCGTTTAAAGATTTTTTTTCTTGTAAAAGCAAACAGCCGATTCTACCTTTAATTAAAGCACTTAAGGAAAAAAGCCTCTAAGAAGATTTGAACTTATCTTCTTGAGGCTTTTTATTATGCAGTATTAATGAGCTTTAATTTTATCAAGCTGACCGTTACTTCCCACTAACCTTACTGCACGTCTGTCTTTCGATCAACTGAAAGGGTACTACTACTCGCTTTGCTTCTTTTTCGGGACATTGAATGCATTCTAAGAGTCCTTTAGCGGCTTCATAACCGAGTTTAAAGATGTTGATGTCGACAGATGTTAGCGATGGTGATGAGAGTTCAGATAGCATAACGTTGTTGAAACTTAGTAACGAGATGTCATCGGGTACGCTCACTCCTAGCTCGTTTAATGTGCTCAACACACCGAAGGACATAACGTCATCTATAACAAGAAGTGCTGACGGTGGGTCTTTCAACGCGAGAAGCTCTTTTACTGCTTCCTGCCCTCCTTCTTTTAAGAACTCTTCATGAACGATATACTCGTCTTTATAAGGCAGACCTGCATTTCGTATCGCTTTTTCATAACCTAATAACCGATCGATAGTTACGACTAGATTCAAATTTCCTCCTACAAAACCGATTCGTTCGTGTCCAAGCGATATGAGATATTCAGTCATTTCTTGAGCAGCTTTGAAGTTATCATTATCAATATGCGTGATACTTTCAGCGTTTTTAAACGGCTTTCCGATCACTGTGAAAGGAAATTTCTGTTCTTGCAAGTAGCACATGATCCGGTCATCTACACGTGAATACAACATAACGATGCCATCCACTCGACGACCTTGTACCATTCGCACAACCCCTTCGAAGATTTCATCTTCTGTATTACCTGTGGACATGTATAGGGCGTATTCTTGTTCATGTGCAATGGTACTGATTCCTCTGATGACTTCTGGAAAAAAAGGATTTTGAAAAGCTTTGTCTGCAGAACTAGGCATGACAAGACCGATTGCCTGAGTGCTTCGGTTAGCCAAACTTCTTGCGTTGAAGTTTGGGTGGTAGCCAAGATAGTCCATTGCTTCTTTCACTTTGCGCTTTGTTTTTTCAGATATTCGAGGATTATTCGCGATTACCCTTGAAACGGTTGAGGGTGCAACATCAGCTAATTTTGCTACGTCTTTTATCGTAACTGACATGTTATAGTCCTCCTTTCAGACTATTTGGCATAGTGTATACGCTTACTTGATTCCATCAATAATTGTATAGCGTTCGTAGGAAAAAAGAAATATTAATTCCTTTCCACTTTTAATGTTTTCGACTTTTTTTGTAAATTGAATGGTTAAAAGACTTTTCAACTTTTATAAAGTGCGTTTTTTTCTTTTTTTATAAATATAGAAAGAACTTAACAATAGTACGATTATTGCTGCTATTAAGTAGAACTTCCAATTGGTATCTGCATCTTGTACAGAATAAATATCAGCTGTTTCCCCAGCCATATTCATTTCGAAAGAAGTATTGTTCACCTTTATCTCTTCGTCTGATAACAGACTCACAAGTTTTTTATTTTGAAGGCTTTTATCTGTGAAAGAAATAGCAGACTTCTTCTTATCATTGTTAAAAACGATATAAAGTGTTTCATCCTGATATTTTCGCTTAAAGACGGCTTTCCCATCTTTATCAAGAATCATCGAATAATCGCCACGTCTTAGTGCAGGATGTTTTTGTCTAAGCTTTCCTAATTTAGAAGTGAACTTTTCAAAATCCTTATTTTGAGTAAAGTCCATCATACGACGATTGTCCGGATCTTTGGCTCCATCCATCATATGCTCTGTTCCTTGATAGAGGATTGGAATACCAGGTGCCGAGTAAAGGTAAGTAAGAGCGAGCTTTAGCCTCTTTTCCGGATCTTCTTGCTTCAGCAGTGCTTCACGCACGAATCGAATGTTATCATGATTATCTATGAAGTTCCCTAAGGTATACGGATCTTTATAATAGAACTTGTTTCGCTCCCATACAGCGTTCAGCTCTGAAAGCGATTGTCCGCTTTGTCTAAAGATTCGAACCATCTCATTAAACAATGGATAATCTACAAACGATTGAATGCCTGCATTATTGTACTCAGCAATATATCTTGGATCATTATGCCAAACTTCACCGATTAAATAGAATCCGGGCTTAGCCTGATTCACTCGTTCTGAAAATTCTTGCCAAAAATCTTTTGGCACATGTTTTACCGTATCTAAACGATAGCCATCTATGTCTGTTTCTTTGATCCAATATTCAGCCATGTCGAGTAAGTACTTACGTGTTTCATTGTTCTCTGTGTTCAGATCGGGCAATCCAGCGAGCCACCCGTTCTCAACTTCTTCTTGGTTATCCCAGTTGCCGATTTCCATCTCTGGGTGGAACCAATCTTTTTTTGACTTGTCTTCTAACCAAGGATGTTTATACCCTGTATGATTTACGACAAGATCTAATATGACTTTTATATCTCGATCATGTGCTTTTTTGACAAGCTGTTTTAACTCATCCTTTGAACCGAAATGTTCTTCGGTTTCATAGAAGTCCTCCGTCCAATAACCGTGATAGCCTCCGGGTTCGTTCTTAACCACAGGTGTTAGCCATATCGCCGTAACCCCGAGATCATCAAGATAACCAAGCTTATCCATGATCCCTTTGAAGTCTCCCCCATGATAAGCTGAAAGGTCATTAAGATCTACATCAAAGTCGTTATCTTTGTTTCCATTATTAAACCGGTCTACCATGATAAAATAAATCGTTTCGTCTTTCCATGATCGTTCTTCCTTTTTTTCTGCAAGCGCTTTATTTTGAACAGATAAAAAAAGAAGAAACGACATAGCCAAGAATATCATTCTTTTGCCCATCGCCGTTCCTCCTATAGTAAGGTGCTGTGATTAACCTTTTGTACCACCAGCAGTTAAGCCAGAGATAAAATAACGTTGAAGTGATAAGAATAATAGACCAATCGGAATCGCTACTAATACAGATCCCGCAGCAAATAGTGTAAAACTGTTCCCGAACTCGTTCTTAATCATGTTAAACAGACCAACCGCAAGTGTCATTTTTTCATCCGAACTGATTAAAATAGACGCTAAGATAAAATCAGCGAACGGTGAGATGAAACTAAAAAGTGCGATTACCGCTAAGATTGGCTTTGAAAGCGGCAGGATGATCTGCCAAAAGATACGAAAGTGACCAGCGCCATCAATACGCGCAGATTCGTCTAGTTCTTTTGGAATCGTATCGTAATAGTTCTTTGCCAAGTATGTGTTCATCGGAATCAATCCACCCACATAAACAAGGATTAAGGCAAAGTGTGTATCTAGCAATCCTACTTGGTAAGCAAGGATGTAGATGGCAAGAATCGCAACGAATTGCGGAATCATCTGTAAGATTAAGAAAAGTAGCAATCCGTTCTTACGCCCTATGAACTTATATCTTGAGAATGCATAAGCGGTTAGGCCGATAAAGATAACAGAAAGAACCATTGTAATAAAACAAATCTTCAACGTATTCCAATACCAGATCAGGTAATCCGTCTCAGCGAACAGCTCTTTATAATGAGCGAGCGTCGCGTTTTTCGGAATGATCGTAGAACTGGATAGCGTGTTTCCTGGGTTGAAGGAAGAACCTATTACCCAAAGGATTGGATAGATCACGATTGCGATCGCTGATAATAATACTAGATAGGACAGAGTTAATCGTATTCTTCTTGCTGTTTTTATACTCATATTAAATCATTCCTTCGTCCTTAAATGATTTCGTCTTTCTAAACTGCCACAAAGCTAGTGACACGATGATCAACGATAATAATACCGTTACAGCTGCAGCCTTGCTGTATTGAGCTGAAGTCATCGTTAAGTTGTAGATCCAAGAGATCAAGATATCTGTCCCACCTGCATTTTGATCAGCTACTGCAGGTCCACCGTTGTTAAATAGATAGATAACGTTAAAGTTATTAAAGTTGAACGTGTATTGCGTGATTAAAATTGGTGCTGTTGTAAATAAGACCATCGGAAGTGTGATCTTACGGAATTTATCCCAGTTCGATGCTCCATCCACGGTTGCAGCTTCATAAAGTTCCCCAGGGATCGACTGAAGTACACCTGTTGTCATCGCCATGATGAACGGGAAACCGAGCCATGATTGGATAAAGATTAAAGCGACCTTCGTATAGAACGGATCAGTCATCCACGGTATGGAATCGATTCCAAGTGGTGCTAAGATTGATTGGTTGATCGCTCCGAATGTGTCATTGAACAATCCTGAGAAAATTAAGATGGATACGAATGCGGGCACAGCCCAAGGTAAGATCAACAGTGTTCGAATGATCCCTTTAAACTTAATTTCTTTCTGGTTCAAAACAACCGCTAAGAAAATACCTACAGAAACTTGAAGTGTAGTCGCTGTAAATGTCCAGATGATCGTCCATGCAAATACTGAGATAAACGTTTCACGCCAAATGTCTAGTGAGAAAATCTCAATAAAGTTTTTGAAACCAACCCAATCAACAAGCTTTGCTGGTGGTGAGTTGTATAAGTTGTAGTTCGTAAATGCTAACAACAACATAAAGATGATTGGAAAAATAACAACGAAGATCAACAATAAGAATCCAGGTCCAACCATTAAATAAGGAAACCCTTTATCTACTACATTGTGATATTGCTCTTTTAGTGTGTTAAGTTTAACGCCATTATCCCGTTTCTTTCCGTTTTGGAAAGCATCATAGATATTAAAGTAGTAAAAACCTAATCCAATGCCAACCACAAGTATAGAGATTACGCCGTTAACCAGTAAGAAGATGGAGTGATCTCTGGGCACCTCTGTTCCAAGTGTTACAATTCCCCAAAGTCCAATATTTAGAAAATCAAGAAATGCTATAAAATAACAAATTGCTAAAAACAAGAATGCGAAACCTTTAACAAATTGCTTGTTATAAAATTGCCCCATTCCTGGAATGATGGACAGCAAAGCTGCAGTCTTACGGTGTGTCATTACAGGTTTCCCCTTTCTTTTCCCCACTTTTGTGTATTGTTCGAAAGATTTTAGGACCCATTTAAAAGTGAAATCTTTCCAACACACACAATAGTTAGAGAAAGCAGCACCCGCGACGTCTGGGTACCGCTTTCCAGTTACTGCTTATTATTTTTTACCGTGGTTCGCTTCAATGTTTTGTCCGATCGTCTTAACTGCGCTTTCTAGAGCAGCTTTTGGCTCAGACTTACCTGTAGCAGATAATTGAAGTGCGTTTGCTGCCGGAGCCCAAACTTCTGCCATTTCTGGAATGTTAGGCATTGGAACTCCACGTTCTGATTGAACTGCTACAGCTTTAGCAGCTTCGTTGTCTGCGATGATTGGGTCCTCCATTAAAGATACGATTGGAGGGATCTCTGCTGTTTTCTCAAAACGAGTCTTAGCGTTTTCTTCGTTTGTGATGAACTCAACAAGTTTTGCAGCCCACTCTTGGTTAGGAGAGAATTGGCTTACGTTGTAACCTTTAACACCGATAAACGTTTTTACATCTTCACCGTTTGGAAGTTTAGGCATTGGTGAAACACCGATATCGATTCCAGCATCTTTATAACCTTGGAAAGACCATGGTCCGTTCATTACTGAAGCAACTTTTCCTTCTTGGAAAAGACCATCGATTGTAGGGCCAGCTTTTTCACCGATGATTCCTTTAGGGAATAAGCCGTCTTTGTACCAGCTAGTGATATAATCTAATCCTTCAACAGCACCTTTGTTAGAAAGACCAAGGTCTTTTGCATCTAACGTTCCGTTGTCGTCTTTGAATACATAGCTTCCATATCCAGAAAGCACACCATTTGCAAAGTAGAAGTCAGTCCAGTTAGCTAAGAAGCCATACTGTGCTCCACCTTTGTCACCTTTAGAGAATGCAAGTACATCATCAAAAGATTCAGGTGCTTCAGGCATTAATTTTTTGTTGTAGATGAATACAGGTGTTTCAGTTGATTTCGGAAGGCCGTAAAGCTTTCCATCATATGTTAATGCGTTAATTGAAGATTCAGTGTAAAGCTTTGTTACATCGTCTGATACTTTAATTGGAGCGATAAGACCTTCGATCGCTAATGGCCCGATACGGTCATGCGGAGTTGTGATAACATCCGGTCCTTTTTTAGCAGGTCCATCAAGACGAAGTTTCTCTTGTTGATCTAGCATTGGAATTTCTTTTAGGTCAACTTTGATGCCGTATTTCTCTTCGAACTTTTTGATTGCATCTTTAGTTCCAGCACCTTTTTCTTGGTCTTCCCACATTACTAATTTTTCAGGCTTGTCTGCAGCCGATTCTTTCTTACCGCCAGTAGAAGAACTATCCTCTTGCGGTCCGCAAGCAGCTAACGCACTTGCAGCTAGAGCAAAAGTTAAAGGCAAAGCTAATAACTTTTTCATCAATCGTACCCCCTATTATTGTTAAAAGATCAAAGCATACAAACGTTTGCACAAATTAGCAAAAAAAAGTTTTTCTGTCTTCTTATAAAGTTTTTGCTGTTTATGAAAACGATTGCATTACCTGCTCAATTTCATTATACCTATGCTTTGAATTTTTACAATACTTTTTTAATTATTTTTGGATTCGCTTTCATTTCCCTTGATTTTATGTATGAAAGCGGTTTATACTATCACCATTACAAGTTGAAGGCAATGTACGTTCCTTAGGGGTACAACCTAGTTTTTATAGGTTGTGCCCTATTTTTATTGCCAAAACTGAGAGGAGATCAAAATATGTTAAGAGAAGCAATCTATCACAGAGCAGGTAACAATTATGCGTATGCTTATGACGAGACTACCCTTCACATCCGTCTTCGGACAAAAAAGGGTGATGTCGATTCTGTAACGTTAATTCACGGTGATCCTTATGACTGGACGAAGGATGGCTGGCAGACGTCTCGGTCGCTTATGACTCTATCAGGAACAGATGAATATTTTGATTACTATTTTATTGCGATAAAACCGCCGTTTCGCCGGTTACGATATGGATTCGAACTTAAGAACGGTGATGAAAAGCTGGTGTTTACAGAGAAAGGCTTCTACAATGATGCTCCTTTTGATGACACGGCATATTATTTTTGTTTTCCATTCTTAAACGGCATTGATGTATTCCGTGCTCCTTCTTGGGTGAAAGATACGGTTTGGTATCAAATATTCCCTGAACGTTTTGCAAATGGAGATACGAGTAACGATCCTGAAGGTTCTCTTCCGTGGGCAAGTGAAGAACCAAAATTTAATAATTTCTTTGGTGGAGATTTTCAAGGTGTGATCGACCACATCGATCACCTCGTTAAACTTGGTGTAACTGGAATCTACTTCACACCTATCTTCAAAGCAAAATCTAATCACAAATACGATACGATCGATTATTTAGAGATCGACCCACAGTTCGGTGATAAAGAAACGTTTAAGCAACTGGTGAAAGTTTGTCATGAGAACGGAATTAAAGTCATGCTCGATGCTGTATTTAATCATAGCGGATACTATTTTGAACCGTTTCAAGACGTACTTCAGAATCAAGAGAACTCTTCTTATAAGAATTGGTTCCATTTAAGAGAATTTCCGATCCAGACTGAACCACGCCCTAATTATGATGCTTTTGCTTTCGAAAAAGCTATGCCGAAACTGAACACTGAAAATCCTGAAGTTCGAGATTACTTGCTCAAGGTTGCACGCTATTGGGTGGAAGAGTTTGATATCGACGGTTGGAGATTAGATGTTGCCAATGAAGTGGATCATTCATTTTGGAGAGAATTCAGAACAGCTGTTAAGTCTATCAAACCAGATGCCTATATCTTAGGTGAGATCTGGCATGATTCGATGAATTGGCTCCAAGGAGATCAGTTCGATGCTGTTATGAACTATCCATTCACAAACGCGGCTCTTGATTTTGTAGCAAAAGAAACCATTGATGCAAAAGTATTTGCTGAAAAGATCACTGCTGTTCTTCATATGTATCCTGAAAATGTTAACGAAGCTGCGTTCAATCTTTTAGGGTCACATGATACAAAACGTGTTCTAACGTTTTGTGATGAGAATAAGGATAAGATGAAGTTATTGTTCTTATTAATGCTAACCTTTAAAGGAACTCCGTGTATCTATTATGGCGACGAGATCGGCATGACGGGTGGTAACGATCCTGGTTGCAGAAAATGTATGGAATGGGATGAAACGGAACAAGATCTAGATCTGTTTAATCACATCCAATCCTTGCTTACACTTCGTCAAAATCATAAGGTCCTAGCGAATGATGGAGAAATAAAGTTTATTAATGCTACTGAGCAAACATTGGTATACGAACGTTCAACAGAAGAAGAAAGTATTTGGATTCTTTTGAATGCGAGTGAAAACAGTGCGGACCTTTCGATTGATATTCCTGAAGGCTACTCTCTTATTTTAGGGTCATCCATCTCAGACTCTCTTCCTGCATATGGTTTCAGTATCTATAGAAGAAATTAATGTTTTCCCCTCACTGTAAAAAGTGGGGGGATTTTATTTCAGTAAGTACGCATACCTGTTACAATAGGTAAATGTTAAAACCATACAATATAAACACGATGGAGAGGGATTTACATGAAAGGCAACAAAGCTGCTAAGCTTTCCCTTTTTGCCATAACGTGGCCAATATTTATCGAAATAATGCTTCATATGTTGATGGGGAACGCTGATACTCTCATGCTCAGTCAATATTCTGATCACTCTGTAGCCGCTGTGGGTCTTACGAATCAACTGCTTTCAATCGTAATTGTTATGTTTGGGTTTGTTGCTACAGGAGCAAGTGTTGTTATTGCACAGGCAATAGGAGCTAAACATGAACGAACGGCTGCTGAAGTAGCTGTCGTTGCGATCTTAGCAAACTTGCTTTTTGGCTTGCTCTTAAGTGCGGCGTTATTGCTCTTTGGAGATGTGTTTTTAAAATGGATGAATACTCCATCTGAGTTAATGGCGGAAGCATCTAGCTATCTTATGATAGTAGGGGGATTTTCTTTTATACAATCGGTCATCATGACGATTGGGGCTGCGATTAGAAGCTACGGTTTTACGAAAGATGCTATGTACGTGACGATTGGAATGAACATCATAAACGTATTTGGAAACTACTTATTTATCTTTGCAGCTTTCGGTTTTCCAGTACTGGGTGTTGAAGGTGTTGCGATTTCAACCTCTGTTAGTCGGTTCTTAGGCTTAGTTGTCATTCTATATCTATTATTCAAGCGTTCTTCTATACCACTGCCTTTTGCGAGCTCGTTCAAACTATTCCCTCTTCATATTAAGAGTGTATTAAAAATCGGGTTGCCATCAGCCGGAGAACACCTTTCATATAGTGGATCTCAGATGCTGATCACATTCTTTATTACGCTACTTGGTACAACTGCACTAACGACTAAAGTGTATACGTTTAATATTATGATGTTTATCTTCCTTTTCGCTGTAGCGATCGGTCAAGGTACACAAATATTAATCGGTCACTTGATAGGTGCAAAATCATATGACGCTGCTTATAAGATGTGTCTCAAAAGCCAGACATATGCCATGATCATAAGTTTTCTTATGGCAGGGGTAGCTTCTCTATTCGCAAAGCCACTGCTGTCTATTTTTACAGACAATCCTGAGATTATTAAAGAAGGTACTATCCTCTTATACTTAACTTTGCTGCTAGAACCTGGCCGATCTTTTAATCTTGTTATCATATCAAGTTTGAGAGCTGCAGGTGATGTGAAGTTTCCGGTCATAATGGGTGTTATCTCTATGTGGGGTGTAAGTGTTCCTCTTGCTTACTTATTAGGAATAACATTTGACTTAGGCTTAATAGGAATTTGGCTAGCTTTCACTGCAGATGAATGGCTTCGCGGACTATTTATGTTGGCGAGATGGCGCAAGAGAAAGTGGCAAAAACAATTCATTGTGCCACAAGAAGCAACTGCATAAATACAAAAACCGGAGAACAATATGTTTTCCGGTTTTGTGTGTTTAATCTATGATATTTACATTATAATCAGTTAACCAACTGTCGATCTGTGCAAGATGAGCCATTAATTGTGGGCCTGTCATAAGCTGACCGAACCAAGGTTCTTTAAACGTCTCTCCATTCGTTTGAATGATGTCCTGAACGCGTGCTCGGTTTAACACTTCAAACAAAGGTGAATTCTTTTTTGCGACGATGCTCGTTAACCAATCTTTTACACCGTTCGTATAGTCTGGATGGAACGTTTTCGGATAAGGACTCTTTTTTCGATATAGTACATCATTCGGCAGTACACCGGTAAGTGCTTTTCTAAGTATTCCCTTCTCTCTCCCATCCAACATTTTCATGTCCCATGGAATGTTCCATGCGTATTCTACAATTCTATGATCTGCAAAGGGTACCCTTACTTCTAGTGATGCTCCCATGCTCATACGGTCTTTGCGATCCAATAGAGTCGTCATGAACCAAATCATATTTAAATAGAAGATCTCTCTTCTTCTCGCTTCTATTTTAGATTCTCCCTCTAAAGTTGGTGTTTCGTTCACTGTTTCTTCATATCGTTGCTGCACATACGATGCTAGATTCAGTTTGCTAGCCCACGAATCTTGCAAGAGGTTCTGACGCGCTTCCGTTGAACGCATCCACGGAAACATCGGACGATTCAAGAGCTCTTCTTTATGAAACCATGGATACCCTCCAAAGATTTCGTCTGCACATTCTCCGGATAATGCAACGGTTGACTGTGGTTTGATCTGACGACAGAACCATAATAGTGAAGAATCAACATCAGCCATACCTGGCAGATCCCTTACTGTGACAGCTTCACGCAAATGATTGATCAACAGCTCATTATCAATCACGCAGCTATGATGAACAGATCCTGTAGCCTCAACCATCTGATTGATCCAATACGCATCTGAATTGGGTTGATAATCACTCGCTTTAAAGTACTTCTCATTATCAACATAATCGATGCTGAACGTATGAAGTTCACCCTTGTTTTCTTCTTTAAAATATTTAGCTGCGATTGAGGTGATGGCACTTGAATCGAGGCCTCCAGAAAGAAATGTACACACGGGTACATCTGCAACCAGCTGTCGTGTTACTGCATCCGTCACAAGATCCTTCACTTTTTCAATCGTGTCTTCTAAAGAATCTTGATGTGGTTTACTTTCCACGTTCCAATACCGCCAAATTTTCAGACCGTTTTTAGAATACGTCGCAGCATGTGCTGGGCGAAGTTCGTTTATTCCTTTATAAACACCATTACCAGGTGTACGTGATGGTCCTAGTCCGAACACCTCTTGTAATCCTTCACGATCGACTTCAGCCTTCACTTCAGGATGAGCGAGTATGGATTTTATTTCGGATCCAAATAACAACATTCCGCCTTTTTCCGTATAAAAGAACGGCTTAACTCCCAGTCGATCTCGAGCCACAAATAAACTTTGCTTCTCTTCGTCCCAGATTCCAAATGCAAATATACCATTAAACCTATCAATACAGCTTTCTCCCCATTCGATATAGGAAGTAAGCAAAACTTCTGTATCGGAATGTCCCTCAAACGTATAGCCTCTTTGAAGAAGTTCTTTTCGTAGGTCTTCTGTGTTGTATAGCTCTCCATTGTAGCAAAGCGTATAATTCCACTGGTTCTTTGTTCTTGTCATCGGCTGGACGCCGCCTTCAATATCTACTACTGCTAACCTAGCATGACCAAACCCTGCATGTGTGGTACTCCATACATTGAGTGCATCTGGTCCTCTTTTTGACAAAGGTGTGGCCATCTTGATTAATATATTTTTTTCATGTGTGAGGTTACGATTCCAATCTGCCCAACCGGTTATTCCGCACATTGGTTTCATCCTTTCTATACAAACTCCATTTCTAGTACGTATGCCCATTACTCAGCATATGCTTTTATCCTTGTACCGGTGTTTTTTAAAAATTTGTGTATGTTCTTATAAGTTGTATATAATGAATACATATTTCAGAAGATAAAGGTGATCATTAAATGCCACAGTCGAAGTTTTTTCGTATCGGTTACGGATTTCTCCTCATTTTTCTAATTATTTTGGTAGGAACAAAGATTGATTTTATTTTCAGGCCGATCGTCGTTCTTGTTCAAACGTTATTTTTTCCGTTTTTGCTTGGCGGTGTTCTTTATTATCTTTTCCGGCCAGTCGTTCAGTTTTTGCATAAACGAAAAGTTCCTAAGGTATTATCCATCCTTCTCATCTACCTGCTTGCGATCGGATTATTCGTATTGCTGTTCTATTCTATTGGTCCGATTCTACAAAGACAGGTTAGTAATCTAATTGAGAATACCCCTGCTTTAATCGATGCTATTCGATCTAAGCTGAATGATTTACAGCAGAATGAATGGGTAAGCCGTTTCCAAGAAAGTGAACAGTTTGATGTAAAAGAAATCTCTGATAAAGTAACCGCTTATCTGTCTACTAGTGTTCAGACAATTGGTACGAACATCGCAAACTTTATTGGAATCATTACAAACATTATTATGATTTTTGTTACCGTACCTTTTATACTGTATTACATGCTTAAAGAAGGTGAGAAAGCTCCACAGATGGTGCTTCAAACACTTCCTGAAAGACAGCGTAATAATGGAACAAAAATTCTAAAAGACATGGACATCGCACTTAGTTCTTATATCCAAGGGCAGATCTTGGTCAGTGTCTGTGTGGGTACAATGCTGTATATCGGTTATCTCGTAATCGGAATCGACTACTCGCTGATTCTAGCTATAATCGCCATGTTCACAAACGTGATTCCGTTCCTCGGACCGATTATCGGAGTCGTTCCCGCATTGATCGTAGCGATTGTAGATTCACCGGCGATGGTGATCAAAGTTCTAGTCGTTATGGTTATCGCTCAGCAGATCGAAGGAAATGTAATCTCTCCTCAGGTTATGGGTAAAAAACTAGATATCCATCCGCTTACCATCATCTCTATCTTGCTCGTTGCAGGAAGCCTTGGCGGTCTGCTTGGATTGATTCTAGCCGTTCCAGTATATGCGGTGTTAAAAGTTATTGCCCTGCACACGTATCGCTTAATCAATCTTAGAAAATCAAAAGAGTTATAAGAATAATGAGGGAATGGAAAAAAGCATCGACTACTGAAGTCTGATGCTTTTTTCTTTGCTCGTATTTTCTTTATAGTGCTCGTCCAGCGTGCTTGTCAGCCACCGGACGAGCGCCAACTTGTTATTTCAAAAGAAAACACACCATTTCGTTCGAATGAAATGGTGTGTTCTGTATATTATTGAGCTTCTTGTGGCTGTTTATCGTAGATTGGAACCCAGCCTTCTTTTGATTTAAAGATGCGAACCGCTACTACTTTACGATCTTCTTGCAGCGTGAAATAGTGACGGAAATTTTCTGGAACAGAGATAAGGTCTCCTGGTTCAAGTTCAACATCGAAGAATCTTCCATTAGGTCCTTCGATCGCAAAGATTCCATGTCCAGAAACGATAAAGCGTACTTCATCATCCGTGTGATGATGTTCTGATAAGAAGTTTTTCAATAGCTCATCTAAGTTTGGTGTCGCATCAGAAAGTGAGATAACATCTTCTGTCACATATCCTCTGCGCTCAGAAATATCATCGATCTCACTGCGGAAGGTTTGAATCACTTCTGCTTTGTCCTCATCACTTAACGAGAAATTTTCGCGAAGATGCGCTGGAAGTTTTTCAATGTCCCATTTCTCGTATATAACTTCTTGAGAGTTCAGATACGCTTCTACCTCACTCTGTTTTTCAATTCTTTCGTTGTTATCATGAAATCGTAGTTGTGCCATTTTTAACGCCTCCAAATGATTGATTTTTATTTAAAACGTTTAAAGTTTGTAACTTGATGTGGTAAGAGAAAAGAAACTCAAAAGCTTCTAAATGTTTCTTCGCTTCAAAAGCATTTCTTCCCCATACGGTAATACCATGATTGCGGATCAAGACAGCTTTTGTATCCTGTTTGATTACTGTACCCACTGCTTCAGACAGCTTCGAAAGATCAGCATAATTTTCAACGATCGGAACCGTGATCCGGCCTTCTTCCTCCCATATCCCAAATGCTTTAATCAGTTCTTGGCCTTGGAATGTAATCTCTCCTGCATCACCATACAATTCAGAGATTAAGTTATTATCCACGGTGTGAACGTGTAAACAACAGCCTGCTTCCGTTAACCGATACACTTCACAATGAATACCTGTTTCTGCCGAAGCTTTCAAATGCGTTTCTTCTACCGGTTCACCGAACTGATCCACTAAAAGAAAGTCTTCTGAGGTACGTTTTGTTTTATCTTTTCCGCTTGCAGAAACGTAAAAAGCGAGAGGTGAATCGCTTACTTTAATGGATACGTTACCACTGGTTCCAGGAAACCAGTCTCTTGATGCCAGTTCATCCTTAACATCTGCAAGCTCATTCCAGCGCTGTTGTTTACTCAACTTTTTACACCTCTTTTCTCTAAGACATGAATGATGTCATGAAAGGTTTCAAATGGTGTGTATGGTATTTGGTTTTCTTCACATTTTTCAATCAGATAATCTCTTGCGAAAACAACATCAGCCATCTTAGAAGCTTGAAGATCAGTAATCGAATCCCCGATCACAATCTTTTCAGCTCGGGGAAACTTCTCTTCCAGCCGCCTTATAACAGACGGTTTACAACATCCACAATCATTGTCACATTGATCATCACATACATTCGGCCAAGTGATTTTTATCATGTCGTTTGTAAAATCACTTGCGTTACAAAAAACATAGTCTTTTTCTAGTTTGTTCTCTAGTACAGGATGAACAAAAAAATCAATACCACCGCTAACGATGTAAAGTGGAATCCTCTCACTTTGAGTAAATGAGATAAATTCCTGAAAACCGTCTCTAATCTTAGAACGTGTTACAACGAATTCAATGATCTCTTCCTTTTTGTCCGAAGAGATTCTCGAAAACAATTTACCGACTCCTTCTCGAATCGAGATGGTTTCATTCAAGATTTCATTCACGATCGGCTGCCAGCCCTCGGGTGAAAATTCTTCCATGATCGCAACGATATTATCTTTCTCAGTTACAGTTCCGTCAAAATCACAAAAGATTACCGAATGTTGTTGAGTTGTCATTTTACTGGAACACCGCCCCAAAGCTCTAATGCTTTTTGTAGTTCTGCATGTTTTTCAGCAAAACTTTCAAAGTCTTCCCCTTTAACAACGGCATCTATCGCTTGACGGAAGGAACGTGCTCCACCTGCTGCTCCATCAGGATGACCATGTATCCCTCCACCTGCGTTTATAACACTGTCCAATCCGAAGTCATTGTATAAAACCGGAGTTAAACCTGGATGGATACCTGCTGATGGGACGGGAAACGACTTGTTTAATGAAATGCTATCTGTTGTTAAGGCATCCGCAATACTTAGGGTTTCGTTACGATCAAGCGCCACGCTTCCATAGGGTGATGGGAACAACACAAGATCTGCTCCTGCATAACGAAGCAGTTTACCCAACAAAACGGAATAACCAATTCCGTAGAGTGATGATGACCCTATAGCTCCGGATAGTGCAGGATGTGCCATGATTGGTAGAGGAATCTCTTTATCTTCTGCCAATTCTTGCAATACATCTGGACCGTAGGATAAAACGTTAAACAATAGTGCGTTGGCTCCTAATTCTGCTGCGCGTCTCGCTTTATCTCGAAGTTCACTCGTTCTGCCTGTCAGGTTTACTGCATAAATTGTCTTTTCACCTGTACGCTCATGAACGGACTTTAATACTTCTTTAGAGATTCTTACTCTTTCTTCAAAAGGCGTAAGTGGGTTCTCAAATAGAATTTCATCATCTTTCACAAGATCTACCCCACCTAAAGCCTGCTCATATAATTGCTGTTTGAAGAATGATAGATCTTTTCCGAGCACCCCTTTAAAAATACTCATAACAAGTGGACGGTTATGTACGCCTAAGATATCTCGGATTCCAGTTATCCCAAACTTTGGACCAGGAAATTGCTGTTCTAGATTCTTATCAAACTCTAAATCTACGAGTTTGATCTCACCATCTAACGAAAGTTTACCGAAAACCGTCGTTAGAATAGCTGGAATGTCATTTGAAAAATTTGCTGATGGATAGGAAATCTTAAGTAAGCCTCGAGTTCTTTTACTTCCTAAAAATTGATCTGTACGTGGATCTTCAGGAAGTTCAATAACTTCTTCCACGATACCTTTATGTTTTTTTAGCTGTTCTTGCTCAAGTTGAGGAAGATCTGTCCATGAACCTACAGTAAGTCCTAAGGCAATGCCTTCCGCTTTTTTGTGTAGATTTTCTTTTTTATCATGTACCAAGTACGTCGCTGTAATTTTACTCATGTTCGTAATTCTCCTTTCAAAAACGCAAAAAACCCCTTCACGAGGAAGGGGTGTCTACATATTGACAGTTCCGCTTCCTCTTATCTCTCAGCCAAACGTTCGACTGCAAGAATTAGCACCGTTTTCAGTTAAGCAAAATTAACTGAATGGTTGCCGGGTTTCATCGGGCTAGTCCCTCCACCTGCTCTTAATAAGAGTGCAAATTGTTAGAATATAATTTTAATTGTGATTATGACAGGGTATGAAGGATCTGTCAACCCTATCTTCTTTCTTCGATGCATTGAAAGTGATTTGATTTCCGTTCCAGATGCTCTCTTTCCGGGGGGCGTGCGGTGAGCCCCTTGCCACTTTGCGCCCTTAAGGGTCTCACCTGACACACTCGTCCCCCAGGAGTCTCGCATCTTGCACTCCAATCAACTGTCAATGATGTTACACACTATTAACCAGAAAAATTTTAAAAGATAAATTTAAAACAGCTTAGCAATCCGATCAGCAGCCTCTATCAAACGTTCTTCTGACGTTAGTAAGCCCGCACGTACATATCGATCGCCTTCACTTCCAAATCCAATGCCTGGTGCGACGACGACGTGTGCTTCTTCAAGCAAGTAGTCCGCGAATGTTTCAGATGTATATCCTTCAGGTACAGGTAGCCAGCAGAAGAAAGAACCTTTTGGCGACTCCACGTTCCATCCGTTTTCATTCAACCGTCCGATGAATGCATTTCGGCGGCGTTCATATGTATCTACCAGTTCATCCACACATTGTTGAGAGCCGTTCAAGGCCTCAGCTGCTGCGTGCTGAACCGCTCCAAACAAGCTTACATAAAAATGATCTTGTAGTAGATTAATGGATTCGATGACAGATTCATTTCCTACGGCAAAACCAACTCGCCAGCCTGCCATGTTATACGTCTTGGAAAGGGTATAGATCTCTATCCCTACGTCTTTTGCTCCTTCCGTCTGTAGAAAGCTGATCGGCTTTTGTCCATCAAATCCAATTGCTCCATAAGCAAAATCATGGCAGACGAGAATATCATGTTTGTTAGCGAGTTCTACTGTCTCTTTAAAAAAGGATTCCGTTGCAACACCTGCTGTAGGATTGTTCGGATAGTTTAAGAACATAAGCTTTGCTTTGTTCAAGACCGTTTCATGTAAATCATCATACTTCGGGAGAAATTCATTTTCTTTTCTCAAGGGCATCGTCTCCATCGTAGCTCCAGCCATTGCTACACCTGACCAATAATCCGGGTATCCTGGATCTGGAACGAGCGCAACATCTCCAGCGTTTAAGTAGCACTGTGACAACTCTACTAATCCCACTTTCCCCCCAAAGAGAATAGCAACTTCTTTAACAGGATCTAAAGTCACTCCATACTCTCTTTGATAAAAATCGGCAGCAGCCTGCTTTAAGAATCCGTGTCCTCGAAACGGGGAGTATTTATGAAAGTCAGGTCTGTCTGCACCTTCCTTTAATGCTTCAACGATATGCTGTGGCGTTGGTTGATCGGGATTTCCTTGTCCGAGATTAATAACGTCATAGCCTTGCTCCACATAGTGAGATACTTTTTTTACAAGCTTGGCGAAAAATTGCTCTGGCAATTTCCCCATCACTTCTGCCTGTTCAAAACGTTTCACGACGATCACTTCCAGTCTAATTTGAATGTTCTTGAAATTCTAATCAGTTATGTTATACGCTTAAGGAAATTCTGTAAAGACTTTTTTACAATCTGGAGGGTACAATCATGAAAATTGCATGTATTCAAGTTGACATACATTATGGGGATCATAAAAAAAACTATGAACACATTGAAAATAAAATTCGTGAAGCAGTTGTTCAGCATCAACCTGATACGATCGTTCTCCCTGAACTATGGGATACAGGATATGACCTAACACGCTTAGATGAGATTAGCGATAAAAATGGCGAAAGAGCTAAGCACTGGTTAAGCTCCTTATCAAAAGAACTTGATATCAATATTGTTGGAGGTTCTATCGCTTACCGTGATGAGAATGAAGTATTTAACACCTCTCTCACCTACAACCGAAACGGAGAAGAGATCGCCACGTACTCAAAAGCCCATCTTATTACACTCATGGAAGAAGAAAAGTATATCTCTCCAGGAAAAAACAATGCGCTGTTTATGATTGATAGCACCCTATCCACTCTTGCTATCTGTTATGACATTCGATTTCCTGAATGGATTCGTGCTCCTTTCTTAAAAGGCGCTAAGGTTTTATTTGTTCCGGCTGAATGGCCGATTCAAAGACAATCTCATTGGCGAGCTCTACTTATTGCACGTGCTATAGAGAATCAATGCTATGTGGTTGCGTGTAACCGTGTCGGAAGCGATCCTAAAAATACCTTCGCCGGTCAATCGTTGATCATTGACCCTTGGGGAGATATTATTGCTGAAGGATCTGTACACGATGAGGAGATTATCACAGCAGAGATCTTACCTGAATTAGTAGACGAAGTACGCGTAAAAGTTCCTGTATTTAACGACCGTCGAAGAGATCTGTATTAATCCATTTTAAAAAATTTAGTGTTGACAGATCTTAACATAACGTTGTAGTATAACGATTATGAATTGCGTGAATATTATTGCGCATTAAAAAATCAAATAATTTTGGTCTCTTATCAAGAGCAGGTGGAGGGATATGGCCCGATGAAACCCAGCAACCGACCGTAATACCATTGTAAGATGGGGCGCCCGCATTATATGGGGAGCCGCTGATTAAGTTCAGCGTATGGCACGGTGCTAATTCCGGCGAAACAATTTTGTTTTGCTAAGATAAGAGGCGCGGGAAATCATCATTCCGAGCCTCTTTTCTTATACGAAAAGAGGCTCTTTTTATTTGTAAAAAACTTTCCGGGGGGAACAAAAATGAGCGTACAAGTAAAACCTACATATGAACCGTTAAATGAACTGACAGTCCTTGATGTGGTAAAACCTTTAGATTTTTTTGATGCATCCGAACAAAACCAATTGCATGTTAGAGAGATTGGAGATGGCAACTTAAACCTTGTTTTTCATATAGAAAGTGCACTCTCTAAAAAAGCGGTGATCGTCAAACAAGCACTTCCCTATGCAAAAGTGGTTGGAGAAAGTTGGCCGCTCACACTAGACCGTGCACGAATTGAAAGCGAAGCCTTAATAAAAGAAGCCGAATCTGTTCCTCACTTAGTTCCTAAAGTTTTGTATTCAGATTCAACACTTGCCGTAACGGTTATGGAAGATTTATCTGATCATGTCATCCTTCGAAAAGGGCTAATTGAAGGACAGATTTACCCAAAACTTGCTAGTGACATTGGAACGTTTGCGGCTAAGACGGCTTTTTATTCTAGCGATTTTTATCTGCATCCGTTTGAAAAGAAAGAACAAGTGAAACGTTTTTCAAACCCTGAACTGTGTAAGATCACTGAAGACTTAGTGTTCACAGATCCTTTTTTCAACATCGAAACGAACGACTTCCCTGCTGAACTTCAAAGTGAAGTAGATGTCATTTGGAACGACACTGAGCTTCTAAAAGAAGTAGCTCAACTAAGACTATCATTCTTAACAAAAGCTGAAGTCCTCCTTCATGGAGATCTACATTCTGGAAGTATTTTTGTGAAGGGTGATTCTACTAAAGTGATTGATCCTGAGTTTGCGTTCTATGGTCCCGCGGGATTTGATATCGCGCATTTCATAGCGAACCTTGCTCTTAATCATCTTTCTCAGAATGCACATGCGAAAGAGCCGTTTCATCGTGAGACTTTACAAACTTATCTTTTGGAAACCATCGAAAAGACTTGGAAAACATACAGAGAAACATTTACAGCGCTTTGGAACGAGAAAGCGACTGATCCTTTTGCCAAGATTGACGGTGTTCTTGA